>JBMNGL010000021.1:0-51517 GCA_050949825.1 Syntrophomonadaceae bacterium | reverse complement strand
ATCCATCTAGTTGTTCTTGATAAAAACCTGCTACATTTTCATTTCTACAATGTTTCAGATGCTTGTCTAACTCCCTGCGTTCATTAGCTGTTAACTCAGATACGGGAAATAAATCCTTCATTTCCGATAACATCTTATTACGTAGCCTGGTCCCCCAGGTTTCAATATCCTTCAATAAATCCATACCATAACGAGCTGGGTAATCCAGAGTTGCAATTTGTATAACAGTAGCTACTGGGTTAAGATCGTTGGCAATTACCCTGTGCCCCAGGCGTAAAGCCTCAAAGGGTATAGACCCCCCGCCAGCGGTAGGATCAAGAATTGTAAACTGGTTTTCCCCACCAAAGGCTAATCTGTTGGAGACATTTCTATACGCCCGTGCATATCCATATTTATCTTCCGCTGTACGTATCCCTAGATTATTCTCCCATTCAATTCTTTGCTTGGCCCAATATGGATCTGCAGCTACAATCCTAATTGGTAATATATTACCTATACTAATGTTTTCAAGATTAATGGGTTTATTCTCCGCTAGCCAGCGTTTCATAACTATATCCTGACTTGATATCAATTTCTTTTGTATAAGACTATCAATAATGGCCCGATTATTGCTTCTACGGGCTTGTTCCCTGGCCAAGGCATTTAATATCTTATCATCTATGCTTATCTCAAGTTGACTATCAGTGTTTTCTTTAGCTTTCTTTAATTGGTCATAATACAGCACCCACTCCACATCCCCGACCAATGCTACCGCCTTCTCAATGCCCAACTGACGCAGGAAGCAATCGGGATCGGTATCAGCCGGAAGCAATGAAGCGAGAATCGCCGCCCGGCTGGGGGTGAGTGGCCGCCTGGCCCACCAGACATGCAGATAGTAAAGCGGGGGCAAGGCTGAACTGGCACCTCGTTCCCGCTGGGTTTCCGCTCCCACCTGATGACAGGGGAAGCCGGCCTCGATCAGCCGTTTATCTTCATTTATTCCGTCATTTATAGCGATCATCGACAACTCCCTTCTCATCTCCCCCACATGACGACTGACACCTGATAACCGACGACTTTATAGAAACTCCCCTCTCATTTCCGCAAATTGGCGAGCATTTCTGGTATAGCCGGGTCGCCGGGCTGGCCTCCCAAGATGATCCGCATGCCGGACTGAGCCCAGCGATTACCTGCTGCTCCATACTGGGTGGCCCGGGTCAGCCAGTAGGCGGCTTCCTCCGAGGTAAACCTTTCTACCCGCCAGGCTATAAGTTCTACTCTATTCTGGTCATTTATGCGCTCCTGCAGTTTGAATATCAAGGCCAGTTTGCAGCCAGCGGCGGAATCAAGGGGCAGATTGCCGCGAAACTCCATTTGTCCGCAATGGATATAGCGTTGAATTCCCATCGGAATGCCAGCTTCATCGACGACTTCCCCGGCGATGGCCTGCACCGTCCTGAGACAGCGCCGCAATGATTGACCATAGAGCAACCCCCGGTCCCGCAACACGCGACCTGACCGGGTCGGGCTGTTTTCCAGACTCATATCCAGGCTGCACCTTTCCTTTACCACCAGCACCGGAGATGGTTTGTTCTTTAAATCGGTAATCCGCAGTACCCAGGGAGCGATTCCCACCCGGGGAGCCAATGCCTGCTGATAATGTTGCTGTAATTGATTGCTGCTATAAACCTTGTCGCTTGCCATTGCCATCATTCCTTACTCATTACTTTTTAATTCCTGCATGAATAGGCAGGATTCATCCGGATCTTTGACCTCCAAATAGACATCGGAATCCGCATCCCATTTTACCACCTGCTCGATTATTTCAAACAATTCGCCCAGAGCCTTGATATCATCAGGCCCGGCGTTAAGCAGTTCCAGGCGCATTTCTCCTCCTCCGGGTAATTTAAGGTTGCTGATATCCAGGCTATCCATCCTGGTGGTGGCCCCCCGGTTATAGATGCTGCCCAGTCGCCTTAGTAACGGTTGTAAGCGTTTAACCCCCTCGCTGCCGGATAGTCTGAAGCCGTTTTTCGAGCTTTCCTGTAACCAACCTCGCGCCTTAGCCTCCTGCACGGTGATAATTACATCTCCTGCCTGTGGGGTGTACATCACCGCAGCCGTGCCACTGATCAAATCCGGTTTTTCCTCTTGCTCAGGGGAACCGTGATAGGCAACCAGCTGGCCGGACTTGACCAGGGTTCTAACCGCATCATTCAATGTGGCTGCCGTGGCTTCGCCAGCGGAACCATCCAACGAACCTAATATATCCTCTACCTTTACCTTCCCAAGCTGGGAGACCTGCTGGTAGATCTGCTGGCGTAGCTGGTTGAGATCGGCCTGGGGATGAGGCATCCAATCCCGCTGCCTGGCTCCAGCAACAGTTACCAGCCCATAGCCGGCATCAGACAGGTTGATGCCAAGGGGAATATTCTTTTCCTGATAATAGAATTCCTCAGGGCTTTCATTGTTTTCATCTCTATAGCGATAGAGGCACCAGTTGCCTTTACTCACTCCTGCCCGGACGATCTGTTCCAATACTCCGCTGTCTTCCAAAACCGGCCAGCGCCGTATACAGTTGAAGTTCTGCCGCAGCTTTTCCAGGCTTATCGTATCTCCTTGCTCAAAGAACAGCACAGTGATATTAAGCAAATCGGCCCGGGTTATATGATTGGAAGTAAGTAATTCTCCGTCATCCAGCAGGCTCTCTCTTATCACTTCAATAAAGGGCACCCCGCCTTCGCCGCCCGCTGATTTGATTTCCTTGCGGACTATACTGCCCGTAGTGGAGGGATAATACAGTCCGGTATAGGTGCTGGCTACGGCGGTGGCCAGGGCCTGCTCCCGTTCGCTTTGCCGTTTCCTGTAATCGGATTCCTCCAAACGGCGGGGATGAATGCCCCAATTCTGCGGTTTTTGTGCCAACAACCGCATGGCCATGACCTGACGGGCCAGGTTCTCCAGGTATTGCCGGGCTTCCATTGCCCGGGTCTGCTGAGTAGTGAACAATCCGGTTTCTTCGCCCAAACCCTGCACTAGTACCGTATCCGGTACTAGAATAAAGATCAGGTTTTGCTGTTCACGGGGGCGGTTTTCTCCCCGAGTGGTAACCATGGCTTCCACATCAACTGATGAGGCACTCAGGGATACGACCCCCAGCATTGGCTTCCCCTTGCCGTCAGGCAGATGCTCTGGCAGGGAAATATCGGTTTCTATATGAAAGAAACCTGCTCTGGCCGTTATCTGTTTACGCGCGCTATCAGCCAACAGTTCCTTCACCTGGTCAACCCCGATATTGCGGCGTATACGCGCCAGGATGTTATTGATGGTCGGCTCTTCACCAGCAAAATAGCGGCCCTGTTCGGAACGCAGGTAGTAGGCGCTTTCCCGGATTTCGTCCAGGGCCGCCTTTACCTGGGGAGGGGTCAGGCCGGGAAAAGATACCGCCAACATGGCTTCCGCTTCACTAATGCCAAAGAGGTTGGAATTCAACCCCTCGTTCCTGCCTACCAGACTATGCAAAAAAACCGTCTTCCAGGTATATTCATAGAGGGAATACCCGGCTGGATGGGGATTCCTGACATCAGCCTGCTGGGCGTTGCTGCGTCCGCCCTCCAGGTCTTGCGTATCAATGCTACCCACATCGGCATTCAAAATAAACATTAGATTGGAGCTGCCCGTGCGGCCCAGCAGTTCGTTCACCACCCGATCCGAACGCATATCCAGGTGACAGACGTGAATCATCGGCACCGCAGCCTGTTCCAACCACAGGTTGCGCACTACCAGGGCCAGAACCCGCAAGACGCCCCGGGTCCCTTGGAAGTTCTCGGCACTGGTCAGTTTGTGGGTAAGGAAATCAACCAGGGTAGGATGAAATGGATAATTGGCCAGTATGCGTTTATTCATATTATCACTGCTGGCTTCCTCGGGCAGACTGTGCTGGTTGCGTTTGTAGAGCTGCAGGTATTCATCAGCCGTACTGTGCGCTGCCTCACGGTCAACCGATATAAAGAGCCGTTTGGCAAAGACCGAGGATATTTCAGCCGCCTGAACCGGAGTCACCTGTACGGCATCGCGGGCCACTACACTACTTATCCCTTTAAGCGCCTGCTCCCCTAAACCCAATGCGGCATCCTCGCTGACCTCTTCGCCCTTGACCTGACTAATCAATAGAGCCAGCTGGGCGGTTTGCCGGGCAAAGGCGTCCGCTGCACTGGCCAAAGTGAGTACAATTGCAATACCTGGATTATAACGAGCATATCCGATTAAGGACATTAGAAAGGCGGCTAATTGTTGTGCTCCTTCCGGATGGGCTGCTTCCAGGCGGGCGGCATATTGAGCTAACTCATCCAGCATAATGAGTACCCGTCTGCCGCTAAAAACCCTTTCGAGGTAGGGAAGCCCCGGGGCAGCATGAGAGGCAGCTTCCGCCTCAACTTCTTTGTACAGGGTCTCCCCACCGATCTGGTAGGCGATCTCCCCCCACAGGGTATAGGGTATGAGACGATCCCCCTGTGGTTTATGTACGGGTATTTCATCCCCGGCTATGCCTGCTACATTTACTGACCCTGGGCTTGGAAGTAGCGATTTATCTATAATCCCGGCCACATCTGCAGCCAGATTAGTGCCCCGACAGGCTATATGGGTACAAGCAATCAGAGTGTGGGTTTTACCTCCGCCAAAAGCGGTCTCCAGGCGATGTACGGCCGGGACAGTCATATCACCACCCAGACGAGCAAAGACTTCGCTTAATGCCTGCTTTAACCCCTGGGTAGGATAAGTAGCATCTTTAAAAAAAAGGCTGGCATTGGTATAGACATTGTCAACCCCGCTACCACCCTGTGCATAATACTTAATAATCGGGCTCAGTGATACGGTAAAAACTTCTGGATTAAAGGTTCCTGCCAGAATCTCCCGTCGTGGCTGGCAGGTTTCCAGTATGGACAACATATTAATCCCTCCCGTTTTGCTCATTGTTGGCAATGATCAGTCACCAACCTCATTGTGATCAAATGATATCTGTATTGCTGGTCTGACCTATTTTTTGCATAGATATCAGATTCTTTGTCAGTCAGGTTGAAAAATGCATTCAGGCTTAAACCGATATATTTCTCTATTTATTGGCAATATTCCTCCTGGTTACCTCCACCCATTTCGATATCAGCTAGTGTAATTAGCAAATTGATATATCTATCCGATACCATTATCTGTAGAGTTGTTGGCCTCATCATGTGTTTTAGAGTGAGTACAGCTCCTGAGCTTTTTCTGTAGCTTTTTGGCCTTTCTAAACCGAATTAGCTAGAAAGATATCGTTGGTTCTATTCACACTCCTCTGATTTGTTGCGGGCGTATACTGGGGGTATTGGATTTGTTGTCCACCGAGCTTAATAGTTGGGTACAAAATCCTTTGAATACTTAAGCTCCGCATCAAAATTAACAGAAAAGAAATAGTGACCCCCTATATAAAGGAAGTCACTGTTCTTGGCAAAAATATTGATATAATACTTAAACTCCAGCTTGAAAGTCCTGATAAGGCTGGTGTCGGAGGCCCGACACTCCTTCAGACATACAAGGTTGTGTGATATCAACGGAAGCATCTCATATAATGTCCTCTCAATACTTCCGTTCTGTTGTGCCCCAGGTCTTGGGTGACTTGCTTTTCCTCGTCTTGACACAGCCTGATATTGGCATAAAGAGCTCGGTAACTATGCACATCCATGGCCTTTGGTATTTTATCAAATATTGGCTTTTTGGGGTCTTTTCCCTGAATGATTTCCAAGACCCTATCCTCCATTCCCTTAACAATTGTAGCCTCTCTATACTTGCCCCCTTTACCTTGCTGTACTCGAGCCACCAGGATGCTCCCCCTCCAGAATATATCATCTGGAGTCAATACCGCTAATTCATGCCTGCGCAGTCCGGCGGCGGTTTCAAAGTCAATTATATCTTTATGTAATTCTTTATTGAAATTTTTATCCGTGGCCACCGGCCGTCGACTGCGCTTGATATCTTTGAGTCTTCTCTTCGGAAGGTCTACCTCACCAGCTAGATCTGGATCACGATATACCTTGCGGAGCGCGGCCCGATCCTTTTGGATTGTCCATGGACTTAACCCGCGCCCAATTCGGTGCTCAAGATATTTAGCAACATATAATCGAGCTTCATCCATCGTTCTTGGGTTCCCATTATCTTTACACCAGCGTGCGAATTCTTTGCAGGTTTGCCTGTATCCGGCAAATGTCTGCACTGAAAATACCCCCTCAGGTGCAACTCCAAAGCCACTTTTACCTTTTGCATGAGCCTGAGCTATTGCTATACGCTTTGCTCGATGTTTGCTTTCCCCGAAACATTGCTGTTGTCTAAGCACCATCAATAATTGATGAAATAGACTTGGTCTTTTTGACATATCTTCCTCCTAAAGATAGGCATACTTAGCCTGTTAATGCCGTTTATATCCTGGCAAATTTCTTGTTCAGACACCGAGCCAGATTAGCAATATACCGGGGTTTGGCCCTCACCCCTACACCTGCTCCAACGGTTTGCATCACAACAACAACGTCACAACATTACAGTTACCATATTTTGCATTATAAAAGAAAGATTGTGGATTTTATTCCCCGGGGACCCGGGATTATAGATGTGAAATACAAACACCGGGGAAGTGTTTTAACCCGGTGTGCTTTCCCGCTGGCGCGGATCTGAGTCAGGTATGTACCTGAGCAATGTCCCTCCGTAATTCGGAGGATTTTAAATCCGTGGCGTGTGCCACGGCAACATAACTTCTCGCCATTATTGTAATCGATTGGTTGTCGATTGGCAACTATTGGACTAGATGTTTTCGGTAGGCCTCTCTTTTCTTTGCCTCGCTTACCTGTGCGTACACCTGCGTTGTGGCTGGATCACTGTGGCCCAGAAGGGCCTGAACGCTTGAAAGGTCAGCCCCGTTATTGAGCGTCAGCGTGGCAAACGTATGCCGCATGGTATGCGGGTGGACGTTTTTCTCTATTCCTGATCGTTCGGCTATTTGCTTGATCTCCCTCTGGATCGCCCGGTTTGACACCCGTCTATAGGGGCGCCGCTCGGTGATAAAAAGAGCCGGATCATCATCGAGACGGGTCATAATATATTTTTTCAAGTGATACAATGCTTTGTAGCTTAAATAAACCTCCCGCTCTTTATTGCCCTTGCCGATTACTCTGGCGGACATTGCCTGATAATTAATATCGGCTTTATTCAATGCCTGGATTTCGGACAACCGTCCCCCGGTAGCGTAAAATACCTCAATCAATGCTCTTTCCCGGTATGTACGGCAAGCCTCCCGGATCATCTCCAACTCCTCGATAGTCAAGGCTTTAGGCAGCCGCTGCTCTTTCTTCGGGGGCTTGATGCGCCGGGCCGGGTCTTTTACAATGATTTCCTCGTCAGCTAGCCAGCCGAAGAAACTTTTTAACACTGATAGCTTCTTACTGATAGAGGACATTTTCAGATGCTCAAACCTGGCTAGGTAAACTCGGATATCCCCGGTCGTGATTTCCTCCACCGGCTTCTGCATATGCTCAGCAAATATCCTCAGGTCAAGGGCATAGCCATCAAGTGTGAGCTCTGACAGCCCTTCTAAGCGTTTCGCTGATAGAAACTGATCAACCTTATCTCGGATGTCTGGGTGGGCCCCTGGGAGCCTGGCAGGCTTGATATCGTACAGTGACAGTATGCCAGCGATGGTTGAATGGAGTTTCGGAAGCTCGACGTCAAAACACAGGTCAGAAACGGCTGATGTGAGCTGGCGAAGCAACTGCTCCCCAGCCTGTGGTGAAGTGGTCATATATAATACCTCCTGGAAAGTATTGTTCCTGGAGACGATAAAAGCAGGCCGCACCTCCAGGAGTGCTTTCGGTAGGTTAATTACTCCTACCTAGCCTGCTTATAACTTAACATAATACATCTGCAGAAACAAGTACATACAGAACATGTGTTTTCTAAAAGAGTTTTTAGATTTTTATCCTCCAGAAAAAGCAAAAAAGCCGGGGCATCACACCCCGGCTGAATCACGCATAAAATATATCAGCTCATAGCCTAGAGCCCCATTTCAATAGTCCGTTCAGGGAGCCGTCCTAATAGCCGGGGCGGCTCCCGGCCTGTTTAAGAGGCAATAGCTATCCAGCTTCCTCGGCTGCGGGTTCCTCCTCTTGCATAGCTTTAGCCCACTCGTCACCAAGCTGGTCCTTGATCTGTCGCAAAGTCGCTTCAATAAGCCCTTTGATCTCATCATCTGATATCTGGATACCATGCTCCTTGGCCCGGGCAGCCAACCACTTGGCGGCATAGTTATATTTATCCTGGCCTTTCATGTCCTTATAGGCCTGCTCGGTGAACTGCACGGCCAACATGGCCAGGTCCTTTTTTTGGTCTAGTTGCCATGATATCCGCCTTAAGCCTTCAAGTCCGACTTTACGCCGGAGCAGTTCCACCAGGAAGCCAATGCCGGCAGTAATAAGTATTGAAATAACATAGGCAATAATGGTGTTTATGTCCATAATTACTGTGCCCTCCTTTCGTCAATACGCTTCAGTATCAACCAGAATAACCAGTAGGGTATATTGCTTTCGGCAATCTTCCCTTTCCAATATTCGGGATCTTTGATCAGGCCTTGGGTCACCAGGTAGTCAATCGACTCCTCTCCCAGCTCCTTCATCCAATCTTCCACTATCGAGCTCTCCTTTCCCAGGTACCGCAAAATCCCGTTTGCGATACCCGCCGCGATCTTAGTTAGATTTTCTTTTTGCCGCAATATCTCAGCATCAACGGGAGAATCTATAAAGCCACACTCCACCAGCACGGCCACCCCAAGTGGTTTCCGGATCATATAGAGATAGTCATTATTCCCCGCAGAGTTCTTTTTGCTTTTCAAGCCTCGGTCCTTAAAAGGCACCAGTTGCAGTATGCCTGACTGAATAGCTTGTCCCAGCCTCTTAGATTCATCAGGTTTATTGAACAGGGATACCCAGGTTTCCAACCCTTGCCCGCCACCTGAGTTGACATGAACGCTCACACTTATGTCAGCAGCCGGGGCCCTCTCTGGTATCAAGTCGATAAACCGATCAGTATCCCTGGTCAAGACTACGGTTTGCCCTACAGATCTGAGTAGCCTCGCCACCTCAAGCGATATGGTCAGGTTGATATCCTTTTCGAACAATCCATTGCCCACAGCCCCTGGATCCTGGCCGCCATGGCCCGGGTCAATGCTTATTTTGAATCCCGACATCCGCATAGCCTCCCTTATTCCAAAACACCCAAAACAACCAACACGCCCAACAAAATAAAAAACAACGGGGTAAACACCACGTTGACAAACACTATAGAAATTATTTGCAGCACCCAATCAAAGGCCCTCGCTATACAGGCGCTTGCTTTATACTGGCCGGTCATCTGCTCTCACCTCTGTGTACTCTGTTGTGTACTCTGTCCTTGGTGCCTCAGCTACCTTACGATTCCTCCCCAATGCTGGAAATCCGAACCGTTCCACTGCCTGCCTGGCCACCACGGCCAAGATTGGATATGTTAGTACGGTGAAAAAGTCCACTTGAATGCTCGTGATATCGGGACCGGCCAGGGCTAGCTTGACGCCCACAAATAAAAAGAGCGGCAACACTAGCAATGCTGGAGGGCGTATGCTCAACTGTGTATATGGTAATAATCCCCAATAATAAACAGTAAGGGAGATTTTAGCATGGCACTGTTGAGCGACAAAGAAAAGCAGTTGATAGCCCTAATTAGCGAGGAATGCACAAGCCCTGGAGACGTAACGGCAAAACTCAAGAACTTGTTTGCCGGCACTCTCGAAAGGATGCTGGAAGCAGAAATGGACGAGCATCTCGGGTACGAAAAAAACAGCGTGGCCGGCAACAACTCAGGCAACTCACGCAACGGGCATTACACTCCAAAGACCATCAAAAGCGAATGGGGCGAAACCGAGATTACCGTTCCCAGAGATCGCAATGGCACGTTCGAACCGAAAGCAATTAGCAAACGGCAAACCCGTACTGACGAAGTAGAAAAGCGTGTTTTAGCCATGTACGCCAAAGGCATGAGTACCCGCGATATTGAGGATCACTTGCGCGATATATACGGCATAGACGCATCCGCGAGCCTTATCAGTCGGATAACAGACAAAATCATGCCGGAAGTAGCTGAATGGCAGTCCCGGCCATTGGCCGAAGTTTACCCGGTAGTGTTTTTTGACGGTATACGCTTCAAGGTGAAGAAGGACGGGAAAGTCATCAACAAGTGCGTATACAGCGTCCTGGGCATTGACATGGACGGCAAAAAGGACATCTTGGGTATCTGGATCAGCGATACCGAGAGCGCATCATTTTGGGCAACGGTATTCAATGAGTTGAAAAACCGCGGTGTGAGGGACATTCTGATAGCCTGCCACGACAACCTTAGCGGCTTTGCGAATGCCTTGGAGGCGGTCTTTCCCAAAACCGAGAACCAGTTGTGCATAATCCACATGATACGTAACTCCACAAAGTATGTGTCGTATAAAGAACTAAAAGCCATAATGGCTGATTTAAAAGAAGTTTACGGTGCCGTGAGCGAGGAGGCGGCTCTTTATGCACTGGAAGAATTCAAGGACAAATGGGGCAATAAATATCCCCAGATTTACAGGACATGGGAAGCTAACTGGCCCAATTTATCGGGTTTCTTCAAATACCCGGATGAAATGCGCCGGTTAATCTACACAACAAATGCTGTCGAAGGTTTTCACCGGATGCTGAGGAAATTCACTAAGACTAAGACCAACTATCCTACAGATGATGCCCTGAGAAAGTCAATTTACCTGGCGGTACAGGAAATCAGTAAAAAATGGCATAACCCAGTCAAACACTGGGGCATAATAATTGGACAGTTCACGGTCTTTTACGGAGATCGGCTCACCGGGGCAGATATAGCCTAAATAGGGGCTTCGCCCCCAGGGGCCAGCCCCTGACCCCGGAGTTTTACGCTTTTAGTCTCCTTACCGGATGTGTTGTTAATCGGAATAGAAAAAGGACAGCCATCGGCTGGCTGCCCCCATCCGTGTAAGCAGACCTTCATGTGGCGCTCGGGTCGGTCTCCACCGGAGCCCTATCCTCCACATAAAGAAGAGCGCTTTTAGTATTACCAAAGGCTTGGATGATTATCCCATTTACACAGTCTTATTTACACTCCCCAATGCTGCGAATTCATCAATTGATAATCCTTCTGGGTCATTCCAAAATCCCCGCATCTTAAGCGCCTCCTGAGAGCATCCAACCTATAACACCGGTTAAGAACGAGATGAACAATGTTGCCCACAGCGGCAACCTGTTTGCTAACTGGTTTTTCATTTCCTTGATATCGGATTTCAGTTCATCAATGTCTTTGAAAAGGGTCTTGATCTGCTCCTGTAGCCTTGCCACCTCCTGATCTGACACTCATCTCCCTCCTTATTCCCAAGCGCTTGACTTTTTTACTCAGAAATCAAAAACACTTGACCTTTGGGGGGTCAAGCATTTTGTAGTTTTATATACCTTTTGTCAGTAACCTTATGTCGCATAATAAGTCAAGTAATATAATTTCGCTTGAATCCCAATTGCTTATTAATCTCGCTCAAAAGATCATCCTTATAGACGGTTACCTTACCCAGATGGGACGGGCCAGTATTAATTGTAATAGTCTCTCGTAAAACTGGCATACTCAAATTCGGTGTCAGTGGTTGCAGTATCGGTTGAGTATCAAAGTAGAGAACCGTTTGTTTGGCTCTTTTCAGACATTTAGTACAGATTTTATCTCTTGTGCCATCATCAGCATCAATCCATTTGTGTTTACATTTCATGTGTTTCTTCCTTCATGGCCTGTATAGTTTTCTATTTTTAATCTAAATTTACAGCACCAACTAATCCACCAGATATTCCAATTTTGAAGTTTGCAACAAAAGAAGTATTTAGGCCAGATTTTTTAGCATAAAGTTGAATTAAATCACCCTTGTTTACTGTAAAATTTTCTGACCAAACTTGAGTGACCGAAGTACCCGTGGAAATATAATATGATTTTTCAGTTCCAACTGCTATACCGTTTTTGTAAACTCTTGCATAACAATTGCCACTATTACCAACTACTCCATATTCAAAGTATACGGTTATTTGCCCTCCGTAATTAACTTCTATTTCCTTCTTTTTTTCATATGACGTATTTGAAAAACTCCTATTTGTATTTGCCTGCAAAATGTACCCGTCACCAACAGCCAATGTAGGTTCCCAAGCAAGAGTGCCCGCAACACCAAAAATATTTACTCCTGATTTTATATTACCGGCAATTAAATCAGCATCACCCGAAATAGTCTGTATACCAGTTAAATATTGCCCTGCTGCTATGGTTTGATTCGTGGTTCCTGGTGTAATTGTTGCAGCACCTTTACTTGGAATATTGCCGGTAACCAATGCCCCATCAACATATGCTTTTTTACCATTCAATATTTGTGCTGCTGTTGCATCACCAGCACTGGTGTCCACAACATTTGAATTACCAGCAACACCAAAAATATTAATTCCAGCTTTTATATTTGCAGCAATTAAATCAGCATCACCGGCAACAGTTCCACCAGAAGTATATCCAGCAGGTATGCTTTGATTTGTGGTTCCAGGTGTTATTGTTCCCAAAGCACCATTATTGGGCATGGTTCCGGTGATTTCACCTGCATCTGTACTTGCTGTTTTACCAGAGAGAAGGTCAGATGCAGTTGCGTTTCCGCTTGCCCCTTCACCCTGTACAATAAAATTTGTGCCATTATACCTCAGAGTGTAAATGCTTTCTGCTTTCAATGTGGTCATATTATTTCCATTGGGTTTTTTAATTGTTTTTGCCCCCAAGGAATTAACATTAACAGTTGATGCCCCGGTACTATCCATATTTATTTTTACCGCAAATGCCAATCCATCAACTAATGCACTTGGCGCAGGGTTAAGTGTTACTGCATAAGTGTTTGCACTACCCGTTGCCGCTGCAAATGGTACTTGTAACGTATAATCAGCCAAATGCGACGTAACTTCTGTATTAATCTGCTCAATGCTCTTCACAGGAGCGGTTCTCCAGGATGACTTTCCGGTGATAGACTTTATCATGTATGCTAGCCATCCAAACAGCGTTGTAGGCTTCCCGGTGTCCCCAGTCGGCGCTGTAGCATCTGATATAGTCCGGCTACCGATCATATCATCTGTTACACCGGATGCGGGAGCTGCTCCAATGTCCTCCGGCGTTATCGCATCAGATCCGCCACTGGCGTGGCTGTTCTTGTGTGCACTTGGAGTAAAGCTTTCAGGTTTACCCTTTATGTCTATATATGCCGGCAACTGATCATCACTACTAGTTTTGGCTATGTAGTATCCATCCCCAATCCCATGGGTTGATTTACTGCCAGCGTGATCCTCTAAGTCCTGTTGAGTAGCCCAGGCCAGAGATTGATCGAGAACAGCTGATACATTACTGGCATTACCAATCAGAGTAATTATATTAATTACCTTTTCAATGACATCAGCTCCGCCACCAGCAGGAATATATTCGGCCAGGGCTCCGGCATTTCCATAACAATACAGTATCTCCCCTAAATCAGGATCCTGAGCAAATATTCCTATTTCACGCCAGTAGAATCCGCTGATGATATCCTGATTAGATAGTACTGTTCTGATTTTGGCTTTGCCGCCTGTTACTAATTGGAACTGTGCAAGGTTTAGAGATTTAACTTCATGTTTTAATGCGGTCAAATCCAGGATTGAGCTCCCTCCAAGTTCACCATCGCCTAAACCCATTCTGGTGAACTGTAACGGGGTGCCCAGTTGAGCCTTTGCCTGTAAGTTCCGACCGATATTAGTTGTAATTAAACCTCCAAAGGCGCTCATCTATACCACCTGCCTTAATGTAAGATTGTCACCTGCATGGACTACCGACCCGAAATAAAGTGTCATCTCTTCTGTTTGGGTGATCTCGACACTCTCTAACCATGAGCGAGCGTTTTTGATAGAATTTAAAGCTCTAATAAACTCTTGAGCCTTTTCATTTGTCACCGCGGCGTTAAAGGTGACCACCTTAAACATGTAGGGATTTCCATCATACTCCCACCATTCCACTGCCTGGCCTTCACCAAATACAGCTGTGATCAATTCTTCTACAGCCGCTGGCGTCCCTTTTGTTCTATGCCAGATCAAAGAGTTTTTTACTAGTGTGCGTTTTACACTTAGCGGCAAATCGGGGTTATAATAATCAACATGAAACTGCCAGGCTAAATGATCAATTACTTCGTCAGGAAGCGTATCGATACGTGAATAAAAAATAACCCCCTGAACGGCTTCAGTGACTGCTTTAATTTCTACATCCAGAGCCTGTGCAGCTGCCTGGATCTGAGGATCATTGCGCAGGTTTGGAGGAATTAACTCTAGTAGACGGACCTCTGATAAGTTACGCATCTTCTAACCCTCCATAAGTAACTGTTACAGTCCCGGCTACTGCTACCTGATATGGTTGTACCTGGGTAAATACTGGACTTGTCACTGTTGTTCTCTTGGCGCCCGCCCCCATCACCCGGGCTATGAGCTCAGACGGGTTTATATCACGGCCTAGCCTTTCCTTCTGCCAGGCTATATACCCATTTACTGCTTCTGTTACCGCTACTTGAATGGCAGATGCTTCAGTAGCCCTATCCTTTTCCACGTAATATTCGATTGTAACGTCATAATTAACTACTTGGGGAACTGCCACGATAACCTGGTCTGTCAGTGGCCTGATGCTTCTGCTGTTACAGATAGCCGTCACAGCATCTAATATCTCCTGTGACGGTATCTCGCCATCCTTTAACAACGGTCGTATTTCTACCTGACCGGCAGCCGGTGAATATACTGCAACATCACTTATCAAATTTGATGCTGTTCTTGCCCAGTATTTATAGGCCCCTTCCGGCCCCGCTACTGAAAAGCTTTCTGGGGCTTCATATATCCTTTGCCGATAATTATCATCTGACTCTATATCTGATCCGCCTGAACTGACGGTAATATTCTGCACCTGGATAATCCAGAGTAGAGGATCTACCAGCTGATTGATCTGGCCAATCTGCCACCCGTTTCCGACTGTACCCTCAATAGTACATTCTGCATAGACATCAATCTGTAAAGTTCCGGCCGCTACTGTGGTATCGGTAAGCACAGCGAAAAACACTTGTCCGTCAGGAGTTACCCTGGTACCAGCCGGTATAACTACCGCCTGTGGCTGCGCAGTCGATAATGTAAATTTGAGCGTAGTGACTGACGGCTGTGCCGGTATACGCTCGGTTCGTACTATAGCGCCTATATGATCAAGATAGTCCCCAGATGCGTAGGCCAGTAAATTCTGCTTGGCAGCATAGTCAATCAGTAATCTTTGTTGAGCTATCAGTGCTGCAATAGCTTGTAAGAATAACCTCACGGGATCACCAGGCGCTAGTTTCCGCTCTGCAATAGCTTCATATAGGGTTATAATATCAGCCTCTATTTGAGCAACATTTTTAGATGCAAACTCTATCTTAGGTAAGTTGTTCATTGGCAATCCTCACCCTCACTTTCGGCATCAAAACACCGTTTATACCATCTTGGATATAGGTAACCTGGGTAACTCGTACCCGGGGTTCCCATTGTGGTAATTCGGATATAATTTCTGCTGTAAGTTTAGCCTGGGCAACTGGCAGGGGATCATCAAGCCATAACATAGATAATCCAATTCTTCTATTTAGGGGTACTGAATATTTAGGAGTAGATATAATAGTCCTGACATTCTGCAGAATTTCAGCCAGTTCATTTTTGGGAGCAAAGTCAATTTCCAGCGTTTGAGCCAATACGTCATACTCCATCAGCTTATACCTCCTGGTCTAACATACTCCATAAGATTGACCTCAACTTCTGCTGCCAGCAATTTGCCACGGTTGTCTATATGCTGCCATGATTCATTCATGGATTCGATAACCCAGAGATTTGGAGATACAGAGCGACCATCCAATATAAATGGCACAGCTAAACCCATATCGCGAGTCAGCCTTAATATGTTTAATGACTCACTCGGGTTAACTCCCATGGCTACATTAAGTCGTATACTAAGGCTTATCTGTTCAGCCCCTGGCCCTAGATATTCCAGTACCGGCTTTCGGCCAACTATTTCATGTGAGGCCCATCGTGCAGAGCCGGATCTTTTAAAATCTGAAAATGTTCTTATTTTCTCAGATGACGTCTCAAAAACTATAAAACCCAGGCTACCTATCATATCAGTTCACCTCATTGTGGGGGTTCAGTAGTTTGTCCTATATCATTTTCTTTGTGTACATGATTAATCAGGCTAATACCACTCGCCGCAACATCCCCGCTTGCATTCACATTTCCTGTTACATTCACATCTCCAGTTATATTTACATTACCAGCTGCCGCAATGTTTACAGCACCAACTGCATAAACAGTAAGTGTATGTGAACTTCGGTCGTATTCAATCCTGGTACCATCAAAAAACTTGACTTGGCGCTTATTAATGTCAGTCACCGCCGGCTTGTCATGATTCGAATAGATTGAGCCTAAAATAAATCCTTCCTGGTTCCCAGTGGGCAAAAATAGACAAACCACATGTTCACCAATATCAGGCATGAAATAATCTTTATTCTTAAGCGTTTGTGGAACCAGCACTTGTAGATCATTTGATACGAGTCCCTGGTGTTCAAAGGCTACGCGAGCAGTTCCAGTTGCCGGATTAATTGATGAAACCCTGCCCACGCGGATCATATTCTTATACTGGCTTTTCATTTAATAGCCCTCTAAAACCCTTCTTAATTCAAGAGCAACAACGTATCCAGGTCCGCTATGTGTAGCCTGATTTATAAAATACCTACCATCGAATACGCCCCAGCCTTCAAGGATTATTGTCACTCCAGCCATCATAGATATGTCTCCCAGCAAGTTGAGACTAAAAGTCATTTCTTCACAGTTCTTTTGCCGCAATCTTTTTTTTGCTAACCGCTCAGCAGCGGCAATGCTGCTGACCCGTTCGTTTATCACCAGATTTTTACCAGTATTAGGCCGATTAGGCGGAACATATGTAAAGCTAATATTCTCCTTTTGTTTTCCACCCTTATACTCAACCCTACAAGCCGAGTAAATCTCTCTGGTCTGAGATCTACCAGAGTAAGATATTATATTTGATGCACCCCGCTTAATAGTCTTCACTGGGGGCATCTGCTCGTATTTACTGTCATCAAAGATAACCAACTGCATACCGGTCACTTTTAAGGACAACCCAGCATCTTCACAGAGTTTCTGCAAAAACGGCAGGTCCGCCTGTTCTGTCTGTTCAATGCGGTCATACTCCGGATCATCATCAGTATCGTAAAACAGTTCCATACCAGCAAGGCGGGCAATGTCTGCCCCAATAACTGACAGCCTGGTATTTTCCCAGGCTCTGGTTTTAGTCTCGCCACTAAGGGAACTGGTAATAGGAACTGACGTAGCCTTCAAGGCAGCGGTATCAGGGGGTCCATTTAGATCAATTTCGTCTATTTCAAAAATGCCAAGAGATACTCCTTCGCTGTACTGGTTCTCATTCCAGTTATTTACCGCCAATCCTGACCATAAACGAGCCCCTTTTCCTGGGAACCAATCAGACCGCCATAGACCCTCACGGTCCTCAAGGGTAATCTGTAGATCGTCTGCTTTACCGTTTGCGTAGTCAGTATAGGTAAAATTTAATAGATATCTGTCAATTGCACTGGAAATGTCTTTATGGTTATATATCAATAACAACTTGGAGCGCCGTGCTAGTTGGGCAGTGTTCATGCTCTCACCTCTTCCAAGGTGGAAGTGTAGCTGGAATAGGTGTGTCAATATCTGGTATTACCAGCTTAACGCCAGCCGAAAATATGACTGTCTCACGGTGTTTATTGTTGGCCTCCATGAGAACAGTCATATATTTTTCACTCCCTAGTGTGCGAAGAGCCACTAAGTCCCATGTATCACCTTGTTGAGTAGAATAAGTATTTGCCATATCTGTGCTCCCTGCTAATAAGCTACTCTGGCCTCTTGTCTTTTCCATTCTCTCATTAAAGAAGTAAACTCACTTAGACCCATCCGTACCCCTTGTTGTGCCTGTTTGCGTACATCAAGACTTCCGCCGTCGATGTGGACATGAATAGTAAGGTTTTCAGGTCCTACTCCCCGAGCCATAGCCATGGACACATCATGAGGATATACCCTACTTCCTCTGGGTAAATCAATAATTTCCCCGCCACGTTCATTTACCTGGGATAATCCTCCTCCCCAATTACGGGTACCGGTGGCATTTTGACCAGGCTTCTGATATTGTGCATCTAACGCCCTGAAGCCTGCTACACTGGTTCTATTTGGGATAGGCTTAACACTTACTTCATTAATTGTTGATATGTATACTCCGGGTATTTTGTTTAATTTCTCTATAAGTTTATTAATTTCATCTATTGCCCAATTTACTGCATCGGCAACGCCCGTTTTAATGCCGCGCCAAAGTTTGTCCATTACTTCCCTGGCTTTGTCGCTTTTTTTATAAAGCAATACTAGGCCAGCCACCAACGCGGCAATTCCAACAATAACTAGCCCGATGGGGTTTGCAGTTAATGCCGCATTTAAGAGCCATTGGGCTGCTGCCCATGCCTTAGTTGCTATAGTCACCGCAATAGCTTTAGCCTGTCCTATGCCCGCCGCTGCGCTTTGCAATGCCTGACCTGATGTTACCTTAGTAATAGTTGATGCCAGGCTTAATGCTGAACCCTTTAAAAGGGTCCAGCCGTACCCCAGGGCAACACTGGCTATTTTAAGGCCAATTACTGCTGTTGTTGAGTATACGATGGCTTTCGCAAGACCTGGATGTTTCTCAGCAAATTCAGCCGCCTTGGCACCTACTTTAGCCAGTACCTGTGCCCCTTGTGCTAGTGGAGGCAAAAGTATACTCCCTACGCTAATTCCCATTTCCTTTGCTGCATTACTCGCAAGTATCAAGGCATTTTCAGTCGTTTCAGACCTCGCTTTAAACTCTGCCTCCATCGAGGCTGCATACTGACTAGCGTCACCGACCTTGCCCATGTTTTTTTCTAACTCCTCAAGGTTGGTTAACAGGGGCGCTATAGCACCAACCGATTCTTTTCCAAATAGTTCAGTCAAAATTGAGGCCTGAGTCGCTTCTGGCAATTTTTTAATCGCCTGTAGAACATCAAAAATCGCTCCCTGGGCATCTGTCTGCATCTTTTCGGCCAGAGTCTCTGCATTAAATCCTAGTCTAGCAAATGCTTTCTGCTGTTTCTTTGTAGCAGCTGTACCTGCTGTTAATCCCAGCATCAGGTTTTTAATGCCGGTAGAGGCAATTTCTTCGGATATATTCATCCCTACTAAGGTGGCGCCTAGTGCTGCTATTTCACCTGATGCAAGACCTGCTACTTCACCCAGGGGGCCTATCCTGGTAACTACTGCAGATATTTTAGGAGCACTTGCTGCCGTTGTATTGCCTAAATAGTTGATTTTGTCAGCTAATTCTATTACATCTGTTTGGTTCATCCGGAAAGCTGTTCTCCACCCAGCCATCATTTGTCCAGCTTCATCGGCGCTGATATCAAAAGCAACACCCATTTTAGCTGCACTCTCCGCAAAAGCGGTAAGGTTCTCTTTTTCAATTCCTGCTTGACCACCGGCAGCTACTATCTGGGCTAACTGGTCCGCTGTCATAGGAATAGTCCGAGTCATACTTAAAATATCTTTTTCCATGGCTTTAAATTGCTGTGGCGTATCAAAATCTACTACTTTCTTAACATCTGCCATAGAAGACTCAAAGTCTATTGCAGCCTTCACAGGTGCAGCTACTGCAGCAGCCAGAGCAACTGTATCCAGGAGTTGCCCACGGTACCTCCCCTTGGCAGCCTCGTTGGTTTCTATTGCTCCCCGTAGCCGGTTCTGTTTATCTTTCGCAGCAGTAACCCTGTCTAGTTCACGGGCAAGTTTGGCGTTATCACTGGTCAGGTTTCTCGTAGATACCCCTGCTTCAGATAGTGAGCTCCGCAAAGTTTGGAGCTCACTCCGCTGGCTCGTTAACTTGTTCTTGAAACTTCCTGCCTCACGCTTAGCTCGTTCAAATGCTCGCTCCATTTCCCGGGTTGGTTTTTCTGCTTGTCGAAGCTCCTTGGCTAAACGGTTAACTTCAGCTTGGGCAGTTTGGAACCGTTTCTCAGTATCCCCGATTTCCTTCTTAAACTCACGAAACCGGGTAACTTTATCCTGAGCAGTATTCAGTTTCTTAATCTGCTGATCCAGTTGGTTGGCGTTTTTGGTTGCAGCCATAAAGCTGGATGAAAACGAAGAGCTGACCTTCCCGGCCAGCTCAAAAGCTATTTCGTATACTTTTTTAGCCACAACCTCACCTCAATTTCGCAAGAACTATAAGCCACTCATCTAATTCTCTAAGCGTTAAACATAGCCAATACGGGATAGGAGTATAGGTTTCGGCCTGCGCCAACTTCGCCGCTATCCTCCGAATATTGCGGGCGGGCTCTTTATCCAGGCCTAACCCAATAAAAAATTCTGCACCATAATAGTAACCTGGGAAAAATCTTTCGCAGGCAGGTCTCTGATAAGTTCAACCGGTACCTTTGCAGCCTTGGCGGCAACGAGGGATAGGTATCCTTTATTGAGTTCAACAACCGGTGCTGTGCCTCCCTCAGATGCGTATTCCTTTTCTGCCTGGAGTAAATCGTTTCCCGTCAATCCTTCCAAGTCCAAAAATAATGCATCATACTCTACATCTTCCCAAGTTTTAACCTTTGATAGTTTTACTCGCTGATTCTGTTCTGCCATTTGTCAGTATCCTCCCTACAATCCGAGGTCTGCCCGTATACTGGCCAAAAAGTCCTGGCCAGCTATATAGCAGATATAGTTGTACTTATCAATTTCCACTTCCCGGCGTCCATTAATAAATATTTTTAGGTATGTAACTTCAAATTCATTGGAAGTATCAGTTGTGACGCCCACTTCAAATTTACCAATACCCGTTTTCTTTGGTATTGCTCTTACTACAACGCGCACCGGTACCGTCTTATACTGTCCTGCAGAGGCATCATATACTTGCTGAGACCCTCTTAAATCTAAAGCGTGAGCTTTTGGTTGCGACAGCACCACCACAGATTTCTCTATTGTACGCCAGTTAAGCGTTAAGTTCATGCTGCCAAAATGTCCTAACACCGGGCTTTCTACTTCTCCAGCAATACCGGCACCTTTTACGGTTTCTGTCAAAGGCTCCAGGTCGGGCAGTTGAACATCAGCAACACCTAGAAGGTCATTGCCTTCCAAATATACTCGGTAGCTAATTAATTTTTCCGGTACTGGATTCACTTGTTTCCCCTCCTTTAAGCCGCAAACAATCCAGCCAGATACTGCGGGTCATACTCAATAATGAAGTCTATTTCCCGGGCCGGGCTCGGCGGAGTTGCATATACATGGAAACGCAGTATCCCGTCCATTAAATCCGTGATGGGGTTTTCATCCTGTAAAAACTCCACGCGCCCCCCCATGATGAAGCCCCGGGCTGCCAGGCCATTAAGCCAGATGTTTGCACTGTCCACAACAGTGTCAATTAGGCGCCGGTTAGCCGGGTTATCAATCTTACTCCAGAACGTTAGAGTAAGCGTATTCCCGATCCAGTTGAACATACGGCGAATAGGTATAAAGGCGTCCTTCGGATCCGTGACAGCCGGATAACATCCGGTACGATTTCCCCAAACCTTCCAGCCTCCAATGAAATTCAAAGCTGTAACTATCCCCTGCCCATTCAAATATGCAGCTTCTTCAGGGCCTAGTATTACTTCAGTTCCATCTGCAAGTATTGCCCCATTTGCCTGTAGGCTCTTGTTGGAAGGGGACATATAGGGGATATCCTCATTTTCACTGTCTGTTTGACAGATAACGCCGGCAAGTTGAGTAGAAAAATGAAAATGTCCTTCTCCCATTTTAACTTTTGGCCAGCAGACGGTTTCATATGTGCTGGTGTAGTTGTTATTGTTTTTCCAGGCTGCCACATCAGAGTATTTCTTTATTGTGTCAGTAGGCACATCTTCCAATGATATGGCCTTAAAGTGACCATTAATATTACTTGCCTTTGCCTTCATAACGGCCGCTACTGTAGCATCATGTGACCATCCTGGCGCTAAGACTTGACCGGGTACCAGCCGGTAGCGCGGGAAAACCTCATTGATAAGCTCAAGGCCTTCTTTGGCGCCAGTATCAACATCAATGCCCCCTATAATATCGCTTGCAGTTATTGCGGTAGGATCGAGTTTAGTATAGGTTGCCGTTACTGTGTTTTCAGTTATACCTCCACCTTCAACCGCGCTCACTACTACATATCCATCCTCATCAAAAGCCAATGTGTAGTCAGTATCTTTGGCGTAGGGAGTAGTCTCGTTTTTAAGTACTACCGTGCCCAGCATTACACCCAATTCTTTTAGCTTGCCTTCCCCGGCAGTGATAGCGACAGCTTCGCTTAAAACTTCAGTTTTATGCACGGTTTCATCCAATACATTAACCAGCACTACTGGGGCTACATTAAACAATGCAAAATGGGAGTAAATGAACTCACACAAAGTATAGCTCTCCCAGTCAGCAGAATAACCAAACGCTTCAACCGCTTCTTTATAGCTGTAACATAATACTGGTTTGTTAGCGGGTGCCGGATCACTGGTTAGATTCACAGGGGCAGTTCCGAACACTACCGGTAATCCAGCGCTAGTGCGTGCTGGTGGAACAATAGATGCAGGTATCTCTGATATACCCACTCCATGTTTATATGTCATGGTTTACACCGCCTTTCTGATAAATTTAACAACATCGTTATATAGCGCGTTAAAACGCGAGCCCTTGGTTAATATCGCTTGTTCGGTTTTTGCTAAATCAGGGACCGGAATAAGTAATTCTTTAATAGCCGGACATTTATCAATAAGCCCCACCAGATGCCCAGGGAGTCCTCCCTTAAAAACAACATACTTCTGCAGTGCCCCTCCAGGGATATTGGGACCACAATAAATAAGCCGCTGCGGTTTTGCAGTGGCTTTAGTCTTTATAGGGGGTTTCGTTTCTGATTCAATCGGGTTCTTATTCTTCGTAGACATAATCATCCTCCTTTACCTGCTCAATGGGCAGGGCTATAGTCCATTTAGTGGTTATCTGCCCTATCCATTCGGGATAAGGCTGCTCCTCGAACAGTTGCCATTTTAGCGGTAATTCCAACTGGTACCGGTTGTTGAGTATTCTGGTAATTAATAGAGTATTCCTGATTCGCATTATAATATTGCCGACATCTTTCCAACCTTCGATTTCCTCGCTATAGGTACCGACTATAATTTTTATGGTTGCTTGGCCTCGTTCCTCGCTATCCGTGCCTTCACACAGGCGCACAATGACGTAAGGGAAGTCTGGTTTATCCGAACTGCCTTTAGGGGGCAACCACCCCTCTGCCACCTGAGGGGCTTTATCCTGGCCTTTGCCTGTTTCAAGTAGAAACTCAGTTAATACAGTTTCTAGAAAAGCGCATAATTCCTTAGTCAGTAAAACGGGATTCATATTAACCTCCTAGAAGCCGATTAATTTCATGTTCCAAACGCTTGTTAAAAGCCTTTTCAGCTTCATTCTCAATCAGCCTGTTATATTCCCTTTTACTAAGGTTTTGCCCGATCATCTGGGGTACTGCTGGACCATATCTAATACGAATAGGATACCGTTCTGAGGTTACCCGGGTGACTACATGAAGTTTTCCGGTAGAAGTACCCTTGATTAAAAACCCTCCGGGGAACCCTTTTAACCCATCTCGTTTAACAGCCACGCGCCATACCGGGGGTGGTTTTTTAGGATTGGGCATGCCCGGTCTTACCTTGAATGCAGCCAACTCTCGTTTTGTTCCCCGCGATTTAATAACAACCCTTGTTCTGTCTGGAGTTGCTTTAGTTATACGAATAGTATCCCGTATATCCCCTGCCTTCACGAAATAGTCTTCCCGGGTTTGCGTAATAATTTTAGTCCTTGTTTCAGTTGCAGCACGATTCAAAGCACGCGCAACAACCGCTGGGGCCTTGTCACCAAAATTACCTAACCGGCGGGCTACCTGCTCTTTTTGAGCAACACTAACATAAATCATGTTTCATTCGCCTCCAGGGTGACCTCCAGTATACCCATTGACTCCGAGACCTCTATTACAAGGTATAACTTCCCCTCCAGGCGGAATACGGACCCTATAGCAGGGGTGGGTAGGTCAGAACTTTTTATGAAAACAACGCCCCGCCCGGTAAAAATCCCGTCTGTAGGTACTAGATTCCTATAAGCATCATATTCCTTTAAAATATCAGCATCAAAAACAACCAGGATCTGCCGACCATTCACATCATGCAGTTGGCCAAATTCATCGGGGTTTATAAATGAAGTCAGGTCTGCATTAATGCTATCTTTAAATCTACTCACGGCCGCCTCCAAAATGACTCTCTATGGCATCCAGGAGCTGCTCCCGGGTCATCTGACCATCAGCTTTGATATCGTTTGCCAAGGCAAACTCCAGCAAGAAGTCATCATTCATTGCATCAATGTTAATTCCATTTTGGGCGGCATCATCGAGGATAAGACCGATGACATCGTCTTTTTTCATCCGGTCATCCACCTCAGATATTCCAGCATTAACAGCATAAATCAGTAATTCTCTTTTAGTTTTGGGCTGCAATAAAGCTTCCAATATGCCTATATCCTGATGGTTCACCATCTCATGAGCTTCAGTTTCTGGTGCCGGATTTTCCGCTATGTTTCCTTCTACCACGATTTCAGCAGCCCCCATGTTTACAAGTTCTGTTTCTTCTGAAGGAGACAGCCCGAAGATTATCTCACCGGGCTCGTACATCCTATCAGCATTAATACGCCAGAGTGCTTTAATCATGTCTTCACCCCGCTTATATTACAGTAGCCACATACAGACTATCGACCTGATGCGGCACCATAATAGGACGGGAAATCAACTGCACAAAACGCTGGGAGGGGTCTTTCTCGGCCCAGCTCCGGGGTATGCGCGGTAAAGCAAAGGCTCCTAGTTCCGCGTCCACGTATGCGCCATACAACCGACTGAAACGAGCATTACTGCTGGCCATAAGTACCGTTTTTACCGGAACCATAGGCTGCTCATTACCGCTATCATCCACATACCACTCATCGTAACTATAGATATTGGTACCGACCTCAGCCAGCCGCCCGATATAAGTAACGCCATTGGGTAACAACTGTGGATTAATTTGCCCACTGTCTACCAGGCGCAGATCCAATTTCTTCTGTACAGTAGCATTATTCATGAAAGCATCAACCACCCCGGAACTCATAATGGTTATATCAGGATTTATACCTGATGCCTTCAAAATTGCCAAACGCCACCGCTTAAGATCAGCAATAGGGTCAGTACCGGCAGCAGACCATTTTTTAGCATCTGCCAAGGCCTCCTTATTTGTGAGACTGAAGTCAATTTCTTCGTCAACACCTTCGCCTACCATGTGAATCTTTCCGGTAAAAAGTGCCTGGGCACACATCCACTCTTCACGGCGGGTTATCAGGTCTTCAAGTTCAATCAGGTCTTTGCCCAGCTGGGCAGCGGCCCTGTCATCCGGTGACGATCCCGAATACAAAGGCTCACCAGGCATCCGCTTCAAGAGTTGTTCGGCAGTAGTGACCATCTTAGGATTAACCATAGGTGGTTTATACGAGCGAGTGGTATAGCCTAACCGCTCCACGACTTTACCGGCCAGTTTAGGGCTTACAAAAGGAGCCATCCGGCGCTTACCTTTAACAATATCAACATCAACAGCTTCAGTATCAAAAGCATCCGTTACAGTAAAAAACGTATCCCGTAAAAAAGTTCTGGGCGGAAGCATCTGTTCAACCGCCGCTAGCATGGTCCTGGTATCAAACATATCAATAGCCATTATT
Organism: Syntrophomonadaceae bacterium; assembly: GCA_050949825.1. GTDB lineage: Bacteria > Bacillota > Syntrophomonadia > Syntrophomonadales > Syntrophomonadaceae > DTU019. The sequence continues at coordinate 25,505 of JBMNGL010000021.1, read as the reverse complement.
ATCCTCCCTCCTATGCCGACACTGTAGACTTCAGGAATATGCCTAAAGCCCGGGCTGCCGTTTTAACATCAGCCACAGTAGTGTCATCTGCCAAAATTATCGCTGACTGGTTGAATTCTCCCGTGATATATATCGGGGCTGGTTTGGCACCATCAGTAGCATCAACATCCTCGGCCAGGATGGCATAAATGTTTTCACTACCGTCAACAGCAGTTTTATCAACCAGTTTCGCCTTCTCAGATCCCGCAACCACAGGAATTGTATAAACATCTCCAACCTTCGAATCGGTATCAGTAGCTGCGCTAATTTTGAATATTAAATGCCCTCCAGTATATTCAACATTCTGGGTCGCATTAGCCAGTGAAAGTCCCGCGGGGGTTTTCACTGAAAAAACTGCATCGTTGGCGCTGGCAGCACTGGGAGCATTAATACAAGTGATAGTATAAACTCCCACCTGGGCGTGGGCAGCCAAGGCAGCTGTCGCTATAGTAGCATCACCGGTATTGGCCTCGGGAGCTGCTATAGTTCCTACAGCCTTCTTAACCAAGCCAAGTGCAGACCCTCGCACTAATTTCTGTCCGGCCAGGATAGTTACAACATCTGCAACCTTGGGCATTACACTGCCCGCAAACAGTTTTTCAGGGGTATAGGTTTCCACTATCTTTCACCTCTCCTTTCATTGGCAGCCTTGGCAATTTTGCCGGCAACATTTCTCAACTGTTCACCATCGGTCGCAGCCTGGGAACCAACGTCAATGCCATTTAAAGCTGCAGCATCATTGCGTGCAGCGTCTAAAATGTCGGTACGCTGCTTTTTCAGTACTGCCACCAAGCTAACAGCTATCTGGTCAGGGGTCTCCCCGGTTTCATACCGAGCCTTATTTAGAATTTCTTCGCAACCAGGAGCCTCAAGATCAGCCAGGGCCTTAAAGCGCTCCCTCTCTTCCTTAATACCTGTCTCTTTGCCCTCGTTATGTGCCTGCTGTTTTATCTGAGCCAGCAGTTCCGGGGCTTTTTCTGTTAGAATTTCCAGGGTAATTTCCACTTGCTCTTCCTCCTTCGGTTTATTTTCCGGCAGTTTGGGCCGATTTTGATACCTGGACAGGTCGAAATTAAGGCCATTCACCACCAAATGGTCGCCTTTAATAGAGGCAGCAGCCTGATTTGCCTCATCCACCTTGTCAATAAAGCCATATTCTAATGCCTCATCGGCCGTCATCCAAGTCTCGTCATCCATAAGCTCTATCAATTTATCTTTTTCCATATCTACGGCCTTGCTCTGATAAGCTACAATAATGGTTTCTCGCACCTGATCCAGCATATCAGCAGCCTTCCTGAGCTCACGTGAATCACCCATTGCCATGAGCCAGGGGTTGTGAATCATCATCATCGCATTGCGGGGCATAATAATTTCATCTCCGGCCATGGCTACCACGCTTGCAGCACTGGCGGCTAAACCATCGATATAAACAGTTATCTTCGCCTTGTGACTCTTCAGTAAGGAATAAATGGTTTGGCCAGCGAATACATTGCCTCCGGGACTATTGATTCTAACAATCAACTCATCAATATCACCCAGCGACTTTAAATCCTCGGCCAACTGTTTTGGGGTAGTCTCATCACCCCACCATAATTCATTTGCTATCTCCCCATACAGCAGTAGCTCTGGGGGCTTATTCTCAGTCGCTGCCTTGATTGTCCAATAGGGTTTTTTTACTTTCGGCACTTAGTAGACCTCCTTCCCTCATAACTCGCTCTTCTTTTATTCGCTGCCGAACGGTGCGCTCAAAGTCGCTACCGGTAAGTTCGGCCGCCTCTCGTGCCCGTGTGGAAAAACTCTCTTGCACCCTGATCTTTGCGGCATTTACCTCCTTCAGGGGATCCAGCTGCCCCTGACTAGGGCCATTCCACTCAGCTCCGCAGTAGGCTTCCCGTATAGCCGGGTCATCAAAAAACCCGGGGGCTTCTATACGCCCCCGGGCTACAGCCTCAAAAAGGAACTCCTCATATATCGGCTGACAAAACTTACTGACCATCCAGGCCCGACGCATTCGGAACGACTTCCAGGCCTCCAATAGTGCAGCCCGCGAGGCTGAATAACTGGCGGTAAAATGTTTGATCAGTAGCTCATGTGGTATTTCCAATGCTGCACCTATTTGCCGACACATTGAAGTTACAAACCCATCAAATGCGGTATTGGGGCGTGATGGATTAGTCTCCTTTACTTCTTCTCCAGGTCCAAGGGCAATTATTGCGCCACTTCCCAGTTCATAACTATTATCATCGCCGGTATCTACCTGCTGGTCATAAGGTATTCCCTCACCCAGGGGTTGATCGGGACTATTGGATGTTATAAAAACAGTGAACATGCTACTAACCACGGCTGCAGCCAATTCAGCCTCGCTATATCGTGAAAGCTGTTTTAGACTTTCAATCACCGGAGCCAACACTGGAACTCCCCGGCGTTGGCCTGGGCGTTCCATCTCAAGTAAATGTAGAATATTTCTGCGACCGGTTTTAGAACCAAAAGCAGGTACGGGCTTCCATTCAATCTTCCCCTGGGTCATGTCCAATGGGTGTTTTTGCGCTACATAATAGGTTGTAGGTGCGCCCCATTGGTCAACTTCAATACCACCACGTATATTAGGGTTATTGACTCCTGGGGGATTATTGACCCGGTCAGCTTCAATCAGTGCGATTTTAAGATCATAGAGATCGCCCGGGCGATTAATCAAGGGTAATGCAACAAAAACATCCCCACTCATTAGCATTGCCAAGAAAGCCAAAGCCTGCTGCTCATAAAAATCCATCATGCGCGAGGCGTCACAGGTCTTAGCCCACAGATTAAACTCCCGTTCTGCTGTACGTTCCCATTGGTCTGCTTCATCTAAGCCCAGAAACTCTGCATCGATCTGGGAGTTAAGATATAACCCGGCCCCTACTACATTGGTACGGTAGGTTTTTAATGCTCCTGTAGCAAGGGGAGCCCCCATAAAGAGGTCACGGGAACGCTCTCTCAGAACTTCCAGATTATCTGTAATGTCCTGGTCCGGCGTGCCGCCCCTGGCTATCCAGCCGAGTAAAGACTTTTTCCCTTTACTGGCCCCATGATTTGAATATCCGGTATTAAAAACTTTCAGAGCTTTTCGAGCTGCCAGGCGTTTTAAGCCGCGCTCTGGGGAAATGACTGTAATTGCTTTATCAATAATATTCATAAATCGCGCGGCACAGCACGCATGACCCGGGCTCCACCGCTGCCTCTTTCTAACCGCGCAACTTCCTGAGACCAGAATTGAATCCGCTCTTTAACTTGAGCCAGGTCTGCACGAGATAATGTTCTGCTGCCTATCCGGTACATTTGCCCGGTTGATATAGCAAGTTCGGCCTCCATCCAAGCATGCAAATGCTCTTTAGCCTGTTGTAGTGTCCATGCAGGCATGCCACCCCTCCTTTCTATACAGTTATACCTCGACTGACCACGCGGCGCCTTTTAGGTTTTGGAGCTCCGGTCATCGGGGCATTTTGCTTTAAATAGTCTTTTCTGGGGGCTATGGCCAGCGCCTCCAGGTTGGGATTTAATATCTCCAATGCTGCGGTGGCATAGTTACGGCAGTCCAGCGGTTCATTGCGAGTGCCGGGACGTTTTAACCACTCCACCTTGGGTCTTCCTTTGTGGTATCTAAGAACCCTTTGCTCCGAGGTAAGACCATTAAAAAAGGCCTGGTCATAACCCTTGTCCTGTTCCCTGGGAAAATGACAATAACCAGGCCCCTTTTCTTCAACTTTTAATCGAGACAATAATAAATCTTTTGCCCCATCTACCCCGATAGGAAATAGAGCAGCCCGCCTGCGGTTATTGCGTGTGGCACGCCCTATAATTGGTATGCCTTCTCCGCCTACTCCTTTTATAGCCCATATTCTTCGATGCTCCCGTGGTTTACAGAAATCATATACTTCAGTAGTGAAATGGCCGCCAGAGTCAATACAGATACAGGCTAATCCCAGCTTTATACCATCTTTAAAAGACCATGTACGGCTCAAAAATTCATCAAGTTGTTTCCATACGGTCGGCTGGCCTGGGTCTCCATAAATAGCCCGGTACTCAATTCCCCAGCTCTCCCGGCCTACGCCCCAACCAACTACTTCAACCTCAAAACGGTCATCCTGAACGTCAACGCCGGCGGTAAGTATAAGTACATCATCCAGTAAGTCACAGTTATATGTTTCCCGGCGCTTTATTAAGTCGCCAGTTTCGACTGTTTCGCCTTTTTCCTCCCATGTCTCACCCAGGGTAGTATTTACCCAAGCCTTAAGCATTTCTTTATTGCCACGCTTAGCCTCTTTCTGGGCATCTTTAAAATCAGCAATTATAACTTCCCATCTTTTCCAGGGGCTGCTCAACTCGTTTAAGTGGAATCCTCGTGAATCTGCCTCGGGGTTACTAGCAATCCACTTTCCTTCTCCATTTTTCCATTCTGTCTCGTTATGCCGGGCACCGCAGTACAGGCACTCATGGGTAACATCATCAAAGTGAATCTGCGCCCATGTAAGTGGTTGGTGTTCTCCGCACTCAGGACACGGCAAACACCATTTCTCCTGTGTGCTATTCATATAAGCGGCTTCTATTCTACTTACACCCTTAATAGAGGGAGTGGACACATAAACCATTTTACGGTTCCAGAAAGTAGTAGTTCTTTTCTCAGCCAGGGTTAGGGGATCACCCTCTGTCCCTGCGCTAATAGGGAACCTGTCTACCTCATCAGCAAGAAGAATCCTAATAGGGCGGCTGGCCAAACCGGTAGGAGCATTCGCTCCAACCAGAGTTATATGCCCTCCTGGGAACTTCTTATGTAGTAGCGTGTTTTCACTATTCCGGCTGCGCACCTCTTTTACCTTGCCAGTTAGCGCCGGGGTATCCCTAATCATCGGAGCAAGGCGGTCCTTGGAAAATGTCTTGGCAAAATCCACTGTTGGCAGAATATACATTATAGGGGCCGGGTCATAATCGACATGATACCCTACAGTATTTAATAAGGCCTCCGTTTTCCCTACCTGTGAACTGCTCATGATTATTACTGTTTCAATTAAAGGATCACTAATGGCCTCCATTATTTCCCGCAAATAAGGAACCCGGTCAGTTCTCCACTGGCCGGGTTCAGCTGATGATTCAGCAGATAATCTTCGGTTTTGGTCTGCCCATTCCGATATAATTAAATCAGGTGGCGGAGCCACCACCTGGGTTATCTCTTTATAGAGAGTTAACGTGTTATTCCTTGGTTTTTTTACGGCCATTCTGCCGCTTCCTCTCTACCGGTTTCTTTTCATTATCTGCCTCCAAATCTTCAACAACTAACTTATCCTTGCTCTGTTTATAAAACACTTCCGGGTCATAATCTGCCAGCTCAGAGAGCGCCTCATATATCTCCTTTTTTAATACATCTTTAACGGCAGCCAGGTCTTTCCCTTTCACTCGGGGAGCTGCCTTGGTGGGAATAGATAAACACCTGGCCCGAAAAGCCCCCAACATATCATTCATTACCTGCCTTACATCTTCTGATCGGTGTAGTTCCCCCTGCATTATTTTTAATTCTAACTCAACCTTTTTTCTTTGTGCTCGGGTAAGCAGGGCTTTCTCTGTCCGTAGGTCCAACTCTTCAGTGCAAACATTTTCATACTGGGATCTTATAAATGAGATATATGACTGTACCACGGTAGGTAAATCGTACTTCCCCCGATCCAGCCGTGGGAAAGCACCCATAGTTACTAGTTGCTGAACGCGACGGTCTGAGACGCCCAAAATTTTAGCCAGTTCACTGGTAGTACAAGAAATATTTTGCTCTGGTTTTTTTGCCATGGTCTCTTCCCTTTCTGAATCCGAACCTCAACTTTTAGGCCTGTTACTAGGTGTTTCTCGGGGTTATGCTTACCCGCAGGCCAAAAAACCCCAGAAGGACCCGCCTTTTTCCTTTTTCTGGGGTGTTGAGTTACTCATATCTTATATTGTGTTAAACTCGGCTGGTATCAGTCGAGCCCATTGCCACCATGCTTAGAGGCTATTACTTAAAAGGAGTTTAACATAGCCTTGTTATGTTAAACCCATGCCATAAAAGATGCTTTAATAGATTCTAAAGCCTTTAATTGCTTTATTAATACCCTCCTGCTCTATGCCAATATACCTTAAGGTCAGCGAAGGATGCGAATGATTAAAAATACGCTGAAGAGTAGCAACATCTTTATATTGTTGATAGAAATGATACCCGAATGTTTTCCTCAGGGTATGAGTACCTACACTCTCTAAGTTATAGATTACAGCCAGGGCTTGAAGAATTTGATAAGCTCTCTCCCGGCGTATAGGCCGGTTCACTCCTTCTCTACTCTTCACCAGATATTCATCCGGTTCTTTATTCCGGGTATACTCTGCCAGCTCACGTTTTAATATTGGATGTATTTCAAATTTCTTTTCTTTCCGGGTTTTCTTCTCTCGTATTGAGATGTAGTCTTTATTGCGTACATCTCGTACCCGCAGTTTTAAAATATCTGAAATACGAAGTCCTGTATATATTCCCAGGAGAAACATAATGAAGTCCCTAAGGTTCCGCTGTTTGAGATAACCGGTAATATCCTCTACTATTACCGAATCACGTATAGGTTCAACGCTATTCACTACTATCACTCCAAAATAAAGCCCTGGGTGCTGCCAGGGCCAAGCTTCTATGTTCGATATCCACGTTATCAGTATAACACCTATATCTGGTAAAAGAGTCCGTATAATGTCCGGAATTAGTCCGGTTTTAGTCCGGAAAATGTCCGGCGCATTTTGTGAATAGTTCGCCGGTCCATTCTGGTGGTTGGTCTTCATGCGGAATCGGGATCCCGAGCAGCCTGGCTGCCTTCATTACCGTCTGGCGCTGCAGTTCGAAGTAGGAGCTGCGGCTCATCTGTAGCTTGGTATATACCTCTTTTTCCCGCTTTTCGGATTCATATCTGAGTTTATATACCAGGTGTTCTTCGGGGCTGAATGTTTTCACAACGTTGTCCAGCATCTGCAACAGGATCTGCTTCCGCTCCAGTTTCTCAGCCAGGCCTTCCTGTAGGATATACTCCCGCTCGGTGGGAGAGGATCCAGTTTGCATGTGCTGAGTAACGATTTCCCGTAGCGGTTGGACAATAGTGGGGCCGGCTAGCTGGTTCATACGGATCTGCAGCCTGATGTTGTCGATCTCGATTGGCAGGTACTTATGCGCTTTTAGCAGCCGCTCTGTCTGCCGGTACCATTTAGGCTTTTTTATCCGTTTGGCTTCCACCTGCTAGCCCCCTTTCGTCAGTGTCGCCTAATCTTCCGCTCCAACCAAACGAGCAACTAGACTTTCTTTGTATAATTCTTTGCAAGATTAAATTGATACTTTTAAAAAGTTACTAATCTGCTCTTTTGTTAGCTGTTTTAACAAAGGCATTTCAGAAATAAAAACGTCCCGGGCCCCCTGCTTTTCTAATACTTCTTTAGCCGCAGACAAAGCGGTTTCTTTGTTTTTGCAGCTTCCCCATATCATCCAGTAACCTTCTTTCTCATCTTGAAATAACCATCCTAATTTATAATCATCTGGAAGTATGGGCCTATTTTTCTGTTTGGCAATCAACAAAGGTAATGCCACCAACTTACTCCTCCTTCGCATAATATTTGGAATGTGATACTATCCCATCCCTACTATGTCGGGCATATCATTCCATATTTTGATTGCTAAATCTAAGCTATTGGTTCTGTACTTGACGAGCGTCCCGCATTTTTCACACTCCACGCGATACCATCTGTTTTCATCGTAAAACACGTAACATCTGCCACCGCAAGATATTCCATGATTTTTTGTTTTCTCTCCATCAGAGGTTTCTTTGCCCCTGGACGGCAATTTATCATAATTAATCATTCCATCGCCTCCGCTTTATAACAGCCTAATTCTTTTGCCAATACAGCAATAATAGTAATATCTAATTCACTGATGCTTTTGGGGTTATGTTCTTTGCGATAATTTAGTTTAATGATTTCTGATTCCAAAGCAGACCTAACTTTTATCGGTTCTAAAGGATTATTTATATCATTAAGCCATTGTTCTGTTGCGTCACGCTCCTGCTTTTCTTCGTAGGCTTTAATTATTTCCAATGCCCACTCTTTAGGCATTGTTATCTGACCATCTTTAGCGTGACCTTCCACAAATCCCTTTAAGTGTTCGCTTGTCAATTTTCTACCAAACATCTCCATGTGATTTAATCCCCCTTCTATGTCGCTTTCTTAACAGACTGTGCAATTAAACTTTAGTATTTTTCATGCCCTTGCCCGCCATATAACATAACTCTTTCCCACCTCGCACCAGCTTGGTGGCCAGGGTTACAATTTCCTGGTTAATGTCCTCGGACCTCGAATTCTGAGCCCAGATCTGCCGGTTAGCTTTTTTCTTTTCCACTTCGAGTTTCTCTATCCGCTTCCGGTACTTTGCCAGCTGGGCATCTATTGCTTTAACCCTTTCCTTCCTGCAATTAATCCGCTTTTCTACCCCCGGCGTTATTTCTTTTAACCGGCGTTGATTCTTATGAATTTCTTGGGTAAGTGCCCGTACCATTTTACGGTTCACCGCTCCCGGGTAACCAAAGTCTGGGCGGTACAAAGTTATGGCCTTCTTGCTTTCAAAACTCAGTATTAGTATAATATCGCCGCATACGTAATAACTGGCCGGGGACTGGGCCTGTCCAATTTGTCCCCTATATACTAAGATGGCGTTTTGTACTAAATCCTGAATCTCCTGAGCTACCAGAGGTCGGTTTTCTGCCACATATTTAGGTATATTAGCGGGTGGGATTCCTAGTATTCTTTCGGCATAGCGTTCGCAAATATGGTCAGTTATTTTTACACTCAAAAGCTCCCCTCCCTATTGATTCATATCAACCCTTTGCTAATCAAGTCTTTAACCAGGTGTACAGCAATAGGGTTTTTGTATAAGCTGTTCACCTGGGCCATAGCGATCTTGCAGTTGGCGTTCATAATCGACTCTGGGTCCATTTCAATTTTGGGATAGTGATCTACATATGCCGGTGCTTCTGTGATCGTGTATTTTATCGGTTTATCGTCCTCGGTCGCAAAGCCATTGCTGTCTTGTATCTGCTGGAGTTCCTTCTCCCATGGCGGTACCCAGCCGTTTAATTCTTTTTCCTCGTCAATCTTGGCTTTCAGCCGGTGACCCGGTATGCCCAATTCCTCGGACACTTCTTTTTTCGTTAGGCCTTGTTCAAAGAGTTCAAGGCACTTTGGCCACATATCAACCCACGGAATGCGCGTTTTCGCCACTGTGCTATTCTCCTTTCTGCCCTTAAATCCATGTTGCTTCTTGTTATTCTTCCAGTCATCCCATCCGTCAGGAAATGCTGGCATGACCTTCACTAACTGCCCGTCCCTGAAGACTTTGCAGTCCTGATCAGGCGGCCCAGGCTTTATGTATGCTTGTATGAAATCCAACATAGGTTGTACCTCAATGTTTGGTCGGGTCGTATATTTCAAAGCCGCCATTGATGATGGCATGGACGCTCTGCGTGTATGTATCCGGCTGCCGCCTCCGGTTGGCTTCATCAGGGTTGAGTATATCTGCAATGCTCGGTGGGAACCGGTTCACTGCTATGTACTGCCTTAGCCTTTTAATAGCCTGGTCATACGTTATTTCAGCCATCATTTCGGTCCATAGCTCCATGCGCATAGGTGTTGGTTCAAAGGTGGGATATGCCCCGACCAGCTTTTTCATAAATTCGGCGGTCTGCTTTTTGTCCATGGCTATCCTCCCGAGAAATATTGGTCAATCATGGCCTCTTTGGAGTAGCGGTTACCGGGACTAGCCCGACCCTTGCTTTTTTCCTCGAGCAGCTTGTCCTGTACCCATCCGCGCAGCACATGATTATGACTGGTGTATTTCCTGAGGTTTTTCTTGCTCTGCCCAAGATAAATATCCAGTATTTCAATCATGCGGTTTAAGTCCTGCTCTCCGAAGTCAGTCAACAAGCGCTGATGCTCATCATCGGTTAGCTGGACGAATTCTCCAAAGGTTTTTTTAGGGGGGGATTATAGGGGGGTTATTTTTATTTTCTTTTACTTTACTTTCCTTTATAGCATTGCCTTCGCTTTGCGTTTGCAATGCGTTCGCATTATCCCACCTAGCTTTAGCTGATTGCCGGGCTTTATAGGACTTGGCTTCCTTCTTTTCCATGCGTTTTAAAAGAGATTTTGACCAGAAATTTATGCCGTCTGATTCGAATAATTTGAACTCATTAACACAGTCGGAAATAAATTTCCGTGCCTCTTCTTCTGTGCATTGCATTTGCAATGCGAACGCATGAAAGGAATACTTGCCTTCAATATTCAGGCGGTAGTCTTCCTGTTCCCGCATCATTTCGACGAACATCCAATACCACCCGTATCCAAGCCACCCGTAAACACTTCGCATAGCGAGTATCTTAGGGTCCTGACTGGCATTGCTGTCATGGGAGAAATAGAAGGTGTCTTTCAACTCAGTGCCCCCCTAAATGATTCCGATACTTCACTATATCCAGGCACCACCCATATACCGGACGCGCTGAGACGCCACTCATCTTTAATCTCACTTGCCAGCAGGGCATTGAGAATCTCCTCCGCCATCGCCTCAGCGGCAGGCGGGGGTACTGCGTTCCCGATTCTCTCCCGCCATCTCGCATTAGACTTGCCTGCCAGGGTGAGCGGCCGGCCATCAGGCATAACAAGAGGGAATCCCTGAAGCGCTGCAAGTTCCAATGTGGTAAGCGGCCTGTGCCAAGTACCGTCCAGGGCGATGATCACCGGAGGCGGATCTGGACTTTTATTGTCGGCCGGAATCCTGGGGTCAGCCACCGCTGCGGCACCCGCATGAATATCCCCGGCTCCTATTACTGTGCCGGCTGGTTTCTCCCAATCCTGGACTCCCATAGTGCCGTTGCGAGGGCTACAATTTAGGCGGGGATCGCCTACTGCCCCAACTGCGTTGCTGCTGCTTACGCTCACAGAGCCGCTAACAGTTGAAATAGGTTTATCCCAGGGAGCCACCCGATAAAGAGCCTGATGGCCGTCTTTAAGATTTAATCTGGGGTCTGATATGGCCGGCGCGCCGCTTCCAAACCTAGTGCCTGTCACGCAGGGACAGGCTTCATCCCATTTCACTACCTGATAGGTTCCCGGGTGCCTGGTGTCCCTGTCCGGGAGCCGCGGGTCCGCTATGGCCGCCACCCCGTTTGAACAACCAACCCGGGCATTTCCGACAACCGTTCCTGCCGCGTCATCCCAGGGCGCCACTTGCCAGCCGCTGCCGTCCCGCAAAACATACTCGATTTGGTATCCACTACAATCCTGCAAGTCCCGCCAATCTCCCCCGGCTGGGATAAGGGCCAGGCGTATCCAAGTTTTCCACTGCAGCCTGGGCAGTCGGTGCATTGGTCCCAGGGTCTTATCATCCGGCATGGGTAAAGGACCTATCACCTCACCGATGGTTTTAACCCTCTTGCGCCCTGGCCGATAAATAAAACTGGGCATTTTCTCCTGATGCCGCGCAATGAGCAGGTACCGCTTCCTGTGCTGGCCCAGTCCACCTAATTCCCCGCAGTCGTGCGTGCCTTCATGAAACACATAGCCGTGAGATCCCAGCAGATGTTTAACCTCTTTTAAAAGGAATTTGCCCCGGCTGGTTATCCGTGGCACGTTCTCAATCATGATCACAGTCGGCAGATTGTCGTGATAGGCATCCAGGAGCAGCTGTAGCCCGCGGACCACCAGACGGTTCAAGGCTTGGTATTTTTCGCTCTTGCTCTTTGCGCTGGGCAGCAGACCACTGAAACCCTTACAGGGTGGACTCATGAAAACAACATCAGGATATTCACCCTGGCCAGCATCGCGTATATCTGCAGGTTTTACTTCCTTCCAGTCTGTCGGCGGGAGTTGCCCGTGAAAAGCGATATAATCCTCGCGCGAAAACAAATCCATATGTACGGCCCGGGAGCCCGTTAAAGCCTCAAAATCCTGGCAGGATTCCGGATCACAATCGATCCCGTATAATGTACGAAATAGGGCAACAATGCCGCGGTTCTCTCCCCGGGCTCTTTGGAAGCCTAACGCCCCTCCCGCGCTACCGCTATAGAAATGTGCCACTGTGTATTCCTTCACACTATCGCCTCCTCAAACATGCTGGGCTGCTCCGGGCCGGGATCATACTCGTTCTCCCATTTCACCCCGATGTAGTCCAGCACCTTGCCCCAGCCCATGTCATACATCCAAAATCTCCATTCCTTGGGATTAGTCTCTCGTAACCGATCAAACCTGTGCGGACGCTTCTCAATATGAATCCCAAATCCACACATGGTGCAGCCGGTACGCTTCGCCTTGGTGGTATCCAGGTGCCCGTCAGGATAGCGCTTTATTTCGCCGTATATTTCAGGTACGGGCACGTCCAGGTCGAGTGCAAGTTGCAGAATATCATCACGCTGGAATATCGCAAATGGACAGCTGCGCACCACCGTTTTTCCGTAATAATTACAGCCATTTTTGATCAGGGCTTTTTCGCGCTGCCCGCCCTCACTGGCCATTAAACCCATATAAGGCTTAAGACCGCTCTGTTTGGCGTAATCATCCGCTGGCTTCTCTTTCATGTGATAGCAGCAGTCCGGAGATACACGAAACGGGGCAGTCTGGTAGTTGGTGCCATACTTCTCATTCTCCGGACCAGCAAACAGCTCCAGCCACTTCTTAGGCAGCTTCATTTTGGTACCCTTACGCCAACCACCATAGGCCCCGGTTTCTCCTGTCATAATGGCATGACGTACTGTTGCGTTCTTCTCTGTAGGGTTCTGAAGGAGTTGTATTTTGCCGGCTTTCTCCTTGCTAATCACGGGATAGCCATGATCACGGATAACCTGCACCTTGCTTTTGTAGGGTTTGAGAAAGACCATGTTGCCGAGTTGTTTATGTATCCGCTGAATAGACTTATCTTCAAGCACGGATATTGAAACGCCTGGAATATTCGGATCAATGTGTTCCCGCAGGAACCGCAACAGCGTGATACTGTCCAAGCCTCCAACGGAGCAGAAGACTTTGCCCTCCAGTTCGTCAAAGAATTCTTGGGCCTTTCCCATGGCATAGGATGTTTTAAGGCGGTATGGTAGGTTTTGCAGTTCCCGAAACCGTTCGATCTGCTCCTGGGGCACATATGTAACCGTAGCTGTCAAGACCTCTCCACCTCCCCTATCAGGCCCCGCCTTTCTCCTCAAACAACGTATCTATGTCTACCCTCAATTTCTCCGACATAGGAGGAAACGGCAGTAGCATCCAGTGTTTTAGATTAACCGCTCGTTCTGGCGGCGATATCTTTAATCCTTTACTGCAACTGGCGGCAATTCTTTTTCACATGAAATCCAGTCGTTCATATCAACCCAGCTTTCTTTCTGCTCTCCAGTTGAGCCTCACTTGCCCGGACCCAGCACCATGAGGCAGGCTTTTCGTCCGGAAAACACCGTACCTTTTTCATCACCGGGCACTCCCCTTGGGTGCTGTGCCGGGTATCCGGTGGTTTCCAATAATGGCAGGTTCCGCAGGTCTTGTTCATGAGTTCACCTCCGGCATCTGCTGCCATTCCTGATCATCTAGCAAGCGGCCTGCTTTCTTTTTGCCTACCTTCCATGGTGAAGGATCATCATCTTTCCAGCAGTTTTCAGAACCGTGATGGTAATCCCATACTCTATAAGTTTCCGGCGGCATTTGAGATGGTGCGCAATATTCCCCCCACTGTTTAAACCAGAAGGGCACTACTGCCGCTATACACTGATCACTCAGGCTCCGTACCCAATCTGGATGCATTGGCCTGGCTCCGGGACCTGTTTCGCCTCCGCAGATGACCCAGTCGAGACGGCTAAACTGGTCGTTACGGCTCACCTTTTGTTTATGGGTTTCCGCGTTATAACCGGTACTCCACCCATTAAGGGAATTATGGTAGAAGGTTAAACCATGACCATTGGGACCCAACGAAATCTTAGTCAAATCCACTGCCCCCAGCATCGGCTCAATGGAAACGAACCGTTTGGCCGCGGGTATCTGCAGCAATATCGGTATGCGTTCATCAGCCCGAGCCTGGTTCTCGGCGGTTACGCCCAGCCAGATATTCGGGATAGGCCAACCTTCCAAATCTTGAGTTGCCACCCTACCATTCCCGGTAGCCCTTAAAGCCGCCGCCCTCAAGATGTGTCTGCACCGCCAGTTAGTATCATCGCCGAGGAAAACTTCCATCATCGACTTACCATTTGCTCTGGTGGTTAACTCTTCAAAGAACCTTGCCATATCGGCAGGTCTTTTGGTCAGCACCATGAATGTATGATGGGGGCAAGCGGCCATAATACCAAAAACGGTTGCCAATGTCTTAACGTCCACATCCTCATGAAACAGGTCACCCATAAAGCTGACCAATACCGTTCGGGGCTTCCGCCATTTCAGGGGTTCCTCTAATCGTTCCGGGTGCATAGTCACCTTGAATGGGTTGTCCTTCGAATACCCGCATCTACCGGCCAGCCTCTTGCTCATGCGCTCTGCCCAGCAGTTTATACAGGCCTCGCTCACTTTGCTGCAACCGGTTACCGGGTTCCAGGCTACCTGGCCGTATTCGATGCCGGTTGGATTCATATCATCACCCCTTTCGGTGGTTCCCAGTTCCACAACCCCTGCCGCCCCTTGGCCGGGATTGGTTCCAGCAGTCGGCGTATATCCGCCAAGATCCATGCATAGCGGCCGATGCTGTAATCGCCAAATTCATATTCGCACCCATCAACCATGGTGCCGTCAGAAAGCTTTGCGTATGATCCAGGGCTTTCTTCTATAACTTCAAGACATTTAATAAGGTTGCAGGTGGCGATAATAACTCCATGGTGAAGGGGAACACCGTTTATTTCACCAAAACTAAAATTGACACCAATTTTAATCAGTGCATTTCTCCATAGAGCACTGGTGGACCACAGTCTACCTATAGTCCCATAGGTGTATTTCTGTGCCGCATGAATCGCAAGCGGCCCTCTATAACGCGTATGCCAGGACCTGGTTTCTATTTTTTTCTCCTCAAAAGCACTCAACGATGCCCAGGGCTGATATATCGTCAGGGCTTTCACTTCAGCCACCCCACTTTCCACAAACTCCACCGGATCATCCCGGCGCCGATCACGGCGGGGATGATCCACCAACCGTAGTGATGCGTGATCAGTACTGCACCCAGGGCTAAGCAAAGGCTGGGCAGCTGGCGGCCAATCATCTCCATTAGTTGCTCCTCGGTTGGCACCTTTTTATCGGTGATGCCTATAGGTGTAGCCAGCGGTAAGTATATGACTTTGCATGAACTCCTTTGTACATATTGAACAGGCTCGTTCATGGCTTTATTCCCCTCCCTTGGTTTGATTCTCCAATTCCTTAGGGTAAAATTTTTTGGGTTATGTTACCTTCCTTTTTGCCCGGATCCCTTTTTCAAACAGCCCCTACCTCTTCATAGGACAGACCCTGCCGTCTGAGCTCGGCCATCTTTTCTATATCTTCCCGGGTGTATTTGTTGTTGCTGGTATAGGCAACTCCATCTGCTTTATTAATGGCTTTATCAGGATCCCAGCCCTTAATCAGTGCAGCGGCCAGGGCCAGGTAGTTGATATGTAGGCTGGCCTGCATAATCACACCGCCTTAGCCATCACCGGGGTTTTACCTTTGTTTTTATCCGCAAATATCTTTAACGCATCCTTGCGATTCCGGGCTTCTATAATGGCAGTGTCCAGCACCTTTCTTCTTTTCGGGTCGCAATCGGGTTGCTCTATTTCCTGAACAAACCAAACTCTAAAAAATTTCTTCAATTTCATCCTCCTCTCCGTAATTGGAGCCAGCCGGGGGACATGATCCCCCGCTATCCATTCCCCTATGCCCGGGGAAATGTCGGTCCTACCACTGGCTCAGCCAATCTCCTCTACGGGGGGCGATATAGATATGGCCTGAGTGTTTGGGCTCCAATAACTCCTGATCCAGGATTCTAAACGGCCTTCCTTCTCTAAATCCTGTATATCATCCCAGGTGGCCGCTATGGTAAGAGGTAGGTTACTGACATTGGTCAGGATGATATAAACGCTCTCATATTCGGATATGTGTTCTAGGAGTTCTTCGGGGGATTTTAAAACATCACAATTATTCAAGTAGCTCACTCCTCTTATAATGTGTGTCAGGGCTGCCGCCAGGCGGTCTCTTTCCCTTTGCAGCTCCTGTAATGTCTCTAGCAAATTATCAAGTGATCGGTTTAATCGGTTCATTGCGCCTCCTAGGGGGAGGAGGCCGCGCTGCCGTGCATATGTGGGACTTGCGAACAGCGCAGCGGATGTTGATTTCTAATTAATTGTGATATAATTTATGTAGTCAATTTACCTGGCCGCTAACGCGGTCTCTTTTCTTTTCTGCATGATCTGGGGCAATGGCAATACCCGGGCTGCGTGCAGCTTAATCCTTTCGATCTGTTCTTCCAAATCCAATAGCTCATTTAATATGGCTTCAAACTGGGTGGTCTCCGACTCATCTATGATGCCGTCTGCAGAAATGTCGATGAGGGACTCGCGGATCCGCTCCACATGACCGTGCTCTTTGATTAATCCGAGCACTGCAGAACAGAGTCCCTTGCTATCCACTGAATGTGCATAGATCTGCCCAATTGGGCAATATTTTGAGCAGTAGTCTGCAGTTAGACTAGGGTCATCGTATACCTCGGCCATTTTCAATGCTACGTCTGGCGGTGGTATGGTCATTTCATGTTCGTAATTAAGAAGTGTGCGACTGCCTATATGAATCCTAAAAGCTGCCTCATCTCGGCTTAAACCGGCTTTCTTTCTCGCATCGATAAACATTTCTTTTCCCTCCCTTCCAATGTAAATTGGTATTAGACAACTAAATATCTCAGCCAGTTGCGCTGGCTACCTCTATTAGGGTACGCGCGTACCCTCTGGGATATCGACCAAATGAATTTGGCTTCTCTGCTCCCGGGCTTGCAGTTCGGCTTCGTATTTGCGCATGAAAATTGGTGCCAGGATTTTGGCGGTTGCATCCAGGTCTATCTTTCCGGTCACCCGGACCGGGATGCACCCATAAAGCATGTTATCCTTCGTCGGTGGGCCCAACGCTTTCCCCTCCTTTACCAGGTTTACAATCTAACACTACGGGGATACTGTTATGAGTCGGTACCTGTACGCACATCGTTATTAAATGCTTTGATACATTCAGTATCACCATGGGGTAAAAAAATATCTGGGAAAAGTTCCCTCATCGAAACGCCATAATATTTTTCGAAGGCTATTAATGTTTTTCTACCCGGTTTGGAAGCGCCTGCTTCGAGCTTCCTAACGTAAACCTCTGATATATTGAGGTCTTTAGCTACATCTTTACGAGTTTTGTTTAGTTTTTTTCTTTCATTGATTAAGCGTTTTCTTTGCACTTGTTCCACCTCCCTTGATACGTTTTGTATCGGGCTTAGTCAGATTATAAACGATACTTTTCGTATCGTCAATAGCTTTTGATACATTTTTTATCATTTATTGCGGAGATACCCCTTGTATCGGATAATTAGTATATGAAATGGAGTGATAAGAATGGCTGGTAATCCAGCTTTGGGAAGACGGTTAAAGCAGCTTAGAGGATACAAAACACAAGACGAAGTGGCTACTGTAATCGGAATTTCCAGGGCTCGGTATTCTCATTATGAGACGGGAAGAAGTGAACCCGATAATGAGGTTTTGCAGGCTCTTGCAAAATATTATGCAGTTACGGTTGACTTCCTTCTAGGCCTAGATAAAACTCCAAAATTAAATGAGTTTGCTGTGCCTGATGGCGCAGAACAAAAAAATGCTGTTTTCCTCCTGGAATCACAGCGAGAAATTAAGATTTATAGGCTGACGCCTAAAGACAGAGACGAAATCTTTGCCCCGGAAAACATCGTTGGGTCACAGCTGGTTCTTGCGGATAGTATTTATACTAAAGGCTTTAAAGCTATTGATAATAGTATGTCTGGAAGCCAAATAATAGCGGGGACTCATGTGCTAATAGAAGAAGATTCCCCTGTTGACGGAGAAATTGTAGTTGCTCAGGTTCCTGGAAATGCTGAACTGCTAATCCGTAGATATACCACGGCCAATGATGAAATCACCCTGCTCCCTGATAACTCAAACTATAAACCGCAGACTTTTCGCGCTAAAGATGTTCGTATAATCGGGATAGTTACTGAGCTTAGAATTAATTTAGGTAGAAAATCCAAATAAGAAGGGAGGGAAGCAAGAGCTAGCTTGCTTTGATGAGTTAGCCGTTGGCATTGGAATAGAGTCTCGCGATAAGCGAGACAGTGTATAAAATAAAAATATAAAAATGATGATTAAAAAATAAAGTATTTTATTACAGTACTTTAAAGATAAGAAATAGTCCTTCATTACATGAGGTGAAATAATAATAAATTATATAAACCATGGAAACTGCTGCTACGGCGGCAGTTTTCGCGTATTAAGAGGTTTTACATTATTTGGGTGGCACATTATGGGGAATATTGTATCATTTGGCAGAAGAAATGTTTGGTAGATGCCGATTTAAAGAAAGGGGTTGTACAGATGGCTCAGATTGAGAAACTCGTAGAATCTGCCCGGTCATATCTGGAACCCGGAGAGACGGTTATTTCTTCGGTAATGGGTACCTATGAAGCAAAAGGAACGATTAAGAATGGTGTATTCTTGGCCACGGACCGCAGGCTGGTATTTTACTCCAAAAAGTTGACGGGATATGATATGGAGGTTTTCCCATATTCCTCAATTGGTTCCATGGAAATGGGCAAGGATTTTATGGGACACCGGATAGCTTTTTTTGCCTCAGGAAACAAGGTCACTATGAAGTGGATTAACGCGGGCAATGTTCCTGATTTCATTCAGGCTGTGAATCGAGGTATAAATGGGGAAAGCTTTAACTTTAATCAAAATGAAACAACGACCATAACCGATCAGGAAGATGTTAATGCTACGTTAACAAATCCAATAATATCGTCTAATGCGGATACTTCAGTAAAACAGGTTAAAAAGCCTATCTGGAAAAAGTGGTGGTTCTGGGGGATTATAGTTGTTATACTGGTCGCCCTCTTTTCCGGTGACGATAATTCAAACACATCTACCAAAGATGTTCCTGCAAGTAAAAATGCATCCCCAACAGAGGTGGTAAAAACTTATAGCCTGGGCATAACCCCTGACGAGTTTAAAGCAAATTTTAATAGTGCAGCAGCCAAAGTTGATGCTGATTTCAAAATTGATAATTTGGAACTCAAGTCCGGCGAAATTCAAGACGTTTATCAAAGCATGCTGACTGAGAATATTGGCCTCCTAATCACCGCCAACAAAAAAGATGGTAGTGTTAGGGATGTAACACTAATTGCCCAAGGTGACGGAACCTTTAAATCTGGAGCAGATATAATAATTGCTATAGGAACTCTTATTACGGCATTTCATCCTGAGTCTACTCCCGATGAAAGAGGACAGGTATTAAAGGATCTTGGGCTGTTTAAAGAAGGTACCGATATCTTGAATCTTAAGGGGAACACTACTCGCGGCAAATATAAGTACTGGATCAATAGTTCTCCAACGATTGGGATCATGTTTGGCGTTCAGGATAAAAACGATGAATAATTAACAGGGCCGTTAAAAAAAGTTCGAGAGCTAATCGCAATAAAAAATCCGGGGGAGGTATAACCTGTGGGTGAAAATATAGGAAATCAATTGGAGGACCTTGCAAATAAAGGCTCAGCTTTGAAAGAAAAGGGCTATTCGAAACATATGGACCCCTGCCCAGAGGAAGTAAGGAATTGGTACCGAGAATGTAATCTCGTTATAAATGCAATTTTGGGCAAGAAGACTGATCAAGCAAGAGCATTTCGTCGCACTCAAGATTTACCTGAGTCAGTTTCAGTTCTAAAGGCATTATCGGCAAGAGCCCAGGATTCTGCTTCCAAAAAGACTCCGACCTTCCAGGTTAGTCAGCATGTTAATCAAATCACTAATGTATCCGTTGATATATCTAATCAAATTAATTTGTTCATTGAATACTCGGTGCCAGCTAATAAAAGGCAAGAGGTTAAAAATCTTTTTAATGAAGTTAAAGCCGAATGCGAGAAACCTGAAACTAACTGGACTAAGGTAACTGAATTGCTAAAGAAAAGCTTTGATTACGGCCTTAAGATAGCACCTGAGTTAGTTAAATTAGCCGCAGCTTATTTCAATGCTAAGGGTGGAATATGATTTAATTAAAGGCAAAAAGATGGTTTATAGTTATGGATAGCAATGCGGTTATTTGCACTAATGACAATAACGGTATATACTATTTTCAAAATCGGCCAAAAATGAAAATAACGAATCTTTTATTTCATTGCATGCAAATAAGGAGGGCTAATACTTATGAGATCAGGAAGATATATAAAGCAAATCGGGGGATATACAGCCTTTATTCCTAATCCTCTCCCTCCAATTCCCTTAGAAATTAGTTGGGAAATGCATGAAATTATTTCAAAAGCTGATCGTGCACTTGGTAGACTGGATGGTATTACGGAAATTTTACCAAATCCGGATTTGTTTGTAGCAATGTATATAAGACAGGAGGCTGTACTCTCGAGCCAAATCGAGGGAACACAAGCTTCACTTATTGATGTCCTGGAATATGAGAGCAAGGCAGTTAGAGCCTCTAATAGAGATGTCTCTGATGTATTGAATTATATAAAAGCTATAAATTATGGCCTAAATCGGCTCGAAACACTGCCTTTATCTCTTCGATTAATAAGAGAAATACATTTACATTTACTGCAAGGGACACGGGGTTCTAATAGAAATCCAGGTGAATTTAGGCAAAGTCAGAACTGGATAGGTCCCCAAGGATGCACCTTAATGAACGCAGCATTTGTCCCTCCACCCGCTCAAGAAATGATGCAGGCCATGGGAGATCTAGAAATATTTTTGAACGATGATATTCATTTACCTTTTTTAATAAAAGTAGGCCTAGCCCATGCGCAATTTGAAACGATTCACCCGTTCTTAGATGGGAACGGACGCATGGGACGATTACTAATCACATTTTTACTTTGCAGTTCTGGAATATTAAAAAAGCCTCTGTTATATTTATCCTATTATTTTAAGAAATTTAGAAATGAATATTACAACTATCTTCAGGCCATAAGAGATAATGATGCCTGGGAACCCTGGCTGATATTTTTTTTAAATGGTGTTTATGAAGTATCACAAGAAGCTACACAAAAAGCTCGGATGATTATACAAATGAGAGAAAACCACAGAGAACTGGTAAATGACTTTGGATCAAATGCCTTACCATTACTAGAATTCCTATATCAAAAACCTATTATTACCGTAAATGAGGTGAGTTCTGCTCTGGACATAAATTATTCAACTGCAAATAGATTAGTAAATTCGTTTAATGATACAGGTATATTATCTAAATTAAGTGGCAAATCGAGAAATAGAGTTTACCATTATTCGAGTTATCTTGATCTATTTAATTCGTAAAGGAACTAACTATGAAAGCAGTAGCCTATGCCAGATATAGCTCTGACAACCAACGCCAAGAGTCCATTACCGCACAGCTCAGAGCGGTTAATTCTTATGCTGAGAAAAACGGTATTAATATTATAAGAGAGTATACCGATGAAGCCTTATCTGGTACTGATGATGACCGGCCCGGGTTGCAGAGATTAATAGCAGAATTAAGGGACACTCGGCCACAACTGGTACTTGTACATAAGCTGGATCGGTTTGCCAGAAATCGCTATGACTCTGCAATATATAGGCGGGAACTCCAAAAGGTTGGAGCCCGCCTTATAGCTGTTGATCAACCTATAGACGATAGCCCTGAGGGAGTGATCCTGGAAGCATTGCTTGAGGGCATGGCAGAGTATTATTCTAAAAATCTGGCCAGGGAGGTCATGAAGGGCATGACGGAAAACGCATATGAAGCAAAGTTCAACGGTGGATGGGTTCCTCTGGGCTATGATATTACTCCGAATAAGCAATATGTAATTAACGAGCATGAAGCTGATACAATCCGTTTAATTTTTAGCACAAAATTAGCCGGCATGAGCTATGGAGCCATAGCAGACAAACTCAACATTCTGGGCCGGAAAACCAAGCGTGGCAGGCCTTTTGGCAAGAATTCGATTTATGAGATACTTCGCAATGAGAAATACTGCGGCACTTATGTTTTTAACGAAACTCCCAAGAGAGTTGCAGGCAAACGCAATAATCGCATAAAAAATACGGCGGAGGAAATAATCCGTATTGAAAATGCCATTCCTGCAATTGTAAGTAAAGCGGACTGGTTGGCGGTCAATGAAATGCTGGATAGCAATAAAGCAGGCCCCAGAAATATTGATAAGAGTTCATATATTCTAACTGGGGTATTGCGTTGTGGGGAATGTGGGTCGGCCATAACCGGTTTTACTGTAACCAAGAAAGGCAAGAATGAAGAACGAATCCGGTACCGGTACTATACCTGTCATATGGGTCGCAAACGTAATGGCGAATGCTCCCACAGTAAAAAGCACCCAGCAGATGAATTAGAAACTCAGGTGCTGGATACAATTGAACGGGAGATTTTAAACCCAGATGATATTAACGTCTTGGCTGATAAGCTCTGGGAAGAAATACAAGTAGTTAATTCTAGCCAGGATACCGAGAATATTGAGTTAAAGAAACGCTTAGCGGAAATTGAAAAAAAGATGGATCGTATTACCCAAGCGATATTACAGGGTTTAGATATGAAACATATGGTGGGGACCTTTAACGAATTAGGTCAGCAAAAAGAACAGGTGCTGAAAAGACTTAATCAGCGCCGTTCGCCGTTTGAATCCATGACAAGGCAGGAAGTAATAAGTTTTCTAAAAAGCCAACAGGAGTTTAACCGAAATAATTTGGAGGACTGTAAAAGAATAATAGCCGCTAATGTTAAAACGGCTATTCTTTCAGTAGATGGTTTTGATATTATGCTAAAATACCAATTTGGTTTGTCTGTAGATGGTGTCGGAGGGGGGACTTGAACCCCCACGCCTTTCAGCATACGCCCCTCAAACGTACGTGTCTGCCCGTTCCACCACTCCGACAGGTCTGGATTTGTTGGCAAGGCTGATTTAGCCCTGCAAAGGGTATTATACAACAGCCTTAATCGGGTGTCAATTCAGTAATAAAGCCGTTCTCAAGGCGTATAATACCCGCTCTTTTGGACCTATTATAGCATAGAACGTGATGTCCCGGGCTATACTTTGCCATCGCCGGGTGCGCCCGTCACGTCGCCTATTGCCGTCTTCTTTAACTCTACTTTATACCAGTCTATAGCATCCATCCCGTCCACCTTCAGATTGTTTACGTTTTCACGTACCATTTTGGCGGTGGCAGTTTGGAAAAGCCATATACAGGGGGCGTCGTCAATAATCATCTGCTCTGCTTTTTGCAGCAGCTTGACCCGCTCCGGCGCATCCCCGGTGGCAGCCCTGGAAGCATCAAGCACCCGGTCTACCTGATTGTTGTTATAGGCAAAATAATTGCTGGTTCCGATCTGCGAGCTATGAAAGAGGCTGTATAGAAAGCTATCGGCGTCGGGGTAATCGGCGGACCATTCCACCCTGAAAAAGGCCAGGTTATAATTGCTCATTTGTTTTTTATAATAATCCCAGTTAAGGGGCGCAAGCTGCACCGGCACACCTACTTCTGAAAGCTGGCCGGCAACGGTTTCAGCCACGCGCTGATGTCCCTGCCCCTGGTTATAGGCCAGTATCAGGGGGCTTAATCCCTTCCCGCCAGGATAACCGGCCTGCTCCAGCAACTGGCGAGCCTTGTCCGGATCGTATCCGTATCCCGGTATGTCTTTATTGTGCCCGGGTATTTGTGCCGGAAGTACACCTTTTAAAGGCACATAGGCTTCACCCAGCACATCAGTGTTGATAGCCTGGCGGTCAACAGCATAGTTTAAGGCGCGGCGCAGCAGGTAATTGCCGCTGTAAGGCTTCTTGCTCATATTAAAGCCCATACCGTACAGAGTAAACAGCGGCTTTTCCAGCAGCATCTTCCTCAAAACTTCATCATTACGCACCCCGGGTAAATCCTGCGGGGCAACCTCATCCAGATAATCCAATTGACCCCCTTTAAATTCTGCCAGGGCCTGGGCGCAATCCTTGAAAATTTTAACCTCAATGGCTTTTACCGCCGGCCGGCCACGATGATAATTCTCATTTTGGAGCAAGGATAGACCCTGTCCGGTGTTTTGCTGCATAATAAAAGGTCCGCTCCCGGAAGCGAGTATTGCCGTATCCTGGCTATCATACACCCAAAAAACGGGATGGGTGAGCATAAAGATAAACGCAGCGTTGGGATTGTTGAGGTTGATTTCCAGGGTCCGGTCATTGCTGGCCTTTAACCCTGCAATTTCCGCGCTCTTACCCTGCACCAATTCTGTGCTGCCTTCTATAGAGAGAAACAAGGATATATGGCTCCATTCTTTGCTGGCTGCCAGGGTCTTTTCCCAGCAGGTTTTAACATCAGCGGAGCGAATCCTTTTGCCGTTGTGAAAACAGGCATCACTAAGCTTGAAAATGATCTTTTGGCCATTATCTTCATACTTCCAATCGCTCGCCAATAGAGGTTTGATCCGATTCCCCCCTTCATCGTACTGCACCAGGGTCTCATACATCATGGAACCGACCAAGCGTTCTTCATGGCTGTTGATCCTGGCAGGATCCAGGCTATTAACGGGGCCTGTGAGGCCGATAATAAGGGCTCTGGAATCGAGGCTGGCGGTGTATACCAAACGTCCTGCCGCATAGATGATAGTGGTTGTCAAAGCAAGGGCCAGTAGCAGGAGCAATAATAACATTATGCCGGGTCTGCGCCGGTACAGCATTCTCAATGCAAGTCCCTCCCCTCAGGTTTATGTTTCCATTATATTGTAATTAATGGTCTGATATGCCAGTTGTGAAAGGCGGGCTGTTGATACCCTTAGTGGGCCGTATGAACAGGGTAGGGGTTGAGATTACAGCCAAGCGCTTAACCCTTTATAGGTTAAATGGCGGAATAGCTGAAAAACAACGGCTGGGGTATTAAGACCTTCTTCAAGGCTCTTTCCCCGGGGTTGTTCGCTTCGCTAAAGATCCTTCGGGCGCTGCCCTCAGGATGACAAAAACAGGGGCTTTCATAACCATGACAGGAGTCCTCGCTAAGCTAAGAATGGCACTAGCCCACTGTTGTCATCCTGAGCGGAGCGAAGGATCTTTCCCCGGGCTTGTTCGCTTCGCGAAAGATTCTTCGCTGCGCTCAGAATGACAGGGCATGGCTCAGAATGACAGGGCATGCGCTCAGAATGACAGGGCATGGCTCAGAATGACAGGGCATGCGCTCAGAATGACAGGA
>JBMNGL010000020.1:0-23813 GCA_050949825.1 Syntrophomonadaceae bacterium | reverse complement strand
TCCTATGAACAGCAGCCACTGCAGCCTTTGCTCCTCCACCCCCGAAACCGGTTTACTGGCCCAGGCCAGGGCGGCCAGGCTGAGGGGCGCCCAATATGGGACTGATAACAATACCCCCACCAGTACAAAGCCTGGTGGAAACCGAAAATCGGCGTCAACAGACCTGCGCCTAAAAGCAACAGTATATCCATAGGGCGGGTCCAATGCAGTGTTTCTCCATAGGGGGCATTGCTCCGCGGTATGTCGGAATTATACCAATTATGATCCGCAGCGAATTGTTCCACCCTGACCAAACGGGTAAAAGCATCAGTGTCAACCAGATCCTGTTGCGGAAACCCTACCATCGCCACATAATAGACCATCATAATTACAAACCAAACGGCCACCGTCAGGTACAGAGCAGAACGATTGGGCTCCGTTTGGGCATAGTTCAGACTTGTTTTCATCTACTGCTTCATTTCCATTTCTTCTTGATACTCCTCATCCGTATTCACATTCCATAAATCATGGCCGGCACCCTGAACATTCTGCGCCGCCAGTATGCCGGTAAGCATGGAATGATCCATATTATTGTAGCGATGCAGGCCATTTCTGCCAATAGTCTGGAGGTTTTCAAAGCGCTGCAGGTAAGCTTTCACCAGCGGCAAGGCCCGCTTGTATTCATCATCGTAAAACCGGATAAGCCTTGGGCACCCGCACCACCGTTCCCCACTTCACCCAATCCGCCTTTACCAGGCCAATCTTACCGGCTTCTGAAACAGCCATTTTGACGAGGTCTTCATCATCCATGACCCACAAATCATCGCCTTCGTTGCAGAAATACTCCAGGCCCAAAGAACAACAATGTTCCTCAGGCACCATATCGGGACTCCACTGCTTAAAAATTCTGAATCCGGCCCAGCTTCACTTCCGGTGAATGAACATATATCCAATTGTCCTGGGAACAACTTCTCTTGATTCAAGGCCAGGTTCACACACAGGAAATCCCGGTATTTCAGGCCATTACCCGCCTGCACTATTTCACCCGCGGGCAAGGGAGCCATGACTATTCATGACATCCCTTAAAGGCAGGCTGGAAATAAAATCATCACCCGGCGATATCGGTCTCTTCTCCTGAAGAAACCACGGCTACGCTGTTTACCCGGCCCCCTTCCCGGTTAAACCTGGCCACCCGGCATCCATAGAGAATAACGCCGCCCATCTCCTCGATGCGGGCCGCCATGGCTTCATACATCATCGCCCGGTCCCAGGCGCGGGTAGTGGAACTCTTCGATCAAGGTCTTGATAGTGTTCCTGCGCAAGGAGCCGAACAGGGCATTGATGACAGCGGCAGTGAGGTCTAAACCTTTGATGCGCTGCGCCGCCCATTCAGCCTTCAACTCTGTGCAGGGCATACCCCATACCTTTTCGGTATAGGTTTTAAAAAAATGTTGAAAGAGGCGCACCCCAAAACGATTGGACACCCAATCCTGAAAACTGTCTTCCGGCCGGATGGGCTTAATTCGAACCGCGCAATAGCTGGCTATAATGCGCAATGATTCTATCAGTCCTAAAGAAGACAAGGCATTCCAGGCCTTTATGGGATAGTCAAAGAATTTGTCGCGATAGTAGATCCGCGACAGCCTCGGCCTTCTCAGGAAGCCGTCCTGCAGCACCTCATGCCAGATGGCATCAACCTCGGGCATCTTGGTATAAAAACGGTGCCCCCCCAGGTCAAAGCGGTAACCGTTTTTCTCAATGGTTTTGCTTATGCCTCCCACCTGGGCTTCCTTTTCAACCACAGTAACCGCATAGCCCTGCTTGCAAAGCTCATACGCCGCAGTGAGCCCCGCCGGTCCCGCCCCCAGCACAACCACATGTTTCATAATACCCCATCCCCCTGATTTAACTAATTGAACTAAGCTCCGTCCTGCACAGAAGAAGTTAAAGATAAACCCGATTCCAGTAGCGATAATCTTGGCCATCATGTACCACATCGACCACTGTACCAAGCAGGTATATGGTTATATCATTTATCAACAAACCGCCCACACCTATCAAGGAATACAGGAAAAACTCCCGGCTCCGGTTGTACCGGCTCCTGGAGAAAACATAGCGCAGGCTGAGCGTGTAGTTTACTATCAAACCACAGATAAAGGCGATAGTAGCCGAAAGGAGATAATTGAGAGTGCGCCCATTCGGTCAGAGCATAGAGCAGACCCATGTCCACCGCCAGAGCGACAGCGCTTACTAAGCCGTATTTGAATAAGCTGAACGAGCCCCGAGTTAATCTGAATTATTTGACCAGCAACTGCTTCTGCTATTTTCATCTTAGTCATAATGTCATTACCCCGAATTTACGTGAATATAATATAATTTGGCACTATGGTTAAACATCCTGCGTAAAGCCATCGCAAGCACTAACATTACTACTATAGGAGCAATCTGCACCTTCGTGATGCTCACCAACGGCCAACATAGCAATGGCAAACAACCATAGCAGTACTAAAACCGGAAATTCGCCCTTTAACCATCCATTGGTATTGGCATTCCAGGCATAACATACCAGGGGTATAGCCAACATGGCAAGATCGTATTGCATCACATAAGGGGCAAATAAGAAAATACTTAGGACGGAGATACAGTAGCGCATTGTAAAGTCTCCTATTGATTTACTCCAAATAACTAAATTAATCAATACAATGATAATTGATACAGTACCCTGTACTGCCATACTCAAGCCATGACTGCTCGTAACAAGGCGTACACCTGAATAGACAGTCGGTTGTATCGCGTTCACATTTACCCAATCACCTAAAATAGTCTGACCCGCTAAGTTAATTCCTTCAAGATAAGCTGTCCATACTCCGGGGCCAAAAACAACTAATGATGCCAAAACATAAAGACATGAAAAACATATAGACCAAAGCAATGCTTTCCAATAACGGCCGCCTACCAATGCAATATATGGTATTATCGCAAATTGTGGCTTAAACCATAACATACCAAACAACATACCCGTAATTAAAGGACTACTCTCCAAGACAGCAAAACCGGTACCAAGTAAAAACGTATAAAAGAAAGCATTTTGCCCCCAAAGAAGGTTCATGAATATTCCAGGGAATCCGAGAGCTATTGCTACCATAGTCTTGTTTGCTGTAATTTTCCATATTGCATATCCCAATAAAGATAAGGTCAATATAAACCATAGAATAATGGATAAGTCGTAAGGAATAAGTGCTAAAGGATAGACTATAAGAAGGAAAATGGGGGGATAAAACCAGGCTAGTAATTGTTGCTTAGAATATCCCAAAACCATTTCCAACATTTCATGATGAACCGCTATGTCGTATACATTATATGACTGTCCTATTAGGCATAGTTTGGAAGCAGCATACATAATGGCAAAGTCTACACCCGTGGATAATCCAGCACCGGATAAACCCTGTTGTGCTATCATAAAATCTCGAACAGCAATAACCACGTAGCCCCCGAAAAAAATTATGGAAACAATACCTGAAATATTCCTAAAAGCAATTAGCCACTTATTTCGCATATATATCCTCGTGAATACTATTTAACTTGAAACTATTATCGAATTCAATAAACACTGACTTTACTAGTATAGAAAGCAGACTCAAAACCTCATAGCAATCATTCTAGTCGTTTATCCGGCAAAATCGAGTCAAACTGTCAATCACGAATGTTTCTTTCGCATATAAATGATCTGATATGAATCATCTCTCGCATATAGTAAGTAGCACCTGAATTTTGCCTAAAAATCAGGTGATATGAAGTATAGTGGAGATATTGCATAATACTTGGTCATGTTCAAAATCAGAGGAGCAACTGATGCCCTACCTGCGTACCGGTAGCGGCAATGGTTCCGGCGGGGAGTTCCAGGACGGAATGGGCGGCTTTATGATAGGGCAAGGTTTTACCCGCAGGTACATCCTCAAATTGAGCCACAACCTGCAAGGCCTGATTGAGATAAAGCACATCAATGGGGAAGCGCATGAAGAAGGTGTGCACGCTTTTACAGGGAGTAATCAGCATGCCCTCACCTGGCGGCAGGGCTTTATAGGGCAACAAACCGCAAAGGCGTTTCCAGAAGGTATTGGCTTGTATGGTATGCCGGCACAGGGTTTGATTTGTATTCAGGTTCCGCAATAGCCACGGCCTCCTTGTAACATGACCTGGTTTACTGTGTAGAACGATTCTATGCCCCAGTATTTGCGCATTTGGCTTATTAATGGACTACAAGTCACCTGCGGAGCGTCCTTTACTCCCAAGGCGCGCACAGAAGAACCGTCCCCTCGTGCGTCCCGCCCTCGTGCGTCCCTGGTCCTACATATTGAGGGCGTGGCGGATGCTAATGATAGCGGGGCCGAGCACAATGACGAAGATGGAGGGGAAGACCAGGAATACCAGGGGAAAGAGCATCTTGATGGGGGCTTTCATGGCCTGCTCCTCTATCCACTGCTGGCGCTTCTCACGGATCAGGTCAGCCTGCAGGCGCAAGACATCGCCAATCCCCACTCCCAATTGCTCGGACTGAATCACCGCATTGACCAGGGCTGACAATTCCGGCAGCTTGACCCGGTCTGCCACATCTTTCAGAGCCTCTTTGCGGGGTTTACCCAGGTTCATCTCCCTCAAGGCGCGGCGGAATTCCTCAGCAATGGTGCCGCGGAAACGTTCCACCACTCTGGCCAGGGCCATATCGAAAGCCAATCCGGCCTCAACGCTGACCACCATCATATCCATGATCTCGGGCAGGCGCCGCCGCACTTCGGCTTGGCGTTGATCGGCAATAACATTCAAGCTCATGATGGGCATATACCCCGCCAACAGAAACAAGGACAGGCTGATAATATTGGTCTTAAAAGGTGTGGTATTGAATGTCATGGCAACCAGAAAGTAACTGGTAACGCCGACACCCATGGCGGCAATGCTCATTAAGGCCAGAATATCACCGGCCTTGAGATTGCGGGGATTGCCCGCCTCTTCCAGCTTCTGCCCGATGCGATTCTGCAGCTTTATGGGGGTGATTTCGCCCATGGTTTTAACCAGATAGCGGGCCACATGACCCACAGTTCGATCAATAAAGGGCTGGCTTAAGATATCCTCTTCCTCAATAACACTTGGCGTGGTAAAATAACGGCTCTGCAAGCGCTTCAAGACCTGATTGCGCTTGTCGCCCAATATCTGCCGCAGCAGATTGGAGATGGCAAACACCAAAACCGCTGCCAGGATCATGCTCAATATTAACATTAAATTCAGGCTAAGCATCGATGTTGACCACCTTTCGGATCAGATAAATCCCGGCCACCAGCATAATGGCCGACATGACCAGCATGAACACCCCGATCGGTTCCTGCAGCAAAACCGCCCCCATCTCGGGATGTGAGCCGAAAACAACAAAAGCCAGGACAAACGGTATTATAGCTATGACCCAGGTGGATATGCGCCCTTGAGCGGTTAATACGCGGATGCGGCCGCGCATTTTAACACGCTTCTCCAGGGTGTTGGCAATGGTGTCCAGGATTTCTGCCAGATTGCCGCCCACCTGCCGCTGGATCAAGACCCCCGACACCAGCAGTTCCAGCTCACTGGACTCAACCCGCTGCAAAAGGCCTTCCAGGGCATCCTCCAGGGTAACCCCCACCCTGGTTTCGCGCAAGACCCGTTGCAATTCAGTGGCCAGCGGCGGCTGGGTTTCACGGGCCACCAGTTCCATGGCCTGCATAAAGCTGTGCCCGGCGCGCAAAGAACTGGCCATCATCACTACTACATCCAGGAGTTGATTTTCAATCCGGGCAATGCGCTGCCGGTAGCAGTAATTTACCCAGGCAAAAGGCAGCAATAAACCAACCAGGCCGATTACCAAAGCCATCCACAGTACATGAAAGAGGTATAGGCCCAGGGCGATGCCAAACAAACCCGAAAAAGCCATAATGCCCAGGTATTCCTCCACCTTGAGGGGGATGCCCGCCCGGGACAATTTTTGCTGCATCTCCTCCAGGGATTTATTATTCTTGGCCAGGTCCTGCAGCGGAACGCGCTCGCGCCATGACAACTGCCTTGACCGGGCAGCGCCTTCATACCCGCTATCGTCTGTAAACTGCTGCACCGGCTGGCCCAGCACTTCATTCATGCGCCTCTTCATGTGCCGTTCCCGGCTGGTTAAGAGCAGCATCAGGCGGTTTAATATGAGCATTATCAATACAAAGGCACAGAGGCTAATCAGATAAATCACCGGCTGCTCCTCTCCTCCTGGGCAAAGATGCTGGTGGGGACATGAACCCCTTTGGTTTCCATGTTAAACAGGAAAGTGGGCATCACCCCGGTAGGGCGAAATGTCCCGTAAACTTTGCCATTTTCATTGACGCCTTGCTGGTCATAAACAAAAATGTCCTGCAGGGTTATGGTGTCGCCTTCCATGCCTACCACCTCGGTTATATTCAATATCTTGCGGGTGCCGTCTTTCAAACGGGCCTGGAAGACAATGATATCCAGGGCTGACAGGGCCTGCTCGCGAATGGCTTTCATGGGGATTTCCATCCCCGCCATCAATACCATGGTTTCCAGGCGGGAGAGCATATCACGGGGAGCATTGGCATGTATAGTGGTAAGGCTGCCTTCATGGCCGGTATTCATGGCCTGCAGCATATCCAGGGCTTCCCCCCCGCGCACCTCGCCCACCACAATACGGTCCGGGCGCATGCGCAGGCTGTTTATAACCAGATCACGGATGCTGATACGCCCCCGGCCTTCCACATTGGCGGCGCGCGATTCCATACGCAGCACATGATCCTGCTGAAGCTGCAATTCGGCTGCATCCTCGATGGTTATAATGCGCTCGTTGTTGGGTATGAATGAAGACAACACATTCAAAGTGGTGGTCTTGCCGCTGGCGGTGCCGCCGGCCACGATTATATTCAAGCGGCCTTCCACACAGGCCTTGAGAAACAGGGCCATGTTGCTGGAAAGGGTTCCGAAGCGGATTAAATCCGCCACCGTATAGGGGGTGCGGGAAAACTTGCGGATGGTCAAGGCCGGACCGTCAATAGCCACCGGCGGAATGGTAGCGTTGATACGCGAGCCGTCCGGCAGGCGGGCATCCACCATCGGTGAGCTCTCATCTATACGCCGTCCCAGCGGGGCTACAATGCGTTCAATCACATGCATGACATGGTCATTATCCCGAAAAGTGACCCCGGTCAATTCCAGCTTGCCATACTTCTCCACCCAGACTTGATTGGGGCCGTTGACCATGATTTCATTGATCTCGGGGTCGGCCAATAAAGGGGTTATGGGGCCATAACCGGTGATCTCACTGACTATCTCGGAAACCAGGCGCTGGTATTCCCCCTTGCCCAAAGCCAGACCAATATCGTCCAGTACGATATTCAAAACCTCCCGCACCTGCTGGGAGATATACTGCTCCTGCTGCTCTTTGCTCATCTCTTCCAGAAGCTCGGCATCAACCGCCTTAACCAATTCCCGCATGGCAGTTTCGCGGGCTTGCAGCCACAGGTGACGCTTGCGGGAACCGCCGCCGCCATCCTCCGGCCGCTGGGCCGGCTCGGAATTGCCATGGTTTTGCTGCAGACGCTGGTGCAATAAAGACATAAGCTACCTCACTTTCCGAAAGGGCCAAAACGGAACCGTTTCTTCTGTTGATCAGTGACCAGTCCCTCGGCTAAAGCCCGCATCTGCTGGGTACAGGGGGCATTAGGAGCCGATATCATCAAGGGTTCCCCCATGTTGACGGCATCAATGGCCACTTTTTCACATTCAGGAATAATGGCGTTGGCAGCCAGGCCCAGCTGCTGTTCCAGATCCTTGATCTTCAAGGCCCCGGTATAGCCAACCCGATTGACAACCAGGCGGGTTTTGGGGAGCATGGCCAGCCGGTCCAAAAGGTCCAGGCATTGCTTCAAATTCTGCGCCGAAGCCAGGTCCAGGGTGCTGACCACCAGGATGTCCTGGGCCATCTCCAGGGCCGGAATGACCGCGTCAGTAAAATAAGTGGGGGCATCAACCACAACATAATTAAAAACCTCAGTGAGCAAACCCAGGATTTTCTCCACATGATCAGTCCTGATAAACCCCGCCGTCTCAGGGGTTATTGGTGCGGGGACGATTTTCAGCCCGGATTTATGAGATACACAATACTCATCCAGGTTTTCCTTATCCAAGATGTTGATATCGTCGACCATATCCTTGATGGAGATGCGTGAATCCACCCCTGCCATCAAGGCCAGGTTGCCGGAGAAGAGGTCCAAATCAACCAGTGCCACCCGGCTTTTGGTCTTCTGGCGTATAGCCAGGGCCACGTTTAAGGCCAGGGTGCTCTTGCCGACCCCGCCTTTGGTATTGAACGCCGTGATAATCTTGAATTCGGGTTTGGTTTTCTTTTCAATGGAAAACAACTGGCGCCGCTTGAGATCTTGTTTTAAGACCTGCTTAATGGTTTTGATTAACTGTTCATCATCTACCGGCAAGAATATGACTTCCTTGGCACCGACCTTGAGAGCCTGGCGCAGGACCTCGGGGTCGCTGCCGGCGGTAAGCATGATCAGGCTGGAAGCGGGAAATTCCAGGGTAAAGGCTTCAGCGGCCTGAAAGCATTCTTCACCGGGCAGGTCCACATTGAGCATTATTACGGCTGGTTCGTTGCGCTCCGCCAGGGTATAGGCAATATCTATATTGGCGGTGCTGCCGACAACTGCCAGGGTCGGGTCTTTTTCAATAACCTTTTTCAGTGTGCTATTATCACTGTCAATCAAAAGGACGGTCGCTTGTTCCACTATTCATCCACCTTTCAGCAAAACCTGACTAATATTGGGTCAAGAGCCAGTTCAGATTGATCTTGGTCAAGGGCAACTGGCGTTCATCAGTAGGAGGTCTTAATGTCAATTTCATCTTGCCGGTGTTTTCGGCCAGCATGACATATTCGGCCTGGTCTGGTGTGACCGCCAGGGTGATGGTGCCGGCAGCAGCATCGCCTGTATCTCCGGTTGAGCCGCCCACAGCTAAGACCAATATATTCTGCAGCATGGTCAGGGATTGGGTTTCACTGCTTCCGGTCTCAGGCTTGGTACTGAGCAAGACATCCACCCGGTGCCCGGGTTTAACCTGTCCGGCCAAACCGCTGACCTCATTGATGCTGATGGTTATGGCCCGGTTGCCGTCGGGAATGCGGTAGGGCAGATCCTTGCTGGTTTCTTTGGTGGTAAGCTGATCGCTGATTATGATCTGATCGGGCCACAGTTCAACCGTGGTAAATTTATTGACTACATCGGCACGGTTGGAAAAGGCGTGCTCATGGCGGTAAGCGACAGGCATTTTTATCGTCTTGACGATATCCGGGGTAATGCGGCTGCCCTGGTCAATATGCTGCGCGGCCACCACCACCTCAACTTCCTGGGTGCCGGTGCGTTTAACCCCCTGCAGGTAGCTAAACACCAGAATGGCTAATAATAAAGCCACTACGGTTGTGATGATGAACCAGGTTTTTGTGCTCAGGTTGTTCAACGTTCTCTCTCCTCCTGCTTATTCTACTAATTGCACTGATTTCATGAAGAATTCGGTTTCTTCTCCATCATTTATCGGCGCATTAGCTACTTCCTTGATAAATTTGGCCTTCAACGATTTGGTATGCTTGTCATAACTGATAATCTGCAGTTTGGCAAAGCCAATAATGGTCAGGTCAGATTTGCCATGGACGCCGCTGAATTCCTGGGCATCAAAAATAGGCACCAATATTTCAGTTCTTCCCTGGGCAATGCGCCCGTCTATACCATTAATGGCCCCATCAACCTGTCCGGCAGTTATACCGGGATTAGTGGGCACGACCTGTCCCTCGGATAAAGTCCCGCCAAAACCCCATTTAAGATCCCACTCAAACTGGCTCCCTTTTTCTTTATCGCCGCCGCCGGGCAATTTCTTGAAATCCAGGTAATTATAATTTCCCCTGGTGCCTTTGCCGGGGTATTCCGCCAATTCATAGGTGTTGCCAATCACATAATCGTCATTGTAAGGATCGTCGTCCTGTTTATTTTTATCCCAGATAAGAGCAATGGGAACCAACCCTTCGCCACTGGCGCTTTTGGCGGTGCCAAGGCGGGCTTTGCCGCTGGATGCCACCGGGGTTTGATCGAACCCCAAAACACGGGCGAAGAAAAGCTTGGTATCTATAGAAAAGGCTACCTTCACATCTTTGACCCCGTTGGGGAAGGTGACTGTCATGGTGCCGTTATCGCCGTTGGAATATTTTACATTCCTGGTATAGCCAGTAGTGCCAATCACATCAATACCATTCTTTTCAGCATAATCCACCGCTTTGAGCATAGCGGCGTCTTTTTTATCGGTATCGCTGCCGGTTGTCTCCCCGATTTGCATGGCGCCTGCCAGGGCGCAAGCGTCGGCAATGTCCTGCAGGCGGGTATTGCGGTGGTATAGATAGCCGCCATCCACCGCCAGGGCGGTAAAGCCGAGCAAAACCACTATGGCCAGGGCAGCCAGGACCAGGACCGATCCTCCTTCATCATTTCTCAACTTCCTGAACCACATATCAATCACCTCTATTCTTTTCGCATTACCATCTTTACCGGGGGCATTTCTATCTTCTTGCTAACGTTATTAGCCAAAAACGCGGTTATCGGGGTGAGCGGATCCACCTTCCAGCTCAGGCTTATGGAACAATACTCTCCGCTGTTCTCGTTAGGCTTGATGTCCTTGGTGACCTCTGCTTCTTTAACCAGCACATAGCGGTTTTTAACAACAGTATAGATTTGATTCACATCACCACTGTCATGCACCGCTTCCCAGCGCACCCCTTCACGGGCTGCATTCTGCAATTCAACATAACCGGCAAAAAGCCGGCCCCCTTCCATGATACCCAATAGCAATAATAGAAGAACCGGCAGGATTAAGGCGAACTCTACCATGGCCTGGCCTCTATGGTCTTTAATAAAACTACGGAACATGATCAATCACCTCACATAGTAGGCTACACAGGTGCCAACCAGAATAGCGATTCCGTAAGGGAAGCGAATGCCGGAATGAATGGGAACCAGGGTTTTCTTGTAACCTTTCTTAAAAAACAGGGAAGCGAAATTGGTCAGGGAAATCACCAGATTCTCCAATA
Source organism: Syntrophomonadaceae bacterium (assembly GCA_050949825.1). Lineage (GTDB taxonomy): Bacteria > Bacillota > Syntrophomonadia > Syntrophomonadales > Syntrophomonadaceae > DTU019. The sequence continues at coordinate 12,676 of JBMNGL010000020.1, read as the reverse complement.
CCGGAATAAGCTGGCCTTTAAAAGTGAGAATAATGACAGCAATGATGCCGCCGGCAATCCCGCTGTATAACAACGCATAAATTGCAAACCAGGCACCGTTTAGGGCGCCTACCGCAGCCATCAGCTTTACGTCTCCTCCGCCCATGGCCCTGAGAGCAAAAAAATAGGGGGATAAAACCGGGCTATTTGCTTAGAGCACATCAATGGGGAAGCGACCTCCCAAAGTTATTACAGATTCTGGCCTTATTTGTTTATTAATCCAGAAATAAATATTATAATTGTAATTGGACTCAACAATAAGAAAATCTTCCAGGCAGCAAGCGTTGAGTCTGGGGCACTCTATATTTCTTGTAAGTTGCAGAACAACGCACCAATTGTCTATACACAAGATTAGGAGTCCCCCTCCTGTCTGTTGCTGAATAAATATGGGCGGTACTGGATTAGAGCTTGACCGCAGCAAGCCTTGATTTCGGCATTATTCGTTAATAACTCGAAGCTTGAATGGGGATTAGGGGAGTATTATGGTGTTAAATATTTTTTCCCGGCATAAACATGAAAAGGGTTTTACCCTGGTAGAAATCCTGGTTTCGTTATTGATCCTGGGCCTGATTCTGATCGGCCTGCTGCCCCTTTTAACCATGGCCAACCGCATCATGTACCAGAACCGCGACCAGCTGGTGGCCACCCAACTGGCCCGGCAAGAGATTGAAACCATCTCCTCCATGGTAACCCCGCAGAACTATAATGAACCCGACGGGCCTTTGACTACCGGGGTATACGATCGTTACCTGAACCGGAATTTGGAGGAAGTTGACCCCGACAGCCCGGCCCGGGTTTACACTATAACCACTGCCATCGGCTGGGTCGATGATTCCGAGGATGGCGAAGCGCCTACTGACCCCATACCATTTGACTACAAATACCTGCAGGTGACCGTTTCCGCGCCGAGTATATTCACCGGACAGGTCACCGAGCGCACCGATTTCAAAACCTATCGCGCCCGCGAAGGGGCCGCGGACCCGATTTCCGGCGTACTGGTACAGGTGGAAAGGGCCTGGCGGGATGACCCTGCGGTGGCACCCCCGGTAGAAGGGGCTACGGTAACCGTCACTTCCGCTTCCGGAGGCTCGGTAACGGGCCTTACTGATGATAGGGGTCGTGCCTTGATCGAATTGACCCCTTCCGGTACTGATGATATTGCCACCTACCATATAGGCGCTGCCAAATCGGATATGATTCTGCACCCGAGCTACCCTTACGGCATCGAGCAGGAAATCAACCGCTACAGCACAGAGATGGTGGTACTGCAGATGGAAGAGCCGACTTCGATCAGGCTCTCCCTTAACAAGCCCCACTATGGCGGCATTGCGGTTCTTTCCGGGGGCGATCTCCTGCCGCAGGGACAGCCTTTGCAGGCCACTTTGGCGGCCAATGACCAGCAGGTAAATTTCAGCAGCCTGTGGCCGGCCGGTCCTGACGGCAATATATCGGGTTGGTATTCCTTAAGGGTTTACCTGCTTATATATAAAAATGAGTATAAAAATGAAGAAGACGAAATCCATATAGACGACTTCACACGCTGGGAAGCGGATGACAACCTGTGGGAATTCGATGAAAGCGAAAATAAGTGGACTGCTATACCTACGGGGCCAACCTATGCCGAATACAACCGGCTGGGGCTGGCCATTACCGCTCTCAACCGATTCCTGCCGGGGAGCGGATTTTCCTTTAATTTCCCCGGCGAAGACATCGACCAGATAGCCCTGCAGGCACATGACTTTACCATTGAACCCGGAAGCGAGGACCCGAACACCTATAGTTTAATATACAAAAGCGGCTCTGAAATCGAACTGGCCGAGCTGATAACCGGCGATGAAAACTGGGAGAAGGTCAGCACCCTGCAGCAAGCCCTGGAGGCGGCAGAAAACCTCTACGATGATAAGGAAATTCACCTCAAATTGGCCGACCTGGAAAAAGACACCCTGAAGCTGCGTTTCGATACCAGCCCCAATATAGAGGAAATTACCTTTGGCCCGCTGTCGATTCAGGCCTGCTATACCCATAGCAACATAGTCTTTTCCTTGCCGGGGCAATCCCTGACCCTGACGTTATTTGCCGACAACCCCTAAATTATTAAAGAAGTGGGTGAGTAAATGCACATCTTATGGCAGCGCTTTAAAGCTACCCTGTTCAACAAACAGGGCTTTACCCTGGTGGAGTTGCTTATGGTGGTGGCCCTGTTGGGCATAGTAATGGCCATACCCATTCAAGCCCTGTTTCTCACCAACCGGGACTGGCAGTATAATCAGGCCATGAGCCCTGCCTTGATGGACGGCAACCTCTTCTTCTCCCGGCTGGGCAGCGAGATAAGAAGTGCTGATAAACCGGAAGGCGGCAGCAAATCGGTTGATATCGACAATAACCAGTTGATTATCTTCCGCCCCGCCGGGACGGAGTGGGAAAGGGTAGAGTACCGGCTCAATGATACCAGCCAGGTGCAGCGCGGCACTTTCACCGGCAGCGCCAGCCAGGTCTTGGACCGGGACAATAATTCTATCAATAATTGGGATACCATTGTTTACAATGTAAGCCTGATCGACTTCAGCGACGCAGACCCCGGCAGCACCGCTGACCGCCGCCTTATCCAGGTGTCCATGCAGCTGAGCGACAGCAGTGATCCGCCCCGTTTTCAGCCATTCCTGGTAGAGTCCAACTTTCTCTCCCGCAGCCAGCAGTCTGGCAGCGGCACCGGCGGTGGAGGCACCAGCCCTGGCACCATATCGGTTACTAGAGTGGTTTTAAGCAAGACCAGTTTAGAACTGCAGAGATCCCAAACCGCATCTTTGCAGGCTATGATTTCCCCGGCCAATGCGACCAATAAGACAGTATCCTGGAGTTCCAGCAACACCGGCGTGGCCACGGTAAGCGGCAGCGGTTCCACCGCCACCGTCACCGCGGTCGGGAGCGGTAACGCGACCATCACTGTAACCACTGCCGATGGTGGTAAGACCGCCCAGTGTTATGTAACGGTGAGCAGCTCCGGATGTTATTAGCAGGGAGGCAGATCAATGTACCGGATAAAAGTTCGGCTCCATAACCAGCAGGGATCGGTTTTGGTGTTGGTTTTGATATTGATGACGGTTCTGGCCATTTTTGCCACGGCAGCCTACGAGGTGGCCACCAACAACCAGCACATGCTGGCGGTCGCCTCTGCTTCCGACAGCGCTTTTTTCAACGCCGAGCAAGGGCTGAATAAATACCTGTGGCAGATAAACTCCGATCCCCGGTTTTATACGGATACAACCGCTTTCAGTCTTGTTGCCGCCGGGGAAAGCAACTATAATGTCTACCAGCGCAAGTCCGATGAAGAAGGCAGCTACCGGGTGCAGATCTGGGTCCCTCTGCAGGAAGGGGTTGAGGTCAACAACCGGGCCTTGATACGCGCCACCGGCTGGGATGCGGACAACCCCGGGCGCGTGCGCAGCATTGAGGCGGAAATCGTCAAACGCACCTTCACCCAGTACGGCATGATAACCAATGGGGAGAGAAATGAAGACGGCGATATCAACTACTGGGTGAATAACGAAAAATTCTACGGCCCCCTTCATACCAACGACACCCTCTATATCGGCAGCTACAACCCCATATTTTACGGGCCGGTAAGCTATACCAAGGGTATAAACCCGTCGAGTCGCAGAGAAGATAGCTCGGTTTTTCGCCAGGGAACCAGTCAGGCTGACGCCCTGGTCTTCCCCCCCAGCAATGACAAGCTCATGGCCCAGGCCCGCATCGGCGGCGCCGGGCACTACTACAGTGGCCGCGCCTGCATAATGTTAAAAGGCAGCAGCTACGATATTCGCTATTACGACAATGTCAACAAAACCTGGATGTACAACGGCCATCCTTATACCTACACCCCTAATTCTTCTTACTTTTCATATGATGACCGCCGAAAGGAAATCGGCACCTATATCCTATACCCCGATGAACCCAGTAAAAAGAGAACTTTCAGCAGCTTTGCAGCCCTGCGGGCCGCGGTCTCCTCACTGGCTCTGCCCGACAACGGAGTTATCTATGTAAATGGCCGCACCGGTGACAACGGCAACGGAGGGCTAACTTATGAATTCAAATTCGACCCCGAATACGGCAATGTGTTCGTCTCCGGCGAGTTGGACGGGGAACTGACCATAGCCGCTGCCAATGACATCTATATCACCGCTTATGACCCCGTGGATTGGCGCTACCCCAGCTCCACTTACCGGGTTACGGCTAATTATACCGACGGCCTCACCTATACCAATACCGGTTTTACCCAGAATATGGACGGTACTGATTGGCTGGGGACCACCGTAACCGGAGCCGGCGATGACATGCTGGGCCTGGTGGCCTCGCGCCGTGTACAGATCCTGCACTACAACTGGCCGTCACAGGAGAATTCCACTTCTAATTACAGCAGTTTATATTATAGCTGGGGCGGCAGCGGTAGCGGCAATGCCGGTGATGGCAACCCCATTGATGTCGCAGCCCGGTACCAGGATATAACCATTCATGCCGCCATATACGCCAAAGATCTCATTTTTGGCTTTGAACATCCCAAAGTCGGGTCCGATAAGGGGGAAATCAAGCTGGTAGGCTCCATTGCCCAGGCCTTCCGGGGCACGGTGGGCACCACCGGCGGCACCGGCTATACCAAGCATTATTCCCACGACCCCCGAATGCTGTACCAGAGCCCGCCGCATTACATCGAACCGGCCAACACCGGCTGGCAGACCATGAAATGGCGGGAAATAACGACCCATATTACCTCAAATCCTGAATAATCTATTATAATAAAGAGGGATAAAATATTGCACCCCATACTCTTGAACACAACCATAGCCGGACATCATCTGTATTTGAGCAGCTACACGCTTTTCAACCTTATCCTCAACCCGCTGGCGGTAATGGTGGTCGGTTATGTCTTGATGCGCCGGCAGGGCTTTAAAGCCAGGGTGACCCTGTCATCCCTCTTGTCGTTATGCATAGCGGTGATTGCGTTCTCCCGTTTGAGCAGCTATGTATTAAACCGGAACTACTACCTGGAAAACGGGATTTCGATCTTTCAACTATCTTCCTTTGGATTTACCATGTTCGGCGGGTTTATCCTGGCCATCCCCTTGATATTCCTGTTGGCCCGGCTGGTTAAATTCCCGCCGGGGAGACTTTTCGACCTTTTGACCCCGGGCTGGGCCCTGGGGATTTTTTTCAATAAAATCGGCTGTTTGCTCAATGGCTGCTGTTTCGGCCGAGCCCACCACCCTGCCCTGGGGGCTGGTATACCCGGCGGACAGCCTGCCTTACCGCTATTTTCGCACCGTAAGCCAGCAGGGCGGTGACCTGACCGTGATAACCCCGCTCTTCAAGCTGGTGCCGGTGCAGGTTTACGAGAGCATTATCGGCCTCCTGGGTTTTCTGTTGGCCCTCACGCTCTTAAAAAGGGAACTGCCCCCGGGCGCGATCTGCCTGGGCTTTGCTTTCCTGTACTCGGCAGCCCGGCTGGGGATGCACTACATCAGGGTCATCGATCCCCATACACAGTACGCGGAATTCCTGCCCCTGATTTATGTTGGCTGTATACTTCTTGCTGGAGGTTTGTTGGCATTAATACTTTTAAGGAGTGAAAATCATGCACATCGATGAACTTCTAACCGCGGCGGTCAATAAAGGCGCCTCCGACCTGCACCTGGCGGCCGGTATGCCCCCCCTGGTAAGGGTGAATACCCGTTTGTCCGTACTTGACGAAGCCGTCCTGGAGCCCGAAGATACCACGGCACTGGCCCGTCTCCTGCTCGGTCCCGAGCGCTTCGGCACTTACCAAACCACCGGGGAGATCGACGCATCTTATCAAATCGAAGGGGTGGCCAATTTCCGCCTCAACATCTACCGCCACCAGGGGCAGACCGCCCTGGCTTTTCGCATTATCACCCTGGAAATACCCAGCATCGCCTCCCTGGGCCTGCCGGATATAGTGGCCTCTTTTGCCCGCCACAGCAGCGGCCTGATCCTGGTCACCGGGCCGACCGGCAACGGCAAATCGACCACCCTGGCGGCCATGCTCAACCTGATCAACCATGAAAGGGCCTGCCACATCGTCACCTTGGAAGACCCCATCGAATTCGTGCACAGCAATCTGAGGAGCCTGATTACGCAGCGTGAAATCGGCACCGACAGCCTTTCCTTTGCCAGCGCCCTGCGTTCCTGCCTGCGCCAGGACCCGGATGTGATCATGGTCGGCGAAATGCGCGACCTGGATACTATCAGCACCGCCATCACCGCCGCCGAAACCGGGCACCTGGTCATAGCCACCTTGCATACCATCAATGCCCCCCAGAGCATCGAGAGGATAATAGATGCTTTCCCGCCCACGCAGCAGCACCAGGTGCGGGTACAGTTGGCCAACAGCCTGATCGGGATTCTGTCCCAGCGCCTCCTGCCGCATCGTTTGCCGGGGCAGGGCATGGTGATGGCCATGGAAATCATGGTGTGCAATGCCGCGGTGCGCAACATGATCCGCGAAGGCAAGGTGCACCAGGTTCACAACGCCATGCAGACCAGCGCCAGCCTGGGTATGCGCACCATGGACCAGGCGGTGCAGGAATTGATCGAGCAGAACAAGATAGACAGCGGCCTTTTCACCAGCCAGCAGCTGGCCCCTTCGGCCCACGCCTTTCGCAATATTCGCCTTTAAGCCGCTTAAGGCCATCCCCGCCGGGGATGGCCTTTTTACTTGACTCCACTGCAAAAAGCCTATTTGATTGCCGTCTTTAATTGAAAAGGAATCATCGCAATCGGGTATTACCGTTGCAATGCCTCACATTCCTCCTTATCCGACTTCCCGCCCATCAGCGTTATCCGGGTCAGATTATACGGTCGCAGGCATAATTACTTTCCGCAGCGGACTCATATCCAACGCAGACCATTATGCCGCCGCTGTTAAGCGTACTCTGTCATACCTTCCCACTCTGAGGGCTGCCAGCTGGCGGCTGCAGCAATCCCCCCCGCAGCGCTATTTTTTTATCGCTTCCGGGTTGGTGCCCATATAGCGGTTGTCCTTCCAGTAGCCCCGCTGCTGCACCCCGTTGGGCCAGGCGTAGACCCCTTCGCCGTTGAGGCGGTCATTTTTGAATTCTCCCGCGTAGATGCCGCCGTCGTTCCAGTAATAACGGCCCTTGCCGCTGAACACTAGGTTTTGGAACTGGCCTTCATAATATTCCCCCGAAGGGAAAATATATGTTCCCCAGCCGGTGGCATTGCCGTTTTTCATATCGCCCCGGTAAGCCTCCCCATTGGGCCAGGTGATACAGCCTCTGCCCTCCGGTTTGTCCTTGACGAACTGCCCCTCATAGCTGACCCCGCCCGGCCAGGCGAAACGCCCCCGACCGTCGCGCTTGCCATGGAAAAACTCCCCCCGGTATTGTTCGCCGCCGGGCCAGGTATAAACGCCCTCGCCCTGCATCATATGCTCCTCAAAACTGCCCACATAGCGCTCCCCGCTGGGGAAGTGCAGCTCGCCCCGCCCCCAGAACATATTATTCTTCCACTCCCCTTTATAGCGGGTGCCGTCAGGGAACACCAGAAAACCGCTGCCGTCCGCCTTGCCGAAGCGCAGGTCGCCCAGGTAGGTGCTGGTGTCGGGCCAGCGGATGGCGCCTTTGTCAACCGCAAAGACTGCTGCGTCAAGCGTCGGAAACTTTGTCGCCGCCAGCAGTTCCTCTATATCAATGATGCTGTCAGCATCCAGGAGGATATTGTCGATCACCCAGATCATATCCTCAAAATTGGTCTCGTCGCTGGGCGGGGCGGTCTTATCGTCATCGAGCTTTCCTTTCAGGTACAGCTTTAAGGTGGCGTACTCTATCTGCTGCAGTTCTCCCGCCTCTTTCAGCGTCACCCCGTGCAAGATCTCCACATAGTCCTTATCCTGCCCGGAACGTCCCGGCAGGAGGAGGTCACCCTCCATGAGCACATCCATCTCTTTCTTCACCAATCCGTACTCATTGAGGCGCACCAGGTGCAAACTACTTCCCCCGCCCGCGCCCTTGGCCAGCCCCAGCAGCATGATGCCCGCGTCGCCCTCGACCTTCTCGCCGTTCAGTTTGCGCTCATCCTTAAACTCATCAGGGACCTCATAAGCGGCGATGCCGAACAGATCCTGCCCCTCCGCGCCGAAGCTCATCTCCGCCAGCCCGGAAGCGGCAGTCTCGCGGTCTTCCCAAATGGCCTTATTGCCGAAGCGGTCGGTGTGCAATAGATAAACGCGGCTGTTCTTGCCAGGGTATTTGTCATAACCCACCCCCAGAAAACCGCTGATTTCATCACTTTTATCCCGCGTGGGCATGGCAAAGCCCAGCTCGGCATAGCCGGCCCCTTTGTACTCTTTCGACCACTTGCGCCCCCCGTAGGCGTCCAGGCGCAGCAGATAGGCCTGGCGGACCGAACCCCGCTCGGTGTACCCCGCCACAATGTAGCCATCGTTGTAATCGTCCTCGTCCAGAACCTGTGCCGCATAATTCGCCGCCTGCCCCGGAGCCTCGGAAAAACTTTTCACAAAACCGTGCGCGTCCTTGCTGTCGCTCCTGCCGTCACGGTCAATTTTCAGCACCTTGATTACCTTGCCCGCGGCCTGCTTCTCATAGCCGGCCAAAATATAGCCCTTGTCATTGCACTCATTCACCGCGTGCAAGCCCTGGCCGGGAAACTGCACTTCCCAGGCCACAGCCCCTTTATTGTCCAGCTTTACCAGCCGGGCCTTTTGGGCCGGAGCGGAACTGTTCCCCTGCAGGCTCACCAGGAGGCCCCCGTCAGAGGCGGGATAAACGGGACCTAACACCTCGCTGCCGCTGACCGGAATCATCTTTTTCCAGCCTGCCTTGCCGCCCTTGTCAAGTTTCAAGACCTTGATAAAATACTCCCCGGAAGCGCTCCCCCGGTACGGGCTGAGCAGAAAATAACTGCCGTCCTTGGCCTTTATCACCGCCTGGTTGTGATAGGCCGGGGCAAACACCAGCCGCTCCGGGTCCCCGTAAGGCATAAAGGCCTCCCCCCGGGCTGCCGGAATAACCGCCAGTATCATAAAGACCAGCAGGACCAGGCCGGTGGTCAATGGTCTGCAAATGCTTTTCAATGCCATATCCCTCCATTCATGAGCCCGCTGCCCTATGTATTCACTGCGCCGCTCGGCTTATTCTTGTCTGCTTCCGCCTTTTTCTCATTGTCAAAGTAATAGAAAATAACCTGCATCTTCATCTCCACCTGGCCCACCTCCAGGTTCGAAGCCTGCCGGGTAACCGTTTCCACAACCGGCGCCGGGTTTTTTTCCACCGGCTGCTGCAGGGCTTCGCTCTTGGCGACAGGCGCCAGCAGCGGCTGCAGGAAATACACCGGCGGGGCGCTTTCCCCGGAGCCTTCGCTGACCGTGGCCTGAGCCGCGGCGGGCTGATCTTTTTTCTTCACCGTATTAAGCACGATATTGTTCACACTGCTGATGCGGGCGTCCTCCTCCAGGCGGCTCAAAAAATCCATGCTGTCATGGAACCCGCCCCGGGTGGTGACATCAAAGCTCATTTTGCCGGTCTTGCCGGCGCTGCTGTTGCTTTTCTCGCTGTTGTTCACCGACTTCAGCAAGAGGTGGGTTTTATCAGCGGCCTGGTTTAAAATATCCAGAACCTCCACCTGATCAGGCTTGAGCGGGAAACTGGACTCCATCTCCTCCAGGGCCTGCTGTGCCGCCGCAGAATCCGGCTCGGCCAGGGCCGGCACCTCCTGCAGCCGCTCGATATCGGCCTGCAGGCTCTGGTTCTGCTCGGTCAGGCTGGCGATCTCCCGGCTGACGGGCAGGTAGAAAAACCATATATAAGCCGCCGCTATCAGGACGACGACGCAGCCCAGCAGCAGCACTTTTTCTCGGTTTGACAGCGTCATGGCTTAACCTCCCATCTCAGCACCAGGTTAAAGGTAACCTCGCCGCATTTTTCATTCAACTGTGTATCAACGCTTTTGAGCGCCTGTACTCCGGGGGCCTTCAGCATGCGTCGGCTGAAGTCGATGAAATCCTCCTGCCCCTGCACATAGCCGTTTATGTTCAGCTCCTTGTCATTGACCGTGATCCGGTTGAGGTAGATGTCGGGCCGGGCCTGCCAGTACAGGTTCTTTAAGGGCTCCACATAGGAAATGCGCTGTTCCAGCAGTTTGTCCAAGAGCTGCTGGCGTTCGGCGCCGCCCACATAGACCCGTCCCGCCGGCGCGCTCTGCGCCGCCAGCTGCTGGCGCTCCAGGGTCAGTTCCTGGTTCTGCTGTACCAGGACCGCCAGGCGGGAGCGCTGGTAATATTCGGTTCCCGCCGCCGCGGCTAAAACCAGCACAATCACCAGCAGGCCGAGGAGGATTCCCCGGCGCCGTTCCCGGCCTTCCCGCCGCTCGGAGTCCTTGTAGTCCAGAAGGTTTATCTTGGGCGTATAATCCGAATTCATTAAAACCACCCCCTTAAGGCCAGTCCCAGGGCCACCGGGAAATCATGGCGCAGTTCCCTTGATGCCGGGTCGATTTCCGGCGGCAGGATGAGGTAAGGCCCCAGCTTGCCCACCTGGCAGTCCAGCTGCAGGGCGGTGGAAAGGTATTCGTCCATACCCTCGATGCGCGAGCCTCCCCCGGTTAAAAACAGCGTATTGACCGCTTCCTTGAGCTGTATCTGGGCGTAGCTTAAAGAGCGGCTCAGTTCGGCCACGAAATCCGCTATCAACCCGGCGAATTCCGGGCTGCCGGCCTTGATCCCGGCCTCGGCTTCCGCACCCTGTTCGCCTTCCCCGTCGTCATCATAAAAAACCGCGCTGCCGAAACTGATGGAGCGCAGCAGGACTAAAGCCCCTCTTTTAAAAAAGGCCATATAGGCCCGGTTGGCGCCGATATTCACCACCGCCGAGACCTTGTCCCCGGCGGCATTGAGTTGTGTGGCAAAGGTCCTGGCCAGCCCCAGGGCCTCGATCTCCACCCACTTCAGTTTCAAACCGGCCAGGCGGCAGGCCTGAAGCAGGTTTTCCACCTGCCCGGTGCGCGCCGCCACAAACAGAACCTCGGTCTTTTCCCCCTCGGCGTCGCTGTATTCCCTGACCGGGTAGATATCGGCGGCCACATCCTCTATGCTCAAGGGCAGGAACCCGGCGGCCTGGTACAGGGCCGCTTTCCTCAGTTCCTCCAGTCTCATGCGGGGCAGGGAGAGCAGGCGGGTGTAGACCTGCTGGCCGGACACAGCGGAGGCCAGCGGGGCGCCGGGATTGACCCCGGAATCCCGCACCAGCCCTTTTAAGGCTTCGCTCAATTGGAGCGGATCGGATATATAGCCGCCGTCAACAACGCCGGGCGGGGTCTTGATGCTGCGGTAGGCCGCCACCCGGAACATATTGGCTTCCTTTTTCAACATGACCAGCTTGATTCGCTTCTCACCTATATCCAGGCCCAGTTGTGTTTTTTCCCTGAGCAAGGCAGTCCCTCCCTTTTTAGGAAAATATACTAAGAGCTTAATGGAACCACGACAGGTACCAGGACGACAATACCATACCATAATTAAACGCCAGGAAAGCCCCCAGAGACAGCAAGGGCCCAAAGCGCACCTCGCTCTTGCGGTTGGCTTTGCCCGAAAGGAGCAGGAAAAGGGCGTAAAATCCCCCCATAAAACCTACCAGGACAAGTGCCGTCAATACCAGAGGCCAGCCGCAGAAGACCCCGATAACCGCCGCCAGTTTGATATCCCCGCCGCCCATGCCGCCGCGGGAAATAAGGGCCAGAGCCAGGAACAGCCCGCCGTAGCCCAGTCCCCCTATCAAGGCCGCTTTTATACCCACCGTGAAAACGGATAGGCCCAAGCCTATAATCACCGCCGGTATGGTGAGGCGGTCGGGGATAAGGCCGGTGTCCAGGTCGGTGAAGCCGGCACATATGAGCACCAGGCTCAGGACCATCCCGGACAGGGTGGTAAGCGACAGCCCCCAGCAGATGTAGACCAGCAGGAAGGCCGCTGCTGTAAGGGCCTCTACCAGCGGGTAGCGCGGGCTGATGCCCGCCTTACAGTAGCGGCAGCGCCCCTTTAAGAAAAGGTAGCTCAACACCGGCAACAGGTCCCCGGCCTTGAGCGGCTGCCCGCAGGACGGGCACCGCGAGGCCGGAAAAACCACCGACTCCCCCCGCGGGAGACGGTAAATGAGTACATTGGTAAACGAGCCGAAGATTAGACCTAGGAGAATAACAATGGTTTCCTGCATAAATCAATTCTTTCGCTTGGCCATTTTTTGATCGCCTTAATAGTTCTGTTGCCTATTTAACCACCAGTAGTTTCACCACCATCAGTTTCTTTAGTATAACTGGGACTGACTTGAACTTTTCCATTCGCTGTGATAACAACCGAATACCCTGTAGCAATATATTTATCAGCCTTTTCGGGTATTTTCATCTCAGCTAACGGAGTCTCGAGGAAAGAATCCAATTCGGTATCAACCGTTAAGTCCGTGTCCGGTATGGGGTTTTCTACAAGATATGTTGCGCCCGCGCCTTTAAGGATGCGTACATTGGCATCATGAGCATTATTTGCGGCAGTTTTACCTATCGATCCATAAATAGGCACCGCAATCGCCACTAGTACACCTAA
>JBMNGL010000019.1:0-93235 GCA_050949825.1 Syntrophomonadaceae bacterium | reverse complement strand
TATCTATACCCGCCAGGTTACCTGTCCCCATTGTGGCGGGGAAGCGCCGTTGCTGAATACCTGCTGGCTGGCCAAGGAAGGCGACAAGTGGGGAGTGCGCCTGGTAACAGACGGCAGGGCTAAAGGGGGCAAGGTATCCTTCGAACCCTACCGGGTGCAGGGTAGCCGCGGACCCAACGGAGAGGACCCCAACCTGGCCACGGTCAAGGGAGGGGTGGGGCAGTGCGTCCATTGCAAACAGGCCATCCCCGCCGACGAGATCAAGGCGCAGGCCCGGAGCGAATCAGCGCTGGGAACCTGGCAGGACCGGCTTTATGCCGTAGTGGCCGTACGCTTTCAGCCCAAACTGGATAAAAACGCTCAGCCGGCACGGTACAAGAGCGGAAAGCGTAAGGGGGAAATAAAAACTGAGAAGATACGGTTCTTCCGGGCGCCCAATGAGAATGACCTGGCCGCGCTGGCAGCAGCAGAGAGGGAGCTGTGGGCCAAATGGCGGGAATGGGAGGCCCAGGGTTTAATCCCCACGGAAGCTTTCCCGCCAGGAAATGATATGCGTCCGGCAATCTACGGTATGAAACGCTGGTGTGATATGTTCACCCCCCGGCAACTCTTGGGACATTTAACCCTGGTGGAAGAATTGAACCGGCTCAAACCACTTATCCTGGAGGAACTGGGGGCGGAGCGGGGCCGGGCGGTGGTGACCTATCTGCAGTTTATGATAGATAAAGGTGTTGACTATAATAGCAAACAGACTCGCTGGATTCCACAAAGGGCTATAGTTTCGGGGACATTTGGTCGCCATGACTTCTCACTTAAATGGACTTTTGGCGAGATGGTTTTCACTGGACCGAACTCGGGAGCCGCCTGGGGATTGTCCCAGGTCTTGGATGCCTACACCGGAATTGCTGAATTACTACAGCCCCTCCACAAACAATTGGAAGGCCAGGCCCCGCCGGTGACTATTACCTGCGGCACGGCTGCCCATTTGGAAGTGAATGAACGCTCAGTGGACCTGATTTGCATCGACCCGCCTTACTACAATAATGTACAGTATGCCGAACTATCTGACTATTATTATGTCTGGCAGCGGCGTACACTGGCAGACTTGTACCCGGACATATTTACGCGGCGCCTTACCAATAAAAATGATGAAGCGGTGGCCAACCCTTCCCGCGATGGTACGGCTAAACAGGCAGCGGCCCAGTATGAAAAACTGATGGGTGAAATTTTTGCCGAATGTTACCGGGTGCTGAAGGATGACGGGATTATGACCCTCATGTTTACCCATAAAACGCAAGAGGCCTGGGAGGCTTTGACCAGATCTTTGATTGAAAATGGCTGGATAATTTCTGCATCATTGCCGGTTGAATCAGAGTTCGCTAATTCCCAGCATTTAATGAATAACGCTTCCGCAGCCAGTTCCATCTTCATATCCTGCCGCAAACGGCTCACCCGAGATGATAAGCAGCCTGCCACCTGGAGCGGGATCGGCGGTCGGGGAGTAGCTACCCAGGTGCGGCAGGCGGTACGCAGCGGTCTGGATGAATTTGCCCCGTTGGCCTTGAATCCGGTGGATGAGATGGTGGCCAGCTATGGGCGGGCCTTGCAGGTCTTGTCCCAGCACTGGCCAGTGCTGGATGGCGATGAACTGGTCAGTCCCCTGCGGGCGATGAGTGAGGCCAGTGCAGTAGTAGCCCAGTATCAAGTCACCCGTATCTCCGGTGGCCGGCTGCAGGTGGCCGACCTCAACCCGGAAGCCGCCATGGCCCTTACCCTGTTCGGTATCTTCGGTCTGAACGAATTTCCCTTTGATGAAGCCTTGAGCCTGTCCAAGTCCCTCAATATCAGCCTGGAACATAAACCGGCTGGATATGGGATTAATGGTGCCATGATTGGCATCAACAATGCTACGGCGGCGCGCCGCTCTCGCCATAATGACAGCCAGGTACCGGGGTATTATGCCCCCCTGGTCCGCCGCGGTTCCAAGCTGCGCCTGGCCGCACCCGAGGAGCGCCATAGCGATAGATTGAGCCATCCCCAGACTGAATGGGATATACTGCACGCTTTGTTGATGGCCTACCGGGAAGGAGATGTAGCCGTGGCCCGACCTTATCTGCAAAGCCAGGCAGCGGGACGCGAACAGCTTATACTGGATTTACTGGCGGTATGGGCAGTTGAGATTGGTGATGACAAACTGCGGCAGGAAGCGGAGGAACTACGCTTTAGCCTTAAATAGCAAGTGGGAGAGAACATGCAAGAACTACCTGGCAGAGGGATAAATAATGAGCGGGGGCCGGAGCGGAGGGGACTGGCCTCCTATGATTGGCGGTTGAGCTACCGGACCTCGTCCACTCTGATTGATGGCCGGCCGGTGGATATGCTGCGCGATTTTTATATCCCGGCCCTGACCCGGGCGGTGTATTATGACCGGGTAGCCGGATATTTCCGCTCCAGCTCGCTGGCGGCCGCTTCGCAGGGCTTTTCCAGCTTGGTTGGACGGCAGGGGAAGATGCGCCTGATTGTCGGGGCTGATCTGGAAACCCAGGATGTGCAGGCGATCCTGGATGGTGATGCCCAGCGCCTGGTTAAGTGTTTGAATAAGGAACTGGAGCAGCCGGAGAGCTGGCCGGAAGGGGTTAGTAATGGAGTTACCCTGCTGGCCTGGATGGTGGCGCAGGGATACCTGGAAGTTAAGGTGGCTCTGCGGCGTCATGTACTTACCGGAGCAGCACTTCAGCTGGAGGATAATCTGGATGGCTATGTACATGAGAAATGGTTCATTCTTCACGATGAGTTTGGTCAGCGCCTGTACGGCTCTGGCACCTTGAATGAATCCAGGACCGCGCTGGTGCTAAATGCCGAAAATGTAGATGTCCACTGTGACTGGTGGGGGGATATGGAATATCAACGTACCCAGCAGGCAGCGGAGGATTTCGAAATCTTGTGGGCGGGGCAGCATCCTTGTTTACCAGTCTATACCTTGCCCCAGGCGGTTAAAGAGAAATTGATATCTCTGGCCGAGGGAGTCACTCTGCCAGTGGAACTGGATGGCCTGTCGGCCCTGGTAGATGATAAGCCGGCTAGGCCAACTGCCCGGGAAATACTCCAGTTTGCGCTTATAAAAGATGCGCCACGGATGCCGGGGGGACGACTGGTAGGAATGAATACCGCACCGGTTGCTCCCTGGCCGCATCAGGAAGTAGTAGCCCGAAGATTGATCAGCGGCTGGCCTTATTCTTATTTGCTATGTGATGAAGTGGGCCTGGGTAAAACCATTGAAGCGGGCCTGGCCATGCGTTCGCTATATCTGTCTGGCTTGGCCCGCCGAATCTTAATCGCCGCCCCCGCCAGTTTGACCCGCCAGTGGCACCGGGAAATGGCATCGAAGATGCTCCTTTCCTTTGGCCGGGTATGTACGATGCCGGTTCTCGCCCATGAATATATTTATCCGCAAACGGCTATTCGGAATGCCAAAACCATATATGACCCCAATCTGATTATCGTTTCTACCGGACTACTGGCCCGGCAGAACTATCAGGACTCCTTAATGAGAGCACCATCATTTGATCTTACCTTGCTTGATGAAGCCCATGCTGCTCGGCGACGCAACCCGGCCGCAGGCACCAGGGCGCATCCGGATTATGGTCATTTATACACCATGCTTCGTAATCAGATGCGCAAACAAGCCAAATCGATGTGGCTGGCTACCGCAACTCCTATGCAGATTCACCCGGTGGAGGTCAGCGATTTATTGGCCTTGACCAATCGAGTGGGAGCTTTTCAATATGACCCGGTTTTATCACAGCAATACTACCATATACTGGGTCAATTGATAGAAGGCCGCGAGGTGACGGAGCCAGAACGGCTCTTTATCCGGCGAGCGATAAAAGCAATTGAACGGCAAGACCCCATATGCTGGCGTTATATCAGCGAGACCGTTATACCACCTAACCGCCGGCGGGTTTTTGAGCGCTGGCTATTGGGTGGGTACATCCCCCGCGGGCGGGATCGGGAACTGCTATTACCGACACTTTTCAGTGCTGCTCCCTTATCCCGGGTCATGATGCGCCATACCCGGCAGTTATTGGAGGTTTATCGAGAAAAAGGACAGCTCAGTGAAAAGCTGGCGCAAAGGCATATCAGGCCGCTTAAACCTGTGGAGTTTACCAAGGGTGAGCGGGCTATATACGATGATTTAGAGGTTTATCTACAGGGCCTGGCCAAACAGATCAGAACCCATGGCGACCGTTCCAGCAAACAGATGATGAGTTTCCTCTTGAGCTTTTTCCGCTTGCGTTTTGCCTCCAGCAGTTATGCTTTTCGAGCCACTATGGAGAGGCGACTTAAGAAGGTGGAGGCTACTTTGCAGCATGAACTTTCGCTGGAACCGGAGAGTATTTCTGCGGAGGAATCAGATCTTAAGGAACTGGTCTTTGAGAGTGTGGACGAGAGCGACCTGGAAGCGGTAGGGTCTTTGCTGGCCAATCGTACTCCAGCTGACCTGGAATGGGAACAACATTATATAAAACACTTGCTGGAAGGGCTGGACCGATTGGAAGGTGAACCGGCCTCCAAGATGCTGCGTCTATTAAGTCTGCTGGATGAGCGGCGCGATGCCAGTAGTGGGCGTATCCAACAAACCGTGGTTTTTACCCGTTTCTACGACACCTTGCAGGATATTGTGCAGCAACTAAGAATAAAAGATTCCCGGATGTTGATGGGCACCTACTCGGGAGAAGGTGGGTCCTGTTATGATTCAGCTCAGGAAGCCATGATTAGTGTTACCCGCGAAGAAGTCAAGGAGCGTTTCCTGGCGGGTGAGATTGATATACTGGTATGTACTGATGCTGCCGCCGAGGGTCTGAATCTGCAGACCGCTGATTTGCTGATTAATTTTGATTTGCCGTGGAATCCCATGAAAGTCGAACAGCGTATTGGCCGCATTGATCGTATTGGACAAAAGCATCAAGACATATATGTTGAGAACCTCTGTTATGTTGATAGTGCCGAAGAAACGGTTTATGGACGATTACTAGATCGCCTGCAGCAGGCCAGCCTGATTGTCGGATCGCAGCAGTTATCGTTATTACCTCTGGATCAGGAGGATTTCTCCCGGCTGGCTGAACATAAAATGACATTGGAAGAATTGCAGCGGCAAGTGGAACGAAAGATTAGGGAACAGCAGCGTTTTGCCCGCAGCATGCAGATGGAACCAGAAGATCTGTACGAGATTTATATGCGTTTAAAACAAAAAGAGGAATATGCTAGTTGCCCGGTAAGTTTAGATGATATTTGGGATGCCGTTACCGCATCTTCCTACCTGGCATCCCGTAGTGGACGGACTCTGGATCACGGGCAGCATTCAGTTTATCTGCTAAATGGCTGGGGAGATATGCCGCCGGTAGCAGCATTCACCGTATCCCGGGAATTGTACGAGGAAGGTTGGGGAGACAAAAGGCCACCCCTGCACTTTGCTACTTATGGAGATCTTGCCTTTGAAACTATCCTGGAGGCCATGGGGTCATTCCCCCTGCCTGCTTGTGTACAGCGTCTTACGGTGCTGGTTCCCGGTATACCGGGGATTAAGATACATGCCTATGCGGCTGCCTGCTGTAAACCGGATGCTGTTATGGAGATCCGCCTTATCACTTCGTATCGGGAATTAAGGGATGTAGAACTGGCCGAGGATTATAGTCTTAGTGAGTCGGACATTCTGCCATTATACCAGCAACTGGAAAGGATGGTACGGGAGGAGTTTAATCCTATTTCGGCAGCTGCAGCTATTGAACGCGATAATGTACGGGCTGCCCGGGCGCAAGAGGTAATAAACTATATGGCCGGACGAGAGCTGCTGGAGGTGGTATCAGCCCAGGGTGCTGATAATCCGGGATTTTGGGCTACCCTTCGTGATGTTAACCGTATTGTGAGTGAACGCCCCCAAATCATTATTAATAATTTGCCCGCGGATATCTTACGCAACTACCAGTCCGCCATGCTCTTTGACTATACGGTGTCCCGCCTGGGGGAAAAGGCATCGGTTACTATTCCACGCATTGTCCTGGAGGCAGCGATTGGTGCGGCTGAACGATTAGCTGATGGGGAGCGTGGCCCCAGGCGCGATCTTACCGTGGCTACAATGTTGCGCCGCTTGCAGGCGGAGGCGGATAAACGGCAACGGGAATTGTAGTGTATCAAAATCAAGCGGCGGGGAATAATAGTATCAAAAGATACTTTCTTGTTGATGATGCTTCTCCGCCGTGTTAATCTATTTGTAGATAGAGGTGGCAACATGGCGGACGGGGAGGTTCGGTCCAGGTCCGAAGCTATTTCCTACCTTCAAGATATTCAAGCTAAGCTTATGCTTGACGCACTCAATAACCTCATTATTTGGCCACGAGAAAAGAATCTGCAGTGTATGACAGAATTGGGTTTGCGGCATAATGATGTGGCCGATATTTTAATGAAACTGGAGGAAAACCATTATAACGAGACGGTGCCGGATTATGATTTCCCTGGAGAATGGCTCTGGGTTTTTCTATATCAGTACTATGAGCGTGTTTTGTATATCAAGATAAAGCTCCGGGCCAAGGTTATTTGTGTATCCTTTCATGAACAGGAATATGATGATTAGACAGGAGCATAAAGGAGGGGACCCGGTTGTGGATAAGGTTTATTGCTACCTGTGTGACCAAATGAACGATGTAATTATCCAAAGCGAAGAGGAAAGCCATACCATTAAGGGAACATCGGTACACTGTGAAGTTAAAAATGCCTATTGTCAGCAGTGTGGTTCCAAGGTATATATACCGGCACTAAATGATGCCAACCTGGAGCGAATGGATTACGCTTATAGGGAACAGCAGGGGATTATTACGGTGGCAGAGACCAGGGAGATTCTTGACCGGTATAACATCGGAGCCAAACCTCTGGCCAGGATGTTGGGCTGGGGCGAAGTCACCATTCTGCGTTATTTAAGAGGGCAGATTCCGGATCGGGCTCACAGTGATACTCTATTAAGCCTGAAAGATCCACGGGTTTTTGCCCATTACTTTGAAGAAAAAGGGGGAGAATTAACCCCTTTAGCCTGTAGAAGAGTTTTGACTTCTTTACAGGAATTGGAGAAAAAGCCTGAACCGGTTGCATGGGAAGTGTTTGAACGTTCGCGCGGGTTATTACAAACTTATAAGCAACTACCAGGTGTTTATAATGGTTTTACCTCTTTTAGCCTGGAGAAAACTGTGCAGGCCATACTGTTTTTTTTAGAACGCGAAGGCCAGATTTATATAACTAGGATGAACAAGTTGCTGTGGTATGCTGATATGCTCTGTTATAAACGGAGCGAACAGCAGGCGATTACCGGCCTTATTTATCAGAATAACCACTATGGACCGGTTCCGCGCTGGTGGGATTTTTTATACGGAAGCTTGGATGAAACCTATATTACCTTGAATGAGGATGAATACGGTACGGTTATAGAGATGCTAGCAGACCCCAATGAAGTGTTTACTGATAACGAAATTGGGGTATTGGAGACAGTGGCTAAAAAATTTAAAGGATGGAGTTCTAAAAAGATTTCCCAGTATTCTCACCGGGAAGCAGCCTATCAAAAGACCAGCCGTGGTGATTTGATTTCCTTTGAATACGCTCATGAATTATCCCTGAGTTGAGGGGACAAATTCGTGACCAGCAGGACCATCTAAGTGCTCCTGCCCGACAATAAAAGCGGTAAAGTGGCCTGAGCCCAATATCCATCGGCGTTTATCGCCCTTTTTTGTTACTATTAACGGTTCAACGCCAGGCAGATAAATAACTAGATTGTGCGACTGGTTCTGGAATTGGCAGACCATCCTCTTTTAAGCCTTCAACATGCAAGATAAGAGCTTTTTTCAGGTTATTTATCACTTCATCTTTGGTTGCGCCTGTGGCGACACAACCTGGTGAAACCGGAGCTGGATTGCTTTATGAAACCCGCTGCGACCGCTGTGGGGGACCTGCCACCACCGCCTATACGGTTTTTCCTGAAAAACAACGCCTCATCGCCACCCTGGCCGAATGGATCCGCCAGTGCAAACTGACCGGGCTCTACGCCGAAGGCAAAACCCTCTTCGAAAAAGGCGGCCTGGATCTTAACCACCTCAGCGAAGAAACCGCCGTGAATGTTGAAGAGGACTATATGGTCTGCCTGCGGTTATTATTCCGTGCAGACGGACAAGGTAAAAAATAGATGGCTTTAATGGTCTTTCCTCACCATAATATAACAAACCTATTATGTCATTTATGGGTGATTTTGGTATAGAATATTAATATAAGGCCTTTAGGATGCTACATTATCCTGGGAGGAGGTCTGCTGTGTCCGAAAATAGACGTTTTGTGGTCAAATTCCATGGACCGGCAATAACAAACCATGGCATATCGTTTAAAATACTAGCCAATGTCCTGGATGGAATCCAAACTACCTTCCACTATATCGGTATGGAAATAACTAAGCGAGACCAGGCAAGAGGCCCTGTGCCGGGAGAAATCCAACAGGCCTGCGAATTGAAGCGGGTAATGGAGCGACCCGGTAGTTATGAAGTGGTTGCTGAACTTTCTGGCCCGATACAATCTGAATTATTTCATGGACTGGATCTGGGTAAAGCAACGCTAGATAAGTATTTGCGGATGACAGGTTGGATTAGTGAGGATAACGACAACGCTGATATCCTGCAGTTGTTCCCACAAGAGAAGCATAGGAGCCGGATTTTAAAGTCAGTACAAAGATATATCCCCCGGGAGGGGGATGATTGGGCACTGGTATTTCAAGATCCAGGAGGAAATAGTAAGTATGGTTTTCTGGATTATCAGTCGACTAAAAAAATAGATAGAGTAGTGTATACACCTCTATACGAAACCCGGGCTTTGGTCGGCCAGCTGGTAGGAATAAATTTTGAACAACATAAAATTTCCATAAGACATGAACCGACCGGAAAGCCATTGGAATGCACTTATAACCCTGAGGATGAGGATGCCATCATTTCCAACCGAGATGGGTATCTGTTGATAAGTGGGGTGATTGAATTGGATGCAGGTGGCAACCCCAATAAGATTTCGTCTGTTACAGGTATCCGCTATTTAGACCTCAGCCCGGTAAGGTTGTCACGGATAGCTACCGAGGCTGGTACAATAGAATTGAATAAGGCAATCGTTATCGAGCCTGTTTTTGAAGATCAGGAAGTTGTTTTGTATTATGATGATTTAAATATTATTGCCACTGGGGAGGATAGGGAAGAAGCTATAAGGGATTTCGAGGATGATTTCGTTTGGTTATGGCGCGAGTATGTTTTAGTAGAAGACCATATCCTTTCGGAGGATGCTAAAAATCTCAAAAGGTATTTGCAGCAGTTGGTGAGGGCAAATATTGAATCCGAGGAAACGCAATGAGGTAATAAATGCTCTAATCCGGAAGGGATTTATTCAGTCGAATAAAGGTCACATGAAGTTCCAATATTTCAATCAGGCCGGTAAAAAGACACGGGTATGGACCAAAATCAGTCGCGGCACAAAGCACAAAGAAATACGATTGAACCTGGCTCATATGGCCAAACAATGCAAACTATCTAATGCGGATTTTGGGAAGTTACTGGACTGCCCCCTGTCGCGTGAAGAGTATGAGGACATGCTGGTCGAAACCGGAGTAATCTCAAAGGCCACCTAGAGCTATTTGTATAGTGAGCCAGCAATAGTAACACGTCCAGTCTTAGTTGGATGTTTATATTGTCTGTGACTACCGACCTGTTTTATTAAATACCAGCCATCATCATTTATTAATTTTATGAGTTCTCTTACCTTTAAAGGCACAACCGTTACTCCCCTTAGGACAAAGTCATTATGTCACCCCTAATATTGACTTAATTATATACTACGTTGAATTAGCAACTCAAAGCAACCGGACTCCGAAATGCATGTAGGAGCCGTTAGACGCAACATGCTAGCAACACCCTGTGAAGGTGAGCAGTGATGGGGGGCAAGCCCCATGGACGGGGCGAGAGGGCTATTGAAGGATGGATGTGAAATATAATGATTATAGCTTTAAAGAAAGGAAGGACGTCCCTGTTTTTGCGTGCTAATGCTCCAACAAAAGCACCAAGGACGTCCCCGCCAAAAAGCATGGTCATTGTATCAAATTATGAGCTAATAGAAAGGCTCAAAGCCACATACTTTAATCTCATTGTATCAGGTTTGCTCTCGTGTTGACCGCTTTTTCAAACGGTTCAGGATTCTTGAATCCTTTAAAGAAGCTAATCTTTAAAAGGCCAAGGGGTTCCCCTCACTTGCTAAATCAGGAGAAGTACTTTGGGAATGCCGCACCATTAGTCACTATCTAGTGTACTTAATATAAATATATTTCCCCTTTACGCTTTTATTGACATCCGCCGGGTCCTGGGTGTTCTGCCAATAAACACTGGACCAATCGGGATTGACGTTATCAGGATTATCGAAGGCAACTGCAAGACCTGTTATAGGCGGCAAAGTACTCGCCCTGGTCGTCCACAGATAGATAAAGTTCCCGCCCGAACCACGATTTAAGTCGGCGCCAATCCGCGTGTAATTAACATAGTTAGAATTGTGATTCATGGGTTTTGTTTCGGAGTTCTTCCCCTGTCCCGTGTATTCCATGAAGAAATCGGTATATGCCTCATTGATATTTTCTCCCAGTTTATAGCATAAGTAAATGAATTCCCCGCCCGCGCCTGCGTTCAAGTCAGCATTGATCAGCTGATAACCGGGAGGGCACTTGCTCCTTGCGTTCCATTCATTTTTATCTGCGACGATTACGATATCTGTAACATATTTTTGCATAGGCCACTGATTTCCCTGGGCCAAATTCAGTTTCTCGAATTCGGCTTTAAGGTAGGAAGCCCGGGCCGGATCGTTACAAAGCTCCCAAATCGGTACAAGAGATCTGGTTGTGGTATTGCCGAAATCGACCAGGGTCCCCTTATCCTCCAAGGTGCTTTCCCATTTAACCAGGGCCTGGGGGTCGGTTGAAAATTGATTGATATCCAGAGCGAAACCACCGCCATAGCTGTGGAGGGTCTGCTCCTTGTTGCTGTCATACTCGGATTTATTTTTGACGTTTTGATATTCGGCGCTGCCTCCGGCACGGAATACGACGGCATTAAAGTCTGCTTTTGCGGCGATTCTAAAGTTTTCGAAGCTGGTTGAAGACTTGGAACTGGCAGTAATGCTATAATCAACTCTTCCTCCGGTAATAGTATCGACAAGTACATAGTGCCCGAAGGTGCTAAAAAGCGTGTTGGCGGAAACGTTCTTGTCATTTAGCATCTGCCTGGCATCAGCGGTGAGGTATTCTTTTAAGTTGGTCGCTCCTTTGACATATACGCCGTATTTTTTAACGACATAGCTAAAGGTGGAAAAATAGTTGTTCAGTTGCTGGGTGCGGGTAGTATCAAAATTAGATTTAACTGACCCGCCAAAGCCAAAATAGCTGCCCGATGCGCTTAACTTGGTTGACATACTATTACTGTATGACCTTATGGATTCGCTGGTGATTTGACTGTTTGCACCCTGATCAAAACGAATTCGTTCCATTTTTTGGTCCTGAATGAGCTTTGTAGTATCCAAAACCGGTTCTTTTAACGAATCCACCGACGCGTATTTACCAAAGACATCATATCCCCTGCCTATGCGCATAACTACAGGGATATCTGCTTCACTCATGGTTATTTGATAAGCTTTCCCAACCTGCTCAGATCCCCAGGTACCTTTGAGTTTACTGATATCTATTGAAATAAGCCTGCCTAGATCGGGTTTTATTGGCGTAACTACCGGGGGTTTAAATTGAGTGGCCGGGGGTTTAATTTCAATTCCCGGAATTAATGGACTACCAGGCTTAATAGTTGATCCGCCTGATGAGCTGGTTGATGAACTGGTTTTGGTTATGGTTACTTTTCTGCTGACTTGGTCCCATTGAACTTCACAGCCCAAGGTTTCGGTAACAAAGCGGAGGGGCAGCATGGTCCGCCCGTTGATAATCAGGGGTTTTACATTGATATTGTCAGGATCTATAGGAATAGTTTTCCCATTAACCGCTGCATTGCTTTGTCCAATCCATAGTTCCATCTTTGTTTCACCCAGTGATACAGTTACTTTTCTTGTTTCATTATCCCATGCAACATCAGCACCCAGGGGGGTGGCAGCATATCTGATGGGCAGCATGGTCCGGTTTTCAATAATTGTAGGGCTGACATCCATGACAATAAGCTCGCCGTTAGCGGTATATGTATTGTTGTCGAGGATAAAAACCATAACCGTCTCTTGATTTTTTGTTGTGTCACCGGCTATGGCAGTCAAAGGAAAGAACATAATAAAAATCGCTAATACCCACGATATTGCTAATACAGGTGATGAAATCATTCGACTCTTAGTGTTCGTAATAGTTTTCAATAATACCGACCTCCTTTTATTTTGCTGTAAAAACCCAGGGTTGGAAATTAATAATTAATTTTAACATATGTATTTCATATTCGATATATTTTCTACCAATGACTAACGATAAATATATTAAATGAGCTCCATATCCAGCTTTCCGCTGCTCTTGAGCAGATCGGCAGGCATGCAGAAGCACTCGAAGAGCTCCACATAGTCCGGCTGCCAAAGCCCATAGAACATCGGTGATAGTCTTTACAACCTCTGTTTAGAGTAGTAAAATTATCATACAATTGTTCTACAATATTACTACTTTTATAGGAGAGTGAGCAATGTGCAGATACGGCCTTCCGCAGCAATCCGCAAGAACTACAATGAAATTTCTGAACTCTGCAAACGTACAGGCGAACCGGTTTATCTGACCAAAAACGGCAGCGGCGACCTTGTTGTGATGGACATAAAGGCCTTTGCCCGGCGTGAAAGTATGCTGAAGCTCAAGGAAAAGCTGATGCAATCAGAAATAGACATTCTAAAAGGGCGCACCTATTCCGTAGAGGAAACAGTATCTGCCATGCGTAAGGCTGTCGCGGAGGCTTACAATGCCGGAGAAGAATAAGCCTTATACGGTAAAAATCACCGAAACTGCCTGGGAAATGCTCGTTTCTAATGCGCGCTTTCTTGCGGATGTGAGCGTGCCGGCCGCTAACAGGCTGATAGATACCTTTGTTGAAGTAACCGATAGCCTTGCCGCAATGTCAGAGCGCAACCCATGGCTGGAACATGACGCCATTCCTTTTCAAAAATACCGCAAGCTGCTGTTTGACAAGCACTATATGGCCCTTTATCAGATACAGGAAAAAACTGTCTATGTAACAGCCGTTGTTGATTGCCGGCAGGATTACATTTGGCTGCTGTAACTTTCAGGGGGGCCTGTTTATAGCACGAAATACCCATATTTTAACCGCTCCGGTTTTCCAATGCCTTCATAACCATTTCTAAGAATATCTTTAAGCAATTCGTTTACTTTACGGGTGATTCTTTTATCTGTTACCTGCCAATAGAGATAATCATCCCAACCTTTGTCGGAGAAAAAAAGATTACTCATTAGCCATTTAAATTAGGAGCCCCTACTACCAAATAACTCGAGTTTTCATCCCGGGTCGCAGGCACACCCTTTTGCTTCAGCATAGTTTTTGCTGTCCCCTTTTACTCCCCTTACTTAAAATGTGGATAATTAAATCCCTGTCAACGCCTTGTATATAAATCAGGTTACCATTATTACAATGCAGGGGCATCAATTTTCGATATTCCATTATTGCAAGCCGGTTATCAGCGACAGGCGGGCACTTTTGCGGCATGATCGCTAAACCCATTATAGCTTTCATCAATGTATCCATTGTTTTTATTGCGGAAAAACCAATAATCTCACAATTGCATCACGTCGCTCGAACGACTATAATGAAGCTGTCATTTCGTAGGGAAAGGACGGCTTCAGGATGGACTACATATCCGCTCTGGAGGCTTCGAAAAAGTGGAGCGTTTCGCTCCGGCAGGTTCAGCGGCTGCTGGCCGGGGGGCGGATACCGGGCGCCAAAAAATACGGACGGTCGTGGATGCTCCCGGCGGACGCAAAAAAGCCCGGCGACCTGCGGCGAAAGAAAAAGCCCCTTCCAAACGCGCTTTCGGACGATCTGTGCGGCGTCATCTCGGCCACCACCGTTCCCATGTCCCTTCATAACCCCGACGCGATACTGAACACCGTGACCGACCGGAGACTGCAGCTTATATACGAGGGGGAGCTGGCATACCTGCGGGGCGACTTTCGGCGGACTCTGCGCTGCTTTTATGAAGCCGAGGGGGACGACGCAGCGCGGCTGCGCTCCTGCACGACGGCGATCGCGGCGGCCATCAGCCTGGGGGACTACGATGCGTACACGGAGATCGAGGCTTATCTCAAAACATTCGTGAAGACCGGCGAGGAAGGCAATGTAAAAGCCTTCGCGGAGCTGGCGCTGGCCACCGCCGCCGTCAGCGTGATCGCCCCCAACATGGCGCCCGGTTGGCTTAAGGACGGGGATTTCGATGCCCTCGTGCCGCAGATGAAGCCGGATGCCCTTTATCTGCGGGCAAAATATTTGAATTGTGTCGGCAGTATTGAAGCGATGCTGGCCGTCGCACAGACCGCGCTGACGCTCAGCGCGCCGGAGCGGGGGATCACGATGCCAGATATTTATCTCAGGATGACCTGTGCCGTTGCCTGCCATACGCTGGGACGCGAGGAGGAGGCCCGGCGGTATTTGCTCGGCGCCATGCGCATCTGCTTGCCGCATGGCTTTCTCACGCCCTTCGCGGAGCTCGTGGCCGCGCTGGGTGGTCTGGCAGAGCAGTGCCTGGAGCAGGAGTTTCCCGGCTACCGCGACGCCGTCATCGGGCAATGGCAGCTCACCTGGAGGAACTGGGTCGCCTTCCACAACCTGTTCACGAAGGATCACATCACGCTCATGCTGTCCCTGCGGGAATACCATCTGGCCGTTAAGGTGGCCCGTCGCATTCCGTACGCGGACATCGCGGAGCAGCACCACCTTTCCGTGGGAAGGCTCAAGAACATCATGCTGGAGATTTATGGCAAGCTGCTCATATCTGGCAGGGACGAGCTCTCGAAATACGTCTTATAGCGTCCGAAAAAAGTGACTTTTCAGGGGTTGAAAGTCACTGTATAAAGTAGAAATTTTCCCCTATGATGGTAATATCGGTGATGGGGGATTTTTTGTCCCCGTACCGAAAACATTGCGTTCTCTAAGAGTTCTTAAGGATCTTCTGAATTATTCAATCCTTAAGAGACCGTTTACTGTAATGACAATTATTCATTGCGGAAGAAGGAATAAAGCTTGTCAAAAAAGAAAACCGCAATAAAGTACTATCACAAGACATCGTTTCGGGTGACAGCAGGGATCCTGATAGTGACAGTGTTTGTTACCATGGTTCTGCAGTCGGCAACCCTGGTAGCTATCAGCCGCAGCGATGATAGATCTGAAGCTGCGGTTAATTATCTGGTCGACAACACCGAATACGTAAACCAAGACACGCCTCGAAGGGTGATTGATTATCTGGGGACCCTGGGTACTGAACAGACCCTGGGGGATTATTACACCCTGGCCAGCACACAGATCGCCCGGGCGGAATATGCCAGGGCCCTGGGGAATATAGAAAAATGCCTCAGCCTGTATAATAATGAGGACCATGAGCTTTATGTGGACCTTCTGATGAAGCGGGGCTGTTTGCAGGTTATGCTGGGCCAGTACGATGCCGCTCTCAAGAGTCTGGATGCAGCCTTGAAAGAAGCGCCTGCAGCGGCAGACATTTTCCTGGTGAAGGCGCAGATATATGCTCAGCGGGAAAACATGGAGGCTTTATCCCAATGTCTGAACGAATATCTTGAGTTCAGGCCTGACGACACCTCGATACGAGCCTTGTTGGCTCAAGCTCAGTTCACCCAGGGGGATTACCAGGCCGCCGCTGAGCAATATGCAGAGATATTGAATACCAATCCTGATGCCCAAACTGAATACCTGTTTGGATTGAATGCCGTCAAGAATTCCGACTTTGCTGCAGCCGAGGAAGCACTGACCAAGGCCATTGCAACGGACGACAGTTTTGACGGCATTTATTATTATCGAGGGGTAAGCCGGATGTCACTGGGGAATTATGCCGGAGCCATTGAGGATCTGACCGTGTCGATAGAAAAGCAGGATATGCTGCAAGCCAGCTATTATACCCGGGGACTATGTTTGTTGATGGATGAGCAGTATGAACAAGGACTCGCCAACATTGACCTGGCTTCCCAAAGGAACGACGATCCGGAAGTGACCAAACTGGTTGAGCAGCTCATCGCTGAACTGCAGGCGGCACAGTCTGGGGAATTGCCTGATCCGGAGGAGATGGCGCAAGACGCTGCAGAATTGCAGCCTGCACCAGTCGTACCAGCCGAGAGTACAGACAGCACTCAGAACACTGATAGTACTCATTAAGCCGTTCATTATCGCCCGCATAATTGGGATAAGGAGAATTATCTAAAAAAGGAAGGTATTGCCATGCAAGCTATCACCCGGAAGAAGCCAGCCATGAAATGGGGAATTCTAGCCAGCGCGCTGTTGATCGTGCTGCTGATTTTTAGTTTTTCCTCGTATGCCCTGGCTGCTGAAGGGGAGGAGTCTGCCCTTTCAGAGGTGAGTTCCAGTGATAACAGCAACGTTGGCAGCGGAGATAGCGGCCAGACCGGCGGAAGCGGAGACAATTCCGGCAGCCAGGCGAGCGGCGACACCGCCGGGGGCAGCGAAAGTTCCGATTTACAGGGCGGCGATAACGGGGGAAGTGATAACGGTGCAGACATCAGCGGCGGCACCTCTTCAGATAATGGTAGTTCCGACACTGGAGATACTGGCAGTTCCGAAGGCTCAGGCGATCCTCAGGGAAGTGATAATGACGGTGCAGACATCAGCGGCGGCACCTCTTCAGATAATGATAGCTCCAGCACTGGGGATAACGGCAGTTCCAAAGGTTCAGGCGATTCCTGGGGAAGCGGCAATGAGGGAGAAAACGGCGCAGGCCTGAACTCAGGCAGTGATGATGGCAGCGGCGAAATAATGTTTACTGCTTTGGGGTTGTCGTCTGAAGAAGAAGGCAATGGAGACGGCAGCGACAGCGAAACGATGAAGCTGATGGGTGCTCCCGGGGAAGATGAGCCCCCCACCGGGATTCAAACCCCTGCTGCTGAAACGGTTCCAGAATACCAGATCCCCGGCGGATCTGCATATATAATCGGAAGCGAAGAAACAGTCTACCAAAATAATGCCACCCAGAATGCTATACAGCAGGCCATCGATGCCGCCAAAGCCACTGCGGCTAGCAATGTTACCATCATCGTCAATAACGGGGTATATACCGGTGGGATTAATATTGTTGTCCCTTCCCATGAAATCGATGAATCGGAAGAAGGTTCGTCTGCCCCGGCTGATAAAATACTGTTTAGCATTATTGCGACTGATGCCTACACTACTAATGAAGATACTGGCGAAATCACCGCCAATGCTAATTCTGCCGGTGGAGTAGGGGTCGAAGGTGACTTGAACTTTGAGGGCATTGATGTTTTACTGGCAGGCATTTATCTGTCCTTGAAAAACAACGTCAAGGTTTCCAATGCCGATGAGGTGACCTATTACGGCACTTCTCTGGGCG
Organism: Syntrophomonadaceae bacterium; assembly: GCA_050949825.1. Lineage (GTDB taxonomy): Bacteria > Bacillota > Syntrophomonadia > Syntrophomonadales > Syntrophomonadaceae > DTU019. The sequence continues at coordinate 75,571 of JBMNGL010000019.1, read as the reverse complement.
ATGAAGTCAATCTCGAACTGGATGGGGTCACCGACAGTGTCACCATAGACACGGGCGGAGGCGATGACGTACTCGATCTATCAGTCAAGCAAAGCCCGACAGTGAAGGTTTCGCTGACCCGGGGTGAAGGTTTCGATGCCGATACCGGAGGTTTAACTGAGAGCGGTGCAGACTTGATAAGCGAGGCCATAAATAATGGTTTTGCCGGTCTTGGGGGGAACTCCCGACTGCATGCGGTGATCGACGGCGGCCAGGGAGATGATGAGATAACCATTACCCTGATCAACAGCACCGACATTTCCACTACCGGCGACGAAGAGCCCAATACCACCCCCACCGGGGCAGAATTTGCCTTGGATCTTTCCGCTACTGATTTAACCGTCAATGGCGGGGCCGGCGCAGACACCATCACGGTAGACGGAGGTATGGAACTGGGTCTGGCCACGGTGTTATTAAGCCCCGTGATTCAAGAGATGATGGATCAAACCAAAATTCACGCCAATAATGCAGGTCTTTCCGGCACCACTATCTCCATCAATGGCGGGTCCGGCGACGATCTGATCAATGTACATACTACCGCCTCCTTCGGCAGTTTCCGCGACGTGGAGGTGACGGTTGACGGCGGCATAGCCTATGACCGCACCAACCTCACCGGCAAGCTGGAGGAATACGATGAAAATAACAATAATCTTAGCGGCAATGCTAGTCTGGTTGAGATGAGCACCTTAGCCGAAATAAACATCTTAAATGATGCCGCCGCCATCTCCCGGCTAAAAAGCAGACTTTCCGTAAATATGAGCGGGGTTGAGGCAGTTACCGATGAATTGCTCAACAAGCATACCGTCAATATCGATGACCTGCTGGCCGGCACTGAATTTGCCAGCTTCACCGATTATGTCATAGACGGTGACAACGGCCCGGTCAACTACACAAATAACAGCGGCAGCAGTACCTTCTTGACCAATCTTTTGGTCAAAGGCCGCGATGTAACAGTGGGCACGGTGCTGACCCCCAATGTCAATATAGTTATTTCCGGGGCTGACAGTGGCCTGAACCAGTCTGGCAGTGTCACCATCACCGGGATGGTCCAGGGCAAGAACATCTCCATCAAAGTGAAGAACACCGACAGCCACGCCCTGGAAATCGTGGACAACGATCTTACTGACGAGGCCGATGATTATTACCTGGAAGCCAGCTTGTTCGATATCCTCAGCGACGCGGTCATCAATATAGCTGCGACGGCCAGCCTCAATGCTGCCCAAACCGTGAACCTGGAGGCCAGCAGCAAACAGACCAAACCGCTTATCCCCACTTTAGAAGAGCTTACCGCCGAGTTCGGTCCGGAATATGCAGACACCTTAAATATTAACTTTGTAGCGGTCAAAGTGGGCAAAGCTGAAATCGATATCCAAGGGGCCATTGAAGCTGCAGCCATACGCGCGGTGGCCGATTCGCTGGTCAATGTTTCAGCCCAGAACGACAACCTGGCCGCTTTCGGGATTCCTCTGGCGATCGGAGTGGTGGTTTCCGATGCCAGTATCACCGCCAGCGGCAATGCCAGCCTCAAAGCCCTTGAGGGCGGGATATTCCTGAATGCTGATTCTGATGTCACTCTGGAAACCAGCGCGGTGTCAGGCCTGCTGCCCTTTACTCTGGCGGTCTCGGCAGTGGTGAACGATTCCTGTGTTGATATTAAAGGCAATACCACTTTAGAGTCCGAAGGTGACATCACTGCTTCAGCCTACGGCTGGACCAGTATCACCACCTCGGCTTCCGGACCCAACCCGGCCGTGAGTGGCGGAACTTCCGGGTCGCCATCTCAGACAGCCGGCCAATCAGGAGGCTTCTTTGCCATCTCGGTAGCGGTCCAGAATGTGTCTGCTTCGATTAAGGAAAATGCCAGTGCCCATGCCAAAGGCGGTCTAGCCTTAAATTCTTCGGCCTTCGAGCGGGTCAGCAACAAAGCCACCTCCAACCCTGATGACGGTGGAACCTCATTTTCACTGACCAACCTCATAAATAAAGTCAGCAGCCTCATGAGCAAATCCTCTACCACTACTAATAATGGCCAGAGCGGGCAGCGCGGAAGCGAAAGCTTGACCGGCATCACCTCCAGGCTCAGCGGTTCGGGCACTTCGGGCGGCACTAATACAGGAGTTGGCAACCTGGTCGATACCGGGACCGCAGGCAGCACCGGAACAGCCGGCAGCACCAGCAGCACCCAGTTGGTGGGAGCACTGGCAGTAACTTATGCGGAAAACACCAACCGGGCCTTTATCGACACTACTGGAATCATCAAATGCGGAGGAACGCTGGTCGTGCATGCCATGGGCTCCATCACAGATGAAACCCTGGCCGACGGGTCTCCCATCAAGCGGACCAGCACCGGTGCCACTGGAGTAACCAATTCCGGTGCAACACCAGGTAATACCGGCATGACTTATGAAGGGCGCACCCAGGGCAAAGTAACCTTTGCCACCACTCAAAACGGTTTCCTGACTATTGACAAAACCGCAGAAGTAGAGCAGACTCCGGGCGCTACTATCGTTATCACCCCGAACGTATTGGATGGCTATAAGCTAGGCAGTATCACCGTAAACGGCACCGCCCTGACAGCGGTAGGTGGGGTGTATTCATACACTATGCCAGCAGATGGCAGTGTTGTTACCCTGGGAGCTACATTTGATCCCAAGGCATTCACCATAACCAGCAGCAATGTCAATGCCTCTGCAGGCACATTCTATACCAGTCCCATCTATGGTGATGAGGGTGACAGCATAATTGTTCACATCACTCCCAATGCCGGTTACACTGTGAAGGAGGTCCTGGTTACCTATACCGGCGCTGCCGGGAGCGAGACCACTTTTGCGGCGCAAAAGGTCGAAGGACAGCTCAACCAGTACCGTCTCACCATGCCGGCAGCCAATGCTGTCGTCAAAGTCAATTTTGAGGGCGTCAGCAAAGAACTCTATCTGGATAACATGACTAATGGCACAGTAACGGTAAAGGATCAGGCAGGCAACGTTATCGTTTCCAATGATCCTGCCATCACCGTATCATCAGCCCAGGTCCAGGTGGGAACGGCTCTGACGATTGAAGTGAATGCCATCGAAGGGCACCGCTTAAAAGTCAACAGCCTCAAGATCGGCACCACCACCATATTGCCGACAGCAGCGGGAGTTTACCAGTTCACTATGCCGAATACTGATGCAACCAGCATCGGTCTGGGAGCCATTTTTGAGCCGGGAACACCAACCTCCACGACTACGGGGCGCACCGGCAGCATGGCTCTAGGTGTCGGGGTGGCGGTTGCTGTAGTCAATTATAATAATGAAGCTTTTATCAATTCCGCCTCCGGCCCGATACAAGCCGGTGGACTGGATATTTCGGCTACAAGCAGCCACATTTCCTCATCCGCCATTTCCAAAGCCGGTTTCACGGCAGCCGACCTGGGGCTGACCGGAGCCCTGACAGTCCATGTGCTCAGTGCCAAAAATCGCGCCGAGCTGAATGAGGATATCATCTTGAGCGGGGGTAGCCTGAATGTTAAGGCCAATGTGTTCCAGAGCAACCTGCTTAGCGTAGCTGATGCGGCAGGCAAATCAGCAGACACTAAAGAATCTAAAGCAACCGCCGGCGGCAGCCCCGCCTCTGACTCGGTGGGCATAGGCGCAGGCATAGCCATTGCGGTTATCGGTGTGGACAGCTATGCTAATATCGCCGATGGGGTATCCATCAGCCGTGCCTTAGACAATACGGTTTTGGAGGCCATGAATGTGACGGCATCATATAAAGGAAGCGAAAAAATGGTCGCCAAGGCCGGGGCATCTGGAGGGACTGCCATTGTGCCGGTTCTGGCCCTGGATATATCCGGTATATATGTCGATGCCAATACCGGCGCCAACAGCAGCGATGCACTGCTTAGATTCGGCGGTGATGTGAGAATTACCGCAGCCAATCAGATCACCCGTAACATTATTGCCGATGCGGCGGCGGTGGGCGGCGGTGTCGGCGCCGGGGGGACATTCATTATCGACATCATCAACGACAGCGCCACAGCCACACAGGGACGCAGTATAAGAGGACGAAAGGTCTACGTTAAGGCTGATTCTGTGAGCAGACTGACTGCCAATGGCAAGGCCGGAGCCACCGGAGCGACCAGTAAGAAGCCCACAGGAAATACTGGCGGCAGCAGTGGCACTTCATCGGACAGCTCAGGTTCCGGCAGCGATTCAAGTCCAGGTGACAGTTCCGACGACTCCTCGGGGTCAGGGGAATCTGACCCGGACGATCCCTATGACGGGATCTCCAATCTGTTCGAAGAGGGCGGAAGTTCTGCGCCCCCAGATGAAGAAGACCACAGTGAAGATTTTGCCGCTCTCTTCAACGAGGGCGAAGCTGATGCCATAGCTGATGGCAATACTCAAGCGGCTGCCGATATGGCTGATGTGGCCGGAACCAAGAATGTCACCGGCAGTGCGATCAGCAACCTGACCGCCAACCGGCAGAAGGCGGAGACCTCGGAAGGAAGCGTACAGCTGGCAGCCACCTTTACGCTCAATATACAGAAGAACATTTCGCGGGCGGTTATTGCCGACGGAATCGTTGTGGAGTCGGAAGGCGAAATCCGCATCGAGAGTAAAAACGATACTGATGCCGCTATCAAGGCCAATGCCTCCGCTACCAACTCCACTACCGGAGTAGGGGTGGCCGTTGCCATCAATATAGTAACTTATGAGAATACCGCTTATGTGGGCGACTCCCGGCTGATCGGCGAGAGCCTGATAATCTCTGCCGACATATATGAAAAGCAGGCCAAAGATACCCTTGAAGCACTGCTCACCCAGCTGTTGGAAATCCTCAATGTCGAAAACCTGGCCAATGGCGTTCTCGCTGAACTGGAAGGCGAGGGCACGACATTAAAGAGTTATATCGAAAAGCTCATCACCGCCAAAGGGATCACCCTACCAGAAAGCAGCAGTCTGGACGAAATGGCCAATACCCTGGCTCAGGTAATCACCGCCCGTCTGCGGGCATCCATTGACGGAACTGATGTATCCGACAGCGTGGATGAAGATTTCCAGGAAGTGGTTAATGAGACTATATCCTATATAGCCGAGGGTATAGCTGATACCGGAGTGCTCTTGGATCTGGTCAAGAACAACCATGCTCAGTTTGAAACCACTTTGCAACAATTCAAGGATCCTCAGCAGCGCAACGAGATAATCGCCTTAGGGATCAAAACCGTCGCCGCCATGCTGGGCAGCAACGATGAGCTGGAGGGCATCGGGCATAAGATCTCCACCCAGACGGTTTCCGGTGTGGGGGCCTCCGATGTCGGTGTAGCAGGATCAGCAGCCATTTCCGTGGTAAATGGCCTGACTGAAGCCGTGATTGCAGATCGTGCTGAACGCAGAGACGGTAAAGATATAAATATTACCGGTGACATAATCATTGCTGCCGACGGAGCGCAGAAAGTATATACCACCGCCAGTTCCTCTGCTGATGGTAAGGGAAGAGCGGACAAGAACAAAGCCGCCACCGCCGGCAGCACCACCAGCAATAACGGGACTGCGGACAGCGGAAAGACCGGCGGCGGGACTTCTTCAAACGGAAAATCAGTGGGGGTAGGCGCAGCCTTTGCTCTCGGTATCGCCGATCTTACCGTCCATGCGGGGATTGGGAGCAATCGCCGGGTGGAGGCCGCCGCCATAAAGATTACAGCCATCGCCCAAAATGATCTTGATACGATCAGCGTTTCCGGGTCGGACCCGGTTGCGCGCAGCAATACAACATCCGGCACCACCACAGCCAAGGATATTTCCGTTGATGCTTCGGTATCTGTCAGCCTGATCCAGAATGACGTCAAAGCTTATGTGGGCCAGGGTTCTGAAGTTACCACTACCGCGGTACAAGATACCATAGAGACCGGTCAAGCCGGTGAAAAAGTCAATTTCTTCCTGTATGCCAAGCAGAGCGGCAGTACTTTGACCAATGCCAGCGGGTTTGCGGTAGGCGATTCCACCTCCGTGGGCGCGGCAGTTGCAGTCAATATTGCCCTCTCCTCGGTTATCTCCAGCTTTGCAGGCCAGGGCATGATAAGCGGTCAAGCTAAATTAGCTGCTGCATCATATAATGAAGACGATGCCAATGCCCTGGCTGTAGCCATGGGGGCGGATCTGGACCGCTATCTTGCCAAATTCCGCGCCGCCCAGAATCTCAAAAAGAATAACGCCAGCGGAGCTACCACCAGTACCGGCGGCAACAGTACCTCTGCGCTGATCAGCGACAGACTCAGCAGCACCGGAAGCGGAAACGGCTCAGAAGTCAGTTCTACCCTGCCGGTGTCAACCAACGCGCTGCATGCGCAGAATGCGTCTACTACCTCCACTAACGAAGCCTCATCATCAACCGATAATGACGATATGACCAATATTATAAATGAAACTGCCAGCGGCAGCAGCAGCAGCACCGCTCCCGGTGGTAATAACGCCACCACTGGCAGCACGGTGAGCGGCGCGCTTTCAGGCAGCAATATGGATTCCTCCGCCCAAAACAGCCAGAAAGTCCACGTAGCAGCAGCGGTTGGCGTTAACGTTACACAGCATGATGCGCTTACAAACATCAGTGGCAGCCTTTCTGCCAGGAATATAGCGGCTCTGACCGGCAACAACGGAAACTTCAGTACAGTAGGCACCGGTGTTGCCGCGACACTCATGCAAAATAGCAACTCCATCGGTGTCGGGGTTGCGGTTTCCGTAAACAAGAATTCAGCCAAGGTTGCCATTGACGGTGAGCCCACGGCAACCGACGGAGATATAATCGCCGATGCAGAACTCACTCAGAATATGGACGGTGTTTACCGGGGTAAATACGGAGCCTTGGGCATATCGGGCAGTGTTTCCGGGTCCGGCGGCAAAGCCGGGGTAGCTGGTTCTCTGGCCATAGTGGTAGCGGACGGGGAAAGCAGTGTCATAGTTGCAGACAACTCTGTTCTTAAAGCCGAAAACGGCCATATCAACCTCGAAGCCACCGATAAATCCAAGCTTTCGTCAGCGGCAATGGCAGCTGTGCTCTCCAAAGGTACCACCATTGGAGTTGGCGCGGCTTTCGCCCTGCTTTATGCAGAAAACAAAGTTCTAGTGATTCTGGGAGACGATGTGACAGTCACCGGACATTCTTTCACCATTAATGCCAAGAAATTGCCGGTCACCATCAGTGACTGGGACTTGCCATTTGAAGCCTCAGAACTCTTCACCGCCGATGCCCAATCCGGTGAGGAAGGTATCATCAATGTTACCACCAAGGAAACTGACAGCAACAAATTTGGCGTTACCATAAACGTAAAAGCTGAAGATCTGGTAGATATTGCTCAGCTCACCAGTTTCCTGGGCAGTGTTAACTACTATGCATCGGCAGCGGCAGGGACTGTTGTCGGAGGCACAGACAGTTCACTGGCCATGGCCGGCTCAGTATCGATGCTGTTCCAAAACAGTGAAACTGCAGCTTTAATAGGCGACCGGGCCATCATTACTCTTACCTCCGGAGATCTTGACATAACAGCTTCCTCAGACAACAATGCCCGCGTCATTGGCGGTGCCCTTTCGGTATCCTCCGCCACAGCCGGTGTCGGACTGAACGTAGCAGTCATCACCAACAACGACCAGGTGACAGCTTCCATCGGCGAAGACGGCCAGGTCAATGTATCTGCAGGCGATGTGAATATCACTGCAGAATCAGATCTTGATGCGTGGTCAATTACGGTCGCTGCTGCTGTCAAGACAGGAGGAAGCGGTTCTGGCGCCACCGTAGGCGGTGGGCTCACTGTTATCGTGTCCGAAAATGAAGTCCTGGCAATGGTCGGAAACCGATCGGTTATAGAAGCTGTCGGTGATGTAACCATCAAGGCTACCAACGATGCCTACCTCTTGCTGGTTTCCGCTTCCGTTGCGGCAGATGCCAGTGCTGGCTCCGGTGTGGCTGCTGGCGGTACCATTGCGGTGATTGTAACCGGCAACCAGGCCCAGGCCCTTTTGGGCGAACATGCAGAGATTACAAGCGGCGGGGAAGTTACCATTTCTTCCTCTAATATAGAGAAACTGATCAGTATCCTGGCTTCAGCTTCCGGGGCTTCTCAGGGTACTGCAGCAGCAGGTACTGTAAACGTACTGGTCACCAACTCCAAGAGTATTGCTGCTGTGGGAGACTATGCCAAGATTACTGCTGAAGGTGATGTGAAGGTTACAGCTGAAAGCGAATCCAAACTGGTAACCGTTCTGGCTGGTGTGGCTGTCTCGGGTTCGGGTGCGGCTGTCGGCGCTACTATCAGCGTAAACGTATTTAAGCGCTTGACCAATGCCAGGACAGGCGTTGGGGCCTTGCTCATATCCAAGGGGGGCAGCATTCTGGTCCAGGTTGTCTCCAAGGATTGGAACCTGGTAATCACTGCCGCAGGCGGGATTTCACCCTCCTCAACGGCTATAAGCGGCAATATCCAGACTACAGTAGCACAGAACCAGACGTTATCTTCTCTTGGTGACGGAACCCGAGTCACAGCTTACGACTCGGTGGGTATTATTGCCGACCATAGCAGCAATGTATATCTGGCAGCGGCCAATGCTTCCCTTTCAGGGGGAACCGGTGTCGGCGCCACCATCGTAACCGCTGTCCTGAGAAATGAGGTCAAGGCGGGTGCCGGAAACAATACAGATATAACTGCTTATGCGCTGGCCGCAGGAAGCGAAGCAGGTATCCGTACTTCCAACCGCCAGAACCGGCGCAAAGGAATCGTGATCAGCGCCCTGGGCGAAGAAGAGATACTGATGCTCGGTATCGGAGCCAGTGGTGCATCCTCCACAGCCGTATCCGGTGTCGTCGATACCCTGGTGGTGAAAAATAAAGTAAACGCATATGTGGGTGATAACGCCAGGATGAGGTCTGGCACATCGCCATCAGACGATACGGACGGAGATGGGTCATCAGATGGGGGATCTTCACCAGGCGACATAGATGTTGAAGCGGACGACTCGTCTATAATTTATAACTTTGGTGGTGCAGTAGCTGTATCCGGCTCCACCGGTGTTGGAGCCACGATAGCCACCCTGGTCTTTGACAAGGAAGTGAAGGCCGCCATAGGTTCAGGTGGGAGCACCACAGCTACCGGAGACATCGCAGTAAAGGCTGATGCAGCAGACGAACTTTACCTGGTGGCGGTAACCTTCAGCGTCAGCGGCAGCACTTCCGTCGGACTTGGCGGCAGTGTACTGGTATTCATGAATGAAGTCACAGCCCAATTGGGCGGTACGGTGCAGGCAGGCGGCAATATCAATGTCAAGGCCGCCAGTGATGAGTTCCTGCTCAATATTGCGGCTTCCGTTTCGGTAGGTGGTTCGGCTGCGGTGGGTGGTGCTGCCGTAGTGACCTATTTTACCGGCAAAACGATCGCCAAAGTACTGGCCGGTGCCGTGGTTAAAGCGGCCGGCGCCATGACTGTTGCGGCTTATTCCAAAGAATTTATCACCGCAGATGTCGTCGGGGTGTCGGGAGGCGGTACAGCCGGGGTTTCCGGAGCGGTGGATATCGTTATCACCGCGGTGGTGACTCAGGCCTATACGGAAAGCGTGACAGAGACCGCGGACGGTGTCCAAATTGATACCGGCAGCCTGACTATAGAGGCCACAGACAATTATGAGTTTATCGGCGTCGCAGTTTCAGCTGCCATAGGAGGCACAGCCGGTGTTGGCGTAACGGCTCTGTTGACTATTGCCGAGAACACAGTCACTGCCTATATCGGCGAAGAAAACATGGTCACAACCACTTCCGGCGACGTGACCCTGCTGGCAAGTTCCAACCGGGATTTGCATATGTATGCGGGCACCCTGGCCGGCGGCGGTGCCGCCGGTGTAGGTGTGACCCTTATGGTTGCGGTCATCGGCGGCAAACTCACCCGGGATGCCTCCGATTCACTGGCTTCCGGATCTGATGGTGACGGCAATTCAGTAACCACCTTTGACCCCAATGCACTGATAGATGACCAGGCAAGTAATGCACCCGGGGTTGTCGGCTCATACTATGAGGAATACGACGGGGACAGACTGAAGGGCAAACTGGAGGGTGACGGCTCCAGCGTCAGCGATAATTCTGCCGGTCATGAAGAATATGTATATGATGAAGATGGCAACAAGGTACAGAAGAAAGACGCCAATGGCGACCTCATGTTTGATGACCACGGCAATCCGATCTGGGAAACCCAGATGGTATTCGACGGCCAAACCGGTTACCGCGACAGTTCCTTTGATGAGGAATATGAAGAGGGCGATAATACCGGAGCAGATTTCGACGCCGCTGAAGGCAGCAATAGGGACCTGACCAATGCCGGCAAGATGGGACCGACCCAGCCGGAGTATGAGCCCCTGGATGCCACCAGCGCCTTTATCGGAAAGAATGCGCTGGTCAATAGCGCTCACGACATACTGGTGACAGCCTCTGATAATATGACCGCGGATATGGTGACTGCCACTGTAGCCGGCGGTGCATATGCCGGAGTCGGAGTGGGCATGGCGACAGGCATACTCTACAGCAATGTGCTGGCATATGTGCAAGACGGTGCGGTGCTTTCCGCGGAAGGCGCTATCACAATTTATGCCCGAGCTGGCTCTACACCTGTTGCCGCTGATTCCGATAAAAATGCTGCCCTGGAAGCGGCCATCAATGCAGAAAATGATAAAGAGACCCAGGATGTAACCGTAGGAGATCTGACCATCCGCGCCATCTCATTCACGGGAGCCGGCGGAATAGCCGGTGTGGGGATCGCGGCAGGCGTTGTGGTCCTCAACTCAAATGTTAAGGCCTATATCGAGGGCGATGTAATCAAAGCGGATACCCTGACCGTCAAAGCGGCCAGCGAATATCCACAGGTCATAGCCGCAACCTTGGCGGCTTCCGGCGGCGTGGCAGGTGTCAGCGTATCCGCGGCGACAGTATCATTTAACGGTTCGGTAACCTCAGCCATCGTCGGTGACGCACAGATCGGCATGTCTGATGAACTCGGCTGTAATGTCGGAGATGTAAATGTACTTACGGAGGCCACCACCGATGCGACCACCCTGGCAGCAGCCATTTCGGGCGGCGGTGTGGCAGTCAATGGTGCGCTTTCTTTGGCGATCAACCGCAGTATGATAGAAACCTTTATCGGCCAGGGGGTCAGCCTTAAGTCCAACGGTGATGTCGAAGTTAAAGCAATGGTTGATACCGAAGCCGATACTTACATCGTAGGTGCCGCGATAGGCGGCGTTGCCGCAGGGCTTTCGGCGGCGATTTCCATCCTGGAACCGACGGTACTGACCTATATCGGCACCACACCTTATAAAGAAACCGCGACAGCCGGTGCAGCAGCAAACACGACCGGCAGCCTGAGCGCAGTCAATGTCAGCGTGGAAAATAACACCACCACCACCGCCTCCAGCACGGTGCTTTCAGTGGCCGGCGGCGCTGTGGCGGTCAACGGCAATGTTTTGCTGGTGTTCAACAATACGGCCGCCTATGCGGCAATCAAGCGGATGCCGGTAACCGCGACCGGTGATATCAACGTAGATGCCTATATGAATTCGAATGCCAACTCGTTCCTGGCAGCAGCCACAGTTGGAGCTGCAGCCGTCGGCGTAACCGTCAGTTATGTAAGACTCGGCTCCGAAAACGTTGCCATGATAGATACCACAGGCGCAGCGGTCAGAGCAAAAAATATCAATGTTTATGCGGGAAGAGATGTGGCAGGCCGGCGCAATTCGTCTTCAGCATCGGCAACAGCTCTGGCGGCTTCGGTGGGCGGCATAGCCCTCAATATCAACGCAGCCATAGCGGACAACGACAGCGTCAACAGCGCCGAGATATCGGGCAGCGGCAAGCTGAGCGCGGATTATGCCCTCAGTGTTGGGGCTAACGGAACAGCCACCGCCAAGGCTCAAGTAAGAGGAATAAGCGCCGGGGGAATAAGCGTTGCGGCTTCTGTCGCCGTGGCCCTGCTCAGGAGCGAACAAAATGCGCTTATCAGCGGCGGCCACATAAAAGCAGCTTCCCTGGAGGTTAAATCCAGGCTCAACGGTGACACAGAAGAAAGCAGTGTTGCGAAACTGATCACCGGTTCGGGCGGACTGATTACAGTAACTGCAAATGTTGCCGTTGCTTACGGCCGCTCCAGGAGCATGGCGAAAATAGATGCGGCCAGCGTTGATGTAACCGGCGGCAATATTACAGCCGGCAGTTACGGAAACGCCGGCGTGCTTTCCGAAATCACCAATCTAAGTATAAGCGCGATCACAGCCAATGTCATGGTGGGAGCAGCCTATTCCCAGGCGACATTCGCGGCGACTGTCAACATACCGCAGAACAGTACGGTTACAGCCGCTTCAGTAACCATAGAGACTCTGTATACGACCAGGGCTACAGCGGATGTTACTCCTTCCGCAGGCGGCGTACAGATTTCGTTTGCTAGCATAGGCGTCAACCTGGCCCTGGCAGACGCGGCTTCCAACGCTTCGGCTGCTCTGACCGGAGAAGGGATGCTTACCGCCGGTTCAGTCAAAGTAAATGCTGACGGTACCGCGACCGCCAAAGCACTCACCCGGGCACCAAAGATATCAGTTAATCTTGTAAACATCGCTGCCAATACCGTCGTGGCGAAATTAAGCGCCGGGCAGAAGGCATATATAGAAGACGTTACCATCGCCACCGGCGGCAGCGTAGAGGTCACATCAGCCTTGAATGACGGAGCAGGTGAGGGTGCGACTGCCGAATTGGGCAGCAACTTTGACCCGGAAGGGTACGGAGAGCTTGTCGATGCCGGTGTAAACTTCAGTATGTACAGCGTTGAAATAAATACCGCGGTGGCTATATCGAACGCCGTCAATTATGCATATATAAAGGCTGCCAATATAGGCAGCGAAACGACGCAGGCCGGGCTATTAAAGGTAAGCGTCAATAGCAGCAGCTATGCCACTGCTCAAATCCAGGAGTCGGCCACCAGTATCGGATTGGCTTCCCTGGGGCTGACCGTACTCTATGGGGAAGCCAAAGGAGATTTCAGGGCTTATATCGACACTGCCGGCGGGGCTGTCCATGCCGCTTCCATCATGGTAGACAACACTTATACATCACTGGCCCGGGCAGAAACCACCCAGGCCATCGGTGGGGTTCATGCGGCCCTGGTGGATGTCAAAGGCAACCTGGCGACAGCTAAAGTAACCACCAATGCCCAGGCGGCAATCAAGGGCGACGGGACCATCAAGACTCCCGGTGCTGTAACCGTACAGGCAAAAGGCACCGCTGCGGCAGATGCAGGGATAGTGACACCCTCAGTCAGCATCGCCGGGATCAAGATAGCGGTCAATGTGATTACGGCCACCCTTGAAGGGGTGCAGAAAGCCTATATGGATAGTGTCAAAGCCGATGCGGGCAGTATCTCCGTAAGCTCGATCTTAAATAACGGAAACGATATAGGGGCCGTGGCCAGGCTGGGCAGCAGCGCAGGCGGCATTGGAGCAAACGTAGCGCTTATAGGCCTGGAGGTTCATTCGGCCATTGCGACGGCCAACACCACCAACCGTGCTTATATAAGCGGGGCAGATATAACGGCCGACGATGCGATAATTGTACACAGCATTGCCAAATCCTATGCCAATGCCAGGGTTAACCAAACATCGCTCAACGCCGGGCTTCTCACCCTCGGTGTTACCTTGCTGGAAGCCGCAGCCCGGGGAGATTTTGCCGCCTATGTGGATGGCTCTGAGATAAACGGCGGCAGCCTGAAAATCAAAAACGATTTCACCTCCAACGCCAATGCGGTTGCAGCACAGCCATATTTTGGAGTAAGAGTATCTGCCCTATCGGTGGAAGGCAACTATGCGGATGCCGATGCGGCAACCGTAGCATCAGCTTATGTCAATAACAGCAATGTAATCCTGGGAGACGGCGATGTTTCGGTGGGAGCGGAAGGAATCATCAGCGCCAATGCTGTGGTTCAGACCCCGAAGATCAGTATAAGCGCAGTAAAGGTAGCGGTCAGCATTGCTGATGCCACCCTGAGCGCCCTGCAGAGTGCATATATATCCGGCGGCAGCATTGTAACCACCGGTACAGTGAACGTTTACTCCTGGCAGAACAAGGACAGCGCGACCAGCGGAGCGCGGGCCTCCCTGGGCGGCAACAGTGGCGGCATTGATGTAAGCCTCGTAGGAGGTTCAGCCAATATTGCCATTGCCACCGCCAACGCTGTAAACCAGGCTTATGTCAGCGGAGCGGATTTTGGCAGCATCGATCAGAGGAATGGAAACCTGAGCATTGATGCTATAGCCAACTCTTATGCCAAAGCAGGATTTATCAATGATGATGTCAGCGTTTCTCTGGCCAGCCTGGGAATTCTCACCATGACTGCTAAAGCGCAGGGGATCTTCAAGGCTTATCTGGACAGTACCAACGCGGCGGTATATGTAAACGACCTTACCATATCAAACACCTATAAGGCGATTTCTGAAGCTAAATCGACCCAGCCGGGCAAGGGCGTCGGTGTCAGCCTGGTCGCAGGAGATGTGAATTTCGCCCGGGCCACAACAGCAGCTAATGCAAGCTCTTATGTTTCAGGCGCTGGATCTGTAAATGCGACCAGCCTCGACATTCAGGTCACAGGCAGCGGCAGCAAGGCTACAGCAGATATCGATGCCGCAAAAACCAGCGTCAGCGGGGTCAAAGTGGCTGCAAATGTGGCTCTGGCTAGCATGAAGCTGATTCAGAACGCATATATTTCCGGCCAGGGAACAGTAAACGCAACCGGGGCGGTATCGGTCCTCTCCATACTGAAGGAAACCAGCTCTTTTGCCGAGGCCGGCGCCAATGGAGGCACAAACGTATCATTGGCCACCGCTGACGGTAATCTGACTACAGCAGAATCCGCATCAGCGGTCAATGCTTACATCGAAGGAAACGTAATCGTGGTTACCGACGGAGATGTTTATGTCGGTGCAGAACTGGGCGGCACAGTGACTTCAAGGGCGCAGGCTCCGGACACCAACGTAACCCTGCTCAGTATCGGGGTGGTGAAAGTTATTGCCAACTTTGCCCGGGATACCGTCAGTGCCAGCATCGCAGGCAACGCAAATGTTACCGGAGGCAGTGTCGACGTGATAGCTGCGGCCAATGGAACTGCAACTGCGATTGCCGAGCAGCCCAATACTACGGTCAGCGGCGTGGATGTATCAGATATCTGCGCCGAAGCCAGGGTAGATTCAAGAACGGTCAGTTCCTTCGTGGGAAAAGATGCGACGGTCGTATCAACAGGAACAAAAGCAGATGAAGGTGTCAAGGTGGCGGCAGCATCCGCGACCACTCTCAAAGCATACAGCAATCATGGAACCAGTGTGAGCCTGGTGGGAGTCGGCAAGTATACCATAAAAACCCATGTGGGCAGCCATAGCACCACCGCAAAAATCGACGGCACCGTGGCTGCCGAAAATAATATCTGGCTCAGCGCCGAAGATTCGATCACCGCTTCGGCATCCACTTCAGCCAGTAAAGCAGGGATTGCCGATGTCGGTAAGTCTACGGCAACCAGCACGGTCGTTTCTCAGACAGGTGAGACTTCCGTCGGCGCAGGTGCTGTTTTAGAAGCCCGGGAAGACATCAACATCTATGCCACCACCATCTCGAACCTGAAGGCGGCGGTAAATGCCAATGCAGTTGCCCTGGGAGATTATGGAGCGGTTTATGCTGCCACGGTGCTTAATAACCGCAATACCAGGTTTACGGTCGGGGATGGAGCCAGGATCGTTTCCAGGTACGGAAACATTTATGTCAATGTTCTGGCCGATACGGCCAAACAAAACGCCACTGCCACCATGGGAGGATACGGGATCGTCAGCGGCGGTGACGGGACGGCGTCCCTTGCCTATATTAAAACTACCACCACTGCCGATATCGGAAACGGAGTTGTAATTACGGCGTTGTTTGGAGACCTGGGGATCTCCGCCACCAGCAAGAACGATATTAATGCTTATGCCTATCGCCACATGGGTACCCTGGCCGGCAATAACCGGAGCACAGCCACCATTACTGCCATAGAGGATACGATCGTAACCATCGGGGGCAACGGAGCACAGAGTTACTTGAACAGCAGAAATACAGATATAAGCTCGTATCTCTACCAGCAGCTGCATGCCTATGCTGTTTCCTATACAATTTCAGCCGGATCTCTTACCCAGGCCGAATCATATATCACCGTCACCGATAATACCAAAGTCAACATCAATAATGCCTTTGTGGGTGGCATCGACTCGCTGAACATCAATGCGGTCGTTATTGATATGTATATACATTCCGAGAGCTATGCTGAAATTGTTGGCCTGACCGGCAAAGTTTATGCGACCTCCTCGGCCGGCGGCAGCAGCACAGCGGCCGTTGCCGTAGGCGGCGGCGCCGATCTGGCCGGCCAGTATATAAGTATTAAGGCCGAATCGCCATTGATCACTGATCGGGTTGTTTTCCGGGATGCCACCGCCAAAGGCAACACGGTGGTTAATTTGGTCTGGAAAACCATCCAGCGGACGGTAGATAAATTAGTGAAGTGGGTCAGCAAGATCCCCATCATCGGCTGGTTTGTAAAATGGGTCTGGAAAAAAGTTACCGAATGGGTGGATGTCCTGGTAAAGGAAGTCCTTTATTCCGATGCACAGGAATACCGTAAAGGAACCATGACGTCAAACGGTAAAGTCGATATCTACGGCAATGTACACCTGGGCGGTGCTGCTGCCGGTATGTTTGTTGATATCAAGGAGGATGGAACAGTAGTATATTCCGGCC
This sequence comes from Syntrophomonadaceae bacterium, assembly GCA_050949825.1. Classification (GTDB taxonomy): domain Bacteria; phylum Bacillota; class Syntrophomonadia; order Syntrophomonadales; family Syntrophomonadaceae; genus DTU019. The sequence continues at coordinate 58,726 of JBMNGL010000019.1, read as the reverse complement.
TTGATGATGCCTATGCGGAAACAGCGGCCCTGTCCCCGGAAGAAAACACCATTACACTGGGCAATCTTTATAACGAAGACTTGGGAGCGCTTGCCATCAGCTCCTCCAGTCCCAACAGCATTAAAGGCAATATTACAGTATACAGCAACAATTATCTTCCTGATATCGTGATTAACAACTGGTCGCCCTTCGACCTTATCCTGGGCAAAATTTCTGCGGTCAACGGACAGCTCGGTTCTCCCTCCCTCAACCTGGGAGACGGAGTCAGCTATGTTCTCGATACCGAGATTCCAAGTCTCACTGTAGTATCACATGATGAAACCGATCTTACTTTCGGGAAGAGTGTTGATGTAGGTGACGGAAATCTTACCGTGGCCATGAATGGAGGAGATCTAAATACTGCAGCCGATGAAGGCCAGGGAAAACCGGCAGCTGTCTGGGCAAACCGGCTTAAAGTTGAGCAGGCCGGAAATATTGGCAATGCAGACAACCGCTTCAAAGCTTATATTTTGGAAATCCCTGAAATACCCGGAACTGACGGTATTATAAAGACCATGCCGGCCAGACCCACTTATATCGCTCTTGAGGCCCGGGGAGATATTTATGCAGCCTTTACTCATGTTATAGTTTATCTGCAGTCTGAAGATTACCCGGCCAACCCGGCGCTAAAACTGGATGAAATCACAGCCGGAGGTACAGCAGATCTGCTCATTAAGGCACCGAATGCTTTAGTATACCAGGGGTATGCGAATCTCGATGAATCAATCGATGTTTCGCAACCGGGGACGAGAGACACCCTGGTGTTGCTGGCGGGTGCGGCTGATGAACTTATTATCTATGACCTGCAGGGCAACGAGACCGCCTATAAAATCAGGCCCAACGGTATGCTCAAGATAAACGGGGCCATCACCATAAGAGGTTCCCATTACCATGTCGGTGATTCTGAGATAACTTCCGATTCCGGGGTTACCCGAAAAATAGCCCACTACTACCTGCCCAGCGGCGACATGGTGGCGGTCGACCGCGGCACAGGGCAGATCGTCAACGTGATCACCTTTGACGGAAGGGTTTACAATTTGGATGCCATCACCTTTATGGCAGGGGAAAGCGAAGCTACTATCCAATTCAAGCAGGAGAATTTCAATGTTATATACACCTATGACAAGAACGGTGATCTGACTGACGTCAGCATCGATATAACCGGGGAAAACCTTGGAAACGGCGGCGTAACCATCTATGTTGAAACAGACCCCGGGGAGTTGGGCTGGACGCTGCCTGACGGCACCAAAGTTTATTACAAGAATGCCTTCCTTAAGGACGGAACAGAAGTTCAGCCCGTCTTCCTGGGCATGCATGGGGAGAACTACCTGTATCTTCTGGAGCCGTTGTATGTTGACCGTCCGTTCTATCATGTGGTTGAGTTCAAACTGGCTGGTGAAGAGTACATCTTTGTTGAAGCACATATTTATACGAAGGATGAGCTGTTAAACGCTGCAGTTGTAGAACTGGGAAGGGGAATGTTGCTGAAAGAAGCCAAACAGGAAGCTGAAAATATCCTGAATGGCTATAACCAGAGCTCTTTCTCGGCAGCAAGTACGCCGGCAGCCCTTGCAGTTGCAATACAAGCGGAGTTGCAAACCAGGCTTACCGATGACTGGAGCTTTACCGTAACGGCCCGGTTTACCACCAAACAAATAACGGTTACCGTGGGTGAAGGTGAGGAGCAGAAGGAAGAAACGATAACTATTATTAAGGATATACAGATTTCGGTCAGCTTGACAGAAGTTGTGGCAGCAGGAGAAACGCCTGAAACAGCTGTGATCAATAAAACAATCGATGTGGAAGCAAATAAATTTGAAACATCGTTGACCGGGGAAGACCTTACAAATACCACCGAGTCAGCATCCGGCAGCAAGGAATACGATAAGGCTCTGGGGGCCAAGTTTGCTGCAGGAATTTTGGGGAATCGCTCCGGAACTATCTTTGTAAATAAAAAGGAAGGCATCGTCGACGGCCTGACGGTCAAAAACGGAGCTTACAATTTCAACCTGGTCTATAGCGCTGATCATCAGGCCTATTTGGTTGAAGCAGGAACATATAGCGGCAATGAAAAGAACCGCTATGAAGAACTGTTAGGGAGGTATTTCGTACTCAGCGCAGACACAGCGTCGATAAAGGTATATGAACTCGACCAGTCCGGTACCGGGGAAATCGCCATCACCAGGGACGAGTACGGCAATATTGTCTCCTCCTCACTGAACGGCGGATATCATGTGGTGAACGGCGGTTACCTCTTTGTAGATGATGCAGCCGTTACTAATGCCAATGCGGGTATCCTCTATCTTATCGACAGAGCGGTAGTGGTTACTCCTGACGGGCGTGTTTACCCGATAGCCGTCGAAGGAAATGAGGTCAGCGGTGAAATGAGCGATGCGACCGTTTCCTTCTCTCCCCATATGTTACAGATGACGGATTCTTACGGCAGATTGGTTTACTCGGTGATCCAGTATCAATATCGGGATCCTGCTGATTACCAAATCAAATACTTCATGAGCAGCGGACCGGGAGAAGAGGCATATGATAATATCCATAATATGCTGGAGTCTTGGGGTTATTTCTATTCCAACTCGCTGGTTGCCGCAACCGCTTACAGAACCGTGGGAGACAACGCATATGAAGGCTATTACTATGACACCGAGAGCGTACCCGTTTACGATCTCCGCGTTCCCAAGACAAATGCTAAGGGCGAAATCCTTTACAGCGTGTTTGATGTGTATACCGGCAAATACCTGGACGGAGAATATACCGCAGATGAAACAACAGCCTATTATGGCTATCAGGTCAACATGATTTACCGGGATATAGAGGGGTTGAACATTGTAAGACCTGTTCCCGGCGGCTTCACGCTCACCTATACTAACCCGTGCAGGTTCAGCATCCCCGTGGATAAAAACGGTTATGGGATTATCAGCGAATATGTACGGGTGCTGCTGAAAGATGAAGATATGTTTGAAGCGGGCACCGTCTTCTACCTGGATGAAAACAAAAACATTACCGCTTTGTATTCACCGGAGGGAGAGTTCTACCGCTACGAACAGGACACCTTTTATACCCCGGACAATAATGAAGATCAGGAAATATATACCGCCTACCGGGGCCAGGGGAGCGGGGAAAGCCTGGATTTGATCGCCTACTTCTCAGCGGGCAGTCAAACCATGTTGCATGAAGTCATGAGCGGCCTTTATATGGCGACTCCGGATGAGAGCGGCGTGACGACCTTTGCTTCGGCCGGGGGGATGAATAGTTTTTATGCACACACTGATTACTTCGCAATGGACAGCACCGGCAACCTGGTCATGCTTGTGAAAGAGATACTTGATAATACTTACGAATCCACCGACGAGGCCGATCTGGAATTTGACGGTGCAGCAATAATGTGTATTTATGACGCAGCTGGAGAGCTGCTGCTCCGCATCCTTGAACTTACTGACGGCAGAATTGCGTTCCTCTTCAATGACAATACCTGGATCGATTCAAAAGGAAACACCGGATTTATTCCCAGGCCGGTCAACAGAACGCTGTCCGGCTACGACAACATTTCAAAGGTACAGGTGAACCGGGTATCAGCGGAAAATGTGAATATTAGTTTTGCCGGTGCCAATACTGTCCTGACCGATGATGGCAATGAGGGCAATATAAATATCATATCTGACAATGTAATTATTGTAGCAGAAGACAGCGGCAGCATTTACACGGCAGATAACCCGCTGGCCATCGCGCCGAATCTTACCGACACAGTAAATCTCAGGCTGATAAAGACTTCTTCCGGCGGAGCCTATGATGCCAGCGCCTATGTGGTGGCATCAAAAGCAGGAGACAATGTGAACCTCCATGACACGGATATTGCTGGCGGTGGTCTGCTGGATCTGACTGTAGCCGGGGGAGACGTGGCCATGAATAATGTGGGGATTAACACCGGCGGAACGATGAACCTGACTGTTGGCAGCGGAGATATCACCATGAATGACGTTGAGGTCAGCGGGGATCTTAGCGCCGCTCTTACCGCAGGTGATGTCAATATGAATGAGGTATCCGTTAAGAGCACCGGGAAACTTGGCATTATATCCGGGGAGGGCGACGTTATCGTAGATCAAGTCACCGCGGACAATACCTTGCAGATTACCACCTCTGACGGCAGCCTGCTGATAAAGGATGAGGATTCTATTCTCACCATTGGCCAACATTCAACTGCCGCTGCAGGCGATACCTGGGTTGACATTGCCGGAGATATAGGTACTGCAGATCTACCCTTCAAAGTGAATATAGAGCTTAACGAAGCAGGAGAGGGCCAGCCCGTTAACGTGAAGAATGCAGTCAACATTTATCTTAAACAGGAGACCGGTATTGCTTCCGGAGACCAAACCTTGCCAACATATGGTCGTGATGAAAATGGCAATAGCGGAAACCATGATGAGGCGGTAAACGCCCTGGAAGCAGATGACGAAACTGTAAATATCGTTATGCCGGCGCAGACGGCTGAAGAAATTGCAGCGCAGCTGAGCAATGGCACACTCACCGAAGAACAGTTGCTGGCACTTATCAGCGGCATTCTAAGCGGAGCAGAGATAAAATCACTGCTGGGGATTGACGACACAGCCGTTGCGGCCCTGGTATCGTCACTGGATGCACTGGATACTGCAGAACTGGCAGCGCTGGTCAGCAGTTTAAATCTTGGGGTGGCCGGTCCGGAAACGAAACTCGATCTGACGGTGCTGTACGGTGACGACCCGCAGGAAATCGAGGATCTGGCTGTGAAACTGGGGCTACCGGCGGCAGCAGATAAGGATGAAATCCTGGCTGAACTCAGAGAAAAACTCGGCCTGGCAGATAATGCAAGTGTTGAGGAGATAAAGGCCGAGTATCAGATTTACTATGACGGACTGCTTGCGCAGTACCGGGCAGATGTGGTAGACAGCTACCGGGCCAGCATCGAAGATAAATTGGATGCAGATAGCAGGCTGACCGATGCTGAGATCAAGTATCTGCTGGATCTGGGGCTCAGTGAAGAAGAAGCTGCGATTACAGTACTGCTGGCAGCGGCGCTGGATGCGCAGCAGCCGGTTGTTGAAAGTGATGACGGTGCAGGAAATATCACATACCTGCAGGCGACCGATCAGGATGGGAACCCACTCTACGTTGACGGGTTTGACGAAAACGGCGATCTGATCCAGATTCCGGTCTATGTCATGGAAAGCAGGGTGAAAGAAAATACTCTGTTTAATGCCTACTGGGATTCCCTAACGGAAGAACAAAAACTGGACCTGATTCAGGCAGCCTGGGCGCTGGCTGATTATCCGGAAGCGGACGAGAACGCCAATCAACCCAGGATACTTATCCTGAATATAGGCAAATCCACCGGGAACAGCAGCATCTATAACCTGGGAGATATAATCGTGACCCAGCAGGAAGGAACCTTTACGTCAGAAGAGGTCATTTCCAGATACGGCGATGTGGCATTGACCAGCCCGGATATTGCCGGGGTCGAAGGGAAAACCAATGTTTATGGGGAAGAAATATCCCTGACCGCTGAAACGGGCAGCATCACCGGCCTGAATGTAGAGGAGAAATCCTGGCCGCTGACCACGATTGCCAATATCGAAGATGAGGATAAGAAAAATGAGGCGTTCGGCCAAACCGGAGGCAATACCTGGGTATTGATCCGTAATCCCAACACCGGCGAAATAGAGATGCAGTTTGCTATCGACTATACTGCGGTGCGTGATTTGAATATCGAAACCGCAACCATGATTACGGCTAATGCGTCTGGAGATATCGAAATAACAGAAGTAACCGGTGATATGGGTGTGAATGTCATCAAATCCACATCCGGCAGAGTGATATTGACAGCCCCCGGATCAATCTATGATGTCCGTGCCGATGGTGAAACAAGTGAAAACATCATCACTGGCAACGGAGCAACGATTACTTCTGTATCCGGATCAGTTGGAACCAAGCAGAAATATATCGATACTGATATCGACGGTACGATGCAGATCGCTGCTGAAAAAGATATCAATATCAACGACAGCGGCAGCCTTACCCTGGTTGCTGACAGCAGCAGCGGGCAGGTAAATGTAAACACCGTTGCCGACCTGACGCTGTCCAACACGACAGGCAATCTTAATATCGGCGCAATCGCAGCGGGAGGCACAGCCGTAATCACCTCCACAGGAGGCATTACTGCCGGTGATAAACTGGGAAACAATGTGCATGTTAAGGCTGCAAGCGTTTCCTTTGCGGCCGGGAACGGAAATATTGGGACCGTCGATGCCCCGATAGATATTGATACCGATGCAGATGGCGGCGGAAAACTTTCTGCCCGTGCGGCGAATGGCGGAATCAATATCAACGAGCTTTTAGGAGATCTCATCATTGACACCATCATTTCCACAGGCAATGGTAATATATTCATCGTGGCGCAAGGCTCGATCGAGGTGGGGACTATATCATCCACCGGCGGGGGAGATGTCGGCCTGACCGCCGGAAATGGCGATATAACCGAGACCAACGGGACAGATTCCATAGCCGCAGCGGCAGCAGCAAAAACTGCGGCTGTCCAGGCCCGCAGTGCGGCCAACCTGGCAGTGGCACAGGCAGTTATTTTGCAGAATTATGTGACCAACATCCTGCCTGAATTGTTAGGCCGCCAGGCTGCACAGCAAGCCCTGGATACAGCCAGTAACAATATAGCCGCTGCAGGGCAGGAACTGCTGGAAATCCAGGGGTGTATTGCCGGCGCCAACGCTGAATTGGCAATCATCCAGAACGAAAAGGATATGGCCGACAATGAATTGACAAATGCTGAAAGCGCATTGACCCGGGCCATAGCAGACCGGGAGGCTCTTACCGACCCGACTGATATAGCGGCGCAAGATATCATAATTGCCGGCCTGAGGATAGATGTCAGTGCTGCACAGGGAATTGTAAACATCAAACAGACAGAACTAAACAACAAGAACGCTGAGATTGCTGCCCTGCAAAATCAGGCTTCACGGCTGGAGAACGAAACCATTCCGGAACTAACGCAGATTAAAAACGATGCTCAGAATGCTCTCGATGAGATCGATGCACAGCTGGCACAGGCGCAAATCGATCTGGTAGATGCGAAAACAGCGGAGAGTAACAGTCTGGAAGTTACCGCAGCAGCATTGGAAAACATAGCGGCAAGTAAGCTGGCAGATGCAGCAGCTTCCGGCATCTGCACCGAAGGCGATTTGAATCTGAATCTGCTGAACGGGGGTACTATAGGCCAGGAAGACCATGCCCTGGGAATTACCGTCTCCGGCGGCCTGACCATCTCTGCAGGCCAGGGAGCCACTGTGAACGGCCTGTATCTTGAAAGCGGAGCTGATCTACACCTGGCACCTGTCGCAGTGAACGGAGATGTGCTTATCAACTCTTTCGGCGGCATCCAAGGCATAACAGGCATCTTTGGCACCATCATCATGGCTGATAACGCTGGACTTAACAGTCTTGGCGGAGATATCGGAGCTGCAGCCCATCCGCTGGTTACAAATGTAAATGGCATATCTGCCACAGCCAACAATGTTTATATCAAAAATCAGAAGAGCCTGGTTGTTGATACCGTGATAGGTGACACCGTAAACATTGACTCGGCAGGTAATATAACTGCCGGCACTGCGGCAGGCGGAGGAAATAACAACAACATCATTGCCGACGAACTGATACTTAATGCGAAAGGCAGTGTTGGCACAACAGATGGACGACTGGTCAGTGATACGGATGAAATAACTGTAAATGCCAACAGCCTCTACCTGGATAACAAATCCGGAGGGCTCAAAATCAACCGCATCAATACCAGTGGTACGGCAGACATACTTGCTGCCGGCGGTGTGATAGACAACGGTAGCGGAAGAAATATTTATGTCAAAAACCTCAGTATCAACGCTTATGGTAACATAGGTGAATCTGCGGGAAATCCCCTTGATGTAATTGTACCCGGTGCAGCTACTGCCGCATCCACATATGGCAATGTCAACCTGGCCAATTGGTACAAACCCGGCAAGCCCGACGAAGGCGGCGGCGGCGGTGGCGGTGGCATCAAAAAGCCCGTTATTATTACCGATCCCAACACGGGTGTGACAGTTTCAGGTCAGGGCATTGACAATGCAGCTAAACTACTTGTCACCACCGCGACTGAACATAGCGATGATACCTGTCAGACCTGCCAAAATATCAGAGAATTGCTGAAAACGGGACAGGCAATTGTCAATTACAATATTTCACTGACGGAAGAATTCAAAGGCAAGGTTATGGTCAGCATACCGGTAGGCAAGGAGTATGAAGGCAAAACTTTGACCATCGTATATTGCCAAAATGGCAAATTGAAATCGATCAATGCAATCGTCACAGAAGGCATGGTGAGCTTCGAAACAGATACCCTGACGGCATATGCTGTGCTCAATGAAAAATACACCATAATACCTTACAATGGCCCGTATACTACAATCGATGGCAAGAAATACCCGCTTTTAGAGTGGAGATTCAAGGATGTAAAAGCGGCTGACTGGTATTTCTCGGCAATTGCTTACATGCATGCATTGAAAATCATGGCAGGTGTCAGCGAAGACCTGTTTGATCCTCACGGCATGACTACCAGGGCTATGCTGGCTGTAATCCTCTACCGCCTGGAGGGTAGCCCGGCTACTGCCGGCGCTGCCAGCTTTGTGGATGCGGAATATGGGGCCTGGTACAGCGATGCAGTCATCTGGGCAGAGGAAATGGGGATAATCGAAGGATATGGTAATAACCTGTTCGGCACCAATGACCCCATTACCCGTGAACAGTTAGTTGCAATACTATACCGCTATACCAAGGGCAAAGGTAAAGATATCGGCGCTTTCAGCGACCTGAGTGGTTTCAAGGATGCCGGCCAGGTTTCAGAATACGCGGTCGATGCCATGAAATGGGCTGTTGCACTTGGATTGATAAAAGGAAAGGACGATCATAATATCGATCCAGCCGCCTTGGCAACCAGAGCGGAGATATCTGCCATAATACAACGTTATGTGGAGATCTACAATAAGGTTCTGCTGGTGGACGATGACTTGCTGGAATAAGTCCGGGGTTCAGTTCACAGTCCCCGGACTCATTCTACCATAATGCATTTAGTGGGATGGACAGCCCTGCAAAAACGGGATGTTCTACGGTATCATCGTCCATTCCGGCCGCTGCCAGCGCGTACAGGCCATCACGCAGTGCAAAACATTCGAGGGTTCTTTCTAGCGGGTTGACCAGCCAATAGTGCTGCACCTGCGCTTCTTGATAAATGCGCATTTTTTGCACCCGGTCTTTCCGGCCGCTAAAGGCAGAGAGAATTTCAACCACCAATGCAGGCGGGCCGTCAATCCGGGCATCTTGTATAATCTGTTTTTGTTCCCCGGCCACATAGAACAGGTCCGGCTGCACTACCGTGACATCGTGAAAGGTCACATCCAGCGGTGCATCAAAGGTTTCTCCCTCAGGATCATTTTTCTCAAAGTAATCTTCCAGGATCCTTTGCAGCCGACGGGACACTCGCTGGTGCAAAACACTGGGCGATGGTTCTTTGAGCAGTTCGCCCTGCAAAATCTCGTAGCGATAGCCGGGCTCCTCCGGCAGCAGCAGATAGTCCTGATAAGTGAGCTTTTTAGCTGGTTCGATTTCGTATGGAAACACCTTTTCCTCGACCGTCGGACCGGCCAGGGCCTGGATTACATCAGCCAGCTTGTAGCGGTATTGCCTGCTACCCAATTCAACGCAGGGTATTTTGTTTTCTCTGGTGTATCTCCAAATGGTTTCTACTGAAAGATCCAGGGATTCGGCCAGAGCCTGGGCGGTTATCAACTTATTATCATCGGGCATCATATCACCTCCAGTTCTATTATATTCTGCCGGTCAATCAAAAAACAACTAATATCAATAATTATCAACTGCGATCCGCTTGACCATGACAACTGGATATGAACTTGCCTTCATATGATAGCCAAGGATGTTTGCTTGATGTAATGATGACTCCGCTGCAAAAACCCTTATTTGATTACTATTCCCTGTCATTGTTATGAAAGCCCCCCGTTTTTTTCATGCCTTAAGGGCTGCGCCCGAAGGATCTTTCGCGCAGCGAACAACCCCGGGTAAGATCCTTAGCTGCGCTCAGGATGACAATAGTAGGCCTCAGCGTTAATCTGTGTCCCATAATTATAACTTTTAGCAGTAGAATCAATGAACGAAATGATTTTAGGCTTTGCGCTGGGATGTTATACAGTGGCGGATAAAAGGGATTGAAAAAATATGGATATCGGGAGGAAAATCATGATTGGGGGATGTTGTATCGAATTATGTTCATTCCCCACGGGGACCCGTGACCTGTGTCATATTTGATATCTCTTTAGATGTGAGTAGAATTGTGTTCCTTCCAAAACCTGACGACAATCGAGGTAAAAACACATTAATACACTTGTTCTGCGCACCGCAGGGAGCCTATACCATTTAAGCTAATCGCTCCCCGGCTGGCGAATTGCGCTTTTCCATAAGGCGGGTGCCTATAAGCAAGACCCCCAGGGCTATCAGCGTAACCATTATGGCGGTATAATAGCCAAGATTTAGGCCTTGATCAAGCATGAAACCTCCCAGAGCCGGGCCGATGGAACGTCCCAGGCTGTCATATCCCTGCAGTATACCCATGGCTGAACCCTGTGCACCCAGGGTGCGCTTGGATACCGCTGCGGAGATAGAAGGGCGTATCAAACCGACACCGGCGGAAAATACCGCCATGAATGCAATAGAACTGGGAATATTAAAGGTAAATATAAAGAGCGCGAAACTCAAACCCATCAGCATGATTCCGGTTGATGCAGTTTTCTCCTCTCCCCAATGGTTGATCATTCTACCTACCAGCAGTCCCTGTACTAGAACCGAAACCACCCCGGCAACGGTAAAAGCCCAACCAATATCTCGTGCTGTAAAAGATAATTTGGCCTCCGTAAACAGGGCAAAGGTGCCATGATGTATGGATTCTCCAATACTGGCAAATAGAATGACCAAAAAGAGCACGACAAAAGGGCTGTGCAAACCTTCCAGGAGCGAAGCCCGTTCTACTTTGCGCGTAACCCGTTGATCAGCAGCCAGGGATTCGGGCACCCAAAGCCAGACCGAGGCAGCATTGGCCAGAGCCAATATTCCCGCAAACAGAAAAGGAAAGGCCAGCGATATACCGGATAATACCCCGCCGATAGCAGGGCCAAAGATCATGCCCATTCCCATGGCCGCACCTACCATACCCATCGCCGCGCCTCGCTTTTCCAGGCTGGTGGAATCACCCACATATGCCATGGCGGTGGGCATGGTGGCGCAGGAAAGCATGCCTCCGGCAATCCGTATCAAGTATAACATCCACAATTGGGTTGCATAGCCGAACAAGATAAACGTAACCGCGAAACCCATAATTCCGATTAATAGCACAGGTTTCCGCCCGATTCGGTCGGAATAAGCCCCCCAGATAGGAGCAAAGATAAACTGACAGATGGCATAAACCGTAATCAGCATACCCAGTTGAAAGGCGTTAGCCCCCATTGATTCTGCATAGTAGGGTAGAACCGGCATTATTATGCTAAAGCCCATTCCCACCAAAAATATCGAAAAAAACAGCAACACCAGGTGCTTGCTTGAGCCAGTCTTCTCCACAGTCTATCATTCCTTTAAATTTCTGATCCCTCATCAGTATACCATCAGCACCTTAACGTCGGGAGGAAAGATTATTGTTTTTTATACCCATTTATATAAAAAACCCAAACCAATTTTGGTGGGTTATATATGCTTTTTGTAATATACTAGAAAACAACGGTTGCTGCATCTTGAGCACATATTTCCACACCCCGGTATGCTGATGCAGTATATACCTGAGTAAATCCGGGTTTTCCCCAGATGGGATGGAAAGCAGTGATGGCCGAGAGCAGCTCAATGATACTGCAGATTGCCCTTATCTTTTTAGCCGCCCTGGTGGGGGGCCTGATAGCCGATGCCTTGAGGCAATCCGCGATTATCGGGTATATACTGGGCGGTCTTTTGGTGGGGCCATATGTGACCGGATTAGTCAGCGATATTAACCTGATCAACAGCTTTTCGGAGATAGGTATTATTCTGCTCATGTTTACACTGGGGATGGAGTTTTCCTTATCACGTTTGCTGCCAGTCAAGACGATATCTATCCTGGGGGGAAGCCTGCAGATTACCCTGGTGGCTGTGCTCGGCTACGGCATTGGCCGCATGCTGGGGATGGACATTATCGAGTCAGTGTATTTGGGCTGTGTGGTCTCAATCAGCAGCACTATGGTAGTCTTGCGGCTGATGGGGGAACGGGGCGAGGTTGACACCGTATACGGTCGGATTATGGTGGGTATCCTCATCGTGCAGGATTTGGCGGTCATTATTATGGTGGCAGTCCTGTCCAATATACAGCAATTAGAGAGTGGAAATTTTGCCTTATTGATAAAGCCCCTCTTAATGGCGGTCTTTTTTGTAGTTTTAATGCTATTGGTTGCACAAAAGGTAGTGCCGTTGGTGACCAACCGCGCTGCCAAGGCCAGCAACAACGATGTGTTTCTTTTACTGGCCATGAGCCTGGGACTGGGTGTGGCACTGTTCTCCGAACACCTGGGCCTTTCATTGTCATTGGGTGCCTTTTTGGCAGGGGTGGTTATCAGCGAATCGGATTATGTGCATGAAATTTTGGGAAAAGTAACCGCTCTGCGTGATTCCTTTGTAATCATATTCTTTGTTTCCGTGGGAATGCTGATTAATCCGGGCAGCCTTTTTGCCCAGTTGGTGCCCCTGGCCTGGTTGCTGGTGCTTATTCTGGCCGGCAAATTTGTGGTCTTTTTTGGCATTGTTAAAATGTTTGGCTATCACAGCCGGGTGGCATTTTTAGTGGCCATAGGCATGCTTCAGACCGGTGAATTCTCTTTTGTCCTGGCCCGGATCGGCATGTTAAACGGAGCTGTCAGTGAAGCCTTATACAACACCATCCTGGCCAGTTCCATTATAAGCATTATGGTGGCGCCATTACTGATTTCGAAAGGTGCCGATTGGTATGACCGACTGCGTCAATCAAGGCTGTTAAGGTGGCTCATTCCCAGTGCCGAGTACGAGGAAGCACTTGCTGAAACGGATTTTTATGATCATGTTATTCTGTGTGGTTACGGGCGTATGGGCTCCAGGATAGGGGAAGGCCTCAAGCGTTTACAGATCCCCTTTATGGTAATCGACTATGAGCATAGTGTAGCTGAAAGAGTCAAAGACATTGCGCCAGCATATATCTATGGAGATGCCGCCAATGAGATGGTGCTGGCCCAGGCCCGGCCCCAGGATGCCGACCTGATCGTTATCGCCCTGCCGGATGTCTTCAGCAGCAGGCAGGTGATATACAATGTGCGCAAATTTAACCCTGACATCATTATTGTGGCGCGGGGGCGTGATAAGAGGGAGAGTCAGGCCTTATACGAAGCCGGCGCCAACGAAGTGGTGCAGCCCGAGGCGGAAGCCGGCTTTGAAATGATACGGCATATCATGGCGCATATGAAATTGCCGGAAGAGTTGATTAAAGACTATCTGGCCCAGGTATACAGCAGGGATCTTCAAAATATCAGTGATCGCCCGGGTTACATCCCCAAGCTTAACCTGCTCAGAGCCAGGCAATGGTCCATTGATGCCCATTCCCCATTTGCCAATAAAAGCCTTTTGGAGTCGCAATTGAGACAAAAGACCGGCTGTAACATTGTTTCTATTAAAAAGGAAGATGGCAGTATAATATTTAATCCTACCGCTGATACGGTTTTGCTTCCCGGCGATGATATTGTGGTGCTGGCAACCGATGAACAATTCAGCCTTTTACATCGTATAGCGGCAGGGGGAGTATCATAAATCTTGATAATGCTTCCCGCTTATCTGCTTGGGGCTCCTGTCGATCTGTCACCGCGGGTTCTTCCACCTGCCTCCGGGCGGATCATTTTCACCCTGACTAAAGCCCGATTACTCCACTCCCGAAATAATGCATGTGCGGCCGTTGTATTAGTATCCGGGTAGTTGTTTGCCAAAGACTGTCCCATAATTATGGCCCTTATTATGAGCGGAGCACCCCTTGATATGTTATTATATCTACATGCTTATCAGCGGGGTGATCCTGTGGCAAGAGAAGGCGAGGTTTTTTAATCTATCCCGAGGAGGAAGAAAATGCTGCTTCTGCTAGCTATACTATTGCTGGTAGCAATCTTCTCAACCAAATTATCGGCAAGTCTAGGAATTCCGGGGCTGGTAATATTCCTGGCCCTGGGCATGGTATTCGGCAGTGACGGTCTTAACCTGATTTATTTTGATAATCCATTTTTGTCACAACAGATCGCCATTGCGTTTATGATTATCATCCTCTTTGAAGGCGGGTTCAATACTAAAAAGCATTTATTGAGGTTGGCCTTTCAACCTGCCTTTACCCTGGCGACCCTGGGTATCATCATCACCGCGGTAACCCTGGGGTTGCTATCCCATCTTCTCATAGGCCTGCCCCTGGAATCGGCTATTCTCATTGGAGCCATAATATCTTCAACTGATGCTGCAGCCGTTTTTGCAATTTTTCGCAATAAGAACGTTCAGCCCAAAACTGCTGCCACCCTTGAGGTGGAATCTGCTTCCAATGACCCCATGGCAATTATTTTAACCATTGCCATTATTGAGTTTATTCAGGGAGGGATCCCCAACCCGCAGCTCTTTATAATCAACTTGGGTTGGCAGATTGTCGCCGGGCTAAGTATTGGATTTATCATTGGGAAAATGGCCCCCTATATGTTTAATTGGATAAAATTGGAATCGGGTGGTTTTTATTATGTTCTTATATTAAGTTTGTGCTTGTTAAGTTACGGTCTTGCTGATGAGTTGCATACCAACGGCTTTTTGTCCGTATTTATTGCGGGCTGCTACTTGGGCAATGCAGAATTTGTGTATAAACAAGGTGTGGCCAGGTTTATGGAGGGTTTATCGACCTTCAGTCATGTCATGCTATTTCTTATGCTCGGTCTTTTGGTTTTTCCAACGAAGCTTATGCATAACTGGCAGCACGGCATCATCATTGCTTTGGTTCTAATCTTTGTAGCACGGCCGGTGGCGGTTTTTTTATGTACACTTTTTTGGAAGTATACTTTCAAGGAGAAACTCTTTCTTTGCTGGGGAGGCATCAAAGGTGCCATTCCGATTGTACTGGCAACTTATCCCTATGTAGCTGGCTTGGAGGGGGGCAGTTATTATTTTAATGTGGTTTTTTTCGTGGTCCTGCTATCGGCCCTGATACAGGGCTCCACAATTGATATCATAGCCAAAAAGCTAGGTCTCTTGGTAGGGAGCAAGCCTCGTTCTCCATATTCCTTTGAATTGATTGCATTGGAGGAGTCAAAAAGTGAACTGCTGGAGTATATCGTGGATAAGGATTCGTGGCTCATAGACCAGACCCTGCAAGATATACCCTTGCCACAAGACAGCCTGGTGAATGCTATTGTCAGGCAAGGAGAGATTGTTACCCCGCGCGGGGATACCATTATAAAAGCAAAAGACATCCTGTTTATACTGGTTAGATTCGAAAATCGGGAGCAGTTGATAAACATATTGGAAAAATCTGCAGAGCAGGAAGATTACCCGGTTTTATAGCTAAACCCTAAAAACACCTGGCAGGGACGCGGGTCGCGGGGACGCTGAGTCCCCGCGACTCAGCGACTCAGTAGCAGATGTTTTCCATATGATATAATTAAAAAACAATTTCTTCACAGAAGGTGGTAATGATGCGTCCTTTAAGCCGTGGGAAACGCTTGCGGAGAGCGCTGAGCCAGATAGGCTTTTGGGCCGGTTGGGGATTGATGCATCCCCCTATAGCGCAGGGGATTACCTGGGACGAACTTTCCAGCAGTTTGCACCGCACATTCCACTATCGTCATCCCTGGGATTATGAGAATATGATCGGTCTGGGTCTAACCCTGATTATCTTCGGTCTCCTGATGGCTGCCTTCAAGATCTATACCGGACTGCAGCAAAAGGGCTGGCAACGCTTTTATAATGACTACTGCCATAAACGCCTGCTGGTGGGGGCATCCACACTACCGGATGGAAGCCCCCAGAAGCGCCAGTGGTTCAGGCTGCCTACCCAGGCCTGGCTTAAGTGGTTTCACTTTCGCGGGTTCGCCCCCAACCATGACCACGAATATAAGCAGGATCGCATGGTGGATATCGGTGGGGGGGGCTTAAGTTTTACCACCGAGAAAAAGTTGGATATCGGGGCTGTTATTACCTTTTTGCTGGATGTTGGCAGCGGTGAGCCTTTGTCGGTGTGGGGACGGGTGGTTCGGGTGCAGGAAAAAACCCCGACCGAACCCCAGCAATACTCTATTGCCATACAATTTGCCGATTTACCGAATGCAGACCGGCAGCGCCTGTTGTCGTGGATAATGAAAGGACAGCGCGATGCCATACAGAGTGCTGGTCAGGAGGAATCCTCTATACAACCCGGACATCAAGCCTAGAATCTTGCCGCAATAAAAAGTACAGCGGTCACCCCGTTCGATTAATATAACCGGGCCTGATGATTGGTAGTGGCGCGGGGAAGCGCTGTTCTTTGGACTAAGCTCAACTGAGTTAATCATAAAGAACCATTTTATGGGTTGCCCGCAGGGGTAGCCGCGGGGTATTCAGCAATCAATTACCAAGTTTTTACCACCAGCTCATAATGTATTGAACCGAGGCCGATTTTTTGTGCATACTCCAGGCCGTCCTGCCAGCTGGTTTGGGGGTAAATGAGGGTGAATTTATCATCTCCGGGCTGGCAGCCTTTCTCCCCAAGTAATGATGCGCTTAGAAGGGGCGCCTTATTAACCATATCTACACTGGCCTTATCCAGGGCGACCGGATCAAAGGATGCGGCCATACCCAGGTCTGAAACGATCGGAACGTCATTATGACTCCAGCAGTCGCAATTCGGGGACACCGAGGCAATGATATTGATATGAAAGCTGGGCTTGCCTTGCAGCACCGCCAGGGCGTATTCAACTATCTTTTGCGTGGTCACTTCAGCCGATTGTCCCCAAACCACCTGCACAGCGTTGAAGCGGCACAAAGCTATGCATTGTCCACAGCCGATGCAGATATCATAATCGATTGTGGCTTGATCTTCTGCCGAGAGGGCCAGGGCTTGCTGTGAACAGCTTTCGATGCAGATGCCACAGGCAGTGCAATTTTCCCCCACAATGCGGGGCTTGGAGCTGGAGTGCATCTCCATCTTGCCACCCCGTGAACCTGAACCCATACCCACATTTTTGATGGCGCCCCCAAAACCAGTTAAATCATGGCCTTTGAAATGATTTAAGGAAATGATAATGTCGGCATCGGCAATGGCGCTGCCGATTTTAGCTGTCCGGCAATGCTTTTGGTGAATGGGAATCTCGCGGAATTCGATGCCTTTGAGACCATCGGCAATGATCACCGGGCAGCCTACCGTTAAAGGTGAGAAGCCGTTTTGCATAGCGGTATTGAGGTGGTCGATGGCATTGGAGCGAAGCCCGCTGTAGAGGGTGTTGGCATCAGTCAGGAAAGGCTGACCTCCCAGCTCTTTAATGATGGCAGCCACCTCGGCGGCATAGTTGGGCCGAATATAGGCCAGGTTGCCAGGCTCTCCAAAGTGTATTTTAATAGCTACCATCTTGTTCCCAAAATCGATTTTATCTATCCCCGCAGTAAAGAGCAGATCCCGCAATTTCTTTAGGATATGCCGCCCCGGGCGGGTGCGAAAGTCGGTAAAGTACACTGTAGCTTCATGCATAGCTGTTCCTCCCTGTTCTAGAATCTTTATGTGGAGAGTATAGCACAGGTAGAAAGAATCAGGAAAACAGCAGCTATAATTTGTCATCCGGCCATATTCAGGCTAGCTCATTTTCATACTGGCGTGATATAGTCAATACAGGACTAATTGGGAAATCTATCTATAAGCCTGGATCCAGACTGATGCTGCATAAAAAGGGCTGTCGGTCCGCCATGGAGTCAGTCTTTGCTTAATGATTGGGCTTGACTTTTTGTGGAGATATGAATGGCGAAGTCGGTCTGTTTGCGCAGATGGCAGGCAAATAGGCTTGATAGCAATTAGACGGAAAGGATGGTTGGATGATTTCAGTTCAGATTAAAACAGATCTGCAGAATGCTTCCTGGATTAGAGCTATGTTTGAGGAAGGGGAGCGCCTGCGTGCTATTCATGGTGCAGATAAGGTGTTTGATTTCAGCCTGGGTAACCCTGATTATGAACCACCTGCAGCCGTTCGCGAAACACTGCAGAGACTGGTCAACGATGACACCCCCGGCCTGCATCGTTACACCAGTAATGCCGGCTATATTGATGTGCGGGAGCGCATTGCGGCTCAGCTGGCCCGGGAAAGCGGTGTACCGGTAGGCGGTGAACATATTGTCATGACTTGCGGCGCCGCCGGAGGGCTTAATGTGGTTTTAAAGACTATTTTGAACCCGGGGAATGAAGTCCTCTTGCTGGCACCGTATTTTGTTGAATACCATTTTTATGTCAGCAACCATGGCGGCAAGGCGGTGGTTATTCCCACCGGCGATGACTTTCGGCCTGATCCGGTGATCCTGGCGCAGAGCATCACCCCTCAAACCCGGGCGATCATTATTAACTCACCCAACAATCCCACCGGGGTGGTCTATTCAGAAGAGACCTTGCAGGAAATGGCCGCCGTTATAAAGGCCAAAGAGCAGGAATATGGCACCAAGATTATGGCTATTGCGGATGAACCGTACAATAAACTGGTATACGATGGCGCCCGGGTGACCAACCTCATGACTATCTTCAAACATGCTGCCATTGTCAACTCCTTCAGCAAATCACTGGCCTTGCCCGGTGAACGCATCGGCTATATTGCCGTTAACCCCCAGATTGAAGAGGTGGGGCTTCTGGTTAATGGCCTGGTATTTGCCAATCGCACCCTGGGCTTTGTGAATGCGCCTTCCATTTTTCAGAAGGTGGTAGCCTCCTGCCTGGATGAAGGACCGGATAGCGAAGAATACCGGCGCCGCCGGGATACGCTTTATAATTATCTTACCGGGCTGGGATTTTCCTGTGTCAAACCGCAGGGGGCCTTTTACCTGTTCCCTAAATCGCCCATAGCAGACGATGTGGCTTTTGTCAAGAAAGCCCTGGAATACAACCTGCTGCTGGTGCCAGGCCGCGGTTTTGCTGCCCCCGGGTATTTCAGGATCGCCTATTGTGTGGACATGAAGACCATTGAAGGGGCTCGGCCGGCCTTTGAAAAACTGGCCGCCCATTATTTTTAAGGCTGCCCAATAGCGCTCAAGAATGCTGCAAAGAAGAAGCATTGGTCACCGTCCCTCTCTTTTCATGGGAATAATAGCAGGAAAAGGCCATATATTTTAATGATGCGATTAGATTTTGCCTGGCAAGGGGGCTGTCATGGTGGTGGTCGGTGTCAAACGAGGCTGGGCAGTGGCTTTATTTGTACTGATAGTGCTGACGACGGTTCTCAGTATGTTTGTTTTAAGACCACCGCCGACTGAAAACGAAAATACCAACAAGAGCACACCAAGCATCATTTATGGCGACTTTGTAGCCTGGAAAGAAGTGGATGATCTTTTTCCCCGCAACGCGTATGCTACGGTGAGAGATTATGACAGCGGTCTGAGCTTTAGAGTACAACGCCGGGCGGGGACCTATCACGCCGATGTTCAACCTCTTACTGCCAAGGATACTGCCATAATGAAAAGCATTTACAGCGGGCAGTGGACCTGGAAACGCAGAGCCGTTTTGGTTATACTGGACAGCGGTCAAATCCTGGCAGCATCAATGAATGGCATGCCCCATGGCTCAGGGGCCATTCGCGGGAATAAATTTAATGGCCATTTTTGCATCCATTTTCGGGATAGTATAACCCATGGCACCCGGAGCAAAGATAAGGCCCATCAGGTCATGATATGGAAAGCGGCGGGGGTGGTTAAGGAACAATTGGCAGCCTTGCAGGTGGAGCAGGCCATCGAGGTGGTATTTGCAGCCATTGCACAAGGTGACATTCACATCGCGGAGCAGTTTACTCAAGGTGAAGAAGAAAAAGGCCAGCTGTTACAGGGAATACCAGACCTGGCCTGGCTAAAGCTGCAAACGCTTACTGCTATTGATGAGCTGCATTTCCAGGCTTGTGTGCAGGTAATCAAGCGGGGTCGCACTAAACCCCGGGCGCTGGTCTTAAATCTGGAGTTGTTGCAACAGCAGCCTCACCTGCTTATTTCCGCCCGCTCCCTGCTGCCGCTGGTGCAGTAGTGTTGGTTTTCTGTCGCCCTAAGGATCCACCCGCTCGTCCAGTTCAAACATACAGCCGGTCATGGTGCGCAGACACTTGGGACACAGGGTTTGATAACCCATTTGCTGGCAGAGCAACATACACTCCACACAGATTGATTTCAGGCATAGTGTGCAGGTTTCTACAGTTTCCTCGTCGGCATGATAACTACAGGTCATTATTGTTACTCCTCCTTTAGCATGAATAAACTATCAACCCAAGTGGTGTGCAATATACGGGATTTTACCGATTATGGTGGTTCGTTGCCGCTTGCCTTTCCCGGCGCAGCAAATCGATGATCACCTGATCGGTGGGAAAGGCAAGTCGGGGAATTTTATCCAGGGCAAAATAGCGGACCATATCAAGGTCATCGCCGGCCTGTAGTGTCCCTCCGATCACCTCGGCCAGGAACCATATGCCCACAGTATGCCGCTCTGGGTCGTGAAAATTCGACTGTACAGAAAATACCCTTGTAATATCAATAAGCAGATTGGTCTCTTCCTGAAACTCCCTCTTTATACCGTCATATACATCCTCGTCATATTCCAGATAACCGCAGGGAATACACCACAGTCCGTCATAGTCTCCCCCCCTGCGGCACCCCAGCAGCAATTCGCCCTCTTCATTGATTACGATTGCAGCAACGCCAACAATTGGATTTTCATACAGGATATAATTGCATTGCAGGCAGGTGAGACGCTGACGATCGTCATATTGGCGATAATTAAGTGAGCCTCCACATATAGGACAATAGAAATAGCGCTGTGCAGTTGGCTGCGGTACCTGCTTCATTGGATAGATTATACCGGTTTAATTTTTGCGGGGCCTGAAAAGCAACCTGGCCGGGCTTTTATCTGTATCTTCGTTTTCACATAAGGTTAGCATTGATTCAGGTACGATTAGAACCTTGCGATGTTCTTCCAGCATCAATAGATACATGGGATCTCCCGGTGCCCTGAGCCCCCGTTTGCCAACCACGATCCCGGTGCAATTATTGTAGAAATGACCTTTTTGAGTTATTTGCACTCTATTACCCAACTCCATAACTCACACCTCTTTCACCGTTTCACCAGGAAACGGATTTTCAGATCCAACCCGCATTAATTTTATCCTTTAACAGGGTTGAGATCTTACGGCACTCGCCTTTGCCATAAAACTCTTCCAGTGTTTCCTTAATTATAGTATATTGACAGGATGGTTGTATATTCTATAATAAACCTTCCCCTCTTCGTAGCGCTGTTTTTTGCAGGCTTTGGATGAATAAACGGATAAACGGGCTGAGAAAGCGTTTGTGCAATGGTCAATTGAGTTTTGTTAAATAATGTGTAGTAGCGTTTTTGTCGCTCTGAGCGCAGGTTCCTATCATTGCTATGAAAGCCCCTGTTGTTGTCATCCTGAGAGCAGCGCCCGAGGGATCTTCTAATATGAGTAAGGTTTTCATTTATCGTGGTGCGGTAACGCATGGGAATTCTGAGCGCAGCTTTTTTGTCATTCTGAGCGCAGCTTTTTTGTCATTCTGAGCGCAGCTTTTTTGTCATTCTGAGCGCAGCGAAGAATCTTAAGTGTAGCGAATAACCCCAGGTTAAGATCCTTCGCTTCGCTCAGGATGACAAAGGAGAGCTCAGGATGACAAAGGAAAGCTCAGGATGACAAAGGAGAGCTCAGGATGACAAAGGAGAGCTCAGGATGACAAAGGAAAGCTCAGGATGACAACAATAAATTCCGAGTGTAGCTTTTGTCATTGCTAAGGATCTTGCGTCGTGCGAAAAATCAGTAAATATGATTTTTATGCATGACTGTCTCGGATTAAAAGCAGGGTTATGGACAACTTATGAGGAACGATTAGATCACATAGTCGGAATGCGTGACAGTAAAGAGGGTGATTTGATGGTTCAGGTTAACCCGGAGCACTTGAGGGCTATTGTGGAACGTATTAATAAGGGACCCTATTTTAAACTGTTGGGGCTGGTAGTGGAGGATATCGGTCCAGGGTATGCGCAGATGAAGCTTGATGTACAGAGCTGCCATATGACTCCCTTTGGGTCTATTCATGGCGGGACTTATGCGGGGATGATAGATTCCGCCACTTACTGGGCGGTTTATGCCTCTCTGGAAGAAGAAAGCGGTTGGATAACCCTGGATTTAAATGTCAATATGCTGGCGAATATTACTTCAGGTGAATTGATTGTAACCGGAAAAGAGGTAAGGGTGGGCAAAACTATTGCCCTGGCCGAAGCTACCATTCATGACAACCGTGGCCGCATATACGCCCAGGGTTATTCAAAAATGCTCGTCACTGGTGGGCTGAAAACCATTCCCGATATTATCGCCTACACCGGGGGAGGCAGCCTGCCGCCCAAATACCTGTGATTGGTTGCAATAAGCGTTGCGGCAGAAATCATCCCTACAACATGGCTTTTGGACAGCAGCCCCAATGGAAATCTAAGCCAGAGCGAATTCTCGCAGGATGTTCTCGAAAATTTTGGCTACCGGCAGGATGCTCTTAATTTTATGGACATTGGCCCCGGAAAAAAGCACCCCGTCTTCCACTTTGCCATTACGGGCATTTAACAGGGCATCTCTGATGCAGTAATCAGCAGAGCAATGACGCAAGCAAGCTTCACATTCTTCGGATTCGGGCGCCGTTCCTTCCGCAATGCGCTGGGTGAAGCTGTTTCTGATAGCACGTCCGGGCATTCCCACGGGACTCTTGATTATAACAATGTCTTCCTGGCGGGCGTTTAGATAAGCCTGCTTATATTCATCGGCAACATCGCATTCATCGCTGAGCAGAAAACGGGTGGCCATCTGCACCCCATCAGCGCCCAGGCGGATCATTTCTGCCATATCATAACCATCGGTAATGCCGCCGGCAGCTATGACAGGTATCTTTACAGCCTGCCTGATTTCAGGCAAAATAGATTTGATGGAGCGATCCGTACCCAGGTGCCCTCCGGCTTCAAAACCTTCTGCCACCACCGCTGCCGCTCCGGATTTTTCGGCCAGGATGGCAGCACGGCTGGAGGAGACAATAGGTACTACCGGAATCTGGGCCTCTCTACACCAGTGAAAGATCTCTCTTGAAAAGCCGGCCCCGGTAAATACAACATCAATACGTTCATTAATGGACGTTTTAACTAACTGTACAAACTCCCGGGCTGCATACATGATGTTTACACCAATGATACCCTGGTTTTCGCTCAGTTTGCGGGCAGTACGTATCTGCATACGAAGATCATCAACGCTGATGCCTGTTCCGCCGATAACACCGATACCGCCACAACGCGCTACAGCAGCCGCCAGTGATGCAGTAGACACCTTTATAGACATGCCGCCCTGAATGATGGGAAACCGGGGGAGAAGGTTGCCAATTTTTAATTGTGGAAGCTGCACAATGAATCCTCCTTCATCGCTGCCATCAAATGATGTATTATATTATAACTAGAATATTACACCATAATTTAAGGAAACATGCAATTATCAGAAATTCTTGCTTAATCCTGTCAGCTCTCGCAGCAGCCTCTTTAAGAAATTTACAAAAACCACTTATTGGACAAAAAAGGGAATAATTGTCAAGATTGAGGCAATAATGGAATTATTGTTGACTTTCTATAACAATACTGGTTTAATATCCTCAACTACCATGTGCACGAAAGTGTGTACAAGGATAATTGTTCTTAATTTAGCATTGAGGTGATATCAGAAGTGAAAGCTCAGATTCTTGGTGTGGGGCATGCCCTCCCGGAGCGCAGGCTGACCAATCGCGAACTGGAGCAAATGGTGGACACCACTGACGAGTGGATTGTGGAGCGAAGTGGTATTCGCGAAAGGCGAATTGCGGAAAGACAGACCAACTGTTCTGATTTAGCCTACCTGGCCTCACTAATGGCACTAAAACGAGCTGGCATAACGGCTGCACAATTGGATTTGATTATCGTCGCCACAGCAACGCCAGACATGTTCTTTCCCTCAACAGCCTGTATTGTGCAGGATCTTTTAGGAGCGCAGCAGGCGGCTGCATTTGACCTGGCAGCCGGTTGCACCGGATTTGTCTATGCCCTGGATGCAGCTCATAAATACCTGCTGGCAGAGGATTACCAGTATGTTCTGGTAATCGGTGCCGAGATCCTGTCGCGCATTGTGGACTACAGTGATCGAAATACCTGTGTTCTTTTTGGTGATGGCGCCGGTGCGGCAGTTATAGGCAAAGGCAATTCGGAAGCCGGCCTCTTAAGCTCTGTTTTGGGTGCGGACGGCAGCGGAGGCAAACACCTTACATTGCCTGCCGGCGGTTCGGCTATGCCTGCTTCACTGGAAACGGTGCATAATGGTCTGCATTACTTGAAGATGAATGGCCCTGAAATATTTCGCTTCGCCACCCGCATCACTTCGGAAATAAGCACCCGGGTTCTGGCCAGGGCCGGTTTTACATATGGTGATGTGGATCTCTTTGTTCCTCATCAGGCCAACATGCGTATTATTAAGACAGCGATGAAGAAAATGAACATTCCTGCAGAAAAAACCTTGATTAATCTGGATATGTACGGTAATACTTCAGCTGCCTGTATACCGGTAGGTCTTTCTTTAGCGGAGCAAGAAGGACGCTTAAAAGCGGGAGATTTGGTATTACTGGTAGCTTTCGGGGCTGGCCTGACTTTTGGTGGGATACTATTGCGTTGGGGGAGTGATGCAGATGTTTACAAACAGGGTGACTGAACTTTTGGGGATAGACTATCCTATCCTGCAAGGTGCCATGGCCTGGATTGCGGGAGGGGCCCTGGCAGGAGCGGTTTCGCAGGCGGGAGGCCTGGGTGTGATCGGTGCCGGTGATGCGGACCGGGCCTGGGTGGAAAAGGAGATTCACAGAGCAAGAAAGATAACCAGCCAGCCTTTTGGGGTTAATTTGATGATGGCTTCACCTAATATTGATGATGTTGTCGATTTAGTGATATCAATGGGGATATCTGTCGTTACTACCGGAGGAGGAAATCCGGGGCGTTTTATGGAAGCACTAAAAAATGCCGGCATAAAAGTAATTCCGGTGGTAGCTTCGCTGGCTTTAGGCAAACGCCTGAGCCGCCTGGGCGCAGACGCCCTGGTGGTAGAAGGCATGGAATCAGGCGGGCATGTTGGCGAAATGAGCACTATGTGCATTGTGCCCATGGTAGTTGATGCTGTAGATATTCCGGTTATTGCTGCCGGTGGTATTGCTGATGGCCGCGGCTATATGGCAGCTATGGCCCTGGGGGCCGAAGGGATTCAGATTGGAACCCGCTTTATTTGTGCGGCTGAGTGCGATGTTCATCCCGCCTATCAACAGAAGGTAATACAAAGCCGGGACCGGGCCACGGTCATATGTGGCACTGCCACCGGGCACCCGGTGCGGGCTATACATAATCGCTTTACTCGCCAGTATTTACAGGCTGAGGCTTCGGGTTCCAGCAAGGAATTCCTTCAAGAACTGGGGCGAGGGCGCTATCCTGCCGCAGCCGTTCGGGGTGAGGTGGATGAAGGCAGTGTTCTGGCCGGGCAGATTTGCGGCCTGGTTGATCGCATCCAACCTGCCGCCGAAATTGTCCAGGATATCATTGAGGACGCTCTCCGGGTGCAAAAACGATTGGGGGGATAACATGGCCAGGGTTGGTTTTGTTTTTCCAGGCCAGGGCGCACAACAGGTGGGCATGGGCAAAGATCTTTGTGAACATTTTGAGGTAGCCAGGATTATTTTTCAACAGGCTGAGGAGATGGCCGGTTATGACATTAAGAGTCTATGCTTTGAGGGCCCTGCCGAGCAGCTTAATCAAACCGAATTTGCCCAACCGGCACTTTTAGTGAGCAGTGTAGCTACCGGGGAGGTTCTTAAGGAGCAGGGCATCCAGGCGGTGATGATGGCCGGCTTAAGCCTGGGCGAATACTCAGCCCTGGTTTCTGCAGGGGCGCTTTCTCTGCAGCAAGCCGTTCCCCTGGTGCAGCAGCGCGCCAGGCTAATGCAGGCTGCAGTGCCGATCGGGCAAGGTGCTATGGCGGCAGTTTTAGGATTGGATGCTGATGTGATACAATCCGCTTGTGAACAGGATGAGGGTATCGTAAGCATTGCCAATTATAATTGTCCCCGTCAATATGTAATATCTGGTGCCAGTGAGGCCGTCCACAGGGTATCTGCGGCGTTGAAAGAATCAGGTGCACGAGTGATGCCTTTGGCGGTAAGTGTGCCTTCACACAGCCGCTTGATGGCGGAAGCAGCGCAGAAGCTGCGGCCTTATTTAGAGGCTCTAACCTGGAGTGAACCGCTGGTGCCGGTAGTCAGTAATGTGAACGCTGTGAAGAATCAGACTTCCCAACTGGCGGAATTGCTTGTACAGCAACTATATTCCCCGGTAAGGTGGGAGCAGAGTGTTCGCCATATGATGACCGAGGTTGATTATTTTATCGAGGTGGGTCCGGGGAGCATCCTCTCCGGGTTGATTAAAAAAATTGATAAGAACCGGGTCTTGGGTCAGGTTAATGATGTCAGAAGCCTGGAAAAAGTAGTAGAGAAGGTGAATGTCATATGAGCGGAAGGGTAGCGCTGGTAACGGGCAGCTCCCGGGGGATCGGCAAGGCCGTTGCCCTGGCTCTGGCTGCGGATGGGTGCCGGATTGCGGTAAATTACTATGAAAACACGCAGCTCCCTGCCGAGGTTAATACTGCTAACCGGCAGGAAGCGGAGATGGTGGCCCGGCAGATACAAGACCTGGGCAGTGCGGCGGTGGTCATCGGCGCGGATGTCTCTCAATCTGTATCGGCCCAGCAACTGGTCAATAATACTGTTAAGGCTTTTGGGTCGCTTGACATCCTGGTTAACAATGCCGGTATTAATAAAGACAATTTGCTTATTCGCATCAGTGACGAGGAATGGGATCAGGTCTTGCAGACCAATTTAAACGGCGCTTTCTATTGCACCCGCGCGGCATTGAAACATATGCTTAAGAAGCGCTATGGCCGGATTGTCAGTATTTCTTCGGTAGTGGGCGTCAGCGGCAATGCCGGGCAGGCCCACTATGCCGCTTCAAAATCGGGATTATTGGGCTTTACCTATTCAGTGGCCAAGGAATATGGACGCCGCGGTATCACCGCTAATGTGGTCGCCCCGGGTTACATTCAGAGCGATATGACCGCGCAGCTTAACCCGGAACAGACCGCTCGTATCGCAGATTCCATCGTTCTGGGGCGATTGGGGACCCCGGAGGATGTTGCAGGGGTGGTGGCTTTTCTGGTATCATCCAGAGCAGATTATATCACTGCGCAACTCATCCGTATTGATGGTGGTATGAGCGGGTTATAATCCTGAATAAGAATTCAAATTGGTTCGCAAAATCTGCGGACCGTTCAAAAGTATGGTTAATAAAAGGAGGAATTGGCCCATGTCGGTATTTGAGGAACTGAAGAAAATTATCGTGGAAATTAAGGACATTCAAGAAGAACAGATTACTTTGGAATCCAGTTTTGCTGACGATCTGGAGGCAGACTCCCTGGACATTGTGGAGATGTTAATGCTGCTGGAAGAGAAGTTTGAAATTCAGATCCCTGAAGAAGCGGCCGAAAAGATGAAAACCGTACAGGATGTCGTTGATTACGTTGAGGCCAAACTATAGCAGATTGAGGTGAGGGGATGCCGGAACGCAGGGTGGTAATAACCGGTGTGGGAGTGATCTCCCCTGTCGGTACTGATAAAAATGAATTCTGGAGCAACCTGTTAGCAGGGAAAAGCGGTATAGGTTTGATTGATCGCTTTGATGCCAGTCAATTTCCCACCCGCATCGCTGCACAGGTGCCGAATTTTGATGTGCAAAAATACATTCCCCGGAAAGAGGCCCGGCGTATGGATTTATTTGTACAGTATGCTTGTGCCGCTGCCAAACAGGCGGTAGATGATGCCGCCCTGGATATCACGGGGCTGGATCGCCAACGGATAGGCGTATGGATTGGATCGGGTATTGGCGGTATCGACACCCTGGAGCAGCAGCATAATATGCTGCTGAAAAGGGGCGCTGCTGGGGTTAACCCGTTTTTTATACCCATGATGATTGCCAATATGGCCGCCGGGCAGGTATCCATCTTATTTGGGGTGCATGGGCCCAATGGCTGTACGGTAACGGCCTGTGCTTCAGGAACCAATTCCATCGGCGAAGCCCTGGGCTTTATACGCAGGGGTGAAGCTGAAGTGATGATTGCCGGCGGGACGGAGGCAGCCATTACCCCGATGTCCATTGCAGGCTTTTGCGCTGCCAAGGCTTTGTCCACGCGAAATGAGCATCCTGATCAGGCCTGCCGGCCCTTTGATGCGGAGCGGGGCGGCTTTGTTATGGGGGAAGGAGCCGGGATTCTAATCCTGGAGGAGATGGAATATGCCCGTAAACGCGGTGCTCATATCTATGCTGAGTTAATCGGTTATGGGGCCAGTGGAGATGCGGTCCATGTAGTGCAACCCGACCCTGAGGGGAAAGGAGCCGCCCTGGCCTTTAAGAACGCCTTGACCGATGCCGGCATTGAACCGGAGCAAGTAGATTATATTAATGCACATGGAACTGGAACCGATTTAAATGATCGAATGGAAACCAAGGCCATTAAGGCTGTTTTCGGTCCGCACGCCTACAAGCTCAGTGTGAGTTCTATTAAGGCTGCAACCGGGCATATGCTGGGGGCGGCAGGTGCAGTTGAATTGATCGCTACCGTCCTGGCTTTACAGAACAGTGTTATTCCACCGACCCTGAACCTGGAAAATCCTGATCCAGACTGCGATTTGGACTACACTCCGCTGCTGTCCAGGTACAGGCCGATTAATGTGGCCCTCTCCGATTCACTCGGGTTTGGCGGCCATAATGCAGCCTTATTGCTGCGAAAGGTATAAGTAAATGACTATAAATATGAATGTGGAAGAGATAATGAGGATCATCCCCCATCGCTACCCGTTCTTAATGGTAGACCGCATTATTGAACTGATTCCCGGGGGAAAAGCGGTGGGAATAAAGAATCTGACCATAAATGAGCCCTTTTTTGCCGGTCACTTTCCTGATAAACCGGTGATGCCCGGGGTATTGATGATTGAGGCCATGGCCCAGGTGGGGGCCTGCGCCCTATTGTCCCAGACGGAGTATCAGGGCAAAATCGCCATGTTTGCGGGAGTAGACCGGATTCGCTTCAAGCGTCCTGCTCTCCCTGGGGAGACTCTGCTGATCAGCACCGAGCTGACCGCCATCAAGGGCAGCATCGGCAGAGGCAAAGGCAAGATTACTATTGATGGGGAAACCGTCTGCAGCGGAGAATTTATGTTTGCCCTGGTAGACGGTCAAGGGTAAGCGGAGGATAATATGTTTAAACGCTCATTTGGAAAAACCAAATATATCCCCATTCCTCAGGATACCCATGTGGTCAAGCCGGCAAAACCTGGGCAAACCGGGTGTCCGCAATGTTCCTCGGGCATATCCGCTGAGGAAATGCATGACAACTTCAAGGTCTGTCCGGTGTGCCGACATCACTTTACTATGGGCGCTTATGAACGATTGAGTTGGATTGCAGAACCTGATAGCTTCCAGGAATGGGATGCGGGTTTACGTTCCTATAACCCCTTAAGGTTTCCGGGCTATGATGATAAACTGCTTGAGGCCCGGGAAAACACTGGTCTTGAGGAGGCCATAATAACCGGTTTGGCCATGGTGCAGGGTTATCAAGTGGCTCTGGGTATTATGGATTCGCGTTTTTTAATGGGGAGCATGGGATCAGTGGTAGGAGAAAAAATCAGTCGGGCTATTGAGAAGGCCATAGATCTGTCCTGCCCGCTTATTACCTTTGCAGTTGCGGGCGGCGCGCGCATGCAAGAAGGGGTGCTTTCCCTGATGCAAATGGCTAAAACCACCGCAGCCCTGGAAAGGTTCCATAAACATGGATTGCTGTATATTTCAGTGATGACCCATCCTACTGTCGGAGGCGTGCCGGCCAGTTTTGCAGGGCTGGGTGACATTATTATAGCTGAGCCCGGTGCGTTAATTGGATTTACCGGACCGCGTGTAATTGAGCAGACCCTGGGGCAGCGTCTACCGGAGCGGTTTCAGCGCGCAGAATTCCAATTGGAACATGGCATGCTGGATCTGGTGGTGGATCGTGCAGAATTGCCCGATTTAATAGGAAAGCTCCTGAGGCTTCACCTGGGAGGAAACAATGGTTAAAAGGCATTTTGATTATGAGGATAAATATGAAAACATTCAGGATAAAATCAAGGAATTGGAAGAACTTTCCAACACCCTGGATTTTGACCTCAGAGGTGAGATTGAAGAGCTTGAAAGCAAGCTTAAGACCATACGGGATGAAAAATACCACAATCTCACCCCCTGGGAAAAGGTTTTGCTGGCCCGTCATCCAGAACGACCGACTACGCTGCAATACCTGAATAAGCTTTGTGACGAGTGGATTGAACTGCATGGGGATCGCCTTTATGGGGATGATCAGGCTATTGTCGGCGGGATTGGAATCTTTAATGGCATGCCGGTAACGGTCATTGGTCATCAGCGTGGCAAGGATACCAATGAAAATATTAAACGAAATTTCGGCATGCCCCATCCGGAAGGATATAGAAAAGTATACCGTTTGTTAATGCAAGCTGAAAAATTCAGGCGGCCCTTATTGACCTTCATTGATACCCAGGGAGCTTACCCCGGCGCCGGTGCGGAAGAACGCGGTCAGCCCCTGGCTATAGCCCGGGTTCTTATGGTCTTGTCCGGATTGAAAGTGCCGATTATTTCGACTGTTATTGGCGAAGGCGGCAGTGGCGGGGCCCTGGCCCTGGGGGTATGCGATCGCCTGCTTATGCTCTCCAATGCGGTGTTTTCTGTAGCATCAGCCGAGACCTGTGCTTCGATTCTGGTCAAAGACGCCAACCAGGCCGAGGAGATGGCCGGGGCGTTGAAATTAACTGCTGCCGACTTGAAAGCTTTAAATATCATTGATGAAATCATACCTGAACCAATTGGGGGAGCACATACTGATCCCGGGGAAACCATAACCCAGGTAAGAGATGCAATAGCCCGCCACCTCCATGAAGTGACGGAACAGGGTGGAGACCTGCCCAGACTGCGTTACCAACGTCTTCGCGCTATGGGACTCTATCATCAGAAATAAAACCAAGGTGCCAGGCACCAAAGTTATTAAGTTATTATGAGCAGGCCATGGCCTGCTCATAATAACTTAATAACTTTGGTGCCTGGCACCCGGGCGGTGCCGGGGTGATACTAGAGTAGAAAAGGATTATAATGGATAGCATAATCTTGAATTAAAGAATAATCGTGATAAGGAGGATGGCAGTGCATCAAAGTCCAAAAAGAGAAGAAATAGAAGCACGCTTTAAATGGAATTTGCAGGATATATACGCAGACGATGCCGCCTGGGAAGAGGATTATGAGCGGATGAAGTCGTTGTTGGAAAAGGCCGCCCGTTTGCAAGGCCAATTAGGGCAATCAGCCCCGCAACTATTAGGTGGTCTGCGGCAGATTGAGGTTATTGATCGTCTGGGTGAAAAATTGCTGGTTTATGCCAGGATGCGCCGGGATGAGAATAATGCTGACAACCGTTACCAGGCCTTATATGATCGCGCTGAGAGTTTAATGATACAGGCCAACAGCACCATGTCTTTTGTCACCCCGGAATTGACTGAAATCTCTGCCGCGACCCTCAGTCAATACATGGAAGAAGTGGCAGATTTAAAACTATACCGGCATATGTTTGATGAGATCATGCGCCAGAAGGAACATGTGCTCTCTAAACCCGAGGAAAAGATCCTGGCCTTAAGCGCCGATCTGGCCCTGGCAGCGGGCAACATATTTACCATGCTCAACAATGCTGATATCAAGTTTGGATTGATCCACGATGAAAACGGGCAGGAGGTAGAGCTTACCAAGGGGCGCTACGGGCGCTTTATGGAAAGCCATGACCGCCGCGTCCGTGAAGAGGCCTTTCACACCTTATACAGCGCCTATGGCAGGTTGGAAAACACCCTGGCTGCATCTTTATCGGCCAGCGTTAAAAAAGATGTCTTCTATGCCCGGGTGCGAAATTATCCTTCAGCCCGCCATGCGTCTCTTAAACAGGATAATGTGGAAGTTGAGGTTTATGATCAACTGATTGAATCGGTTCATGAGCACATGGATGACATGTATCGTTATTTAAGGTTGCGCCGCCAGATTCTCAACCTGGATGAGCTGCATATGTATGATATCTATGTCCCGCTGGTTAAAGAATACCAGGTTAAGATTCCTTATGAAAAAGCGCAAGAGCAGGTATTGGAAGCCCTGCAGCCGCTGGGAGAAGAGTATCTGGATATTTTAAAAGCCGGTTTGAGCGGGGGGTGGATTGATGTTTATGAAAATCAGGGCAAAACCAGTGGGGCCTATTCCTGGGGGTGCTATGATTCCCATCCCTATGTGCTGCTCAACTATGACTCCAAGCTGGATGATGTCTTTACCCTGGCGCATGAGATGGGTCATGCCCTGCATAGCTATTACTCCAACCGGCATCAGCCCTATGTATACAGCCAGTACACCATCTTTCTCGCTGAGGTGGCTTCAACCGTCAATGAGTCCTTGTTAATCGACTATTTATTGCAGCGTTGCAGCAGCCGTGAAGAAAGGGTTTACTTGATAAATCATTATCTGGAACAGTTCCGCGGCACCGTCTATCGACAGACCATGTTTGCAGAATATGAAAAGATTATCCATGACATGGTGGAGCAGGGTCAGCCGTTAACGACGGAGGCATTGAAACAAAGCTATATGGATCTGAACCGTCTCTATTATGGCCCTGATGTGGTCATAGATGAAGATATCAATATGGAATGGGCGCGCATACCGCATTTCTATTCCGCTTTTTATGTTTACAAATATGCCACCGGTTTTTCAGCCGCCACGGCCATCAAGGAACAGATCCAAAACGAAGGTCCGGCGGCTGTGGAGCGCTACCTGGCTTTCCTTAAGTCAGGTTCCTCAGCTTACCCGGTGGAGTTATTGAAAAAGGCGGGGGTGGATCTAACTTCGCGGAGGCCGGTTCAAGCCGCATTGGAGTATTTCGGTCGTTTGGTGAATGAGCTTGAAGAAGCGGTGTCCGGATAAATCAGCAGGAACACGGCCTTAAGGGAGTATGTTGTCACCATATAGCAAGTATCGGTGGGAGAGGATTAACCTCCTTTTTCACCCGGAATATAACCCTGCCAGCAGCTTATATACCTCAGTGCGATAAAACCGGCTCAGCCGGTTTTATCTGTGCTGTGCGTTCATATTCACTTTCCTTATTGCACATAATGATTGCAGGATCCCAACTTTAAATTGTGCGTAAGGAGGCTCAAGGTTTTGACCCATTTGAAATGCGAAGAAATCTTCGATCAGAGTATCGCTAACGTAATTCCCCGTTTGTCTGATATGGGTAGTTATGATCTGGTGATCGGGATTCCTTTTTATGAGGAGAAGGAGCAGTTTCTGGCTTTAGTGGAGTCTATTGATCAGGTTTTGACTTCATGGATTGGCAAGAGGCAATTGCTGCTGATGGTAGGCGATCCTGCGGCGCAAGATTTCCTTGAGTCCATAGCCGGTCTTAATTTAAAACACCCTCATCTGGAATTTATTCTGCCCCGCGATTGCAGCGGCCGGGGGGCCAGCCTGCGCGCTATTATCGAGATCAGTAAGCGATTGGAGGCCGACCTCCTCTTATTCAGTGCCAACATGATTACCGCTGTCGGCCCCGGCATTCAGGGGGATTGGCTGGAAAGCCTTTTGAATCCCATTCAGGGGCCTTATGACCTGGTGGTTGGTAGTCTGCGCCGTCATCTGGGCATTGACAGCATTGCTCATATGCTGGCGGCACCGGTCATGGAGATTTTTTATGGTTTCCGTATGGGGGACCCATTGGGCGGTATTTATGCCATTGCCCACGATCTGGTAGAGGATCTGGCCCATGAAGCCATGTTCTGGGGAGACAGCATTCGTGGCTATGGAATTGATTTTTGGTTAATAACCCGGGCCTTGTGCTGGAATAAAGCGGTATGCGAGGTCAGCCTGGATGGCAATGTGACACCTGCCTCTCTGCAAAAGCTTAACCGGGTATTCCGTGACACCGCTCAGATTGTATTTGAATGCATAAATCGGGATACCGCTATCTGGGTGCAGGAACGCCTGGTGGTTAAAATTGCCGATATCCGGGCACACAGTGATGTCAAACATTTTGATCCCGGCTATGATGCCGTGGACGAACTGTTGGAGAGTTTCCATGAAGGCTTGCGGCTGCATTATGACCTGATGAGCAGGCTTTTAAGTTATGATTTGGTGCAGCAGATCACCGGATTAAACGAGGAAAGTTTTAATCTCGACAATTGCCTGTGGGTGAATGTCCTTACCGAGTTGTCCATCAACTATAATTTTGATGAAGCCAATCGGGTACAGGTGCTTGATTTATTAACCGCTTTATATAATGGCCGGGTGGCCAGTTATGTGTTGCAGATGCAGCAGTTTCAGGCTTTGTTGCCCAATATGGAGGCAGGTGAAAAGGATGCCTTGATGGTTGCCAAAATGGACTCCATCCGGCGGCATTTAACCACTGAACTATGCCTCCGTAAACCGGAATTCACCCGCCGCTGGCTGAATAAAAAGGAACAGCATAAACCAGCCATTGTTCCCCTTGGTTACATGGAATACGTTCCCGGCAAACCGGTGGTCATTCCCAAAAAAATACCGGGCAAGGATCATCGCATCGTGCAGACCGATAATATTTTTAGAAATCTGCGCAAAAGCTATGAAGATAGTTTTGCCGAGTTTATCGGTGCCGGTTTAGGGCTGCCGGTAAAAGGACCTGCAGCGGAACTGATTGCTGGAGTTGAACATTTCATGCAGCAGTTGGAACAGGCGGTTGATGAGGTAATGCCCGGGGATCTTAACACTGCTAAAGGTCTGGCCGAGTTTATCACCAATGTATTTAACCTGGTTGACAGTAAACCGATGTTTACGGTTCATGCTGACAAGATCAGAGAGATGCTGGTGCGCTTCCCCCCCATTAACCTTATGATCCCATTGGGATACTACAAGCCGGAACAGTTAATCGAAAAGATGGATCCGCGTGATGCAGTGACCTATGCCAATCTCATTGAGGATCGTTCCTATACCGATCGGGATCTCAACTGGCTGGCGGAAACCCTCAAACCGGAAAACTTTGAATGGGTGCCGCTTAAGCATTTGATTATGCCGGAGCAGATTCAACTGGGGATTTTGAGCAGGGGCAAAATATCCAATGCTAACCACATAACTGCACGCATAAGTGTGCGCGCTCTACAACCCGGCACCGGGGGCAAGTACCCCAAGCTCAGGTATCTAACCAGCATACTTCGCCGTCTGGCGGTAGCAGAGCATTACTCCGAACTCTTTTGGCAGAATGTCGGGGAACGCAAGAATATAGGGGTTAAGCTGCGCAATTCCTTGCTGGGCTTGCACAAGGGTGATGATTTCTCTGCCCATAACATCTTCGAAAATCACCATCATCGCAGTTTGGTGGAGAAGGTGGGCGCTCTGGCAACTCGCCTACAGGAGGCTGGTCAGGTCGACTGCGCCAGGTTGTTCCGGCTAATGGCTGACGGTTACGGATTATCACAGGTATTGGAGGAAGGCACATTTCTGACCTGCACCGCATGGAGTTGGGCGAGCTACAGTTTCAAGGGGGGGCTTAAGATTCCGGGAACCTGGACCACCACCGTAGAGAGCCGCTGGTTTAACCATGATTTCCTGGAATCGTTGTATTTGGAACTGGGGTATGATCCAGACAATATTATGCAGATCGTATATCGCATGATACAAGCGGGCAAAAGCAATCAGAACCTTTTGGATACCCTGCTGCCTGCCCGGCCCAAAGATGTTACTGTAGTAGTACAGGAGACTACCAATCAGCCCAGTAAAAACATGGTGCGCCACCCGGCCAATCCGCTGCTGGAACCGATTGAAGAGCATCCCTGGGAGGCCAAGTATGTATTGAATCCGGGGGCTTTACGTTCTGGGGACAAGGTATATCTGTTTTACCGTGCAGTGGGTCATGACGGCATATCCCATATCGGATTGGCCATCACTGACGGCTATAAGGTTTTAGAACGCTTGCCTGAACCTATTTTTTCGCCCTCTACCCCTGAGGAACGGATGGGATGCGAGGATCCGCGCCTGGTAGTGGTTGAGGACAGAATAATAATGCTCTATACAGCTTATGATGGCAACCTGGCCCAGATAGCGGCAGCTTCGATTAGTCTGGATGATTTTCTGGCCGGGCATTATCAAGCCTGGAAACGGGACGGGTTGGCATTTAAAAACATTTGGGATAAGGATGCCATTCTGTTCCCGGAACGTATCGGGGGCAAGTATATTATCTATCACCGCATTGAACCCAGCATTTGGGTTACCTATATGAATGAAATCAAATTTCCCCTTAAAGAAAAACATGCCATTATATTGGGACCACGACCGGGCAGAATGTGGGATTCCCTTAAGATCGGAGCTGGTGCTCAGCCGCTGAAGACCCGGCATGGGTGGCTGCTGATTTACCATGGGGTTGACTATAATTATGTTTATAGTCTGGGTGTCTTTCTGGTCGATTTGCATAATCCCCAAAAGGTGCTCTACCGCTCGCCCAATCCTATTCTGCAGCCCGAGGAAGATTATGAGATCGGACTGAGCGGTGCCTGGGTGCCCAATGTGGTGTTCACCTGTGGGGCGGTAAGTAATTCCGATAAGGATGTTCTGGAAGATGATGATCTGGTCATGGTCTATTACGGGGCTGCAGATACCAGCATCGGCGTAGCTACAGCAACGGTTGCCGATCTGATCCCGGAGGAATATCGCCGCAGGTAGGACCAATCAAACAGAGGGACGGTCCTCCTGTTGGGTCTTGACCCAACAGGAGGACCGTCCCTCTGTTTGGTTCTCTGTTTGGTTCTCTGTTTGGTTCGCCTCCGGTTTGGTCAGGACAGATTGGCCAGGGTGATGTCGTCATCATCCTTTTGCTCCAGCTGGCCTTGCATGAGCATGGTGCTCAGGAGCAAGGAGAGTACCGCTTCGGCACCCTGGTTTTTATTCACCCCGGTGGCGGTGAGGGCATCATAACAGCCCCCGGATTCGTTGTCTAACAGTGCAGCTTGCTGCGCATTTTTACCCTGATACCACTGAGAAGCCAGTTTGGCCAGGTTGTAATATTCGCGTATACCCACGGTCTGAAAGGCTTCGTGACAGGCAAATATAATGGAAGCGGCGTCAACTGGTTGTTGATCATATAATGGGATCTGACCGTCACGATGATACCAACCTGCATTGCCGATGATGTCCAAATGACCGTTGCGAAATAGAATACCATTGAGAAAATTGAGGCTTTCTTGAGCAACCTTATAAATTCTTTTATCACTGCTCAAACCATAAGCAGCAAACAAAGCCTGAGGGATAATGCCATTACAATAGGTCAGGTAGTTCTCAAACCAATACCAGCCCGCTCCACAGCATTCTTTATACAAGGATATTAGATTGTCCACCAGACGGGTGCGCAAAAACTGGTCGCGGCGTTCCGGATGGCGGCATTTGCACAAGGCTATAATGGTATAAGCCATAGCCCGCGGGGAGCGGAAATGGGCGCTGCGAGGCAGATTTGAATTAAACATCTGCTCGCAGAGTGTGGCTACTCCGGGATGGGAACACCACATAGACGCACTGCAAGCTGCCAACGCTCTACCGATACTGTCCTCAGAATTGCAATGCGAATAATAGCGGCCATTATTCAAGAGATTTGACCAACTGCCATCGGGCCGTTGTGCGCCATACATAAAGCGGGCATATTTAAAGGCCAGGTCAGCACCTTGACTGGTAAATGCCGCTACCATTAAGGCGCGGGCATTGTCATCCAGGGTGTAGCCGCTTTTAGGATCGGGCTGGGCTAATTTGGAAAACTGCAGCATTCCGATATCATCGGTCATATTTCTAAGATGGCGATCATCTAACATGACTAAAACTGCTCCCACCTTCCCGGGAAATCGTTTCAGGCTGCAATATATTATAGGCTAATCTTGAGTATTGCTTGCCGATATTTGACCAGGTCCAGGATTTGCCCAACTGCCAGGCTCTATCCTGCAGACGCAGCTTCAAAGTGCGGTCCGATAAGACTCGCGCCAACAGTACGGCCAGCTCCTCGGGTTCAATGCTCTCGGAAAGCAGTCCTCTGCCGTTAGACAGCATTTCCCGGGCATAAGCGTAAGGTGTGGACACAATGGCCCGACCACAACCCAGGGCAAAGGCCATGGTTCCGCTGACCGCCTGATCGCGATTGGGATACGGGCTTAAATAAACATCGGTAAGATACAGGTACTCACCCAGTTCTTCATCCGTCAGGTATTTATTTACAAAAAGCACTTGCTCATCCAAATCCAGTTTTTTGACCAGGTTTTCAAGCATATTACGGTACTTTTCTCCTTCGTTCTTTACCAGCATGGGGTGAGTCTGACCCAGGATCAGATATCTTGCATTGGGAAATTCCTGTGCTATGAGTCCAAATGCCTGTATGCCCAGTTCCAACCCTTTGCCGGGACCGATCAAGCCAAAGGTGCTGATGATATCTTGTCCGCTAAGATGATGTTTGCGTTTAAGAAGGCGCCCTTCCTGTTTCTTAAAACTGGGTACCCCATGGGCAATAACACTGATCAACTCTGCCGGAGCTTCATAAAGATTGATGAGTAATTGGGCAGAATGTTTGGTCATGGCCACAATACTACTGGCATAATAACAGAGCATATCCAACACCTGTTTTTGATGTTTGGAGGGGTGGGGCAGCACGGTATGGCAGATCAAGATATATGGTTTGTGGAGGCGCTGCACCAAATCCAAAATATAATCTCCGTCCAAACCTCCATAGATACCGTATTCATGCTGGATAATAACCATGTGTATATCGCGATGATTATTGATAAAGTTGGCAGCCTGCACATAATCGCTCAACTGACTTTGCTTTATATTGAAGAGCACTTCGGGAGGATACTGGTAATCATAAGCGTCATCTGAAACAGCCAGGGCTGCTACCTGATGACCATTAAAGAGCAAGCTGTTTCTAAAATCCATGGAGAAGGTAGCAATCCCACACTGTTTAGGGGGATATGTTCCTACATTTAAAAAAGTCATATCATTCACTCCTTATCGTCACCTTTTGTTACAGAAGCATATTAGTGTAAGTTTTCCCTGTGCACCCGGACATTTATACCTGGCAGGCCTGTAGGGAATCTACCTCCATCCCCAAATTTTGCAAACATAAGAAAAGCTCGGCCTTGATTTCCTCCAAATACTGTGGGGTGCTGCCTTCACAACGAACAATCAACTCCGGCCCGGTATTGGAAGCCCTGACCAATGCCCACCCATGGGGGAAGATAATGCGTGCCCCATCAACCTCATTAATCGGGTATTTACCCTTGAAATGGATTTTTACCTGTTCAACAATTTGGAACTTTTCTTCGTCACTGCTGGCAACACGGATTTCAGGGGTGGCGTAATAGGTATTGATATCAGCCAGCATAGCAGTGATATTGGATTCGCTGTGGGATAATAAAGCCAATAGACGGGCACCGGCGTATAAGGCATCATCAAATCCATAGTACTCGTCGGAAAAGAACATATGCCCGGACATCTCACCGGTAAAAATGGCTCCGGTTTCCTTCATCTTGGCTTTGATCAGCGAATGACCGGTCTTGTATATTAATGGCTGACCGCCCAATTTAACGATTTCATCAATCAGGCTTTGGGAGCACTTCACCTCCACTATGCAGGGCAGGTCTGGATAGCGGGGTAAGATATCCCGCCAGAATAATATCATCAAAAGGTCGCCCCAGATCATATTGCCAAAGCTGTCCACAACCCCCAGGCGATCACCATCACCATCGATGCCCAGGCCCAGATCGGCTTGATGTTGTTGCACGGCTTTTACCAGATCCACCATGTTGTCCGGGTTTACCGGGTCAGGGTGATGATGGGGAAAGCTGGGATCTGATTCGCAGTATAACTCAATGACTTCGCAGCCCAGGCTGCGGAACACCTGGGGAGCAAATAAACTCGCTGTGCCATTGCCACAATCGACCACCATCTTGATCTTCTTGGGTCCCATTTTAATGCGGTTTTTGATGTTCTCCAGGTAGGCCTGGGCAATGTCAACGCTTTTCAGACTGCCCCGGGGAGCGCTGACAAAACGCTGGGCTTCGACCATCTGCCTGATTTCCTGGATCTGTTCGCCATAGATGGTGGACTCACCAAGAAGCAGTTTACAGCCATTATACTCGCCACCATTATGACTGGCTGTTATCATAATCCCTGCCGGTATGTTGAGATGGCGGGCCGCAAAATAAAAAATCGGGGTGATCACCATTCCCAAATCAATAACGCTGCACCCTGATTCCTGCAGGGCATTAATGACCGTATCACGGAATTGCGGAGAAGAAATGCGATTATCGTGGCCCACCAGCACCGTATTATGGCCTTGTTGCCTTGCCATAGCAGCAAAAGCCCGGCTGATCTGATCCATGGTATGGTTATTTAGATCACGGTCTACGACACCGCGAATATCATATTGCCTGAATATATTCTTCATTTTATACCTCCTCAACTTATAGCTGATTAAGGATTATCATAATAGCAGCGGGACCTGATGGTCCCGACTGTTCTTCATGCCAGGTAGTACGAGAGGATAAAGCCAATCATAACAGGTCCTCCCGGCCCATACTCTTCAGTACCTCGGTGAGATCGCGTATATTTTGACATTTTTTGCGATCAGCTACCATGATCACATCATCGGTTTCCACCACCACCAGATCCTCAACACCAAATAGCACAATGGTTTTCTTGTTTTGTTTAATAATGCAGCGCTGGCTGTCCATCATAATGATGTCATGGCCTGCACAGACATTATCCTTTTCATCAGTCGGATGGACCTCGGAGAGGGCATTCCAACTGCCCAAATCGCACCAGCCAAAATCGGCAGGCACCACCGCCATGCGATCTGATTTTTCGGCAATACCATGATCCAGACTGATGCTGGGCAGTTGGGCGTAAGACTGTTTGTAATGCTGGTAGCCATTACTGGCAACCGCGTAGATATCGGGAAGGTGCTTGCGGAATTCATCCATCAACACCCCGATCTTGCCCACATATATACCCGCATTCCACATAAAACGTCCGGTTTCTATGTACTTTTCGGCCAGGGTGGCATTAGGTTTCTCATAAAAGGAATTGACCTGGTATACATTGCCAATGCTGCCGATTTCCCATTTGGTTTTCTCAATGTAGCCATATCCGGTTTCGGGACGATCGGGTTGGATGCCTATGGTTACTATATGTCCTTGATGGGCAGCTTGACCCGCACGATAGAGACTATCAATAAATACTTGCTCGTTCAATATATGATGATCAGCAGGAAATATGCCCAGAACCTCGTCACTCTTATTGATATACTGTGACAGCACCAGCCCCACTGCAGGGGCGGTGTTTTTGCCTTCCGGTTCGCTCAAAATCTCAATATCCTGCCGGTCCTTGCGATTATTCACCAGACCATTGATTGATTCCAGTAATTCATCGCCAGTAATGATAATGATTTTACTGCAACCAGCATGCTTGAGGCGATCAATGGTATGATCAAGCATGGATTTATTTCCCACCAATTTGCATAATTGCTTGGGATGTTGACTGCGGCTCTCCGGCCACAGGCGAACACCCCGGCCCCCTGCCAGGATCGCAGCTATCATAGGTTACCTCCACTTTTGTTAATTTTTTGATGAATGAATATAACGATTATAGCCCCTAAGGTATTGCTTTCATTTTATCCTTTAAAACCAAAATAAATACTGTTTATGCCATACCTTGTCTGGTATTTACCCGACAATCAGTACGGTTTCTGCAACTGCTCCATGGTTGTTATCGATGCTGAGCGCCGGGTATGGTAGATATCGTCTCTTTAAGCATTATTTGGGAGTTGGTATGAATTATATGATAAACCCACTAACGATTACAAGCTGACCGGCTTCACTTTAATTGTACAACTGGTGTCTGCAGTCTACAAATGGTCATCAAGCCGGTTGGGTGATAATTTACCCTATATGTGCGGCAAAAGGACCGCGCATTTGTGT
This sequence comes from Syntrophomonadaceae bacterium, assembly GCA_050949825.1. GTDB lineage: Bacteria > Bacillota > Syntrophomonadia > Syntrophomonadales > Syntrophomonadaceae > DTU019. Next base: position 16,102 of record JBMNGL010000019.1, on the reverse strand, counting down.
CGGAGGCGGACCAAAAAATTGGTAAAAGGTGCAGGGAATGCGGCCATTAAATAGCTTCCTGCGCTTGCTGGCTTTGCGGCCCATAATCCTTTCCAGGTGAGGATATGGGGTCAGGACATACGAGGACCAGGTACCCAGGGTAGCGAAGGCGTTAGCCATATCCTGATATATGGTTTTGACCTCGGCCTCAGCAAGGAGACGCTCCCCATAAGGGGGATTGCAGATCAGATAACCGTATTGGTATGGGGATTGAAGCTGTTTGACAGCCTGGGCTTTAAAGTGTACCTGTTTCAAAACCCCGGCCCGTGATGCGTTAGCCTGGGCCAAATCTATACAATGCGGGTCGATATCATAGCCCTCAATGCCCAGTTTATTCAGGGGCAATAAGCGATCCCGGGCTTCCTGGCGGGCCTCTGACCAGATCTTTTTACCAAAATTGGGCCATTGCTCGGCATCAAAACAGCGCTGCAGTCCCGGGGCCATTTGGCATGCCATCATGGCAGCCTCGATGGCGATGGTGCCCGAGCCACAGAAAGGGTCAAGCAATGGTCTATCAGCTTTCCAGCGGCTGATGCTGACCATGGCGGCGGCCAGGGTCTCTTTGAGGGGTGCTGTCCCCTGTTCTTTTCGGTAGCCCCGCTTGTGCAAACCCGCGCCACTGCTGTCAATGGTAATACTAACCCTGTCATCAAGGATAGAAACCTCAATTTGGTAGAGCGCACCGGTTTCTGCAAACCATTTTTGGGGATAGGTTTGTTTCATCTTCTCAACGACTGCTTTCTTCACAATGGCCTGGCAATCCGACACGCTGTATAGTTGAGATTTGATGGATTTACCATTGACCGGAAAACGGGCATCCTTGGGAAGCCAATCCTGCCAGGGCAGGGCCCGGGTATTCTCGAACAATTGCTCAAAGCTCCGGGCTTCAAAGCGTCCCACCTCAATCAGCAAGCGATCAGCACAACGCAGCCACAGGTTGCAGCGGGCCACCGCCTCTGCCCCGGCGGCGAAAGCTACCCGTCCATTTTCCACCTTTAAGTCGGAATACCCCAGTTGTTTCAACTCAAAAGCCACTATTGATTCAAGGCCAAAGGCTGCAGTTGCAACATAGTTGACAGGCTGAAATAAGCTGATCACCCCCTTGTATATATATTCCTGCTTTTCTATTATACTACATTATCCCGTTAGTTTTAAAAGGCGCACCAGCCCAGCACCCGAGCCCTGGCTTCATTATTCATTCATTACCGGGACAAACTAAACGAAATCATAAACAGGAGAGCTCATATGAAAATTGGTTTGTATGGATCGCATATTAGCAGACTGATAGAGCGGATTACCTGGCAGGATTTGCTGGGGATAGTTGCCGGGTCGGTCTTTGCAGGGGCAGGTATTCAAAGTGTTCTGATACCGGCCCATCTTCTTACCGGTGGTGTTACCGGCTTGGCGATTATATTGGGCTACGCTGTGGGCAGCGAGGTGTGGATATGGGTATTGCTCTTAAATATCCCCATTTTTATGGCCGGGTATCGCTTTATTAGTTTTCGTTTTGCTGTCTATAGCATCCTGGGGGTGCTTTCTCTGGCAGGTTTTTTATATGTATTCAAATACCTGCCTTTATCTATTGGAGATCCTTTGCTGGCTGCAATATTGGGGGGAGCCATTACTGGTCTGGGATTGGGCATTATCTTTCGCAGCAAGGCATCTTCCGGCGGAACCGATATTATCGCTATTATTGTCAAGCGTTTATGGGGCTTTAATATCGGGCAGACCTCATTGGTGTTCAATTTGCTGGTAGTAGGCTTATTGGCCCTGATAGTGGACATCAAGGTGGCCATGTATTCTGCCATCGCCATCTTTGTATCATCGCAGGTAATTGACCTGGTCGAAACCGGACTTGAAGTCACACAAACGGCATTTATAATCTCCCCGCATCATCAAGCGATTGCCCAGGCAATTTTGCACCACCTGCATCGTGGCTGTACATATTTGCCGGCTGTTGGCGCCTATTCCGGGCAGGCGGAAATGTTGATATTGGTCACTGTGGGCAAAATGCAATTGCCACGGTTGAAAGAGATGGTATTCGACCTGGATGGAGCTGCCTTCATGATTATTGCGGATACGGTCGAAGTTTATGGTAAAGGGTTTAAACATCTGTCCGAATGGTGATATCCCATCTAGGGAGCAAGATCCCAAATTAGGGATAAATAATATTATAACAATACAAATGTCCTATATAAATTGATAATATAGTACTATAGTAATTATTTCCCATAGACCTTACAATGAAGAAACCAAACTACAAAAAAACGGAAAAGAGATAAAAACGGGAGGTGTCTGAATGAGTACTTTAATGAGACTGGTAAAGGAAGAACATGGACAGGGCATGGCGGAGTATGGGCTGATTCTGGCCGGGGTAGCCTGTCTTGTCATGGTAGCTATTTTCGCGCTGGGGCCTACTATTAGTGATAAGTTCAATGCGATCAATGACCAATTTTCTACTACACCTTAATAAATGTTTATGTGACTAAAAGATTATAGGCTCCACTTAAATAAGTGGGGCCTATTTTGGGCTAAGACAGAGGTGTGAAGATGCTCATGGATATTATTTTAATATGCCTGATTTTAATTGCGGTGGTGGTTGACTTGCGGAGCAGGCGCATCCCCAATATTTTGATCGGACTTGGGTTAGTTTTAGCCATAGGTTATAACATCTATACGTCCGGTTTATCGGGAACGCTGTTCAGTCTCAAAGGACTGGGAGTGGGGATGCTTCTCTTGATACTCCCCTTTATGAGCGGGGGCATGGGAGCCGGGGATGTGAAACTGCTGGGCATGATCGGGGCTTTCAAAGGGAGCTGGTTTGTTTTCAATGCCTTCATTTTTATGGCCCTGTGGGGGGGCTTGATTATTGTCATCATCCTAATCCATAAAAAACAACTTGTTCATACCGTTAAAAAGATTATCAGTGGCTTATTGCTTCTCCCCATGGGGTTGGGGAAAGCCTACGATCACATGGATAAAGGCGAATTGGCTATATATTATCCCTACGGCCTGGCTATCGGCCTGGGGGTAGTGACGTGTTTCATCAAAGGCGGGTGTTGAAATGCAGGCTCTGAAGAGATTGGTTAAACAAAAAAAGGGCCAGGCCATGGTGGAACTGGCTTTGATCTTGCCGATTCTTTTGCTGTTGCTGTTTGGATGTATCGAGTTCGGAAGCATCTTTGGAGCCTATTTGATGGTTAACAACCTGGCTCGTGACGGGGCTCGCTATGGGGTGGTAGGTCATACTGACGCCCAAATTACCGATCTGATTATAAACAACAAGGCCTGGCTGGATGAAAGCAAGCTGGAAGTAGACATTTTGCCTGCTTACGCAAGTCGCCAGAAAGGTAATGCACTGCAGGTTACAGTCAATTATGAGGTTGAGCTTTTCACCCCGGGGATTGTCAACATGGTTCCCAATCCTTGGCCGGTGGCGGGTGAGTGCATTATGCGCATGGAGTAAGCAAAGGGGGGACCCCCGGAATGAAGAGAATCACAAAAAGATTATTGGTTGAGGAAGACGGCACCGCACTGATTTTACTGGCGGTGGCCTTGACCGTTTTAATCGGTTTTACTGCCCTGGTTACCGACCTGGGCAATGTTTATTTGCATCGCGCCAAGATCAGCAACACCATTGACAGCGCGGTTATGGCCGGGGCGCAGGAACTGCCTGCAGATCCCCCGGAAGCCCTTAATATAGCTCAAGAATATGCCGAGGCCAATGGCATGCGGGCAGGGGAATACGATTTTGAGATCAGCGATGATGGCCGTTCCATATCTGGAAAGGCACAGCGACAGGTGGATATGTTTTTAGCCCGGGTACTGGGTATCGACCATTCCGATATCAATGCCCGGGCGACAGCCCGGGTGGCACCGCTGACAGCGGTAACAGGTGTAGTGCCCTTTGGAGTGGTCGAAGGCAATTATAGTTTTGGAAACAAAGTAGTCCTGAAACGAGGAGACAACAATTTGCATGGTTGGTTCGGTGCTTTGGCATTAGGCGGTTCTGGTGCTGATGTCTATCGAAATAATATCAAATACGGTTATCAAAACCCTCTTCATATCAGCAGTGAAGTGACAGTGCCGGTGGAACCGGGAAATATGTCAGGACCAACCACAGATGGGGTTGTTTATAGATTGGGTTTATGCCACCATGTTCCTCAATGCTCTATTTCTTCATATGTTGAGGGTTGTCCCCGCATCTGTATTGTACCCCTGGGTATTTGGGATAACGGGACTGGAAGCAATCGCAAATTTACCGTTACTTCTTTTGCTGCCTTTTTAATTACAGCGGAAGAAGTATTGTCTGGCAACGAAAACAATGTTACCGGCAGTTTTATTCGCTATGTAGTGCCTGGTGAAATTGATGAAAATGGGCCGGAAACAGGCCTATATGGTATGGAATTGATTGAATAACAAATAGGGGCGGCTTTGGGGAATGATGCAACATATAGAGCGATTGCTGTGCCCAGTGCCGGGTGGGGTTATTCTTCACCAGGGCGCTGGGCTTTTAAAACAGTGGCGTCATCTCCATATAGCTGATCTTTCGAGGCAGCGCCTGTTTGGAAGATGAATTTATCTTGGATGACAGGCTATTTTCAAGCAAGGAGCAACCTGTAATTATTACAAGGTTGCTTTGGCTGTCTAAGGTTATGAAGCCCTGGAACCGATAAACATAAAGACAACACTTTTTAAGCAGAGGGGGAGAAAAACTTGCTTTTCAAGGGAAGCAGGAAGTATTGGGCCATCGCCATAGTGTGCGGCCTGATCGCAGCAGTATTATCATATCAATATCTTCATGCGGTGAAAAATCGCTATCGCCCCGATGATCTAGTTAAAGTGGTCAAAGCGCTAAAGGATATTCCCAAAGACACCATGATAACCGACGACAAAGTGACCGTTATTGAAATCCCTTCCAAATACAGCCACCCTGATGCTCTGCAGAGCAGGGAAGCGGTTATAGGCAAAACCGCATTTGTTGATATCAATGCCGGTGAAGAAATCCTCAGCCGGAAAATCGTTGGGGATGCTAACAGGAAGGATCGACTGGCATACAATGTTCCACAGGGAATGCGGGCGGTTTCCATTCCTGTTGATGATGTCAGCGGGGTTGGCAACTATATCAAACCGGGAGACAAGGTGGATGTAATGGCTACTGTTGACATAAACACCGGCGGTGGCGGTAATACCTATACGGTTTTGACCCTGCAGAATATTGAAGTGTTGGCCGTAGGTTCCTATAAGGATATGTCCAAAAAAGCCGATAATTCCAAACCGATCTTGATCCTGGCGGTGTCCGTGGCACAAGCCTCTCCTTTGGTGCTGGCTTCGGAACGCGGCAACCTCAGACTGTTATTGCGCCCACCGGTAGATCAGAGTACAACCTATCTGGCGCCGCTCCAGTTGCAGAATCTTTTACAGTAATTTGACCGGGGGAGAGTAAGTATGAAAAAGATAAAGGTGTTGCTGGCTGATCATAATGAAAGCAGCCGGGCCAGTTTAAAGGGTCTGATAGAATTGGACCACGATATTGATATCGTAGCTGAAGCGCATAATATACAGGAATCCATGGATAAGATCAGAAACACTGACCCTGAGATTGCCCTTATTGCCTTTGACAGCAAGGAAAGCATCGGGGTTACGCAGCAGATTACATTACAGTTCCCGAGAATATCAGTCATTATCATATCCATTAATGATGAAATGTCCTATATTAAACAATCCATGCTGGCAGGGGCCAAGGAATTCCTGGTAAAGCCCCTGCTGCCTGAGGAGCTCAACACCTGTATCAAAAAGGTGGCCGACCTTAACCGGCAGCGCTTGAAAGTATTTAAAGGCGATACCGATGTATTCATCCGGGAAAAGGCCATGCCCGGCGCCAATAACAAACTGGTATGCGTATACGGAACCAAGGGAGGTGTTGGCAAAAGTGTCATTTGCACGAATCTGGCCGTGGAAATGGCCCGCCGTTACAAAAATAAAGTCAGCCTTATTGACCTGGATCTGCAATTCGGTGATGTCTGCATATTAATGGACCTGAACCCGCGCAAGACCGTGTCAGAGTTAATGCAAGAAGGCGATATGATTGACGAAGAACTGCTCGAGGACTATATGTATGAGCGCAATGGTGTCCATGTCCTGGCGCCGCCGAACAAGCCCGAGCTGTCCGAGCTGGTTACCTCTGATGGGGTACAAAAAATCCTCTCTTTATGCCGGGATCTTTATACCTATACCTTCATTGATACGCCTTCATTTATCGATGAGACCACTTTAACCGCCCTGGAGATGGCCGATGCCGTATTATTGGTTATTTCCCTGGATTTGCCTACCATCAAGAATGTAAAAAAAGGTCTGGATGTTTTGAAGACCTTAAAGTTGCTGCCCAAGACCCGTTTAATATTAAACCGTTCCTCCGGGGTGGCCGGCATTGAGGCCATGGATGTGGAGAAAATCCTGGATATGAAGATAAAAGGCGAAGTGCCCAGTGATGGGAAATTGGTGGTCTCTTCGGTCAACAAAGGTATACCTTTTGTGAAACTGAACCCCAAGGCGCCCATCACCAAAAGCCTCCTGGATATTATCAATATGCTGGAAAATTGGAGCAGCAAGAAATGATGCAATGGTATTTAGCTTGATAGATTGAACAAGAGAAGGTGAGTTTATGTCTTTGCTGAAGCGTATGCAGGTTGTTAAGCCTGTGGAAGAGTTGATTCTGGAGAAAAAGGAAAGCCCGGCTAACCGCTTTCAAGACCTGGTGGTAACCATCCATCGCGAAGTTGTCAGGGAACTGGGCACAGAAAATATCAAGCCGCGCCATACTGAAGACAAGCAACAGCAGGAGATTATAAACCAGGTAAGAAATATCGCTGAAGCGATCATTAATAAGGATGAAGATTATTATATCAAGACTGATCGCGAGGAAATTATCAACCAGGTAATAAATGAGGTATTTCATTTTGGCCCTATTACACCATTGCTAAAGGACGAGAGCGTATCCGAGGTGATGGTCAATGGCCCCGCACAGGTCTATGTGGAACGAAAAGGCAAAATCGAACGCACCAATGTGGTGTTCAGGGATGACCGCCATGTGTTGACAGTTATTGAGAGGATTATCTCTCCCCTGGGGCGCAGAATCGATGAAAGCATGCCTATGGTCGATGCCAGGCTGCCTGATGGGTCCCGTGTAAACGCGGTTATTCCGCCCTGTGCCTTGAATGGCTGTGTACTCACCATACGCAAATTCTCCTCTAAATTGCTGGGGGTTGAGGACCTGGTGCGCAACAATACCTTGACCCTTCCCATGGCCAAATTTTTAGAAGCATGTGTCAAAGGCAGGTTGAACATAATTGTTTCTGGAGGAACCGGGGCCGGCAAGACCAGCACCTTAAATATCATGTCCGCTTTTATACCTTCATCTGAACGTATTGTTACTATTGAAGATTCTGCCGAACTGGACCTGCACCAGGATCATGTGATATCACTTGAAACAAGGCCGGCCAATATTGATGATAAAGGCGAGATATCGATCCGCGATCTGGTGCGCAACTCCTTGCGTATGCGCCCCGACCGTCTGGTAGTGGGTGAGGTTCGTGGCGGCGAAGCCCTGGATATGCTGCAGGCCATGAATACCGGCCATGATGGCTCCCTGACCACCGGACACTCCAATTCCCCGCGGGATATGATTTCTCGCCTGGAAACCATGGTCTTGATGGCCGGCATTGATTTGCCGGTGCGGGCCATTCGTGAGCAGATCGCCGCAGCGATTGATATCATTGTTCACCAGAGCCGCCTGCAGGACGGCTCCAGAAAGATTACCCATGTAACTGAAGTTCTGGGCATGGAGAACGATGTCATTACCCTCCAAGATATCTTTGTTTACAACCAATTCGGGGTTGATGAGCGAGGACGGGTTCAGGGTCGGCATCAGGCCACCGGGCTTGTGCCCAAATGTATCGACAGGCTTGCTGCGATGGGAATAAACATTTCCAGTGAGTATTTTGGCTCATAATCACGGGAGGACCCCACATGATAGAACTGATCATTGCTCTATTAGTGTTTAATATCCTGCTTTGCATGGTTTTTGCAGTGCTGAAAACCGTTTCTCAGCGTGACCTGTACCTGGATCGTTTGGACAAATACCTTGAAAAGGGGACGGAGACTGAGTCCCCAAGGGCTAATTCCCTGCAGGCGATACAGAGCCTGATGGATCGCATATCCGGGTTGTTTGCCACCCGCGGCTTTACACAGCGGCTGCAAACCCATTTGATGTATGCGGGCATCCCCTTGCGGGGTGAAGAGTATTTCACCATGTGGCTCGGTTTGATCATCCTGCCTCCACTGCTCCTGGTGCTGATGACCGGCAACACCTGGCTGGGGATTGTGGCTTGTATTCTAGCCATTGTGGGGCCGGAAATGTATTTAAGGCATAAAAAAGATGTGCGCTTGATGGCACTCAACGGGCAATTGGGCGATGCCCTGATGATAATGGCCAATGCCCTTAGAGCCGGATTCGGCTTTCAACAGGCTATGGATACGGTTAAAAGGGAAATGCCGGCGCCGATATCAACAGAGTTTGGCTGGACATTGCGCGAAATGACGTTGGGGTTTAGCCAGGAAGAGGCCTTGATGAATCTAAGCGAGAGAACCAAAAGCGATGATTTGGATATGGTCATAACCGGCATTATTATTCAACGTCAAGTGGGGGGGAATCTGGCTCAGATTTTGGAGAACATATCGGAAACCATCCGCGACCGTGCCCAACTGAAACGCGAGGTTAAAGTCTTAACCGCCCAGGGGCGCTTGTCGGGTATTGTTATCGGACTCTTGCCAGTCTATTGTTAGCGGCTATGCTGGTGCTGAATCCGGAATATCTCAATGTGCTGATTTATGATCCCCGCGGCCAGGCCATGTTGGTAACCGGCATAATACTCGAAATAATTGGTCTGTTTGTTGTCAAAAAGATTATCTCTATAGAGATGTAAGTAATCTGGACAAGGGAGTTGGTTTAATGGAGGTCATTATTGCCGTTCTGTTTGCGGTATGCTTTGGAGCGGTGGTTTTCGGTATAGTATATTCATTGCAGGGCAACCGCCTGGTGATTATGAAACGTTTAAAGACTTATACGACTGATGCTAAACAGAGTTACTTGCACCCGGATCTATACCGGCCCCTGAAATCCAGAATAAAGGACTTGATAGCACCGTTTTCCCGCAACCTGTCTCAAAAGCTTATTCCTGCCAATAAAAAGGCCGAATATGAAAGGAAGCTCTTAACGGCAGGGAACCCGCTCGGATTAACCGTTGAAAATTATCTGATATTGAAGTATTGTGCTCCACCCGCTTTGGCTTTTATAGGTCTTATAATCGGGAATCCCTGGGCGCTTTTACTGCTATTGTCAGCCGGTTTGTTTATGCCCGATCTGTGGCTCAAGGCCAGTGAAGACCGGCGCAAGGATGAAATGTTGCGCAACCTTCCCGATATTTTGGATTTATTAAGTGTAAGCGTTGAAGCCGGGCTCAGTTTTGATGGTGCCTTACAAAAAGTGATAGAAAAATCCAGGGGACCTCTGACCCTGGAATTTGAGATAGCGCTGCGTGAAATAGAGATGGGCAAACAGCGTCGCGAAGCCTTAAAAGACCTGGCGGAAAGGGTGCAAATCGATGAGGTTAGCCTATTTGTAGGATCTGTTATGCAAGCGGAGCAACTCGGTGTTCCCATGGCTAATGTACTGAAATTACAGTCCCAACAGGTGAGGGAAAACCGCCGCATGAGGGCTGAGGAGAAGGCGCAAAAGGCGCCGATAAAGATACTTGTACCGATGATGTTTTTTATATTTCCAACCTTATTTATAGTCCTATTGGGCCCTGCCATGATCAAGCTGCTCGATAATTTCAAATAGAGTTAGCAGAAAAGCTGCCTGTCCGATGCGAAACAGGCAGCTTTTTTTATGTTAAGATTTTGTTATGTTTAGATAAAGGACTTATTAAGAATATTTTGTTGACATCTGTCGCAAGGGGTGATAATATAAGTCTTGCGCGTACGGCAGGAAAGCGGTAGGCGTTAGGCTAAAAGGCCGAAAAACCGCGAGATAAAAGCGGTTGACATGACAGGATCCCCAAGGGTTTTGGGGAACGGTTCTTGATAAAACTGAACAGCAAGAAGATAAGTGCGAAAAAGATTGGAACTGTTTTGAGGTAAAAGACAAAGCAAGCCAATCAGGCCCTTTTAAAAGAAGGGAAAAAGCCAGAGACAATTTTGGCTAGGATTAACAGAGTTCAATAGAACTTTGCAGATAAAACTTTCATCGGAGAGTTTGATCCTGGCTCAGGACGAACGCTGGCGGCGTGCCTAACACATGCAAGTCGAACGGACTAATGTTTGACACTGAGTGTTCTTCTAGAAAAGGCGGCAGTGAGCCGCGTGACGCGAGCCGTAGAGAGTGAACTTTCCGGCCAAGGACTATCTGACCGATAGAAGCAAGGCTGAGGGGATAGGGCAAAGCGAGCGTCGAAGCGACCCCAAAAGTGATAACACAGGGTTGGAATAACTGGAAGGCAAGCAATGAAGAGCACTGAGTGTCGAACATTAGTTAGTGGCGGACGGGTGAGTAACGCGTGGATAACCTACCTATATGTGGGGAATAACAGTTGGAAACGACTGCTAATACCGCATGTGATCACAGGTATAAAGTCTGTGAAGAAAGATGGCCTCTTCATGAAAGCTATCGCATATAGATGGGTCCGCGTCTGATTAGCTAGTTGGTGGGGTAAGAGCCTACCAAGGCGACGATCAGTAGCCGGCCTGAGAGGGTGAACGGCCACACTGGGACTGAGACACGGCCCAGACTCCTACGGGAGGCAGCAGTGGGGAATATTGCGCAATGGGGGAAACCCTGACGCAGCGACGCCGCGTGAGCGAAGAAGGCCTTAGGGTTGTAAAGCTCTGTTGTAAGGGAAGAACGGCAGCAGGAGTAATATGCCTGTTGCATGACGGTACCTTACGAGGAAGCCCCGGCTAACTACGTGCCAGCAGCCGCGGTAAGACGTAGGGGGCGAGCGTTGTCCGGAATTACTGGGCGTAAAGAGCACGTAGGCGGATATTTAAGTCAGGTGTGAAAGACCGCAGCTTAACTGCGGGGTTGCATTTGAAACTGGGTATCTTGAGGGCAGGAGAGGGCAGTGGAATTCCTGGTGTAGCGGTGAAATGCGTAGAAATCAGGAGGAACACCAGTGGCGAAGGCGGCTGTCTGGACTGACCCTGACGCTGAGGTGCGAAAGCGTGGGTAGCAAACAGGATTAGATACCCTGGTAGTCCACGCTGTAAACGATGGATACTAGGTGTGGGAGGTATCGACCCCTTCCGTGCCGCAGCTAACGCAATAAGTATCCCGCCTGGGGAGTACGGTCGCAAGGCTGAAACTCAAAGGAATTGACGGGGGCCCGCACAAGCGGTGGAGCATGTGGTTTAATTCGATGCAACGCGAAGAACCTTACCAGGTCTTGACATCCAAAGAATGCTGTAGAAATACGGCAGTGCCTTTTAGGAGCTTTGAGACAGGTGGTGCATGGTTGTCGTCAGCTCGTGTCGTGAGATGTTGGGTTAAGTCCCGCAACGAGCGCAACCCTTGCTATTAGTTGCTAACAGGAAAGCTGAGCACTCTAATGGGACTGCCCGTGACAAGCGGGAGGAAGGTGGGGATGACGTCAAATCATCATGCCCTTTATGATCTGGGCTACACACGTGCTACAATGGGTGGTACAGAGAGCAGCGAAGTCGCGAGGCGGAGCGAATCTCAGAAAGCCATTCTCAGTTCGGATTGGAGTCTGCAACTCGACTCCATGAAGTCGGAATCGCTAGTAATCGCGAATCAGCATGTCGCGGTGAATGCGTTCCCGGGCCTTGTACACACCGCCCGTCACACCACGAAAGTCGGCAACACCCGAAGCCGGTGACTCAACTCGGGGTACCCGCGAAAGCGGGTCGAGAGAGAGCCGTCTAAGGTGGGGTTGGTAATTGGGGTGAAGTCGTAACAAGGTATCCGTACCGGAAGGTGCGGATGGATCACCTCCTTTCTAAGGAGAAATGGAAGCAAGGTAGAGGAATAAGAGGCCAGAGAAATCTCACCTCCAACTTCCCGCCGCCCACTTCTCAATTGGTCGATCTCTTATCCTTCTTGTTGTTCGTTTTAATAAATTTTCAACAGAAGTCTGAAATTAGATTCAAAGGGTCAGATAAAATGAATCGGCAGAGCCGATTCAAACAAATATCCGACCTCCGACATCCGACTTCCGACATCTGTTGCGATGGTTCTTTGAAAAGTGCATACAGAGAAAAGCAAAGGGAACAATTTCACGAAGTAGCTGAAAAGACAGTGAAAAAATGAGAGAGTTTTCAAAAGCGCGTAAGAAATTAGGTCAAGATAAAAAGAGCGTACGGGGGATGCCTTGGTGCCAGGAGGCGAAGAAGGACGTGGCAAGCTGCGAAAAGCTACGGGGAGCTGCAAGCGAGCATAGATCCGTAGATATCCGAATGGGGGAACCCAATACTTGCGAACAAGTATTATCACTGCCTGAATATATAGGGCAGTAGAAGCCAGACCCGGTGAACTGAAACATCTTAGTAACCGGAGGAACAGAAATCAAAAGAGATTCTCCAAGTAGCGGCGAGCGAACGGGGAAGAGCCCAAACCAGTTATGTGTCAAGCCTGCAAGCGTTGCATAGCTGGAGTTGCGGGGAATACAGGAGCAAATTGCAGTTTGCTCAAAGAGTTACAAAGCATATTGTTAGCTGAACCTGAATGGAAAGTCAGGCCATAGAGAGTGAGAGCCTTGTAAGCGAAAACAATATGTCTCTTCGTATAAACCCCAAGTACCGCCGGACACGTGGAACCCGGTGGGAAGCAGGGAGGACCACCTTCCAAGGCTAAATACTACCTGGCGACCGATAGCGAATAGTACCGTGAGGGAAAGGTGAAAAGCACCCCGGGAGGGGAGTGAAAAAGAACCTGAAACCGTATGCTTACAAACAGTCAGAGTCTTATGAGAGGTGAGAGTTGAGAGGTTAGAAGTGGGAACTAGAAGAAGTTTCCACATCCAACCTCCCACATCTCACTTCTCAGGATGATGGCGTACCTTTTGTAGAATGGGCCAGCGAGTTATGGCAGCAAGCGAGGTTAAGTTCAAAAAGGACGGAGCCGCAGCGAAAGCGAGTCTAAATAGGGCGAAATAGTTTGTTGCTGTAGACCCGAAACCGAGTGATCTATCCATGGCCAGGGTGAAGCGATGGTAACACATCGTGGAGGCCCGCACCAGGGTACGTTGAAAAGTACGTGGATGAGTTGTGGATAGGGGTGAAATGCCAATCGAACTCGGAGATAGCTGGTTCTCCCCGAAATAGCTTTAGGGCTAGCGTCGTGTAATTCCTTATGGGGGTAGAGCACTGGTTAGGCTAGGGGCCTTACCCGGTTACCGAACCTTCCCAAACTCCGAATACCATAAGGCTCAGCACGGCAGTCAGACTGCGGGTGATAAGGTCCGTAGTCGAGAGGGAAACAGCCCAGACCAACAGCTAAGGTCCCCAAATCTATGCTAAGTGGGAAAGGAAGTAGAGTCGCACAGACAGCCAGGATGTTGGCTTAGAAGCAGCCACCATTCAAAGAGTGCGTAATAGCTCACTGGTCAAGTGACTCTGCGCCGAAAATTCAACGGGGCTAAGCATAGTACCGAAGCTTTGGGATTGAGAAGTGAGATGTGGGAAGTTAGAAGTGAGACCGAGAGTGCGAGGTGAACCGATGATATGGGAGAAGAGAAGATAAAAAGCTTCGAAGATCTCATAGTCTACCAAAAAGCCTATCAATTAGTACTAAGGGTACACAAACTAACTCAAACATTTCCAGAAGCAGAGAAACGGGAAATAGGCTATCAGTTAAGAAGAGCAGCCATATCGATACCCGCAAATATTGCAGAGGGATACGGGAGAAAGAACTCCGCGAAAGAATTCAAACATTTTCTAAGAAATGCATTGGGTTCGAGTAACGAGATGATCGTACTTCTGAAACTAAGCAGGGATTTGGGGTATATGCAGGACGACGAAATCATAGCAACCTATGATATACTCGGAAAACAGCTCTTCAAGCTGATAGAAAAGTGGGACTAAGAATCCCACGTCCAACTTCTCACATCTCACTTCTCAATCGGTAGGGGAGCGTACCTGGCGGATAGAAGCCGTACCGTAAGGAGCGGTGGACTGCCAGGCAGAGAGAATGCTGGCATAAGTAAGCGAGAAGGCAGGTGAGAATCCTGCCCGCCGGAAGCCCAAGGATTCCTGGGGAAGGCTCGTCCTCCCAGGGTAAGCCGGGACCTAACCCGAGGCCGAAAGGCGTAGGGGATGGACAACTGGTTGAAATTCCAGTGCCACCGGACGTCCGATTGAGTGATGGGGTGACGCAGGAGGATAGGTGAAGCGCACGACTGGAAGAGTGCGTCCAAGCACGTAGGGTGTTGGGTAGGCAAATCCGCCCAACGAAGCCTGAGGTGTTAAGGGGAGTGAACTTAAGTAACGAAGTCACTGATTCCAAACTGCCAAGAAAAGCCTCTAGCAAGGACGTTGGTGCCCGTACCGCAAACCGACACAGGTAGGCAAGGAGAGAATCCTAAGGCGCGCGAGAGAACCCTCGTTAAGGAACTCGGCAAAATGACCCCGTAACTTAGGGAGAAGGGGTGCTCTGTTAGCGTGAGTCAAAGAACATTGATGAGCGTGAGGGAGCCGCAGTGATCAGGCCCAGGCGACTGTTTACCAAAAACACAGGTCTCTGCAAAATCGAAAGATGAAGTATAGAGGCTGACGCCTGCCCGGTGCCGGAAGGTTAAGGGGAAAGGTTAGCGCAAGCGAAGCTTTGAACCGAAGCCCCGGTGAACGGCGGCCGTAACTATAACGGTCCTAAGGTAGCGAAATTCCTTGTCTGGTAAGTTCAGACCCGCACGAAAGGCGTAACGATCTGGGCACTGTCTCGACGAGGGGCTCGGTGAAATTGTAATACCGGTGAAGATGCCGGTTACCTGCGATAGGACAGAAAGACCCCGTGGAGCTTTACTGTAGCTTGATATTGGATTTTGGTGGTTCATGTACAGGATAGGTGGGAGGCTTTGAAGCGAGTTCGCCAGGATTCGTGGAGCCACTGGTGGGATACCACTCTTGAATGGCTGGAGTTCTAACCTGCTACCCTGATCGGGTAGAGGAACAGTTTCAGGCAGGCAGTTTGACTGGGGCGGTCGCCTCCAAAAGAGTAACGGAGGCGCCCAAAGGTTTCCTCAGCGCGGATGGAAATCGCGCGAAGAGTGTAAAGGCAGAAGGGAGCTTGACTGCGAGACAGACATGTCGAGCAGGGACGAAAGTCGGGCTTAGTGATCCGGCGGTACCGAGTGGAAGGGCCGTCGCTCATCGGATAAAAGCTACCCCGGGGATAACAGGCTTATCTCCCCCAAGAGTTCACATCGACGGGGAGGTTTGGCACCTCGATGTCGGCTCATCACATCCTGGGGCTGGAGAAGGTCCCAAGGGTTGGGCTGTTCGCCCATTAAAGTGGTACGTGAGCTGGGTTCAGAACGTCGTGAGACAGTTCGGTCCCTATCCATCGCAGGCGCAGGAGAATTGAGAGGATCTGTCCCTAGTACGAGAGGACCGGGATGGACAGACCGCTGGTGTACCAGTTGTCTCGCCAGAGGCACAGCTGGGTAGCTATGTCTGGATGTGATAAGCGCTGAAAGCATCTAAGCGCGAAGCCAACCTCAAGATGAGTTCTCCCACTTCAAAAGAAGGTAAGATCCCATCAAGAACAGGTGGTTGATAGGCCGGGAGTATAAGTGTAGTGATGCATTAAGCTGACCGGTACTAATAGATCGAGGGCTTGACCTAAAAACGCTTTTAAGCTTAATCTCTGTATGCAGTTTTCAGAGAACCGAAATCACAATTTAATAAAGATATAAGATTTCCTGGTGATAATGGCGGAGAGGCCACACCCGTTCCCATCCCGAACACGGCAGTTAAGCTCTCCAGCGCCGAT
>JBMNGL010000018.1:0-173867 GCA_050949825.1 Syntrophomonadaceae bacterium | reverse complement strand
CAGCAGCCGACTAACGTTATGTCAGTCAGTTTACCGTAGGCACTGTAACCATCAGTTTGTAGGTACCCTTTAAAGCCAGACAGAAATCGGTCCGGATGTTTACTGGCTCTGGTGGTCTGATATTCGTACAGGACAATCGGTGGTCCGCCTCTTCCGGTACGGTATAACCACATATAGGATTTAGTTTCGGCTGAACGCCCCGGTTCTTTTAATACCTGCAAAGTTGTTTCGTCCGCGTGCAGGATATCTCTATCTAGCAACTCCTCATGTAGGTGGTCGTAAATTATCTTTAACCAGGGGTCGGCAACGTTTAAAACCCAGTTTGCCATGGTCTGCCGGGAAAGCTCTACTCCCAGACGGGATAACTGCTGTTCCTGACGATATAACGGCATACTGTTGGTATATTTTTGGTCCATAATATATGCCACTATGGAGGGCGATGCCAAACTGCCTGGTAATATGGGGTTAGGCATTTGTGCTTTGATTATCGGTGTTGTAATATTTTCTTTCTCACACTGGCGGCAGGAATATATGTATTGAACATGCTGTACTACTTTTACCTGAGCAGGTATTACCTTTATCTCCTGTCTTACCTGGGTACTCATTTCATGAAGGGGACCCTGGCAGCAGGGGCAGACTTGCTCATGTTCTAAAAGTCGGTATTCAATTACTTCAACCGGAAGGTCTTTGAGCTTATCAGCTCTTTGACCAGGCTGCTTTTTCTTGCGCTCATAGGTAATGGTTTCGATATCTGGTTCTTTCGTTTTAGGGTCAGCAATATCTTCAGCTTCATTAAACAGATTAATCTGTTCAGGAGAAGTTTTCTCACTGGAAGCACCAAACTGTTTTTGGCGACTTAGGCGATATTGCTCTTCATACCACTTTACCTTGGCATTAAGTTCAGCAATCTGTTGTTCCTGCATAATGATTTTATCATTAAGTTGTTCAATTATCTGAGCCGAATTATCTTGCATGTTCATAGATAAATTATACCATAAAAGCGGTATTTTTGCACCATGAAAATGCCGAAATATCCGGGTTTAGAGCTGTTTTTCTGTTAAAGAATAACTCTTTGTTTAACTGCTTTATGAGCCTGATTTTGTTTTAGTGACAAGCCATCTAGGAGCCAGCGGAATTCACGGTAGCTAATACTGACCACATCAGTATGGGCGGTGGGCCAGTCAAATTTACCCCGCTCCAGACGTCGGTAATGCAGCCAGAATCCATTATGCTCCCACTGTAGTATTTTGAGTTTGTCACGTTTTCGATTGCAGAATACAAATAGGCAGGGGCTAAAGGGATCTAAATGGAATGATTCTTTAACCAGTACTGCCAATCCGTCAATCGATTTTCTAAGATCAGTGCTACCGCAGGCCAGGTAAACCTGTCGGTTTGATATTTCACTAATCATATGGTTTGTAGAACCTTTACGATTTGGCGCAACAGCTGGGGATCAAAGCCTTGTTTAATCTCAACTGTTGCCTGCCCAACATGAACGGCTATAGAGCCGGGAGCCAGGTTTGTCTGCTCTACTTCCAGGGGAAGCCATTTCACTGGTTGGTTGCTTTCAACCTGGTCCATACGCAGTTTTTTACGCCAGTAATAGAACTGGTTGTCCCTAATTGAATGTTCCCGACACCAGGTGGCTACGCTTTTACCGCTGGTTGCATGGTCTGCCAGACGCTGTTCCCACAGGCTGCACAGATCGTTATTGACCATTCCTGAACATCTCCTTGTTTTTTGTTCAGGTTCATTGTCTCATCTTGGCTGGGACACTGGTATGTGTGAAGTTTTTGACGCTTACCTACAATAAAACACCGGGAATTGGGCAGGGAAGTGTCTTATCGCCGCCTGATAAGAATGGAACTCTATAAACTGGAAAAGCACTTATTAGGCGAAAAGAAATATATACCTTTTAATTCCCGTTGGTAGGAGGGTTAAAGGTGTTTGTAATAGAAGTATACGATGTGAAACAGAAACGCGTGGGCAAGGTTCTTAAGACATCTCGCAAATACCTGTATTGGGTTCAAAACTCCGTCCTGGAAGGCGAGATTAATGAAAGTAGTTTCCGAAAGCTAAAGATGGAATTGGCCAAAATTATCGATGATGAATATGATTCGGTTATATTCTATACTTTCAGAACTCTAAAGTATTCGGAGCGAGAAATTATGGGGGTAAAAAAGGGAGGACAAGAGCAGTTCATTTGAATGTCGTCAATCTCAAATAGTGTTGTTTTTAGCCGGTTACGACGACAGTCTGAATGGCGATTAATTGGTAATTTGTTAGTCCTTATTATAAATATTGCAGAATAGATAGCTTTTTAGCTGTCTTATTAATATGGTTTTTTGACGGGTTTTTAGCGTACCTATCAGGAATTGAAACTACGCAGCTTCTAACTTTTCAAGGCCAAATGTTTTGTTTTTAGCGTACCTATCAGGAATTGAAACATTCCGTCAAGCCCAATAAAACTGTAGTCTTTTAATCGTTTTTAGCGTACCTATCAGGAATTGAAACCTTCCTTTTTTGCAATACTTTTTTCCCTATTTAATTTGTTTTTAGCGTACCTATCAGGAATTGAAACTGAATTCCTTGTATGGAAAGTTTGGACAAAAGGCTAGTTTTTAGCGTACCTATCAGGAATTGAAACATCGAGTTTGAGAACCCCGGTGATTTTCTCGAGGGAAGTTTTTAGCGTACCTATCAGGAATTGAAACTTTTAAAACCTCGTCAAGAACCTCGTTCACAGCCGGGGTTTTTAGCGTACCTATCAGGAATTGAAACACGTATCAGTAGACCAGTTGGCCGCGGAGATCGCCAAGTTTTTAGCGTACCTATCAGGAATTGAAACTGGCAGAGGTAGAGGAGGCGATCAAGCGTGGATGAAGCGTTTTTAGCGTACCTATCAGGAATTGAAACTGGGGGCAGCGTGGGGGCGCTCAAAGCCATGGGGGCGTTTTTAGCGTACCTATCAGGAATTGAAACGGTATCTGTATCTGGGTCAATAGGTCCATCCTCCTCTGTTTTTAGCGTACCTATCAGGAATTGAAACATCCTTCTTGTAGTAATAGGTCTCATAGCCTGCGGCCGTTTTTAGCGTACCTATCAGGAATTGAAACCCGATATTTTGGAATCAACGAAAAGATCATCATAGGGTTTTTAGCGTACCTATCAGGAATTGAAACGAAGATTTTACCGATACAAACAAGGAAGATAAATTGGTTTTTAGCGTACCTATCAGGAATTGAAACACAATAAAATAGCATCCGACGTCTTGAACCGCACACCGTTTTTAGCGTACCTATCAGGAATTGAAACTACGGCAGCGAAAGAGTAAACAAACAAGAACAAGAGGCGTTTTTAGCGTACCTATCAGGAATTGAAACATGGCAAACAAAGATCAAATGCCATTGCAGACTACAGTTTTTAGCGTACCTATCAGGAATTGAAACTTCAAACAATCTTGAACTATCCATAGAAGCAGCTAGTTTTTAGCGTACCTATCAGGAATTGAAACCCCGAACACCATGAACAAGGAAGATCCCTACGACACCGTTTTTAGCGTACCTATCAGGAATTGAAACAGGCTGACGGAGCAGATGGCGCAGACGTCACTGCACGTTTTTAGCGTACCTATCAGGAATTGAAACTAGCTATGGTATTAAGGACTAACCGAAAAGGGATAGGTTTTTAGCGTACCTATCAGGAATTGAAACTATCATCTCTGGTATATTGTCCTGCTAAGTATTTTAAGTTTTTAGCGTACCTATCAGGAATTGAAACTAGTCCCTGATCATCGTCTGGGTTTTCGTCAATTCTGCGTTTTTAGCGTACCTATCAGGAATTGAAACCGTCCCAGGGCAGCTTCTCGCCCTGTGCCAGATC
This sequence comes from Syntrophomonadaceae bacterium, assembly GCA_050949825.1. Lineage (GTDB taxonomy): Bacteria > Bacillota > Syntrophomonadia > Syntrophomonadales > Syntrophomonadaceae > DTU019. The sequence continues at coordinate 169,985 of JBMNGL010000018.1, read as the reverse complement.
CACGTTTTTAGCGTACCTATCAGGAATTGAAACTTTCTTCTGCCAAGAAGAAAATCAAGTAGAATTAATTTGGTTTTTAGCGTACCTATCAGGAATTGAAACCCCAATTGGGCATCGGTAGCCCCGAGGCATTCCTTGGTTTTTAGCGTACCTATCAGGAATTGAAACAAGCCAGAAAAAACTTTCATAATCTGGGCGAATGAGTAGTTTTTTAGCGTACCTATCAGGAATTGAAACTCGTTGTGTTTTTGATTACGTTTCTGCTGCCATCCGAGTTTTTAGCGTACCTATCAGGAATTGAAACCAACGTCCCCCCTCTCAAATACTCGCCGCTCCAGCGTTTTTAGCGTACCTATCAGGAATTGAAACTCGTGCGTGGATAGGTGCCCTCCTGGGTGGGTATTCGTTTTTAGCGTACCTATCAGGAATTGAAACTCGATCCAAGACTACTTACAAATGTGCCTATAAGCGTTTTTAGCGTACCTATCAGGAATTGAAACACAACCAGCCAATAGGTGCCTCCTGCGCTTAGTCCCGTTTTTAGCGTACCTATCAGGAATTGAAACTGAACCAGCTCCCCCACTTCGCCGCTAAACACCTTAGTTTTTAGCGTACCTATCAGGAATTGAAACAGTAGGATCACCAGGGCCACGATGAATTTGCTATACTGTTTTTTAGCGTACCTATCAGGAATTGAAACAGTAGTCCTGAATGATGCTAAAAACCGTATCATCAAAGGTTTTTAGCGTACCTATCAGGAATTGAAACAGGATAATAAAAATCGCGCTGAACAGCGCGGATAAGAGTTTTTAGCGTACCTATCAGGAATTGAAACATTCTGCGACCTTGTTTAGCCCGCCCGGGGGGAAGGTTTTTAGCGTACCTATCAGGAATTGAAACGTAACCAGGGATGATAATGTGGTAAGGTTTCGGACCCGTTTTTAGCGTACCTATCAGGAATTGAAACCAGCGATAGAAGCGGATCCCGATGCCGAAATTGGTGTTTTTAGCGTACCTATCAGGAATTGAAACACCTACAATACGAAACATTCCGCAACGTAAAATTTAGTTTTTAGCGTACCTATCAGGAATTGAAACCTCCAAAGGCGCCGGAGCATATTCAACATGGTGCCGGGTTTTTAGCGTACCTATCAGGAATTGAAACATAAAGCACTAGAAGATGTTAATAAAAAAAGTAGAGGTTTTTTAGCGTACCTATCAGGAATTGAAACTCATCCCTGATCACTAACGACACCGGCTTCCGGTATGTTTTTAGCGTACCTATCAGGAATTGAAAACTACTTGGCTGGGACAACTGCCTCCCCTTTGTGGAGATGTTTTTAGCGTACCTATCAGGAATTGAAACTGAAGAGGCTGTATGATCCTGTCCCACTCATCACTGGTGTTTTTTAGCGTACCTATCAGGAATTGAAACTGAGCGTATAGATATGTAGCCTGTCCATATTGCGAAGTTTTTAGCGTACCTATCAGGAATTGAAACTTGAAATAGGAGCATTCCTGTAATGCTTAAGAACGATCTTTGAAAAAAGAGACGCCCATCAATACAATTGAATTGTGCTGATCCCGACAGAAGGGCACAAAACAAGAGATTGAGGAGGCGTCCCTATATGAAAAGTACACAAAACGAGAAGATTTCGCAAATCAAATTTGAGACTCTGGTAGTTGGAATTGACATTGGTAAAGAGACTCACTATGCAAGAGCCTTTGATTACAGAGGGATTGAGCTGGCCAGGCTGCTGAAATTTAGCAACACAGATCAAGGGTTTGACCGTTTGGATCAGTGGATGCGTGATATATGTAAGCAGCAAGAGAAGACTGAGATCATTGTCGGCTTTGAACCCACAGGACATTATTGGTTTGCGCTAGGAGATCATCTCAAAGGCCAAGATCACAAACTGGCCATAGTCAATCCGTTCCACGTCAAGCGAACCAAAGAACTGGATGACAATAGCCCTACCAAGAACGATCGTAAAGACCCGAAAACAATCGCCATGTTAGTGAAAGATGGGCGTTATCGGGAAGTGTACATACCCGACGACCTCTATCAAGAACTACGAGAGGCGGTATCGGAACGGGAAAGGCTGCAGAAGCAATTGACTTCTATCTACAATCAGGTCGTTAGGTGGCTAGACATCCGGTTTCCAGAGTTTACAACAGTCTTTAAGGACTGGAGAAGAAACGCAGCATTGATAACTCTCAGAAGCTTTTCAACACCAGAGAAAGTTGTAAAACTAGGCGTAGATAGAATCGTAGAGACGTGGAGAAAGCAAATGAAGCGCGCCAGCCTTAAACGTGCAGAAGCACTGGTTAAGGTGGCAAGCAGAAGCGTAGGCCGAGTTAGCGGTAAAGTGGCCTCCGAGGCCAGCTTGCAAAACCTGCTAGCAGAATATGACCTGTATTGCCAGCAATACGACAGGCTAGAACAACTAATGCAGGAACTGCTGATGCAAATACCCAATGCTGACAAACTTTTGGATATCAAAGGGGTTGGCCTAATCACAGCAGCCACCTTTGTCGGCGAAGTAGGCGATATCAGTAGATTTCAAGACCCTAGACAAATACAGAAGTTAGCTGGACTCAACCTGGTAGAGAACAGTTCTGGTAAGCACAAGGGAAAGACCACTATCAGCCGTAGGGGTAGAAGACGCCTGAGGCACAGCTTATTCTTTTCCATAGTCGCCATGCTGGGGAAAAAACCAAGAGTTTCGGCTACTTCATCAAAGAAACCTGATGCGGGAAAACAATCCGCTCAACAAGATGCAGTCCATAATCGCACTCTGCGGCAAACTGATTCGGGTTTTCTTTGCAATACTAACCAAAGGCGTTGATTACAGCCCAGAGAAGATGCTGGGCGACATGGAGCAGTCAATTAGGATAGCTGCTTAAAAGGCAATGGGGTCATTTAACATAGCAATTGTTCCCACATCATTGCCAGCATGAAGAATGGCTACCCGCAGCCACTCAGTAAGTAGCGATGAATGAAGTTTCAAGAACCAAAAACACGATAAAACGGGAGCCGGGACAGTCAGGTTGAATTTATCCATAAGGGCAACGACCCCGCTTAGGAGCATGACTGACGTTCCACCTCTTGGATAGGCAGGACGAAGGAATTAAGGGCTTTTAGACCCAGGAAGACATGGGAGGTTTGCTGCCAGGAGATGGTGTGGAATCCCACTGGCCACAATACAAGAAACCCAAGCGGCTTAGGGAACCATACTCACCATTATCCATAATTACACAAAGATGTAACAAACAAGAGATGGGCTGTCCGTAATCAAAATGAAATTGTGAGAAAACAAGCGATATCTAAAGTAAGGCTTAGTTTATTAAGGGAGGAGACACCCAACCACTAAACAAAGTTTTTAGCGTACCTATCAGGAATTGAAACGAAAATATGGCCTTGGAGGAAGAAAAGCTAACACAGTTTTTAGCGTACCTATCAGGAATTGAAACAGGGCTGCTATCTCTGGCCCAGCCTTGGGTCCCATGTTTTTAGCGTACCTATCAGGAATTGAAACTACGAATTGCTTTTAACTTCGCCTGGTCTAGCATGTTTTTAGCGTACCTATCAGGAATTGAAACTCATGCGCTGCACTTCTTCGATCCAGTTGATATTTGGTTTTTAGCGTACCTATCAGGAATTGAAACCCTAATTGTTCTCGTTCTATAAAATCGAAAAAATCACCGTTTTTAGCGTACCTATCAGGAATTGAAACTTGATCGGGGTAACGGTTGCCGCCTGGCTCGGGGCCGGTTTTTAGCGTACCTATCAGGAATTGAAACGCGGCTTCTTCTTCGGTCAGGCCGCCGATGTTTTTGGTTTTTAGCGTACCTATCAGGAATTGAAACGCGGCTTCTTCTTCGGTCAGGCCGCCGATGTTTTTGAGGTTTTTAGCGTACCTATCAGGAATTGAAACTCATTGACGAATATGCTGAACTGGGTCGGGATAAAGACGTTTTTAGCGTACCTATCAGGAATTGAAACTTCCAGGTTGGGCGAACATCGACTGAGGAATGCAAGTTTTTAGCGTACCTATCAGGAATTGAAACTCGCGGTTGGCCCTGGCAGCAGAATAAAGTACTGCGTTTTTAGCGTACCTATCAGGAATTGAAACTCCAGGCACCCGGTGGCAACGCTGAAAAGCTGGCCAGGTTTTTAGCGTACCTATCAGGAATTGAAACTAGGTATAGTCGCGCCCGCTGATCCTAGCCACCAGGGTTTTTAGCGTACCTATCAGGAATTGAAACCGCCGCCGCCCTCTTTTTCACATAAATAAAATTTGGTTTTTAGCGTACCTATCAGGAATTGAAACCCGGGGTTGTCCTGACGGATGCTCCAACAGTCCTCGGTTTTTAGCGTACCTATCAGGAATTGAAACTCGCCGAGCCTAAAGAAATTGCGATAGAGGAGGGAAGGTTTTTAGCGTACCTATCAGGAATTGAAACTCCCGCAGTATGGTTTGATTGCCCGGCATCAAAAGCGTTTTTAGCGTACCTATCAGGAATTGAAACGCTGTCCCTCCCAGGAATATCTCCGTCTGTGTAGCGTTTTTAGCGTACCTATCAGGAATTGAAACGACCAATGTATTCGGCCCATTCAAATCCCTGTAATGCGTTTTTAGCGTACCTATCAGGAATTGAAACTCCCCAGCAGTGCATGGTATGTCCTCAGTAAAGGTCGGTTTTTAGCGTACCTATCAGGAATTGAAACATGACCAAGTTGCTTATGTTGTAATGCGGCAGCGTGGTTTTTAGCGTACCTATCAGGAATTGAAACGGTATCTGCCAACCTCCTCTGCTATATAGGTGTAGCGTTTTTAGCGTACCTATCAGGAATTGAAACACAAGGCACTTGAGGATGTAAACAAAAAGTCTAAGTTTTTAGCGTACCTATCAGGAATTGAAACAGCCGCCATGCCGTAGTTGTCCAACATAGTGTTGTTGCGTTTTTAGCGTACCTATCAGGAATTGAAACCCCAGCCTAAATGGACCGCCCGGTACCAATACTAGCGGTTTTTAGCGTACCTATCAGGAATTGAAACATGACCTGACCGGCTTCAAGCAAGTTGGCGACCCGGTGTTTTTAGCGTACCTATCAGGAATTGAAACCCACAAACGGGGTACGGCCAGGCGCGCCCGTGATCGGTTTTTAGCGTACCTATCAGGAATTGAAACTAAGTCATGGGGCGAAATCGCAACTATGACATGGGGCGTTTTTAGCGTACCTATCAGGAATTGAAACGAACCATCAGAACATATTCCGTATACCACCTTTGCGAGTTTTTAGCGTACCTATCAGGAATTGAAACTTTGCCTCGTCCTCGATCCCAGCCAGCTTGGTTTTTGTTTTTAGCGTACCTATCAGGAATTGAAACACCTGTTGCTGGGCAGTCTTGAGGCGGTCGAGTTTTCCCGTTTTTAGCGTACCTATCAGGAATTGAAACCATCGGCATTCTCCACAATTGCACCATTGGAGTCAACGTTTTTAGCGTACCTATCAGGAATTGAAACCCGGTTGACTTGAAAGACAAAGACATAGACGAACTGGCGTTTTTAGCGTACCTATCAGGAATTGAAACACAGAAGCGGGGGAGTACATCTGCAGTCGGCGCAGGTTTTTAGCGTACCTATCAGGAATTGAAACCCGCTACCGATTCGGGCTGCACTTCTTTTCCCCATAGTTTTTAGCGTACCTATCAGGAATTGAAACTCTCGAACCCCGAGCAGGAAAAAATGCTGGCAAAAGGTTTTTAGCGTACCTATCAGGAATTGAAACGGGACGATCTAATGACTAACTTTTTGAGCAGCCGAAGTTTTTAGCGTACCTATCAGGAATTGAAACTATATCGACATTTGTCCAGGCCCTTGGCGGCAACGCTGTTTTTAGCGTACCTATCAGGAATTGAAACTAGCCCATACTGGTCAGTTCGGTGGCCATCGTGTCCGTTTTTAGCGTACCTATCAGGAATTGAAACAGCAGCCCCTGGTGGGCGTCAGCGATGTAAAGGAGGGAGTTTTTAGCGTACCTATCAGGAATTGAAACAAGATGCGAAGGGGTGAAAGTATGGAAAAATGTCCGTTTTTAGCGTACCTATCAGGAATTGAAACATGTGATACAATATAATGTGTATTATATGGCATGAAGGTTTTTAGCGTACCTATCAGGAATTGAAACTCGTTGACACGACCTCGGCTGCGATCGCAAGATTGAGTTTTTAGCGTACCTATCAGGAATTGAAACTAGATTCCACGACCAAGGGCGTAGCCAGCATCATCCGTTTTTAGCGTACCTATCAGGAATTGAAACGTCAGCGTGGAGTAGCCGCGCGTCATACTGTTGTAGTTTTTAGCGTACCTATCAGGAATTGAAACGCTGCCAGGAGTCGTAGAAACGCCACCGCTTGTGCGTTTTTAGCGTACCTATCAGGAATTGAAACTGAGATCCATCACATCTTCCATGTTGCGGTAATCTTTCGTTTTTAGCGTACCTATCAGGAATTGAAACACTTCTTTGAAGAAGAAGATGAGGAGGAATAAAAATGGGTTTTTAGCGTACCTATCAGGAATTGAAACACAATTTTAATAAATGACAGCGGGGACGGCCTGCAGTTTTTAGCGTACCTATCAGGAATTGAAACAAACCGCCTGCGCAAATTCGCTCTTTCCGCTGCCGGTGCGTTTTTAGCGTACCTATCAGGAATTGAAACCAGCAAGGGATACGGCATGGTAGCAAAGCAGGTAATGTTTTTAGCGTACCTATCAGGAATTGAAACCTCGAATACCTTGCAAGTATTCCTTGCCTATCTAAGTTTTTAGCGTACCTATCAGGAATTGAAACATAGTAAAATGATCGTACAGCCCCCACCGTTTGATCGTTTTTAGCGTACCTATCAGGAATTGAAACCAGCAGAACGTAATGAGTCTGCAACAGCAAATCATTCAGTTTTTAGCGTACCTATCAGGAATTGAAACTCGGGCAGGAGAACATGGTCTAACCCGGAAGGTGGCGTTTTTAGCGTACCTATCAGGAATTGAAACCCCCTACCGCAGACCCAACCGCAACCGCGACGTCAAGTTTTTAGCGTACCTATCAGGAATTGAAACACGGATCGCTGAACAGTCACAAAGGCGCGGCGGTAGAGTTTTTAGCGTACCTATCAGGAATTGAAACCGCAATTGCAAAAGGGTACTATTCCAGGGCCGAACGGTTTTTAGCGTACCTATCAGGAATTGAAACAAACCTGCTTGCATTGTTTCCTCTTCAGCATAGCCGTTTTTAGCGTACCTATCAGGAATTGAAACATAGTCTCTTGCTCCTGCAAAAACGTATACGTAGCCGTTTTTAGCGTACCTATCAGGAATTGAAACCCATGTAATTCCGATCCTGGTAATGTCTTATAATCGTTTTTAGCGTACCTATCAGGAATTGAAACCCGCTATACAGTATGAAGAAATTGTGGGAGAAGTGTGTTTTTAGCGTACCTATCAGGAATTGAAACAATATTCTGCGATGTCGTACCCTGCCTTCATCGTTTGGTTTTTAGCGTACCTTGTTACAGCCAACCTAAACCGTCCAAAAGCTGACGGTATTGCCTGACCGAGAATTGCTGGATATAATGACCATATCTTAGGGAAAGGAAAAGACGCCTCTGTTAAATGTGCAACTGCTCCAACAGAAGCACCAGAAGCGTCCCCCAAAGGTATGGTATTGTAACAAATTATCAATTAGATTTAAACCCCGATAAGGGAGTTTTTTGTTAGGAGCTTGGAGCAACTTCCCTGCCCGTGTTGTAGTGGACAATTAAAAGTAATTGGTAGCCGCCAGAGAAAATGTATCAATGCCTCAGGGGAAAAGATAATTTTAATCATTCGTAGGTTAAGATGCATTGAATGTAACCGTATCCACCACGAACTACCGGATATGCTTGTGCCATACAAACTCCATGTTAGTGAAAGTATTGAGGCAGTGGTCAGTAATGATTCAGAGCTTAGTGTTATCTCCGATGAATCTACTCTGAACCGGTGGAGAAAATGGTTTAATGAGAAGGTCGATTACTTTCAAGGTTGCCTGGAATCAATTACAATCCGTTATGGCAAAGAATCTGTGGAAGATAAATCCGATCTTCCTGAGTCCAAGCTCCAAAGGATTTGGCATTATGTAGGGGATGCTCCGGGATGGCTAGCCAGAGTTGTCCGCCCCATAGCCAACTTAAATTTATGGATACATACCCGTTTCGCCTTTTGTCCATAACAGTATAGCTTTACACTCATGCTGAAACCTGAAAAAGGAGGTAATCAGCATGAGAGACCAAAAGAAAGCAGACGAAATTGCCGAGCAGCGAGTGCAAATCCTGTCCCCACTCCTGGCCGAAGGGCTGGATAGCGCTCAGGCCAGGCAGATTAAAGCCAGGATATGCGAACAGACCGGCATATCCGAACGTACCCTGCGCAGATACCTGGCCCAGTATCAGAAGGATGGTTTTAGCGGACTCAAACCCAAAGGTAAGGGCGAGCGACGAAGTGACGAAGCAATACCGGTTAACATCCTGGAACAGGCAATCCTTTTGCGCAGGCAGGTACCGAGCCGTAGCATTGCACAGATTATTCAAATTCTAGAATGGGAAGGGGTGGTAGAGCCAGGACAAATCAAGCGCAGTACCCTGCAAGAGAAACTGGCCGAACGAGGTTACAGCGCCCGGCACATGCGTATGTATGCCGATACCGGTACAGCTGCCCGGCGTTACCAGAAGAAATACCGTAACCAACTTTGGCATTCCGACATAAAATATGGCCCATACCTACCCATAGGCAAAGAGGGGAAAAAGAAGCAGGTTTATCTTGTGACCTTCGTGGATGATGCGACCAGATATATTTTGCATGGTCAGTTCTATCCCACTTTGGATCAGGTAATCGTAGAAGATGCTTTCCGCCAGGCCATTTTAAAATATGGGGTACCAGAGAAAGTATATTTCGATAACGGTAGCCAGTATCGAACCAAATGGATGAAAAGAGCTTGCGCTAAAATGGGGATTCGCTTACTCTTTGCCAAGCCCTATTCCCCTGAAGCTACCGGGAAATCAGAACGATTTAACCGGGTAGTAGATTCCTTCCTGGCTGAAGCGGTTCTGGAGAAACCTCAAACCCTGGATAAATTAAACCAGCTATTTGAGGTCTGGTTGGAGGAGTGTTATCAGAACAAGCCCCATTCCGGGTTAGAAGGAAACATTAGTCCTCAGACTGCTTATCGCAGTGACAGGAAAGCATTAAAATTTCTAGACCCCGAAACAATAGCCAGTGCTTTCCTCCATTGCGAAGAAAGAAAAGTAGATAAGGCAGGCTGCATCAGTTTTGCGGGGAAAAAATACGAAGTAGGACTAACCTTTATTGGCTGCAAGGTAGATGTTATCTATGATCCAGCCGATATCAGCGAACTTACTATTGAATACGAAGGCCACAAACCTTTTAAAGCTAAAGAACTGGTTATCGGAGAGCGGAGTGCTCCCAGGCCTAAACTACCCGAGCATTTACAGAAGGCTCCAGCTAATTCTTCAAGGCTACTAAATGCAGCCGCCAGGAAAAACCAGGAGCGTAAAGAACACCAAATCCCTGCTGTCTCCTACCGGAAGGTAAGGAAGGAGGGGGAAAGCCATGTTTGAGAGTTTTTATGGTCTGGAAAGAACACCGTTTTCCAGGGATATCCCCACTGATCAGTTGTATCAATCGCATATGCTGGAAGAAACCCTGGGACGTTTAGAATATACCGCTCAGCGCCAGATGTTTGCAGTGTTAACCGGGGACTGTGGAACCGGCAAGACTACCACCATACGTAAGCTTAAAGAAACTTTAGATACATCCCGGTTTATGATGATGTACCTGGCTGATTCCAAATTGACCCCCCGGCATTTTTACAAAGGTCTCCTTGAACAATTAGGTTGTGAGGCCAAGTTCTATCGGGGCGATGCCAAACGCCAATTACATAAAGAGATTGAACTTATGCAAGGCATCCATCATCTAGAGCCCGTGGTTATCGTAGATGAAGCCCATCTTTTAGACAAAGAAATGCTGGAAGAAGTCCGTTTCCTACTAAACTTCAAAATGGATGCACAGAGCCCGATGGCTTTAATCCTGGTAGGACAAAACGAACTCTGGGAACGGCTTAAACTCCAATCTTACGCAGCAATCAGGCAGCGCATTGACCTGCAGTGCAAGTTGCCTTATCTGGACCGGGCAGAAGTAGGCGAATACATTAAAACACACCTGGCTTATGCCGGTGCCGACCATGATATTTTTTCGGATAATGCTGTAGATGAGATATTTAAGTTTTCTAGTGGAGCTGCCAGAATGGTAAACAAGGTTTGTACTCATTGCCTGATATATGGAGCACAAAACAATCGAAATATTATTGATGATCACATGGTGAAGTTTGTTGTTCAGGGAGAATTGAGTTAGTTCTCCCTGCCCCCAATGGGGCTAATATCTTCGGTCACTACGTCCGTCAGTTTTTGGACATTTAACATCGTCTATTGCTGGACATTATGGGGTGGCAGTAACAATATCCCCACTGATCAGTTGTATCAATCGCATATGCTGGAAGAAACCCTGGGACGTTTAGAATATACCGCTCAGCGCCAGATGTTTGCAGTGTTAACCGGGGACTGTGGAACCGGCAAGACTACCACCATACGTAAGCTTAAAGAAACTTTAGATACATCCCGGTTTATGATGATGTACCTGGCTGATTCCAAATTGACCCCCCGGCATTTTTACAAAGGTCTCCTTGAACAATTAGGTTGTGAGGCCAAGTTCTATCGGGGCGATGCCAAACGCCAATTACATAAAGAGATTGAACTTATGCAAGGCATCCATCATCTAGAGCCCGTGGTTATCGTAGATGAAGCCCATCTTTTAGACAAAGAAATGCTGGAAGAAGTCCGTTTCCTACTAAACTTCAAAATGGATGCACAGAGCCCGATGGCTTTAATCCTGGTAGGACAAAACGAACTCTGGGAACGGCTTAAACTCCAATCTTACGCAGCAATCAGGCAGCGCATTGACCTGCAGTGCAAGTTGCCTTATCTGGACCGGGCAGAAGTAGGCGAATACATTAAAACACACCTGGCTTATGCCGGTGCCGACCATGATATTTTTTCGGATAATGCTGTAGATGAGATATTTAAGTTTTCTAGTGGAGCTGCCAGAATGGTCAACAAGGTTTGTACCCATTGTCTGATATACGGAGCACAAAATAATCGAAATATTATTGATGACCACATGGTGAAGTTTGTTGTTCAGGGAGAATTGAGTTAGTTCTCCCTGCCCCGTATGGGGCAAATATTCTGGGTCACTATGTCCGTCAGTTTTTGGACATTTAACACCGTCTATCGCTGGACATTATGGGGTGGCAGTAACAATACAGGCGTGGGTGGTTTTTAGCGTACCTATCAGGAATTGAAACGACAATCCCCGGACGAAACAAATGAGATCCTCATCATGGTTTTTAGCGTACCTATCAGGAATTGAAACGAGGAAATGACTCTCCGTCCTAGCGAACCGGTCACCGTTTTTAGCGTACCTATCAGGAATTGAAACGGCCATACTCTCTAATGGCATCGAAAATCCAACTACGTTTTTAGCGTACCTATCAGGAATTGAAACGTCTGACAGAATGCTTGATAAGCAAATAAGGGAATGGTTTTTAGCGTACCTATCAGGAATTGAAACATCATAACTGGATATTTAATTGCTTTTCATATGCCGTTTTTAGCGTACCTATCAGGAATTGAAACGCCCAAATCTGCTTCTTTTGCTTTGAGCAAGTCAATAGTTTTTAGCGTACCTATCAGGAATTGAAACACATTCTCCGCATAGGTTATAGTCTCAAACCCGCTTGTTTTTAGCGTACCTATCAGGAATTGAAACGCAGCACGGTTGTATTTAACCTGGCCGCCCTGGGTAGTTTTTAGCGTACCTATCAGGAATTGAAACCGATTGAGTACGTTGATCCTGAAGAAGCCAATGCTGCGTTTTTAGCGTACCTATCAGGAATTGAAACCATTGACCTTGATACGTTCCTGCCCATTAGTATTATTGTTTTTAGCGTACCTATCAGGAATTGAAACCCGGGTAGAGATTAGTAGGGACTGGAGCAAGCGATTAGTTTTTAGCGTACCTATCAGGAATTGAAACACTTCGACCCTTAATACTTGCAACGAGAGCCTTTCAGTTTTTAGCGTACCTATCAGGAATTGAAACTGCTTGCGCAAAGCCTGGTCTAGCGCCAACAGTTGCCCCGTTTTTAGCGTACCTATCAGGAATTGAAACAAGCGATATTTCCGGTAGCGCCTTGCCAATAGCCTCATCTTCGTTTTTAGCGTACCTATCAGGAATTGAAACACGACCGGCGGTTACGCTTGAGATGCTGGGCATTGAACCCGTTTTTAGCGTACCTATCAGGAATTGAAACGTAAGTCCTAAGTTGCGTAGGATCGTAAACGACCTGGAGTTTTTAGCGTACCTATCAGGAATTGAAACAGCGTACCAAGCCGGATGCAGAGTGGTTACAGATCTTCTGGTTTTTAGCGTACCTATCAGGAATTGAAACACCCCATAAAGACCCCTCCTAACTGGTAATAGTGGCGTTTTTAGCGTACCTATCAGGAATTGAAACTCTAATTGTTCCTGTAACCGCCCGGCTCGCAGGTCGTTTTTAGCGTACCTATCAGGAATTGAAACACTGTTCCCTCCTTTCCATGAAAAGATTGGGGCAAGGTTTTTAGCGTACCTATCAGGAATTGAAACTGTTATCGCGTCCCTTCTAGCGTGCTATCATCTTAAAAAGTTTTTAGCGTACCTATCAGGAATTGAAACACGTTAGAATACACTGTGGGCACTTCCCTTTTAAGGTTTTTAGCGTACCTATCAGGAATTGAAACTAAGTAAGAAAGGAGTGGTACAGTGGGGTATAAGGTTGTTTTTAGCGTACCTATCAGGAGTTGAAACTTGACGTAACAGATATCAAATGCCCGGTCTTTTGCCCTGTTTTTAGCGTACCTATCAGGAATTGAAACTAGCTTCCCAATATAACACCTTTAAGGTAATCCCAGTTTTTAGCGTACCTATCAGGAATTGAAACTCATCCAGTATAGCTGTTACAGCAAGCGTATATTCGGTTTTTAGCGTACCTATCAGGAATTGAAACTCAGTCGTTTTCCCACCTTGCCAGCAGCTTCTCGATCGTTTTTAGCGTACCTATCAGGAATTGAAACACCATAAACCATGTGCAAAACTCCTCATCAGAATAAGGTTTTTAGCGTACCTATCAGGAATTGAAACTGGCATCATGGCTGACAACATAATTGAACAATCTGAGTTTTTAGCGTACCTATCAGGAATTGAAACATGATTTGCATAAAGCAAAACCCCCTGATTCCTATAGGTTTTTAGCGTACCTATCAGGAATTGAAACTGAAAGAGACTTTTGGGATGAGGTAGGGTAGAATGGTTTTTAGCGTACCTATCAGGAATTGAAACAAATGAGCATGTTCTTTGAGTCCGTAGGTGGTGTTTAGTTTTTAGCGTACCTATCAGGAATTGAAACATGCCTAGCTTCGGCTATTCGCTTAGCAGCTATTTGTTTTTAGCGTACCTATCAGGAATTGAAACACAACATCCTGGAACTGATAGAAGATGGATCCGGGTCGTTTTTAGCGTACCTATCAGGAATTGAAACAGGGGGCCGCCTGAATAGCCCGGGCGGCCCCCGGCCGTTTTTAGCGTACCTATCAGGAATTGAAACTCTCCAGCTCTTCGATTGTGAGTGCTTTCGGCAGCCGTTTTTAGCGTACCTATCAGGAATTGAAACTCTCCAGCTCTTCGATTGTGAGTGCTTTCGGCAGCCGTTTTTAGCGTACCTATCAGGAATTGAAACATATCCTATGCAGAGGCAGCAAGGTGGCTGCTGTAGTTTTTAGCGTACCTATCAGGAATTGAAACTATATAAACGATTATCCTGGCTCTTCCGCCACCTGCGTTTTTAGCGTACCTATCAGGAATTGAAACTTGTCAGCCTTTTCCATATACAGTCCTTCCGTTGCGTTTTTAGCGTACCTATCAGGAATTGAAACTACATCGAAAAATCGAGATCGAACTGCCAATCTGCCAGTTTTTAGCGTACCTATCAGGAATTGAAACATTATGTGGCTCTGCGGGTGACTAACTCTGCTGCAACGTTTTTAGCGTACCTATCAGGAATTGAAACTCTCCAGCTCTTCGATTGTGAGTGCTTTCGGCAGCCGTTTTTAGCGTACCTATCAGGAATTGAAACTGGACTTGACGATCTGCTCCAGCACTTGCCATTCTTGTTTTTAGCGTACCTATCAGGAATTGAAACTTACCCGCGACTATATCTAATTTCACATTTTCGCCGGTTTTTAGCGTACCTATCAGGAATTGAAACTCCTCCTCTCCAAGTTGATACTTACCGGCCTTGTCCGCGTTTTTAGCGTACCTATCAGGAATTGAAACTTTCCCATGAAGTCCTTAAATGTTTGCGTAAGTGCGTTTTTAGCGTACCTATCAGGAATTGAAACTTCTTCTTCTTCGAACATATACGGGTATACCTCTTGTTTTTAGCGTACCTATCAGGAATTGAAACCCCTGATAGGCTGCAGACTGATCTGTGCCATACAGCAGTTTTTAGCGTACCTATCAGGAATTGAAACCCGTAACGTATGCCGGGTATATAGGTTTCCGCTAACGTTTTTAGCGTACCTATCAGGAATTGAAACGTCCATTCTCTATTGATTTTTGCTAGTGCCATAGGTTTTTAGCGTACCTATCAGGAATTGAAACACTTTAGGCTGGGGCGGCAATTGGAATTCAGCCACGTTTTTAGCGTACCTATCAGGAATTGAAACTTGATAGGCGTTTCAATAACGTAGTATCTGGAATCAGGTTTTTAGCGTACCTATCAGGAATTGAAACTCGAGACAAGACTACAGTTTAATTCAGGCCTGAGGGTTTTTAGCGTACCTATCAGGAATTGAAACATTTGACCCAGGCGGCGATCCGGGCTGGATATTCGCGTTTTTAGCGTACCTATCAGGAATTGAAACACCTATTTGGGCAGAACAGAACATTGAAGGACATATGTTTTTAGCGTACCTATCAGGAATTGAAACACGGCATCGCATACGGCGATGATAGCCAGATCGTGTTTTTAGCGTACCTATCAGGAATTGAAACTTTTCTTTTCCTCCTTTTTGTTTTTGCTTGTCCGCCGTTTTTAGCGTACCTATCAGGAATTGAAACATTCCTTTAACAGCGGAACAGGCGGATATGGTAACGTTTTTAGCGTACCTATCAGGAATTGAAACGCTGGAGCGATGCCCCGTTCCACGTGCAGCTATGTAAGGTTTTTAGCGTACCTATCAGGAATTGAAACGGGGCAGGCTGGCCCGCCGGCGGTGTTTCCGGTTCGTTTTTAGCGTACCTATCAGGAATTGAAACTGAGACGCTCCACATTCCTGAGGTCGAACGCGCCTATAGTTTTTAGCGTACCTATCAGGAATTGAAACTCTATGGTGCAGACGGTAACCCGGTTACTACGGCGGGTTTTTAGCGTACCTATCAGGAATTGAAACCTGGAAGGATTAGTCGCTTTGCCGTTTACTATTTCGGTTTTTAGCGTACCTATCAGGAATTGAAACTCCTTCTGGCCTGTCAGCTCCAGACAGGGAATACGCGTTTTTAGCGTACCTATCAGGAATTGAAACTCCGGCCAGAATTAGGTGAAGAGGAGTATACACAGCCGTTTTTAGCGTACCTATCAGGAATTGAAACCAAGATAAACGATGCCCTCGACCTGGAAAGTATCGTGGTTTTTAGCGTACCTATCAGGAATTGAAACTTACGATGTGGAGATTCGGCGGCAGGACGGATCCGTGTTTTTAGCGTACCTATCAGGAATTGAAACTAGCCTGGGACAACCTGGAGCTGCTGTGCCATGAGTGGTTTTTAGCGTACCTATCAGGAATTGAAACACCTTTCCGTCACCCAGTATCCGGCTATACTTTTCGTTTTTAGCGTACCTATCAGGAATTGAAACTTCTGTTGTCCGGTATAAACAGCATAGGTTTTACCTGTTTTTAGCGTACCTATCAGGAATTGAAACTGTTTTCCTCCCTTCTAGCGTGATATCATTTTAAAAAGTTTTTAGCGTACCTATCAGGAATTGAAACTCTAAATTTAAATATGTATCTACATTTTTTATTCCGTTTTTAGCGTACCTATCAGGAATTGAAACTGAGATTCCAACAGGGTAGATATTCCTTCCATCCGTTTTTAGCGTACCTATCAGGAATTGAAACATCTTTTCGATGGCGCTGCTTATGTTGATCTCCGAGTTTTTAGCGTACCTATCAGGAATTGAAACTTAATAACCCGCTCAATTTCACTACGAATACTCAGCGTTTTTAGCGTACCTATCAGGAATTGAAACAATAATATTGATAGGTATTTAGTCAAGTGAGCTACTGGTTTTTAGCGTACCTATCAGGAATTGAAACTGACGAAGCTGTCTCAAATCCCGGCGGCTCGGGGGTGTTTTTAGCGTACCTATCAGGAATTGAAACTTATTTCATCTTTAGACAAAGTCAAGTATTTTTACGTTTTTAGCGTACCTATCAGGAATTGAAACCGACTCTATGGACGGGTATATATATTGCCTTATACCGTTTTTAGCGTACCTATCAGGAATTGAAACCAGTAATTCTCGATAAACTCTATGGTATGGTTAGCTGTTTTTAGCGTACCTATCAGGAATTGAAACCAACATCGCCAACTTGATAATATTCATGATCCTGGTCGTTTTTAGCGTACCTATCAGGAATTGAAACCGGTTTAGATATGCCGCACAGAAGTGCTCGCGGTCCGTTTTTAGCGTACCTATCAGGAATTGAAACACTGTTGTCTGGTCTGTTCCTTTTTCTTTTGTTCCCTAGTTTTTAGCGTACCTATCAGGAATTGAAACCTTGTTATGAGGAAGTAGTAAAACAAATAACCGAAGTTTTTAGCGTACCTATCAGGAATTGAAACCACAAATCCCGGTTCCCGGGGAAGACCCTATTGTAGTTTTTAGCGTACCTATCAGGAATTGAAACCTGAGCACTTTGGGCAGTTTTCTCCCTTTGCGTTTTGTTTTTAGCGTACCTATCAGGAATTGAAACCCATTTTGGAGACTCGAATGTTCTTGGCATCATTGAGCGTTTTTAGCGTACCTATCAGGAATTGAAACTGGGCGCCTAAGATGGTTCGACGATGCCGGCGACAGTTTTTAGCGTACCTATCAGGAATTGAAGCTCCGGCGGCAGGTGGGACTGAGGAAGGATGCGGCCAGGTTTTTAGCGTACCAGGATCCCCTACCTTTGCGCTTTGGTCCGTTAAAACCCTTTTCCCTGTACAGGTCAAGATACCTAGGCAAGGTGCGCTCGGATATGCCAGTCTGCTAGCATATCCGGGCTTTGATTACTTTAGCCTGTCAGCCTCAGCAAGGGCGTTTTTACCAAGCGGAATATCCTTCACGCCGTACGCTCAATGCCGCACAGCATAAGGCGATATTTGATTCACCGTGATGTTTAGCTATCCAGGCATACAACAAAACTCGCGTAGCTTTTTCCTCTCTGTCGACCCACCAAAAAACCCATTGCTTTTTTCAGGATATGGTTGGCTTCGCGCAGTTCATCGATCTCACGCTCCACCCTTTTGAAGCCCTCTTCCGCTGTTTCGCCAGGTTTTAATCCCTTTAGAGGCTTACCCCGTCCCAGCAGCTCGGTACGCTGCCATGGGTACAGCGTTTTGATTGGGACTCCTAGTTTTTCGCTGGTCTCTAGTACTCCATGCTGCTCACATACTCGCAGCGCTTCTCTTTTGAAATTATCCGTGTATTTGCTTCCCATTTTCGCATCATCTTCCTTGACCTTATTTTGTCAAGGGTGTGCGCTTTTATTGTATAAGTCCAATCGTCGACTTGCCGTTCCACATTGCCCGCAAGGCTCAAACGTTGAGAGAACAGACCGTCCCCAAGTGTTGACCTGCTTTGAAATACATTGACAGTTATCGATATGTTGGCTACAATAAACACATCGATGATCATCGATGTGATGGTTTTTCATAAAGTCCAGATTGAAATAGCGAATTGTGGCGATGGATTACCATTTAAAACTTTGGTGAGGTGAAGAATTTTGATCGGCAACGATTTCAAATGCTATGCTGCCTGGTTCAAAGCACTGGGGGATGAAACCCGGGTTAAGATATTATCCATGCTGTCGCTGGGCGAAAGGTGCGCCTGCAATATCCTGGATGAGTTTGCCATCAGTCAGTCGACCCTTTCCTATCATATGAAAGTATTATGTGACTGTGGTTTGGTTAACAGCAGGCGCGATGGTATCTGGATGCGATATACCATAAACGGGAACAGTCTGGCCAGGCTCAAACAGTTTTTAAACGGAATAGAACCTGCCAGCGATATGGTTGAACTGCGGCGCGATTGCGAATGTTAAGAGGTGGGTGGACAAGATGTTCGAATGGCTCAATAATCAGTTATTGAGGATGGAATGGCTGTCCGGTTTGGTAAAACATCTGGTAGAAGATGTATTCGGATTAAGCCTTCAGGAAAAGCTGGGGGGAAGCATACACTTCTTCATTTATGATGTGATAAAAATATTCATATTGCTATCGGTGCTGATTTTCGTCATATCCTATATTCAGAGCTACTTTCCGCCAGAAAGGACCAAAAAGATATTAAGAAGGTTCGATGGCATCTGGGGGAATACTTTGGGGGCTCTTTTCGGGACGGTGACCCCGTTTTGTTCCTGTTCCTCAATCCCTATATTCATGGGATTCATCAGTGCGGGGCTGCCCCTGGGGGTGACCTTTTCATTTTTAATATCGTCGCCACTGGTAGACCTGGCTTCGGTCATTTTGCTGGCCAGTATTTTTAACTGGAAGATAGCCATTGCCTATGTTTTGGTAGGGCTATTTCTGGCAGTTGTCGCCGGAACGGCCATCGGCCGGCTGAAACTAGAGCGATATGTGGAATCATTTGTATATACCAACAAAATGATCGAGATCGAGCAAGCCGAACTCACAACCGGGGACCGGATTGAATTTGCCAGGAGCCAGGTAGCCGCCATAGTTCAAAGGGTGTGGGTGTATATATTGATCGGCGTTGGGGTTGGAGCCCTTATTCACAATTGGATTCCCGAGCCGGTCATCAAGGGAGTCCTCGGTCAGGATAAATGGTATTCAGTGTTGATTGCAACCATAGTTGGGATCCCGGTATATGCGGACATTTTCGGCACATTGCCTATTGCTGAAGCCCTGGTAGGCAAGGGAGCAGGGTTGGGGACCGTTCTGGCATTTATGATGGGAGTAATCACCCTTTCGTTACCGTCCTTAATCATGCTGAAGAACGTTGTGAAAATGGAATTGCTGGCCATCTTCGTAGCTATGGTGACAATAGGGATTATTATTATCGGTTATATTTTCAATGCTGTCGGTTACCTTTTTATATGATCAACATATTAAAAGGAGGTATTGGATATGGTGATCAAAGTTTTAGGCCCAGGCTGTAAAAATTGTGTTGCCTTGAAAGAAAACACCCAGGCCGCCCTGAAAGAGACCGGCATCGATGCCAAAATAGTAAAAGTGGAGGATTTTAAGGACATATCCGCTTATGGCATTATGTCCACCCCCGGACTGGTCATTGACGAGAAGGTGGTCTCTTATGGAAAGGTGCTCAAGCCCCGGGAAATTGCTGACCTACTTAAAAAATCAATTGAGACGCAATAAGGAGGCTCTGATTTTGAAAGACAAAGAAAAGATCAGGGAATATATCAAGCAGAACTACACTGAAGTCGCCAGGCAAGGTTCGGCGGGATCATGCTGCAGTCCTGGGTCGGGATGCTGTGGCGGCGGCACCTTGATAGACATCAAGGATCTGGCTTTAAATCTGGGTTATACGCCAAGCGACTTTGAGGGAGTGCCTATAGAATCCAATATGGGTTTGGGTTGCGGCAACCCCATCGCCATTGCTGCTCTTAAGGAAGGCGAAACGGTCCTGGATCTGGGCAGCGGGGGCGGCTTTGATTGCTTCCTGGCCGCCAAAGAGGTGGGCGCTTCCGGACTGGTCATCGGGGTTGACATGACTCCGGAGATGATCAGGCAGGCCAGACAGAACGCCGATAAGGGCGACTTCAAGAATGTTGAGTTCCGTCTGGGGGAGATCGAGCACCTGCCGGTGGCGGATAATAGCGTCGATGCCATAGTATCCAATTGCGTCATCAATCTGGCCCTGGATAAACAGCAGGTCTTCCACGAGATGCACCGGGTTCTAAAACCGGGAGGGCGTATATCTGTATCCGATATCATGGCCACCGCAGAGATCCCGGAGGAGGTAAAAACTGACCTGAAGAGTATAACCGGCTGCATCGCCGGGGCGGAACAGATGGATAACGTCAGGGCCATGCTGCAAAAAGCCGGGTTTGCAGAGATCAGCATAAATCCCAGACCAGGCAGCGATGAGATGATAGCCAGCTGGGCTCCCGGCAAAGAAAAATTCGTGGCTTCATTTTTAATCGAAGCACAAAAGCCGTGATAAATGGGGATGTTATTTTCTTGTTATCTTTTGACACGGCCTTTTAGATAGGTGGACCGAATTATATAAATCCAGTTCCTGCCCGTTGGATAGCTTAAACCTGCTCAACTTCCCTTCATCATCATGCCTGACCGCAACTATCTCCAATGGTTTCACACAAAACACCTCCGTGATACTAGCTTAGGAATAAACCACGATAATTATTAGTGGGGGCGGCCAATATGCTGCCCCCCTGCAATCGCTATGAACCTTGCAAAAATTTTACGAGAGCAGCCACTATGAAACCTACCAATCCATAACAGTAATTACAATTAGATAAAAGAGTAAACTGTTCTCCTTAACTAGTGTAAGCGGTGAAGTGTTTTGGAGCAATTTTAGCAAATAATTTCCAGAACACTTGACCGTTTACAGGCCACCATGTAAAGCAGGAATAACCGCTCATTTCTACTAACCTTGCCTAGCAACGCCGCCTTTCATGAATATCAATTTTCAGAAATCCATAAATTATATTAATCATCCGTTCATTGCGAAGGAATTTTAATCTGTGAATTTACTAAAAGGCGCAAAAGGGCAATATATTGGGTAGGCCATACCCTGATCACAGCGCTTATCTGAGCATTGGTGCTGGCCGCCACGAAATTAGTGGCCGGTCAGGGGAAAAAAACTGCACGGTCTTGGAAATCATCAACCGGGCCTTATGCAGCGTTGGTCAAATGCATGCGCTTAGCCCGGCCGCTTCATAAAACGCCTGTGATACCGGGATGCTGTTATCGGTCTGTAAGCAGAAACAATATGACATACCCAGAATACAGTCCTGAAAATAACCAAAACCCAGGGCAAATTATGTTTAAAGGAGGATTACCTATGAAATTAAAAGATAAAGTAGCGGTAGTAACCGGGGCGGCCTCAGGAATGGGGCGGGCCATTGCCATCAGGTATGCAGAGGGAGGCGCCAAAGTTGTAGCGGCGGATATTAACTCAGGGGGTGTTCAGGATACAGTGTCGGTAATTCAAGCGGTTGGCGGCACTGCCGTAGCGGTGTTATGTAACGTGGCCAAAGAGGAAGATATACAGAAGATGATCAGGACTGCTGTCAGCGAGTATGGAACCCTGGATATCCTGGTCAATAATGCCGGAATAATGGACAATATGGAACCGCCAGCAGATATAACCGATGAGCAATGGGAAAGGATCTTTGCGGTCAACACCATCTCGGTGATGAGGGCTACCAGGAAAGCCGTCCCTATATTTCTGGCTAAAGGCAGCGGGGTTATCATTAATGTGGCTTCGATAGGCGGGCTGTATGGGAAGGTTGCCGGCGCTATCTACACCGCCAGCAAACACGCCGTGATTGGATTTACTAAGAGCACGGCCTTCATGTACGCCACCCAGGGCATCCGCTGCAATGCCATTGCCCCTGGCGCAGTTCAGACCAACATCGGCCAGAGTATGACCAACGTTAATGAATTTGGAGCTTCCCGCACCGGCCTCAGCTTATCTGCCAACCCCGGGTTCGGGCAGCCGGAAGAAATAGCCGGGGTAGCATTGTTCCTGGCTTCGGACGATTCCAGTTTTGTAAATGGGGCTGTAATAGTCGCAGATGGAGGCTGGACGACTTAAGAGCGGGCGACTGAAGCCTTAGATATTAATGTCTTCACTTCTTTAGCACCTCGGGAAAACCCGGGTCATACCTGGCTGACAAAATAGCCGCCAAAGCCACCATCTTCATTGCCATGGTCACACCGTCCTGATCATATTGTTTGCCGGACCGTTACGATCTCGCGAAGCACTTGCTGATCAAATCCGTTTTTGATCTCAACTGTCGCCAACCCGCAATGAACCGCTGTGAAGTCTGGAGCAATATTGGTCTAGTACAATTTCAAAGGAAGCCATTTCACTGGTTGATTGTTACCTGGTTCAGGCATAATTTTCTTGCGCCAAAAATAGAATTGATTCTCTTATTGCCTGCTCTTTACAGCAAGCAGCTATGCTTTTACCGCTGGTTCCATGTTCAGCCAAACGCTGTTCCAACAGGCTGCGCAGATCATTTTCTATCATTCCTGAACATCTCCTTGTTTTTGTGTTCAGGTTTAATATTTGTGACTAATCACCTTGACCCCACACTACTCCAGATACTCTTCCCATTTCGTTAAAACCTCGGGGAAATTTGCTCGGCCAAAGCCGATTCTAAAATGACGGTCATCGTAGTCATAACAGCTGCCCGGCAATATGAGAATACCGCCTTTGGAGGCCATCTGCTGGGCATAATCAGCGGCTGAAATCGGTTCGCGGAAGGCCGGAAAAGCGATGGGACCTCCACCGGGGCGCAGCCACTCGAATTTATCCCCGTGCCGGGTAAAGAATTGTTCCAGCAACTGCAGATTGCCCTTCACCAGGCTGCGGTTGCGCTGCAGAATGCGGGCGCGCTGGCGTAAGGCCAGGCTGGCCAGGAATTCGGAAGGGGCGCTGTTGCAGATGGTGGTATAGTCTTTAAACGATGCCATAGACTGAAAAATAGCGGCGTTCCGGGTGGCGATCCAACCGATCCGCAAGCCCGGCAGGCCGAAAGACTTGGACATCACTCCCAGGGATACAGCGTTTTCATAGCGGTCAGAGGCCCAGGGGAGGGGTTCCTGTTCGTGCTCCAGATATTTGTAGACCTCGTCCGCAAACAAAATGATATCCTGATGGGCAGCCATGTCAATTATTTGCTGCCATTCATCGGGGCTGAAAAGGTGACCGGTGGGATTATGAGGGCTGTTGACAATAATCAGGCGGGTTGAGGTGTTTATTAGTGCCTTGAGTTCGTCCAGATCGGCCTGCCAACCCCCGGAGGTTGGATGAAGCTGCCAGCCGCTGACCCTGCAGCCGAAAGCCTGCGGAAGTTCGGCCAGCGATTGATAACAGGGCATCTGTACTATGACATGGTCCCCGGGTTTAAGCAGTGAGGCGGCCATATTGTAGATAGCTTCCTCGGCGCCACTGTGAACCAGGACCTGTTCAGGCTGTATGTTTTTATAAAGTGAGGCAATCTCCTTGCGCAGCCATGGATTCCCCTGCGATTCGGTATATCCCAACCACAGCTTAAGGAACTCATCTTGACTGCCTTCCTGTAGGTTGAGCAGATCTTCAACAGACATCGACTCGCAGTCGGAACAGCACAACAGGTAAGGGGCGTCGAACTCATAGCGGGCGAAAAATCTTTCTAGTTTAAAATCACCTGGTTTCATGTTCTCTCTCCTAATCGCTATTGGTACAGGTCTAGATTATTATACACCGTTTATATCATCAGCTGGTTCAGAAGACGACCCGCTACTATCGAGGGATCAGTATGAGGCGGTTTGTATTATGTTAACGAATAAGTCCGGGGATTGTCCCCGAACCTATTAGGTCATGAGGGAAGGTAGACGTTTGCAAGCTTACACGCTGCACGCTTAAACATAACTATGCAGGCCGGGCAAGAGGATGCTGACTCCAAATAGGGTAAACATCACAATAATAAAACCAAGGACCACCATCCAGGCGCTTTTGCGCCCTTTCCAGCCATAGCTGCGTCGGGCGTGCAGGTAGGCGGCATAGACCAGCCAGGTGACCAGCGACCAGGTTTCCTTGGGATCCCAGGTCCACCAGTTGCCCCACACTTCCTCTGCCCAGACCGCTCCGCTTATAATCACAATGGTCAAAAATGTAAAGCCAAATACCGCCAGCCGGTAGATGCGCCCATCAATTTCGGCCAGACTGACACCGGGATCGGTCGATTTGGTCAGGGATAGAATACCCAGACAGAAGGCCAGGGCAAAACACCCGTAAGCAATTACCGCTGTGGCCACATGGGCCGACAGCCAAACGCTTTGCAAGGCGGGCATTAAGGGGCGCAGCTCGGAAGGCAGCGAACTGCCTATAGATACAATAAGAAGTGTCAACAAGCCCACTGTTAAATCCAGACGGCTCGATTCCAGGCCTCTTCTCGCCACCAGGGAAGCGGCTAGAATACCCGCGCAGAATAGCAGCGTAAATTCATACATATTGGCAAAAGGCAGCCGCCCGGCCGCTGCAATCCTGACCCCGATCAAGGCCAGCAAGGCTAACAAGGCCAGCACTAACAGCAAGGTGCTGTATTTTCCCCAATCAGCTTCAACCTTCCAGAGCCGGGCCAAATTGAGCAGAATTAGCAGCGCTAAAATGACAAAGACCAGATTGAGTAAAAGATTATCCATCAATTAATCCGCCTTTCGCGTTAGAAATGTGGGGGCGTAACGGGTTAGCATGGCCAACAGCATAAGGATAAAACCGGCGAAAACCAGATATACTCCGGGGTCCTGTTTGATCAGCACACCCGAGTAATAAGAGAAATCATCAAAGCTAAACTGATAGCCGCCTATATCCACCTGCTGCCCGAGCGGCACCACTTTCATATCCACAATGAGTCCTTTCTGCACCAGAGCCAGCCAAACATGTGGATTCTGGGGCAGGGGGCTGCGGGTTTTAACACCGTGACCGTTTTCATCAAAATCGGGTATAAAAATAGCCTGCAAACCCAACCCCTGGCTAGGGTCGATAGACAGGCTATCCCGGTCTTTTAATGCAATGAATTGAGCGGTTTCACCATTATGCCCTAATTTAATCATCCATCCCCAGGAGCTCTGGTACACCTTGAGACTTCCCGTTTTGAGGGGATGGTTGACATAAATCTGTTGCTGATAATCCTGCCCTTTGTAATCACGCAGATTCAGGTCGCTGCAATACTGGCGGGGTTGAAAATCAGGGTAGTATTCAATAGTGAACTGATTGAGGGTGAGTTGGCCTTGATCAAAGCCGTACTCAGACAGGGATATGGTTTCTCCTTCAGGGATCTCCACTGAAGCACTATGGGCATAACCCAGCGACCAGGCCGCGCCAATGACTATCAAGACCACGGCCAGATGCATGATCAGGGAAGCCAGGGTCAGCAACTTCTTGACCCGGCGCAAGCGCTGGCAAGCGCACAGCATAATGCTCAAACACAAAAGGCCAATGATGAGGACAAACCACCAGGCTTGATAGAGCTTATGCAATGATAAAAGTATAATCAAGTGGCCCAGAAGAGGCCCATAATGTTCTAAATAAAAGGACGATAGTTGGCCCTGGGGAATGAAGGTACCCAGGGCGCTAATGACACCGATGATTATCAACAAGTATATGGCGGCTGACATGGATGCCAGCATCTGCATGGCCTGCTTAAGCGTGTAAAAAATCCTCATATATTTATGATGCACCTCAGTAAGCTGTGATAATCATTAAATTAAGTTCGTGCTTCTCGGGCCAGTTGCAGCGCCTTGTGAGCGCTGTCAATAGCAATCCCCAGGTTGTTCAGGGTTTCAGTCGGATCATGGAAACCATAACCATTGGTCACGGCCACGAAATCAAGATACCATTGGGCCTGGCGATGCAGGTCCATGGCTTCTTTAAGCTTAGCCTGATCTACACCGGGTGTTTCATGGCTAATCTTCAGCTCATTGATTGCTTCAGCCACCGCATATCCGGCCAAATTTTGGTTATGTTTGACCTGACCCTGAATGGTCTGTACCCGTTGCTGAAGCCAATCGACACCATTGCGATGACAGGTGGTGCAGCTCTGTTCAATGTTGTTCAAAGGGCTTTGCCATACATGGGAACTGATCTTTTTATTGCCAACCCTGGTATAGGGCATATGGCAATCGGCGCAGGCCAGTCCCGCAGACTGATGAGTGCTGTCCATAAAGGTTTCATATTCGGCGTGGCGCGGCTTAACCAGGCCAGTGCCAGCCTCTGGATGCGTCCACTCGCTGAAATCCTTCTCATCGTAGTAGGCCAGGATCTGATCAGCTTTGAACCCTTTATCCCAGGGGAAGGTAATCTTCTTGGTGCCGGGCTCAAAGTAATAAGTAACATGGCACTGCGCACATACCAGGCTGCGCATCTCCTGATGAGTCAATTTCTGCACATCTTTTCCCTGTTCCTGCAGGGCTTCAATCAGGGCTGGACGGGTAAGCCTCAATTCCATGGTTTTAGGGTCATGACAATCCAAACAGCCGATGGGTTCGCTGATCTGCCCCTTCATTTCGTCAAAAGACATCAAATAATATTCTTCACCATACTTCTGCATCATTTCCGGGACCTGGGTGGATTTGCAGGTAAAACAGGAGGCGCCGGCCTTCTTACGTGCCGGATCAATGGCCAATATATCTTCGATAGTATATAAATGGGCGCGGGGTTCATTGTATTCCCTGGCAAAGCCAAACCCGCTGTAAATCGTTTGCAGGTAAGGTTTGGTGGCGAAATGAGAAGGCTTGGCGGTGTTGGCCAGGTTGGCCTGATAGCTTTCCCAGTGCGCGGGATAATACGGAGCCCAGGCCGCAGAACTGGTTTCGTTGGCGGCGATTTCTCCCAGCGGCCCTTCTGCCACCATTGTGTTGTTGCGATTGAAAAAGAATAGACCTGCCACCAGTACCACCAGTAGAACCGGAATCGTTATAAAAAACAGCTTTTTGACCTGGTCTGAATGCAAAACATCACCCTCCTGGCATCATTTTTCATGAACTATTTCGCGATGACAGTGGAAACAATAGCTTCCACCATCGTGATTGGTATCGCCTATATCAGCCATCATTTGGCTATGACAGCGCAAGCAGTTGGCCTGTAAAACCCTTTTACTGAGATCAGTTGCCCTTAATTCAGCGGGGATGGTGTTAGTAACCACACGATAAACATCTCGGCTGCCGGTATAAGCTGCAAACGCACTTCCAGTAACCAGTCCATGAGGATCATGACAGTCGCCACAATTGGCAGCGTTGGCGTGGGGGGAGTGAAGGTAGGTAGAGACCTGCTCATCCATTGCATGGCACATTCCGCAAAACTCTGCTTCCGCTAAACCCAAAGCTGGAATTTTAATCGTCAGCATCATGGCAAAACCAGCCACAGCTAGAATCCCCAGCCATTTTAATATGCTGTTCATTTAACCTGCACCATCTCCTCTCCATAATGGTATACCGCCTTATAAATGAAGCATAGCATAATTCTGGCTGATTGTGGGCGGCTTATCTCTGCCAGGGCGGCTTACTTACCCGCCGTTTGAAAAGCAAACGGGGACGGTTCTTGCTGCGTCTTTAGAGGACGGAAGCAAGAAATATACCCGTCGTCTCAAATTTCCAGAGCGGAATGAAGAAATTGTCCGATGAGATTGAGCCGTGCTGCCGGCAGGTCGAGCAGGAAGTGCAGTAAGCCTTTGTTGGCAATCAACGTATGAGGGAAGTAAAGGGGCAAGCAAGATAGGGGATTATAAAGCAAATGGGATGGGTTGATCTGTTTTACTAGTGAGGAAGCAGATCAACCCATCAATTTATTTATGACCTTTCTTCTTCTTTTTTGGCCAGGGCGGCTTTAAAGAGATCTCCCAGGTTGGTGCCCAGGTCTTCCTGGTCGCTGTACTTGGCGATAAGCTTCTGTGTAGCTCGGCTGGATCCCCCCAACCGCCCGTAGGGGCTTTCCTTTTCCGGTTGGCGGTGGCCGCAGGCGCGGTCCGGACAGGACAACATGCGGCCTCGCTTGCCGTTGACCAGCAGCATGAATTTACCGCACAGGGGGCATTTGCTCCTGGATACATTATCAGCCCTATAAACGGTGCTGCTGTTCTTGACCGTATCCACCAGTTTAACGGTATCGCAGCGGATGTCGGCGATAAAGGCGGATCTTTTAGATTGACCGGCGGCTATCTCAGCCAGCCTTTGCTCCCATCGCGCTGTCAATTCCGGTGATCTTAAGGCTTCCGGGGCCAGACCCACCAGCTGCACGCCTTTGGAGGTGGGTAAAAGCTCTTTGCCATGACGCTCGATATAGCTGCTGTGGATGAGTTTCTCGATTATCTCAGCCCGGGTGGCGGGGGTGCCCAGGCCGCTTCCCTTGATGGACTCACGCAGCTCTTCATCTGCCACCAGTTTACCGCAATTCTCCATAGCAGTGAGCAGGGTTGCTTCCGTGTAACGGCCCGGCGGTTTGGTGCGCTGCTTATTAATTTTGCAGCTCTTTACGGCCACTGTTTGGCCTTTTTGATGCAGGGCCAGTATTTGTTCCGGGAGGCGCTCCTCATCCTGAGTTTCTTTGTCAGGCAGAGATGACTGCACCACTTTCCAGCCGCGCTCAACTTCTACCCGCCCGCGGGAATAGAAGTTTTCCCCGGCCACCATGGTCACAATGGTAGTCTGTTTGAAGCGGTACGGCGGGTACAACACGGCCAGGAAGCGGCGCGCAATCAGGTCATAGAGGCGCCTTTCTTCATCATCCAGGGCCTTGAGGTTGAGGGTTTGTTCAGTGGGAATAATGGCATGATGATCGCTTACCTTGGTGTTGTCCACAAAACGTTTACCCGGCGCCAGCGGCTTTTGCAGCAGAGGTTCAACCAATGCAGCATAAGCACCTTGCTTCATACCCTGCAAACGGGCTTTCAGGGTAGGGACAATGTCACTGCTGATATAGCGGGAATCGGTGCGCGGGTAGGTAACCAGTTTATGTTTTTCGTATAGATCCTGCAGTACGCTCAAGGTTTTTTGGGCAGACCAGGCATAACGGCGGTTGGCATCACGCTGTAGTTCGGTCAAATCGTAGGCCAGCGGGGGTGGTTCCTGTTTGGCTTCGTTTTTAACCTCCTTGATGATGCCATTTTTCCCTGCCAGCTTGTCAACAATGGCCTGGGCCTGGGAATGCTCATAAAGGCGACCGCCTGAAACAGAGCGCCAATCACCAAAATAGCTGCCAAAATCAGCGCGAATGGTCCAGTAATCCACGGGTTTGAACTGTTTTATCTCCTTCTCCCGGGCCACAATCATAGCCAGGGTAGGGGTTTGCACCCGGCCCGCATTCAACTGTGCATTGAATTTGCAGGTCAGAGTGCGGGTAACATTGAGCCCAATCAGCCAGTCGGCTTCTGCCCGGCACACCGCGGCATCATATAAATGATTATAGGCCTTGCCGGGCTGCAAATGCGCAAAGCCTTCACGAATGGCGGCATCGGTTTGGGAAGAAACCCATAAACGGCGGAAGGGCTTTTTCCACTGCGCCTTTTCCATGATCCATCGGGCCACCAACTCGCCTTCACGCCCGGCATCGGTGGCAATAACCAGATCTTGTATGTCATTGCGTTTCATTAAGCCTCTTATTACCTGGTATTGGTGTGAAGTCTGCCTGATGACCTTAAGCTTCATCTTGTCTGGCAGCATAGGCAAATCTTCCATGCGCCACTCTTTTAATCTTTGATCATAGTCATGTGGCTCGGCCAGGGTCACTAAATGGCCCAGGGCCCAGGTGACCACATATTGGGCGCCTTCCAAATATCCTTTGCCTTTTTGGTGGCATTGTAAGACCCGGGCAATTTCCCGAGCTACGCTGGGTTTTTCGGCTAAGACCAGGGATTTCATAACTTACCTCGATTCTGTTTTTACTTGGGGGTAATTCCGTTCCCGCTTACATCACTCGATTCAGTTTGCTCCGTGTGAATACAACTCAATACACCGTTTCCAGGTTGATCAGCACAAGCAGCTCATTTGATCCAGAAAAATGGCGATGATGGCGGGATCGAATTGGGTTCCGGTTCCGCTAGCCAGGATTTGCAGGGCCTGTTCCGGGGGGAGCGCCTGTCCCTTCTGGCCGCCGGTTATTAAGCTATCATAAGCATCTACAATGGTTATAATACGAGCTGGCAGGGGAATCGCCTCACCGCTCAAGCCCTGTGGATAGCCCTGACCATTCCACCATTCATGATGGCTGAGGATGCAGTCGGCAACGGGTGCCAGCTCAGGCACCGACTGGGCGATGCGGTACCCGATCTCGGGGTGCCGCTGTAGCTCCTGCGTCTCCTCAGGGGATAGTGGTTCGGCCTTTTTCAGAATATGGTCACTTATGGCTATCTTGCCAATGTCATGCAGCATGGCCAATATTTCCAATTCATTAATTTCGTTGTCCGAAAGACCCATGGCCAGGCCAATCTGTTTGCTGAGCAAGGCCAGACGATCGGTGTGTTCCGCTGATTCCACATCTCTCTCCAGCAGGGTCTGCTTAACGGAAGCGACAATGGAGCTGCGTACGCTCTTGCTTTCCAGCAGTTTTCTTTTGTACATAAAGTCTTCTGCCCGCCTGAGTACCAGCCCGATATCTTCAGCAGGATCCTCCTTGGTGGCATAACCCAGGGCGATGCTGACATGAGTGCGGCCATAATAGCAGGTTTGGCAGGCCCTGGTGATGCGCTCGCAGATTTCATGGGCCGCTGCACTTGAGGTTTGGGGAAGGAGGATAACGAATTCATCCCCGCCCCAGCGAGCAATGATATCCTCGCTGCGGCATGAATCTTTAAGCAATTGGGCGATGGCCTGCAGAAGTCGGTCACCCTCCTGATGGCCAAAAACATCATTGGTAATCTTCAATCCATTTACATCGCCCATTATCACGGATAGCGGCAACTGCCGCTCGGTATTCAGCCGGGACAGCTCTCTTTCAAAAAAGGTACGATTGTACAAACCGGTCAGGGGGTCATGGTAACTCAGGTAGAGGATTTCCGCTTCTTTCTTTTTCTGCTGGGTTCGGTCTCTGAAAACCAGGACCACGCCCAAAACATCCCCGTCCATATCCTTGATGGGAGAGGCGCTGTATTCCACTATGCGCTCCCGTCCGTTGCGATCCAATAAAATGGCATGATGAAGCGGTGTATGCTGAGGACTGGATATCTGCATAGCCTGTTCTACCGGGTCCGGCTGCGGTCGATAGTCTTGTTCATCAAGAATACGGAATACCCTGGCAAGGGGCTGCCCCAGAGCTTCCTCGCGCCACCATGCGGTGAGGGATTCAGCCACTTCATTCATCATCAATACGGCGCCCTGCTGATTGGTTGAAATGACCCCGTCGCCGATGGAGTGCAGGGTAACCCGCAGTCGCTCTTTCTCCGTCTGCAGATCCCGGAAGGTATCTTTATAGTCGGTGATGTCAATGGCCATTTCAAAGCGAACATCGCGACCGTCAGGCCATTTGATCATGCGGTCCACTGCCCGATAATGGCGTTTTAAAACCTGGTTGTAGATTTCCCATACATAGGGTTCATAGGCTACGGCCTTAAGTGTGGCATTGGTGCAGAATTCACAGGGTTGCTCAAGGTTCATAAGCGCTTCGTAGCAGATATCACCGCAAAGATGCCGATTGTAAACCTGTTGTATAGCTTTATTGGCATAAAGGATCTCATAGTTGTCCATGTCAGTAACATAAATGGGTTCTTGAATACTGTCAAACAGGGACAACAATTGCGCTCGCTCAGCATGGAGCGATTTCTCGGTCTGCTTGTGTTTTATATAATTGGAGAAAACATTGACGACGGAGCTGAGCAGATCGATGTCTTCCTGCTTCCAATCGCGGTAATGAAGACATTCATCAAAGCCCACAAAGCCTAAATAATGGGCATCAATAAACATTGGCACCACCAAAAGGGACTTAATCCCTTGCGGGCGCAGGATCGCTTTGGCCATTTCATCGGGTATATCCTCGATATCACGAAAAACTATCTTGTTCCCGTTCTGCAGGGTTTGATCCCACCAGGGTGTGGAAGCAGCGCTGATGCCCTGCAGATCCTGCTTTTGCGGGGCAATACCCGGTGCTACCCATTCATGGGTATTGTCCATCGTATTATTGTGGGCATGGTATTGAAAGATATAAACACGGCTAAAAGCCAGTCTCTCACCTATCAGTGCCAGGCAGCGATCAAAGAACTGGTTATCGTCGGTATTTTGCATAGCCAGCATGGCAGCATCAAACAGCAATTCTTCATTGTGAAGCTGCTGCTTCAAATGTCTTTGTATTTTCTTAGCCTGAATCAACGGAGAAGTATCAACTATTTCTAGGACAAAATGCTCAGCCTGTGGTGAAAATACCTTTAAAAGGAGAAAACGCTTCCGGGCCCGCGAATAAATCCTTAAGCGCAATGGCCTGGCGTCCCTTTTAACCCGCTGCAAAACAGCGGTCAAATATGCTTGCTCACGCTGCATAGCGCTAAAAACCTGTGAAAACTGCTTGCCGATCACGTTCTCATGAAGCAGCCCGAAGAGCTCCGAAAAAGCATTATTGACTTCCAAAAACTCAAAGTCCACAGCAACCCCGTCCGAGCTGCAGATCGAGCAGCAATAAGCATAGCCGCATAGCGCATTCTGCAGCACCGACCGATAAAATCCTTCACAATACACCTACAAGTCACCCCCGCTGTTTTTTGCAGCTTCATTATCTCTCTATGTAATATCTGCCGTAAGTTTGTGTGAAAACTGTTATGCAATTTTTCGTGCTGCATCCATGACCATAAACAAGCGGTATTTGGGGACAAAGACAAGCCCGGTACTCTCATACCATCCTCCGCTTAACAGCAACAATTTGATGATTTTGATAATTGCCACACAGTCTGATGTTTCTTTGTGCTGGTTTCAACCCTGAAATCAGCATCTCTATCTAATAATATCGCATAAGCATGAATTGTTCTCCAGTAATATCTAAAATTACTAATATGGGAGAAGCTTACATTTGTTATTGTATACTGAATTGTAGCGCCGGAACTGATATATATGATATTGAGTGAGGTGATATTGGATTGCGAAAGCCTGCTCTGATGCTGCCGGGTGTGCAGCCATTTATACGCATAGCTTGATTAAGGGGTATTTTAGGCCGGTACAGGCTTTTGCCGTGGGCCAGGCCAACTGGGAATAGCAGGAATAATGGTTGTCGTAGCGAATATCATAAAGATGAAAAGGGGGTTGTTTCAATAGGAGCGAGACCATCCCCGCACATGTTTTAAATACAAAATCAAGATACTGGATATTTTTTGAAACGGAATAGAAACATTTTAGAAAGACCCAGCATTTTCTTAAAATGGCCGGGGTAAGTCAGGCGCAGCTGAAGCAAGCGAAAAGAAAGCCAAAGGAAAGCCTAAAGAAGGCTCTTTTGCCATCCAGGGGTATTGGGGGCAGATGAAAGGCCTTCAGGTCTCCAAGAAACTGCTTGCCGCATCCCTGGTTCCTCGGTAATAGTAATTAGGAGGGGATTGGATGAGGAGAGACAATGATCATTATGAAGGCTGTTTATTGGGGGGCGCCCTGGGCGATACCCTGGGTGCACCGGTCGAGTTTATTAATTATCAACAGATTTTACGCCGCTATGGGCGTGGCGGTATTGAGAGGCCTGAAGAGGGAGAACAGGGCTTATTCGAAATTACCGATGACACCCAGATGACCTTATTTACCGCTGAGGGTTTGTTAAGGGCCCGGGTGGCGCAGGCTGCCGATAGGACAGCCTCGGTGCCGGCCATTGTCCACCATGCTTATCTACGCTGGTTGCATACCCAGGGAGAAGACAACCCGCACTTCAGTTCAAGCTGCGGGTACTCCAGCGATGATGGCTTTCTTATCCGGCAAGTTGAGCTTTTTAAGCAACAATCTCCTGGTTTAACCTGTACATCAGCCATGATGAGCCCGGATATGGGAACACTGGATAAGAGGATCAACCAGAGCAAAGGCTGTGGTGCAGTGATGCGGGCGGCGCCGGTAGGCATGATTGATCTGGGGTGTGATCCTTTCCACCTGTCCAGTGAGATTGCGGCTTTGACCCACGGGCATAGCGCGGGGATTCTTCCCGCCGGTGTCCTGGCCCGGATTATTTACGAATTGATGGCCGGCGCAGAACTGGAAGAGGCTATACAGCGAGCCCTGCAGGTGCTGAGGCAACAGCCTCAACATGAAGATTTGCCAGCCCGCCTGGAGCATGCGGTGCAATTGGCCCATAGCGATCTCCCCGTAGTCACCTGTTACAAGCAACTGGGCGAGGGCTGGGTAGGGGATGAAGCCCTGGCTATTGCGGTTTACTGTGCCCTTAAGTCACCCCATGATTTTCGTCAGGGGGTGATTCTGGCAGTAAATCATAACGGGGATAGTGACAGCACCGGCGCTATCTGTGGAAACATCCTGGGAGCCTATCTGGGCCGCTCGGCGCTGCCTCAGGAGTGGCTGGAACGGTTGGAATTGCGTGAGGTCATTGCAGAGGTGGGAAGGGATTTATTAACGGCTTATCGCGATGATGAAGAGTGGCGGGTTAAGTATCCGGGCTGGTAAGCGGCAAACCACAGACTGCTGTTATAAGGTCAGGAATTAGCGGGCTTTTTTGGTATAATAGTACAAAAGGTAATAAATAAGGTGGGAATGCAATGGGAGGGATATTCAAACAGATTGCAGGTGGTACCATGTGCAAACTGGAGATCAACTTCTTTGATCAGAAGCGGGCCGGGGTGGGTATCACAGCTTATTTGTTTGATGTTAGGGAACTCGATGTTATCCGCTTTTTTAGCATGTTTTTATCCAAAATCCTGTTTACCCTGGGGCAATGCAGTACCTCCAGCGCCTTGCTGCTCAATGTGTATGATTATTTTTGCGCTATGGCCAACAATCGGCTGGAGGATGGTAGGGTGCCCCGCGTTAATGTGCTGGAGAAAGACCAGCTCTTGACGGATTCCGATGAAACTCCGCAGCGAATTTATCGCTCCCAGTTTTATGGCACCAACGACCTGGACCGGGATATTGATATCAGCATGCCTTTAGGTGAAGAGAACTATTACGCGCCGGCCGCAGTGATGTTCTTTCTGCAGTATCTGCTCTTGAATCTATCTGACAAAGGCGTGCAGATGATGGTTGTTTATATGAAGCATGTTTTGGATTACTACCTGCACATTGGCGAGTATAGCAAACTGCGTGCCGGCAGTGAGGCTGACCAGTACGCCTTGAACATGATGCTTACTGTCGACGGCGGCAGTGATCACGGTCAGGGCATGATGTAAGGATTGGCAGCCCAGGCTGGGAAAGCAGCTTTCCAGGCCATTTCAATAAAATGAGGCGGGGTTAAGAACTTGAATTCATGCCCTGAGGCGCGGCCGCAGGCATGAAATCAAAGATGCGCTCTTCATCGCCCGGGTATATGATTGAAACTGGCCCTGTTTTTAAGACCGCAGCCGGGGTATAAATTATTGAGAAGGCCCAAATCATAACTGCAGTACAAATCCAGCTTATAACTGGCAGTCGGGAAGGAGAGCAACTGGTTGCTTAAACCAATCAGATGCATATAACAGTGGTGAATATTAATCAAATCCTTGAACAAACCTGTAGCTGGGCCAAAACGGTCGGTGAGATTCAAAAGGCCAATCTGGGCCGCAATAGTCTGGGGGTGGCGACGAAATCCTCCGGCATTGACCTGGTTACCGATGTGGATCATTATTCCGAGGAGTACCTGATTACCGCCATCCGGCATGGCTACCCGCAGCACGCCATTTTATCTGAAGAACAAGGCCAGCAAATCGGCCAATCAGAGTACCTATGGATAATTGATCCCCTGGATGGCACCACCAATTATGCGCAGGGGCTGCCCATTTTTTCTATTTCGATCGCCTTGCAGCATCAAGGCCGGATCATTATGGGAGTGGTTTATGCGCCTATCCTCGACCAGATGTTTACCGCGGTGCGCGGTCAAGGCGCTTTTCTTAATGAGCAGCCCATTACAGTGGGAAAAAAGAGCGATCTGAGTCATTGTGTACTGGCAACGGGATTTCCTTATGATCGTGCCACCCACGCTGACAACAACCTCAATTACTTCGCTCATTTTACCCCGCGGGTGCGGGGCATTCGCCGTATGGGCTCAGCAGCCTATGATTTATGTAATGTAGCCATGGGCACCCTGGACGGGTATTGGGAGTTAAATCTCAGTGTCTGGGATGTGGCTGCCGGCACCCTGCTGGTGGAGGAAGCCGGCGGACAGGTGGCATACCTGCCCGAGAAGCGTGGAGTATCATTGGCGGCAGGCAACTCGGTGATTTGTGAGCAAATCATAACCGAAATTCAGCGGTCCGATACCAAATAGCCGCTTGCCCTCACAGGATACAACATTAGAGTTTGCGGAGGAGGAGAAACATCATGCTGGACTTGTTAAGAAGAAGGCGCAGTATTCGCAAGTTCCAGGAAAGAAAACTGGAACCGCAACAGGTGGAGCAGCTTGTAAAAGCGGCCTTAATGGCTCCATCTTCCCGTGCACGGCGTCCCTGGGAATTCATAGTGGTGCAAGATCAGGAACTATTGCAGAAACTGGCTTTATGCAAGGAGCACGGCGCATCATTTTTGGCTGAGGCTCCGCTGGGGATTGTAGTGGCGGCCGATCCGGGCAAATGTGATGTTTGGGTGGAGGATTCATCCATCTGTACAATGCTGCTGCACCTGACAGCAACCGCCATGGGCCTGGGTTCATGTTGGATACAGGTGCGTGAACGGTGGCACAATGAT
Source organism: Syntrophomonadaceae bacterium (assembly GCA_050949825.1). GTDB lineage: Bacteria > Bacillota > Syntrophomonadia > Syntrophomonadales > Syntrophomonadaceae > DTU019. The sequence goes on along the minus strand of JBMNGL010000018.1, from coordinate 132,965 downwards.
CGCAAGACAGCATCGAATTATGTAAAGGAATTGTTGCATCTGCCGGATTCTTTGGAGGTCCTGGCCATTGTAGCTATAGGCTACCCGGCTGAGCAGAAAACGCCCAATGATGACACTAAACTGCCCTACCAAAAGGTGCATTACAATACCTTTGCACGGCCCTTTCCACCGCCTGCATCATGAGCAGGCCAAAAACTTGCGGCGGTGCAATCAGGCAATTATTTGGAGGAGGCGACTAAGCATGCAACAGCTGACTGAACATGTTAAGCTTTTCGGCAATGGTTATTTCAACTATTATGTGGTGGGTGAGGAGGAAGCCGCCTTAATCGAGTGCGGCACCAGTGCAGGGGCGGTAATCTTTGCTCAGCAATGGAAGCAGCTTCCCGTGAAACCGGATATTAAATACATTGTCGTTTTGCACTCACATTTTGACCATGTTTGTGGTATTCCCATTCTCAGACAACTGTTTCCTTCTGCACTGGTGGTGGGCAGCAGCAGCACCCAAAAGGTATTGTCGAAAGAAAAGGCCATGGCAGGCGCCTTTGCCAGCGACCGTTATGTTAGCGAATCCTATCTTCAGCAAGGCTTCATAGAGGCCATTCCACAGGTATCGGCCCCCGGACCTATCGCAGTTGATGTGGTGGTGGGGGAAGGGGATCACCTGCTTCTGGGCGACACCCTCAAGCTGGATATTCTGGATGCGCCGGGTCACAGCCCCTGTTCGCTGGCCGCATACCTGGAGAGCGACCAGATCATGTTCGTTTCAGATGCGGCCGGATACAAGACGGGGCCTGAGGAGATCTCCCCGGTTTTTTTCCAGAACTATGACAGCTATATGAGCACCTTGCAGCGTTTTCAAACCTTTCCCCTGCAGGTTTTGGCCATGGCCCATGGCGATGTGATGCAGGGCTCAGCAGTAGGGGAATATCTGCAGCAGAGCATCCGAGCCGCCGAGGAAGGCTTTGCATTTATCAAAGCCGGTCTGCAGAGCGGGGTTGATGAGAAACAGATCGGGCAGCAGGTTTTTGAACGCTATCTCAAAGGCGGCATGGCCTACTATCCTCCCGACATCATGTTGAGCACCATGCAGCTTTTGGTGAAAAACGTGAAGGATAAATTGTAAATTGCTGCGGTAATTAGAACCGGCAAAGGTTTACGGAAATGTATCCTGGGCTGTAAGAGTCGAACCGTTCTGAGTAAGGAGCAATACTTTTCCGGAATGCCCCGCACCTTTGACGGAACAGTGCCGGGCAACTCCTCGCAATAAAACCGTGTCGCTGTGACCATTTCCGCGACACGGCTCTATTTTTTTGCAGGATTCTTTCCAGCAGTTCACCTTTTTGTCCCGGTTGATAATAGTGCTGTCAGCACGGGAGGGAGCGCCCCAATTTCATGACTGTGAATGTACAATGCTTAGGGAGCGGTCTTATCGGCTGTATCGGTGGTAATGGTGATCAAATTGGTGCCGCCATCCCAGGTGACACGCCCTCCAAAGGCCTCCCCTACAAAGCGCAGAGGCGCCAGGGTGCGTCCCTCAACAATCCGAGCGGGTACATCCAATTTAAATATTATTCCATTGATAGTTGGAGTGGTGGAGCCTACGGGCAGCACCACCCGGGTATTGCCTTTTACTGCGGTGGCTGTGGCGGTGGCATCATTCCAGGTTACAGTAGCCCCCATGGCTTCAAAAATGGCGCGCAGTGGAACCAGGGTGCGGCCATCTTCGATGATAGGATTGACATCAAAGTGCAGTCTCTGCCCGTTTAGGTAGATCACCGGCGGCGGAGGGGCCGGGGTTATGATCAAGTTAAGGTCTGAACCGCTGACCGCCAGGGTATATTTGTTTTTGCCAACGATAACCGCATCATTGAGGGGCGCCAACTGCAGCCCGCTTATCCGTGAGGACAACCATATCATAAATTGCTCAGCATCCTGGCTGTTTCCTACCAGGGCGGCGGTGGATTTGAAGTAGTGGCAGGCCTGATCCAGGCTGTCCGGAGCGATTGTCTTGAAATCCGCGTTCAGCTCTATCCAGGCAATAGCGGCCTGTTGCTCATAGATTTCACATTTAATCTGCAGCTGCTCATTGACAGCCCCCGTACCCCGGCTCAGGGTATAGGACTGCGAGGTTTGCGGGGGTGAAAACTGGAGATTCCACAGTTGGCTCAATTGCTCCTGTAGTATATGACTGCTGATCCCGAAGTGGTCGTTAGGGGCGTTGTCATCTGGTGTTGTGGGCACGTTACCCGATGAGGCCGGAGCATCGGGACGGTGCTGCTGCAGGTAAGCCCCAATGAGCAGCAGGGTTAAAACCAACAAAAGTCCCATCATCAGTGTGGGCAGAGAACTGCGCCTTTTTTTCTGCTGCCTCATGCCAATACCTCCCGAAAAAACGCTCAACCCCCAAAAAGCTGGGGTGAAGTCTGTTTATATTCCGTATCTTATTTTACACTTCTTTAATCTGCTTTGCATGCAGATGGTCCGCTTTGTGAGCGGGTTCAGTCATCAGTTGGAGGAAACCGTTGCAAAGAAGGAGAATACTTAACAATAGTGAGGTGGTTATCGATATGAACAAATTGAAAGGGGACAGTATAGATATCACCGCTCTATTCCAGGAAATGCAGTTGACCATGATAATAAGGGTACAAGAAGCGGCTAACAATGCAGAGGAGATCCGATCCACCCGTGGCACCGCTGGACTTACCGGCTTCGCGGATCAGGTCTTGGATGCCATTCGGGTATGCAGCACTGAGATGGCCGAGGCCATACCGGAGAGCAGACAGTGGCCTGAAGCCCTGGACATATGTACTGCTTTTGTAAATGAGCAGTGTCAGTGGCTACAGAGCCGGTGCCAGGCTGTTTGGGGCGAGGATGCTCAGCAGGTACAGATGCGCATCTACCAAATGCGCAATAAGATGATTACCGAAATGGAAGAAGACGTTCGTGCCGCCCAGCGGCAGAAAAGGCGGCGCCAGTGGGAAACCAGGGTGCGCAGTTCTATTAAGCTGCCCCCGGCAGAAACCGCCAAACTGCTGATAAGTAGTACCCTGGCCTTGATAGTGGGATTCCTATTGGGCAGGTACTTGTGAGACGGTGCATCGGAAAAAAGACAGCCATTAACGCTGTCTATTAAAAAATGATTTGATTAAGCCGTGTCTGGCGGGGCGGTTGACCAACCAAGAAGGTCGTAGACCAGTCAGTAGCTATTCAGTCCTTCAGCCACCATGCCCAAACCCATTACCGCAAAAACCATCATCCAGGTGCTATTGATGGCCACCGGCTGAAGGATAACCAGGCCAATAAGGAATACTCCCAGTATGATTCTGATGCTGCGATCAACCAGGTTGAGATTTTTCTTGAAATCCAGATGCATTCGCATTACCTCCAATTTAGTATTATTCTTAATGTGTCCCAGCCGGTTTAACCCTAACCAAATCCGACTCCCTAAAAATCTGATAAAGCTGGGTCTATTGTGACGCAAAACCATATTATGCCAAATTGGCGGGACAGGCCAATTCAAAACAGATCAACTAGGAACACAAAAAATGTTTGCACCAGGAGGAAACATATGCGCAGTCTATTGCTGGCCATCAGCTTCCTGACCATAGCGCCGGTTTATGGCAACAGGATTGCCGGGGACAAAGAGTTTGCCAATTCGCTTTATTACTACCCTGTAGTTGGCTTTATCATTGGAATGATTCTGGTCGGTGTATCCAGACTAACGGAGCTACTGGGAGCGGGGATTGCTGCTGAGGCCCTGATCTTATGCACCTGGATACTGATGACAGGAGCCTTGCACCTGGATGGGGTAATGGATTCTGCCGACGGCCTTTTTAGCGGTCGGGACAGAGAACGTAAATTGGAGATAATGAAAGACAGCCGTGTGGGTGCCATGGGGGTGATTACCCTGGTCATCATTCTGCTGCTCAAGCTGGCCTTTCTGGACAGCCTGTTGCCGGCGGATAAAACCTGGGTTTTGCTGTTGGCCCCCGCGGCAGGCCGCTTTATGATGGTGTATGCCATCTGCCGCTACCCCTACGCCCGCAAGGTCAGCGGGTTGGGTTCTGCCTTCGGCAGTGAAGCAGGGCCGATAAAAATAGCTGTAGCTGCCCTGGTACTGCTGGTCGGTGCCTGGCTGGCCTGTGCCTGGACCGCATTAACCGCCCTGATCATTACCATAGGGATAAGTATGCTGGCAGCAGCCTGGATCGCCAAACAGCTGGGGGGCATGACTGGGGATACCTTCGGCGCACTTTGCGAGAGCAGTGAAACCATCTTTATCATTACGGCAGTGTTCTTACTGCATTAAGGGAAAAATAAATCTGTAAAAGGATGCCAGATAGCATGAAATTAATCCTGATAAGGCATGGAGAAACCCGGTGGAATGCCATACAGAAATACCAGGGGCATACCGACATCCCTCTTAATGACAGGGGGAGGCAGCAGGCGGCCCGATTGGCTGAGCATCTTAAGGCCACTGAACAGGTGGAGGCCGTGTATTGCAGTGATCTGTTGCGAGCCCATGAAACCGCCGCAATTGTGGCACGGCCCTTTCAAATAGAGCCGGTCAGCGATAGGCGCCTGCGCGAGTTCCATTTTGGCAACTGGGAGGGACTAACCTTTAATCAGGTCTATGCCAGCTACCGCGAAGAGTTTGAGCAGTGGTTCAACAACCCCGAGGATTTTCGGGTGCCGGGAGGGGAGTCGTTTTCTGATCTGGCCAGGAGAAGCCTGGAGGCAATTGAGGATATTTGCATGAAACATGCCGGCACCACGCTGATTATCACCCATGGCGGGGTAATCAAGGTAATGCTTTGCCAATTGCAATCCATTTCCAATCCCTGGCAAGAGACAGTGCCGCCGGGATCACTTACAGAGATCAATCTTGTTGCAGGACGTATGCAACTGCAACACTTCGGTGTAGTAGTATAGCCATAAGGCAATGGGGAAAAAGGGTTAACCCCGCCTTGCATTATCCGGCCAAGTAAGCTATCATCCTTTTGGGCGTATTAATTAGCAAGATGAATTGACATAACAGGGATTGTGTCACATCATCATTGGGGGCGGGGGCTTATTTCCAGACAGCGCAGAACCCGCGGCTTCAGGTTCTCTCTGCTTAAGAAGGAACACCGATTATGCCCTGTTGGCTGCAGTCAATCGGCTCAGGATGGATTCATGCCATAATTTTTGGGGAGTATATGGGGCAACATAGTTATTAAACATTTCCTTTTTATTGCACTGTTTTTTTTTGCATACTTCACATATAATCAAGTAAATGGAACCTAGAAAAGACGGCAGAAAATGTCAAACACAGCGGGTGAAGGGATTGCGGCCAGGTTGTAAAGTTGACGTACTCGGGGAATGCAGCTAGATGCGGAGGTGAGGCTGTGAGTAAGAGATGGGGTAAAGGTGACCCGGTAAATCTGTCCGATTTGCTTAAAATTACTCCGGTTGCCAATGAAATTATTCAGTTAGCGGAAGAGTTGGAAATAAGTGTTGCAGATATACTCTGGATAGTGACCCAGATCATTGATCATGGCGAAGAAATCGATGCCAGGGCCTATGCTAAGCTGCTTAATGAAGAAGAGTTGATCCTTGACGAAGACTGGGACGACATCGAGGTTGAAAGCATTGAATCCGATATGGAACAGGCCAATTACATGGTAGACGTTAAGATTAACTGCTCCGGCCGCTTCCCTGAGGTTGGTTTTAAAGCCGGAATCAATGAAAAAGAAGACATAAGTTACTTTTTTGATATGGTTTTGGATATGCTGGAGAAGCTGGAATAATACCGATAACTGCAATGAAAAGCCCGGGGTGACCCGGGCTTTTCAGTTTATAACGACAGGGTTCGGTGCTGATATTCATGAAGTCCTATTATAATGCTGCCACAAATCCAACCCGGGCGAGTAGCGCAGAAGCGCGCTGGCCAATTGTATGGTGCCCATAACCCCACACAGAGTGGCTGGCCACCCGGTGGCCAGACCGCTTCCCGAGGCGAAAAAAAAGCATAATGCCAGGATGTATCGGGCTATGACGCCATCACGGGTTAACAATAGACTGCCTCCTTAAGGTGTTTTTCTTATCCTGACCAGAGCCGGAGTATATTATGTATTGATTAGTTGTTAATCTCAGGTTCAAGCCGGTCTTGGATTGGGTTATACTGAAATGCAGGGAATACGGAGAAAGCGGGTTTTAAATGATGTTTGACTGGACCGTATTGATGGGCATTATGGCTGGAATGGTCATCGGAGGTGTGTTGATCGGCTTAACACTCAACTGGCGTTTGCGCCTTCTGAAGGATCAATATGAACAGGCCAGGCAACGCGAACAAGCCTTATATCAGGAGAATTTGCAGGCCAAAGAACGGTATGTGCAGGAACTGAAGCTGCTCCACGAGGCACAGAAGCAGCAATTGGACAATCTCAGCCTAAAGCTGCAGGAGCAGCAGCAAAAACGGGCTGCGGCTGAAGAGAGATGCCGGCGCATCGATGATTTGGAAGCGGTAATCTCAAGCAAAGATCTAAAAATAGATGATCTCTATCGTGAAGAAAATAAACTGCAAACCAGGGTCACTGAACTGCAAGGCCGTTTACAGGATAGTCAGCAGCGCCTGGAATGGGAAAGGCAGTTGCTGGACCAGGCCCGGGAGCAATTATCAGATGCCTTTAAATCGTTGTCGGCGGAAGCCTTACGCCATAATAATCAATCTTTCTTGGAATTGGCGGCCACCTCATTGGAAAAATATCAGGAAGGTGCCCGTTCCGATTTGGAAAACCGGCAGAAGGCGATTCAATTATTGGTTGATCCGGTTTTGCATTCCCTGCGGGAGGTAGATCAGAAGGTGCAGTTAATAGAGAAGGAGCGCACCCGGGCCTATACCAGTCTGCTGGAACAGGTGGGTATCATGTCGCGCACCCAGGCCCAATTATACAGTGAAACCGCCAACCTGGTCAAAGCCCTGCGCAGACCGGAGGTGCGGGGGCGCTGGGGGGAGATCCAGCTGCGCCGGGTGGTGGAAATGGCAGGGATGATTAATTATTGTGATTTTATTGAGCAGCAGACCAGCCAAGACCCCGACTCAAGGCTGCGGCCCGATCTGATTATAAAGCTGCCGGGAGGCCGCAATGTGGTAGTGGATTCCAAAACTCCCTTGCAGGCTTATCTGGATGCGCTGGAGGCTGAAGACGACACTGTGAAACGATACAGGCTGGCCGAACATGCCCGCCAATTAAGGGTGCATATCAATAAGCTGGGCAGCAAGAGCTACTGGGAGCAGTTCCAACCCACCCCGGATTTTGCCATATTATTTATCCCCGGGGAATCCTTTTTCAGCGCCGCTCTGGAATACGATCCTGGTTTAATCGAGTATGCTTCTGGCCAGCGGGTTATGCTGGCTACACCCACCACTTTGATCGCCCTGCTAAAAACGGTAGCCTATGGCTGGAGACAGGAAGCCATAGCTGATAATGCCCGGGAAATCAGCAGACTGGGCAAGACGCTTTATGAGCGCATTGGCGTGCTAGCAAGGCACTTTGAAGAAATTCGCAGAGGCCTGGATCGCGCCGTAGAAGGTTACAACCAGGCGGTGGGGTCGATGGAAAGCCGGGTTTTGGTAGCAGCGCGCCGCTTCAGGGAGTTGGGGGTGTCCACCTCTGCACCGCTGACAAGTCCGGTGATGATCGATAAAAAACCGCGGCAGAGCATGTTCGCAGAGGGTGAGATTAGGGCTGACATTCCCAGTGCACAGGACAATGTTACACCAAATGCCGAATAATTTTAAGGAAAAATTAACCGAATCTTTACAAAACTTTTCGCCATTTTGTTTCCATAGTGTTATACTAGTTAGGGTAGCAATAGATTAAACCGCAAGGAGGTGAAATAATTGGATAAGAAGCTCATAGATGAAATCCTCCGTTCCATTGGCTTGGAGCACATTGAGGACGAGCAGGAAGACAGAGAGTAAGAAGAAGCCATTTAAGCAAACTTAAATGGCTTCTTCTATTTTCTGATTCAGGTGAGATCAGCGGCGCGCTTCTTGCAACAGCTCGGAGACGGTTACAACCTGATAGCCCTGATTATGTATATTGTGGAGTATGGTGGGCAGGGCTGCAGCGGTCTGTTTGCAGGTATCACTGGCATGCATGAAGATGATCTCGCCGGGGCGTATATGCTTATTAATCCGCTCAATGATTCTGCCTGTGCCGGGATTCATCCAATCCAGAGTGTCGGTACCCCACTGTACAGCTTCATAATCGCATTCGCGAATAGCTGCCAGGACAGTATCATTACAATCGCCGTTGGGGGTGCGGATCAGATGCGGTTTCTCTCCGGTAACAGCGCCAATGGCCTGATGGGCCTTCATAATCTCCGTCTTTATTTCGCTCTTGCTTAAATTGCACAGATTGATATGACGGTGGCCATGGCTGGCGATTTCATGACCGTCTGCCTGAATGCGCTGCGTCATTTCCGGGTTTTCTGAGACCCAGGGACCGGAGAGGAAGAATGTGCACTGTACATTGTGTGCCTTGAGGATATCGAGAACAGCAGGCGGGGTTTCGCCTCCCCAGCTGATCTCAAAGGTTAAGGCCACTATCTTCCTGTCAGTCCTCAGTTCATGCAGTGGCCTTTGCCGGTAACAGGCCTGTACATAAATGGTGCCGGTTGCCAGCAGCAGCAGCACCAGTGCCGCTACCAGGATAAGGCGCGTCTGCGGATTAATTTCATAAAAACCAAAAACCCTGGGCAACATTTCACCCCCTTTAAGGATATTCAATTTATGGCAACCAAAAGGGTTTAATTCAATTTTCACAACCCAGTTTAATCAGCTCACCCATACTGACAAAACGGTAGCCTTGGGGCTGCAGTTCCTCGAGCAGAAGTTTCACCGCATTCGCGGTCTGTAAGCCGTTTTGACCGGCATCATGGAGGATGATAATCTGCCCGGGGCGGATATTTTTAACAATGTGTGCCGCTATGGCTGCAGCGGTGTTGCCACGACGCCAATCCTTACTGTCTTGCTGCCAGGTCCAGTAGGCCACCACCATGCCCTCTTGTAAGGTTAGATCGACCATTTCATGGGATAGATAGCCTCCGGGGGGGCGAAATAAGTGCGGTCTTTGTCCGCCAATCTGCTCAATTAATTGATTGGTTTTCTTGATCTCTTCATGAATTTGATCTTTTTGCAGCCGGTTAAAATCAGCATGAGAATAACTGTGATTGGCGATTTCATGTCCATCAGCAGCCATTTGACGGATTATTTGGGGATGCTTTTCCACCCGGCTTCCCAGCACGAAAAAGGTGACCTGTGCCCGGTGACTTCTTAGAATGTCCAACAGCAAGGGGGTGCTGACCGGATCGGGGCCATCATCAAAGGTTAAGGCCACGATCTTTTCCTTAACATTAACATTACGGATCAAAGCTCCTTCCCGTTCCCAGGTGGTGGTATTGGGGTGCAAGGCCAGAAGAAAACTGCCATAGGATATACCCCCCAATAGCAAAACAGTAAACATGGCCGGTCTAAGCCATTTTAAAAATACCAGCATATATTGCCTCCTGGTCATAAATTAGAGGATTATATAATATATTCCCGGGTTAGCGCAGTTAGACCGTGTTGCGGCTAAGCATCGAGAGGGCCGCCGCTTTCAGGGGTCAAGCAGTGTTTTACGGGAATGGTCCCTGCCAAACGATTCTCCACAGCATCAAGCCTCTCTTTTTGCCACCTCATAGATTATGGAGAGATTGTTTAGACCTGGAATGCAGGGAAAGAACCTTTGAAAATGGAAAATCAAGTAACATAGGTTAAGGCCCGATAAGCATATGGGGGCAGGTCCGGGATGAACTAAAGATCAAGTACAGCTGCCAGGCGATCTGCAACTGATACACACGACTCTGAGGATGGAGAGGATGGGTATTAAAACTCGAGGAGGTAGATAACTTGACTCATCTTAATCTTTATAAGTACCATTCATTTGCATTAGAACAGGATAGGGGGAATTGATAATGCGAGGTTTATCGAATACCTTTATTAAGGATCTGCAATCAGGAGTTCTGAATAAGGTACTGCAAAGGATCAAAACGGATGCGACTCTGTGCCTGGAAATCCGCGAGAATTATATAGACATTTGTTATCGCGGAGGGAATGCCATAAAGATTAGAGAAAAAGATACAAATTATTATGAGTTCAGCTTTGCAAGCAAATACCTTGATGATCCTTCTCTCAAGGCGCGCTTATCCAGCCTCAAAGCAGTCCGTACTGATTCGGCAGTTATGCAGTGGATTGATGAACTGGCCAATATAAAAAACCGCATGGATCTTTGGTTGGCCCAACATTCCAAAAATGAAAGGGATTATCTGCAGATGGTCGTGCGTGACAATAACTATGGTGGCGCAGCCCATGACACCGATTATTATATCTGTGATATAGAATATGCCTATAAAAACGGCAAAATTGACATGGTTGCTGTGAAGTGGCCCTCCACGGCCAGTCAGAGAAAACAGAATCAGGGACTGGGATTGGCATTTATTGAAATGAAGTATATGGACAGGTCTCTTGCAGGCCGAGAAGGGCTGGTAGCCCACATAAAAAATATGAATACCTTCTTGTCTGCCCCCAATAACCTGTCAAAAATCAAAGATGAAATCAAGCTGATTTTTAATCAAAAGGTTGAACTGGGCTTGGTTAAGGGGATAAACAAGATTGCCTCTTTCAACGACTACAACCCGGAATATATTTTGATTTTTGCCAATCACGATCCTGATAAAAAGTCATTATACAGAGAATTACAAAAAGGCATGGAGATCCTATGTGCTGATTTCGGATCGAAAGCGGACTTGAAAGTTGCCACATCTTGCTTGATGGGCTTTGGATTATACGATGAGTGCATTTATCCATTAGATGAGTTCTTACAAAAATATTCTCATATAATCAAAGGCACCAGGTAGATTATATGCACATGGGTATACATCGCGGAATCCCCCGGTTGGCGGCAGCTGTATTTAAACTGTCAACCGATAAAAGCTGTATTGTGCTTGATGCAGGCCAAGAACTGCCGCCTTTTTGGCAGGTGATGTGCCAGGGGGCGCAGTGTTGCGGTGACAGGGGTGAATCAGGGGACCTGTTGCCCTGATTCAAACGTACCGACCCCTGCCTGCACCCCTAAGGGGCGCCAACAGGGGTCGGTACGTTTGTTTTGGCTACATTTCGTCAGCCAGGCGTAGATCCCACTCTTCTGTGCCCCACTGATTGCAGACAACCAACAGGGCTTCAATGGATGATTTGGCCTTAAACTCGGTTTCCTGCTGATCGCCATTGGGGGTGACGACCACGATCTGCCAGTTGTCGCCTTTCTCTACCGCCCACAATTCTGTTCTACCCTCCATACCCTCTGCTTTAATGGTGCCAATTAACTCCTTAGCCATAGCTTCCCCTCCGTTTTATTTCTCTTTTCATAATTCCCCTTTATATGAGTAAATCCTCTATAAATCTGTTTTTCTGCCTAAAAAAGCGAACTTTTATTAAAAGCCCCGGCCTGATTAAATCAAGCTGGGGCTTTGATTCCGGCATCTACCAGCTCAGGCCGCGCAGCAGGGTTAACAGCAGGGTGATCGATTCGGATCTCTTGATGGGCTGATTGGGGCGCAGGCTCCCATCGGGATATCCACCGATAGTTCCTTTGGCGACCCGTCCCATAGCCCATGCCGGAATATCGCTGTAATCAGTATAAGTGGTCAGGTCGGCTGGGGTTCCGAATCCGGGAACGTTTTTTAAAGCGTTGGAAATCATAACCGCGGCTTCGATGCGGGTCAAAGGATCATTGGCGGCGAAGCCGGCTCCTTTGCCATTCACCAGACCGGCCTTGGTCATGGCGGCAATATAGGAGCAGGCCCACTGTGGTATTTCCGCAGCATCCGCATAGTGGGTGGAGAGGATGAGATTGTTTTCAGCCTCTGATAAATAAGACAACGAAGGATACAGGTGGGTGTCTCCCGGTGCCAGACCGAGTATGCGCGCAATTGCGGCAGTTAATTCGGCGCGGGTGATAACCCTCTCCAGACCGGCGGGACGTATGAGACTGGAAGGATTGGCCGCATCGGGATAACCCTCCAGCAAGCCCAGACCATTCATACGGTTGGCGGTTCTCTCCGCCCAGTGCCCGGATGTATCTGTGAAACGGGGCTGTATGCATCCCATGACGACAAACCAGCCTGAATAGAGTCCGTCATTAATGGCGCTTACCTTGCCGGGAGCAACAGGATAGCTGGCCAGGGCCACCCATTTTTCATAGGTGCTGTTCCAATAAAAGACTTTGGGGTAGCGGTCAGGATTACTATCCATGGCCGAGGCATTGTAGTCCATGGTGAATTGCTCTGCTGGAGTGCTCAGGTTCAGCGGTTTGCTGAGTGTAATATAGCCGGGCTGGCGGTCAATCATCTTGCCCTCGGGCAGGTTCTCGGTGGGGGGAGGAGGACCGAAACTGTCCACAATAAGCACCGCGCTGTCAGTCAATTCGGCCGGTGTGGCTTTGCCGTAAGTGGCAATTACCTTGGCGGTACCCTTGATTGTGCCCCGGTATAATCCTGAGTCAATCATATCGGCGATATTCGGAGAAAGGCTCCAGTAGGAATCTTCGGTCACATCTTTGTCGGGCTGTTCGCTGGCATGCAGAATTGCCCGATATTGCTGGGTTTCCCCTACCATTATGGAGGCGGTTTCCGGTTTCACTTCCAGGCTGTATCTGACCGATATCTGTTTTTCAACTACGGTAAGCTGAGCCTGTGCTTCCAATTCCAGGGGCGGCACATAATGGGTCAGGACTGTAGAAGGCTTTGAATAGAAGGCCGTAATTTCAGTGCTTCCCGGTGTGGTTCCGGTGTATATCCCTTTGTCATCTTCTGTAGCCAGGGGATCTGCGATACTCCATTTGCATTGGTTGGTCACATCTTCAGCCGCTCCGGTGGTCAGGTGCAACAGGGCTTGATAAGTGGCAGTCTCGCCCACTTGGACGGTTTGGCTGCTTGGAGTCACTTCCAGGTAGGGATCCTTCAGCGGGATGGGATCCTTCAGGAAGGGATCTTTATCAAGTGAATTGGGCAAATTTGGACCGATTAAATTTGTGTCAGCCTGGACAATCCCCGCAAAACAAGACAGGAAAAACACACTGAGCAACAACAATACGCTTAATCTTCTTTGCATGAATACCTAACACCTCCATCAGACATTCCCAAGTGCAATTAGCACCATAGATAAAACAAGGGTTTCAAATCCTCCTTTTTTTTCAATTGTAGCAAAACTATATCCGCAATAACAACAAATAACAAATAAAGGAATTAAATAGCATAAGCCCGGGGACAGTCCCCGGACTTATACATAATGCCGCTACTGTTGGGGTGTTAAAAAGGTGGAAAATATGAGGCTTAACTGCCGGGCGGTCTCTTCGAAGGTAAGGTTGTTTTCCAGGATAAAGTCGGGGTTTAAGACATTCTGAATAACAGCTGTCAGTACCGCCGCCAGCACCCGGGGATCAATATCATGTCGGAGAGAAGGGTTGTTGGCTATCAACTGATTCAAGACCTTACGCAGCTGGCTTAAGCGAAAAGCATCTATTTTATTCCACAGGTGAGGATAGTATATACGCAGGTCGTTCAAGGTAGAAGTATTGATTAAAAACTGCCCCCGGGTAAAAAGGTAATTGAGCAGAGCGTTAAAATAGGCGGCCGGATTCTGCTCCCGGGCTAGAATTAGCTGCACCTCTGCTGCGGCACTCTGCATAAAATCGTCTAAAGTGGCTTCAATAACGTTCGCTTTGCTGTCAAAATACCGGTAAACGGTACGCTTGCTAACCCCGGCCTGCAGAGCCAGAGAGTCCATGGTAAATCCATGCAATCCATGTTTTAAGGCAAGTTCCCGGCAGGCCTTTATGATTCTTGACCGGATATCCATAGGCAACCCCTTTTGTTAATTGATGGTTTTCCTGAATTTTAAAACGCTGATACTAAGAACCAGTATAGAAAAGACCAGTAGTGATGTCACCTGTCCCAGCAGGTAGTTGAATCCGATGCCCTTTAGCACAATGCCCCGGATAATATCAAGGTAATAGGTAAGGGGAATGAGATAGCTGATGTAATAAATTATTTTGGGCATGGCAGCGCGGGGAAAAAGAAATCCAGACAGCAGTATACTGGGCAGCATTACGAAAAATGACATTTGAAAGGCCTGCATCTGGGTCTGGGCCAGATTTGATATCATCAGTCCCAAGCCCAAAGAGGCGGTTATAAAAAACAGGGTGAGCAGATACAGCTGCATCAGGCTGCCCCGTATAGGCACCTGAAATACCAGAACCGCCACCAGCAAGGCCACGGTTATCTGCAAATAGCCCAGAACAATATAGGGGATAATTTTTCCTATCATCAGCTCCAGTGGCTTGACCGGGGTAACCAGCAATTGCTCCATAGTGCCCTGTTCTCTTTCCCGCACTATGGCTACGGAAGTGATTATGACCATGGTCATGGTTACGATTATTCCCAGTATGGCCGGCACCATAAAGAAAGCGGTGATACCGTCCGGATTGTACCAGGGCCGCACCCGTATGTCATAGGGAGGTGAAATAACCCGGCTTTTTTGGAACAGCACCTGCTGGGATTTGAGTAAACCGATGGAATTAGCCGTAGCAATAGCTTGATTGGACACCATGCTGTCACTGGCATCAACAACTACCTGTACTACCCCTGGTGCCCCCCGTTGGAGCTGCTGCTCAAAATCAGGCGGAAAGATGATGCCCACCCGGGCTGTGCCGCTATCAATCTGGCGGGTAACATCGTCAAAGCTGCCGGCGGCCTGAGTAATGTCAAAATAACCGGAAGCGCTGAAGGCTTCCAACATCTCACGACTGGACGCGGACAGGGACTGGTCAAAAACCACCGTAGGGATATGCTTGACCTCGGTTTGAATGGCATAGCCGAAAAGCAGCAGTTGCACCAGTGGGACCATAAAAATCAGGGCCAGGGTGAGGCGATCTCTTTTCATCTGCAGAAACTCTTTTTTAATGACGGCGATGGTCCTGTTCATTACGACTCCTGCCTTTCCTGCTTCTGTTGATGCAGAAGGTTGATAAAAACATCCTCCAGAGCGGGGCTGATCTTAACAGGTTTGACCCCGGTAATCTGGTGCAAATCTTCCAGGCAATCAGTGCTGTCTACCAAAAGACGCAGGGAAAGTCCATGAAAGCTGCATTCCCTGACAAAAGGAAGAGCGTTCAAAGCCGGGATCTGTTCAATGGGGTTCGGTAAATCCAAATTTATTAGGCACCCGTTGAGACTATTTTTTAGCTGATCCGGACTATCCAGGGCCAGTAAGCGTCCCTGATGGAAAAAAGCGATTTTGTCACAGCGCTCCGCCTCGTCCATAAAATGGGTGGAGACAATAATGGTTGCTCCACCGGCCGCCAGTTCCTGGATAATGTTAAAAAACTGCCGCCGTGCGGTGGGGCTTACCCCACTGGTAGGTTCATCCAGAAATATCAAAGCCGGGCGGGCCATAATGGCACAACCCAGCGCCAGGCGCTGCTTCACTCCCGGGCTTAAGGAGGCCACCAGGGCGCTTTCTTCACCTTCCATATCCGCCAGTGCAATCATTTCCTCAATGCGCTTTTTTCTCTCCCGCAGCGGAATGCTGTATATACCGGCATAGAAGTCCAGGTTTTCCCTTACGGTCAAATCATTATAGAGGCTGAATTTCTGGGACATGTAGCCGATCAGGGGTTTGATTTTCTCACTCTCTTGTTCCACATCAAATCCCAGGACTTCGGCCTTGCCGGCGCTTGGTTTAAGAATCCCACAGAGCATGCGTATGGCGGTTGATTTTCCCGCTCCATTGGGACCCAGAAAACCACAGACTTCTCCTCTGCTAATGGTAAGATTGATATTGTCTACGGCCATAAAGCTGCCGAATTTTCTGCTGAGATTAAAGGTTTTGACCACATCAGCCATATCACGATGCTCCCTGTTTCCCCAAAGCGGTTTCGGTCAGGTAAACAAAAAGGTCTTCCATGGAAGCTTCCACCTCCATGAGGGAGAAGCTTGCGCCACTCTGCGGCTCAAACTTCTGGGTTATCACCATGCGGCTTGATTCCAAGTCTTCCACAATAAGACGATGCTTGTAGCCATAGAAAGAGCTGTAAAGCACTCCGGGCAGGCCGTTAAAAAGATAGGGGTCTTTGATCTTGCTTCTAACCTCCAGCACCTGGTGCTCAAGCCTCTTCTTCAGGTTATCCGGCGAATCCACTGCCAGCAGGCGCCCCTGGTTGATGAAGGCCAGCTGATGGCACAGCTCGGCCTCGTCCATATAGGGAGTGGACAGCAACACGGTCATACCTTCATGGTTAAGCTGATAAAGAATCTTCCAAAACTCCTGGCGCGAAGCCGGATCTACCCCGTAAGTGGGCTCATCCAGGATAAGAATCTGCGGGCGGGTGAGCAGGGCACAGCTTAAGGACAGCTTCTGTTTCATGCCTCCGGAGAGCTGGTGGGCAAATCTGTTTTTGAAGGGAATGAGCCCGGTGATATTCAGGATTTCATCGGCACGTTGCACGATCAGGTTGCTATCCAGCGAATATAATGAACCGAAGAAGTTAATGTTCTCCATAACGGTAAGGTCGCCGTAGAGGCTGAAGCGTTGGGGCATATATCCCATTTGCTCCTTGCGCAGTCGGTTAGCATCCCCCCCGTTCAGCAGCACCTGCCCGCTATCAGCTCGAAGCAGGCCGCAGATTATCCTGAACAGGGTAGTCTTGCCGGCGCCATCGGGACCAATCAGCCCGAATATGCTTTGCCCCTTGACAGAAAAGCTTACTCGATCAACAGCAGCCTTGTTGGCAAAGGTTTTGGTAAGGTCTTTAACCTCAATCACCGTGTTCAACTCCCGGTAAAGGTAACATCAGCGGGCATACCCGGTTTAAGGATCTGCTCCTGATCATTTACCATTACTTTAACGGCAAAAACCACATTGGCCCGTTCTTTTTTGGTCTGTATGGTTTTGGGAGTAAACTCTCCCCGCGAAGCGATATATGAAACAGTGCCGCTAAAAACCTGATCACTACCGCTTACAGTAATCTTTACCGGCTGGTTTAGCTTGACCCGGGGCAGATCATCGGCAGGGATATAGACATTGATCCAGAGGTGGTTTAAGTCGCTTATGCTGAGCAAGGCAGCCCCCACAGGTACATATTCTCCGACTTCATAATTCTTGCTGGTGACGGTGCCATTAAGCGGGGACATTAGCTTCAGATCCTCCAGCATAACTTCCGTGGTTTTAAGAACAGCTTTGCTTCGCTTTAACTCTGCTGCCGCAGCGGAGACTACCTCGGGACGATTGCCTGATTCAAGCAGCTTAAGCCGGGCTTGGGCTGACTCTGCCTGCTTTTCGCGGGTGGCCTTGTTTAACTGAGCTGCCTCCAGCTTTTCCTGGGAAACTACCCCTTCATCAAACAATTGCTGGACCCGGTTCAGGTCAACATGGGCCTGTTCCAAATTAGCCCGGGCCAGACTGAGATTGGCGGCGGCTTCTTCAATTTCCTCGACTCGAAACCCCGCTAGCAGGTCATTGTAGCGAGCCTCGGCTACCGCTACCCCCAGGGCATCCCTTTCCCGCTGCACCAGCAGATCATTGCGCGACAAAACTGCCAGCAGATGTCCTGCTTGCACCTGCTCGCCCTGACTCAACCGGCAGGCTTTCAATAGTTCCGTTTAAGCGGGCGCTTATTTCAACCGTTGTTGCCTCAATAGTTCCGCAGGCCTGCAGCAGTTTATCACTGTTCTGGTAATAGTAGTGGTAATAAAAAAATGAAGCTGTTCCCAGCAGAATAAGTAACAGCGCAAGGCCCCATGCCTTTTTCCGATTCATCCCCAACACCCCCGCTTAAACCGTGCAAGTAAACTATTATCACTATTATAGTTTACCTGGTATCAGTACCATACTAACATAGAGAAAATTGCTTGCCAATACCAAACAGAGGGACGTTTTTTTATTTAGCAAACAAAAAAACGTCCCTCTATTCGGTATGGTTGGATTCACAGGTAAATGGTTGCGGGAGCCGGACTTGAACCGGCAACCTTCGGGTTATGAGCCCGACGAGCTACCAACTGCTCCATCCCGCGTCGTAAAATAGCCAGGGGAGATGAATTCGACCCTTTCAAGGTGGTCCCAATTCAGATGGCCCCCCTTGGCGCCTGGATATCCCGCCAATTCCATGCAGCAAGATTGGAAATCCTAATGAACTGATCATCAATCGGGGTTCTGCCCTCACCCCAGCAAGACTCATTATATGTTGTTAAGATTCAAGAGTCAACCAAACAGAGAGAAGTTCTCTCTGTTTAGTCAATTTTGTTGGTTAGCGTAAAATTACCTTGGGAAAATAAAAAGAGAATCTCCCCTTTGATAAAATAGTAGTTGCAACTAAAGACCACCTATCAAAGAAAGGAGATAGTCTTATGGCACCTATTATACAAGACATCGCAGCAACAATCAGTGGTAAATTTACTGACGAGGTACAGTTAGAAGCTGATGAAGACCACGTAGCGCTTCAGGATGGGCGACATGCAGAGCCGAAGTTGGTATATTTGCATGAAGGGAAAAAAAGTGGCTTTCGTTAACCGGACTGGTTAAAGATAACGTTATTATTAAGGGGCGGTTGACTCCGGGGATGGAAGATATCCTTTATGATCCTCAGACCTCCGGGGGGTTGCTTATGGAAATACTAAAAAACGATATATGATTGTAGCTATCAGCAGGAGCCTTTTCCACCCCGTTACCGGCATCTATTAAATCTGCGGATTTAACTTTTATGGGCCTGCCGGGGCCTTTTCTTTTCGCATGGGCATTTTCGTGAAAGTTAACCTGCCTTGCTTCTCCCATCCTTTTCCCCTCATGATAAAGAAGGATGGGTTTATAGACCATTGAAGGAATACCTTTTCTTAAAATCGCTTCTTTAAACACTGCTCTAAGCGCGGAGAAATTTTGGCTAAAGGACCACTGGCTATAGGTAATATACCTGCTCGCGTCATCGATAAACGCTATTAAGTATGTCTGCTTTTTGCTCTTACCTACCTTAAGGTAAACCCCGTACAACGCATCGCTTTGCCAAAGTTCATTGATGTATTGATGAGCAAATCTCTTCATTTCTTTCTCTTCACCCGGTTCTTTGACAGCGGTTAAATCCGGATTGGCCGCCAGGAAGCGGTAGAAGGTAGCAATAGATATATCCTGTGGTAATATCATCCCATCTTTAACCAGAGAGTCATAAAGCATACTGCTGTTAATTCTAGGTTCTTGCAAGCGCTTTTCCCTGATAATTTCCACTAGCTCATCGTTGATTTTACGGGATTTACCCCGATCCGAGCGGCAACCCGGTTTAAGAGCATCAATACCGCCACGTCGGTAACCATTAAGCCAGCCGGCTATGGTTTTGGGAGAATACATGCGCATTCCATAATGGGGCATATTGATGGCCTTACCTGTGACTTCGATAAAGTATTCTTTTTGATTAGTTACTTGTCCGTTAAGGACCGGGCTGATCAGCGAAAACCTCTTAAGTGCAATTTGTTCCCTTTTTTCATTATCAAGCATCAGCAAATAACCTCCCCAAGTATTGATAATTTAAGGAGGCCTAAGCGCTTAAGCCAGTGTTAGATAGATCTGCTGCAAGATTACCACATCCCACAACAGATTCTATAGTATTTTCAATACTAAAACAAAACGATAATTATTTGCACTTTACCTGGGCATTCATTATAGTGGCAAATTGTTTAATTCGAGAAAAAAGGCCCCCCTCGGGAGCCATGATTTTGCGGATTAACAGTTATAAATAATTTGGGGGCACAAACGCTGTACCCCCTACACCTCTCGGTCGAATCCTGTCAGGCGCTCGGGTTGCTCTCCAGCATTGCCCTATCCTCCTGGCAGGCAAGATTAATAGTATTATACCCATGTATTGGAATTCTATTTACACAAAAGTTTTGACAAACCCCGAGTTACCGGGATTAGTGTTGATATTATTTTTAATGCCTAGAAAGCCAACAAAAAGAACGTCCCTCTGTTGGCCCTCTGTTGGCCCTTGGTATTAAAGTTGGGCCGCGATGCTTTCCAGACGGGCGATGGTTGCTTGTCGGTCAGATTTATCATCTGCAACTTTCAGCAGATGGATATTCATGTACTCCCAGAAGGCAGCGGTCATGTTGCTTTCATTGATGGCAAAAATAACCGAGGGTGAAGTAGTCTTGCCCAACAAAACCCCTACGCCTTCTTTTACATAGACCATGCTGCCGTCCAGATGATTGTCACTGGTTAAATGAACATGATAATTTTTATGATTTTTCAGCAATTTAATCACATTTTCCAGATGCTCTTTATATTCCTGGGGCGTGTAATACACCGGCACTCCATTGGGCATGTCAGAGAAACCCATGACCACCCTGCCTTGCAAGATGGTTTCAAGCTCCGGCAAGGTAATTATTTCTGTAAAGCAGTGATCTTTCAGCAGAGCGAGAAAGCGGCTGGTTTTTTCTTGTTGATAGGCCAGCAGCGGTTCGGCAGATGTATTGGGAAGATGCTCTATCAGGAGCGAGATAAGCTGAGCCGGCATGGTTATATTGCTGAGAGAATTTGTTTTTAAAATGGTATCGCCTTTTTCCGCTTCAAATTCGGCTAAGGTTTCTAAATAATTTCCCGGGTTGAAAGGGTTGAATATACGCATCAGAGGCCGGCAGAGAGTCAAATAATCATGATACTCGCTCTGCAGGGCCTGAATCGCTTCCTGGCGGGTAAAAAGTATGTTGGCGGTATTTTTGATCTCATCCCGTACCGAGGAAGATGATACGGCGGCTGTTTGAGGAGCAATAAATAAGGTGCGCCGGAAAATACCATCGCGGGTTTTCGGGCAATAATAAGGTTCTATGGACCCAGTCATGTAAATTGGCACCCAGCCTTTAATACCGGTCAACATTTCATCAAAATCACGGTTAATGGTATGAATAATTTTGATTCGGTTGCCATTTTTTAATACCTGAAACATAAGGGCTGACCAGCGGGCAAAATATTCTGGATCATCTGACAGCCAGCTTAGATCCTCGTTACTATATAGTAACAGGGTTTGTGGAGTTTTGTTCTGAAACACCAGCGTAAGAAAATACAAAGCGGCCATACGCTTCCCTTCCACGCCATAAAACATTTCCACATCCTTTAGGGGACCGGGATCAATGATAGCTGCCGACTCCTCCACAGCAGGAGCATTCCTTTTAAATTGAAAGTGTCCCACTTCCATGAGAAAATTATCAATCGAACTTGGATTATCAGGCTTTTTTTCCTGCAGCCATTTTAGGAGCAGGTGTTCCATTGTGTCTGCTTCATGAGGTTTGATGGGGGAACTGTTTTTAATGGCTTCAAACAGGGCAGCTTTTTGATAATCAGAATTGCATATACGGGAAAAATACCTGGCCATGGCCGGGATGTATCCGGCACTCTCCACCGGGGCACGGACTCCCCGGCGCAAACGGCTTATAAAGGAAGCATCCAGGGCAATATTGCGGGCTAGCAGGCTGTTGGAGGTTCTGGTAATATTCATGAGTAAATCTAGTTTTTCATCAAATGTCAAAATCCGCCCCTCCTTATAAAACATATTATAATACCATTCTACAAATTTTCCATCCCCTTAGGCACAAATCGTGCCAATAATTTGGCATTGCCAATTTGTCCTGTTTGATCACATTAACAAATGTAATTGCTAAAATTTAAGCAGAGGTGAACATTGTGACCTTTGAAATCAAGTTGAAAGTAGGGTTTTTTAAAACCCAAGCTTATTATTTGACCATTGCAGGGGAGCAGATCATTTTGACCCCTCAGGACAGCTCGGAGACAGAACGTCTGGTAATAGAGCGCAAAGAGCTCAAGTCGGTCAGCATTATCAGCCGAAACATGACCTCCGCAGATTTGGAAATCACTACCCACAGCCATACCTATCTCGGTAGTATTTCACGGGTTTTTGACAGTTGAATAGAAGAAAAAGCCTAGAGAAGCCCGGAAAGGGCTAATATTTTTGTCAATTTTTCCATTTATATATTGAGTACTTTTGAGTAATGTGTCATAATATAGGGGATGGGAGGTGCTTTAATGCGCTTGAAAGTTTCTAAGTCAAAAAATGCTGCTTCGCTTTATGTCATAAAGTCCACCTATGTCAATGGCGTTCATTCTTCCAAGATAGTTGAAAAGCTTGGTACATATGATGAACTTAAGGAAAAATTGGGCGGGCAAGACCCTTATGAGTGGGCCAAAGAGTATATTGCGGAGCTTAACAAACAGGAAAAAGAGAATAAGTGCAAAATTATGGTGCCTTACTCTCCAAACAAGCTTATCCCCAAGGGTGAACAACATTCTTTCAATGGCGGTTATCTTTTTCTGCAGAAGATATATCATGAGCTTAAGCTTGATAAAATGTCCCGGGATATTGCTAAGAAGTACAAGTTCTCTTACGACCTGGACTCCATCCTATCCAGGCTTATCTACGGCAGGATCATCTACCCTTCTTCTAAGCTTTCTACATACCAGCTTTCCTCAAGGTTCATGGAGCAGCCTTCGTTTGAGCTCCACCAAATCTACCGTGCGTTGGAGATAATAGCCAAAGAGGCTGACTCTATCCAAGCGTCCCTTTACTCCAACAGCCTGGGTGTATCTAAGAGAAACACGCAGGTGCTGTACTACGACTGCACTAATTACTTCTTCGAAATTGAGCAGGAGTCAGGCATCAAGCAATACGGCTACTCTAAAGAGCACCGCCCCAACCCCATCGTCCAGATGGGGCTTTTCATGGATGGGGACGGGGTGCCCTTAGCCGTATATATCAGCAAAGGCAATACTAACGAGCAGCTGACGCTAAAGCCGCTGGAGGAGAAAATTCTTTCCGACTTTAACTGCTCCAAATTTATCGTCTGCACCGATGCCGGGCTCGCCTCCAATAGCAACCGGCAGTTCAACAACCAGGGCGAGCGGGCTTTCATCACTACGCAGTCGGTCAAGAAGCTGAAGAAGCATCTAAAGGAATGGGCATTAAGCCCTGAAGGCTGGCGCCTTTCGGGCAACGGCTCCATATATAGTCTGGACAAGCTTGATGAGATAAATGATTTTGAAAAGACTTTTTACAAGGAGCGCTGGATTGTGGAGGACGGGCTGGAGCAGAAGCTTATTGTGTCTTTTTCGCTAAAGTACCAAAATTACCAACGCAAGGTCAGGAATGCCCAAATTGAGCGGGCACGCAAAGTCCTTAACACGAATTTGGGAAAACTTACAAAGGTGAACCAAAACGACTACAAGCGTTTTATCAAGAAAACCAGTGTTACCTCAGAGGGGGAGGTCGCCAGCAAAGCAGTATATGAAATTGATAGTTTTGTCATCCAGAAGGAGGAGGCTTTTGATGGTTTCTACGCGGTCTGCACTAACCTTGACGGCGAAGCAGCCGCCGTCCTTATGGTAAACAAAAGGCGTTGGCAAATCGAGGAGTGCTTCAGGATCATGAAAAGCGAGTTTGAGGCTAGGCCGGTATTCCTTAGCCGCGACGACAGGATCACGGCGCATTTCATTATATGTTTTATCGCGCTGGTGATCTACCGACTCTTGGAGAAGAAGCTGGGTGGGCAGTACACCTGCAGTGAAATCGTCCAGGGGCTGCGGGACATGAATTTCTATGAGGTCAAGGGGGAGGGGTTTGTCCCCACCTATATGAGAACGGATTTCACCGACAGTCTTCATGATGTTTTTGGTTTCCGTACTGACTACCAGATACTCCCCATGCGGCAGATGAAAAATATTTTTAAAGCTACTAAGTCTTAGCCAAATAGTACTCACTTTTTATTAACACGCAAAAAGCTCGCGCTACCCTGTTTTTGGGGATTTGCGAGCTTTTTTATTCTCTCTAAGTGTCAAAGACGGGATTATAATACCATTCTACAAATTTTCCATCCCCTTAGGCACAAATCGTGCCAATAATTTGGCATTGCCAATTTGTCCTGTTTGATCACATTAACAAATGTAATTGCTAAAATTTAAGCAGAGGTGAACATTGTGACCTTTGAAATCAAGTTGAAAGTAGGGTTTTTTAAAACCCAAGCTTATTATTTGACCATTGCAGGGGAGCAGATCATTTTGACCCCTCAGGACAGCTCGGAGACAGAACGTCTGGTAATAGAGCGCAAAGAGCTCAAGTCGGTCAGCATTATCAGCCGAAACATGACCTCCGCAGATTTGGAAATCACTACCCACAGCCATACCTATCTCGGTAGTATTTCACTTTCCGATGACCTAAAGGAACTAACCAGGAATCTTGCCCAGGAATTTGGTGACAAATTCATTTTTAATCATGGAAACTTTTGAGCAACCCCCTGCCGCCTGCCATAGCATGGCATGATCAGTAGTTACCGGCACCGGGTTTAAGAGTCGGCACTATTCTTCACCTGCCCGGGCATGATTTGTACCTGTGACCCATACATCAATGACATCATTAATAAAAACATAGACAGGAGGGATCAACACACCTATGAATACCATAGCAGCACCAGCACCACCTCGCTGGAAAACAATTCTGAACATGATGATCAATCCAGGCGAAGTCGTTAAAAACCAGATGATAAAGATTCCCTGGCCTTATTCCCTGATGGTCTCCGGTTTATCATTCACGCTTTTTTTCCTGCAGACCGGGCTTGACCTGCTGCGGAACGGGCAGGTAGAAACGAGTGCGGTGGTCCTGATAACTATGCTGGGACTCCTATATGGCACCGCCGGGATCGCTTTGCTGGCCGTGATGGTCTGGGCCTTATCCCAGGCAGAACAGCGGGGCCTCACCATGGAGTGGGCTATATCCACCTTTGCCCTGGGGTATTCGGCAACTTTTGTCTATGCCTTAAGCGGATTGATCTTTTCCCTGGCATTTGGCTGGAAGACCGCGGTCGCCTTCGGAGTTACCGGGGTTTTATGGGCACTGAGGCCTACCATGTACACCATCAAACAAATGTCAGGGGAACGGGTAGCTTTCAGCATTGCCATGACCACCCTATGCGGTGCCATCCTCCTGATCGGCTGGGCATTGCTGGGGAAATTCGGTGGTTAGCAGAACGCGGACCGATCAATGAAGAGACAGGAGGAGAAAAACGTGGATACTAAACTGGGATATGCAGCAGGAGCCGGACCGGAGGGGGTCAAATTGTGGCCGACTTATCTGTGTTTCGTTATATTCGGGGTATTGATACCCTTCAGCAGACCGGAATTTAAATTCACTACTTTGATATTCTCTCTCATTGTTGCCATCGTGGTGGGCTTACTGGCGGTGAATCTGCTGATCATAGCATTTAACAGCGGCAATGCAGCTGTGCGGCAAGCAGACGGAGGGTTTGCCCGGGAAGCCGTGGGGACCGGCATGATGTTTATGATCCCTTTTACAGTTTTAGCCATACTGGCTTTGGCCTTATTAGGGTGGAATGCGATCATGCCCTTTGCTTCGGCGGCCATTACCACCGCAGCTGCCACCGCTGGGACTGAAGCCATGAAAAGAGGCGCCCAGGGGTTAAAAAATGTAATGATTCCGACCCTGGTAGCAATGGTGCTTTCGACGCTATGGATGATGCTGACCGGCATTTTGCCATAAGCAACAGGAGGTGAGAAGCTTGTCGATCCTATATTTAGCTGCCAGACGCAAACATATAAAAAGCTCTTTAATAACCATCATCATGACAACATTTGTCTTGCTGATGTGTATGGCTGGTTCGCCTCAAGCTGCTTTAGCTGCGGGAGTAGGGGATGTAGTTACCCAGGTGTCCAATGCTAACCTTGGTTCAGCGGAATTCGAGTTCGGGCAGGAAGAAGCTACCGGCTATGGTTTTGCCATTCATGCCGGTATGGGAGACCTCGGAAACGGCGGCTGTATGCTTAGTGTTTTAGGACCGGTCGAAGCGGATGAAATACAAATCATGATCGATTATGTGGATAGTATATCGCAGGTCTCTTACATGCAAACCACTCAGCTGAAAGGCTGTGAAGTAAGGGAATACAGCACAGATTACGGGGTAGGTATCGGGGTCGTGCTGCCGGACTATTTCATAACTGTAGAAACGTTGAATACCGGCCAAAGCAAAAATGCTGATATGGCCGCTGCCAAGAGCATTGCCCAGCAGACCCTGGACGGAATGGAGAGAGCAGGCCTCTTGAGTCAGGCTGCCCCGGATATAGAATCAGGGACTTCTGCAGCAGAAGAAAAACCGGCCGCAGATACTGCGCCGCGAGCCTCTGTGCCGGCTACCGCAGAACCTCTTGAAGAACCGATCCGCGTGGCCGATACCACTAATATCATGGCGGTTAACAATGGACCCACGGTTCCCACTACTTTTAAAATCAACAGTCCCCATTTGGTGACTGAGATCCATAATTATCACTGGAACAACGCCCGGGGAGCATCCCCGGGAACCATAGGCTTAAAGGACCAGAACGGGAAGATATACGGTCCCTGGCAGGCGGTAGGAACGCCGGGACAAGGCGGGGTACCCAATGCCAATTGGTTTGTGTATCCGAATATCGTCATTCCTGCCGGTACCTACACCATCATCGACGCCGATCCGTCTACATGGTCACAGAATGGAGATTCGGGCGGTAAAGGGATGTCCTATGTGATGGCAACGCCCCATTTTGAAATTACCGGCACCGCCCCCGGGGGTGCCGGGACCAGGCAGGGAACCTCGGCAGGACATAGCCACAGCCCGGCTGGAGTCGGTTCTGTCGGCAGTATACCCGGACCTGCCAACACTACGGAAGCGGTTACGGGTGTTATCGTTCCGGGATTGATTGCGACGGCATTAGGAGCTTTAGGCGGCTTGGGCGGCGGTGGATTGATACCTCCTGCAGGCGGAACGCCTATGTATCCCACTGGCGGAGGACCACTGCCAGGTGCTGGAGGAACCCCAGGAAGCGGAGGCGGCGCACCAGGAATGGCTCAGGCTACCAGTCAGTTTGGCCGCCGGGGAAAAGAAGAAATCCTGATCGATACCACGGATATGTATCAAGGGACTGTAGTCCAGGGAGCCCCGGCAGATCAGGGGATCTATATAGAAACGGAACGCGAAGCCGGTCTGTTTGTGCAGCCGGAGCCCCTGATCAATGATCCGGGACCGGAGATATTTATCGATACCATCGATATGCATCAGCAGGCCATCGACATCAGGGAAACAGGCGAAGAAACGGGCATCCTGATCGACACCACAGATATGTTTGAAGGAAGCCCGGGCACAGGAAGTGATGGCAGCCGGGATATCTTTATCGAGACAGCGGATGAGGCTGGTGTGTTTGTGCAGCCTGAACCTTTGATCAACGATCCGGGACCGGAAATCTTCATCGATACTATCGACATGCATGAGCAAGCGATCGATATCAGGGAACCGGGAGGAGAAGCAGGTATCCATATTGATACGGCAGATATGTTCGAAGGAACACCCGGTTCAGGAGCAGAGGGTGATCAGGGTATATTCATCGAAACGGAAGATGAAGCCGCCCTGTTTGTAAAAGGCAATGCAGACCGGGAGATGGAAGCTGCTCAAATCAAGCCGCAGGTTTTCAATGCCCGAGAAGGAGAAGCTGAAGGAGCACAATTTGCGGTTGCTGAAGACAGCCCGGGAGCTCCGCCCGCAGACCAATCTGAACGCCTGTATACGGACAGCGAAGATGGGGAAGTGCTCATCGACTCCAGTGCCCGGGAAGACAGCGCAGGGCCGGACGACGGAGCATTTGACCAGAACGGATATGATGCGGAAGGTTTCGACCGGGAGGGATTCAACCAGGCGGGTTACGATCGTGACGGCTTTGACCGGGATGGTTTCAACGAAGCTGGCTACAACAGCGAAGGCTTTGACCAGGCGGGATTTGATAAAGATGGTTTCGATAAAGACGGCTTTAATCAAGAAGGCTTTGATCAGGCAGGCTTCGACAAGGCCGGTTTTAATGCCGAGGGCTTTGACAAAGATGGCTTTAACCAGGAAGGATTCGATAAAGAAGGCTTTGACAAGGCCGGATACGATAAGGAAGGTTTTGACCACGAAGGCAGGAATAGCTCGGATTACGACCGAGATGGTTATAATTCGCAAGGTTATGACCAGGATGGTTTTGACAAAAACGGCTTTGACAAAGATGGTTTCAATAAAGATGGATTCAATTCGCAAGGTTATGACCGTGAAGGTTTTGATGCAAATGGCTTTGATGCTGAAGGTTTCGACAAAGCAGGCTTTGATAAGGAAGGCTTCGATAAGGCCGGATTCAATGCCCAGGGCTATGATCGGGAAGGTTTTGACCAGCTAGGTTTTGATAAAGAGGGCTATAACCGGGCGGGCTATGACCGGGAAGGATTCAACAAATCCGGGTTCGATGCCGAAGGCTACGACCGGCAGGGCTTCAACCAGGCTGGTTTTGATAAAGATGGCTTCGATCGTCAGGGCTTCGATAAGGAAGGCTTTGACCGGGAAGGTTTTGATAAGGAAGGATTCGATGAAGAAGGCTTCAATGCCGAAGGATATGATAAAGAAGGCTTTAACCAGGCCGGTTTTGACAAAGAAGGTTTCAACCGGGAAGGCTTCGATAAAGAAGGATTTAACAAAGCAGGCTTTGACAAGGAAGGATTCAATAAAGCCGGATTCGATGCCGAAGGCTATGACCGGGAGGGCTTCAACCAGGCGGGGTTTGATAAGGAAGGATTCGATCGTCAGGGCTTTGATAAGGAAGGACTGGACCGGGAAGGATTCAACAAAGCCGGATTCGATGCCGAAGGTTATGACCGGGAGGGCTTCAATAAAGAAGGCTTCGACCGGGAAGGATACGGGCGCAATGGATTTGACTCGGAAGGCTTTGATCGGGAAGGTTATGATGTAAATGGTTATGACCGCAAGGGATTCAACCGTAGCGGTTTTGATGCCAAAGGGTATGATAAACAGGGTTATGACAAAGAAGGGTTCAACAAGGATGGATGGGACCGGGAAGGTTACGATCGTAAAGGTTTTGACCAGAACGGATGGGATCGGGAAGGTTACGACCAGAACGGTTACGATGCGGAAGGTTACGATCGGGATGGATATAACCGGGAAGGCCAGTCCAAAGAAGGTTATGACGCGGATGGCTATGATAAAAAAGGTTTCAATGAGCACGGCTATGATCGGGACGGTTATGACCGGGAAGGCTTCAATTTCGAAGGATACAGCCGCAGCGGTCGTGACCCCTGGGGCTTTGATAAACAGGGATATGGCAAGGATGGTTATCACTGGAGCGGCTATAATGCCGACGGCTATGACCGGAGCGGGTTACATTGGTCAGAAAATCCCTATGGAGACGGGAGTCCATTTGATGTAGATACCCGTAATCCCTTTGATGGCGGAATTGTTGACTTAGGTGGGCAAAGAGAAGCCTGGAAGCCGACCAAACCGCCCCTGGGAGAACCGTATCATCGGACCGTGGAAAAATACGGTGCCAAGCCCTGGACCGATGAGATCCCGAAACCGGAGCCGGAAAAACCAACTGTTCCGGTTCCTGAGGACACCGGTGTGATCGGGCCGGAAGATCCCATGAATACCTTGAAAAATCATGAAGTGGGAGAAGGAAGAGAAGTAGCGCCCGAGGGTCAGCCCAGCAGCATCCCGATCCCGGAAGAGGATGTTCCCCAAGGTGACTGGCCGGGATCGGAACCCGAAGAGAGATTCCCCGGGGATCAGATTCCGGAGACCCAGCCAGGCCATAGTTTTGATTACACAGATCCGGAAACCGGGGTCACTTCCACCTATGAGTATGAACCGGGATACTTGGGCCCCCGACATGGAGACCGGCAGATCCTGGTTGGAGAAGGTGACGGGCAGAGCTATGAAATCGAATTCAATGCTGTCACCGGGAAATGGGTCAATACGGAGTCTGGGAATGATTTTGATCCCAGTAGATTCGAATCCTGGCAGCGGGATGTGGCTGAAGACAAGCGCCGGGCTGCCATAGATCTGGAAAAGATGGCGAGACGCGAGGATGCCACCAGCAAGGCTATAGACAAAAACCTGGAAGATTGGCGCAAGCTGGAGCAAATGCAAAAAGCAGCTGACAAATACAATATTGGAGAACCGGGCGGCCCCGGTGATGTTGACAAAGCTATTCAGAGCCTGAAAGATGATATGCTGGACGGCAAAGAACTGGATAAGGAAAAAATGGATAAGATCCGCCGGGTCATCGACAATCGCATTCTGGGCAAAACCACAGCCGATAGCGGGGAACGCTGGGAAGAGGATTGGTTTAAGAATCTAGGCTGGGCACTGGAAGCCAATGCGGCGACCGCCAAAGAAGTGGTTACCGGAGAGAAGGCTGATGGCAGTACATCCTGGCTGGGCATGGGAGCCAGGCTTATGATCATGGGGGCTACCGGCGGTCTGGCTGGCGGCGCGAGCCTTACTTACGTGACCCTGGACGGGGCTATGAATGTGGCGGAAGCGATGTACCGCATCAAGGATGAGATCGATAAAGGCGGATCGGATTTCAGGGCAGTATCGAAAGCGATTGGCCTCTTCGTACTGGGAGAAGAAATGGGATGGCTGGCAGGCGAGGCCGGAGGCAAGATCATGGGTGAGATGTTTGAGCGCTTCCCCGCCTTCAGCAATAAGGCCGCGGACTTCATCGAGAACGCATTCCTGAAAGCCAGCGCTAAAAATCAGATGTGGAGCAAGGCACTGGGCATGGTCACTAAGGATTCAGCTGAAGAATCCATTGACCAGATCAACAAACGCTTGGTAGATATAGGCAGTGATCAGGCAGCCAAGGAAATCATCGATAGCGCCAGAAATGATTATGGACTGAAATCGGTGGCCGATTCATTCGATGATGTAACCAAAGGCGCAGGGAAAACAGCTGCTGATACCACTGGAGATATGGCTGGTGGAGCTACCAAATCTGCGACTGAAGGCTGGTCTGATGTTGGCGAAAGCGGAGGAAAAACAGCTGCCACCGATAATTTTGGAGCCAGAGGGGGCAGAGCCCCATCCGGCGGTGATGATATAACTGGCGGTACGGGAAAAGCTGCATCCGGCACCACTGACGAGATATCAGGGGGTGCAGGCAAGGCGGCAGCACAAACGGATGCTGATGGAGTTCCGGGAACCAGGCAAGCGGGAGAGGATTTCAGCGACGCACCAACGAAGTCTTCCACAGCAGGGGGAGATGGACCGGGTGAACCCCCGGGCGGAAGACCGCCGGGCGGCGGAGACGATATACCGGGCGAACCACCGGGAGGAAGACCGTCGGGTGGCGGAGACGATTTGCCGGGTGAGCCGGATAATCTGCCCCTGAACCGCGGTGGCAGGACCCCGGACGAGGTCTTATCGGATCCGGCTGCACTTAACAGAGCCGAGAGAACCGTGCAGGAGAATATAAAAGACTTTGATCAATTACCCCCGGCCCGACAACAGGAGTTGATCAGAGAGCAGGCCATTTATGATGAATACAGGATCCAGGCGGAGGAGAGAGCCTGGAACCTGGCAGACAAAGTGCAGCGGGGAGAACCGCTGACGGTTGAGGATATTATGGAAATGAAATCCGATCCGGCTTCCATGAGAAGATTGAAAAATCTTCAGGAAATGGATGGCCTGGGATCTCAGTTGACACCGCAGGAAGCCCAGGGAATTCAAAGGGAGTTCAACAATGTTATGGATGAACATGTACATCAACCCTCTTATGGGGCGGTGGAAGATCACCTGCGGACCAGATATACGCAAAATGGCCCCGGCGAAATACAATGCCGGACTGTGCGTACACCAGGTACTCAACCGGATCCATGGAATATAAATACGGATAATGATGTGATTGCTGAAAGACTGGTACGTGGTCCTAATGGACCTGAATGGGTGGAGATACCCAGAGCGGAGTGGGAAGATACCTACTATAAAGCTTTGGCAGAGAACTCAGGATTCAGCGTTGAAGAAGCCAGCCGGCGTTTTCCTGATACGGACTGGGCCAATATGGATGATGCAACACGCTTCCAGCAATGGGCCCGACATCATGAAGAAGCCGCCATGGATCAATTCGATCTGTCAGCCGGACGCGACTTCAGCGACCAGCGCACCTGGCGTATACCGGATGGGAACCTGCCGGGCAGGCCGATGATCGAGCTAACCGAGGATGAGATCGCCCGCGGGGTGGATTTCGTGACGATCGATGGCCGGCCCATGCGGCCTTCCACCGGTTATGAACTGACCCAGAGAGGGCAGGGAACCATGCTGGATCCGGAACAACTGTCCTTGATGGAACAGCACAAATTTGATGATTACTGGAACGCAGGAGATACACCGGCCCAGGTGATGCGAAATCAGACCGAGGCCATGGAGCAATTGCGCAAAACGGCTAATGTAGCACAAACGGTAGAAAGCAGTTATCGGGATATGGGCTACCGGGTGGAAGCGATGCCTGATAATATGAGACAGGCCATCGCGGTCATCAATAACAATAACCTTTCGCCGGCAGCTAGAGCATCCCGTTTGCAGGAACTGGGATATACTTCGCCGGGAGACTTTTTGAATAAAGTAAGCAGTCGTATCGGCGCCATCAGAACCGCCCAGAGATAACGGGAGAAATAGAATAGTCAGGAGGCATTGATATGGGAATGAATATGGAAAAGCCGGGCAACATCGAGATATTCAAGCTGACACCGGCAGATATCGATCATTTGTTCAGACGTTCTGGATTGAACGGGAATCAGCTTTCGTCTTTCAGTTATCATGCTGAACAGGCTGCGACCAGCAGTCCTTCGGAATTCTTTAAACCGCTGGCCGAAAGTGCCAATTTTGCATCGATTGCGAAAAAAATGCTGGCACCAGATTTAAAAATTGAGTACAACCGCGGGGGAGCCGGTGCAGCAGAAGAAACCTATTATGCTTTTCTCTCCCTGGAAGACAATGATGTTTTGGCACAGTTTCAGGGCAGTGATGGTAACATTTTGCTGTTGTTTTTCGATAATGAAGAATCATTCCTGGAATGGTGGTCAGACATCTATGCCTCGAAAGCGGTAAGCGCATATCAACCGGTATTTCCTGAAGTAATGGGAACGGAAGTTTTGATTTGTGCCTTGCACTGCATCGACATTTACCGCCGTTCCTATATGGAAAGCATGCTGGACTACCGGGGCGGTCTGGATCTGGCTGTCAGCACCCAGGATTTTGTCCAACTGCTCAAACGTTCGCTGTCCAGCAAAGATAAACGCTGGCTGTTACCCACCATGTTTGAGATCACCCCGGGATTGAAGGGGATCAATATCGCTTTGAAACCGGAGCACATTAAAAAAGTTGAGGAATTAGGATTTTTAACCAGCAATGAAAACGTATTGACTTTGGGGGAACGTTCTCGGATCATGGGCACGGAGGTCATTACCAGCTGGCTGGGATCTGTTGGATGCCAGGCTACGGCTTTGATCAACGGACAGGAAAAAAACCTTTCCCGGATGTTCCTGACGCCCACGGCATTTGCCAATCACCTCTGCTCTTTTGAGATCGGAGCAGGAGGAGATACGCGCTTTCGTCATCAGGCCAGTACTTTGCCGGAATTAAACCAGACATTGTTGAAATGGATCGAAGCACTGCAAAAGGTAATAGGCGGCACTGCTCCGGCCAAAGCTGCCAAAGCGGAAGCCCCGGCCATGAAATTCTGCGGACAGTGCGGGGCGGAATTGAAAGCTGGCAAAAAATTCTGCACCAGCTGCGGAACACCGGTATAAATACCCGAAAATTAAGGAAGTGAATAGACATGAGTGAATTGAAATTCTGTCCAGGATGCGGAGCTGCATTGACTCCGGGAGACAGGTTTTGCGGCGAATGCGGCTTTGACATCCATTCCGTGGCAGGGAAGCCTGCTGCCCCTGCTGCACCACAGCGACCAGCAGCACCACCTCCGGCGGCACCGACATATCAACAACCGCAGCAGCACAGCGATCAATCACCCCAGACTCCGGCTGCGCCCTATGCTCAAACAACCCCGCCTGCGGGAGGACCTATGCCGGGCAGAAATTATGCACCACCAGGAACCAATCCAGGCGGAAACAAAAACGCACTGATCATCATGGTTTCAGTCTTGGCCCTCATATTTGTGGCCGCCGGTGGGGTCTACTGGTGGCTTTCCAAGGATGATCCGGGCGAAAACGCCGGAGCTCCCGTACAGACGGCAACCCAAAACAGCAACCCGGCAGCCAATACCGGCGGGCAGAATGGGCCTAGCGTGCCAGCTCAGACAGCACCCCAGCCGGATTTATCCCGAGCGTCGACCTATTTGTCCGAGCCAGGCTTGAAGTGCACTTTTTTCGTCAATTATCCGGATGGGATGTCAGGGATCGTTGACCGGATCAGCGGCCAGGCAGTCCCCAACGAATCAGTGCGGGTAAGCGAAGTGGAAGTGGGTATCGATATGGGCGAAGAATATGGCTTTGGTTTTCATTATGTGGAACGAGCCGATGGGACTTATTACATCATGGATGTAGCTCCCTTTGAAATTTATCCGGTTTTAAAAAACAATATGAAGGTAGGACAGACCTGGAGCTATGACACGGAGTCCGAATCTATCAATTATAAGGTTGTGGATATGGGCGTAGATCTGGATTTAGGCTTTGCCAAATTCGACGACTGTCTGTTGCTTTTAGAGAACAATCAGGCAGTGGGATTTCAGAGCATAACTTATTATGCACCGGGGAAGGGCAGCGTTTATGTCATAGATCCCGGCGGAGCTTTTCAATACTATAAAATGACGGAAATGACCAGGATCGATGCGGCTGAAGCAGCCAACACCATCATAAAATGGTGTCCGAACTATAACGATATCAAAGATGACCGCACTCAAAGCTATTAGAACATGAGGAGGACTGGAACATGACGGCGGCATCAGGTGCGATGGAACTTTGGAGGCGGGTGGCTCTGGTACTGGGGATTATAATCGGTCTAGCACTGTTTTGCTATGTGGCACCGGCTATGGTCAGTGTGACAGCGGTGGACTGGAAACAGGAACAAGCTAATGAATTGAAATCTTACAGCGGCTATGTAACCAAAGAGGACAAACGACTCAATGCACTGCCCCTGGATGAGTATATCCGGGAAAAAACCGGCGGAAAAGTGGCGGTCGTCGACAGTGATGAATGGTCAGATTTTTTTGTCCAGGGAAGACTGGCCAGCCTGGGAGAGTATCAGCGTTCCAGCTATGGTGACCGGGTCAGTGAAGAAGACAAAGATGACTTCTGGAGGCCGACGAGACCAGTCCAGGTCTTTTTCAAACCGGATGAAATACCCTATGCCCAATGGGGCTTGCGGGAAGGCGATGGTCAAACCGCATTTATCAGCACCAATATCGGCAGTGAAACGTTTTATCTGCGCTTAAACTACCACGATTACTTGAGCAGCGTGGGTGCTATGTCTGCTCCATTCCGCGTTGCTCCGGGATGGCTTTACCATCCTTTACGCACCGTCGGCATCGTTGTCATGGGATTAGGCTTACTGCTTTATATATTTCTGCCCCGAAGGAAAAAACAAGCCGAGGACATCAGTTATTCGGCCGGCAGCATGGTGGCAGGAGACCTGGTAGGGGTTATCCTCCTGGTTCCTTTTTATGGACTGCCCTTTTTGATCAACGGAGGCACCCTGCAGGCCATCATCGGTTTATGGCCGATCACCCTGGTCATTTGGCTTATAGCCTTAATCAGCATATATCTATTCTATAGCAATGCTTGGAACGCCTCCTACCGGATTGAGCTGACGCCGGAAGCCTTGTATCTGATAACTTTCAAGGGTGTAAAAGAAATGCGGTTTAATGAAATGACCGCCGTTGATCTGGTAGTCCTAAGAAACCCCGGCTGGTTCCGCAAACTCTTCCTGGCCATGGCCTTTATATCGTTGGTCAGCGGCCGGGCATCTTCTCCGCAGCCAGCGGGCTCAGCTCTATTGTCAGCTGCAGCGTCCTATGGAGGTCTGAGGATTCAAGGCCGCAGTGGCGGCAAACCGATCTATATCTGGTTTTCTGACCAAATGGGCGGGGTGATCATCAACAATTTTGACCGGGTGCCGGAAGCCATAGAAACTGCCGGGGTGCCATTCAATAAGGAACCGCAGGAAATCGAGGGATTTTCCATGTTCATGTAAGACAATAAATGTAAGAAAGGTTCTGATTCTGGATAGGGGATGGATAGAAATACTGTCCTATTACATGGTGGTAATAAATTTTAATCAATGAGGAGGTAGGAAATAATGGTCGGATTAATTGTTCTCGGAGTAATCGTAGTCTTATTAGCCGTATTCCTGATCAGTATCTACAACAGCCTGGTGCAGCTTAGACAAAGGGTGCAAAATTCCTGGTCCCAGGTGGATGTACAGTTGAAGCGGCGCTATGACCTGATCCCCAATTTGGTCAATGCCGTCAAGGGCTATGCCCAGCACGAGAAATCGACTTTGGAAACCGTGACCCAGGCCAGGAACATGGCAATGAATGCGGGCAATGTTAGGGAGCAGATGCAGGCGGAGAATATGCTCAGCAATGCTTTGCGCTCTCTGTTTGCCGTAGCCGAAGCTTATCCGGAATTGAAAGCCAACACCAATTTTCTTCAGCTGCAATCCGAGCTCAGTGATACCGAAAGCAAAATTGCTTATTCCCGCCAATTCTATAATGACACCGTACAAAAGTTCAACACCAAGATCGAATTATTCCCCAACAACCTGGTAGCAGGTATGCTGGGATTTGCCATGGTGGATTATTTTACCCTGCAAGGAGAACCCGATGCTCGTCAGGCTGTGAAAGTGGAGTTTTAAAAGGAGTTTCCAATATGATACGAAAAATGTTTTCCCGCCATTTCCGACCCACGGTATTCGGCCTTTTTATGGGCCTGTTGTTATTCCTGGCCTTCATAACGCCGCCGGCATTGGCGGACCGGTCTTTGACCATGGACCAGATCATTGTGGATGCCCAGGTCTTGCCGGATGCATCCATGCAGGTGACCGAAAGGATAAAGGTGGATTTTTCCGGGCAGTGGAACGGCTTTTATGTAAAGATCCCCCAGGGGGATACCCCCATTACAGACGTTAAGGTGAGCGAAAACGGGAAGCCTTATACCTTTAATCCTGGCACCACATACGGAGCGCCGGGAACCTTCCTGATCAAACGCGAAGGCAGTAATATCCTCATTGACTGGAGCATCAATGCCAAAGATCAGGTGCGCACTTTCGATTTAACTTACCGGGTGGTGAATGCCGTCAAGATACATCCCGATGTGGCGGAGCTCTACCGCAAGTTTATCGGGGAAGCCAATGGCAATCGCATCTCCTCTGTCCAGGTTAATCTGACCCTGCCGCCGGGCGCGGAAAAATTTAAAAAGGGCGAAGACATCCGCATCTGGGGACATGGCCCCCTAAACGGGGAAGTCGAATTTGCCGGCTCTAATGGGGTCGTCCTCAAAGTCAGCGACCTGCCTCCCTATACCTTCATGGAAGGCCGGGTGGTTATGCCCCCCAGCCTCTTTACCAGTGCGCCGGCGGAGGCCCATACGACACAGCCGGCACTGGGCAAGATTTTAGCAGAGGAACAGGGCTGGGCCGACCAGGCCAATAAAGAACGGATGATGGCCAGAGCGGAGACGGGTGCCGGAGTCGGTATTGTAGCGGCAGCACTGGCAGGCGTCTTTATGCTGTGGCGCAGGTACGGGCGCAAACATGCTACCGTTTTTGACGGTGATTATTACCGGGACCTGCCGGCCAATTACAGCCCGGCGGAGTTGAGTGTGCTGTGGAATTTCAAAGCCATGAAGGCCAATGATATCACTGCTACCATCATGGATCTGGCCCGGCGGCAATTTCTCTTCTTAGAGGAAGATACCGTACAGGTACGGAAACTGCTGGGCAGCAAAGAAGTTGCCACTTTTCGGCTCAGTTTTATGCCTTCACCGGAGCCTGCTAGCTTAAGAAAACCGGAAGAAGCAGTCCTTAAGCCCCACGAAGCAGAGCTAATCGATTATCTGAAAAACGATATCGGTGGCGGCAAGGATTATATCTATTTGACCGATATAGAAGAATACGCTAAAAAAAACGGCCAGGAATTTCACGCCTTCTGGAGCGGTTGGACCTCCGGCATCATTGCCAAATGCCAAGCCTACGACTTCTTTGACAGCAACGGTAATATGTCGCTCTTCACTGTGCTGGGCGGCGTCGTGCTCTTTGTCGCAGGCTTCGTTCTGGCAGCCCGGATCGGAACCATCGGCTGGGCTATGATCATTGCCGGTATTATCATTTTCTTCGTCCCGCGCTTTTTCAAACGACGCTCTGTGACCGGGCAGGAGGATTATGTGCGCTGGGCAGCTTTTAAGAAGTTTCTGGAACACTTCTCAGAGATGCAGCGCCATGAAATCCCTAGTCTCATCATCTGGGAGCATTATCTGGTCTATGCGGTCACTCTGGGGGTGGCCAAAGAAGTCATCAAGCAGCTGGAAGTGGTCTTTCCCAATATGCAGGATGGAGATTATCGCTTTGGGTCTGGATGGATGATGTATGGAACCTATCATTCCGGTATGAATGCCCTGACCAATTCCTTCGACGGGATCGGCGAATCCTTCGAGCGTTCTTTGGCATCAGCCCAGAAGGCAGTAAGCAAGTCTTCTTCTGGTTCCGGCGGCGGAGGCGGATTCTCTGGCGGAGGCGGCGGAGGTGGTGGCGGCGGCAGCTACGGAGGACGGTAGAGTTAGTTGGATAGTTGGATGATTGTTAAACGGTAGTTAAACCATCATTAACCAATAGTTTAACGATTGCCGGACTATCGTTCAGCTATCTTTCAATCATTGTTTAACCATCGCTCCAACCATCATTCAACACCGTTGAAACGGGAGAAAACAATATGGGGAGGAAAAAATGATTTGTCCAAATTGTGGTGCTGATTCTGATAAAAGCATCAGGTTCTGTGTTGAATGCGGCAGCCTTCTGCCCCAAGCCGCAGATAACCAGACAACAGAACCTGAAAAAATGGAAAGGGAACCGGTAGGTAATAATGCCCTGATCGGTTTTTCAGAGCGGATCAATCACCCGGCCTTTGCCAGTTACCGGCGGCAGACCACTGCCTGGTCATTTATTTTTGCCGGAATCCTTGCTGTCATCGTGATCGTTGGGTTTTTTATCTATGGAGAAACAAGTTCGGAAATGGACAATCCCCAGGCCCTTTATATAGGACTGGGCATCGGCGGCATGTTCCTGACCATTGCTTTATTGTCAACCATCAGCCGTATGAGGGTCAAGCAGTGGGATGGGGTGGTCATCGATAAAAAAATCGAGAAAAAGACCCGGCGCAACAAAGACTCGGACGGTCGGTACTATGTCGAAAGATACACCTTATATACCGTGGTCTTCAAAACCGACCGGGGCAAGATCCTGGAAAGATCCGTGGATGATGATGATACGGTTTTCAATTATTTTGAGATTGGTGATCAGGTGCGTCAGCACAAAGGGCTGGGCACCCTGGAAAAATACGATAAATCACGGGACAGCATCATATTCTGCAACGCCTGCTCTACCTTAAACGACATCAATGATGACAAGTGCTCCCGCTGTTCCTGCCCGCTGCTGAAATAGCCCTTCTGGTGTTATTTTCGTACATAATAGCAATTGCTGTGGAGGGTTTAAATACTGGAAGCCCAATATGCCCGTTGGCCAACTACTATCAATTTTTCAGAGAAGCCATATTTGCTTTGCATAATAAAGGAATCTTTGTACTATTGTACGATGAGAGAAATCCGGCTTTTATGCGCCAATCGAAACAAGGCGGGACCACTCTTGGTCTATGGCCATTCCTGCAATCCTTTATTCCAGAGTGCAAACGAGACCGCATTGGTGCTGTCACCATCCAGAAGGTGGTTGCAGCGATAACCGCCAGCGGTCGGCATAACGACTGGATTGCTGAGTTTAAGGCTAAGTATGGGGTGTGATTGCAGAACGTAGCAGCTACTGATAATAGGCGAATTTTAATGCTCGTCAATGCGCCCGATTGCTGAGCTGTTTGTGGACAGGCGGTTTCATATCCTCTTTGCAAAATTTTATCCCTGAGCTCCCACCAATTGAATGATTCTGATAATGACCCGGCTGGCCGACTCCATCGCTTGCAGAGAAATGAATTCATAACGGCTGTGGAAATTATGGCCGCCGGTGAAAATATTGGGGCAGGGCAGGCCCATATAGGAAAGACGCGCACCATCAGTACCGCCGCGGACCGGCCTGATTAAAGGCTCGATGCCATTATCCCGCATGGCCTGTTCAGCTAAGGTAACGATATGATAAAACGGCTCGATTTTTTCCCGCATGTTGTAATACTGATCCTGCATATCAACCTTAATGCCGGCTGCGCAATGTTTTTTGCTTAGGAAATCCACACTGGACTGCAAATAAGCCTTCTTTTGTTCAAACTTTTCCCGGTCATGGTCTCTGATGATGTAGGTCATTTTGGCGGCCTCAACCGAACCATTGAATTTATTCAGATGGTAAAAGCCTTCACGATCACGGGTAAACTCGGGGCGTTCATTGACCGGCAGCATGATGACTAATGGCAAGCAGTGTTGAAATCATGAAGAGCCATTTAATGTCAGAGTAATGCAGGCCAAAAATCAGAATTACGGATACGCCCAAATAGAGGAGAAAATGGATACATGCATGGACTAGCAGCGACTTTGTCTCTTCTGGTTTATTGCCGCCACCATTTTTCTTTCGTGCCATCTCTTCGTCTTGAAAGACGAAATCACCGGCAAAATGAGCTAATAATAAAAGGAGGAATAAATCCAACACGTTGGTTACCTCATCCACAATATTAGATGACAGCTTATATTGCACAAATATTAGCTACGGGCTAATATTATCCGAATTATTAGCTGTCCGTGTCCAAATATAAACAGTAGACAAATATTTAGGAGTTATGGGTTGAAGACTGAAAACGGAACAAATCATTCAAAAGCTGTTTAAGGTTATTCTCAGCTTCCTTGATTTCAGCTATCCTAGCCTTATCGATGGCTTGGCTTACTGCGGATTGAGTGATATTAAGCTCTGCCGCGATTTGTATTTGGTTCATACCGGCTCTCGTGTAAGCATGAATCTGTTTGTGTTTTGGAGACCACAAATTTCTTATATGGTAGAGCCCTAGCCCCTCCCTGGTTTTCTCCCTGACTCCCGGCAGCAGATTATCTGAGCTCACCTATACAAACAGTTCCTGAAGTAATATTGTAAAAATATATTGTATTGTAAGGATCAGAAATGCGAGGGGATTAAAATGAGAAAGCATGTAATCATCATCGGTTCGGGAATCGGCGGCCTTACCGTCGGCAACCTGCTGGCCCAGAAGGGACATAAAGTAATCATATTTGAAGCCCACAATATGCCAGGCGGCTATACCGCCGGTTTTTACCGGAAGGGCTATTATTTTGAGAGCGGTACGCTTTCATTTGAGGCTTCGGCATCGGTATTCAAGGCCATGAAGGATATCGGCGTGTTTGAAAAGATAAATTTCGTAAGACAGAAAATGCGCTTTGTGGCAGAGGAATTTGACGGCATTCCGGAGAGCAACGCTGAGTATAAAAACATGATTTATTCTGCTTTCCCATCTGAGAAAGAAAAGCTAAATAAGGCTTTTTCAGTTCTGGATAAACTGGCCGGTATGATGGGGGATGTGGACAAACCCATGCCGTTTCTTTACAGCGGTCTTAAAATGGCAATCGCCATGCTTCCCTATGTTCTGAGCGGGCCCCAGCAGATGAAACTATCGCAGCAATACAGCGATATGACAGCATCAGAATTTGCCGCCCAATATTTCGCAAAAGACTCTAAGCTCTTCAAGCTGTTCAGTTCACTAGGCTATACGGATATGTCGGCCCTGTTCCTGGGGGGTGTCGTATCGGGGATGTTTCTTGATTATTGGACGGTGCAAGACGGTATGCAATCATGGGCTGACATTCTGGCGGAGAACTTCAAAAAACTGGGCGGGGATTTAAAACTGAGATCCTATGTCGACAAAATCATCACCAAAAACGGGGCCGCAGTTGGCGTCTCCTGCCAAAATACCGTTTACGACGCGGATTACGTTATTTCTGCCGCCGATTATAAAAAGACCCTGCTCAAACTTTTAGACGACCCGAGGCTGATTCCGCAGGCACTGCGGGATCAAATCAGCGCAGCGGCTGTTTCGGAAGGCTTTTTCACCGTATATCTGGGATTGAATATATCCAACCAGGAACTGAGCCGATATATGAAAATTCCCCATGTATTTCCTTTTGATATTCAGCCCGGTTATGACATTTACAACTCCGCAGATGCTGATTTTTTCAGCAAGACCACAGCTTCGCTGTATTCGCCGTCGATGATAAACCCCAGGCACGCTCCGGCAGGGAAATCATCGTTGATGCTGCAGGCTCTGGTGCCTCACCACTGGATGAACAACTGGGGCGGCGGAGATAAGGAAATATATGCCCAATTGAAGGAAAAAGCCATGGAGGCCATGATAAGCAGCGCCTCCAGGCTGATCCCCGGCTTGCAGGAGTTTATCGAATATAAAGACGCCGCCACCCCGCTGACTTATGAGCGCTACACTCATAATACCGATGGCGCCAGTTCGGCATGGAGCTGGAACCCCAAGAAGAAATTCTATAAAAACATCATGAGCGTGAATATAGACACCCCGGTGAAAAACCTTTACATCGGTTCCTGCTGGGCGATGCAGATCGGCGGTGTGCCCGGCGCCCTGGCCGCAGCTTACCAGTGTGCCAAGAAGATAAAGTGAGCCGGATATAGTTTAGACATAGATGAGGAATTCGTCATAGCAAAGCGTACTGGGCGCAGCACGGCAATACACCACGGTAGATTATGGTTTTTTAAAAATTCTGATGATTACTTTTGGGATTTTGCTGGGCGTGTATTTGGCATCGGCGAGCATTTAAAGATTCTCGCCTTTGAGGGTGTGCCACCCAGCCCGGAAAATATTGCTGACGGCCGGTATCCGCTGGCTGACGGCTATTATGCAGTGATCCACGCTAACCTTGTACCTGACCATAAGGCCCGGGCCATCATCACCTGGTTGCAGGGGGAGGATGGGGCCAAAATTATTAAAAACCTGGGCCTGATTGCTTGCCCATAATAGGGGAAGGTTGGCAAGTGGCGTTTATAAAGCGAAAATAATGATACTACTTAGCGGTAAAGGCCAGAGCCCCATTTCAGGTCTAAAAAGTGG
This sequence comes from Syntrophomonadaceae bacterium, assembly GCA_050949825.1. Taxonomy (GTDB): domain Bacteria; phylum Bacillota; class Syntrophomonadia; order Syntrophomonadales; family Syntrophomonadaceae; genus DTU019. Next base: position 89,677 of record JBMNGL010000018.1, on the reverse strand, counting down.
TGAAGCACGGGGAATGCTGCCGCACTGCCAAAACCAGAACGAAATGAAATATTGAGAGGAGTCAAAGAAAAACAGGGAGTATCGCTAAGGCAGATATCAGGAGTTACCGGGATTAGTGTTGATACTATTTTCATGCCTAGAAAGCCAACAAAAAGAACGTCCCTCTGTTAGCTCTCTGTTGGCTATGATCGTTTTGTTGAGCTGTGGTTGATTTTAACCGGGAATCGTTATATAATTTAAAAGCATGAAATACGGGCCGTTAACTCAGTGGGAGAGTGCTTCCTTGACGCGGAAGAAGCCATAAGTTCGAATCTTATACGGCCCACCATGAAAGACAAGCAATACCGGGGTTTTAAAGCCCCGGTATTTTTTATCCGCGAGTGCCAAAAACGGCTTGCCGACAGATTTGCCGACAAAGAGGATGCAAATATACCTAACTGTAGGTAACTGGAATATAAATTATTTTGCCTTTATTTCTTTTTTACGGTAGATGTTGACGGGATGATTTAAGAGGCTTGGAACAATATTTCCCAGGTCAAAAATATCATTAGCTTTATTTGCTACGTCCCTGAGTGCTTCGACATCGGGATCGTAATAATCCAATGTCATGGTTCTGGTAGAATGGCCAGAATGGTCGGAAACAGTGCCTAAGTCTACGCCTGCCTTTAGTAAGCGGGTGATGTTGGTATGCCTTAATCCATGAAATTTAAGGTTTTCCGGAAGGTTGTTGTCTGCCTTAAATTTTCGGAACCAGGAATCAACTGAATTAGGGTGCATAGTTTGCCGTTCCACTGGGTAAATAATAGATCATTGTCAACCATTTCCCCGTGTACCTCAATCTGCTTTGTTTCAGCCATATCGTCACCTCGCTTTTCCTTTAAAGTAAAACAATAAACTCCTCAACGGTAAGGCCAGATTTCCTTATCAGGCTACGCAATGTCCCTCGATCAAGAGTTTTGTGATCAGGAATTATTAGTCGGGTCGAAAACCGTCCTTGGCCAATTTCATGTGACTTCCCTTCTGGCTAACAAATACCCATCCATTTTTAGCAAACGCCTTTATGGCCTGTTGGCCTGAAATAACGGGTAGAGATGGCATTATATTGCTACCTCGATTTCTGCGAGTTCCACATGCTGCAAATTAAATCCTTGTGGTTCTTCTTCCAGCCAGAGTTCAGCGGCCTCTATAATGTTTTTTAATGCTTCCTCTCTTGTTTTGCCCTGTGATATGCAGCCTGGCAGCACGGGGCACTCAACCACTATCCATCCATCTTCACCCGGAGTTAATATTACCGGCAACTTCATGGGGGTCACTCCTTTCGTTATGTATCCAGGGAATCTTTGCAAATTTATGTCAAAAAGGAATATCATTCTCGTCATCTCGCAGGTCAATGTGATCTAGTTTAAATGCTTTCATCTAAATCAGCCCTTGAATCTTCTGCTGGGGAAATCTCATTATATGTTAAGGTAATTGTTACCATTTGATTAATAAACCTTGAAAATTCCCATTCAAGTTTATGCAGTTCCGGGAGGTTTCTTTCATAAGAGATCACACCTAATTAAACATACACATGGCTATGGAGTGGATATTACTATTTGTACTCACATAATTTTTCTTCTCTAACGATTTTCCCAATATCTAAATCGACCAGCATTACATATAAATTGGCTTTTAAAGACAAAGGGAGTTTTTTAAAATCGATTATACATACCTTCACTGTTCACAGCTATTGTAAATTTATCCGTTGGAGAAAGTTCCATCATTGAAATCTGCCCATAAACATTGTGAACAAACATCGTAGCCAACAAAGTGGCTTTCAAAATAGCTTACAAAAAACCAGTTTAATAACCCTCTTATACCCGGCATTTGCCGGGCTTTTTTGTGATGAATTATCGTAAAACGAGATAAAGGGAAGGCCAATGAAGATGAGGGGATTCAAACTTCTGACCTCCTCTTTGCGAATGAGGGGTTCTATATCTTTGTTTTTATTAAATGGCTATATATAGGCTTTCCTGCGATGTCTATTTCATGACTAATCGCTTGTTTTCACGCCTTTTGTTAACCCATATGCAGTCGTAATTGCAGTAGTCGAAAATGTTTTACCTGGCCTGTAATTCGATTTTCATGGACCACGCACGAGAGAAGGGAATGGCATGGAAACGTCCGGTTTAGGATGAAGGGCGGGTCCATGATGGCTACGGATATCGCCCCCGGGAATGCGAGGCCATCATACACTCCGGAGCCAGGATGCGGGTGGCTGGATATTATAGATATCCGGATTTCCTTTAGAAATACGAAAAATTCCTCTTTTCATCAACAAAGTAAGCGTTCTTCGGCTATTTTCCTGGCCTTAAAAGAGTAAATACTACTTTCTTCTCCGTTGCCATAATTTACCATCTATTGCATAATTAATCTGTACTTGTCTGAGAGGAGTAGCTTTCATGAGTTCAATCGAAGAAAATACCACATTGGATTTGCGCCAGGTACTAAAAATACTACGAAAATGGAACAAACTGATCATCCTTATCACCCTGCTGACTGTCCTCGCTGCAGGCTTGATCAGTACTTTCATTATGAAACCGATTTACCAGGCGAAAACCCTGCTGATGGTAACAAAGGCATCCGAAAAACTAGAATTCAGTCAGTTGTTAAGTCAATCCCCTTCGCCGGTTCTGACTATGAACACCTATTTAGGGCAGATGAAAAGCGAAGCCCTTATGAAACGAGTCATCGTAAGGCTCAATTTAACCAACCAGACCATTAATAGTTTATCGGGAATGATTAATGCCAGTATCGTCAAGGACTCCAATCTGATTGAATTAAAAGTGAACCACACCGACCCGGTCATGGCTCGTAAAATAGCCGATGCCTTGTCATATGAATACCTGGAGCTTATGAAACAATTCATGTTTTCTTCTGTTGTAGTGATTTCCCCAGCCAATACTCCAACAAGTCCAATTAAGCCTAACATAAAATTAAATATCGCTATGGCCTTTATGGTGGGACTCCTGCTTTCCATTTTTATGGCTCTTTTAATGGAATATTTGGATACTACCGTAAAGACATTGGAAGACATAGACCAGGCCCTGCGTGTACCGGTACTGGGACTTATCCCGATTGAGTCTGACAACAGAAAACATAATTATTTTGGAGGTATTCTATGATTTTTCATAAACCCAAATCACCAAAATATGAATTCGTTCAGGGACTAATCACACTGCGCAGGCCTGGCTCAGCAGCGTCTGAGGCCTATCGGGTGCTGCGGACGAATATGGGCTTTGCCGGCATCGAGCGAACCTTTCGGACGATCCTGTTTACAAGTCCCAATGCCTCGGATGGCAAATCCACTGTTATCTCTAATCTGGCAGTTGTGATGGCCCAGGCCAACTACAAAATACTCGTACTTGATTGTAATCTGCGCAAACCAGTTCTGCATAAAATCTTCAATTTATCCAACGAAATAGGATTTACCACCTGTATTTATCAGAACATAGGTCTTGATAAAGTAGTCATCAAAAGGATGGAGGGTAATCTGTCTGTCGTAACCAGCGGACCCGTCCCTCCCGACCCTGCCGAGATACTGAATTCGGCACACACCCGGGCGCTGTGGCCAAGCCTGGTGGATAAATATGATTATATATTTATAGATTCTCCATCAATGCTGGCTACGACTGATGCTGCCATTCTCTCCGCCCAGGCAGATGGCAGTGTTCTGGTAGTCCGGCCGGGAAATACCCGCATAGATGAGGCACGTTGTGCAAGGAAACAATTTGCCCGGGCCAATGCCCGTCTCATCGGAGTCGTACTAAACAAAGTGAAAACAATGTCCGCCAATATTTTCTGTTAAGTGAATCAGGCTGGATGAGCCAAATTTCTTTAGAAGGAGTAAGACCGTGCAGATTCCATTACTAGACCTGCAACGCCAGTTTAAAGATATCCAACCAGAAGTTGAGTCAACTGTATACTCTATTTTAGCCTCAGGTAGCTACATCATGGGAGCCTATGTAAAACAATTCGAGGCAGAATTCGCTGCCTACTGTGGTGTGAAGCATGCTATTTCAGTTGGCAACGGCACAGATGGACTGGTAATTGCTCTGAAGTCATTAAACATAGGCCCTGGCGATGAAGTAATCACTTCGCCATTTACTTTTTTCGCAACTGCGGAGAGCATTTCCGCGGTAGGTGCCACACCCGTATTTGTGGATGTACGGCCTGATTCCTACAATATTAATGAAAACCTAATCGAAGCAGCCATTACAACAAAAACGCGAGCCATTATGCCTGTACACCTCTTCGGCCAACCCGCCGAAATGGACCATATAAATTCCATTGCCTGTAATCATGGTCTCAAAGTCATCGAAGATGCCTGCCAGGCAGTAGGAGCGCGTTATCACGGAAAACGAGTCGGTGGTCTGAGCGATGTCGGGGTTTTCTCCTTTTTCCCCACTAAAAATTTAGGCTGTGCAGGTGATGGAGGCATGATCACCACCAATGATGACAAATTGGCTGCTATTTGTCGGGCCTTACGATCACACGGCAGTGGAGAATCAGGCCGAATTGCTTATGGACTCCTCTCTGCTGTAAATGAGCAAGAGGATGAATTTATGGGCGATAGTACCTTATTTAAACCAAATAAATACAATAACTATATGATTGGTCACAACTCCCGGCTGGATGAAATTCAGGCGGGCATCCTCAGGATCAAATTGAAAAAACTGGACCACTATAATAGCTGTCGTCAGGAAATAGCAAGATTTTATAACCATGAGCTGGCTGAAACTGCATATGTCACTCCAGAAACAATTAATCATACAGAATCGGTTTATCACCTCTATATTCTGCAGACCGAAAAACGCGCCCAGGTAGCAGCACACCTTAAGGGAAAGGACATCGCCACAGGTATCTATTACCCTATTCCGCTGCACTTGCAGAAAGCCTATAAAGAACTTCATTACAGAAGTGGAGACATGCCCGTGGCTGAATACCTCTCCCACCGCACCTTTGCCGTGCCTTGTTTCCCTGAAATAACCCGTGATGAACAAGCCTGCGTTTTAGGGGCGCTGAAGGAGGCCGTTTCATGAAGGAAAAGGATTATTTCGTCCATGAATCTTCTTATATTGATGAACCCTGTGTGATCGGTCCGGGGACGAAGATCTGGCATTTTTCCCATATCATGGCTAACTGCTTAATCGGCGAAAACTGTAATATCGGGCAGAATGTAGTTATTGCGCCCAATGTGACTGTGGGGGCCAGGGTTAAAATTCAAAATAATATTTCTATTTACAGCGGAGTAATCTGCCAAGATGATGTCTTTCTAGGCCCATCCTGCGTCTTTACAAATGTAATTAATCCCCGCAGTTTTATTAATCGTAAAGATGAATACAGAACTACCCTCATCAAAAAAGGCGCCAGTATAGGTGCCAATGCCACGATACTATGCGGGAATACTATAGGCCGTTATGCATTTATTAGTGCAGGTGCTGTGGTAACCAAAGATGTCCCCGATTACGCCCTCCTGGTCGGCAACCCTGGCGCGATTATCGGCTATGTCTGTCAATGTGGAGCCCGGCTTGATTTCGACCTGACCGGTCACGCCCAATGCGCCTCATGTGGTAGGCGTTACAATGATGCCAATGGAATTGTTATGGAAGAGTCAAAAACCTCCCTGAAAGATACTTTACTACATAAAATCAAAGCCCGGGAAATTACCGTGGCAGTCGTAGGATTAGGGTATGTTGGCCTGCCTTTAGCAGTGGAAAAGGCCAAGGCAGGTTATAAGACCATAGGCTTTGATATACAGACCAGTAAAGTTGAGATGGTTAATCGTGGAATTAATTATATTGGTGATGTAGTAGATAGTGAATTGAAAGTATTAGTGGAAAAAGGCATGTTGTCAGCAACTAATGACTTTAGTTTTATTAAAGATGCAGATTTCATTGCCATCGCCGTCCCCACCCCTTTGGATGAATACCAGCAGCCAGATATTAGTTATGTACGAGACTCTACTATAGCTGTAGCCCAATACCTGCGCAAAGGCAGCATGGTAGTATTGGAATCCACTACCTATCCAGGTACAACCGAAGAATTAATGCTTCCCCTGTTGGAACAGGGGTCAGGGCTTAAATGCGGAGAAGACTTTTTTCTGGCTTTTTCCCCCGAACGGGTGGATCCGGGAAACCTCATCCACCAAACCAAAAACACCCCCAAAGTCGTAGGCGGCGTAGGCAAAGACGCCACCGAAGTGATTGCTGCCATGTATAGAAATGTACTGCAGGCAGATATTTTTGAAGCCTCCTGCCCCAGGATAGCAGAAATGGAAAAAATATTAGAAAATACCTATCGCAACGTTAACATTGGCCTGATTAACGAACTGGCCATGCTCTGCAATAAAATGAACATCAACATCTGGGAAGTCATTGAAGCGGCCAAAACCAAGCCTTTTGGTTTCACGCCTTTTTATCCCGGTCCCGGCCTGGGAGGTCACTGTATTCCCCTGGACCCCTACTACCTGTCCTGGAAGGCTAGAGAGTATGGATTCCACACCTCTATGATTGAATCCTCCATGATGATTAACGACCGTATGCCCGAATACATTGTTGAACGTGCCGGCAAAATACTAAATCGCTGCAAAAAAACTTTAAATGGTGCCAGGGTACTGATTCTGGGGGTAGCTTACAAAGGCGACATCGATGATTACCGGGAAAGCCCCGCTATAAGAGTCATCGCACAATTCGAAAAAGCCGGTTCTGAAGTGGAATACTATGACCCCTTTATCAGGGAATACAGACAGAAAGGCTCCCTTAAGGCAGGCATTTCTGAATTGAGTGCGGCCAAAGTCCAAAGCGCTGATATTGTTGTCATCACCACTAACCACACCCGGGGCGTAGATTATAACTTTGTTCAGGCCAACGCCCAGTATATCTTTGACACCAAAAACACCATGAAGGATGTCAAAAACCGCAACAACATTGAGTTGTTATAAAGGCGCAGACCATTATGACGTTAACCATTGTTAATAGAGGAGAGATCGTATGATACAAATTGGTTTACTTGGCTGTGGGAGAATTTCCAAAAACCATTTTGAAGCGATTGCTGCTCAACCCGATGCCTGCTGCTTAGCTTGTTGTGACATTATCGCAGATCGTGCCCGGGAAGCTGCAGATAAGTATCAAATCGCCAATTGGACCACCGAATATCAGGAAATGCTCTCCGATCCTGATATTAACCTTATCGCCATTTGCACCCCATCAGGCCTTCACCCGGAGCACGGCATCCTGGCAGCTAAAGCTGGCAAGCATGTACTGACTGAAAAACCCATGGCCTGCAGATTGAATGATGGTGATGAACTTATAAAAGCCTGCGAAGCAGCCGGAGTCAAATTATTCGTAGTTCTGCAAAACCGGCTTAACCCCAGTATCCAACTGGTCAGACGGGCTTTTGTAGAAGGACGTTTCGGAATAATATATATGATCAGTTCCAATGTCTTCTGGAGCCGTCCCCAGGATTACTACGACATGGCCCCCTGGCGGGGGACCCGCGCACTGGATGGCGGAGCTTTTATGAACCAGGCCTCTCATTATGTTGACATGGTACAGTGGTTCGGAGGGCCTATCACAGAAGTAAAATCCATCACAGCTACCCTGGCTCGTAAAATTGAAACTGAAGATACCGGATCCGCTATTATTCGTTTCCGAAACGGCATTATCGGCAATATCAATGTTACCATCCTGACCTACCCCCAAAACCGCGAAGGCTCCATTACGATCTTAGGCGAAAAAGGCACAGCTCGCATAGCTGGGACTTCCATGAACAAAATCGAATACTGGGATTTTGCTGACCGGCAGCCCTACGATAAAGACATTGAACAATTTAACACCAAACCGGATTCCGTATACGGCTTCGGTCACACCGGCTATTATCGCAATGTAATCGATTGCATAACCAACAAAGCCAGCCCACTTAGTGATGGTGCCGAAGGCAGAAAATCATTAAACCTTCTGGAGCAAATTTATTATCAGAAAAACTAATCAGATAAAACGAGGAGATATCAAAAAAGCCCAACCGAATAATTAGGCGCTTTGATTAAATACATAATAAATCTTAATCAACCAGGAAAGGACGGGAATAAGAGATGGAAGAAGCTTTTACTCCTTACCGGTTCAATGATAAAAAAGATTCGTGCAGTTATTAAAGACCAGCAGCGCCGAGGTAGGGATTCATTCTAATTCGATGAGGATATTAAAAGTATTTAACGATTCGGGGGGTAAAAACAATGACCAATAAAGAAAAGTATCGTCAATTTTGTAAAGATTGCACCATACCCATCTTTTCACAAGACTGGTGGATGGATGCAGTTTGCGGCGAGGGCAACTGGGACGTTCTGATAGTCGAGGAGAACGGTAAAATCGTTGCCAGCCTGCCCTACTATATGCGCAAAAAATACGGATTGAATTTTATACAACAACCAGACCTTACATTTACGAATGGAATTTGGATTAAATATCCTCCCGGACAGAATACGGCAAAAAGACTTTCATACGAAAAGAAAGTAATGAATGGCATCATTCACCAAATCGAGGCTTTAAAGTTTGATCATTTTTCCCAGTGCTTTTCCCCGTATATTACCAATTGGCTGCCTTTTTACTGGGCAGGTTATCAGCAGACAACAAGATACACTCAAAGGATAGAAGATATAAGTGATCCCGACAGATTGTGGAAGGGCTTTTTAAATGAAAATAATGTCCGCAATAACATTCGCAAAGCGGAAAAGAAGTTAGCCATTAGATGTGATTTAGGGCTTGATAAGTTAATAGAAATCAAAGATATGGCATTTGCAAGACAGGGGCTCAAATCATCCTATACCTATGATTTTGTATCAAAGGTTGATGCTGCCTGTGTTGCACATGACGCCCGAAAAATGTTCTTTGCAGAGGATGCACAGGGTCGTATACATGCTGCATTGTATTTGGTCTGGGATCCCGACTCAGCCTACTATATATTGGGCGGACAAGACCCTGCCCTGAGAAATAGCGGAGCCAACAGTCTCATTATATGGGAAGCCATAAAATTTGCATCGACTGTAACGAGGGTTTTCGATTTTGAAGGCTCGCCCGTAGAACGGATAGAGCGCTTTTTTCGCGCTTTTAGCCCGGTACAGACGCCATATTACGAAATAACTAAAATGAGCAGAAAAATGAAATTGGCACACCATAGCAGCCAGTTGATTAAGGCCATAGCTAACCGGCCCGTTATGTTGGGTGGAGAAACCCTAAAATACTCATCAGGAAAAGCTTAATACCTAAAAGTCGATTTCCAAGAACCCCCCGTCTTTAGTTCAACCTAAGGAGGCTCCAACATGACCAACAAGGAGAAATACCGAAAATTAATAAAAAGCCAGCCGTCTATCCCAATTTTCTCCCGGGACTGGTGGATGGAAGCGGTATGTGGGGAGGAAAACTGGGATGTGCTTCTCGTTGAAAAGAATAATGAAATTATTGCCAGCCAGCCCTATTACATTCATAAAAAATATGGCCTTAAGGTGATCAGGCAGCCAATACTTACACAGACCAATGGTATATGGATAAAGTATCCTCCGTTGCAGGCTGCTATAAAAAGGCTGTCTTATGAGAAAAAAGTTATGAATGATATCATTGATCAGTTATTAAGCATGGAGATTGATTGGTTCAGCCAGAATTTTCATTATAGTATAACCAACTGGCTGCCCTTCTATTGGAGGGGATTTCAGCAGACCACCCGCTATACCTATTTAATATCAGACATCAATACTATAGATCTGGATGATTTGCCTTCGAGGTTTTCCAAAAGTGCCCAAAGTTCCATTAGACGAGCTGAACCAATCGTAGAAGTAAAAACAGGACTGTCAGCACAGGAGTTCTATCGTTATCATAAGATGGTTTTAGAAAAAAAAGACGCAGAAATAATTTATTCTTTCGAAACATTTGATCGCATCTATAATGCTACTGTACGGCGAGGCTTCGGACAAACCATGTATACGATCGATCAGGACGGAGTAATTCATTCTGCATTATTTGTAATTTGGGATGAAAACAGCGCATACCTCCTGATTAGTGCACTAGACCCTGATTTAAAGGATACTGGCTCGATGAGCTTGCTTAGACGGGAAGCTATTAAATATGTATCAACCCGAACGATTCATTTTGATTTTGAGGGCAGCATGATAGAAGGGGTGGAAAACTCATACAGGCAATTTGCATCTGTCCCCAAACCCTACTTTAATATATCATTTATGAGCCGTCGAATGCGGGTGGCCTATCATGGCAAAGAGCTTATAAATTCAATCTTAAATCGGCAGACGAACACATATATATAAATTGTTCGTACAGAACTGAACCTAAATATAACAGAATCCATATTGGGCAGGTGCTGTTATTGTTGCTTGTACACGTTCATAATACATACGCTCTGGAACGGGGCTATATTATACATATATTAATGCACGACTTCCTGGGTCTTGATACCCAATTGCTTATTGAGGAACGCAAGGATGTTCTAATCGAAGATGCTGCCAATAAGGGCAGAACTTTACGCATTGTGGATATACTTTTTCAAACTCCCGAAAACCAATGGTTAACATGGGATTCCCTTCCCAAGCAACCTTTACCCATATGGAACATAGTAAACAACTGCCAGCATATTCCCATGGTTTCTAACAGTATACCTGTGATTTATGGCTGTAACCCTTCTCAAAACGGTTTAACCAAAAGCTATATCGTCGATGATAAAGATGGGCTATATTTAGGCCTGGACATTTTCGGCTCCGCCTTTTTCATGTTGACTCGCTATGAAGAATATGTGAAGCCAGACCGAGATCAGCACTGCCGATTCCCGGCAAGTGCTTCCCTGTCCTGGCAGGAAGGTTTTCTGGAAAGGCCAATCATCAATGAATACATTGAGATCCTCTGGTACTGCATAAAAACCCTCTGGCCTAACCTGGAAAGAAAAAAGCACTTCTTTAAAACTATACTTAGCTATGACGTGGATATCCCTTTTGCCCAGTTAGATACCAATATAGCCGAATTAATCAGGAGCTCCGGCGCTGACATCCTGAAGCGTAAATCACTGGCACTGGCGCTGCAGCGAGCCAACACCTGGCAGGCTATAAAAAGAGGCGATTATAAACAGGATCAGAACTATACTTTCGATCGAATCATGGATATCAGCGAAAAGAACAGCTTAAAGAGCGCATTTTATTTTAAGACCGGCTGTACCAATCCCTGTTATGATTATCCCTATGACATTGGGCATCCCTATATGAGGCAACTTCTCAGGGACATCTTTCAGCGGGGCCACGAAATCGGCCTGCACCCCAGCTATGGGACCTATTTGAGTTTGGAGCAAATTAAAGCGGAGTTTAATAAGCTCAGGCAGGTCTGTGATGAGGAGGGCATAGATCAGCTCACCTGGGGAGGACGCCAGCATTTCCTGCGCTGGCAGGTGCCCACCACCTGGCGGAACTGGGCAGAGTCAGGACTTAATTATGACAGCACCCTGGCCTATGCTGAACAGGCCGGTTTCCGCTGTGGAGTCTGTTATGAATTTCAGGTCTTCGACCTTAAGCAGCAGAAAAAATTATCCCTGGTGGAAAGGCCCCTTATCATCATGGATGTCAGTGTCACCAGAAATAAAGATAAATGGTTCTTAGAAAGCGATATATTCGATTATATGAATAACCTGCGGCAAATTTGCAGGAAGTATAAGGGCTATTTTACCCTGCTGTGGCATAATGACAACCTGGATACCGCACAGATGTGGGAAATATTTGAGGGATTGGCAGGCGGAGCTTATGTATGATAGATACTGGGAAAAAAGTAAAACCTGGATAGTATACAGTATACTGCTGATTTATCTGGTACTGTCACCTGTATCAGGTATGTTGAGCGTTATAGGCATTATGCCGTCGGTTCCCTGGATTTATTTAATTCTTCTGCTGTTAATTTTGTATCTGATTCTGAATTTTATTCAATTGCCCGACATCCGTTTTACGCCTGCTGTTAACGTTTATTATATGATTGGTGCGGGTCTGCTGGTTTATGTGATATATGCTGAACTTGTCTCGGGATCGATGCTTATGCATAGCCTTCCCGGACAGGAAGCAACTGCACGGACACTTTTAGCCAGCACGACCATACTGTTTGCCTTTTTCTTCATTGCCGGTGGAAAACTGACCGATCTGAACAACCTGCTGCAAAGTAAAAATGTCCAAATTCTTACCATTATATTCTATCTGATTTACTGTGCGGCTATTTATTGGACAGCACTTAACTATAGTGCCGTTAACACTGCAGCTAACACCCTCATCACCCTGGATGCCAGGTTCAATTATTTGTTTATTTCCGATACATTTGCAATCTTCACTTTTATAGTCATGTGGCTGGTGGTCAAGAGCACTACCCTGCGCTGGACCATTGCCGTTAATTCCTTAACCTTGCTATACATTACCCGTTCCCGAACTGTTTTCTTCCTATTTATACTCTGTTTACTTATATCCCTGATACTACAGGCGAAGAACAAGAAAAACTGGCTTATCCTGGGAGTTATTGTTGGTCTCTTATTCCTACTGGGGAGAGATAATCTAATTTTACAAAATCAAAATAGCATTATCTTTTCGCTGGTTTTTGATGCCAGCAGTGATGAATCCTATATCGCCCGTCAAGAGTTGTTTGCAACAGGAATAAGAGCCCTTAAGGACTATTGGTTCCTGGGCCTGCCACTGGCAGAACTATGGAGTGAAGCACCTGGAGAATACCTGCATAACTATTTGTCCTTCTGGGTTTGCTTTGGAATCGTTCCATTTACAAGCTTTGTTGCAATCAGTTTGTATTGTATACGCAAGCTTATTACCCTGATAAGAAAATATCCTTTAAATGGCTTGACGATGTTCTTAGTCATTTATTTCACATTTGTTTATATCGAGATAATTACCAGCCGATCTTACGTGTATCCCTATGTATGGACCTGTCTATCTGCGGTGCCCGTCATTTACAATCACTGCATGAATAAAGCAGAAATAATTGACGATGCGAACTGGCAATCAGGAGGGGAGTCTAAAAAGAAATGATAAACGTATTAATCGTAAGTTACTTTTTCCCGCCGTCAAATGATATTGGTGCCAGGCGATTTGGAACCATGGCCAGTTGCCTGGAGAAAACAGGTATCCATGTAAATGTATTAACCACCCATTCACAGGGCAGTCTGCCGCTGGCTATTGCAGAAGATCAAGTCGTGAGGGTCGGTGAAAATAGGCAAAAATCAGCCGCAGTTGAAGATCTGACGGCAGAAAAATTACCCTTGCTTATTGATTTTATCCGTAGCCCAGCGCGTAACTCTGGGTTTTACCTGTGGTCAGTGGATAGAACCGTAACCACCTGGTACCAGGATATAAAAACCAATATTGCTGACATAGATTCCTATATCGAAAAGCCTGACCTGATCATAGGCTCCTTCGGCCCGTCAGCCAGCTTGTGGGGGGCACGCTTCCTCTCCTGGCATTTTGGCAGACCATGGATAGCCGATTACAGAGATTTAGGAGCATTGCGTGATGATAAAAGATGTGTACTTGCCAAAGCCATTGATAGGATTATAGAAAAAAGGCTTCTATCTTCTGCCTCGGCTATAACCACTGTCAGCCAGACTTTAAAAGGCATTCTTGCAAATCGGTACCGGAAACCGTCTGAGGTAATTTATAACGGTTGGGATAAAGAATTAAACAATATTATCCATGAAAGTCCTGTAAACGGCGGGAATTACCTATATTATGCCGGACGTTTCTACCCTGCTCAGATGCAGGCCATACAACTGCTGCTCGAAACCCTGGTTGATTTTCCCGCCCTAACTCTCGTAATCCGATCTTTGGGTCCGAATGATTTGAACCGCCACATTCTGATGCATGCGGCCGGATTAGAATTAAACGACCGGGTCATGCTGCTGCCTCCCTGCGATCAGCAAATAGTAAATAATGAAGCAGAAGGTGCCCGGGCCAACCTGGTAGTGGAAGATATGTCGGTAAGGACCAAATGGACCCGGGGAACACTTACGGGCAAGCTCTTTGAATTGCTGGTACGCACCCCCCCTATCCTGGCCATCGGGCGGCCGGACAGTGAAATAGGGGAAATACTGCAGCAGACTCACAAAGGGGTTTTATGTAGCACCCGCAATGATATCATCAAATTTATCACATCTATATACAACAGTAATTCTTCTTATTTGGCGGATAGCATGGCCATAGACATTTTTTCTAGGGAACGGCAAGCGGCGAAGCTTAAAAGTTTTATTGAACCGTTAACATCGAACACAGCTGCGGATTTCCAGCATATTTATAGTTAAACTATTTGAAACCAGGCGGTGAAAGGATGATGAGGGATGACAGATGATAATAACCAGAACCCCATTTAGAATAAGCTTTTGCGGAGGCGGCAGTGACCTGCCTGCATTTTATGAGAAGCATGGCGGTTGTGTACTTAGCACCACCATAAATAAATATATGTATATTGCTATCCACCCCTCATTTTACTACGATACTACCGTTTTGAAATATTCGCAGACCGAGACTGTAAAATCATACGATGAAATTAAGCATAAGTATTTTAGAAGAGTTCTGGAAGATGTACAGGTTAAAGGTATTGAAATTGCCAGTATGGCGGATGTGCCTGCCGGCACAGGGTTAGGATCCTCGAGTTCGTTTTTGGTAGGGCTGTTACATGCTTTATACACCTATAAAAGAGAATTTGTTTCAAAAGAGCGGTTGGCATCTGAAGCTTGTTTAACGGAGATCCGAAAACTAGGCGAACCGATTGGCAAACAAGACCAATATTCTGCGGCATATGGTGGATTAAATTACTACACATTTAACCGGGACGGTTCAGTTTTTGTGGAACCGGTCATCCTGGCGCCGGAATCATATCACAAGTTTGTAAAAAACCTGATGATGTTCTATACCTGCGATGTTCGTTCCGCTTCCAGTATTCTTAAAGAACAGAGCAAAAATATAACTGCCGGCGAAAAAGAAGCCAATCAAATAAAAATGTGCGAACTAACTCAATATCTTCGAAATGGGCTGCAGAAAAATGATATCGGTGTAATGGGTGAAGTACTAAAGGAAGGATGGAAATTAAAAAAGACGCTGGCGGCTGGAATTTCCAATCCCACCATTGATGAGGTCTATGATAAAGCCATTAAAAATGGTGCATGGGGAGGAAAACTGCTGGGAGCAGGAGGCGGTGGCTTCTTATTATTCTATGTTCCCGAGAAATCACAAAACAGGGTACGTGCAGCAGTAAATTTACAAGAATTAAAAGTAAGTTTTGATCATCAGGGTTCAACGATTATATATGTCGGTCCGGATATTGATATTCGTTAAGGGGGCGATCCATATGAAAAATGTATTAATTACAGGCGGGGCAGGATTTATAGGTGCGTATTTGGCCGAGGCACTATTAGACCAGGGTCATAAAGTCGTTTGTGTCGACAATTATATTTTGGGCAAACCCGACAATGTGGCACATCTTATCGGCAATACAAATTTTTCATTGTATGAAGGCAATGTTGAAGATATCGAAACCCTGGATGCAATAATCAAAATCACCCGCCCCGATTTCATTTTTCACTTGGCAGCCAATTCTGATATCCAGAAAAGCTCATTATTCCCCAGCATAGATTACCAGAATACCTTCGCCACTACTTATTCAGTGCTGGAGTGTATGCGCAGTAATCAAATCAAAGAAATGTTTTTTGCTTCCACCTCGGCAGTTTATGGGGAGCAAATCGGTGTGAATTTAAATGAGGAAAGCGGCAATCTCATGCCCATCTCCTATTATGGAGGCGCTAAATTAGCATCTGAAGCCTTTATTTCCAGCTATGCGTATATGAACGATTTTAATATTACGATCTTCCGTTTTCCTAATGTCATAGGGCCGCAATTAACCCATGGAGTGGTTTTTGACTTTATAAAAAAATTAAAAAACAATCCCAAACAATTGCACATCCTGGGAGACGGGACCCAAAATAAGCCTTATCTATATATCCATGATTTAGTTGAAGTTATGTTGGCAGTATCTTTTAGCAGAGCAAACGGCATAAACATTTACAATATTGGCGCACAAGGATCGACAACAGTTACCGAAATTGCTGATATGGTCTGCGCACGCATGGGATTAAAAGATGTTTCTTATTTTTATACCGAAGGAAACAGAGGTTGGAAAGGGGACGTCCCCTCATTTCAGTATGACCTCAGTAAAATTCATCGCTGGGGATGGAGGGCGCGGTACAGCTCCTCTGAAGCAGTTAAAACAGCCCTTGATAATATGAAATTAGGTGATGTTTGATGAAAGCGGTAATTATGGCCGGTGGAAAAGGTACCCGGCTAATGTCCATAACGCGGGATGAGATTCCCAAGCCCATGGTTAAATTGTGCGGGAAACCCGTTTTGGAACATCAGATTGCCGTCCTGAAGAAAAACGGTCTGCATGAAATCACAATTATTGCTGGTTATCTGCACGAAAAGATCCAGGAATATTTTGGTAATGGGTCTGCATATGGTGTTAATATCAACTATATTATTGAAGATCAGCCATTGGGGACCGCCGGTTCGTTGTTTTACCTCAAAAATTCACTTAAGGAGGATTTTCTACTTCTGTTTGGTGACATTGTTTTTGACATTTCAATTCAACGCATGGCTGAACAACATCGACTGACAAGAGCTAAAGCCACACTATTTGTACACCCTAATACCCATCCTTACGACAGCGACCTGGTGGTACTGGATGAAGCATATAGAGTTATAGGATTTGATTCCAAACACAATCTCCGGGATTACTACTATTCGAACCTGGTCAATGGGGGCATCTATATTATCAATCC
Organism: Syntrophomonadaceae bacterium; assembly: GCA_050949825.1. Lineage (GTDB taxonomy): Bacteria > Bacillota > Syntrophomonadia > Syntrophomonadales > Syntrophomonadaceae > DTU019. Next base: position 72,781 of record JBMNGL010000018.1, on the reverse strand, counting down.
GGCGTTGCTGGACGGATTAGGTTTTACAGTCAGGAGAGACCTGGAAAAAGACATCCTGTTTCCTCAGGGTAATGCCATAAAGGGCTTGTACGGCTATATTTCTCCTGAATATGTCAAAGATGTCGGCACACCTGAGAGGCTTAAACTTGCAGAACTTGATCTTGCCAATGGTATTGTGTCAGCCAGGAATCTTGATAATTCGCAAAAGTGTATTTTCCTTGATAGAGACGGAACTGTTAATAAATATGTTGGCTTATTATTTGAAATTGAGAAATTTGAACTGGAAGATGGTGCAGCAGAAGCAATTAGACAGATTAACGGTTCGGGCTATTTAGCGATTGTGATTACCAATCAACCGGTTGTGGCACGAAATCTCTGTTCAATGGAACAATTACAAAATATTCACAATAAAATGGAAACCTTACTGGGAAATGAAAAAGCGTTTGTGGATGCTATACTATTTTGCCCGCACCATCCCGACAAAGGATACCCGGAAGAAAATCCGATTTACAAAATCAAGTGTAACTGTCGTAAACCCATGAACGGTTTGATAGAACAGTGTCAGGAGAGATTCCACATTGACCCCGCCCAGTCCTGGTATATAGGTGATACCACGGTTGATATCCAGCTGGGTATAAACGCAGGACTGAGGACAGTATTGGTAAGAACCGGTGTCGGGGGGGCTGACGGTAAATTCAATGTTAAGGCAGACCTTGAATGCGCGAATTTACCAGAAGCAGTGCAAAAGATATTGGGGGTTGGGTGAAATGAAACGCGACTTTACCAAACAGATAGCAAATTATATCCAGCTTGAAATTGATACTATTAGCCGACTGGACCACGTTGCCATTAATCAAGTTATGAATATACTCGAAGATGCACGAGAACGAGGAAACCACATATACATTTGCGGCAATGGAGGCAGTGCAGCCACGGCATCTCATTTTACAGGTGATTTTAACAAAGGGGTTAGTATCACACAGGAAAAAAAATACAAATTCAACTGTCTGCTGGAGAATATGCCTACAATGATGGCCATTGCCAATGACATTGGTTATGACTATATTTTTGAAATACCGTTGCAGGGTAAGATTTCCAAAGATGATGTGCTCATAGCCATTTCAGGCAGCGGAAACAGCAGGAACGTAATTAGAGCAGTCGAGTATGCCAAACAGGTGGGTGCAGTTGTAATTGGTCTTACCGGCTATGATGGCGGTAAATTATACCAAATGGCAGATTACAAATTACATGTACCTATTAATAATATGCAAATTACGGAAGATATCCACTTGATATTTAATCATATGATGATGTGGATTTTAACTATGGAAAATAAGTATACCGGATGTACGCGGTAATTCCGCGCAAGGAGATGAGAAGATGAGCATTAATCAAAAACCGTGGCTGGAGATGCTTTTGTCCTGTGTCAATCAACCAAATGCGGATCTTGTCAAACGAGAGAATATCCAGTGTGATGTGGTCATGATCAACAAATCTGATTGCAACAAATCGGAACTGTTAGAGGTGAACGGGCACCAGGTAAAGCTCTTCTTTACCACTGACAAGGGTCTGGCCAAGAGCAGAAACATGGCGATCCGCCATTCTACCGCCGATATTTGCGTTATCTGTGATGATGATGAATATTTTTATGACGGCTATCCGGAAATGCTGATTCAAGCTTATGCTGATCATCCCGATGCGGACGGGATCGTTTTCATGATTCGCAATCCCCAGAAAAAATACCCCAAAAACGAATTCAAATTATCCTATTTATCTGCGCTGCGCATTGCATCCTGGCAGATATCTTTCAAACGTCAAAGAGTGGTTGATAACCATCTGGGCTTTAACGAGTTGTTTGGTGCCGGTGCTCCATTTCCCAGCGGCGGCGAAGAGCATATGTTTTTACAGGATTGTTTAAAAGCCGGCTTGCGGTTTTACTACGTCCCCATCGAACTTGGCAAAATGATCGAAACAGGTGAGTCGCAATGGTTCGCCGGTTATACCAGGCAGTATTTTATCAATCGCGGAGTGGTAACTGCTTATCAACTGGGTAAAATAGCAGCAACAGCCTATGCTCTTTACTTTGCCATAACAAAATATGCTTTATACCGGCAAGATTGCGGATTCCTGATGGCTTTGCAAAGTATGTTAACCGGAATCAACAGCTCCAAAATAAAACGTCCCATAAGAAAATTGACCCATCATGAGGTTTATTGATGAAGCTTTTTCACCGGGGACAATAACGGGGACAATAAAAGGAGGGAATTATGTTAGAATGGCCCACCGTTTCAATAATCATCCCCTGTTACAATGAATCCACCTGCTTAAATAAATGCCTGGATTCCATCATAGCCAGTGATTATGATTTTAACCGGGCAGAGATCATCATCGTGGATGGTATGAGTGATGACGGGACCAGGGAGATCATTGAGAATTACTGCCGTAGGTACCACTTTATCAGATTGATTGACAACATCCGGCGTCTTAAGCCTGCCGGCAGCAATCTGGGGATTGAAGCTTCCTCCCATGAGTATGTACTGATCATGGACGGCCATACTGCCTATCCCCCTGATTATATTAAGAAGGTAATTCGGGGAAGTGCAGAAACTAAAAGTGATAATTATGGCGGCATCGTTGAAGTGCTTCCCCGGGAGAATACCATGATGGGCAGAACCCTGGCAGCTGTAAACACCAGTCCATTTGCGGTAGGAAATGCACACTACCGAATTGGTTCAAAAGAAGTCCGACAAGTTGATACCGTTCCTTTTGGCTGCTTCAAACGAACGCTTTTTAATAGGATCGGTATGTTTCACCCTGACCTTCCCCGAGCTGAAGACCGTGATATGAACGCACGAATCAAAGCCAGCGGGGGAACCATTTACCTGGATCCTTCCGTCAAATGTCAATATTTCATCCGCTCCCGCCTCCTTGATTACCTGAAATGGATTCATGCCAGCGGTTATTGGGTCTTTTATGCCAACCATTACACACCGGTCAGATTCAGATCATGGCGCAATTATGTTCCCCTGCTGTTTCTTCTCTATTGTATCGTTTTGTTAGCAGCCTGTTTTCTGACCCCGCCTGTTGTTGTTTCTATCATTTCCATCCCTCTTGTCTTATATGTTTTGCTGAATATGTTTTTTTCCTGCAGGATTGCCGTCAGAACAAAGGAGCCAATGTCTGCAGTACTTGCGCTGTTTGTTTTTCCTATGACCCATATGGCTTATGGACGGGGATCACTGCGGGGAATTTTAAGGCTCATAATGGATGCCACCGCTCCGGACATGGAAATAACTGCTTTGCCCGACCTTTCTCGAAATTCGGATAGCATGTAAAAAAGCAGGCGGCTTTCGCCGCCCGCTAATATTGTCTACTGAGTTCTAATAGTACCCCCATTTACAGTTTGAATGTCAGTGAACGTCATCTTACCCACATAATCAGCTGCGCAGGCGGCTAATATTTGTTTGTAATAAAGATAACCTTTACTGGAAATATCCGCACGAACTCCGCTTATGGTTATTTGCGGGACCGCTAATTTATGTCCATAATCACGGACCAGGCCTTCGTAGGTGGCACGGTAGCAATACATGGTGCTGTAGTTGCTGGGGCTCTTGGCAGTTACATTTTCAACCACCACTTCCCCAATTATTTCAGGAGTATCATTCCTGAGAGTAAATATATTGATACAGTTAAGCAACTGACAATTACGCACCGTGATATCTGTACCGGCATAACTTACTCCCGAATTTCCATCTATGATGCAATTTTCCACCAAGAAATTATTGCCCCAATGATTATCTACTCCGCTTACGGTTCCAGTATAAGTGCCATTCCGAATAATAACATTTTTACTATGCCTGCCGGTGATACCGTGTCTGGCGTCAGTAATCTTTCCGCCGTCAACAGTGAGGTTTGCAGTAATACCCATACATATGCCATATTTATCGCCGCTTCCGACATAACCAGAGATAACCGGATTATTGATGGTCACATTGGTGCAGTCAACCAGATACATACCGCCCTCCGGACTGCCCACGGCTGAAGTATTGTTCAGGGTAATATTTTTAAAGGTAACATTGCTGCGTTTTACCCAGACTGAATAACTATAATTTTTGGTATCTCCGATGAGCCTCACTGAAAGTCCTGTAATGGTAATTGGGTCTTCCTTCGGATAAACTGTAACGGTTAATTGGGATGTGTCCGAATAAGTGCAATCAAGTGCGGGTGAGATCGATCCGTATGTACTGGTAATCACGGACGCATCATTTTTCGTATAAGCAGGACTTTCCGTGGAACCCTGCCATCTTCTGATCAACACTTCACTGGACTTAAGGACCACTGTTCCACCGGCATAACCGTTCAGCCCCGTAATTTTGCTAGACCCCCGGGTTAACCCTGACAATGATGAGGCTGGGATATTGACACCTGTCACTGACCGAGCAATAGTAATGGATGGTGTGCTGGTGCTGTTCTTAATAACAAATCTGCCTTCACAATTTACCGAAGTATATATGTATATCGATTTGCCCAGATAGTAATCTCCGCTGGGGATATACAGGGTATATTTGTTGCTTCTGGCTGCGTTGGCTGCGTTTTGGATGGCGGCAGCATCATCAGAAACTCCATCACCCTTGGCTCCATAGTCCTTAACATTTACGACATTCGTAGTCGGTGTTACAATCTTTGCTGGAACAATTAGCGCTATGGCCTGAGTATCGGAGGCATTGTTTTTGGTTAATTTTAGCGTTACATTCCCGGTTACAGCTGTGTTGCCGTAGGTAATCGCTCCATCCACTGCAACCTGTGGATTGGAGGATGAGATAACCTGTACAGTTACACCGGATGAAGCTGCATTGACAATGCTCTGGGCCATGGTGGCTGCGTTGGTATCTTTGCCCTCCACCGCTTTTAATGAGGCGGTATTTGCCAGTGCAGCTTTCGCAGCCGCTACCTCAACGGCATCTGGATTAGCAGCAGCCGCCTTGGCCGGTACGACGACCCTCATTAATTGTTTGTTTGAGGCCTTATTTTTGGTCAACATGACCACAACATTGTTGGTTACGGTTTTTGTACCATAAATGATCGCCCCACTGCTTGATATCTGCGGATGGCGTGATTCGTAAAATGTTACTTTTACGCCCGGTGCAGCCTTATCCACTATTGCCTGCACCATTGGTACAATGTCGGTGTCAACATTCTCTTGCGGGTACAATGTTCCTTTTGCTGTCAGAGCTTTTTTAGCGACTCCTATCATCTGCCAATCAGTCATTGCAGCATTGGCAACACTTGGAGCCAACTGTATCATAAAGCACGCAAGCAAAAGGATGGCAATAATTCCTAAACGGTTTCTTTGAGTTAACATATAGCACGTCCCTTTCTTATTTGGGCAGCCCGGAAATAGAAAGGAAAATATTCCTCCCCATCGATAGCCTGGGATCGTAAACATTAATATTTTTAGACCCCGGCTTCACGGCCTTTACTTCCACCAAGCTGGCCATGCTCGGTATCGGCTTCGGCCCCTGCCGTCCTATTACGAAAATTAGAATATATGTAAAAACCTGCCTGGATAGATAGCCAGGCAGGTTATAAACGAAATGTTACTCCTGACAACCAACCCGACGACTTTTGTCCTGCAACGTTAGTCCCGAGTATTTCGCCCCTGTCTTTCGACAACATATTCTATTTATTTACATAATTCGTGTTAATTTTATTTAAACATACCCTATAAAGGCTGTCCATACTCCATAATTTGACATACCAATATCTCCGCAGCCTTTAGCTGCTCCGATATGGCCCTGACTCTGTGGTGTAAGTCAGGGATTGCAATCACTTAGTCTAAGACCAGGGTGTCAGTGGCGAAGCAAAATCTGAAGAAATAACCAGGTGGGTAGATAGAGTGAAAGAGTAACAAAGTTGTAGAAGGGGGACTAAAAGTAAATGAGGGAAAACTACAGCAGCAGATCGTAGGCGAAAAACCCGAGGAATAGGCCATACTCATCAGCGGACCCATGGTTTACTCCACAAAAAAGTCCCTGGCTTGCCTGTTGGCAGAACCAAGGACTTCTTAACCCGTGGGATGTATATCTTGAATTAGTAGTCGTTCATAAACCGCTGTATAGCAAAAAGGCACCTTCTTTGGTGTTAGGGGTCGGAATTAATTTTACCCTCCCACTCGATTAATTCTAGTAACGATTGTACCTGCGCCATTCCTGGTTTGAATGTTTTTATAGATCATTTTGCCGGTATAATCGGAAGCATTGTTGGTATTAATTTCATTATAATAGAGAAAGCCGTCGCTGGGGATATCTGCCAAAACATTGGAAACCAATACCCTATCGGGTACTGCACTTCCCTGGCTGCCGGCACGGTAACAGTATATCGTCTTGAATCCTTTTTTATTATTTGCGCTCACATTATCTATGATTACACTGCCCATGATGTTGGGCGTATCCGTGCGAATTCCCAGGATATTGATACAATCTATGAATTTAGAGTTGCGGATGGTAATATCTGTTCCAGCATACGTTATACCGGAATCCCCAATCAGAGTGGCGTTTTCGACTACGAACGCATTACCCCAGTGATTGTCCAGGGGGGATATATTGCCTGAATAGGTACCCCCTTTGATTAAAACGTTTTTATCCTGGCATCCGGTTATGGCATGATTTGAACATTCAGTAATTTTTCCATTCAGTACTGTAATATTTGCAGCAGCCCCCAGAGCAATGCCGTACCCATCACCACCCTGAGGCTTAAAATTGGTTATAAGTGGACTATTTACAGTTACATTCACACTGTCATAAATATTTAAACCGCAGCCGGCTGTGCCAGTAATGGATGTATTGACAATCACAGGATTAATAAATGTAACATTGCTGCGCACACAATAAACTAAACGCCCCTTGCCCGGAGAATTGCCCCTGGACTGAACTTTCAGTCCGGAGATTACAATGGGTTTTTCATACTCATAAACGATTATGGTTAACTGGGATAAATCATTGTAGGTACAATCCAGAGCCGGTGAAATATTGCCATCGCTGCTGGTAATCTCTGCGGTGTCGTTTTTAGTGTAATCAGAGCCCCATTTTTCCCGGTCAATGAGTTTCTCGGTGGATTTCAAAATCACTGTACCGCCAGCATATCCATTCAACCCGGCTAAATGGGCGGAACCCCTGTAGAGCCCAGTTAGAGCAGTAGGCTGCAGTTTTGCCATTTTGGTCCACCTGGATACTGTTACTGAAGCAGAAGTGCCATTTTCAATAATAAAGTTCCCCTGACATTCAACGGAAGTATATAAACGGACACGGCTTTTGATAAGATAATTCCCAGCGGGAATAATTAGAGTGGCATCGTCATCACGGGCTTTGTCCGCGGCCCGCTGTATTGCCCTGGCATCATCTGTTACTCCGTCACCTTGAGCGCCGAAATCTTTGATATTATAAATCCCACGAGCAAAAGCCTGATTTGATTGCTCGCCGCTCACTATAGCGACTCTTGTACCACAGCCCAGGCATAAGGTCAGACTAAAAATGACCAGCATTAAGAAACAGAGTTTCCGGGAATTCTGCATGGTTTACCTCCTCATTAAAGACCAACTTAAAATTATTTAATCAAATTGTTATCCCGCATTTCATTTATTTCTAATTGAATGCCTTTTTCAAAAGATATAGGATTAAACGCTAATTCCTCTTTTGCTTTTGTGTAATCGAAATTTTTATCCTCATTAAGTCTCAAAATTTTCTCATAATTTATTAAACGATTTGGTATTTTATCACCTATTTTCCCCGCCAATAAAGCAATATTATAAGGAATGCTAATAAAATAAACTTTTTTACCTAACGCATTAGATATGTTCTTCAACATATCTTTATACTTTATTGGATATTTACCTGCAACATTGTAATCCTGAAATCGGGTTTTCTCCTCATTTAAAAGAATCGAGACCAGGAATTTAGCTAAATCTCCGGCATAAATAGGATGCATCAATCCTTCGCCTCTTCCAACTATTAGGAAAAAGCGGGTCTTATTCATAATTTTTATTAATATATGCATGTTCCCATCCTGATGATTGCCGTAAATCATGGTAGGTCTGATAATCGTATAAATCAGCCCGCTATTTTTTAATATTTCCTCATTTTTTATATCAACATTGGAGCTGCTTTTGAATTTGCTGTATATGCCGGTACTATTTACATAAAAAAGCCTTTGTATATTGTTTTCGATACATTTATCCAGGATATTTTGTAGTTGGTCCCGTGGAGCCAGATGAAGAACAGAATCAACATTCGACATGGCGGAGCTTATTTCTTCTGCCCTTCGTTGGTCTCCGAAAACTATGCTATCGCTCCCAGGATCCATGAATGAAATGTTGCTGCTTTTCCTAACCAAATATTTTATTTCCAGACGGGTTTTTTTTAGTTCTTTATATAAAAACCTACCTGTCAAACCTGTTATACCTGTTACCAAAATCATGATACGCCCTCTTTTATAAAGAATTTTATGAGAACAGAATAAACTGGCCCTCGCTTTAATTTATTCACTTTATACGGAAACATAATAATCATTTCGTTTAGGAGTCATATAATCATCGCCATAAAAAAGTTTCAAAAACGCATCCCATCCTGCCGGGACAAGTAAATATGCACCTGCAAATGGCATCCTTATGGTATTTTCCACAAAGCTTTTTTTAATTTGTAAATCCAAGAACTGTGGACGTTCAGTACTAATGAATAATAAATCGGATTGTTCCTGATTGCCCAAAGTGCTAACATTCTTAAAAGCTTTTAATTTAGCCTCTTCACTGGTCAATCGACCTATCACAGAGATCATAAACATCAATGTTCTGCGGCTCAAATTATTATATGCCTGGTAATTAACATTTTTTCTAAACATTACGTGCAGCAACAAAAGCATAAAAACCTGAATTTTCCGTTTAATTTTATTGGCAGGAATAGTATCCAGAATCATTATTTCGACCATCCTGTCAGGGTTGTCGAACCGCCCTACATGGGGGATTACTGAAACACACTGCCAATCATTCGCCTTGCCTATTGATGTACTTCCAAGGAATAGTCCCATATCCAGCAAATACTTTAGAGAGCATTTTTCAAATGCCTCAAAATCCCTTCTGTGCATTATAAGATCTGCATCATCGTCCCAATCTATAAAATCATGTTCCCGTACTGCTCCCAGTAAGGTGCCGTAACCCAACATATAGGAGATATTCTCCTGAGTACAGATATAATCAATTGCCTGCAGTATTTCTAACAGTTCTCGTTTTATTACATTATTCGCCATTATCCTTCACCCTTAATTCTTAATAATTAAATCGCCAAGCTTACAGGAAACGACCACCTATGAAAATAAATAAAGCATATGTATAAAGCCTTTATGACATTCTGAGCGATTAGCAAAAACGTTATTTTGTTACTAAAGTGCTACTCAATCACGGGATATTTTCTTGGCTATGACCAGGTCACGTACCGAATCTATTTCGGTCCACTCATAATCACAAATATCAATGTAATTTAAAACGAAATTATCGGTGAATATCATCTGAACCAATGCATCTTCATACCACTGGTCATATTGGCCGTTATCTACCATTGCGTTCAAGACGGTCAAAAATTGTTCGGCTACTTTTCGATCCAGTTTTATCACTCCAGCGTATTCACCATCGTAATCATCCAACTGTTTGCTCATTACTACTACTTTGTCAGCCGCGATGCTGACATTATAATCGCCATCTTTCTTTATGGAACTGTCGAACAGCACCACAGCGCCTTCAGTCTGGCGGCATAATACCTCTTTAACTAATTTGTCTGCCATAACCACATCGCCATTAATGATAGTGACATGGTCTCTTTTCAGATAATCCCGTGCAAACCATAAGGAAGCTATGGAATTGGTAACCGCATAAAATGGATTGTTAATGAACGTCACCCCACTGATGTTCTCCTCGATTTTATGATGTAAGAAACCAGTTACAACTACTACTTCAGCATCTTGATCATATTTTTTAATCAAATTGATCATTCTTTGAATAACCGTATCATTTGCGTTTAACCGGTATAAGGTTTTAGGATAGTTAAGGGTCAGGGGCTGCAGTCGTACCCCTTTGCCCGCTGCCAAGAAAATATACGTCATCGCTTTACCTCCCAATGCTTACCATAGAATGAGCCCAATCCTATAAATCATTTCTATAACGGGAAATTTTATTTGTATTCCGCATTTTTCTACGGTTTTTATTACATTTACCCCCGTTGCCTCCAAAGGTATACGGGCTTGATATGGATTTCTGCATTTGTCCGGCGCACAATCATTTTTGCAAAGTTTGCAGGATCCGCCAATAAATGAAATTCTTACCGCATTACCATTGCTTAACAAAAAGTTTTCAATTTCCAAAAGGGCGCGATGAAGGACTATGGAGGAATCCGTTCTTATTTTTTCGTAGTCATCACTGAGCGGCAAGAGATGATATACAAAAAGAGCGTTGCTATATTCTGAAAATATCTTTTTATAGTTGGCTTTAGGGATCCTGGGCGGACAAGTCCACTTGGCATTATAGCGCGCACAATAAAAACATAGGAGTTCGAAACGCTGCTCGAATTCTATATCCGCAATATCGATCCGGACGGTTCGCATATTGGGCAGGTTTTCTTCTATATAATTTTCTACACATTCATAATCAATGGTTAGTTCCATTTTATCCCCTGCCCCAATCTAATGATTAATGAAAACATCCCCAGCCATCTGATATTAGTATTGTTAAAGAATGGTAAATGCAAGCTATGATTCTTAAAATATTTTATGTAAATAAATACCATTCCGTTCTGAGATTTAACCTTCTCAAAGGGTTGGTCGCTACAGGTCGGATTCGTTAATCTATAGTGTTATTTAATTACTGGACCCAACCTCTGCTTGTGACTTCTTATGCAGAAGCCATTTCAAGGGTGATATAAATAATTCCTTTTCATATACATTCAGCCCCCCAAACCACATAACGATGAAGTAAACTACTGAGAATCCCATTATTTTTACTGCCAAAAGTAAAATGCTTTCCTGGGCAAGGGAATAGTTTATGCCATACCCGCCAAGCAATGCGACCGCAACCGGTATTGACATTCGGGCAATGTTTTTCCAAAACAACGATATATTTAATCCTATCTTTTGGTGGTAATAAACATTCATTATAATTACGGGGAAAAATATTAATGATATAGATGTTACTAACGCACATCCAACCCCACCGAAATTTTTGGCCATGGGGATACTGGCTATAACACTTGCCACAGCAACCGCTGCGTAAGCAATCGATCTAAATGCATTCCGATTCTGCGCCTCCAAAATAACAACTCCGATATTTTGAATCATGGGAACGGTTAAGGGTACCATGATTAAAAGCACGAGGTAATAGGCATTATTATAATTTGGACCTGCCCATAAGTTTATGAAAGCGTGGCCGAATAATATAAAACCGCATAGGATATAAGCCATTACTGCATATTGGATCCTGCTAATCTTGATCAAAATCTGGGATAACTCACTATTGCTGGCATCATTAGCTACCATCATAGTTATCTTCGGCAACAATACGCCCCTGATGGCGTTTGAAAACATTATGTACATCGTGATTAACTGCATTGCTATGGCATAAATGGCAACCAGCATCGTACCCGATACGATCCCCAAAATAACTTGTCCGGTACTCCAGTAGATCTTGTCCACGATCACAGTCAAAAAAATATAAAATGAATATCCAGCTATCTCTCGCAACAAGGGATAATCAAATCTTTTAAAATGAATTCTGATATTCAAGACATGTACACAGTAACCCAGGTTTGCTAACAGTACACCTATATTTAACACAGTATTAATTACAACCATGGCCACTGACCCAAAACCTGCATATAGAAATGGCAACATGATACAAGGCATTAATATAGAACGAATAATACCCATCAGTTTAAAAAAAACAAATTTTTCATAAGCCTGTATAATTGAACCAAATATGCTCAAGGGAAAAGATACAGCAAAATTAAAAATCAGCAGGATCGTCATCAGCCTGCCCTTTTGCAATTCCGTGGCCGTCAAAGTGGCAGCGAACATGTTTTCTATATTAAAATACAATACTGCCCCAACCATGACAGTGAGAAGGCCAATCAAGCTATAGAGAACCAGAAACATCCCATTCAGTCGTGACTCTGCATCCTTGTCCCCTATCGCCCGATTGCGGGCATTGTATCGAATCATGGCGTTGCCCAGGCCAAGATCTAATATGCTTAGATAACCTACCACTGATCCGATCAGAGAATACAAGCCGTACTCGGACTGCCCCAGGAGTCTGAGCATGACCGGGGTATACAAAAGTGCCACAATAATTGTGATAAATATAGATAAATAGGATAAAATGGATCCTGCTTTTAATTCGTTGTTTTTCATAATATGACTGCGTTAATCACCTGACGTCATTATTTGTGGGGATACGTTGGTGAAGGCAGCTTCTTCACATACCGATGTGCCGCTGCCGCCTTCGACAACGCCTTCTTTTTTTAGAACGCTGATAATCGTTCCAACGAAGCACTTGAAATCCATTGCAAAGTTTATTTTTCCCACATACTCCCCATCCAACGCGGCTTTAAGCTCGATAGACAACTCATCCCTGCCATTAATTTGCGCCCAACCGGTAAGTCCAGGGCGGATATCGTTTGCTCCATATTTATCCCGTTCGGCAATCAAATCATCTTGATTCCAAAGTGCAGGGCGAGGGCCGACAATACTCATTTGCCCTATAAATATGTTCCAGAGCTGCGGCAGCTCATCGAGGGAGCTTTTCCGTAAAAATCTTCCTACCCTGGTTATATATTGATCAGGATTGTCAAGAAGATGGGTTGGCGTGTCTACAGGTGTATGAAGGTACATGGTGCGGAATTTCAATATCTTGAAATGTGTTTTGTGAATGCCAACGCGCATTTGGGTAAATAGGATTGATCCCTTGGATTCGGCCCTGATCGCAATAATCAAAATCAAGAATAAAGGTGAAAGAACGATTAGCCCGACCAAAGCAAGTAAGCAATCGATCACTCTCTTAATCACTAAATACATTTCCAACACCTTCTTTGAAGACGTCTCAAACGCCCACCTCAAATGAGTAGCCATTTGCTTCCAGAGACTCCTGTGGTGTCCGCAGATTTTCACGTGTTACAACCTTGCCGCTCTCAATTACGGTATGAGCTTTGATCACGCAGTTTTCCTTAACAATTGCTCCGCTATCAATATGACAGCCATAACCTATAAAGGCATCATGTTCAACAATAGCGCCTACGCTTACAATGCAACCTCTTTCAATGATTGAATTAGTACTGATGATAGCCTTAGCCTCAACAACTGTACTCGGATAAACGGAAGCGGAGGGACTGATAAACGCAGTTGGATGAATTAACACGGGAATCGTAAAACAGCACTCCTCGAGAAGTGCTATCCATTGCATACGTAATTTGCTGTCCGCACAGGCAGGAAATGCGCAGCTATAAGCACCTGCAAATTTCTCATAATCACTACATAAGCCAATGGCTCCTTCATAACCCGTATTGTCATCCAGGGAGTCTATATTCTCGAATATTCCCATTGCTTCTGCAATCTCCTTAACCATACGGCCACGCCCCCCGGTACCCAATATCAGCAAGTTTCTATTCATTTATTGCACCTCCGCCATAATTTGGAGCAGAACATTATTAGGAACATTCTTATTTAACCTACCTTATGTTCCTGACCGCGATATTCGGGAATAAGTCTTTTGATAAGATCAATGACTGCGCCACTGTTGGCGAAACCATTGTTGTAAACACTCATGATGGTTTTACCAACGTTTATATAATCTGCATCCATTTCCTGCTGTGAGATGAAGATGCGTTCATGTTTGGTGGCACCCATGCCTTCACGGTCGGTGAAGAGTTCTTCGTAGAGTTTCTCCCCGGGGCGAATTCCGGTGTATATGATCTCAAGGTCCCTGCCGAGCTCGCGGCCTGAAAGATAGATGAGATCACGGGCGAGGTCGTCAATCTTCACCATATCGCCCATGTCAAGGACGAAGATCTCTCCGTTTTCAGCCATGGCACCGGCCTGAATGATGAGCTGGACGGCTTCAGGTATGGTCATGAAATAGCGGCGCATCTCGGGATGAGTGACGGTGAGAGGGCCGCCGGATTCTATTTGTTTAATAAATGTAGGGATGACGCTGCCGCGGCTGCCCAGGACGTTACCAAAACGAACGGCGGCGAATTTGGTTTTGCTGTTTCTCCCTATATCCTTGACAATCAGTTCTGCCAGGCATTTGGAAGCGCCCATGACGGAAGTGGGATTGACGGCTTTGTCGGTGGAAACCAGGATGAAGGTGTCAACCTTATATTTATCAGCTAGTTCAGCGACGTTACGGGTTCCGATGACATTGTTGCCGATGGCTTCATCCGGATGTCTTTCCATCATAGGAACGTGTTTATAGGCGGCAGCATGGAATACCACGTTGGGACTATATTTCTTAAAAATGCGCTCCATTTTGTCTTTATGCTTGACATCTTTGAGTTCAGGACAAATTTCCGTGACGGCTTTCATGGTATGCATTTCCGTCTCGATATCAAAAAGGTTATTCTCACAGTTGTCAACCATTACAAGTTTCGCTGGGCCAAGACTGAGGACCTGGCGGCATAGTTCGGAGCCGATGGATCCCCCAGCTCCAGTGATTAGGATAGTTTTATCTCCGATGTAGCCGGCGATCTCATTTAAATCTGTTTCAATGGGTTCGCGATACAGAAGGTCATCCATCTGAACGTTGCGAAGGTTAGTGACCATTCTTCCTTTGATACTCTGGTAGATGCCTGGGAGGATACGGACGCGGGAATTAGTTCCCTTGCATATCTCGAGGATACAGCGGACTACGCTGCCCGGTGCAGAAGGTATAGCAATAATAACCTCTTCGACGGCCAAGTTGCGTACCAGGACGGGTATGCGGCTGCGGTCTCCGAGGACGGGTACGCCATAGAGGAACTGACGACGTTTGGCGCGGTCGTCATCTACGAAACCAACGACTTTCATGTTCAGCTTGGTATTACTCTGAATCTCGCGTGCAAGGATAGCGCCCGCGTCACCTGCACCGACGATGAGGATACGTCGGGCCTGTTTTTCCGTGTGAATCAGGCATCTATCCTTAAATAATCTCCAGGAGATGCGGGAGGCACCGATGAGAGCGTTCATCATGACCCAGGTGCCGACATAGACGCTACGGGGAAGGCCCTGGAGTTCGAAGGTGTAGATAATGACTATTGCGCTACCGATGCTGGCAGTGGTAGCACGAAGGATGGCTATCATTTCGCCGATACTGGCATATTCCCAGATGCGACTGTACAAATTCAGGCCCATAAGGAACGCTAGTCCTAAGAATGTAAAGATGGGGCTTAGGGTTATAAATGCATCAATATATTTTACAGGAATGTGAGCATCGAAACGAAATAGCAGGGCACTATAGACGGCCAGATTGATGAGAATGGCGTCTATGATTACCAGTACTATATTTCTAAAGTTTGGTTTCAGGGATTTTATGGTTGTCATTCTACCACGCTCAGCTCCTTGTGCAGATATAGACTATCGAGACTATTACGCCGGGTACTAAATAGTCGGTTTAGTATCCTGAGTGTATTTGAGGGTTCAACTAATAACTTTTGGTAATAAAGATCATTTGCTTGATTTTCAAAAATCAATATATTATATTCGTTAATAAAATAATATTTCCCTTCCATAATATGGAAATTAAAATATATATTATTTTGCCTTCTTCGACATGAGTAAGCAACGTCAATAATTATGAATAAAGAGTTGGTTTTGAGGTTATGTCTCTGGTGGACATGCCTTTGGCATACATAGATACGACCTGTTCTTCAATGCCGTTGGAGGTTCTTTCATACTTATACCCAACATTTGCCGGGCTTTTTTGCCTATTGGTAGGACAAAACTAACGCTTTTTGATTCTTCATAGCTATACCCTCCCTAATCAATAATTTTGCCAACAGCATATGGAACCTGCCCAGTTCCTACTAACGATCACTTGGGCTTGATAATAATTGATTGAGGTGACAAGGAAGTGTCACTGTAGTGAATCATACTTAAAGTAACTAACGATGGGGGAGGTTGTAGCATGGCTCATGAAGTAGAATCGATGTTCTATGTACGAGAAGTCCCATGGCACGGGTTAGGGATCAATGTGGAGGACGCCCCGTGTAGCGCGACCGCATTAAAACATTCGGGGTTAGATTGGAATGTGCTGCGGAAACCGATTCAAGTCAATGGGAAAGAGATTGAAGATTACTTTGCTAATGTCCGCGATTCAGACGATAAGGTTCTGGGCATTGTGGGTAAGGACTACCGTATCGTTCAGAACCGGGAGGCCTTCGCTTTTACCGATATGCTTCTAGGCCAGGAAGGTATCCGGTATGAATCAGCCGGCAGCTTGCAAGGCGGGAAAAGAGTTTGGATGCTAGCCTGTATGGAAAGCCGGGTGATCCTGGGAGATGAAATAGTACCTTACCTGCTCTTTACCAACGGCCATGACGGCCGACATGCGGTGAGGGTAGCCATTACTCCTATAAGGGTAGTCTGCCAAAACACCCTCAATCTTGCCCTGAGAAAAGCTCAACGATCTTGGGCTACGATTCATATCGGGCGATTGGAAGATAAGTTGCAGGAAGCCACCCGTACCCTGCAACTCACAGGACGGTATATGTATGAACTCGACCAGACGGCCGAGAGGTTGGTTGAGACCAGAATAGATGATGAGCGACTAAAGGAATTGATTGAAAAGGTAATACCCTTGCCGGAAGACTATCGACGTCATAATAGGGTACATGAACTACGGCAAGAATTGCTTGCTCGCTATCATAATGCACCCGACCTGCAAAGGTTCCGGGGAACCGGCTGGGGGTTCGTAAACGCGGTCAGCGACATGGTAGGGCATAGCAAACCTAAACGGTTAACACCCTCTTTCAACGAGAATCGATTTTCCAGGGTAACTGGAGGAAGCGCCGAACTGGATCGGGCAACAAGATTTCTGACGGCATAGATTAGGTGGGATTTTTGATTGCACGTTCTTTCAAAAGGACACCCGTCAAGGTAGTTTCCTAAAGAATGTATGCACTCCCGAAAACAAAAGTATAATTCCTTCTGTTGTTGCATATGGCTATTATAGCCATATGTATGATAGGATGGAGGCAAATAACCTTGGGAGGAATCAAAATGCCAGTATATACAATCAGTGATGCTAGAAATAAATTAAGCAGTTTACGGCATGAGGCGGCGCAAGGGAAGGAGATTCTATTAGAGGATGCCAAGCGCAAGGACGACCAGCCGGTTTCCCTAATCGCCACCTTCTTGATTGACTCTTTATGTGAGGAAAAGACTTTTTCTTTTGAATGGGTTGACACTCCGGGACAGGGAGGAGACTCGTATTCGCTTTGGAACAAAGAAACAAATACATTTGGCATTGGAAGAACCCGAAAAGAAGCAATCCGGAACTTTTTGGATAATATCGAAGAATATGCTTCGGTCTATTTTGATGACCTTCCCTTCTTCCTAAGCAAGAATAATCCAAGTAACAGCCATTACTGGTATCTACGGAGGGTTTTAAGATGCAGTAATCGTAGCGATCTAGTTAATATGCTAGGCTTAGGAGAACATATCGAATAATGGGATATTCCTTCACCTGGAAAGATATTCAGAAAATCTGCACTAGCTTAGTTATACTTCGGTAAAAACATCGGCGAAAATATACGCCGGCCAACGATAATGGCTGTGATCCTCCTGACCGACAATATTTCTTTTCTTCAGGGGCCAGCTCTTTGATCCAAGCGTCAAGTTCAGGTCTGCTAGGATATCATAGGATCCTAACTGTACGGGAAACGCATTTGCCGTGCTCCAAGTAGTAAGCAACAGCCTTTTGGCGTTCTTCTTCGCTGTATTTTTATTTTGCCATAAACAATCAAGCGTAAACCTGGTGAAATTATGGAGGTAGACTGGGCAGGAAAGACTACATTCGTTATTAACAACATTACCGGTGACAAAATTCCTGCGTATATTTTTGTAGCCACACTTCCATGTAGCCAGTATAGCTATGTAGAAGCCTTTTTCTCCATGAATACTGAGAACTGGATCACTGCCCATATTACACCCCTATGGGGCAAATAAGAGGAGGGATTACCTTGATTATGCAGAAACGCGACCAAGGCTGTATATGGGCTCGACATTGCGACCCAAGCTTACAAGCGGCGATCAAAAAGCTAGATCCGGGGCAGCGGCTACATATACTGGTAAATGGCTCACGAACTATCTGGGCAAGAATGAATGATGGCAAGGATGACCGCCCGACCCTTGGGATCAAGATTGTAGATGGTAAGCCTGCCTGGCAGATGATATCGTTGGGTGAGACCTGTGATATACGTCTACTTCAGAACACAGATTCTGAATCGGAGGCAAAAACCTTGTTATCCCCTGAGAGACCTGATACACGAGAGATCTCGCTACCAACAGTAATGGCAGGTTCCGGCAGTCCACTCTTTCAGTCATACATCTTTGCAGATTACTCTGGTGCGGCGGATTTGAAGGGGCAGAAAAGGTCTATTAAGCTTGCTTACGCAGAGGCAGGTGCAGAATGTCAATTAGCCGAGGAGCCATTGACCAGAGATAGTTTGGTTATAAAGATTCTTGGTTATCTACGCAACGCGACAGCGGAAAAAAAGAGGATTTGCTTTGGATTTGACCACCAATTCGGGGTTCCGTTTGGACTGCTTAAAGAGATCGGAATTGCAGAACTAAGCTGGCGCGAAATACTAGATGCTATTGTTGAAGGCCGCGGATTTCCTGCTCTACAACACCCGTCGAAATACGCAAGACAATTCAACGAATGGTGCTTAAGCAGAGGCAAGTTACGCTATTTTTACTCAGCTACAAAAGCATCAGTATATGGCATTCCTGACAGCGACCCGCGGAAGGGCGAAGTGGAGACTGTCACTCGTTTGGCTGAGCGTTGCAACAGTATATTCGGCACTGGTAAACCTAAGCCATTTAATCATGTGGGTGATAATGGTTCCGTTGGTGGCCAGACAATCATGGGTCTTATTAAGCTTCGTGAGTTGCTGGAGATATGCAAAACTGAGGGTATACCGGTAAAATGCTGGCCATTTGATGGACTGGATATTAGTAGTTCGTTCTATGCAGGTTCTCACGTGTTGCTTGAGCCTTATCCTGCGGCTGTTCGGTCACCCGATGTTTCATATACTGATGCAAACGATGCTATTGCATGCGTAAAACTCATACAGCGTTTTGACCAGGAAGGCAAACTCGTTGACCTTCTGGATTTAAGTTCCTTATCCGATGCTCATAAAGATATTGTTTTAGTTGAAGGGTGGATTGCAGGTCATTCTCCATTATTTCTATATGACCCAAAGAGGTAGGAGGAGAACAGCTCAAGCAGATCCGAGCAATATTAACGGAAACGGATTATACACATACTGGAACATGCTATAATCGTTAACTAATAAAACAACCCCCGGCACCCTGGGATCGAACTCCTGAAGGGGCTAGGGGTTTTGCTTTTTGCACGTCATACAGTTCATAGAAGGAAAGTTTATACGATTGCAGAAAGAGACATATAATGAGTGGCAACCAAAAGATATCGATGTGATTATCGAATATTTCATCGCAAACAAAATACATGACATTTTCGAGATCAATAAGGCGTATATGTTGACATGTTAGAGGTGATAAAGATTGGAACTTGAAGTTGTAAACAGAAGAGAGCAAATATTGAAACTCGTGAATAGCTTGGAATATCAAGAACTTGTTTCGTATTACTCTCACAAGTCCTTTTTTAATATTCTTAATATTTCAAGAAAAGAAACAGTTCACAGCGATTTCTTGGCATGGTTTTTTAATCCCGAGGAGAATCATGAATTGGGAGAATATCCATTAAAAAAGTTGTTAGAAACCCTAACTATTCCTATAAATAGAAGCCAGAAACTAAATAAAGCTGATAAATTTCCTGAGGAACTTGAAGATATTATCATATCCGGGAACTATAGTATAAATAACACACAGATTGTAAGAGAAAAAAATACCGGAAATGGGTTTATTGATATTTATATAGAGGTACAACTATTGGTACAGAAGAATTTGGAGGATACCAGAAAACTCAGAATAATCCTTGAAAACAAAGTAAAATCCAAGGAAAGCGATATGCAAACCGACAGATATTTTAGATGGGCAAAAAATATGGATTTAACTGATGAAGGAAATAGTATATTCGTATTTTTAACCCCCTTGACCAATGCAGATTATGAAAAACTGAACGAACCAGAATGTAGATGTAAACAATATATTCAATTGAATTATCAATACATGGTTGACTTTGTTATAGAACCATGTAGAAAGATGCAGATTCCACAGCAAGCAGAAATGTTTATTGATAATTATCTTAGAACATTAAGTTTTCCTGCACTTCAAACGGAAACAAATGAATCTGAACGGGGTGACATTATTATGGCAATTGGAGAGAGAGAAAAGCATTTATTAAGAAATTTCTGGGAGGCTCATAAAGAATTACTTATTGCAACATTTACTGCTCTAAAAGATGATCCTGAAATATCAGATGAAGAAAGGGCGAAAATTGATGGTGGATTAGCAGTAGTAATAAAAGCTGGTTCAAAGGATAATACCAAATACATATTTAATGAAAAAATCCATGCGAAAAACAGATTGGTTCTTGCAGTTGTAAGTAAATATATTGATGATAACTCTCAAGTGACATATGAAGAACTTTTGAAGGTCTTCCCTGATCAACTTCAAGGAACCCGCTATGGAGTATTACGTACATATAAAGAAGCTCAACAGGTTTTTGAGGATTCAGGTACTGCAAGGCATTTTATCAAAACAGAAGAAGTTATTAAACTTACAGACGAGTTAATATCTGTTTGTAATCAATGGGGTATTGATAATATAAATAAATTTATCCGTAAGGCAGAAGAATTAGGATATAACATTGAGAGTATTAGCTAGTCATTGGCGTGTGTTGCAGGGACTGTCCCTACAACACCGGTAGGAAGATATGCTTTTAACCTGGAACAAGCATTACAAGATGGTTTGGCTGCGACGGGGCGATCCATGAATAACAAGGCTTAAGGTCCCCGTCGGTAAACCATTGTATCACATACGGGGACCCCGGCTATCAAGTCTGCTCAGTTTAGATAATTCCCGGTATTTGTAGCTTAAGGGCTCACCGGGAATGGGCTTTTAAGTCGATTGGTAGTAATGCCAAATTCTATAGCTTTACCCGGATATTGTGGATATATTTTAGAGATCAGATTTACGTTTACACGGACCTTGGTACAAACCCTTCCATTTACACTAAAGTAACTTCATACCCCATTTAGACTAAAGTTTATACCCTCATCCTCTTCTGGGGAATTAAGTATCATATTGTCCCTGAGTTTTCTTCTCCAATCGGATTTGCATTTTGCATATTTAATTATTACCTCTCCTGTATATTTGGGTATCAACAACTTGTCACTTCGTTCTATAGCTAATCCCATGCCAAATAATCTCAGCATCTCTATATGACCACCTCTTGATTGCAAAGCCTGTTCCATTTTTTCGGAATTACCGATAGCTTTTATGATGAAGGGACTGTTGTATGTATTATTGTTTATTAGTATTTTATCTTCTATGCAGCCTATGGCAGTGGTTGTAATCAAGCGCTCGTCGTTCACAGATATTGCTTCCGCTTCTGCAGCCGTCAGTTGGTTTACAATTTCACGTATATCATAATCATGAACCAGGAAATCTGGATCTTGATCATTATTTGTTTTTCGGTCGGATAGAGTTACTATTATTCCCGGGCCTTCTACATCAACCGCTCCGGCAAGTATTCGATTAGTATCCGATTCTATAGATGTTATCTGATTGTATGAACCTCCATTTAAATTTGCTCCCGGTTGCAGTGAATCAACATTCCGGGCATCTGTACATCCAACCGCCCCGATACCAACAAATATGATAAGGGCAGCAACAGTAAAAGAAAGGGATTGTTTTTTGAAGTTAGAAATCATGGTAATCCTCCTTGTAATATGGGATTTTCCAGTTAGCATTCCGGTTGCTCCTGGGATCCATTGCTGTGTTAAGGTCATTTGTAATACTCGGATAACAGTATACCCATATTCTTTGTGTTCTGCTGGTTCTATTGATGACAGCACTAGAGAGTCGCAGGCCAGTTCACAATCTTGATGCATTCTATGAAAACCGTACCAAATTACAGGATTAAACCAGTGTAGTATCTTCAGTATTACTGTTATCCAATTAATCATGATATCTTTGCGTTTCCAATGAGCCAATTCATGAAGGCATATATACTTAAATTGATCATCAGTTAGTTTGTTAATGATGCTGGCCGGTAGTAACAGCCTTGGCTTGATCAGCCCAAACAGTGCCGGTGTATGAATAATATCTGTAGCTACTATGGGAATATCCTTGGAGATATTCATAACTGATTGGCATGATCGTAATATGTCACTAATTGGCGCATTATTTAGTTGGGGTTCGTTTCGAATTTGATACCAGATTCTAAAGTTGATAAATACCGTATACCCTGCCAGTAGTGCAGCTCCTACAAGCCACAATAGAATTAAAACCGCTTTGCAGTTGAAATCATTAAAATCTAGCAATGTTGCGTTATCAACAACATTGAGATTCACCTCCCCTGTATGTAATTGTCCTGGATAATTACGATTTGCAGCTGAATAGCTGGCGGTTTTACTGGCTACCACCGGTGGATTGATTGTTTCCGAGGAGCTGTGATTACTAAAAACAATCTGTTGGTGCTCATTAATAATCAGGTTATATATACTTATTGGACTTTCAGGAGTAAAAGGAACCATCAATCTGAGGAGAAGCAGAAACCATATATAATAATGCCAATTAGCACCCGCCTTATTCTGGAAAGCAAATTTAGCTAAAAGAATAAGAACAATTAATATGCTTCCCATTAAAGAAGACATTAGTATCCAATCAAAGAAAGCGAAAAGCCCCTGCAAAATTAACATCTCCTTTACTTTCTGTTGTCGATAATATTTTTGAGCTCCTCGATTTCCTCTTCGGATAACCTTTGTTCTTCAATAAAATTAGCCAGCATCAGATTAAAAGAACCATTAAATATTTTTTTAAGGAAGATTTCACTTTCGGTTCTGACACAATCCTTTTCTGAGACCACCGGGAAGTACAAGTAGGATTTTCCTTCCCGGTGAAAATCTAATACCTTCTTATCCAATAATCGTCGAATCAAGGTTTTAATAGTCTTAGGCTTCCAGGGGGTATTGTTTTCCAACTTTTCTATCACTTCATTGGCAGTTATAGGCGAGTTTGCCCAGATTATTTTCATTACCCGCCATTCTGCATTAGATATTTGTGGTATATCATGCACTTGTAAAACCTACTTTCGATTACAATTGTAATATATTAAAGATTACACATGTAAGCCTTTTATGTCAATAACATTATGAAGAATATGGTGCTTTATTTTGCCATCCGTAGATCTCCATTTTCCCCGGACCTAAAATCTTTACAATAGCTAATCTGTAACGGCAGTATAATGACGTGTTGGCATATAATTTATTCGGGAGCTAAATTAGTCCGGATAAGTCCTTCGGACTCATTACATTCAATCTACAGTGGTGTTCTGGTAGTCCCGGGTTTCCTCCCTTTTTCATTCTATTTTGCCCTGATCCTGATCAGTAAGGTTGTATTGGTGCAGGCTGCCCCGTTTCAGCGAGGCCAATACTCCAAGGATACAGATGATAGTGAAAACAGCAAAGGAAACCTTCATACAGGCCAGGAAGGTGGCGGGGTTGGCTGCGGTCAGGGGCGCCCGGCCTATGAAGAGGGTAATTAACAGGGTTACTATGGACATGCTGATGGCCTGACCTACCAATCTCATGGTGCCCAGGGTAGAGGAGGCTATGCCGTACAGGCGCATGGGTACTGAGCCCATAATAGCGTTGTTGTTGGGGGAAGCGAAAAGGGCAAAGCCCAGTCCGGCCAGAAGGAGATTGATCACCAGCAGGGAGGGTGCAGTAGCAGAGCCGATAAATATAAAAAAGAAAAGGCTAAGGGTAGAACAGCCCATACCCAGAGAGGCTACCAGCCTGGGTTCCAGGCGGTCCGACAAGGTGCCTGCCAGGGGAGACAATATGGTCATAACCAGGGGTTGGGCCAAGAGGATAAGCCCGGCGGCCTGGGAATCGTATCCCCGCACCACCTGGAGGTAAACGGATAATAAGAAGGTTACCGCATATGTAGCGCTGTAGTTAATCATGGCCGCCAGGTTGGAAAAAGCAAAACCGGTATTATGTTTAAACAGGCGTACCTGCAGGATGGGGTGGTCAATGTGCAGTTCCCAGGCGGCAAATCCCACCAGTAAAATCACTCCCAGCAGAACCAGATAAGGCGACCATTGGCTGTCGGAAATAGAGGACAGCCCGTAAAGAAAAGCCAGCAATCCCACCATGTAGAGCGAACTTCCGGCAGCATCGAATTTTTCACCCCGGGCTCCGGCCCACTCACCCCGCAGCCAGAATTGGATAGCAGTTACGGCTCCCAGACCCAGCAGGGTAGTGAGGTAAAATATGCTGCGCCAACCCAGGTAGTGGTTCATCATACCGCCCAGTACCGGCCCTATGGTAAGGCCCAGGTAGGTGACGGCCACACTGTATCCCAGGGCCCGGCCCCGTTTATGGGGTGGATAGACTGAGCTCAGGATGGCCATACCGGTGCTGAAAATCATAGCAGAGCTTAGACCCTGCAGCAGACGGAACACGATGATCATTTGCATGGAATCGGCCATGGCGGTGGCCAGGGTAAACAGGGTATAGAGAATAGTACCCAGCCGATAGAAGCGGCGGCGTCCATGCATGTCGGCCAGGCGCCCAAAGGGCAAGAGGAAAATGGCGGATGCCAGAATGTAGCTGGTAATGGCCCAGCTCGCAAGTATGGCACTGCTGCCAAATTCCAGGCCCATAGCCGGCAGAGCCAGGTTAATGGAACTGCCCATAAAGGTAGTCATGAAAGACGTGGTCATAACCGTATATAGTGTAGTTTTTTCTGCATATGTATCGCCAAGCATTTTTAATGCACCATCTTTTCAAGTTAATTTTAATTGTTATTATACCAATACGGTTTGCGGCGATAAAAATCAATCATTATGCTACTGCACACAATAGGGGAAAGGGGACTTAGCCGGCGAGATATAGATGTAATAATATAAGGGTGAAAATCAATTTTACAATAGCGGATTTTTTACCGCTATTGCCATACTCAAGCCGAGCACCGGCAACATCTAAGAGTAGCCGGACCGCTTATCAGAGTTCTGCCCTTAATTATAAGGTGACCAAAGCAAAAACCAAACCAACAACACGATACCAATTCCGTTGCCATAAATGCTTCCAAAGCGGGCATGTTCGTAATGTTATGGCAAATCCAGCTGATAAATACCTCTCAAAGTGACAATATTTTGTCATGGTGGCATGCAATAATTAAAATTGGGGTTGAATATTTAGGACGAAGCGAGGGGGTGGGTAATGTGGTCAAAAAGAGCATTTCCGGGATTCGGAGTTTCTTGTATGCTCTGGCCAGGTTTCTGGGAGATGTTGATGCCGTATCCAAAGGAAGCAAAGCTACCCAAAAACGAATCGGCAGGAGAATAGTCGGGAGAGCCACCGGAAAAGCATTAAGAAACCTGTTTAAATGATTGCGCATAAGTCCGGGGACTGTGATATGTTCCCCTAAAGGTAGACAGGTTAAATAATAAAAACCTACTATCGGAAAGGGGAGCATATCACAGTGAACTGAAACCCGGACTTATGCGATGGAGGCAAGGGTACCTTCTTTTTACTTCCTTTTGTGGAAGCAAGAAGAAGGTACCCTTGCCTCAGGTTGCTTCATAAGTTCCGGAAACATAGTAACTGCAGAACAGTCATCCGGGGTTAGTTGACCTTTAAAATTAATACATATGCGGTTGTAAAATCGCCGGTTCTCAGTCGGGCAGGGTCGGGACTGGTGTTTATGTTGCGGATGGTTATACTGTCCCCGGCGTTAAGCGATAATAATGTAACCCCACTGATGGTTTGACCGGCAGAATTGAACCGCGAGCGCTGTACACCGTTGACGATTACTGCCCAGTCCTGAGGATTGTTTTGCGCGGTATAGACGGAAAAACTGATGCTATAAATGCCCGCCTGGACAACTTCAATTCTAGAGGCGCCAGGCACATGATTGACGCCGCTTAAAGGTCCATTATTACTGTAGTTAATGGGTGCACCAACGGCAATGGTTTGGAAATACATATCCCCAGGCAGCCAGGCTAGCGGCTGAAAAACCCTTGGGCAAAACATTAGCTTCCATAGTTTCTGTCAAACCTGCCGGGGCTGGCTCCGATATTCCCGCCCGGCCGTCGCCATAATGTCTTCTATGGCCGGTAGATCTGCGCCGCCTATGGCGAAAGCGTATCAGACAATTATCACGAGATTCGTTATCAATATCCATTAATCAACAACCTTTCTAATATACAACTATTTATATTAATAAGGTATTCAGCATAT
The DNA here is from genome assembly GCA_050949825.1 of Syntrophomonadaceae bacterium. Classification (GTDB taxonomy): domain Bacteria; phylum Bacillota; class Syntrophomonadia; order Syntrophomonadales; family Syntrophomonadaceae; genus DTU019. Next base: position 46,100 of record JBMNGL010000018.1, on the reverse strand, counting down.
AGAAAAGTTGTTACAAAGAAGGCATTTTCACTACACTGCGGGGGCACCGTGAGAGCAGAGTGTATGCAATCGCTGCCCTTTTTATACAATGTCTGCTAATCAAAACAAACCCCGGGCAAAGACAGCTCGCCAGGGCTGCAATCAGTTCATAAGAGCACAGTTATTCCCCTTTTAAGCAACTATATCCAATAATTACACTATGATGCATCGGCCTTGCTACTGAATAATGAAATTTTGGCAAACATATAATAAAGTAACTTTCTAGTAGGAGGCCGTTTATGGTTTATGAACTGCAGGTTGTAACCATCCGCGATAATGGACACCTGGCACAATTAATCAATGACCGGCTGCGGTGGATCATACAGCGCGGCTACAAAGTGGAGCTTGACTTCGAGCACCTGGACGTCGATACTGACAGCGTTATCTTCAAGCTCAGCGGCTCAGACAATCAAAACGGCTTTTTTGAGCCCGAAGACATCGTCCACATCTGCAAACACCAACTTTCTGAGGCATTGGCCGAGCATATTGTCACTGCCTGGGAATCGCGCCTATTGTGGCGGGAAATCCAGCGCGCTTGCCGCACGGGTTCTGCCAGCGACAAACAGTGTTTGCTGAGCAAAGCCGAGGATTTTATCAAACGCTGCCATTCCAGTGAGAGCCTCAATATGCTCATGAATTTCGGGCGTAAAAGCCGCATTGCCAATCGTATCCTGGAATATATCAACCAGGCTCGTCAGTTGGTGGTGGAAGGCTTTATCACCTTTTGCATGCAGGATTATATGACTGAGATCAGGTTTGCCGTAGAAGTCGCCCTGGAAGAGCTGCGCAATGAAAAGGAATACAACGATTTCGTAAACCTGTTGCGCTATTTCGTGGAAACCCAGTCTCCCAAGGTGCAGGAAGTCAACCTGTTGATGAGCAACAACGGCATATTCTACCTTTGGGATAGCTCCGGCATTAAGATCGATGAAAACTATATGAACTACTACCTGGAGGATATGCTGCTGGAGGAAATCAGTCTGGATGATGTCTTGATCAGTATTCTGGTAACCATTGCTCCGCGGCGTATCATCATTCATGATAACGATTCCCTGCCTCCAAAAGAATCGGTAAACATGATTCGCAATGTATTTCAGGACCGCATCGTATCCTGCCCGGGATGTGAACGCTGTGTGCAGCTCAAAAGCGGCGAGTTCCGCATTTACCAACCCTGATGAAGGGCTGTCCCGCTTTGTCCTGCTGCCCTCTCCACTCTAATTCCTCTTTATTGCTACGGACTGTGAAATCTGCTATATTTGTAAAAAAGTAAGGTGGCCTATCCGTGTTGCAGTTATTCGCCATACCTGTGATCGGCGCCTTGATCGGTTATATTACCAATGTTTTTGCGATCAAGATGCTTTTCCGGCCGCAACAGCCAATCAGATTGATTTTCTTTGAACTTCAAGGCCTGCTCCCCAAGCGGCAGCGGGAAATCGCCAGCAGTATCGGAGAACTGATTGAAGAACGGTTGCTGTCCCTGGATGATCTATTTGACAGCGTAGATACCCCGGAAGTACGTCGCCGCATTTTGACTGAAGTGGTGCAGGCCTTAAAGGTGCGCCTGCGTAAAACGTTGCTGCGCATTGTCCCGGACAAGCTGTATCGTTTAATTGAGGACAACCTGGAGAAAATCGTGCGCCAGGAAGCGGATCAGATCATCCACAAGGCTATCAAGAGCGGCCGTGAATCAGTTACCACACAGCTCAGTGTGCGGCAGATGGTAGAAGATAAGATCAACGGTTTTGACCTCAATGAGCTGGAAAAGATGATTCGCCAGGTTTCCAGCACCGAACTGAGGTTCATTGAGATACTGGGTGGCATCCTGGGGTTCCTGCTGGGACTTATACAGGTGGCCATTATTTTACTGTTTCCACGCTAAACCGCTTTGCAGGCAGGAGGTATTCAAAGATGGTATCAGTTCAACTAAAAGACGGCAGTGAACGGCAGTTCCCAGAAGGAACCACCCTTTTGCAGGCAACTGAAGGTATTAGCAAAAAGCTGGCCAAGGAATCACTGGTGGCCCGTTTCAACGGCAAACTGGCAGACTTGAATCAGCCCCTGAATGAAGACGGGACCCTGGAACTGCTCGGTTTTGATGATCCGGGCGGGCAGGATGTGTATCGGCACAGCTCTTCCCATATCATGGCACAGGCGGTCAAGCGGCTCTGGCCGGACACCCGGCTGGCCATCGGCCCGGCTATTGACAAGGGCTTTTATTATGATTTTGACAGTACTCATACCTTCACCCCCGAGGACTTCAGCGCCATTGAAGCGGAGATGAACAGGATCATCAAGGCTGATTATCCTATCATTCGCCAGGAGATGCCCCGGGATGAAGCTATTCAATTCTTTAAGGAACAGGGTGAGGAGTATAAGGTAGAGTTGATTGAAGATTTGCCTGAGGATGCTTTGATCAGCCTCTATCAGCAGGGTGAATTTGTGGACCTTTGCGCCGGGCCGCATGTGCCTTCCACCGGGCGCATTAAGGCGGTCAAGCTGATGAGCCTGGCCGGGGCTTACTGGCGCGGCAGTGAGGCCAACCCCATGCTGCAGCGCATCTATGCCACCTCCTTCCCCAAGAAAGCGCTGTTGGATGATTATCTGCACAAGTTGGAGGAAGCCAAAAAACGTGACCATCGCAAATTGGGACGGGAATTGGGGCTGTTTGTGGTAGTTGATGAAGGACCAGGTTTCCCCTTGTTCCTGCCGAAGGGAATGATTATAAGAAATGAGTTGGAGAACTTCTGGCGCCAGGAGCATCACCTGGCTGGCTATCATGAAATCCGCACCCCCATTATCCTTAATGTAGACCTGTGGCACCGCTCCGGGCATTGGGATCATTATAAAGAAAACATGTATTTCACCAAAATTGATGATGAAGACTACGCGGTCAAGCCCATGAATTGCCCGGGTGGCCTCCTGGCCTATAAACAGAACCTGCATAGCTACAAGGAATTTCCCCTGCGGATGGGTGAAATGGGCCTGGTGCACCGCCACGAATTATCCGGAGTATTGCACGGACTTATGCGGGTGCGGGCCTTTACCCAGGATGATGCGCACATCTTTATGTTGCCGGAGCAGATTATCGATGAGATTAAAGGCGTCATCAACCTGATTGACCGCTTCTACGGGTTGTTTGGCTTTCCATATCATGTGGAATTGTCCACCAAGCCCGAGAAGGCCATGGGGTCCGATGAAATATGGGAAATCGCCACTGCGGCCCTGGAGCAGGCCTTGCAGGAAAAGGGCATGGACTACAAGATCAATCCCGGTGACGGCGCCTTTTATGGACCCAAGATAGATTTTCATTTAAGAGATTCCCTGGACAGAACCTGGCAGTGCGGCACCATACAGTTGGACTTCCAGATGCCGGAGCGCTTTGATCTCACCTACATCGGGGAGGATGGGGAGCGGCACCGCCCGGTGATGATTCACCGCGTTATTTACGGCAGCATTGAGCGTTTTATCGGCATAATCACCGAGCATTTCGCCGGTGCTTTTCCGGCCTGGCTGGCGCCGGTGCAGGTTCGGGTGCTGCCTATCACGGACCGGCATCACGACTATGCCAACCAGGTTTTAGCCCGGCTAAAGGAAGCCGGCCTGCGTGCGGAAGCTGATCTGCGCAGTGAAAAGACCGGCTACAAGATTCGCGAAGGGCAGCTGCAAAAGATTCCTTACCTCCTGGTGGTGGGGGATAAAGAGGTAGAAGCACAGGCGGTTGCAGTGCGCCACCGCAAAGAAGGCGACCTGGGCAGCCAGGGGCTGGCGGATTTTATCAAGGCTTTGAAGCAAGAAATTGAGGGAAAAGTTATCAGATAGTTCCTTGCAGACCATAATTGGATGTGATATAATTTTTTTCGTATCAAGCAGGAGCTTAGCTTCTCACCTTACTACTACGGTTCGTAAGGTATTATACGATTCAATATGGCCTGTTTGGAAGCCTTTAGGGCCAACCAGCCATGCGTATAAGAAGCGAGCCTTGCTGCTCGCTTTATATTTTTGTGGAGGTGAATTTCTTATCAGTAAGGATTGGAGAGTTAACGAGGAAATCCGGGCCAAGGAAGTTAGGCTCATCAGTGAAACCGGAGAGCAATTGGGGATTGTACCTATCCGTGAAGCCCTGGAGATGTCGCTGCAGAAAAACCAGGACCTGGTTGAGGTGGCGCCGTCGGCCAAGCCGCCCGTGTGCCGTTTCATGGATTACGGTAAGTTCAAATTCGAGCAGAACAAGCGCGATAAGGAAGCACGCAAGAAACAGAAGATCATTTCTGTAAAAGAAGTTAAGATGAGGCCTAACATTGAGGATCATGATTTTTTGACCAAGGCCAAGAACGCCAGGAAATTTCTCTTGGCCGGCGACAAGGTCAAGTTGACCATCATGTTCAAAGGAAGGCAAATTACCCACCCGGAGCTAGGCGAGCGACTCTGCATCAAACTTGCTGAAGATTTGGCCGATATATCAACGGTTGAAAGGACTCCCAAAGTGGAAGGAAGAAATATGACCACCATATTTGTGCCCCGAGTAGATAACGACAAAAAGGAGGACGCATAAATGCCCAAGATGAAAACCCACCGGGGAGCTGCCAAACGATTCAAGAAAACCGGTAGTGGTAAAATAAAACGCTCCAAAGCCTTTGCCAGCCATTTGCTGGGGGACAAGAGTGCGAAGAGGAAACGCAGATTGCGCAAACCCGGCCTGGTAAGCAAAGCCGAAACCGCCAGGATCGCCAAATTGATTCCATAACAAGTACGGGAGGTAGTAAGAAATGCCGAGAGTTAAACGTGGTGTTACTACACACCATCGTCATAAAAAGATTTTGAAGCTGGCTAAAGGATATAGAGGCGGTAAATCCAAGCTGTATCGCGTTGCCAATGAACAGGTTATGAAATCCGGCCAGTACGCATACATTCATCGTCGTCTGAAAAAGCGTGATTTTCGCAGACTATGGATTGCGCGCATCAATGCTGCGGCTCGGAACAATGGCCTTTCCTACAGCCGTCTGGTGCATGGTTTAAAGGTGGCTGGAGTGGATATTAACCGCAAGCTCTTAGCTGAGCTGGCTATCAGCGACCCGCAGGGCTTCACCGCCTTGACCCAGGTGGCCAAGCGAAACCTGTAGGAAGGCTTAGTAAACATAGAGACCTGAGCTAAACATCGCCGAGGATGTTCTAAACCAGGATCGAAGTATAGATTGTGCAGGGAACGCTGTCCTCAGCGTTCCGCTCTTGTTATGCCCCCTTTTACCGGCCGGGAAAGGAGACATTTGCCTGAAAATAATAACTTCCAAAGACAATCCGCTGGTTAAAGCAATAACCCGGCTCAAACAAAAGAAATATCGTAATGAAACCGGGATGTATATGCTGGACGGCCTGCACCTGGTAAAAGAAGCCTTGCATAGTGGGCAGCAGCCGGTTTATTTGCTGGTGGATCAGGAGCGGCAGGAGCAATACCGGACCTTCATAGCAGAGCATGCCGCCCTGCCCTGGTATGTGCTTGAATCCCGCATTATGAAACAGATCAGTTCAACTGAAAGCCCGCAGGGCATGGTAGCCGTAATGCCAAAACCGCAGTATACCCTGGAAGAGGTGGTTAAACCAGGCGGTTTGCTGCTTATTCTGGATCAGCTCAGCGATCCCGGCAATGTGGGCACCATTATAAGAACCGCCTGGGGGTTTGCGGTCGATGCCATTTTAATGACCGTCGGCGCAGTGGACCCCTTTAATCCCAAGGTGGTGCGCAGTGCTATGGGGGGGAGCTTGCATGTGCCCGTGGTGGAGGGCGTTACAGTGCAGCAACTGCAGGACTTGAAGGCCGGCGGCTACCGCTTGTATGGCACCGCCGCATCAGGCGCCATTTCAGTATATGAGGCTGACTACAGGGGAGCGCTGGCCATTGTGATTGGCAGCGAGGCCCGGGGATTGAGCCCGGCGGTCTTTGCCTGCTGTGATGTCATGGTGGCCATTCCTGGCAGAGCCGGGGTCGATTCGCTCAACGCAGCGGTGGCCTGTGGTATCATTTTATGCCAGAGTTGGCAATGCCGTTTTTGATGGCCATAGCTTTGTTTAACCCCAATTGTTATGATATAATGGCTCTAGTTGGGCCCTAGCTTTTAACAAAGAGGGGTGAAGGGTTAGTGATGACGCAAGCTGACGATCTGTGGCATCTTTTTGAGGTGTCAGGTTGCATTGTATATTACCTCTTGTATAAGATGATGGTAACACAATAAATCGACGATGATCAGGACAAGTAGCGTACCCATAAACCCGACAGGGAGGCCCGGTCGGTGATTGAGAGCCGGGCCTGGGGGAAAGGTAAGTGAATTCACCTGGGAGTTGTGAACTGAAATGAAACGAGTAGGTTCTACCGGGATGCCCCGTTACAGGCAGACAAGTGGGTTAGGGTGGTTGCCCTGGCTAATTTGGGTGGTACCGCGGAACAGAGCTTTCGTCCCTTGGACGAGGCTTTTTTATTTTCTGGAGGAGGCGATTAATCGTATATGCTGGAAAAACTGGAGAAGATGTCCCAACAGGCTGAAGCAGCCCTGGCGGCTGCAGCGGATCTGGAAGCCTTAAACAAACTCAAGGTCCAGACACTGGGACGTAAAGGCACCATAACACTTTTATTGCGGGGATTAAAGGACCTGAGCGGCGAAGAGCGTGCCCAGGTGGGGAAACGGGCCAATGAAGTTAAAGCCCAACTGGAACAGTTCATTCAGAACCGGGCCGTGCAACTGCAAGGTTCTCTGCTCGAAAAACGTCTGCAGGAGGAGACTATTGATGTGACTTTGCCCGGGGTGCCTTTCCCGCGGGGCAGCAAACATCCGCTCACCAGGATCAATGCCGAGATTGTGCAGATATTTATCGGGATGGGCTTCAGTGTCGCCGAAGGGCCGGAGATTGAACTGGACTACTATAACTTCGAAGCCCTTAATGTTCCCAAAGATCACTCCGCCCGCGATATGCAGGATTCCTTCTATATAGATGAAGACGTCTTGCTGCGCACCCATACCTCACCGGTGCAGGTGCGGACTATGGAAAAGATGGCCCCCGGCCTGCCGGTAAAAATCGTGGTGCCGGGCAAGGTCTACCGCAAGGATGATGACGCCACCCATTCCCCGATGTTCCAGCAGGTGGAAGGGCTGCTGATTGACAGGCAGATTACCTTTGCTGATTTAAAGGGCACTTTAATGCTCTTTGCGCAGGAGATGTTCGGCTACAGTGTGAAGGTGCGCTTTCGCCCCAGCTTCTTTCCTTTTACGGAGCCCAGCGCGGAAATGGACATTTCCTGTGTGATATGCGGGGGTACTGGCTGCCGGGTGTGCTCACAGACCGGCTGGCTGGAAATCCTGGGCTCGGGGATGGTTCACCCCAATGTGCTCCGTTATGGCGGCTATGACCCTGAACAGGTCACCGGCTTTGCCTTTGGCATGGGAGTGGAGCGCATCGCCATGTTAAAATACAGCATCAATGACCTGCGCTTGTTCTTTGATAATGATCAGAGATTCCTGCGTCAATTTTAGGAGGTGAGAGGATGGGAGTATCGTTAAACTGGCTCAAACAATATATTCACATTGAAGAAACCCCTGAAGTGTTGGCCCACCGCCTCTCCATGGCAGGAATCCTGGTGGAAGGCCTTGAGGATTGTGGCAGCGATGTGATCATGGATCTGGATTTAACCCCCAACCGCGGGGATTGCCTGGGCTTGATCAATCTAGCCCGGGAGGTGTCCGCCTTAACCGGTCAGCCCATCAAGGTGCCGGAGATAAAGCTTAGGGAAAACAGCGAGGACATCCATGATTATATTGCGGTGGAAATCGAAGACCCTGTAATGTGTCCGCGCTACACCGCCCGTCTGGTGAAGAATTGTGTTGTCAAACCATCGCCGCAGTGGATGCAGGAGGCCCTGCTCAGCTCGGGAATTCGTCCTATCAATAATATTGTAGATATCACCAATTATGTGATGCTGGAAAGCAATCAGCCCCTGCACGCTTTTGATTATGCCCTTTTGGGCAAACAGCCGCAGATCGTAGTGCGTCCGGCAAAAGCAGGCGAGCCGCTTACCACCCTGGATGGAGTAAAGCGGTATTTGGACAGCAATATGCTGGTCATCACCGATGGTGAGAAACCGGTGGCCCTGGCCGGGGTAATGGGCGGGTTGAACACCGAAATCAATGAGGATACCTGCGATGTTTTGCTGGAATCAGCCAACTTCCTGGGCACCAATATACGCAAAACCTCTCGGAAATTGGCCTTGCGCAGCGAGTCTTCAATGCGCTTTGAAAAGGGACTGGATATCAATGGGGTGATCTATGCCATTAACCGGGCTGCCCAGCTTTTACAAGACCTGGCCGAAGGTGAAGTGGTTCGGGGTATTTGTGATTGCTACCCACAGGTGGTAAAACCGGTTGAAATCAGACTGCGGCCTGCACAGCTCAACAAGCTGCTGGGAACCGAGATCGGCGCCGACATTATTAAGGAATATTTAAGACGGCTGGGCTTCCCCTATGAAGCCAAGAAGGGGCATCTGCTGGTGCATATCCCCAGCTACCGGGTCGACCTGACCATAGAAGCCGATCTGATTGAAGAAATTGCCCGGCTCTATGGCTATGACAATATCCCCAGCAGCCTCTCCCGGGATGCCAGCCGCGGCGGCTTGAACCCATATCAGCAATTCCGCAGCCAGGTCAATGACATAATGTCCCGCTATTTTAACGAGGTTATTAATTATAGTTTCATCAACCCGGCGGTTTTTGAGCACATCATGCTGCCAACCGACAGCCCCTGGCGCAATACCGTAAGGATTGCCAACCCGCTCTCCGAAGAGCAGAGTGTGATGCGCACCCTGCTGCTGCCCGGTCTCTTAAAGAGCCTGAGCACCAATTTGGCCCGGAGAAACCTTAACCTGTCCTTTTTCGAAATGGGCACGGTGTTTTTCCCCGGCAGTGAGAAGCTGCCCCGCGAAAATCTTAAACTAGGGGCCATTGTATGCGGGCGCAGCGAGAACAACTGGATGAAATCCGGCCTGGACATGGATTATTACTATCTTAAAGGCATGGTGGAAATCCTTCTGGATGAAATCGGCTGCCCGGACTGCACATTTACCGCAGCGATGCTTCCCGGCTATCATCCCGGGCGCACTGCGGCCATAAACTGCAGTGGAGAGGAGATTGGCGCCATTGGTGAGATTCACCCCCGGGTTCTGGAGGCTTACGATATTAAAGAGCGGGCCTGTGCCCTGGAAGTTGATCTGGATAAACTGTACAGCTTATGCGACCGGCGCATTCAAGCCCGGGAAATCCCGAGGTATCCTGCTGTGGAACGAGACCTGGCCCTGGTTTTGGAGCAGTCCAAAGCAGTGGCCGAAACGGTGCAAGTGATTAAGGCTGCAGCGGGAGAATGGCTGGAAAAGGTAACCCTTTTCGATGTTTATGAAGGTGAGCAGGTTCCGGTCGGCTATAAGAGCCTGGCCTTCCGCCTGACCTTCCAATCCTATGAACGCACCTTGACCGATGCCGAGGTAAACGGGCAAATGGACGCCATCCGCCACAGCCTGCAAACTCGTTTGCAGGCCACCCTGCGCTGAGGACGGGGTAAAACTAAAGGTTGTCGAGGGGATGGGGTTGTTGTCACCTGGCAGGCATGGGGACAACAACCCCGTCCCCCCCCCCCCCCGATACCCCCCCGACAACCGTCCCTGGCAATCGACACCACACTCCCGCCCCCGATTCTCTCAGCCCGCCCGATATACCTGTCTTAATAATTATCATGCCCTTGTTTTGTTCCCTCCCCTCCTGGCTGCGGGTTTGATTTGGCAGACTGTAGATCATACTATGAGCAAAGCAGGAAACGGGAGGCTTTGATTTGGTTTTCGGAGGGAAATATGGACAGCACAAGCGGGCCTGGGGTTGGCACCAGAAGGTGGGGGTGGCAATACTGACGCTGCTCAATCTGGCCCTGCTGTGGTATATAGTACTGGGGCCCAAACAGTATGGACGTGAGGTGACCCAGCCTTTATCGCCGGTTGATATGGTGATACTGCAGGAAGTGATTCCCGGAATTACTGTGGAACTGGCCTATGCCAGCGACAACAATATTTACGGCCAGCGCATCTATGCCAGCGATCAAGCCCTGCTGCGCCGGGGAACAGCGGAAAAGCTGAAGAAAGCGCAGCATATACTGCAGCAGCAAGGCTATGGCCTGAAGGTGTGGGATGCGTACCGGCCGCCGGAGGCGCAATATAAACTGTGGCAGGTGATGCCGGACAGGCGCTATGTAATCAATCCATATCAGGGATTTTCCAATCATTCCCGTGGGGTGGCGGTAGATGTCACCCTCATTGACAGACAGGGCACGGAGGTACCGATGCCTACTCCTTTTGATGATTTTACTGCCAGAGCTGATCGGGATTACAGCGATATCAGCCCGGAGCAAGCAGAACATGCCAGGTTGCTGGAAAAGGCCATGGTGCAGAGCGGGTTCGACAGTATTTTTTATGAGTGGTGGCATTTTAATGATTCTGAACGAGAACAATACGGAGTATTTTGGGAGGAACGGCAGACGGGTCCGGTCTCACCTTAATAAGGGAAAACGCCGGCAGAAAAACCAACCCGGCGGTTAGAATATAATGTACAGATTAAAACCGGCACGGTTTGCAGGAGGAGCGTCTACGGTGAAAAAGAGGGCAGCCAGGCCCTCTTTTTTATCTGATTGTCCACGGGCACATACGGTGGAGCGTGACGGGGTTGGGTGGCTATAAGCGTGGATTCTCGTCAGGCCAGACATCAGACGGAACATGGGATTATCCCCGTACCCGGTACTTATCCTCGGCTTTGCCCCGCAGTTGTATTATAATGAAAAGTAACCGGGTTTGTTTGAGGGGAGGAGTACCATGGCGATTTCCAGCCGCAAGGGATACGATATTAAGGTCAATGTCAAGGGCTTGGGCCCATATGTTGTGCCGGTAGAAAGCACCACCGGAGAGCTGGTCAGCCTGTTGCAGGACCGGCTTTTGTACCAAGTGGTGGCGGTGATTATTAACAACCAAATGGAGGACTTGAGCTTTGTTTTGCAGCATGATTGCGATATTGAGCTGGTGGATACCAGCAGCGAAAATGGCTCCAGGATATACCGGCGCAGTATTGTATTTATGCTTATCAGGGCGTGTCGTGATCTATACCCGCATACTGAATTGATTGTAAAACATTCGCTTTCCAATGGGCTCTACTGTGAATTGCTGGATCAGCCCTTGACTGATGAAGACATAGAACAGATCCAGAAGCGCATGCGGGAATATGTGGTCCAGGATGTACCTATTGTCAAGCATGTGGTGAGCAGGGAAGAGGCCCGGCGCATTTATGCCCGGCAATGCCAGTTGGATAAGGTCGGTTTGCTGGAGTATCGTAACCAGGCCCAGGTGCATATTTATGAACTGGATGGCTATCACGAATACTTCTATGGCTACATGCTGCTCAACACCAGCACCTTAAACCGCTTCCGCCTGAGAAACTATCCCCCCGGGCTTATTCTGCAAACCCCGGAAGTAGCAACCCCGGACCGTGTTTTGCCTTATGTTGAATTGCCCAAACTGTTTAACATCTATCAGGAAGCCAAGGAATGGGCGGCAATGCTGGGCACTCCCCATGTGGCGGCCTTCAATGATATTATTCAAAGGGGCGGATTAAAGGACCTCATTATGATCAATGAAGCCCTGCATGAAAAGAAGATTGCCGACATCGCGGACCAAATCTGCAGCAACCCTGAAATTCGATTGGTCACCATTGCAGGACCATCTTCATCAGGGAAGACCACTTTCGCCAACCGTTTGATGATTCAATTGCGGGTTAATGGCCGCCACCCGGTTACCATCTCTCTGGACAATTATTTTATGGATCGGGATCTGACCCCCCGTGATGAAAATGGGGAATTTGATTTTGAAGCCCTGGAAGCACTGCAGTTGGATCTTTTCAACGATCACCTGTGCCGCTTGATTGCCGGTGAAGAGGTGGAGATTCCCCGTTATGATTTCCTGACCGGCAAGAGTCAAAGCAAGGCCAGTAAATTGCAGGTGCCGCCAGGGGAACCGATTATAATTGAAGGGATTCATGGCCTCAATGAAAAACTCACCTTCAGCGTATCGGCGCAGCAGAAGTTTCGCATCTATATCAGCGCCCTAACCCAATTAAACATTGACTATAGCAACCGTATCCCCACCACCGATTCGCGCCTGATTCGCAGAATTGTACGGGATCACCGGGTAAGGGGTTATAGCGCCCTGGAGACCCTGGGTCGGTGGCGCTCAGTGCGCCGCGGGGAAGAACGCAATATATTCCCTTTTCAGGAAAATGCCGATGTGATGTTCAACTCCTCCCTGGTCTATGAGTTGGCGATATTGAAGCCCTATATCGAGCCCTTGCTGGCTGAAATCGGCCCCGAGGTCAGGGAGTATGTGGAGGCTTCCATGCTGCTGAAATTCCTGAGCTACTTCCGCCCCGCACCTGACCTGGTGGTGCCTCCCAACTCCATCCTGCGTGAATTTATCGGTAGAAGCTGGTTTAAAGATTAATTCCAATAGGTTTGCAGGGAGCCGGGGTGGGGGCTAACTATAACCAAACGGGCACAATAATAAAATAGTATACGGAGACTTTATTTATGCGACAGAACAGGGTAGCATGGATTTATGCTTCCCATTATAAGCAGACACCGCTGCATGAGCAGTCCCTGCCATCCCGATTGATGGACATTTAACCCGGATCAGGAGGGCTTTACCAGGACTTTGCTTAAAGACTGTGATGACCTGGGCAGCGATGCTATGACAGGACAACGAGTGCGGAATAGATTGTATTTTATGGAGGATTGGAATGCCTGGTTTATTTCAACGGCGTTTGACCATGTCTTATGTGGTACTCATCGCTTTAGTAATGACTGCAATGGGTATTATTATGAGTTTGGCAGTTAGCCGAACCCATTACCATGATCTTAGCGGCAGCCTGGAACATGAAGCCATTCTAGTAAGAGAACAGCTGTCCTATTATGACAACGACGAGGCGCGACAAGATTTCATGCAAAAGGTTAGCCTGAAAAGTGCTGCCGATACTGACACCAGGGTAACCATTATCGACAACAGCGGACTGGTCCTGGCCGACTCAGCTATAGATCCCGCTCAGGCTGACAATCATGCCAACCTTCCCGAAGTTTATCAAGCCTTGCAGGGGCAAACCGGAACCTCTATTCGCAATAGCGAGATTTCCAACCAGAAGATGCTGTATGTCGCCATCCCTTTTGAACAAGGGGGCGTACAGGGGGTTATACGCCTGGCCCAACCCCTGCAGCAAACCCAAACATACTATTGGAACATTTTAAAGAACCTGTTGCTGGCCATTCTGCTGATCGGTATTCTGGCTATCCTGATCAGCATGTGGGTTGCTGCCCAGATTTCGCGGCCGGTGGGAATCATAACCAGAGCCGTAGACAACATGGCCCAGGGCAACCTGCAGCATCGTATTCATATGCTCGCATCAGATGAACTGTATCATTTGGGCAAGTCAATCAACCACCTGGCTGAAACCCTGGAGAACAACCTGATTGAAATTTCTTCCATAAAGAACCGTTTGGAATTGGTGCTAAACACTACCGTCAATGGCATCCTCACCGTCAGCCAATATGGCAGGTTGACCTATATTAACGCCGTAGCCTCGAATCTATTGGCAATTGGTTCTGATCAGTTGGGGCGCAAGCACACCGAAGTCATTGATAATTACGGCCTGCTGGATATGATCGATAAAGTGCAAAAGGATTATCAGCCCCTGCGCAGCGAGATACTGTTTCATGGCCAGCGTGACCGCCTTTTGGAAGTCAACGCGGTGCCATTGCGGGACGGGCGGTACGGTTGGGATGAAGGGACGCTGGTGATTTTAAATGATATCACTGAATTGAAAAGGCTGGAACAGGTACGCAAGGATTTTGTCAGCAATGTTACCCGCGAGCTGGTGACACCGGTAGCCACTATCAGTGATCACGCAGAAAAACTTATTAACAACCAGGATATGGATAGCAAAGATATACTTGAAAATTCCGGCATCATCTATGAGGAGGCCACGCGTCTGAGCCGTCTTATCTGCAGGTTGATAGAGCTCTCCCGGCTTGAATCCGGTCGCATCCAGCTGCATATGCAGCCCTGGAACTTGTCCGAGTTGATTGAAAAATCCATCGAAATTGCCTGTCACGATCATGAACAGAAATTCTCTGTGGAGTATAAGAAGCCTGCCGCAGCGCCTCTTATTACCTGTGACTCAGAACTGATTATACAGGTTATGCTCAATCTGCTTGATAATGCCATTAAATACAGCCCGCCTGAAGCACCGGTGGTGGTTGCCATCGAGGAGCAGCCTGAGCAGGTCAAAGTCCTGATAACCAATCAGGGTGAGGGCATATCCGCGCAAGAGGGAGAGCGCATCTTTGAACGCTTTTATCGCTTGGATGAGGCCCGGTTAAGAGAAAGCGAAGGCTTTGGACTGGGCTTGTCCATTGTCAAACATGTGATTGAGCATCACAATGGTCAGGTCGGCGTAGTCAGCCAACCCGGACAAGGCGTCACCTTTTTCTTCACCTTGCCCAAACCGGGTGGGCTTGCTCAAGGACAATTGCCGATTTAATCGAGCAGCTTGAGTAGGCCAAAACTGATTGGTAAGGCTTCTGCCCAAGAAGCATGCGGCCATAGCCGCTTGAGCCGATATAAACGACCATAAGGATTCGTACTGCGCGTATCCGAGCCGCTTCTGCTGCGATTTGGGCGTCTACCGGGCAAACGGATAAATGTTCCTTTTAGTGCATATTACTGGCAAGAGTGGCAGGAAATAACCGCCCGCACAGAGAAATAAACAGGCAAATATTGACCTTCAAATAAGGGGTGAGTGCTAGGTGAATAACAAAAACCAAATTAACAAGGTTACAACCTCCATTTTTAACGAAGAATATGTGATTAGGGGAGAAGAGGAACCCGATTACATACAGATGCTGGCCTCTTATGTAGATAGACGCATGCGCATGATTTATCAGCGCAATCCCAATCTATCCAGCACCAAGGTGGCAGTACTGACGGCCCTCAACCTGGCTGACGAGTTGAATAAACTGCAGGAAGATTATGATGAATTGGTCAGAGCCATGGAAGAGGAAAGGAAAAATAGGATGGGATAAAAGATGACCAACCTGGAAGTAGCAAGGATGTTAAACCGAATCGCCGCCTTGCTGCAGCTCAAAGATGAAAACCCTTTTAAGATCCGGGCTTATCGCAATGCGGCCCGGTCTATTTATCATCTTGAACAGGAACTGCGCCTCCTCTATGAACAAAATCGCCTCCAAGAGATCCCCGGGGTGGGCAAAACCGTGCAAGCCCAAATAGAAGAGCTCATGAAAACGGGATCACTGGCCTATTACCAACAACTGACCGCCGCAACCCCCGAAACCGTTCTGGATCTGCTGACTGTTCCCGGTCTGGGACCCAAAACAGTGGCTTTAATCTATTCACGATTGGGTATTGACAACCTGGCTGACCTGCAAGCAGCCGCCCAAGCCCATATGCTCAGAAAACTGCCCGGCCTGGGTGCAAAGACTGAAGAGGCTGTCTTGCAAGGCATCGCTCTTTTAAAGCAGGGTGAGGGCAAGATTTCCATAGGACTGGCCTTGCCGGCAGCCGAAAAGCTGGTGGAGTATCTGCGCTCCTGCCTGCCGGGCGCACCGGTGCGCATAGTAGGCAGCCTGCGGCGCGGCAAGCCCCTGGTCAGCGATGCTGACATTTTAATCGCCAGCGGGGATAGCGATGCGGTGGCTGAGGCCCTGGCAGCTTATCCGGGCATTGAAATCAAGCAAGAGGACCGGAAGCATATCGGTGGCTATCTGCCCCACCGCATCCCCTTTGAGGTTATTATGGCAGAGCCTGCCGATTTTGCCCTGCGGCTGCTGTGGACAACCGGATCCAAAGCCCATCGTGCCCGTATTTTTGCGGAGCATAGCCCCGATGAATTTCCGGCCTTTAAAGATGAAAAAGGGATATATGAATCACTGCAAATGGCTTATATCCCGGCGGCCTTGCGCGAAGACCGGGGGGAAATCGAAGCCGCCCGGCGGCAAAACATCCCGCCGCTGGTTAAATTGCAGGATATCAAGGGCGATCTGCATGTGCATTCCGATTGGAGCGACGGCGCCCCCAGCCTGATGGAATTGTTTCAGGCCGCCTCAGCCAGGGGTTATGAATACCTGGCTGTCACCGACCACAGTCATTCCCTGCCGGTGACCGGGGGCTTAAACCCGGAACGCCTGCGGCTGCAGGGAAAGGTTATTGCCGAACTTAATCACAATAAGAAGGGACCACATATTCTAAGCGGGATTGAAGTGGAAATTCTCAAGGATGGCAGCCTGGATCTAAGCGATGCTGATCTGGAGAAGCTGGATGTGGTTATTGCTTCGATTCACAGCCATTTCAAGCTGGATGTTGAGGAGCAGACCGAACGGCTGTTGAAGGTGATAGCCAACCCGCATGTGGATATAATCGGTCACCTCACCGGCCGTCTCTTCAATAAACGGGATGCTTATGACCTGGATCTGGAGCGAATTCTTAAGGCGGCCGCCTATCATCATAAAGTGCTGGAAATCAATGCCCACCCGGATCGTTTGGATATTGATGAGGAAGTGGCCCGGCGGGCAGTATCACTGGGCATTAAGATTGCCATCAACAGTGATGCCCATCATATTAATGAAATGGATCTTTTGCGCTATGGCATACTAAACGCACGCCGCGGGTGGGTACAGGCGGCCGATGTGATCAACACCTGGAGCCTGGAACAGCTGCTGGCTTATATAAGATCCGGAAACCTTTCCACTTGAGTTTTTACGCATGCTGGTGCGGATGGAACTTGATCCGGTCGGCATGAAATGAGGAAGAAGATAGAAAAGCACTTAAAGCTCAATAGGTCCGGGGCCTGTCCCCGGAATTATTCGGTATGGACCTATCATTTGTAAATATGCTGCCCGCCCCATGCCTGCCTGAAAACACTGGCCTTTCACCAAAATTTCAAACCGCTTTAAAACCGTAAGAGCGGCGCTAGTTTTAGGCTGGCGCCGCTTTAAGAATAAAGCCTTGCCGCCGAGCGCAATAATAAGGTATATCCAGGCTTTAAAGGGGGGTAAACGGTGCTCACTTACGCATTGCGGGCGGCGGTGATGTATTTTATGGCCTTAATCATGGTCAGGGTATTGGGCAAGCGGGCCCTGGGCGAACTGGGGCCTTTTGACTTTGTAGTCATGACCGGGGTAGGGCATACCGTGGTGTCCATTGCCCTGGACCAGAGCATCCCCTTTATTGAAGGGGTAGGGGTATTAGGTACCCTGGCCTTTTTGGAATGGTTGATGTGCTACCTGGGCCTGAAAAGCCAGAAACTATCTAATCTGATTACCGGGGCGCCGATAGTCTTAATAGAAAACGGCCGTATTCTAAAAGAAAATCTGGCCGGGGAAAAATTCAATGTTGACGACCTTATGCAGGAACTGCGTAAACAGGGTATCCCCGATGTTGATATGGTTGATAAAGGCGTCCTGGAGTCCTGCGGAGGATTCAGTGTAATACTGCGCCAGGATGATGAACCCTTGACAAGGCGCGATCTGGGAGTTAATGCCCCGCCGCGCAATGAAGTGCTCACCCAGGTTGGGCTGGACCGGCAAACCTTTTTTGATGAACAGCAGCAGCCTGACTGGCAGGGTGAACCGGAACTGTCTCTGCCTCAAGCCTTTAGCAAGCTGGAAGAACAATTGGCCGACATTTATACACGCCTGGATGAAATCAAAGCCACTTTAAAGTCCCCCTAGGGGGATTGTGATATAATGGAAGCGCATTTTTCATAGTAGGATTAACTCACAGAAGGGTGGATAATTTATAATGAAGCTTAAGGATATTTATGAACTGGCGATTAGCCTGGGCAAGCGGCATGATCCTCGCGGGGATGAAATTGGCGCAGTTTTAAAGAGGGAACAGGAAGCCTATGAGGGCCTAAAAGACAGCGACAAAGAGCCCTATGATGTGGCGGCTTTGACCAATCCTTACAGCGACACCCGCATCTTACAGGGGAGCGGGGATGAGACGGTCAAGGTAGTGATGACAGGGATTGATATTGAAACCCCGGAAATCCTGCTGGCAGACCGGCTCAAGAGCAAAGGCCAGCCTATTGATGCCCTCATTGCCCATCATCCGGAAGGCATCGCCCAGGCCGCCCTGCACCAGGTGATGGCCGTTCAGGCCGACATGCTGGCCCAGGCCGGGGTGCCCATCAGCATAGCTGAAGGCATCATGGAAACACGCATCGCGGAAGTACATCGCACCTTAATGCCGGTCAATCACCAGCGGGCTGTTGATGCGGCCCGTTTGCTGGGGCTGCCCTTTATGTGCGTGCATTCCCCCGCCGACAACCTGGCTAACCACTACCTCAATAATCTGCTGGCCGGCAACGCCTGCCGTACAGTGCAGGATGTGCTGGAATCGCTGCTCAGTATTCCCGAGTATCATCTGGCCCGGCAGTTGAAAGCAGGCCCGCAGCTTATCGTCGGTGATAAAAAACGCCGCGCCGGGCAGATTTTTGTTAAAATGACCGGAGGGACCGGTGGCTCGGAAAAGTCTTA
Organism: Syntrophomonadaceae bacterium; assembly: GCA_050949825.1. Classification (GTDB taxonomy): domain Bacteria; phylum Bacillota; class Syntrophomonadia; order Syntrophomonadales; family Syntrophomonadaceae; genus DTU019. Next base: position 27,398 of record JBMNGL010000018.1, on the reverse strand, counting down.
TGAGCAACTGGCGGCTGCCGGGGTCGGTACGGTTATTGCCATGCATATGACCGATAAGCATCGCCGGGCGGCCAAAGATAATCATATCAATGTCATTATTGCCGGGCATATGGCCAGCGACTCCCTGGGTATGAACCTGTTTCTGGATGAGCTGGAGAAAGAAGGCATAGCCATATTACCCTGTGCCGGATTGCTTCGTGTCAAGCGCCAGTAATGGTCCGGCAGTGAATGTTTTGGAGGCAAATAAATGGAACTGTTAGCCCCGGCCGGCAACTGGGCTGCATTGGAAGCCGCCTTTGCCAATGGCGCGGATGCAGTGTACCTGGGCGGCCGGCACTTTAGCGCCCGCCAATCTGCAGATAACTTCAGCCCGGCTGAGATCCAAAAGGCGGTTGAATACGCGCGTTTGCGGGATAAAAAGGTATACGTAACCTGCAATATATTAATCGACAATAAAGAATTTGCCGCCGCCCTGGACTATGCCCACTCATTGTACCAGAGTGGCGTGGATGCGGTGATTGTCCAGGACCTGGGCTTATTGAACGCCCTGAGGAGACTCCTGCCCGAGTGGCCTATTCATGCCAGCACGCAGATGACCGTGCATAACAGCGAGGGGGCGGCCTTGCTGCGGGAACAGGGCGTATCCCGCATCGTTTTGGCCCGGGAGATGACCCTGGCGGAAATCGCCCGGATACAACAGGATAACCCGGAGATGGAATTTGAAGTCTTTGTCCACGGCGCTTTGTGCTTTTGCTACTCGGGGCAGTGCCTGTTCAGCAGCATGGTGGGAGGACGGAGTGGAAATCGGGGGCGCTGCGCGCAGCCCTGCCGCCTGCCTTATAGACTTCTGGCAGATGAGGGCCGGGGCAAAAAACCGTTGGCCGCAGAAGGACGCTATCTATTGAGTCCGGCTGACCTGTGTCTGCTGGAGCACCTGCCCGGGCTGCAAAAGGCTGGAGTGGCTTCCCTCAAGATCGAAGGGCGCATGAAACGACCGGAATATGTGGCGGTTGTAACCTCGGTATATCGCCAGGCCCTGGATCTGTTGCCATCTGTGCCGGATGCCGCTGTTATGGCCGGGCTTAAGAAAAAATTATATCAGGTCTTTAACCGTAATCTGAGCAGCGCTTATCTCATACCCGGTCAACAGGTGCTGAGCATCAACCGCCCCAATAATCGCGGCGTTTACCTGGGCCGGGTCATCAGCCAGGGTGCCGGTCTTATTACTATTAAATTGAGCGGCACGCTTAACCTGGGCGATGGCCTGGAAGTATGGGTGGGCCAGGGCAAAGGCCCCCGTTCTGTTGTTAAAGCCATTGATATAGACGGGAAGTCAGTGGCTCGCGCCGGGCGCGGTCAGGTGGTCACTATTCCCATGGCCGGTCGGGCAGCGCCAGGAGATCGGGTTTTTAAAACCCATGATGAGGAACTGATGAAGGCGGCCCATGACAGCATGAAAGCCGCCCGGGAATTCAAGATTCCTATAAATATGAGCATTAGAATTCAGGAGGGCAGCCCCCTGGAACTGACTGTGAAGGATTCTAAAGGGCGCCAGGTGCAGGTGTACAGCAAAACCACTGCAGTAGCGGCGCATGAGCAGCCTCTTGATAAAGAGGTTATATTGGAAAAATTGTCCCGCCTGGGTGGTACGCCTTTTGTACTCGGTGAATACCAAATGGAATACGCCGGCAATCTAATCCTGCCCTACAGTGATCTGAATGACTGCAGGCGCCGGGCGGTGGGGAAGTTACTGGCTTTGATATATCGTCGCCCGGAACCTGATGAAGACAAACAGGCTCATTCTAAAACATTTGCACCGGGCAAGCCTATATGCACCACAGTCAGGCACCGCGCCGCCTGGCCGCTGTTATCGGTTGCCGTCGGCGGCATTGATGCTGCCCGGCAGGTGGTAGCGGCAGGCGCCGACCGGGTATATATCAGTCTCAATGGCTTTAGAGAGGAATCCCATACCCTGTCACAGGTGCTGGAACTATGCCACTGGGGTAAACAGCGCGGCGCCGAGATTGTTCCCGCCCTGCCGCGCATTCAAAATCCCGGTGAAATGGAATCCTGGCCGGAGCTTAATCCTGCCCACATCCCCGTCCTGCTAGCGGGTAATCTGGGGGCCTTGCGCTGGGGTCAGCAACATGGGTTTACCTGCCGCAGTGATTACAGCCTGAACTGTTTTAATCAATATACCCTGGATTGGCTGTTGACCCACCATGTCGACGGGGTCTGCCTTTCCCCGGAGCTCAACCTGGAGCAATTGCAGAGCTTCCGGGATTTGAGCTCTGCCGAGCTCCTGGTGCATGGCGATTTGACCTTGATGGTCTCGCAAAGCTGTTCCATTAAGGCAGTGCAGCACCAGGGTGAGCATGGTTGTGGGCAGGCCTGCCGACAAGGGCGGTACTGGCTGCGCGATGACAAAGGTTATGAATTCCCGGTGGCCACCGACCGGCAATGCCGTTTTTACGTATTCAATTCCCGGCGGCTCTGTCTGCTCGATGAGTTGGAGCGCTTATGGCCATTAGGATGTGAAAGCCTGCGCATTGAGGCCTGGCGTGAAAGCCCGGATAAGGCCGCTGAAACCGTAGCCGTTTACCGCAAGGCCTTGCAGGGCCTCATGCAAGGCAAGAAGGTAGATCTGGCGCTATTGCGCCAGGTGCTGCAGCAAAAACAGGGCTTTGCCCCTACGAAGGGCCATCTCTACAGGGGTGTTGAATAGGAAACCATGATTCAATTTATAAGGATGGGTTGGGAATTGTGAATAGTAATACCTTAAGGAAATTGGAATTTGATAAAATCCAGCAGCAACTGGCCGAGTTAACCTTGTTTTCCGGTGGCAGGAAAAGAGCTCTGCAAATGAAACCGGCCCAGGATTACCAGGTTATCAAGCGCCGTCTGGATGAAACCCAGCAGGCTATGGAGTATCTGCGCTTTGGCGAACCCGGCTATTTTGCCGAATTGAAATTAATTGATCAAGCCCTGGCCAAAGCCCATATCAAAGGCATGTTAAATCCTGCTGATCTGCGCGATATCTACCTGTTGCTGCATGCAAGTCGTTTGGCCAGCAAATCCATGCAAAGGGGGAAATACCCGGCTCTGGCGGAGCTATGCTCCGGGCTGACGCTGATCGACAGCCTGGAAACCCAGATCGATCGCTGTATCGGTGAGGATGATCAAGTGCGCGACAGTGCCTCCCCGCAGTTGCGTTCCATCCGCAGTCAGATATCCACCCTGCGCCTGCGCATCAAAGAATATCTGCAGGATTTCATACGCTCCGGCAACAATCAGAAATTGCTGCAGGACAGCCTGGTAACCGAGCGCGACGGCCGCTATGTGGTGCCTGTAAAGCAGGAGCACCGCCATGAAGTGCGCGGCATCGTGCATGATGAATCAGCCAGCGGCGCCACGGTATTTATTGAGCCAATGGCAGTGGTAGAGAATAACAACCGTATTCGCGCCCTGCAAGCGGAGGAGAAACGTGAGATAGAACGCATCCTGCAGGAGCTTTCGGCGGCAGTGGCGTTGTACACGCAGGAACTGGCCGCCAACCAGGAAATCATGTCCCTGCTTGATTATATTATGGCGCGCGGCCGCCTGGCCTACCGCATGAATGCTTACCGGCCCGAAATAAATCAGGCCGGTATCCTGGATATCAGGCGGGGGCAGCATCCCCTGCTGGGAGAGGAGGCCGTTCCCGTCAATATACAGTTGGGGCAGGAGTTTGACATTTTGGTAATCACCGGACCCAATACCGGGGGCAAGACGGTCACCCTGAAAATGGTAGGATTGTTGGCGGTGATGGCCATGAGCGGATTATTCATCCCGGCCCGTGAGAACAGCCGCATTCCCATATTTAAGGAAATTTATGCCGATATTGGTGATGAACAAAGCATAGAGCAGTCATTGAGCACCTTTTCGGGTCATATGAAGAACATTGTCAGCATCCTGGCTGAGGCGGATAAAGATTCCCTGGTTCTCTTGGATGAACTGGGGGCCGGCACCGATCCGGTGGAAGGTGCTGCCCTGGCCAGGGTGGTCCTGGAAGAACTTCTGGCCAGATGTGCCCGGGTAATAGTTACCACTCATCAGAGCGAACTCAAGGGTTTTGCCTATCAGAACCGGCGGGTGGAAAATGCCTGTGTGGAATTTGATCCTAAAACCTTAAAGCCAACCTATGACTTGACCATAGGCATGCCGGGGCAGAGCAATGCCTTTCAAATCGCGTCCCGGCTGGGACTCAATCCAGCCCTGGTAAAAAGAGCGCAGCAATTGGTGCCCCAGCGGGAATTGGAAGTCGGCAATATGATCCGGGAATTGAAGGCGGGGCGAGAGGCCGCTCAGAATGAAGTCGAACAGGTAGCTTCAATCCGCGCCCAGCTGGAGGCCCAGCAACAGCAAATGGAAGCGCAGCGCCAGGAATTTGAGCAAACCCATAGGGAAATCCTGGCCAAAGCCCGCCAGGAGGCAGCGCAATACCTGCGCCAGGCCAAGCGCGAGTCAGACCTGGCCGTGCAGGAACTGAAAGACCTGCTCAAGGATAAACAGAATCCTCCCCCCTGGCATGAGGTTGAAGCCCGGCGCAAGCGTCTTACTCAATTGCATGGGGAGTTGTCGCTGCCTGAACCCCGGCAGAACCTGTCCACAGATGCTATTGCCATAGGAGATTATGTCCTTATAACCAGCATCGACCAGCGCGGCACAGTACTCAATGGGCCAGATCAGGAGGGCAATGTTACTGTACAGGTGGGCATGATAAAACTGACCGTCAACCGCTCGGGCCTGGTCAAAATCAAACGGCAGCAAGAGCAGCAGCATCGGGAGCGGGGGCAAACCTATCTTGATAAAGCCCGCTCTATATCGAAAGAAATTGATCTGCGCGGCAAAATGTCTGAGGAAGCCTTATTGCTGTTGGATCGGTACCTGGATGATGCCCGGCTGGTCGGGCTTGACTCGGTGCGCGTCATACACGGCAAAGGCACCGGCGCCTTGCGGGCGGCGGTGAGAAGCTATTTAAAAGAAAGCCGCTACGTAAGCGGCTTTAGGGACGGACACCGCGAAGAAGGCGGCTTTGGCGTCACCATCGTGGAATTATAAACCAAGATTCTGGAGAGGGAGGTTCTTTTTGTTTGCTTAAAGCTTTAAGCAAACAAAAAGAACCTCCCTCTGTTTAGTCTAAATCCTGTTAATCCCGCCCGTTTATGGCATCCTTGACCACATCACGGGCCTTCTTCTTACTCTCCTGGTGGTCAGCCAGCGGACAGTGCTCCAAATGCTGCCCTTCCTGTACCATGACCCGCTGCAAATATTGTTCCGGGCAGCCTCCCGTTTCGGACTTGCCGGGGAGATTGGCCGCATAAAGCCGCCCATTATGGCGGGGATCGGTACAGATTACCACCTCGTGTCTTAACAGGCTGGAAAAGGTAAATTCATCGTGAATATCACAGGTTTCAGTGGGGATCTTGTCCGTGGTGACACTTTTCTCGTCTGTAGCCACCATTACTCGTGTTTCCGGATGAGGGCAGTTAATTCCTGCCAGTTTGCCGGACTCCGGACAGATGGTCACCAAATGATGACTCTCACAGGTCTCCGTCGGAACGGCACTGGCCAGGCAGTATTCAGTTATAATCTGCTCGGTTGAACAGATATCGCTGGGAATTTTGCCTGATATCTTGCATACGGATACCTCAACAATATTACCTGGCTGAGATGGAGCGCCTGGCTTGGAGTTGCGATGCGCTTTGGTCAGCAGCGAGGAAAATAACCTGGCCGGAACATTACCGCCATAGGCAGTTTCCCCGGGATATTCAGAGGGGTTGTTGCGCAGGGTGTCCTTCTGGTCAAAACCCATCCACACTGCAGCAGCATAAGTGGGCGTAAATCCACAAAACCAGGAGTCCCGGTATTCTTCAGTGGTTCCTGTTTTCCCCACGGTGAAAACCCCGGGAACCTGCGCCCGGGTACCGGTACCGGAGGTGACCACAGTGCGCAGCATACTGGTCATCAACCAGGCGGTCTGTTCTGTCATCACCCGCTGCGAATGGGGCTGGTAAATATATATATCAGTGCCGTTGGCATCCACAATGCGGCGGATAAAATGGGGGGCATTATAAACCCCACTATTGGCATATGCCGCATAAGCGGCCGCCATCTGTACCGGGGTTACCCCTTTGGTGAGTCCTCCCAGGGCCAAAGGGGCCAGGGCCAGGTCATTGTTGCCGGGAGAGTCCAGCAAAGGCAGGCCCAGGGAACGGCCAAAATCAAAACTGGCGCGAATACCCACCTTGTCCAGGGTTTGTACCGCATAAGTATTGACTGAATCCTTAACCCCTTCGCGCATGTTGATTATGCCGCGAAACTTGCCGTCATAGTTCTTCGGCGCCCACACGGTTCCCCCGGCTTTGTAAGCAATGGGGGAATCATCCAGGGCCATAAAAGGCATCAGACCGGCTTCCAGAGCCGGCCCGTAAACCGTCAAGGGCTTAATGGCCGAACCGGGCTGACGGTATGCGCTGATAGCGCGGTTAAATTGTCGCTGGGCCTGGTAATTGCGGCCTCCCATGATGGATTTAACCTCGCCGTTTTTAGCCTCCACGATAGCCATGGCGGACTGCACCGCCTGGCCGCTGGGACTAATTTGTTTAAGGAAACGATCCGGGTTGGCATATTGTTCTTCAGCAAATTTTTGCAAGTCGGCATCCATCGCGGTATAAATCTTAAATCCAGCCCTGTAAATAGCCCCTTCAGCCTCATCGAGATCAGGATAAATCTTTTTGGCCCGGAGTACATCGATGGCTTCTTCTATGACCGCATCCACATAATAGCCATACTGCTTATTGCTGCTGCGCCCGCTGGTCAGGTTGAGCGGAACGGCAAATGCGGCGTCAGCAGTCTGCTGATCGATGTAGCCGGCCCACACCATGTTGTTGAGTACATCCCGCTGCCGAGCCTTGGCGCGGTCCAGGTGCTGATAGGGATCATAGTAGGAGGGACCCTGCGGCAATCCCGCCAAAAGCGAGCATTCCGCCAGATCCAACTGATCGACATCCTTGCCGAAATAGGTATTGGCAGCCGCCTGCACCCCGTAGGCTCCGTTGCCGAAGGGGATGATATTCAAGTACATGTTCATTATTTCATCTTTTGAATAGACTGTTTCCAGTTTTAGAGCGATGAGAATCTCTTTAGCCTTGCGTTCCCAGGTGGTCTCCAGGCTCAGATAGGCATTGCGAGCCAATTGCTGGGTAATGGAGCTGGCGCCTTCACCTTTCAAGTCGCCCGAGGTCAAATTCCTGTATATTGCCCGGGCAATGCCACGAAAATTGACCCCATGATGTCTGTAAAAATTCCGGTCTTCGGTAGCTACAAAGGCGTTAATCAGGTTTTCTGGCACTTTGTCCAAAGACACCTCGGTGCGATTCTGCCCGGCATGCAACCCGCTGACCAACTGGTCCTGGTCATCATATATTAAGGTTGTTTTAGCTCCGGATAGCTGTCCCGGATCAAAAGAGGGCAGATCGCGGGCAGCATAAATGAACAAAGCCATCAAACAGAACACGCCAACTGCAGCCAGGCCAAGCAGAGTCAGGCCAACCGTCCTGGGCCAGTTGTTTACCTTGGACGTACCGGGCTTCTTCTTATTGGTTTCTGTCATAGTTCAATAAGGCCTCCTGGATATAAATATGTTTACTAATTTGACAGTATACCCCGGCTTTCCTGCTATTTTGCAGTTTAGCCGGAAACAATGGTTTCCGTACTATATACGCCGACACTCCTCACAATATTGCACAGCATTAAAGCTTTGTGCTATCATTTTTTAATGGTAAGGAGGTTATTCTTGTGGAAAACACTATCGAAATGCAGGTAAATGAGCAATTGCAACACATCCGCCGGGGTGTGGCTGAAATCGTTCCCGAGGCCGAACTCAGGCAGAAACTGATCCGCTCCCTGCAAACCGGACAACCTTTACGTATTAAACTGGGCCTGGATCCTACCGCGCCGGATATACATTTGGGCCATACCGTGGTATTAAATAAATTGCGCCAGTTTCAGGATATGGGACATCAAATCCATTTGATCATTGGGGATTTTACTGGTCGTATTGGGGATCCCAGCGGTAAATCGGAAACTCGCAAACAGTTGACCGAAGAACAGGTCAAAACCAATGCTCAAACCTATCAAGAGCAGATATTTAAAGTCCTGCAGGCAGAAAAGACCATTGTACATTTCAACAGCGAATGGCTAATGCCGATGGATTTAGCCCAGGTGCTGCAACTGGCCGGCAAATATACCGTAGCTCGGATGCTGGAACGCGATGATTTCAATAATCGCTATAAGGAAGGCCTCCCCATCGGGGTGCATGAATTTATGTACCCGCTGATGCAGGGTTATGACTCCGTAGTGCTGCAAGCCGATGTAGAGTTGGGAGGCACTGATCAGAAATTCAATCTGCTGGTGGGGCGTCAACTGCAACGGGAATATGGACACGAACCGCAGGTCGCTATCATGATGCCGATACTAGAAGGCACCGATGGGGTGCAGAAGATGAGCAAAAGCCTGGGCAACTATATCGGGGTCAATGATGAGCCTTATGAAATGTTTGGCAAAACCATGTCTATTCCCGACCAGCTTATCTGTCGCTATTTTGAATTATTAACCCGGGTGCCGATGAGTGAGATTGAGGCCATGGATAAGGCCATGCAAGAAGGCAAAATGAATCCGCGTGATGCCAAAATCCGTTTAGCCAAAGAACTTATTACCATATACCATAATAGCGACGCAGCACAAAAGGCTGAGCAACGATTCAAACTGGTATTCTCCCGGGGAGATATCCCGGACGATATTCCCGAGGTGACGATTGCCGCCGGGGAGGTATGGCTGCCCAAATTCCTCCTTGATCAAGGCCTGGTTTCATCTACCAGTGACGGGCGCCGTTCCATTAGTCAGGGTGCTGTCCGCATTGATGGCGATAAAGTTGAAAATGAGAACATGGTTTTGGAAGGCAATATGGTTATTCAGGTGGGAAAACGTAAATTCCTGCGGCTGATTACTTAATATCAAATCTCCACATAAAGTAACGATACAATAATGAATTAACAGGGGTGTCAGACCGGGGCGTGCCCCGTCTGACAAAAATCCTCGTTATCTATTACCCTTAAATTCATTGCCCCAGTTTTATGGGCCCATCTCCAGGGCCTTCAATTCACGGCTCATTTCATCCAAATGCCCTTCGTAGAATATGGCGTAGCCGGCTACATTGGGGAATTCCAGGGATATCATGCGAATGAAGGTAAAGCCCCGTTCTTGCAGTGATGAGCGGCGGCTATCGCGCAGTATTTGTGCGTCTCTATTGCTAACCTTTCTATTCCAACAGTAAATTTCTTTCCCTTTATTATTGGCAAGCACCGTTGCCACCAGGGTGCGCATGTAAATCACTCCATTTCTAAAATATGCATAGCAACAAAAAGATACCTGTAAGGCCAAAACAAGGCCCCAATAGCAGCCCACCAGCAGCGGCGATACAAAAGTGTATCATATTCAAATATCCTTGTACAACAGGCCAGTTCGAGCATTCAGGTTATCCTGTCATAGAAAAAAGCTGCTAAATAACACCGTGAATCGCAAAACAATACAATAATGCATCATCTAGCTGCAGTTTGCCCCCTGGACAAGGTGGGCAAAAACAAAAAAGATGTCGAAATAATGGGCTTTGTATGCAAAGCTCTGATTATATTCTGCCTTTGGCATGCTTATTGCTTGTATATATGGTCGGTACTCGCATTACTATTACTTACTCCTTATCAGCTATATTTTTTAACATGCTGCTATTTTATAGTGACGAAACGTACACATATTCAAAAACATACCAGTATTCGAACCAACAATCAAGCTCACGATGAAGCCATTATAAAATAGCAGCCCCCTCCTTTTTCGGCAGGGGGCGTATCACTGTTGAGAATACTCTACTTATAGATTTAGAGACATAGTGGAAGGAGGATAGGCGCACAGAAGTGCAATACCATCCGGTAATAGGCCGGATTATTGGGGAACGGAGACAATTACCGGGCAATGAATGAAACACTATTGAAGGTTATTGTTTAACTAAGGAGGGATTTATTATGTTATTTGAACGCTGGCAAGAGGAGTATCAAAAGAAGTTGATCACTGCCGATCAGGCTGCTCAACTGGTTAAATCGGGGGATTGGATTGAATATGGATTCGGTATCACCTCGGGACGGGATTTTGACGAAGCGCTTGCCAAGAGAAAAGATGAATTGGAAGATGTCAAAATTCGCTGTGACATTGGCGCTTACCAGCACTTTACTGCTGAAGCGGATCCTGAAGGGGATGTATTTACATGGAACAGCTGGCATGTAGCCGCACATGACAAAAAGTATGTAGGCAAATCTCTTTATTATGTACCTATGAAGTTTCACGAAAATCCGAATATGACTCGCTATGACTGCGCCCCCCTGGACATTGCGGTCATTACCTGTTCACCTATGGACAAGCATGGTTACATGAACTTCGGTGCTTCTGCGGTTAGCGGATGGGCCATGATGGAAACCGCCAAGATACGTATTGTCGAAATCAATCACAATATGCCCCGTTGCCTGGGCGGCGGACAAGAAACGGTACATGTATCACAGGTGGATTTTATTGTTGAAAGCAAACATGAGCCCCTGACCATACTGGCGCCGGCCAAGGCCAATCCCGTTGAAGAGGAAATTGCCAAGCTGGTCATGGGTCGGCTGTATGATGGCAACTGCATTCAATTGGGCATCGGCGGCCTGCCCAATGCGGTCGGCACCCTGGTCGCAGAATCTGACCTCAAAGACCTCGGTGTACATACCGAGATGTATGTTGATGCTTATTTGGAAATGTTTAAAGCTGGCAAGATTACCGGAGCCCGCAAGGCACTGGACCGTTACAAACAGGTCTATGCCTTTGTTTTAGGCAGCCAGGAATTATACGATTACATGGATGACAATCCGGGTCTGGCCTCCTACAACGTGGACTATACCAATGATCCCAAGGTAATTGCCCAACTGGATGATTTTGTATCCATCAATGCCTGCGTCGAAGTCGACCTGTTTGGCCAGGTTTGTGCCGAATCCGTAGGCACCCGTCACATCAGTGGAACCGGCGGACAGTTGGATTTTGTAGAAGGAGCTTATAAATCCAAGGGTGGACAGAGCTTTGTTTGCCTGCCCTCAACTATCAAGGGCAAAGACGGCGTAGTAAAATCGCGCATTCGGGCGATTCTCACCCCGGGTGCCATCGTTACCGACCCCCGGACTGCGGTTCATTATCTGGTTACCGAATACGGAATGGTAAACATGAAGGGCAAGAGCACCTGGGAACGGGCTGAAGCCCTGGTCAGCATAGCTCATCCCGACTTCCGCGAACAGCTGATTCAAGAAGCGACCAACATGAAGATCTGGAGAAGAAGCAACAAGATCGCAGGTGTTGGCCCGGTAGATATTGCAGTAGGGAAATAATGGCCGAAAAGGTCTTGTTCTCCGAGGAGCGCCACTGAGCGCCGGAGAGCGAACTTGATATTGCATGAGCGCCCAAGAGCGCCGACATAGCTCAGAGCACCGGGAGTGCCAGACAGCGACACAGCATTGGAGCGCCGCTTGAGCGCCTGACATCGAAGTTGACATTACATGAGCGCCCAAGAGCGCCGACATAGCTCAGAGCACCGGGAGTGCCAGACAGCGACACAGCATTGGAGCGCCGCTTGAGCGCCTGACACTGATACTGACATTACATGAGCGCCCAAGAGCGCCGACATAGCTCAGAGCACCGGGAGTGCCAGACAGCGACACAGCATTGGAGCGCCGCTTGAGCGCCTGACACTGATACTGACATTACATGAGCGCCCAAGAGCGCCGACATAGCTCAGAGCACCGGGAGTGCCAGACAGCGACACAGCATTGGAGCGCCGCTTGAGCGCCTGACATCGAAGTTGACATTACATGAGCGCCCAAGAGCGCCGACATAGCTCAGAGCACCGGGAGTGCCAGACAGCGACACAGCATTGGAGCGCCGCTTGAGCGCCTGACACTGATACTGACATTGCTGAGCGCCATAGAGCGCCGACATAATCACAGAGTGCCACGAGCACCATAAATAATAAAAAACTGCGGTAGATAGGATTTATCTACCGCTTTCCTTTAGGCCGTATTTTGCAATCTTGCGCACCACTGAAGGCTGGCTTATGCCCAGTGCTTTAGCAACTTTATAAGTGGAATTGTGCAAGCTGAGGGCCTTTTGCAGCAGGCGCCGCTCAGTTTGTTCCACGGCTATTGGCAAGGGCATGAGGTCGGTATCCAACTCCCCCTGGATGCTGGCCAGTTCCAGGCAAGAATGCACATCATCCATGGTAATGGTATCATGCAAGGTGGTTACCACCAGTCGCTCAATCAGATTTTCCAGCTCGCGGATATTTCCCGGCCAATCATATAATAGCATCGGTTTTAATGCATCACTGGAAAGACGCTTGCCCATTTGGTGCTTGCGGTTGTAATAGTCCAGGAAATACTGGCTTAGTACCGGAATATCCTCGCGCCGTTCTCTCAGTGGGGGCACATAAACAGGGATGACATTTAAACGATAAAACAGGTCCTGGCGGAATAATTGCGTAGTTACCATTTGCTGCAGGTTGCGGTTGGTGCCGGCAAGAATCCTTACATTTACATCAATGGGGCGATTCCCGCCTACCCGGAAGATCTGCTTATCCTGCAGGACGCGCAGCAGCTTAACCTGCAAATCCAGTGGCATATCACCGATTTCATCCAGGAACAGGGTGCCTTCATTGGCCAGCTCAAACATCCCGGCTTTGCCGGTTTTACTGGCGCCTGAGAAGGCCCCGGGTTCATAGCCGAACAACTCTGATTCCAGTAGATTGGCGGGTATGGCGCCGCAGTTCACCTTTATGAAAGGATGGCTCTTGCGCCCGCTGTAACTGTGCAGGATATCTGCGATAACCTCCTTGCCTGCCCCCGACTCACCCTGGATCAACACTGTAGAGTCCACTGAGGCGACATGGGTAATCATCTGAATCAATTCCCGCATTTTACGGGAGTGAGCAATACATTTGCGCCGATTCTGCAGCTTCAACTGGGTCAGCTCAGCCTGATAGAAACGGCTCAATCCTTCCAGGTGTTCAACCTTGACATGCAGATCATTTAGCTCGGTCATGTCGCGGACATTTGTCACCACCAGCACGATGTTGCCAGACTCATCAAAAATGGGGGTGCTGGTTACCAGGGCGGTCTTCCCGGTATTGGCCTCCAAAGGTATTGTCACTTGCTCACGCTGCCGCAAGGCCAGCAGGGTTCCAGAACGCGAAAATACTCCTTCCCTTACCAGATCCGCCATATTACGGCCCACTACCTCGGTTGAGGTGACCCCCAGGATGCGTTCAAAGGCCTTATTGATGCGCAAGGTGTTACCTTCCCCGTCACAGATGTAAAGTCCATCAAAGGAGGATTCAAACACCGCCGCCAGCTCCCGCTGGCGTCTGTCTTCCGAATGCTCCAGGCGCCGTTCCAGTTCAATCAATTCGGTCATATCGCGGACATTGGTGATAACCAGCACAATATTGCTCTGATCGTCAAAAATAGGCGTGCTGGTTACCAGGGCTTTTTTGCCGGTGGCAGATTCCAGCGGAATGGTGACTCGCTCCCGCCGCTGTAATGCCAGAAGGGTTCCCGATCGCGAGAATACCCCTTCCGCCACCAGATCCGCCATATTACGGCCTACTACCTCGGCTGAGGTGACCCCCAGGATGCGCTCAAAGGCCTTATTGATGCGCAGGGTAGTGCCTTCCCCGTCACAGATATATAATCCGTCAAAGGATGATTCAAATACCGCATGCAGCTCTTTTTGACGCCGGTCTTCAACCCGCTCCAGGCGGCGCTCTAACTCAATCAATTCGGTCATGTCACGCACATTGGTTACTACCAGCACGATATTGTCATCGCTGTCAAAAATGGGAACACTGGTGACCAGGGCGGTTTTACCGATCCTGGATTGCAAAGGAATAGTAACCGTTTCCCTGCGCTTCAAGGCCAGTAAGGTGCCGGAGCGCGAAAAGACCCCTTCGGCAACCAGGTCAGCCATGTTGCGGCCCACCACCTCGGCCGAGGTGACACCCAGAATACGCTCAAAGGATTTATTTATATGCAGGGTATTGCCTTCCCCGTCGCAAATATACAAACCGTCGAAGGAGGATTCAATGATAGCATCAAGCTGCCGATTCAACTGCCGGGTGCTTTCCAGCTCCTGCACCACTTTTTCCAGGTCCGAGGTTTCATGCAAGAGGGCAACCGCACCAATAATTTCGTGATCAACCACTACTGGAGAGCGGCTGGATAAGAAGGTCTTACCAACGGTATGAATCCTGCGCATAAGCTGGGTTTGACCGCTCCTTAATATATGTTTCAGCTCGCTGTTGTTAAATATTTCGCGGACATCCATTCCGTAGGCCTGCCTGGAATCAACCCCGGTAATCTTCTGAGCGGCCTTGTTAAAGATATTAACGCGGCCGTATTTGTCTACTCCCACAATGGGGTTGTACACCGCATCGAGATAAGCACGCCAGGCTTTTCTTTCTTGTTTGATCTGCTTCTGAAAATAAAACAGGGCGCGATCTTTCCAGCCTTCACCTGGTGCATCAGGTATTTTCGCCTGGAGATCAGTAGCAAATGACTCCAGATTGTCAGCGTAATCAACGAATTCTGGATCCTTGTTCATGAGCGTCTCTACCTGAACCTGTGCTGGAGTACCATTGGTTATTATCTCCAGCAGGTGCTCCCGGGTCAGTATGCCTACAGTTATGCCGTTTGAGGTAACCTTAACCATGTCCAGGTGGTGGTCCAGCATAAAACGGGCGGCCTTTTTAGCTGTAGTATCGGGGGCTATTTCCAGGGATGAGTGGTGCTCTGTGATGGTACTGCTCATAACCACTTCTCCTTTTATGATACAAATTGTAATCATGATTCATAATCTTATTATACCTTCAGAAGGCAACCTGTCCAAGAATAACTTTGGTACCAGGTACCAAATAACATTAGCAAATACCTTCCGGGGAGCATATCACAGCCCCCGGACTTATTTCGGACAGCCGGGTGCTGCGTGACTTTAACGCCATCAAGCAGGAGCACCTGGCAAGGGTATATCGGAACATTGGATATCATTGGGTAATAGAATATGTTGACGGGGCTATGACGGCCATCCCCGATCGGCCTGAATGGGATGTGGGTGCCCACTGCCCGAGAGCTTTATATGAGAAGTAAAGTGGCAAGGCCTGGATAAGCCGAAAATAGTGGAATAGGAGGGGTATTATGCAAGCTATAGGTATTATTTTTGTGGCTGCGCTGTTAGCTGAGGCTGTTTGGGAAACCGGAAAAATGGTCTGGCAACAGGGTAAGGTAAGCGTTGATCGTATCGGGGCGTTGGTGGTTGGCATAGTGTTCGCGGTAGGAGCAGGACTTGATCTGTTCGCCCTACTGGGAATAAGTTTCATATATCCGATCATTGGGCAGGTTTTGACCGGGATTTTACTCAGTCGGGGCGCCAACTTTGTTCATGATCTATTGAAGGCTGCTGAGGGAATGGCAATCAAGGTTTAAATTAGCCGGGGAGCCGCCCCAAATCAGCAACTGGACGGCTCCCTAAATGGGGATACGGTATGGAGTTTATAATATAGCTTACACTGATTGCCGGGGTTTGGTACCCCGGCGGTTGTATTTTCATGAAAAAGGCCGAGGCGATATACCTCGGCTTTCAGGTGCTCTATTAAGTTCGGTTTTATGATGGTAGCCCCAAGGGGAGTCGAACCCCTGTCTCCGCCGTGAGAGGGCGGCATCCTAGGCCACTAGACGATGGGGCCACATGGCAGCCGGTCAAGGATTCGAACCCTGACGAACTGATCCAGAGTCAGTCGTGCTACCGTTACACCAACCGGCTAAAAATCGGGAAATTACCCGCGAAGATTATTATAATACAGCGCCTCATGAATGTCAAAACAAATTACTATATGTGTCTGTACAGATCAGACCGCATGCTCCTTGACCCACCGCAGCGCATTCTGTACCCGGGATACACATGTTTTCTGCCCCAGTAATACAGCCACCTCGAAAATACCGGGACTGCTGCTTCGCCCCGTCAATGCCAAACGCAGCGGATGAATAAGTTCTGCGGCCTTAACGCCACTTTGCCGTGCGGCCTCGCGCAGACTGGATTCCAGGGTAGCAGCGGTGAATTCCACATCCGATGCAATTATATTCAGATCCGCCTGCAAAAGCTGTACCGTATTGGCCTTACAAAAATGCTTCTTTACCCCCTGTTCTTCATACAACGCTACTTCCTCAAAAAAGTAAGCCCCGTCCGCAACGATTTCAGGGATCAGCTTTACCCGGCTCTGCAGCAGCTCAATCACCTTCAACAGATAAGCGGGACCAAAATCATCCACCCATTGCCTGACCCGGGTATTGTGCATCAACTCCGCGGCAAGAGACTCTGGTCGTGCCTTGGTGATATACTGGCCATTCATCCAGGTTAGTTTATCCATATCATACACTGCTGCTGAACGTGACACCTGATCCAGGTCAAAACGGGGTATAATGTCGTCTACCAACCATAGATCCTGATCCATGCCGCTGGACCAGCCCAACAAGGCCAGATAATTGATCAGCGCTTCGGGAAGATAACCCAAATCTCTAAATTCTTGTACAGAAGTAGCGCCATGACGTTTCGAGAGCTTGCTGCGATCGGGAGCCAATATCATTGATACATGTGCAAACTGGGGCAAATCCCAGCCCAAAGCGTGGTAGATCAATACTTGACGGGGTGTATTGGAAAGATGTTCTTCAGCCCGAATTACATGGGTAATGGCCATGCAGTGGTCATCAACTACCACAGCAAAATTATATGTGGGCCATCCATCGGACTTGGCAATAATAAAATCATCCATCAATCTGTTTTCAAAGCCCACCTCACCACGAATCAAATCAGAGACCCGGGTGGTGCCGGACTCAGGGATGCGCATACGAATCACAGCAGGCTGGTTCGCCAGCAAACGTTGGCGTATAGTCTCCTCATCCAGATCACGGCAGCGACCGGAATACTTGTAATCAAGCCCTTGCTCCCGCGCAGTCACTCTTTCTTTCGCCAAATCCTCACTGCCGCAGAAACAGTAATAGGCCTTACCGCTGCGGATTAATTCCTGCAAATAATGTTGGTAAATATTCAGACGTTGACTCTGTCGATACGGCCCATATGGCCCGCCCTTTTCAGGCCCTTCATCCCAATCTATACCCAGCCAGGTTAAACCCTCCAAAATGCCCTGGGCCGATTCCTGACTGGAGCGCTCACTATCCGTATCTTCGAGCCGCAGGATAAAACTCCCCCCTGTTTTGCGGGCGTACAGCCAGTTAAAAAGCGCGGTGCGGGCGCCGCCAATATGCAAAGCCCCGGTCGGACTGGGGGCAAAGCGTACCCTGATCTTATTCATATGTTGATCTCCTATATTAGAATTGTTGTATTCCATGCTTACCATTGTAGGAAACTAAAGGAACCGGTGCAACATTTTCATTATTATTCACTTTTCACCATGGCAGTACACCCTGCATTAAATAGCCGTTGCAGGAAATACTAAGGTAAAGCTATAGATTGCTTCATTATAATAAACGGTACGATGGTATAAAAAACAGTAAGGGAGAATAAGCAATGACAGCAATCGCTTGCTATGCAGCGAGATGTATTTTTAACCACTCCCGACAACGCTGTGGCGCTGGTAAAATCTCTGTAGCAGCGCATGAAGCAGGGGTTTATTGCGGCACCTACCGGAATCGGGACGGTTATCTGCTCGAAACTGATGAAGACAGCCTAGAAATGATCAATATGCAAATGGTTTCCGATCCCGCGGTGCAATGTCAGGCCGAAACCTGTTTCTACAATCAAGGCAATGTCTGTTACGCTGCTGCCATTGAGATGCTTGGAGAGGATGCAGTTAACACAACCGAGACCCGCTGCAAGACCTATCTCCCCCTGAGTGATGACTGCAGCAGCGTAGATGATGTTTCTCAGTTGGGGGCTCATATGGACTAATCCATAGTTTGCATATAGCTCTGTGTCTTCAAGATGCAGATGGATTCTGGAGAAAATTTCCTGTCAGTAATAGCACTGGAGTATGAACCGATGGTATACACCCTTCATATTATAACAGCACGGGGGTGGTACTATGTTGGGGAGGCGATCCGCCAGACCCTTGCTGGTTCTAATTGTAATCGTATTAGTAGCAGCTGCCTGCGTACTGGCTGACTTTCGTCTCAAGGCCAGTACCATACAGATTGCTCGTGCCCAGGCCCAGGTTACTGGGAGCAGGTTGATTAATGAGGTAGTAAATGAGAAAATCGCCGGACAGGTTAAGTATGAAGACCTGGTCCTGATCCACAAAGATTCTACCGGACGCGTGGTTTTAATTCAACCCAATACCATTATGTTAAATAAAATAATGACCAGCACCGTCCTTGAGGTATCCAACTCCATGGGTGAAATGGAGGATAGCATTATTAGCGTGCCAATGGGGCAGCTATCAGGCTCCAATATCCTTGCCGGGTATGGGCCGAGGTTAAAGGTCAGAATAATACCAACCGGGCAGGTACATGTTGAGGTAAAGGATAAATTTGAACAGGCCGGAATTAACCAGACCAGGCATTTGATCTTCTTCAATATTAAAGCAATCATCAACGTAGCGGTTCCATTTATAAAAGAGAGTGTAGAAGTGAGCACGGTTATTCCATTGGCAGAAACCATCGTGGTAGGGGATGTACCGCAGACCTATGTGAATTTGACGGGAGGTGGCGAATTAGTCTATCCTTATATTAGAGACTAGTTTGATTGTTTAGCAAACCGGCAGTATGGTTATTGAAAAACAGGTCACAAAAACACTGCCGAATGCTTGACAATAATGATTCAGGGTGATAATATAAGTCTTGCGCGTACGGCAGGAAAGCGGTAGGCGTTAGGCTAAAAGGCCGAAAAACCGCGAGATAAAAGCGGTTGACATGACAGGATCCCCAGGGGTTTTGGGGAACGGTTCTTGATAAAACTGAACAGCAAGAAGATAAGTGCGAAAAAGATTGGAACTGTTTTGAGGTAAAAGACAAAGCAAGCCAATCAGGCCCTTTTAAAAGAAGGGAAAAAGCCAGAGACAATTTTGGCTAGGATTAACAGAGTTCAATAGAACTTTGCAGATAAAACTTTCATCGGAGAGTTTGATCCTGGCTCAGGACGAACGCTGGCGGCGTGCCTAACACATGCAAGTCGAACGGACTAATGTTTGACACTGAGTGTTCTTCTAGAAAAGGCGGCAGTGAGCCGCGTGACGCGAGCCGTAGAGAGTGAACTTTCCGGCCAGGAACTATCTGACCGATAGAAGCAAGGCTGAGGGGATAGGGGAAAGCGAGCGTCGAAGCGACCCCAAAAGTGATAACACGGGGTTGGAATAACTGGAAGGCAAGCAATGAAGAGCACTGAGTGTCGAACATTAGTTAGTGGCGGACGGGTGAGTAACGCGTGGATAACCTACCTATATGTGGGGAATAACAGTTGGAAACGACTGCTAATACCGCATGTGATCACAGGTATAAAGTCTGTGAAGAAAGATGGCCTCTTCATGAAAGCTATCGCATATAGATGGGTCCGCGTCTGATTAGCTAGTTGGTGGGGTAAGAGCCTACCAAGGCGACGATCAGTAGCCGGCCTGAGAGGGTGAACGGCCACACTGGGACTGAGACACGGCCCAGACTCCTACGGGAGGCAGCAGTGGGGAATATTGCGCAATGGGGGAAACCCTGACGCAGCGACGCCGCGTGAGCGAAGAAGGCCTTAGGGTTGTAAAGCTCTGTTGTAAGGGAAGAACGGCAGCAGGAGTAATATGCCTGTTGCATGACGGTACCTTACGAGGAAGCCCCGGCTAACTACGTGCCAGCAGCCGCGGTAAGACGTAGGGGGCGAGCGTTGTCCGGAATTACTGGGCGTAAAGAGCACGTAGGCGGATATTTAAGTCAGGTGTGAAAGACCGCAGCTTAACTGCGGGGTTGCATTTGAAACTGGGTATCTTGAGGGCAGGAGAGGGCAGTGGAATTCCTGGTGTAGCGGTGAAATGCGTAGAAATCAGGAGGAACACCAGTGGCGAAGGCGGCTGTCTGGACTGACCCTGACGCTGAGGTGCGAAAGCGTGGGTAGCAAACAGGATTAGATACCCTGGTAGTCCACGCTGTAAACGATGGATACTAGGTGTGGGAGGTATCGACCCCTTCCGTGCCGCAGCTAACGCAATAAGTATCCCGCCTGGGGAGTACGGTCGCAAGGCTGAAACTCAAAGGAATTGACGGGGGCCCGCACAAGCGGTGGAGCATGTGGTTTAATTCGATGCAACGCGAAGAACCTTACCAGGTCTTGACATCCAAAGAATGCTGTAGAAATACGGCAGTGCCTTTTAGGAGCTTTGAGACAGGTGGTGCATGGTTGTCGTCAGCTCGTGTCGTGAGATGTTGGGTTAAGTCCCGCAACGAGCGCAACCCTTGCTATTAGTTGCTAACAGGAAAGCTGAGCACTCTAATGGGACTGCCCGTGACAAGCGGGAGGAAGGTGGGGATGACGTCAAATCATCATGCCCTTTATGATCTGGGCTACACACGTGCTACAATGGGTGGTACAGAGAGCAGCGAAGTCGCGAGGCGGAGCGAATCTCAGAAAGCCATTCTCAGTTCGGATTGGAGTCTGCAACTCGACTCCATGAAGTCGGAATCGCTAGTAATCGCGAATCAGCATGTCGCGGTGAATGCGTTCCCGGGCCTTGTACACACCGCCCGTCACACCACGAAAGTCGGCAACACCCGAAGCCGGTGACTCAACTCGGGGTACCCGCGAAAGCGGGTCGAGAGAGAGCCGTCTAAGGTGGGGTTGGTAATTGGGGTGAAGTCGTAACAAGGTATCCGTACCGGAAGGTGCGGATGGATCACCTCCTTTCTAAGGAGAAATGGAAGCAAGGTAGAGGAATAAGAGGCCAGAGAAATCTCACCTCCAACTTCCCGCCGCCCACTTCTCAATTGGTCGATCTCTTATCCTTCTTGTTGTTCGTTTTAATAAATTTTCAACAGAAGTCTGAAATTAGATTCAAAGGGTCAGATAAAATGAATCGGCAGAGCCGATTCAAACAAATATCCGACCTCCGACATCCGACTTCCGACATCTGTTGCGATGGTTCTTTGAAAATTGCATACAGAGAAAAGCAAAGGGAACAATTTCACGAAGTAGCTGAAAAGACAGTGAAAAAATGAGAGAGTTTTCAAAAGCGCGTAAGAAATTAGGTCAAGATAAAAAGAGCGTACGGGGGATGCCTTGGTGCCAGGAGGCGAAGAAGGACGTGGCAAGCTGCGAAAAGCTACGGGGAGCTGCAAGCGAGCATAGATCCGTAGATATCCGAATGGGGGAACCCAATACTTGCGAACAAGTATTATCACTGCCTGAATATATAGGGCAGTAGAAGCCAGACCCGGTGAACTGAAACATCTTAGTAACCGGAGGAACAGAAATCAAAAGAGATTCTCCAAGTAGCGGCGAGCGAACGGGGAAGAGCCTAAACCAGTTATGTGTCAAGCCTGCAAGCGTTGCATAGCTGGAGTTGCGGGGAATACAGGAGCAAATTGCAGTTTGCTCAAAGAGTTACAAAGCATATTGTTAGCTGAACCTGAATGGAAAGTCAGGCCATAGAGAGTGAGAGCCTTGTAAGCGAAAACAATATGTCTCTTCGTATAAACCCCAAGTACCGCCGGACACGTGGAACCCGGTGGGAAGCAGGGAGGACCACCTTCCAAGGCTAAATACTACCTGGCGACCGATAGCGAATAGTACCGTGAGGGAAAGGTGAAAAGCACCCCGGGAGGGGAGTGAAAAAGAACCTGAAACCGTATGCTTACAAACAGTCAGAGTCTTATGAGAGGTGAGAGTTGAGAGGTTAGAAGTGGGAACTAGAAGAAGTTTCCACATCCAACCTCCCACATCTCACTTCTCAGGATGATGGCGTACCTTTTGTAGAATGGGCCAGCGAGTTATGGCAGCAAGCGAGGTTAAGTTCAAAAAGGACGGAGCCGCAGCGAAAGCGAGTCTAAATAGGGCGAAATAGTTTGTTGCTGTAGACCCGAAACCGAGTGATCTATCCATGGCCAGGGTGAAGCGATGGTAACACATCGTGGAGGCCCGCACCAGGGTACGTTGAAAAGTACGTGGATGAGTTGTGGATAGGGGTGAAATGCCAATCGAACTCGGAGATAGCTGGTTCTCCCCGAAATAGCTTTAGGGCTAGCGTCGTGTAATTCCTTATGGGGGTAGAGCACTGGTTAGGCTAGGGGCCTTACCCGGTTACCGAACCTTCCCAAACTCCGAATACCATAAGGCTCAGCACGGCAGTCAGACTGCGGGTGATAAGGTCCGTAGTCGAGAGGGAAACAGCCCAGACCAACAGCTAAGGTCCCCAAATCTATGCTAAGTGGGAAAGGAAGTAGAGTCGCACAGACAGCCAGGATGTTGGCTTAGAAGCAGCCACCATTCAAAGAGTGCGTAATAGCTCACTGGTCAAGTGACTCTGCGCCGAAAATTCAACGGGGCTAAGCATAGTACCGAAGCTTTGGGATTGAGAAGTGAGATGTGGGAAGTTAGAAGTGAGACCGAGAGTGCGAGGTGAACCGATGATATGGGAGAAGAGAAGATAAAAAGCTTCGAAGATCTCATAGTCTACCAAAAAGCCTATCAATTAGTACTAAAGGTACACAAACTAACTCAAACATTTCCAGAAGCAGAGAAACGGGAAATAGGCTATCAGTTAAGAAGAGCAGCCATATCGATACCCGCAAATATTGCAGAGGGATACGGGAGAAAGAACTCCGCGAAAGAATTCAAACATTTTCTAAGAAATGCATTGGGTTCGAGTAACGAGATGATCGTACTTCTGAAACTAAGCAGGGATTTGGGGTATATGCAGGACGACGAAATCATATCAACCTATGATATACTCGGAAAACAGCTCTTCAAGCTGATAGAAAAGTGGGACTAAGAATCCCACGTCCAACTTCTCACATCTCACTTCTCAATCGGTAGGGGAGCGTACCTGGCGGATAGAAGCCGTACCGTAAGGAGCGGTGGACTGCCAGGCAGAGAGAATGCTGGCATAAGTAAGCGAGAAGGCAGGTGAGAATCCTGCCCGCCGGAAGCCCAAGGATTCCTGGGGAAGGCTCGTCCTCCCAGGGTAAGCCGGGACCTAACCCGAGGCCGAAAGGCGTAGGGGATGGACAACTGGTTGAAATTCCAGTGCCACCGGACGTCCGTTTGAGTGATGGGGTGACGCAGGAGGATAGGTGAAGCGCACGACTGGAAGAGTGCGTCCAAGCACGTAGGGTGTTGGGTAGGCAAATCCGCCCAACGAAGCCTGAGGTGTTAAGGGGAGTGAACTTAAGTAACGAAGTCACTGATTCCAAACTGCCAAGAAAAGCCTCTAGCAAGGACGTTGGTGCCCGTACCGCAAACCGACACAGGTAGGCAAGGAGAGAATCCTAAGGCGCGCGAGAGAACCCTCGTTAAGGAACTCGGCAAAATGACCCCGTAACTTAGGGAGAAGGGGTGCTCTGTTAGCGTGAGTCAAAGAACATTGATGAGCGTGAGGGAGCCGCAGTGATCAGGCCCAGGCGACTGTTTACCAAAAACACAGGTCTCTGCAAAATCGAAAGATGAAGTATAGAGGCTGACGCCTGCCCGGTGCCGGAAGGTTAAGGGGAAAGGTTAGCGCAAGCGAAGCTTTGAACCGAAGCCCCGGTGAACGGCGGCCGTAACTATAACGGTCCTAAGGTAGCGAAATTCCTTGTCTGGTAAGTTCAGACCCGCACGAAAGGCGTAACGATCTGGGCACTGTCTCGACGAGGGGCTCGGTGAAATTGTAATACCGGTGAAGATGCCGGTTACCTGCGATAGGACAGAAAGACCCCGTGGAGCTTTACTGTAGCTTGATATTGGATTTTGGTGGTTCATGTACAGGATAGGTGGGAGGCTTTGAAGCGAGTTCGCCAGGATTCGTGGAGCCACTGGTGGGATACCACTCTTGAATGGCTGGAGTTCTAACCTGCTACCCTGATCGGGTAGAGGAACAGTTTCAGGCAGGCAGTTTGACTGGGGCGGTCGCCTCCAAAAGAGTAACGGAGGCGCCCAAAGGTTTCCTCAGCGCGGATGGAAATCGCGCGAAGAGTGTAAAGGCAGAAGGGAGCTTGACTGCGAGACAGACATGTCGAGCAGGGACGAAAGTCGGGCTTAGTGATCCGGCGGTACCGAGTGGAAGGGCCGTCGCTCATCGGATAAAAGCTACCCCGGGGATAACAGGCTTATCTCCCCCAAGAGTTCACATCGACGGGGAGGTTTGGCACCTCGATGTCGGCTCATCACATCCTGGGGCTGGAGAAGGTCCCAAGGGTTGGGCTGTTCGCCCATTAAAGTGGTACGTGAGCTGGGTTCAGAACGTCGTGAGACAGTTCGGTCCCTATCCATCGCAGGCGCAGGAGAATTGAGAGGATCTGTCCCTAGTACGAGAGGACCGGGATGGACAGACCGCTGGTGTACCAGTTGTCTCGCCAGAGGCACAGCTGGGTAGCTATGTCTGGATGTGATAAGCGCTGAAAGCATCTAAGCGCGAAGCCAACCTCAAGATGAGTTCTCCCACTTCAAAAGAAGGTAAGATCCCATCAAGAACAGGTGGTTGATAGGCCGGGAGTATAAGTGTAGTGATGCATTAAGCTGACCGGTACTAATAGATCGAGGGCTTGACCTAAAAACGCTTTTAAGCTTAATCTCTGTATGCAGTTTTCAGAGAACCGAAATCACAATTTAATAAAGATATAAGATTTCCTGGTGATAATGGCGGAGAGGCCACACCCGTTCCCATCCCGAACACGGCAGTTAAGCTCTCCAGCGCCGATGCACCGCCGCTCAGCCCTTAGTCGGGCTTCGATGGGCGGTACCAGCCGGGTACAGCCGGCTGGGTACTACTGGTACCAGGTTACCATGGTCATTAAAGTTAAAAGTTGAATAAGTAATTAAATTTCCTGGTGATAATGGCGGAGAGGCCACACCCGTTCCCATCCCGAACACGGCAGTTAAGCTCTCCAGCGCCGATGCACCGCCGCTCAGCCCTTAGTCGGGCTTCGATGGGCGGCACCAGCCGGGTACAGCCGGCTGGGTACTACTGGTACCAGGTTACCATGGTCATTAAAGTTAAAAGTTGAATAAGTAATTAAATTTCCTGGCAATAATGGCGGAGAGGCCACACCCGTTCCCATCCCGAACACGGCAGTTAAGCTCTCCTGCGCCGATGCACCGCCGCTCAGCCCTTAGTCGGGCTTCGATGGGCGGCACCAGCCGGGTACAGCCGGCTGGGTACTACTGGTACCAGGTTACCATGGTCATTAAAGTTAAAAGTTGAATAAGTAATTAAATTTCCTGGCAATAATGGCGGAGAGGCCACACCCGTTCCCATCCCGAACACGGCAGTTAAGCTCTCCAGCGCCGATGGTACTACGATTTTTCGTGGGAGAGTAGGACATTGCCAGGAATAATTTATTTTCTGAGGAAGTTCTCGGTAACTAGATAAGCCGTGGTTTTCTAGTCTCCCGCAGCTAAGAAACCCCGGGTGCCTGGTACCACTGTTTACCACTGTTTAAATGTGGGCGATGATGGTTCCCATTTCATCAGTCTTGTAATCGCCCAAACCCTGCAATTCCTGTTTAAAAGACTCGGAGCGCAGGATGGAGAGGACACTTTGGATTATGGAATCGCTCAAGTCTTCTTCACGAATAACCAATTCATATCTCTCCTCCTGAATTGGTACAAACTCCACACCTCTTACCTGCAAAGCCGCTTTCTGATTGCCCAGGCCCACAGTTGCCATGCCGCGCGCAACCCTGCTGGCGACTTCCAGATGGGAAAAAACCCAGGTATGGTAACCATTGATGCGGGTGCGATCAATTCCCAGTGCACGGATCTTTTCGTCCAGGAGAACCCGTGTACCGCAACCGGGTTCCCGGTTAATCAGGTTGATATCGGTCCTCACCAAATCGTGCCAGGTCTGAATATTCAATGGATTTCCGGCTTGAACGTAAAAACCCTGCTGTCGGCAGGCGATATGAATGATTGCCGTTGGAATACCAGGCAGCAAGCGACGCACATAAGGGATATTATACGAATCACTGTCACTGTCCCATAGATGAACAGCGGCCAGATGCGCTTTTCCTTCATAGAGGGCTATTAAGCCGGGGATAGAGCCGATATGATTGCGCAGCACCTGAAGACCATTCACTTCCCGTTCCAAATGTCGAGTCAACAGATCCAGGGCAATATCCTGACCGCATATCACCAGGCTGGTCTTTTCTATTATATTAGGACTCAAAGCGTACGGGGCTGAGGACAGTTTGCCCTGCGATTCGGCTGCAACAGCCCCTGTGGGAATGACATTTTGTTGTAAAGAAGCCAGTGCATCACGGTGCACACGTAATTTGCGCCCTACCCGAAATGCGGGCAGATCACCACGCTTTATCATTTCGTAAACAGTATTCTTTTTAATTTTAAGAATAGTTGCCACTTCTGCTGGGGTTAACAAATGATCACCAGACATTACTACCACCTCCTGGGATGAACATATTTTATCACATTATAGATTATTTCGCTCTGTTCTGTTATGTTAAGTATAGTGCATTTGAGTTATTTGTCTTATGATTTAAGTAATGCCATGTTTAGTTTGGAGCTGAAGGGTCTTATCAGGAAGTTATCGATTGAAGTCGATTGACATTAAAAATTATAAAAGGAGGGTAGAGGGTTTATTAAATTACAGCTTTGAGGGGGATTACAAATGCGTAAGTTTAAAATGCGTAAAGTAGTTGCGTTATGGTTGGTATTATTCATGCTATCGTTGTTGGGCGGCTGTGCTGCCAAAACAGCCCCGGAGCAGACTACCGTTGAGCCGGTGGAAATAACCGTTTTTGCCGCCGCCAGCCTTCAGGACGCTGCCCAGGAACTGAAGACAGCATATGAGAGCAAACATAAGGAGAGCAAGATTACATACAATTTTGCCAGTTCAGGCAAGCTGCAAAAGCAGATTGAAGAGGGAGCCCCGTCCGATTTGTTCATATCGGCAGGAAAGTCTCAGATGGACACCCTGGAAAAACAGGCTCTGATAGACAAAGATTCACGCTTGAACCTGCTGGGCAACAAGCTGGTTCTGATAGCGCCGTCAGACAGTACTTTAAAAGACTTTAACGGCTTATTGGATGCTTCCGTAAGTAAAA
>JBMNGL010000017.1:0-7778 GCA_050949825.1 Syntrophomonadaceae bacterium | reverse complement strand
TAACGTTTAAAGCGAAACTTAATTGACACATTAAGACCCTTTAAGGGACGGAAACTAAATCACTATCCCTAGGTATATTTTTTTTTGCATGATTGACACATTAAGACCCCTTTAAGGGGATGGTCGGCTATTTTTCCTTAAAGCCGGGGCTAATAGCTCTACTATAGCCAGCCTAAGCGAAAGCTAAGTTATCTTAGCCGTGACACCCTTCGATGTTTCCCCGGTCCCGGGCTCGGTCGTTCTATATAATGTGGGATTTAACACACTTTCAGGGAATTACAACTTTATTTCTGTATACGGGATTAACTATGCCAAGCGAAAAGGCAGCGTTCTTGAGGTATGTAGAATAACGCAAAAGAACAGATCCGTAATTTCCCGACAAAAGAATTTTATGAAAGGTTACCGCCTGAGGTGGTGATCTTCTTGCCATATATCACCGCGTTAGCTAAGCAGACTTCACCATTCATGGTGGCACCGTATTGTCCAAAGTGCGATGTAAAATTTAACATGATGCGCTTTATATGTAAAAAATCATCCTTTTTAAAGGAAACAGATGGTAAAAAGGAGAAATTTATCAATAGCATCTAAAATTAGCAAGATTAGGGGTGATAAGTTGCATGAAATTGTAAAAAGAGTTACCATGGCAGGACTATTGCATGATGCTGGGAAAGTCCTGCATCGTGGGATAAACATCGATGGACGCGCCCACAGCATCTCGGGTAGGGACTGGGTAAACAAATACACCGATGATCCTGTGATCCTGAACGGCATCAGGTATCATCACCACCAGGATATCGAGCCGGCCCAAATAGACCGGGACAGTGCCGCATACATTATTTATCTGGCCGATAATATCGCATCTGGAGTTGACCGCAGAGAGATAGAGGGCGAAGCCAGCGCCGGATTTGATAAGAGCAGGCCCTTAGAGTCCATATACAACCTCTTGAACAATTACAATGGAAAATCTGCGCATAAGTTGACTGCCCTTAGCGCGCAAATAAACTACCCGCTAGAAATAGAATCATATAATCCAGCTTCAGATTACAACAGTATTATTCACGGCATGAGCGAAGGTTTAGCCGGTATCGATTTCAAGGATGAATATGTAAATTCATTGCTGGAATTGTGCGAAGCCTATCTGTCCCATGTGCCCTCTTCAACCAATCTGGGTGAGGTATCTGATATTTCTCTCTTCGACCATTCCAAAATTACAGCAGCCCTGGCTGCGTGCATAGCCCTTTATCTGGAACGTCAGGGGAGAAATGATTATCGGTTGGAACTCTTCGAAAATAGGCAAAGCTTTTACCGGGAAAAATCCTTTTGCCTGTTCTCATGCGATATCTCTGGAGTACAGCCATTTATTTACACCATTTCATCCAAAGGAGCACTCAAAGGAGCGGTGCATGAGGTTTTGCGAGGCGGTGGATTTCTATGGAAACCGTCGCTTTTTCTGCCGCCTTGGAAAACAAAAAAGCGATAAACCCCTGATGGGTTTAAGGCAAAACCCCTTTTAGACCCCGGAGTGCCAGTACAAGCCCACCAATGCGTCTGTACTGATGTTGTCTTCTGTGCGTGTAACCACATCGGCCTTCCTCAATTGAGTATTTCGTGGCTCAATCACTTCAGCTTGCGCTTTCGGCTCGCTATTTTGTCGCTCTACGCTTAAAACTTACAGTTGCCTGTAAGTCTGCCGAGCTGATCATAAAGAAACAATCTGAAGTAACAGGCCATGATGAAAACTATCAGAAAATAACAGACACCCGCCAGAAGAAATTGCACCATCCTTTCATGTCCAAGATATAAATGGCAATTAGGTGTAAAATGAAGTGAATAAGCTCTTAAGCTAGCAAGGGAAGGGGGACATGCGGTGATTAAGGATGTGCCGGTAGATATCATTTTAGATGCAATTAAACGGTTTGATCAAGAATATCGCAGTTCCGCGGATTGGTCAAATTGGCAAAACAACAGGAGTCATAAATTCGCCATAGAAAAAGACAAGCAGCTTTATCCGGTAAAGCAGATTATATCTATGGCAACAGGGCAACCGGTAAGCTCATTTAGCGGTGGTGATGAGGCTAATAATTATCTGATAAAAAAGGGTTTTAAGATACTAACACTTGCTGATATACAAGAAACTGAACCAATTAAGGGCTTGGGTGAAAACTTTAAAATCATCTTAAAAGATTATGTATCTGCGCGATTGGGCGAGCCATTTAGTTCAAAGCATCCAATATGGCAGGTTTTTAAGGACATTGAGGATAAAATTAGTAATAATTGGGATATGCCGGCTATTGTTACGCTACGGTGGAGTGTGGGTCAGGGAAACTGGGCCAAAGTACCCTGGATAGCGTTTATGGATAAAAGCAAAACAGATTCGATTCAGAAGGGCATTTATGTTGCCCATTTATTTTGCCAGGATATGCAAGGATTATATTTATGTCTAATGCAAGGGGTAACCGAGATTATCCAAACAATGGGCCGAGAACTGGGTTATGAACAATTGCAGCAAAAAGCAGAAGAGATACGTCCCTTCTTGAAGGAGTTGGAGACAACAGGTTTTAAACTTGATAATAACATAAAATTATATGCTAATAGCAGCCTGGGAAGCGATTATGAAAAAGCAACCATTGCTTACAAGTTTTATCCGGCTGAAGCATTACCGGGAGATATGGAGCTCACCAGGGATTTGGTTACTATACTTAATGCTTATCTTCATGTTAATGAGTCGAGTTCCGGTTTGAATTGTGCCGGTGAGGGGACTGATAGAATGGATAGACTGGTTATGAATATAGCTGCTCAGGGCTATACCTTCGAACCCTGGCAGATAGCTGCTTATATTGCCGCCCTACGAACAAAGCCATTCGTAATTCTGGCGGGAGTTTCTGGTACGGGAAAATCAAAACTACCAGCATTAATCAGCCGGGCAACCGGTGGCAAATGTCATATGATTCCCGTAAGACCTGATTGGACGGATAGCTCCGATGTGCTTGGTTATTGTGATTTGCAGGGGCAGTTTAAACCAGGAGCCTTGCTGTCGGTAGTCCGAGAGGCAGCTAATTACCCCGAAAAACATTTTGTATGCATTATGGATGAGATGAATTTAGCTCGGGTGGAGCATTACTTTGCTGAGGTTTTGAGCCAGGTGGAAAACCGTCACCCCGATGGTATGGGGAGATTTTCTAGCGGGAGGCTTATCGGCCAGGATTTAAAAGAGAAAGATGCAGAATGGGGTCAGCAGGTATTGCCACCTAACCTGGCTATCGTGGGTACCGTCAATATGGATGAGAGTGCTTATGGATTCAGCCGAAAGGTACTGGATCGTGCTTTTACCCTGGAGTTTTCCGAGATACATCTAGAATCCTGGGGAAATGTGATTGATGATACCCCCGACATTAATATATGGCCGGTTGAACTATGGTTCCCCCGGGCCATTAACCTAAACGGGCTGCAAAATCTTACTGTAGAAGACAATCAGAAGATAGAAAAAGTTATCACGGTGCTGACTGAAATTAACAGCATTCTGATTCAAGGCCAGTTACAGGTTGGTTACCGGGTAAGGGATGAAGTAGCCTTATTTGTATTACATGCCCAGGAAATAATTAATTCATTCGTTACTAGAGGTGGGATACGGGTTAATCCCCTGGATTTGGCATTACAGATGAAAATATTACCCCGTATTATCGGCGGCAGCACCCCGGTACGCAAGATGGTGTTACAGCTATTAGGCTGGGCGGTTAAAGGGTCAAAAAATATTAGCGAAGAGGATGCGCAGATAATAATTGATGATTGGGAAAAAATTGGCCGGCCTACCTTCCTGGAAAATGCCCGCTACCCGCGTACTGCGGCAAGACTATGCCTGATGTGGGAGCGTTTAATTACCGAAGGATTTACATCTTACTGGATGTGATGTTATGGAGCAGCTTTTTGAATTGGCAAGTGATCTGGTACACCTAAAATTCAGTTTGTCCAGTAATAAAGAACCGGTAAATTATCTAGGCAAAGATACAACTGGCCGCCTGGTGATAACCAAGCACCGGGCAGATCTTAACTGGGAAAAGGTATGGCGCCAGGGCGTACCCCAAAAGCTGGCAGATTGCCCGGAACAACATACCGGGCCATATCTTTTAGAAGAAACCAATTACAAGCTATATGCCAGGTGCAAACACGGTTATAAGCTGGATATAATGCACCGCGATCCGGTTATAATTAGGGATTTGGATTATGATGATGATCATTCTACGGTATATGGATATATTAATTTTGGTTCCCAGGTTGGTTATAGCGAATTTATAGTATTAGTTGACGATAAACCGGAGTTCTCTTTTCTAGTTGAGGTTTTTCCTAGTAAGTTGGATTATGCCAGTGATTATGAAGAAATTCTAGCCTCTGTACAGGATATAATGACAGGATTGGCAATGGAGTATTTGCGTGCAACCTTCCAACTGGGAACCACTACTGCCGCCCTGGCGACTAATTTGGAATGGTTTGTTCTGTTGCGGGGTCTTATAGACGATTTGGAAAAGGCGTTAAACTTTATTGCCCGTACACCGGTAAGGGGATTGCATAGAGAGCAAATGCCGGTAAGAGCGGAAAAGATTAAGCATATAAATGGACGGGTTTTGGCAGCCGTAAGGAAAGGTGCTGGCCGAGGTGGCTTTATTAACACTAAAAGCAATATACCTGTTCGCGAGTATATTTATGAAGACCGTGCACGAAGCACCTTGGATACCATGGAGCATCGTTGGTTATCGCGGCAGCTGCATCTTATTCAGCAGCGTTTAAACCGGTTACGGGTAGAAGAGCGGCAGTTAGAACTTACTCCCCGGCGCTGCAAGGTTTCACAGGAATTAGAGGAAATGGAAAAGCGGGTCCTGCGTCTGCAGGGTCTGGAACCACTTGCCGCAGCCAGTGGCGAACTTCCAGCAGGTTTTGTTTCGCTGCAGTTGTTAGGGTTGCCAGGCTACCGGGAAGCTTATACCAATTGCCTGGCTTTATCGCTGGGTTTACGGATTGAAGGCGGTCCCTTACAGTTATCGGTTAAGGATTTGAATCTACTATATGAATATTGGTGCTATCTAGCTCTGTTGCGAATAATCAGTGAGGAGAGTGGGCAGCAAATCCCCGCAAAAAGGCTGTTTGCGGTCAAACAAAAGGGCCTTCGGGTTTTACTGAACCGGGGGAAAGAACAACGCGTATGTTTTGCCTCCGGAGACAGGCGTATAACAGCTACCTACAACCCCAGTTTTCAGGGAGAGGCTATGCTCATCCCCCAGCGTCCGGATATGGTTATTACCCTGGAAAATAAGGCTTGGCCGGCAATGCATTTAGTTCTTGATGCCAAGTATAGGTTGGATGCATCAGATGATTACATAAAACGGTATAATTCCGAAGGTCCTCCGGAAGATGCTTTGAATGCCATGCATCGATACCGCGATGCCATTCTGGAATTTCAAAACCGGAATGATGGGAATCGTGTTCAACGAAGAACCGTGGTGCAGGCAGCAGCTGTATTCCCCGGCGGAGCAGCGAAAAATACTTTTTACGACAGTAAGCTGTGGAAAGCCCTGAAATATATTGGAGTAGGAGCTTTACCGTTTCTACCGGCTAATACAGCATATGTTAGAGAGTGGTTGCGCAACAGCTTGAAAGTGGGTGGATTTAGTACAGCAGAGCATACTTTACCCCACAGCATCTACGAACGGGCACAGGATTGGCGTTTATCTGCGGCGGAACCAGTAGTTATAGGCACCTTGAGCGCCGGCAACCAATTCCAGCATTTACAATGGATTATTGAAGAGCAGCTCTATTATATGCCGGTACTTAAGACCCAGCTGCGTCAGTTTGCCACCAAATGGGTAGCGATTTACTCTCCGCTGGAAATACGCCGACCGGGGGCAGTAACTCATTATGCCCCGGTTGAAGGCATTGACATTGTTAAAAGAAAGGAAATACCTACCCCCTGGAGCCCAAAACGGAATTTAGAAGAACTCCAGGTACTCTTTAAATTAGGCAAGGTAATCGAAAAGAAAACCCCCATAATTAATACTAGCGGATATGGCTTCACTCAACACCGCTGGACCAGTCGGCTGGGCCTGGAGCGTGCCCGCAATTTAGAAGAACTGCTGCTGGAAACAGAGCCGGAATGGAGATTGTTCGAGGATTTAATGGCTCTCGATGTAAGATTTACCCTTGATCCTAGCGAACCGGTACGTCTGCTTGATAAAGATAACCCCTACGGACGAGTCTGGTTCCGTCTGGAAAATGGTTTAGGTGTTCGTTATGCGGGAGCCTCGGGATATGCCATTAAGAAGACCCCCGGCAGTAAACCACAATATTTTATTGATTACCGCAAGCTGCTTGCTCAAATACTGTAATAAGTCCAGAAATATAGAGTCCTTCGGACTCATTACATTCAATCTACAGTGGTGTTCTGGTAGTCCCGGGTTTCCTCCCTTTTTCATTCTATTTTGCCCTGATCCTGATCAGTAAGGTTGTATTGGTGCAGGCTGCCCCGTTTCAGCGAGGCCAATACTCCAAGGATACAGATGATAGTGAAAACAGCAAAGGAAACCTTCATACAGGCCAGGAAGGTGGCGGGGTTGGCTGCGGTCAGGGGCGCCCGGCCTATGAAGAGGGTAATTAACAGGGTTACTATGGACATGCTGATGGCCTGACCTACCAATCTCATGGTGCCCAGGGTAGAGGAGGCTATGCCGTACAGGCGCATGGGTACTGAGCCCATAATAGCGTTGTTGTTGGGGGAAGCGAAAAGGGCAAAGCCCAGTCCGGCCAGAAGGAGATTGATCACCAGCAGGGAGGGTGCAGTAGCAGAGCCGATAAATATAAAAAAGAAAAGGCTAAGGGTAGAACAGCCCATACCCAGAGAGGCTACCAGCCTGGGTTCCAGGCGGTCCGACAAGGTGCCTGCCAGGGGAGACAATATGGTCATAACCAGGGGTTGGGCCAAGAGGATAAGCCCGGCGGCCTGGGAATCGTATCCCCGCACCACCTGGAGGTAAACGGATAATAAGAAGGTTACCGCATATGTAGCGCTGTAGTTAATCATGGCCGCCAGGTTGGAAAAAGCAAAACCGGTATTATGTTTAAACAGGCGTACCTGCAGGATGGGGTGGTCAATGTGCAGTTCCCAGGCGGCAAATCCCACCAGTAAAATCACTCCCAGCAGAACCAGATAAGGCGACCATTGGCTGTCGGAAATAGAGGACAGCCCGTAAAGAAAAGCCAGCAATCCCACCATGTAGAGCGAACTTCCGGCAGCATCGAATTTTTCACCCCGGGCTCCGGCCCACTCACCCCGCAGCCAGAATTGGATAGCAGTTACGGCTCCCAGACCCAGCAGGGTAGTGAGGTAAAATATGCTGCGCCAACCCAGGTAGTGGTTCATCATACCGCCCAGTACCGGCCCTATGGTAAGGCCCAGGTAGGTGACGGCCACACTGTATCCCAGGGCCCGGCCCCGTTTATGGGGTGGATAGACTGAGCTCAGGATGGCCATACCGGTGCTGAAAATCATAGCAGAGCTTAGACCCTGCAGCAGACGGAACACGATGATCATTTGCATGGAATCGGCCATGGCGGTGGCCAGGGTAAACAGGGTATAGAGAATAGTACCCAGCCGATAGAAGCGGCGGCGTCCATGCATGTCGGCCAGGCGCCCAAAGGGCAAGAGGAAAATGGCGGATGCCAGAATGTAGCTGGTAATGGCCCAGCTCGCAAGTATGGCACTGCTGCCAAATTCCAGGCCCATAGCCGGCAGA
>JBMNGL010000016.1:0-55258 GCA_050949825.1 Syntrophomonadaceae bacterium | reverse complement strand
TAGCCATTGGAGAACCGGAAACCGTGCCGGCCGGCAAATATGGCCGTGAAGTGCTGCAAAGCCTGAAGCTCTGGGACGGCGTGCAATCCAAGCTGGTTTTTACCAATAATGTTAGGCAGGTCCTGACCTATGTGGAAAGCGGCAACGTTGAAGCAGGACTGGTGTATAAATCTGACCTGTATGGCAGCGAAAAAGCCAAAGAGATTGCTCCCGCTCCGGCTGATTCACATTCGCCCATAGTCTACCCGGCAGCCGTAGTCTCGGACAGCAAACAAAAGGAAGCCGCCGCGGATTTCCTGGCTTTCTTGTGCACGCCGGAAGCTGGTCAGATATTTAGCAAATATGGTTTTGATCCGCTAGCAAAGCAGTAAACTGGGCCATGCTCAACAATGCTGAAATCTGGGGTCCGGTAATGCTCTCGATCAAGGTAGCCCTGGCCGTAGTGGTTTTTACCGCTCTGGTCGGGCTGCCTTTATCGCGGGTTATGTCGCGGCGCCATTTTATTGGACGGGATATTCTGGAATCAATAATTACTCTGCCCCTGGTGCTGCCGCCATCAGTGACTGGTTATGCCCTGCTCATAATGGTGGGCAAAAACGGACCTCTGGGAGCCTGGCTTATTAAGATGGGGATTCCGGTGGTGTTTACCTGGCGGGCCATCGTCCTGGCCGCAATGGTGGTAGCCTTTCCTCTATTTTATCGCAGTGCCCGGGCGGCCATTGAAAGCGTCAACCCTAACTTTGAACAGGCGGCCCGCACCCTGGGAGCCGGTGAAATCCGGGTTTTCCTCACCGTTACCTTGCCTTTGGCCAGTCGGGGCATCATAGCCGGGTTGGTGTTGTGCTTCGCCCGGGCATTGGGAGAATTCGGCGCCACTTTGATGGTTGCCGGCAATATACCCGGAAAAACCCAAACCATCCCTACCGCGATCTATTTTGCCGTGGAAGCGGGGCATGATCAAACCGCGCAGGTACTGGTAATAATAGTTACCTTGATCAGCTTTGTAGTCATTTATTGGGTTAATTACAGCGAACGTCGGGCGATAAAGCAAAACCAAAGGAGTGAGTAAGCTGCTCACGGTCAGTATTGAAAAAAAAATGGGGGATTTTAATTTAAAGGTCTGCTTCGAGGTGGCCGATCAAATCCTGGTGTTATGGGGGCCGTCAGGATCAGGCAAAACCACTACCCTGGAGTGTTTGGCCGGTTTGAAAAAACCGGACCGGGGGGAGATCAAACTGCTGGAGGAGGTGCTTTTTTCAACGTGTGCAAGGGTTGATCTCCCGGCACGCTCACGCCAGATTGGCTACCTGTTTCAGGATCACAACCTGTTTCCCCATATGACAGTGGACCAAAACATCAAATATGGAATGCCCCGCAAACAAGGTATTATGCCTCCATTAAATCATTACCGACTTATGGAGCAATTCGGCATAGAACACCTGGGCCAGCGTTACCCTTATCAGATTTCCGGAGGGGAACAACAGCGGGCGGCATTGATTCGCGCCCTGGTAACGCAGCCCAGGCTGCTTCTGCTGGACGAACCATTTAGCAGCCTGGATCAGCAAGCCCATTTCAGTTTAAGAGAAGTCATAAAAAAGCTGCATGCGCAATGGCATATTCCAGTAATCCTGGTCACTCACGATAAGGGAGACGCACAGGTATTGGGGGACAAGGTAATTGCCCTGGATCACGGCAAGCAAATTACGACGGATTCCTCTCCCGACCTCGCTGATCATAGACTGGCGGTGCAAACGAAATAAAGGGACAATGCCGCTAATCGCTTCAATGTAGGCTTTAAGCCCCTATCTTTAATAAACCATCTGGATACTTGCTCTTAAGTATGCTTAAATTAGTTTTAGCTATACTCCAGCCATGTTATAACAATACAGCACGATTTGGGGACGAGAGGCCTGCTGAAGCGATGGGGGTGATAAAATGGAAACAATGGATTTAACTGAGGATAGGGAAGTAACAGTATATAATACTGGCGAAATAAAATCAGCCCTGGAACCACTGGTAAAAGAACGATACCTGCGGGTCAGGTTGAATGGTCAGGAGGTGGTCAGGCTGGCCTCATCTCCTCATGCCGGGCAGGAACTGGCTGCCGGGTATTTACTCAGTGAAGGGATACTGGAGCCATCCGCTGAGTTATTGAGCATTAGGGAACCTGAAAAAGATCTGGTCGATATCACCATTGAAGGTGAGCCCATGGATTTTAACAAGTCCGTCAAAACCATCAATACCTGCATTGGCCGGGGTTATGGCAATGATGAGCACCTAAAAAAACAAACATCAGCCAAGGGCCTGTTCACACCTGACCAATTATTGTCCATAATCGCTGAGCTGGATAATCAATCATTGACCTTCAAACGCACCGGCGGCGTTCATAGCGCCGGATTGGGGGCCAGCCAGGGTCTGCTTAAGCGTTTCGAGGATATTGGGCGTCATAATGCTGTTGACAAGGTATTTGGATATGCTTTTTTAAACAAGATTCCACTTCAGGATAAATGTTTGGTTTTAAGCGGGCGGGTTGCTTTTGAGATTCTTCAAAAAGCTGCCCGCAACGAAATACCGGTTATCTTGTCGCGCTCCGCGCCCACGCTCATGACTGTGGATAAAGCCCGGGAACTGGGTATAACTGTAGTCGGATTTGCGCGCGGTCAGCGTTTCAATGTTTACAGCCACCCGCAGCGAATATGCTTTGGCTAAAAGGCCGGGGGTAAGTCAGGAAGAGCAAACAGAGGGGCATTTTTGTATAAAAACAACGCCCCTCTGTTTGGCGATAACCATGTTTAATAACGTCTAACAATGTTTAGTACTATTAAAATAACGCCTTCTTGTGCGATATTGTTTGTTTACGTTTAGTTATGTTTGGTCATGTTTAGTATGCAAAAAAACTGCTAAACTTCCCCTACTTAGCAGGAATTATTCGTGCCATTGTCTAATGCATACATAACAGGTCGAAAAGTCGACTATCCCAATTTAATATTCAACATTATGCTCCGAGTTGATAAGCCTAAAGCATATGCTATGGTTTATCAGCCGCTGGGTTGGCCGGGAAACGGGCCTTCCTCCCGTGCTTGGAAAGGAGTGGCGCCTTAATATTAAGGCTGTGTTTGCCTATTCATGGATCAGAGACAGCTGTTGTTGTCTGGTTTATGAGTAGTCAAACATTGGCGAACCTCCTGCTTCCGGCAGGAGGTTTTTTGTGTTTGTGTTTGTACTAAACGAAAGGGGTGAAGGTATTGGAAATGGTAAGGATTGTTATGAATGGAAAGGAGGTTGAAGTTCCGGCGGGAAGCACCATTTTGCAGGCGGCGGAAATGGTTGGGATCGATATTCCCCGGTTTTGTTATGATCCCGATCTCAGTCCGCTGGGGGCATGCCGTATGTGTGTGGTCGAAGTAAAAGGCAACCGTCTGTTGCCTGCGGCTTGCGTAACCCCGGTTTTCTCAGGGATGGAAGTGAACACCGAATCTGAAGCAGTTATTGAAGCTCGTAAAACCATACTGGAATTGCTGGTGGCCAACCATCCTCTGGATTGCATGACCTGTGAAAAAATGGGGGATTGCAAACTGGCTGAATACTGTTATCTCTACGGAGTCAAAGAAAGCAGTTTTGCAGGAGAACAGCATCAATACGCTATTGATGACAGCAATCCCTTTATTGTCAGGAACCTGAACAAGTGCATCCTTTGTGGAGCCTGTGTGCGCGCCTGTAAAGAGATGACCGGTCAGGACAACCTGTCCTTCCTGTATCGGGGTTTTAACCGCAAAGCCACCACTGCCGCTGATGTGGACTATATAGAATCAGACTGCGTCTTCTGCGGACAGTGTGTTGCCGTATGCCCGACCGGGGCGCTGACGGAGAAGAACATGGTTGGCCAGGGGCGGCGCTGGGAATATGATCGGATTAAAACTACCTGCCCATTTTGTGGCACCGGATGCAACTTTGACCTGGCGGTAAAGGATGGTAAAGTACTGGGGGTATTATCCAATCCCGAAAGTCCTGTAAATGGCCGCATGCTATGCGTAAAGGGGCGCTTTGGCTGGGATTTCATCTATAACGAAAAACGCCTCACCACACCGCTGATTAAGAAGAATGGCCAGTTTGAACCGGCCAGTTGGGACGAAGCCTTCGATCTGATAGCGGAGCGTTTGAACGGCA
This sequence comes from Syntrophomonadaceae bacterium, assembly GCA_050949825.1. Lineage (GTDB taxonomy): Bacteria > Bacillota > Syntrophomonadia > Syntrophomonadales > Syntrophomonadaceae > DTU019. The sequence goes on along the minus strand of JBMNGL010000016.1, from coordinate 51,091 downwards.
TCAAAGCCCAATATGGACCGGATGCATTTGCTGCTTTAAGCTCGGCTCGTTGCACCAATGAAGAGAATTACCTGGTACAGAAGTTTACTCGTGCCGTAATGGGAACCAACAATGTGGACCATTGCGCCCGTACCTGACACGCTCCCACTGTAGCCGGTCTGGCTACCACTTTTGGAAGCGGCGCAATGACGAATCCCATCAGTGAAATAACTGAGCAAGCCCAATTATTGTTTTTAATAGGAACCAATGCCACTGAAGCCCATCCCATCATTGGTTACAAAATGCGCCAGGCGGCGCGCAACGGAGCCAAGCTGGTGGTATGCGATCCCCGCCATATTGACCTGGTCGATGAAGCCGATTACTGGTTAAGACTCAAACCAGGCACCGATATTCCTCTTCTCAATGGATTAATGCACATCATCATTAAAGAAGGCCTGGAAGACAAAGCCTTTATTGAAGAAAGAACCGAAAATTATGAAGAATTGAAAGAAGTTGTGGCCTCTTATACTCCGGAATATGTATCTGAATTGACCGGTGTGCCGGTTGAAGACCTGTATAGTGTAGCCAGGTTATATGCCACAACTGACCGCGCCATGGCATTCTACACCCTGGGGATAACGGAGCATATCTGCGGGACCCGCAACGTTATGAGTGTTGCCAATCTGGCCATGTTAACCGGTCATCTGGGCCGCCCCGGCACCGGGGTATGTCCGATGCGCGGTCAAAATAATGTCCAGGGTGCGTGCGACATGGGGGCTTTGCCCAACGTATTCTCCGGCTATCAGGCGATCACCGTCGATGCCAATCGCGAGAAATTTGAAAAAGCCTGGAATGTATCCCTGCCGGCTAAAGTTGGTTTAAAGATTCCGGAAATGTTTGAAGCAGCTCACGATGGTACCGTCAAGGCAATGTATATCCTGGGCGAAAACCCGGTTCTCACCGATCCCAATGCCAATCATATTAAAGAAGCCCTGGAAAACCTGGAATTCCTGGTGGTGCAGGAATTATTCCTCACTGAGACAGCTCAATTTGCGGATGTCATTTTACCGGCTGCCAGTTTTGCCGAATGTGACGGCACCTTCACCAATACTGAACGCCGTGTGCAGCGGGTGCGCAAAGCCATCGAACCCATACCCGGTCAAGCCAATTGGCAAACCATTTGCCAGATGGTAGCCAGAATGGGCTATCCCATGGTATATGAGCATCCCCATGATATATGGAAAGAGATGGCTGCCAATTCGCCTTCTATGGCCGGTATCAATTATGATCGTTTGGAAAGTGAATCCTTGCAGTGGCCTTGCCCGACCGCAGAGCACCCCGGCACTCCATTCCTGCATGGCGGCAAGTTCACCCGCGGTCTGGGTCTTTTCCAACCTTCCGAGCATATACCTCCTGGAGAAATGCCTGATCAGGAATATCCATATCTGTTGTCAACCGGCCGTATCCTATTCCATTACAATGTTACTACCCCATATTCGACCGGCATCAGCAGTGTCTGGGATAGGGAAATGGCTGAGGTTAACCCGCTCGATGCGGAAAAACTCGATATTGAAACCGGCAGTCTGGTCAAGGTAACTTCACGCCGTGGTGTGGTAACAACCGCGGTAAGGGTGACTGACCGGGTGCTGCCAGGTGTTATCTGGATGTCATTCCACTATGCATCGACACCAACCAACGAATTGACCAGCGCCGTATTAGATCCGATCACAGGCACAGGAGAATACAAGGTCTGTGCAGTAAAGATCGAACCCATTTAGGAGGCTTATTATGCGCAAGGTTGCTGTGGATCAGGCTATTGGTTTGACCCTGGGGCACGATATCACCCGGATAATACCGGGTAAGAAAAAGTATCGCGCCTTTACTCGGGGCCATGTGATTGCTGCCGAAGATATAAACCGGTTAAAGGATCTGGGCAAGGAACATATCCTGGTTTGGGAACCTGAGGATAACCTGGTGCATGAGGATGATGCCGCTTTACTGCTGGCATCCAGTGCAGCCGGCGCAGGGATTGACTGGACCCGTCCCAATCAGGGTCGGGTGAATTTAATAGCGCAATATGACGGTTTATTAAGGGTGCAGGTGGGACAATTACAGAAGCTGAACCATTTGGAACATATTATATTTTCTACCCTGCACAATTTTCGCAGTGTCATGAAAGGGCAATGTGTGGCCGGAACTCGGGTGGTTCCTGTTGCGGTTAAGCAGGAGCTGATGGAGCAGGCGCAAAGACTGTGCCGAGCCCCGTGGCCCCTGGTCAGCATTAAACCGTTTCAACCCCTGTGGGTTACAGTAATTACCACCGGCAGTGAGGTGAACAGCGGGCGCATCCGCGACGGCTTCGGCAGGATTATCCGTAAAAAGATTGCACCCTTTGGCGGTCGCTGGATGGGACAGATTATTGTGCCGGACAACTCGGAGTTGATTGCCGGGGAGATCCAGAATGCCATCGCCGAAGGCGCGCAACTGATTTTGCTCACCGGCGGTATGTCTGTTGATGCTGACGACGCTACTCCTCAGGGCATCAGGGCTTCGGGGGCCGAAGTGGTCTCCTATGGAGTTCCGGTATTGCCGGGGTCACAGTTCATGCTGGCTTATCAGGGACATGTGGCCATAGCCGGAATACCTGGAGGCGCCCTGTTCAGTCGCAGGACCACTTTAGATCTATTGCTGCCCCGGATCTTTGCCGGGGAGCGGGTAGATAAGGCTGACCTGGCAGCATTGGCGCATGGCGGTCTATGTGAAGGATGTCAGGTATGTCATTATCCACAGTGCCCTTTTGGGAAGAATAGCTATTTGTAAAGGGGAGCGAAACGCTATGAATCATCTCAGTCTGGAACAAGCGCAGCAGAAATTGTTAAGTGTTTTGCCCACCCTGGATATTGACAAGGTACCCCTGTCCGGCGCAATGCACAGGGTTCTGGGCAGGGATATAGCAGCTCCACAAAGCCTGCCTGCTGGTGACCAATCAGCAGTGGACGGCTTTGCTGTAGGGTCTGCGACTTCATCAGCTTCGAGCAGTTTCAAAATGGTTGGGCATTATCATTTGGGGGATCTGCCCATCAGGCCTTTGCAAGCCGATGAAGCTGCCAAGGTGAGTACAGGGGGATGTTTGCCGCCTGGAACTCATGCGGTTGTGCCCCATGAAAAAACCAGCCTCAACCAGGATACGCTGTTGGTTGGGGAAAAGGTGAAACCCGGACAAAACATTAAAAGGACGGGCGAAGATTACTGTCAGGGTGAAGTCATGGTGAACGCCAATACCTGGCTTGATGCAGGCTGTATCGCCTTGCTGGCAGCGATGGGATTAGATTCGATACCGGTCTATCGAAAACCCCGCGCGGCAATCCTGAGTCTTGCTGCCAACGTAGTCTCGGGCCCGGTGAACATTACCCCGGGCCAAACCCGGGATAGCAATGGGCCTATGCTTGCTGCACTGGTGCAGCAGCAGGGCGGCAAGGTAATGGCTGTGGAAAAAGCTGTTTCCGGTGAGGAATCTTCGCAGCTCTTGAAGCTGCTAAATGAGGCAGACATTGTCATTTGTACAGGTGGATCGTATATGGAAGATGACAGTGAAGCCCGGCAGCTTTTCCAAACCATCGGCGCCAAGCAGCTTTATTGGGATGTCGCTGTTCAGCCCGGCAGCCACAACGGGGCAGCCTCCTGGCAAACCCGTTTGTTGTTTGCCTTATCCGGCAATCCCGCGGCCTGTTTTGTGGGTTATCATCTATTCGTAGCTCCAGTATTAAGAACCATGCTAGGGCAGCAGGACGAGGGATTCAGGGTAGTGGCGCGCTGTGTTAACGGCTTTAATAAAGCCGCCAATACACGTCGACTGGTCAGAGGCCGGGCGCGGCGCACCAAAACTGGATGGGAAGTTACCGTGCTTCCCGGACAAAAGCCCAGCATGTTAAGATCGCTGCTCAATTGCAATGCTCTTATCGATATTCCCGCAGGAAGTCCAGCGGTCGACGTTGGTGCTAATGTAGAGGTGTTGCTGCTGTAATTTACAGCAGAATCAGATAGTGGAGGTGAAGACGTGATGGCTGATTACAAGGAAATCATAACTGGTTTCAAGGATCTACCAGGAGGTATTATAGAAGCATACCATGCTATCCAGAAGGTTTACAATTATATACCCGAAGAGGCTGTAGCTGAGGCTGCGCAGGTGTTTAATATGCCCAAGGCAGATGCTTGGGGGGTGGCCACCTTTTATTCTTATTTCCAGGTAGGTGAACGTGGCCGCTATGTCATAAGGATATGTGAGAGCGCCCCCTGTCATGTTGCAGGTGCAGATCAAGTCGTGGCGGCCCTGGAAAAACAACTGGGAATTAAGATGGGTGAAACGACTGCCGATGGCAAATTTACCCTGGAGTTTGCCGAGTGTGTGGGCCAATGCCAGGCAACACCGGTTATTACCATTAATTGCAAGCCTTACGGGGATGTGACCCCTGAGAATGTGGGCGGGATTTTAGCCCAATGCAAGTAAGAGGAAAGGAGGGAAATAATGGCTAACGAAATGCGTGTGTTATTGCCTGTAGATATTGATTTATCCAACTTTGAGAACTATAGGAAGGCTGGGGGATACCAAGCCCTGGAAAAAGCCCGCGGTATGGAGCGGCTTGAGCTGATCGATGTAGTGAAACAATCGGGCCTGAGGGGACGCGGAGGAGCCGGTTTTAACGCTGGTATGAAATGGAGCTTTTCATATGGCGTGCAAGCAGAGCAAAAATATGTGATCTGCAATGCTGATGAAGGGGAACCGGGCACCTATAAAGACCGCAACCTTCTCGAGGCCACACCCCACAGGATCCTGGAAGGGATGGCTATCTGCGGATATGCCATTGGGGCTGACAAAGGCTATATCTACTGCCGGGGAGAGTATCCCTTTGTGGTGGAATCCTTGAACAAGGCTATCAAAGAGGCTAAAGACGGCGGGGTACTCGGCGGTTTTGATATTGAGGTGCGCATGGGAGCGGGCGCTTATGTGTGCGGTGAAGAGAGCGCTTTAATAGAATCCATCGAAGGCCACCGTGGCGAACCACGTTTTAAGCCCCCCTTCCCGCCGGTAACAGGATTGTGGGGCAAGCCCAGTATAGTGAACAATGTGGAAACATTGGCCTATATCCCCTTGATAGTGGAAAAGGGAGCCGATTGGTTCAAGGCCATTGGTGCACCAAACTACCCTGGAACCAAGCTTTTAACCTTGACCGGAGATGTTGTAGAGCGTAAGATTATTGAAGTGCCGACTGATGTAACCATTCGTCAGGTTATTTATGAATTTGGCGGAGGTATAAAGGGCGGCAAGAAGTTCAAGGCGGTGCAGGTCGGTGGAACTTCCGGAGGCTTCATACCCGAGGCTTTATTGGATACCAAGATTGATTTTGACTCTATGAACGCTATTGGCGCGGTTTTAGGTTCGGGAGCGGTATTTGTCATGGATGAGAGCAGGGACCTGGTAGATGTAGTAGAGAGAATTGCCAAGTTCTTTGAACATGAATCCTGTGGAAAATGCATTCCCTGCCGGGAAGGCACCAAGCGCATGCATGAGATGATGACACGCATCAATAATGGCCAGGCTTCCGGGGAAGATCTCAGCAACCTCGAAAGACTGGGTTTGGTTATGTCCAAAGCGTGTCTTTGCGGTCTTGGTCAGGCAGCTCCAGCTCCAGTATTGACAACATTGAATCATTTCCGTGCTGAATACAGTGCCAAAATGAATTAATTCAACAGTAGATATTTTGGTCACTTGAGGAGAATTTGCAAGGGAAAGGAAGGGGAATTGTAATGAACTGTTTTGGACCTGGAGAAGTAGCGGGGGTAGCCTGCGGGGTAAGTACCAACAAGGCTAAATTATCCTTCGGCAAGTTGTTCATCCTCGGTATCCTGGCTGGTGCCTATATCGGCTTCGGTGCCAACCTGGCCACAGTGATCGGCAACGACATACCGAAATTCCTGGGCAACGGCATGGGCCAGTTCATGTTTGGCGCCGTGTTCAGCACCGGCCTGATGTTGGTGGTTATCGGCGGCGCGGAACTGTTTACCGGCAATAACATGTTCATGATGATCGGGGCTATGAACGGATCTTGCACCTGGGGCGACCTGCTCAAGAACTGGGTCGTGGTCTGGATCGCGAACTTTGTAGGCTCCCTGTTGTTAGTTTATATTGTCGCCGGTGGTTTCTACGGAGTGGGTCCGGATGGCACCGCGGCAGTAGGCTTATTTAAAGGTGCCGTCGGAGCAAAAGCCCTGGCGGTGGCCAAAGGTAAATTAGAGTTGACCTGGAGCGCTGCCTTCTGCCGGGGTATTCTCTGCAACTGGTTGGTATGTATGGCGGTTTGGTTGGCTCTGGCCAGCAAGGATGTGGTAGGCAAGGTATTCGGTATCTTCTTCCCCATCATGGCCTTCGTTGCCAGCGGCTTTGAGCATAGTGTAGCCAACATGTTCTTTATTCCCATGGGCCTGGTTGTGGCTCAGATTCCCGCTATCGTAGACGTTGCCGCAGCAGGCGCCGGGAGCCCTGAAGCCATTGCCGCCTTCAAGCTGGCAGTGAGCAATGTGTTCACCTGGAAGACCTTTATTGTGAACAACCTCATCCCGGTAACCCTGGGCAATATTGTGGGCGGCTCCATCATGGTAGGTTCACTGTACTGGTATTCCTACATGAAGAAAGACGCTCCGGTACAAAAAGAAAAAACAACCGCAGCATAAGATCCGCAGGGGCAAGTCTTAGCCCAATCGGAAAACGCATTCCCGCAGGAGGAGGGTTTTAAACCTTTACAGCCTGCGGGGATATTTTTAAATACGTCAAATCCCCTTGCGGCCTGGGCTCTAAGGGGATTTTGCCCTTTTTTAACGCGTATTCCCATAATCCCAGAACTTATCATTGGTGTAATTTTATTGCGTGTTAATAGAATTTAATAATATGATAATAAGGAAGGAGACCTCATGCACGGTCAAGGGAGGGACCGAAAAGAGCAGGAGGAAACAAGAGGAGTAATAGTAACCCGGATTATGTTATGGGAGTGATGTACATAATGCGAGTAAACGCCAATCGTGCTTTGCGGATGTTGGTGGAGAAACACCCGGAGTTAAAGGGGCAGCATGTAGAGATAAAGGTATTGCAGCCTGCACTGCAGCAAGGCCGCTATGACCCTTTAACCAGTGGGGACGAGGTCTTGATTCAGGCCGACATGGAAGGGGCCACCGGGCAGGTGTATACCTTTCATCCCCGCACCTTTTCGGGAACCGTTGATGCAATGGCTAATCTGCCTGATGTAAGCCCATATTACTATCCGATGGTAGTAGCCGTTCTAAATGCGGTGGTGCGTAAAGTGGGCGAGATAGAAAAGAGTGTGGAATGCAGCGGTGACGGACCCTTACAATGTGCCCAGCATATCTGCCGGTCCATTAAGGAGAGACACGGAATATGCCGGATTGGAATAATTGGCTTCCAGCCCTGCCTACTGGAAGAAGCGGCAGCAGTATTCGGGGTTGAAAACCTGGCTGTGACCGACCTGAACCCCAATAACATTGGTTCCTTTCAGTACGGGGTGGAGGTATGGGATGGCGACAAGGACAACCCGCCTTTAATCGATTTTGCTGATGTGCTGCTGATTGCTGGTACGGCACTGGTTAACGGCAAAGCGGATAAGATTTTTCAGCAGGCTGGTGATAAGCCCTATTATCTGTTCGGCACCACTGCGGCAGGCCTTGCCAGTGTCAATAATATGCCCTGGATGTGCCCGATGAGTACTTAGAACCTTATTGTAGCGGTATATGATTATTAACAACCGGGTATAACTACTCTTAATCCGGGTAGGTATCACCGGTTGTTCTCTGCTATAATGAAAAATAGGGAGGAATTCCCAAACCGAAAATGGCAGAACTTATTAGAAAGAGGTGATTCTCATGGCCTACACTTTAGCGGATCTCCCTTATGCCTATGACGCTTTGGAACCCTTCTATGACAAGGAAACCGTCCGGCTCCATCACGATATGCACCACAAATCATATGTTGATGGACTCAATCATGCGGAAGCTAAACTCGCTGACGCTCGGGCTGCAGGCGACTTCACCCTGGTCAAGCACTGGGAACGCGAACTGGCTTTTCATGGTTCTGGACACATTTTGCACACCCTCTTTTGGGGAAATATGGCCCCGGCAGGGACTTCGTCATTGAGCGACCCTCTGGCTGCTCGCATCGCCCAGGATTTCGGCTCAGTGGAAGCCTTCCAGAAACAATTTTCTGCTGCGGCGGTGGTGGTGGAGGGTTCAGGTTGGGCCGTACTGGGGTGGAATCCCATGTTTGGCAAGCTGGTGATCCTGCAGGTCGAAAAGCATCAGAACCTTACCCAGTGGGGTGTTGCCCCGCTGTTGATCCTTGATGTATGGGAACATGCCTATTATCTGAAATATCAAAATCGGCGCGCCGCATGGGTAGAAGCCTGGTGGAACATTGTAGATTGGGGAACGGTGGAAAGACGCTTTAACGCTGTGCAAGGTTAATCAACAGGGAAGGCTCAGCAGCTAATTGCCCTCGTACGTAGAGGGGATCTACGCTCGCTGCAACGAACTGTAGGGAACGCCGTCTTGGGCGGCGTTCCCCCCACCGGCCCAGACCCGGAGGAAATTGGGGGGATGTTCTGCCCTGCAAACCGTATTTACTCAATGAATGCCATCCCCGGCGTTTTTCTTCCTGACCAGCATTAGATTTTATCACTTCCACATCCGGCCATGCCCCAATGCCATATCCTCCCCACTGAATCTCCTGTTGCAAACCCCATTTTCTAACAGTCTGCCTACGCATCAATATATAGACACACATAACATAAGGAGGAATCATGCTGTGAAGAAGATTGCTATTCTCGTTTTAGCCGCCTTTATGCTCACCTTGTTGCCCGCTGCAGCACTGGCAGCACCCAAGCCGGACAAGGTACAGGGCAATAAATGGCTGCAACAACAGTCGCCTAATGCAGCAACCATTCAGAACAAAGCAGAAAGCAAAAAAAATGTAAAGCTGCGCGACTTCGATGATGTTGATCAGAGCTGGGCCAGGGCAGACATTATCAAGGCCGCCCGCAAAGGTCTGGTTCAAGGTGATGCGGGTAAATATCAGCCCAACAAACCGGTCACCAACCTGGAGCTAATCGTTATGCTGGTAAGGGCCTTGGACAAAGACGGACAGTTGGACCTGGATAAAGCAGACAGCAGCAAGTATAGTGCTGAATTAAAGAAGATTCCCGCCTGGGGGCAGGTCTATGTTGCCGCTGCAATAGAGAAGGGCATAATCCTTCCGGAAGAACTTAAAAACTTTAACCCCAACCAGGGCTGTAAAAGATATCAGGTCGCTCTTTATATCTCTCGCCTCCTGGATGAAGACCAAAACGATAAAGACGATGAAGTAATCGACTTTGACAGTATTTCCGCAGATGTGGAAGACATCATTGCTATACTGGAAGATTTAGGTGACCTGGGCGAAGACAACGAAGGCATTCAGTCTGACATTGATGATTTGATTGCTGACCTGAATCAGTTTGCTGATGATCTCCTTGATGCTGATGAAGACGACCTGGCTGACTTGATCAGAGACAGCAGGACTCTGGCCAATGCATTAAGTGACATTATCGCTGATGCCCGGGACAATGATTTAGATGAGGACATTTTGGATGAAATGGGAGAGGCCGCCCATCAAATAAGCGCAGTCAGGAAGGCCCTCAGAGCCTATCGGGATAACGACAAAACCAGGCCGTCCTTTAATGATGAAGCACAGTGCCCGCAGGACTGCCAGGCAGCAGTAAGAAACGTACACCGTTATCGCATCATGATTGGCGATGCAGATGGGAAGTTCAGCCCTATGCGGGTGGTGAAACGTGATGAGATCGCTGTTATGTTATCCCGCCTTACAGACCAGTTTTTCGGGGACTTTGACATCAGGTCGGCCAGAGGTGTTCTAAACAAGGTTAAAACAACCACCGATGGCTACATTATAAGCGTATTGGATAAAGATGACGCCAGCACTGATTACAATGTGACCGATGACACACGCATCATTTATAAAAAAGCCGCTGTGGATGCTGACGATCTGAGGGATTATCTGGATTATGAGGTAGTGCTGGTCTACGACAGCGACAACGACATTTCCACCATCAAGATTATCTCAAGAATTTCCGATGATGATTAATATAAAAACCAGTTGAACTTGTTGTAAATATATCGCATTGTATATACCGGCTCTTTGTTAAACTAGCATCTGTGCTGCCTTCCGGGGTAGGGTCTTTTTCCCCGGAAGGTATGTTTTAATCGAAGCCGAACCAAACCATGTTCTAGGTTTTTTTGATTACAGAACAGTCTGCTATATGCAATGCCTTTCCCAACAAATAAGCCTTGGAGAGGCTTAAGGGAGGGGCACGATTCTTTCTTCTGCTTAAGATCACCTATGCAGGGTTGGGTGTCACCAGGAGCGCAGTGAAGAATATTGCGCGGCCGGGCATCAGGCCTATTTACAGGCTTGCATAGCGGATCTCGGCGGCTGGGCAAATTTCAGCGCTGGTATGGTAACATTGAGCTTAGATTAATTCCAGGAGGACAGACTCATGTCCATCGCTGAACCGACACAACTGGAGAAAATAACCGTATCGGTCTGGCGCCAATACAAGGAAGGCAATACCGATGCCATTGAAGACAGATATGATCAGATTATGCCCTATTGCTTACGGGTTTGCTCGCGTACCTGTGGCCGCTATATCGATGACAGCGATGAAGAAGCCAGCATCGCCAGGATGGCCATGCTGGAAGCCTTTGACAAGTATGAGCCCCAGCGGGGCAATCTCTTGCTCTACCTGGGGTACGTGATCCGCAACCGCATTATCGATTACAAGCGCAGTGAGGAAAAGAGGCATCATACCCCTCTATCTGCGTTTAACAGTGATGATCCTCGTCTGCTCAGGGGAGATGAGCAGGATCAGGCAGAGCAAATCCTTAACGACCTGGCGCGCAAACAGGATATCGACCGCTTTCAAGCGGCTCTGCAGCATTATGACATTGAACTTGAAGACTTGGTCAAGGGCAGTCCCCGCCAGAAAAAGACCCTGGAGGCGGCCCTAAAGGTCGCCCATATGATCGCGCAGGATTCGGAAATGTGCGATTATTTGCAGGAAAAAAAGATGATACCAATCCGCATGCTGGAAAAACAGCATAATGCGAATCGCAAGATTATTGATCGATATCGCAAATTCATCATAGCCAGCACATTGATTATTATCCACGATATACAATCTCTTAAGCCTTATTTAAGCAATTGGAAAGGAGGTAGAAAAAATGTCTAAAGAAAAGGGGATTGTAATTAAATCAGGCCGGGGCTGGGCGCTTATCATGCGCTCCGACGGCGCCTATCAGAGAATCAAAACCTCCCAACCACTATATCCGGGACAGATCTACCGGAGCAAACCGTTGCCGCTATTCCGGTATGGTGTGGCTGCAGCAGTATTGCTATTCTTTTTGGTCGGGGCGATAGACTTCTTCAATGTGGTGGCTTATGCATCGATTTCTCCCGGTATTGAACTGGGTTTGAATCGCTGGGAACGGGTGGTTGCAGTCAAAACCGATAGCGAGGATGCGGCCAGTATCGTAGCTCGGGTAGATACTACCGGTCGGCCTGCTGAAAAGGTGGTCCAAGATCTGGTCAGTGAGGTATTGGAACAGGATCTGTTGCCTGAAAACTCCGTAGGCAGTTTAACCATATCGGTTCATACCAAAAAAGCCGGGCAAAAACATGAAGCTGCTTATAAACAAGATCTGGCGGCCAAGATCAACCACTCTGTGGATGCAGCCCTGATGACTCATGATCAGGTGAAGATAAAAGACGAAATAGAGCAGGAACAGGTTAAAATTCATTATCAACCGGCCTCGTCCGGAAATAAGACCGGGTGGACAGGAGACACCCCCGGCAAATCAGATCCTGCCGGAAAAGCCTGGGGTCATAAAAAAGATTCCCAGGACGCCCCGGGCAATCAAAATAAAATTGATAATCAGCGTGACAAAGCGAATAATAAGAATTCCATGAACGAAAACAAGGCCCCCGAAGCAGAGCAGCCGGCAGCAAAAGAAGACCAGGATGGGGCTCCAATCAGTGTCAAAGAAAAAATAATCAACGAATGGCAGGAAACCAAAGAAAAACTGCATTTACCCAATTTCCACAGTCAAATCAAACCCGGTCAGGAAAAAAAGAACAAATTACAGGAATAAGTCCGGGGCACAGTCCCCGGACTTATTTGGACTTATTTTGTTAACTGGCGGTACATGATGTCAGCCAGACCCAGGGAGCCCTGTCGGCTGATGGTTTTGGCATATTCCTCATCCAGCATGGACTCAAAGGTCTGGGTGGCCATTCCCCGGGTAATTAAGTCGCTGCGGGGAATGCTGGCCCGCATGGTTGACAGCAAACGGTATACAAACACACTTTCCAGGTCCTGACAGGCCTGGTACAGTTGTTTATTGTCTTTGCTGAGCAGGGCCTGCTGCAACACCCCGGCAAAATGACCGGTCTTCTGCTGCTCGCGGGCAGCCAGGGAGGCGGCAGCATTGCCTGGATTACTGATTCCTATACTGTTCACCGGGACCATCTCCGACAAACCCCCTTTTAACGGCGCAGATTGGCAGTGGTCTGCAGCATCTCATCCACGGATTGAATTACCTTGGAATTGATTTCATAGGCGCGCTGCGCAGTGATCAATCCCACCATCTCCTCGACAATTTGCACATTGGAAGCCTCCAGGTAACCTGCCTCCAGGCTAATACTGCCATCCTCTTCCGGGTCCCAGTCCATGGCTTCACCGGCATTATCAGTCGCCCGATAAAGGTTGCCGCCGATCTTTTCCAGGCCGGAGGGGTTTATGAAGGTGACCAATTCAAGCTGGCCCGCTTCCTGGGCTTCATCCGAGCCAGGTGCCATATAGGTTATCCGGCCCTCCTTGTCGATAACGATATTATAAGCGCCTTCTTCCAGGGCATCTACTCCTGAGAGCAGGTTGCCGCTGCTGGTAACCAGATTGCCTTCCGCATCCAATTTGAAAGAGCCATCGCGGGTGTATAGTTCTTCCCCGCTGCTGCTGAGCACACGAAAATAGGCTTCTCCCCCCGAAATGGCTACATCAAGAGGCTTGCCGGTAGGCAACAGGTTGCCTTGCCCATTCATGGTATCAATGGCAGAGGGCCGCACCCCCAGGCCGATGGATATACCCAAAGGCTCAATCAGTTCATCACTAACCGTGGGGCGTTTAATGGTCTGGTAGAGTAAATCCTGAAACTCCACCCGCTGCCTTTTATACCCCGTAGTGTTTACGTTGGCAATATTATGGGCCAGGGTGTCCACATTGAGCTGCTGGGCATACATACCCGTACTGGCGGTATAGAGGGATCTCATCATAGCGAGTTTTCCTCCTTATTCAGGCTAAGATTCTTCGCTGCGCTCAGAATGACAGGGGCGCTGCGCTCAGAATGACGGGGGCGCTGTGCTCAGAATGACAGGGGGCGCTGCGCTTAAGAATGACAGGGGCGCTGTGCTCAGAATTTCCATGTGTTACCCCCATCACGATAAATGAAAACGTTGCTCCTGATATACAATCCTTCGGGCGTTGTCCTCTGGTGTCATCCTGAGCCCCTTTTGTGTCATCCTGAGCCCATTATTGTCATCCCGAGCCCCTTTGTGTCATCCTGAGCCCCTTTGTGTCATCCTGAGCCCCTTTGTGTCATCCTGAGCGAAGCGAAGGATCTTTCCTCGGGAGTTCGCGAAAGATCCTTCGGGCGTTGCCCTTAAGGCATGACAACAACCGGAGGACTTTAATAGCAATGACAATGCTGAGCTTAAGAGTCATAGAAAAAACATTAATCAAAATTGAAATAAATGCACCTCGGTCGATCGGTGCAGGGTGGGCCTCTCAGGTGAGTCCAGCCCACAAACCAACAGCCTTAAGGCTGTTCCATATCTATATCGTAAAATCACGGCATAAACTTTAACAATAATTTGTCCCCCCTGCAGGACAGTCAGAATAGCAACTTTTCGGCTCTGTTTTCATATATTAAAACACATATAGATATTGAGGTGTTATCCATGATTAAAATATCTGACTTGCGAACCCGGGATGTTATCAATATTGTGGATGGAAAAAAGCTGGGCAATATCATTGACATCGACCTGGATCTTGAAAATGGCCGGGTTTTGGGATTAGTAATGCCCGGACACAGCAAAGGCTTTAACATTTTTTCCCGCAAGGAAGAAGTCACCGTCCCCTGGCACAAAATAGTGCGCATCGGCCGCGACGTTATTCTGGTCGAGGTGCCGGTAGCCAATGACATCGAATCCTATCGGCGCGATTATCGCATTAATGATGACCGCTATTAAGCTGCGCTGCATAAATGATGTTGAATAACAGGCCTCTTTTGGTGATAATAAGGGCAGGACAAACAGGGGAACCATTCTCCTGTTTGCTCGCGAGATAGACCAAACGGGGGATAGTTGTCCTGTATGCAAAAAGGGGGGATGATACATGCGCTGCCCCTATTGCCATGAATTGGAGAGCCGGGTGGTTGACTCCCGAGCCAGCGATGATAGCGCTTCCATACGGAGGCGGCGGGAGTGTTATGCCTGCAAACGTCGATTTACCACTTATGAGAGGATAGAAGAAAGACCGCTGGTGGTGGTGAAAAAAGACGGCAGCCGCCAGCAGTTCAACCGTGAAAAGCTATTGGCCGGCATCACCAGAGCCTGTGAGAAAAGACCGGTCAGCATGGAGGATATTGAGAACCTGGTAGCTGTGCTGGAACGTGAATTACGCGACGAGTATGATCGCGAAGTGAACAGTCAGGCGATTGGCGAAAAGGTGATGAACTGCCTGCAAAGCCTGGATGAAGTGGCTTATGTGCGCTTTGCTTCCGTCTACCGGCAGTTTGCTGATCTCAACAGCTTCATTAAAACCATCGAACAAATGAAAAACAAATAAGATGCGGCCAGGGCAGTCCAGGTTGTGTTAAAACTGGTTTGCACTTCTTCGTTGCTCCCCGATAACCCTGAATAGGCGTTATTTAAAGGCCCACGGTAAGCCCGATACCCGCTTACCATGCCCCGCTTTGGAGCAATAACTTGATGGTTTTTATATAGCCACATATCTAACTGGGTTTTTAACGGCCTTGACAGCCCTACTGGCTCAGCTTTTGTTGAGGTATTCGCTCAGGGTTTCTATGATCATGGGCAGCGGAAAGCTTTTTTCTTCGATCCGGCTGGCGGCACGGCCGTAGAGATACATACAGTCTTCATAAGGCCCGGTTTCCCGGCGGCCTTGCACCAGGTCAGCCCGGTCTTTCAACCAGCGCCAGGCCGAGGAGCGGGGCAGGTGGAATACAAAACGGTAATTGCCCAGGGAGACAATAAACTCATAAAGGGAATAATACTCGGCGTCAACTGAATGCACAAAGCATTTGGGGCAGTAATGCCCCTTTTTCAAATATTCCACAAAAGACAGCCCCGCATTGCGGGCGGATTCTTTACAATCATCGCATAGCCAGATGCGCTTGCGGTCGGGGCCCAATAAATAGCACACCTGAATAATATCGCGGTATTCTCCGTACAGCTTTTTGATGACCCGCTTCTTTAACCCGTACAATTCTCGGCTGCGCTGTGGATAACGTTTGGCATAATGGTTAAGATGAAAAAGATAGAAAGAGATACGCAATACTTCTTCCCCAGGTTGATCCTTGATGCTGGCCAGAAAGCGGTCATAGTGGTGAATGGCTCGCAGTATTTTGCTAAAGTGGGCGTTGGAGTGGAACCGCCCCCTCAGACGTGCCTTTTTGTCCTGTAGATCCGCCAGGGCAGAATATATATCGATTGCTTCCAGATCTTCCAGGGCAAACAGGTAGCTTAGGCCCCCATTGGCATTGCGCAAGACCTGAGAGACTTGCAGGTAGCCGTATTCCATCAATTCATGAACCTGGCGATTGTTGATTTGGTAGCGATTAGCCACCTGACTGATGGTTAACAAGCCCGGCACCTTCCTTACAACTCGTTATCTACTTCCAGGCAGTCCGGGCAGGGCTGCAGCAACTGGCGGGCCTCCGCTTCCCGGTCTTCCGGTACAGTGATGACCGTTTCCGCAAACGGACCTACTGCCATGGGAAACTGTGGAATCCCATGGTGTTTCACACGGTAAGGTATTCCCTGTGATCTTAACAGGCTTTCAATTATAATGTCATTAGGAGGAAAGACCCGCACCAGAGGCACCCAAAGGATATCCTCATGCTTTTTGTCCGCGATCCTGCCAGGGGTTGGGGAACCGGTCTGATCATGGCTCATGGCAAATAACCTCCTTAACCATATTGTAAGCGAAAGGGAGAAGCAGAACAAATGCAGCGCTGGACCTGGGAACAATTACATGGCCTTGCCTTCCTGACTGTGCCGTCCTGGCAGGCCCGGGGTGTGCAAGTGGTTTTCACCACTCGTCAGGGCGGCTGCAGTGCCGACCCTTACCAAAGCCTGAATCTCGGTTTGCATGTTGGCGACGATGCGGAGCGGGTGATTATTAATCGTCAGCGGCTGTTAAATCTTTTTGGCCGGGGACTTGATCAAATGGTGTCCTGCCAGCAAGTACATGGCGATTCAGTAGGGGTGGTGGAAAAAAAAGACCGCGGCATGGGGGCTTTAAGCGATGGGACGGCTATCAAAGGATGGGATGCGATGGTGACGGCCGAACCCGATCTGGTCTTGACCACCTTTTATGCCGACTGTATTCCGCTGTTCTTTTTTGATCCGTTTAAGCGGGTGATTGCGGTTGCCCATAGCGGCTGGAAGGGCACTTATTTGCGCATTGCGGAAAAAACCGTTCTGGCCATGGTCGATAAAATGGGGTGCAATCCAGCCCAAATCGAGGCCTTTATCGGCCCCGGTATCGGACCTTGCTGTTATCGCATCCAACCTGACCTGGCAGACAAAGTTAGAGATGGTTTTAACGATTTTAGTGATATAATTTATGAGGATGAACAGGGTTGCAGCTGGGATCTGAAAGCCACCAATGAGCAAATCCTCATAGCGACTGGGCTTTTCAAGGAAAACATTATTAGCTGCCCTTTATGCACCGCCTGCGCTAAGGAGCATTTTTTCTCCTATCGCCGCGATCAGGGGATAACCGGGCGTATGGGTGCAGCCATTGCCCTTAAGAGATTGAAGGTGAAACCATGCAAAACACGAAGATCCTGGTAGTCGATGATGAAACCTATATAGTTGAGCTGGTTAAGTTCAACCTGGAAAAAGAGGGCTACAAAGTAGTAGTGGCCTATGACGGCATCAGCGCCTTGCAGAGCGTAAAAAACGAGCTGCCCGACCTCATTATCCTGGATATCATGCTGCCCAAAATGGATGGTCTGGAAGTATGCCGCACCTTGAAACTAAATCCTGAGTTCAACAGCATACCCATTATCATGCTCACTGCCAAAGGAGAAGAATTTGACACGGTGCTGGGCCTGGAAATGGGGGCTGATGATTATATCAAGAAGCCGTTCAGCCCTCGAGAAATGGTGGCCCGCGTAAAAGCACGCCTGCGCGCCTTGAAAATACTGCAGGCCGAGAAGGCTACCGGGAAAAGGGTATACGTATACAAGGATTTGCTGGTCATCCCCGAAAAATACGAAGCCTTTATCGGTGAAAAAAAGCTGGAACTGACCCCCAAGGAATTTGAACTATTGGGTCTGATGATCTCCCATCAGGGCAAGGTCTTTACCCGGGAAGCCTTATTGGAAAAGGTGTGGGGTTATGAGTACTCTGGCGACACCCGCACCGTGGATGTGCATATCCGTCACCTGCGTCAGAAGCTGAGCGATGACTCCACCTATCCGGACTACATTGAAACCATTCGCGGGGTGGGCTATCGTTTTACCGAAGATAAAACTACAATTTAGAGGTAGCTTCATATGGATTCGTCAATAGATCAGCGCAAAATTCAAGCCATATTGACCAGCCTGGTCGAAGGGGTAATAATATTTGATATCGAAGGCCGGGTCATAGTCGCCAATCATATAGCCGAGAAGATATTCCATACCACCCGGGGCACATTGATCGGCAAGACCATGGAAGAGATCAGCCCCAGTGATGACGAGTTGGTTGCCATGGTAGAAGAAACCCTGTTGAGCGGCAAGGAAACCTTTGCCGAGACCATGTTAGGGACACATAGCCAGGTGTACCGGGTTCTGGTGCGCCCCATCAAGAATGACCAGGGCCGGTTGGAAGGTACGGTGGTGGTTTTCCATGATATCACTGACATCCGCAATTTTGCACAGGTGCGCTCCGAGTTTGCCGGCAACGTATCTCATGAGCTGCGCACTCCCTTGACCTCTATAAAGGGTTTTGTGGAGACCTTGCTGGATGGAGCGATGGCCAATGCCGGCACCTGTCGACGCTTCCTGGCCATCATTGATGCCGAGACCGACCGCTTGAGCCGCTTGATTGAGGATTTGCTCACCCTGGCCTCCATAGAATCAAAAGAAAAAATAATTCAACCCAAGCCGGTACGGGTAGCCCGTTCCATCCGCACCGTTATCAATATGCTGGGGCCGCAGATCAGTGAGAAGGAATTAATGGTCAAATTCATTTATCCGCCTAATATGCCTTCCATACATGCTGATGAAGATCTGCTCGGCCAGGTTCTGATCAATCTATTGGATAATGCCATTAAATATACTCCCCAAGGGGGATTAATAGTAATTCGTTGCAAGCGCAGGGAGAGTCGTATTATCATTACGGTAACGGACACCGGGTTAGGCATACCCGAGGATAGCATCCCCAGGGTATTTGAGCGTTTTTACCGGGTGGACAAAGCCCGTACGCGCAGTCAGGGCGGCACCGGTTTGGGACTTTCCATAGTGAAGCATATAGTGGAGTCGCATGGCGGTCAGGTGTTCGTTAAAAGTGAAGTAGGCAAAGGCTCGACCTTTGGAGTCTGTTTCCTGACCGTTTAACGCTGCCAAGGTTATCGCGGAGCAGTGATTGGTGGACGGGGGTCATTAACAGGCTCAGGGAAGCAAAAAGTGGTTTTAGTGAGGACAGGTTAACTGTATTGGGGTTTGACTGGCTCCGGGAAGCAATGGTCCCCAACCCCTTTGCCAGGTTAGCCTCTTACGCAAATCCAGAGCAAAACAAAAACAACGGCAGACTGTGTGAAAACTATATTGCGGATATCAGCCGCTCCACTTATAGCTGAATTTTGGCTGTATTTTGGGATAGAGACAAGTTCTTGGCATGAATTCAAGCGACATCCCCTACTTCGGAGACGTGGCTTCATATTTCAGGACTTTTCACACAGACTGACGTCCCTCGGTTTGGAGGATAATCTGTGAGAATAGCAGAAAATTTACTGGAAGTGCAAAAACGTATTCAGGAGGCGGCCGCTCGCAGTGGTCGTGACAGCACAGCCGTCACCCTGGTTGCGGTTAGTAAAACCGTGGGGGTCGAAGCGATAGAGGAAGCCCAGGTTCTGGGTCTTACCCATTTTGGCGAAAACCGGGTACAGGAACTGAAGTGGAAACGGGAGCGCTTTCCACAAGCCCACTGGCACATGATCGGACGTTTGCAGACCAATAAGGTCAAGGACGCGGTCGGCCAGGCGGCATTGATTCATTCCCTGGATCGCTGGTCTTTAGCCGAGGCACTGGACAAGCGAGGCCGCCTGCTGGGGGTTGAAGTGCCGACTCTGCTGCAGGTTAGCCTGGCCGGTGAAGAGCAAAAAGCCGGTGTTCTGGCCGGCGATGTGGAGGCTTTTTTGGAATCTGTGGGGCAATTGAAATGGTTGCGCATCAAGGGTTTGATGACTATGGCTCCCTTGTCGGAAGATTCCGAAAAATCTCGGCCATTTTTTAAAGAATTATGCGAAATTTATCGATGCTATAATCGTAGGACTTACCAGAATGTGGAGATGAAGCACCTATCCATGGGGATGTCGCAAGATTTTGAAATCGCCATTGAGGAGGGCGCCACCATGATCCGTGTCGGTACTGCGTTATTTGGGGAGTAAATGTCTAAAGAAGCTAGCGGACAAGAGGAGGCAAGAAAATGGGTAAGCTTAACAAGTTCTGGAATTGGCTCGGTGTCGAGCAAGAGGAGATCCGGGAGGAGATTATTGAGATGCCGGCTGCACCGGAAGACAGCATTCGTGGTATTTCCAATGTGGTTAGCATACATACTAACAAGACCATGAAAGTGGTGGTATGTGAACCGGAAAGTTTCGATGAAGTACAGATGCTGGCTGATCATCTTAAAAATCGCAAGCAGGTTATTTTGAACTTCGAAAATACGCCCAAGGATTTGTCCCAGCGCATCCTGGACTTTTTGAGTGGAACCACTTATGCCCTGGAAGGCAACAGCCAGCAACTGGGACATGACATTTTCATTTTCACGCCCAGCAATGTGGAGATTGCCCGGGATGCTCGTTCCATTATGCGCAAACATGGTTTTGGCAGTATCTTCGGAGGTGACAGATAGTGCCTTTGAAAGTAGCCTTGATCGGCTGTGGCAAAATGGCCTATGCTTTGCTCAAGGGAATAGACAGGAGCGCTTTTGAGGCCATCTATAGCCATGATATAGACCCCGTTCGCAGCGAGCTGTTCGCGGCCGAGTTCGGGGCCGCGCCGGTCGGGCTGGCAGAGGCCATAGAAGCGGCCGAGCTTATCATACTGGCCGTGAAGCCTCAAGCATTATCCAAGGTAATGCTGGACAGTTCCGGTTTATGGAATTCAGAAAAGCTATTGATATCGGTTCTGGCCGGGGTCAAGACCAGCACCCTGGAAAGTGCCATTGGCGGCAAAACTGCCGTCATTCGGGTTATGCCCAACACCCCTTGCCTGGTAGGCCAGGGGGTTTCAGCCCTGAGTCCGGGAAAGTTAGCCACAACTGAGCAGATGACAACCGCCCGGGCGATATTTGCACAACTGGGAGTGGCCGTTGAGGTGGAAGAAAGGTTAATGGACGCGGTTACGGCAGTTTCGGGGAGCGGCCCCGCCTATGCATTCCTGGTCCTGGAGGCAATGATGAATGCGGCGGTCAATGTAGGCCTGGATGCGGCCCTGTCCCGGGAACTGGTCCTGGGTACCTTCAAGGGCAGTCTGGCCATGCTGGAAGCAGAAAACCTGCATCCTGCCATACTGCGCGAGCAGGTTTGTTCTCCGGGCGGCACCACCATTGCCGGGGTGCGGCAATTAGAAGGCAACGGCCTGCGCAAGGCCTTTTTCGATGCCATCGACAAGGCCTGGCAACGGTCCATGGAATTGGGACAACAATAATAGACGGGAGAGAATGAATTTTGATCGGGTTTTTAATACAGATCGTCAATATCGCTTTCAGTGTTTTGATCTGGTTGGTGATCATCCGCTGTTTGCTGTCATTTATACCCCACAATCCCTATCAGTCCATCATCCGTTTCGTTTATGAAATCACTGAGCCGATAATGGCTCCATTCCGGCGTGTTGTACCGCTGATCGGCAATCTGGACCTTTCGCCCTTTGTAGTCGTGCTGGTCCTGGAAATAGCACGCCAGGTGATTATCCGCGGCTTGATAATGATTATCAGCTTTTAATATTTATTCAACTTAAGATTGGCAAAATAATGTATAATGGCGTATTTGTCATCCTGAGGGCAACACCCGGTGTTGTCAAGCCTTAAGGGCAACTCCCGGTGTTGTCAAGCCTTAAGGGCAACGCCCGGTTTTGTCAAGCCTTAAGGGCAATACCCGGTGTTGTCAAGCCTTAAGGGCAACGCCCGGTTTTGTCAAGCCTTAAGGGCAATACCCGGTGTTGTCAAGCCTTAAGGGCAACGCCCGGTTTTGTCAAGCCTTAAGGGCAATACCCGGTGTTGTCAAGCCTTAAGGGCAACGCCCGGTGTTGTCAAGCCTTAAGGGCAACTACCCGGTGTTGTCAAGCCTTAAGGGCAACTACCCGGTGTTGTCAAGCCTTAAGGGCAACGACCCGGTGTTGTCAAGCCTTAAGGGCAATACCCGGTGTTGTCAAGCCTTAAGGGCAACGCCCGGTGTTGTCAAGCCTTAAGGGCAACGCCCGGTGTTGTCAAGCCTTAAGGGCAATACCCGGTGTTGTCAAGCCTTAAGGGCAATACCCGGTGTTGTCAAGCCTTAAGGGCAACACCCGGTGTTGTCAAGCCTTAAAGGCAACCCCCGGTTTTGTCATCCTGAGGGCAACGCCCGAAGGATCTTTCGCGAAGCGAACAACCCCCGGGCAAAGATCCTTCGCTTTGCTCAGGATGACAATTGTAGGTCGCTCAGGATGACAATTGTAGGTCGCTCAGGATGACAATTGTAGGTCGCTCAGGAAGACAATGATGGTCCATTATCATTCAGGAAGACAATGATGGGCTAATATCATTCAGGATGATAAAGGAAGGCCATTGTAATTCTGGGATGACAACGGCAGGCTACTGCTATTATAATGAACCCGGAGCACCGGTTTGGACCGGTAGATTTGCAATATACAGAAGGAGTTGTCGTCTAAATATGCAAGCACTGGAACTCCTGGCCCCAGCTGGAAAATGGGAAGTGCTGGAGGCCGTCGCAGAGGCGGGTGCCGATGCGGTGTACTGCGGGGACAAGCGCTTCAATATGCGCATGCTTAAACCCGGCTTCAACTTTACCCCGGAAGAACTCCATGATGCCGTAAACTACCTGCATCAACAGGGCAAAAGGCTATATGTTACCGTAAACAACCTTTATTGTGATTACGAAATCGATGAATTGCGTAATTATCTGCAATTTGTGCAGGACATCGGTGCCGATGCCGTCATCGTTCAGGACCTGGCAGTGGTAGCCCTGGCCCGGGAGATGGATATGACCGTGCCTATTCATGCCAGTGTGCAGATGGGCATTGCCAACCTGGAAGCGGTGCGTTTCATGGAAAGGCATGGCTTTAATCGCGCCATTCTCTCCAAAAATCTCTCTCTGGCCGAAATTGAAGCGATCCACCGCGATAGCAGCCTGGAACTGGAATTCTTCGCCCACGGCGACCTGTGCATTGCCCATACCGGACAGTGCTATATGAGCAGCTATTTGAGCGGTGCCAGCGGCAACCGGGGCCGCTGCGTCAAACCCTGCCGCTGGAGCTACCGCCTGCAGGGTACAGCCGCTGACGATAAACAGTCCGGTTACTACCTGGCTCACCATGATCTCTGCGTTTATCCCTATTTGCGGCAATTAGCCCGGGCCGGGATAAAATCCTTCAAGATCGAGGGGCGGATGCGTGAGGCCGGCTATTTAAGCAGCCTCATTGCCGTTTATCGCCAGGCCCTGGACAGTATTATGGCAGATGAAAACGCCCCGGTCGATCCCGAGCAGGAGCAGCTGTTATTCAAACGAAGGGTGCGCGACTTCACCACCGGCAATCTGCTGCAGCGCCCGGGCTCTGAATCAATTGGTTTGGATGGCAGCCGGGAGCCGTTTTTCCCCAGCCAGCCACGGCCCCTATTGCGCCTGAAAGCGCAGAATTATCAGGAAAGTTTCCCCTCGCCCGCCCAGGCCGCCCTGCGCGTTAAAGTCGGCAGCCTGGAGCAGCTGAACCAACTCGGCGGCAGTGAAGTGACAGAAATGATAATTGATATGGAAAGCATGCGCCAGCAGGGCGGGGATTGGAATGAAGGACTGCTCAGCCAGGCCTTTGATAAAGGTGCAAAGCTCGGCTTCAAGTTCTATTTGGAGACACCGCGCATTGTAACCCAGGAAGACCTCAAGCGTTTGATGGAGCGCATGCAGGGGTGGAGCAAATTCCCCTGGCAGGCCCTTATTGTAAATGAATACGGCGCCTGGCAGCTGGCCACCGCGATGGGTCTGGCGGTAGAGGCCGGTTATGGACTGAATGCAATCAATATTAAGGCTGCCCACTGGCTGCTGGAGCAAGGCGCCGGCCGTATCACCGCTTCTCCGGAAAGTGACTGGAAAAGCCTGCTGACCCTGGCCCCGCTGGGTGATAAGCTGGAAGTGCTGGTTCAGGGTGCCTTATGCGGCATGGTTACCGACTATTGCATGGCGCGTTGTTGGAGCGGGGAATCCGACCGGGGAGACTGTTCAGTTCATTGCCTGCAGCCCAATTATGGACTGGTAGACTGCTATGATCAGTTGTTTAGCATTAAAACGGATTGGCAGTGTCGCAATTACATCTATTTTCCCTATGATTTAGGGCTGTTTACCCTGCTGCCCCGGATGGTAGGAGCAGGCATCAGGCGTTTTCGTATCGATGGGCAATTCTACACCCCGGAGCTATTGGCGGAAGTGGTGCGGATTTATCAACAGGGCTTGAACAGCCTGGCTGAGGGATGCTGGCAGCAACGGGAATCCTTTTTGCGGCTGCTGGATCTGTTCCCGGCGGGACTGACTGGCCGGCTCCTCTAACGCAATCAAACCGCCGGGGGACGGGTGCTTTATTGCTTAAAAAACATCGGGCCGGGTAAATAATAGACAGCAGGCCGCTGCTTCCGGATGCCAGGCCGGGGTTATTGATCTATTACCGGCCTAATGGTTTATCGCCGGTTGAATAAAATGGTTTTTCTCAGCCGGTCATTCCCCGCCGATAAAGGAATTGGAAGAGGAGGGTGCCAATTGCTAACGTCCATGGAAATACGCAGTCAGCAGTTCAGAAAAGCCCTGCGCGGCTTCAAAGAAGAAGAGGTGCACAATTATCTGGCCGTGGTGGCGCAGGACTATGAAAAGCTGTTCAGCGACAACGCCACCCTGCGCGATCAAATCCAAAGGATGGATTTTGAACTCGGCAAATACCGCAAAATGGAAGAGACCATGAACAATAGCCTCATTTTGGCCCAGCAGACCGCCGAGGAATTGAAACAGAATGCCCGCCATGAAGCCGCATTGATGCTGGCCGAATCCAAACAGAAGATAGCCGACATGCTAAACATATACCAGGATGTAATCAAACGCCTCAATGTTTATAACGCTGAACTCAAAGCACAGATCAGCGGGCAGATGGAAATGCTGGAGAAAAGTCAGAAGCGGGTTGATGATATGTCCAATTTCTTCTATAGCAAGGATCTGAAAGAGATCATGGAAAGCCTGGAGGCCATGAAGATGGAGGAGGTATAATTGCTCAACATAATTGAAACCCGGGAAGGTCTGCGCCTGCAGGTAGTGGTTCAGCCGCGCTCCTCCCGGAATCAGATTGTGGGTGAGTTTGAGGGCGCCCTCAAAATAAAATTAACCGCTCCACCAGTGGAAGGCGAAGCCAACCAGGCATTGGTGGCTTTTTTGTCTGCGCAGTTAAAGCTATCCAAAAGCCAGGTGAGATTAGCCAAAGGGGAGGCCTCACGCCATAAAACCGTTGACATCAAAGGCATCAGCAAAGATCAGCTCATGAAAAAATTGGGGCTTTAGCCAATTAAGTGTTTCCGGCGTTTTATGCATTCAAACTTCTGGATTATTCCTTTTTGCAGTGACATCAATATTAAAACCTCTTGTCATCATTACGTTTAGCCAGTATAATAAAATCATTAAAGTTGATCAACTTTATCCACATTTAAAGCAGGGAGAAGTATTATGCAGATTACCAGGCAAGCAGAATATGCCATCAAGATTTTGCTGGAACTGGCCCGCCACCCCATGGGGGAGGTTTTATCCAGCAAGGTTATCGCTGAGCGCCAGGGAATCCCCGAGGATTTTCTTAAAAAGACCGTGCACCTGTTGTCCTTGCAAGGTCTGGTGAGCACACAGCGTGGGGTGCAGGGCGGGGTGCGCCTTGGTAAAGCCGCCGCCGATATTACCGTGGCTGATATCATTGCCGCGGTCGAAGGCCCGCTGGCCCTAAATGTCTGCCTGGAACCGGGTTACAATTGCCCCAATCAGCCCGCTTGCCCGGTGCATCGTGTTTTGGCCAGGGGTCAGGCGGCACTGCTCAAGGAACTCAGCAGCGCATCCTTGCTTGACCTGCTATCTGAACAGCAGGAGTAAATTTTTAATCAAATGTGGACAAAAATACTCAACTAAGTATTATATAAGGGAGGATGACAAGATGTTTTGTAACCAATGTGAGCAGACCGCCAAAGGCGGTTGTACAGTCAGAGGGGTATGCGGCAAGAGTGGCGATGTAGCCGCATTGCAAGATCTATTGGGTCACGCCCTGCAAAGCCTGGCTTCCTATGTTGAAAAGGCGCGTCCGGCAGGCATTAGTCTCACTGAGGTGGACCGCCATATTTACCTGGCCATGTTCAGCGTGCTGACCAATGTCAGTTTCGATCCGGCGCAGATCACGGCCTTGATTACCAAAACCGTCGACTTGCGTGACAACCTGCAAGCCCGGCTCAAAGAGGCGGGCATCAGCCTCGATGATGTTATTGCCTTCGAGCCGGCGCCCACCTTAGCAGAGATGATCAAACAGGGTGAAGAATTGGGGCTAACCATTGACCGTACGGCCGACCCGGACATTCGGTCCCTGCAGGAGATCCTGCTCTATGGCCTGCGGGGTATAGCTGCTTACGCCTATCACGCCGCCATATTGGGACAGGAAAACCCCGAAATCAGCGCATTCATGAGCAGCGCCCTGGTAAAACTAAAAAAGAGTAAAATGGAATTATCCGCATGGGTGCAGCTGGTTCTGGAGTGCGGACGCATCAACCTCCTGGCTATGGAGGTGTTGGACCGGGGCAACACCGAAAGCTTTGGCCATCCCACCCCAACCGAAGTGCCGCTGGGCCATAAAGCCGGGAAATGCATTCTGATTTCCGGGCATGATTTGCAGGATTTAGAGGACCTCTTGAAGGTTACCGAGGGGACGGGCATTCTGGTTTACACCCACGGCGAAATGCTCCCTGCCCATGGCTATCCGGGTCTAAAGAAATATGCTCATCTTTATGGTCATTATGGCACTGCCTGGCAGAATCAGAAAAAGGAGTTTGACCTCTTCCCGGGGCCGATACTCATGACCACCAATTGCATTCAGGAACCGGCGGACAGCTATAAAGACCGAATCTTTACCACCGGACCCGTAGGATGGCCCGGGGTAAAACACCTTCCCAGGGGATGTTTTGGCCCCATTGTGGAGAGTGCTCAGGCTATGAGCGGTTTTGCTGAAGATTTGGCCGCCAAAAACATTATGGTCGGCTTTGCCCGGCAGACCGTCTTGGGTGTGGCTGACAAGGTATTGGAAGCTGTAGCTGACGGCGCCCTGCGGCATATTTTCCTGGTGGGCGGTTGTGACGGCTCCCGCAGTAAGCGCAGCTATTACACGGAATTTGTAGCCCAAACCCCGCTCGACACCCTGGTGTTGACCCTGGGATGCGGCAAGTATCGTTTCTTTGACCAGGAGCTGGGCAGTATTGGCGGTATTCCACGCCTCCTGGATGTGGGCCAGTGCAATGACGCCTACTCTGCCATACAGATTGCAGTAGCCCTGGCCGGTGCGCTCAATTGTGGGGTTAATGACCTGCCGCTCTCGCTGGTATTATCCTGGTACGAACAGAAAGCCGTCTCGATTCTTCTCACCCTGTTGTACCTGGGCATCAAAGACATCCGCCTGGGACCGACCCTGCCCAACTTCATCAGCCCCAATGTGCTGAAAGTGCTGGTAGAAAACTTCGACATCAAAGCGGTCGGCGAGGCAGAAGAGGATCTGCAGACCATCCTGGCCTAATAAGTCCGGGGACAGTCCCCGGACTTATCGGGAGAAATAACTGAACTGTGGTGCCAGGCAGTGCAGTAACAGTTATTATATTGATGGAGGGGAATATTGTGAACTGGACAGATGAAGCCCAACAAGCCCTGGAAAAAGTGCCTGGTTTTGTGCGTAAAATGGCCCGGCGCGCCGTGGAACAAGAGGTGCGTAAAAGTGGCCGTGACACGGTGCATCGGGATGATGTGACCACAGTACAAGCCAAATACCTGGGCTATATCGGCAAAGAAGCCGATAAATCCAAAACCAGGGTTGCCATAGTGCGTTGTGAAACCGTATCTGAGGTTTGTCCCGGGGTAGCCTGTTTGAAATCTTTTAATCGCCGTGAAAACCATTTTAGCGATTATGGCGGCGAAACTGAACTGGTGGGCTTTTTCACCTGTGGGGGCTGTCCGGGGCGGCGTATCTTTCGCCTGGTAGACAGTTTGATGCGTTATGGTGTTGATATAATTCATTTATCATCCTGCATGCTCCTGGAAGACGATTACCCGCGTTGTCCGCATGCCAAGCAGATTAAAAAAATGCTGGAAAACAAAGGCATCAAAGTAGTGGAAGGAACCCATCACTAGGGATGCCTGGCACCAACCCTTGACAGAGGAGGTTGAAAACAGGTGGCAAAGATGGTTATTAAAATAGATGAGGAATTATGCAACGGCTGTGGTGAGTGTATTTCTCCCTGTGTGGAAGGGGCTCTGGCATTGGTTGATGGCAAGGCCAAAGTCATCAGTGAAGAGCTGTGCGACGGAGCCGGGGTTTGCCTGGGTGCTTGCCCCATGGGGGCCTTGTCCCTGGAACCTAAAGAGGAAAGCAATAAGACTGCAATGGCTCTTAGCAGTGATAAAATGCCTGGCGGTATGTTGCAATGCTCGCTGTGTCGTCGCAGCGAGGCGGAGCATTACCTGCTGCAGATACGCAAAGGGGGGCAGAGCCAATGGGTTTGCACCCGCTGTCTGCCCGGGCTCATCCACGGGTAGCAACAACTTTGGTGCCAGGTGCCTGGCACCAAAGTTATTGCATCTGTTTGGTATGATATATTATGTAGCGAAATTAAATGGCCTGGCCAGGGGAAAGCTATAGCGAAGGCTTAGAGGGGGCTTAGATATGTGGCTGGTGGTCATATGTGTAATCGGGGGGTTTTTATTCAGCAGCCGGTTATCCCGCTGGTCAGATTGGATGATACGGATCGGCCTTTATGTTCTGCTGATTGCGATGGGCATGAATTTGGGGCGAAACCAGGAGGTCATGCGGGCCATTCCCGCCCTGGGAGCTGAGGCCATACTGTTTTGCCTTTTGGCCTGCCTGCTCAGCCTGCTTGTGGTCATACTCTGGGAGCGTCTTTTCATCCATCGCTACATCCGCCGCAAAAAAAACCCGGAAAAGGTCGGTATTGGACATGAAGTCCTGTCAGTAGGTATCATTACCATGTGTATTGTCATAGGCGTCTTCATTGGCCGCTACTGGACCGCCATGCCCGCCAATCTTCCCGGTGTAATGTTCAATTTTGCCTTGATCGTCATTTGCACCGCCATTGGCGTGACTATACGCGCCTCCTTGCACTTTCTCACTCAGACCAAAAAGCTGTGGATGTATGCCATGGTGCCGGTGTTGATCACTATTGGCAGTGTTGGCGGTGGTTTACTGGCCGGTCTGATCACCGGGCGCAGCCTGATTGATTCCGCGGCCATTGCCGGGACTATGGTATTCTATTCCTTTGCTTCGGTAGTCATCACCCATCAATCGGGCATCGATGTCGGTCTACTGGCCCTGTTGAGCAACATTCTCCGGGAAATTCTTACCTTTGCCGCAGTTCCTTTCCTGGCTCGTTTCTCTGATTTATCCGCCTTTGCGGTGGGCGGAGCTTCTACTATGGATGTAACCCTGCCGGTCATTAAACGCAGCCTTTCTGATGAATATACACTGCTGGCCATTTTCAATGGCATGGTCCTATCGGTGTTCGTTCCCCTGCTCCTCATCATGCTTTACGGTCTGGCCTGAACCGACCCAGGGTGACACGGGTGACACGGGTGACACGGGGACGGACCTTTTGTCACCTCCCGCTGCATAGCGGGTGGTGACAAAAGGTCCGTCCCCGTGTCACCCCAAAGGTCCGTGCCCCGTGTCACCCGTGTCAGATGTTTCTTTTGGTTGTCGAGCCTGAGAGTAACAGGTATAATTAACTTGTCTAAATTGATCGACTTATTAATAAACAAGGAGAGTGGAGAGCATGAAGAGACTCGGGAGATTGTTGTTGGTTGCCATGCTGGTTTTTAGCCTGGTAGCCCTGGCCGGTTGCGCCAAAAAGGAGGAACCTGCACCACAACCGGGAGCAGAGGCGCCTGCGACTCAGAAGATCCTCAATGTTGGTACCGAAGCTACATATCCTCCGTTTGAAATGGTGGACAAGCAGAGTGGAGAATTCGCGGGCTTTGATATGGACTTGATTCGCGCTATTGGCAAGGCTCAGGGTTACGAGGTTAAAATCCAAAGCATGGGCTTTGACGCTTTGATTCCTTCCTTGATGACTGACAAGGTCGATTGCACCATTTCGGCCCAGTCGATTACCGAAGACCGACTCAAATCCATTGATTTCAGCGATCCTTATTTTAATGGCGGCCTTATTATAGCGGTGCGCGCCGACAATACCACCATCAACAGTTACGATGATCTGGCCGGGAAAGTGCTGGCGGCTGAGATTGGCACCACCGGCGCAGCAGCCTCGGAAAAACTGAAGGAAAAAGATCCCAAAACCCAGGTGCGTATCTTTGACGGCATCGGCGAAGCCTTTATGGAACTGGAAAAGGGCGGCGCGGTTGGAGTCATAAATGACTTTGCGGTTACCGACTACTACATGCAGACCGACGGCAAAGGCAAAGTCAAGCTGGTCGGTGAGGTCTTCCAGGCTGATGAACAATACGGCATCGGCATTAAAAAAGGCAACACCGAAATGTTGAATATGATCAACGAAGGCCTGAAAAAGGTGAAGGAAAGCGGAGAATTTGACACTATTTACAAGAAATGGTTCAGTAAGTAAGGGATGGGGTTACATGATGCCCGAAAGCGCGAGTAGCTTCTCGCGCTTTTGGCATCTCGTCGGGGAAGGAGACGCAGCAAATGTCCATAACGCCATATCCGATGTTGTTCGGTGCCACGCTATGGGAAAAATGGAATTCCATTAATGGCTTTAATGTGGTGTCTTCTAATTGGAAATCCTTTTTAGAAGGCGGCTTATTGACACTGGAGATCACCGTTTTATCAATCACCTTTGGCATGATATTGGGGCTTATCATTGCTTTAATGAAAATGTCGCGCTTTCGCCCCCTGAGTGTCATAGCGGTGGGCTATATCGATTTTTTCCGTGGCACCCCTTTGCTGGTGCAAATCATGTTGTTTCACTTCGGCATCCTGCCTATATTTATGGATTCGGGGCCATTTTTATCCGGTGTGATCGCCTGTGCGCTGAACAGTGCCGCTTATGTGGCGGAAATTGTCCGCGCCGGCATACAAGCGGTTGACCGCGGGCAGATGGAAGCCGCCCGCTCACTGGGCATGACCGGTACCCAATCGATGAAATATGTGATCCTGCCGCAGGCCTACAAAATTGTGGTTCCGCCAATGGTTAACGAATTTGTAATGCTGCTCAAGGATACTTCACTGCTGTCAGTTATTGGGGTCGCAGAACTGGCCCAACGCGGCAAACTGCTCTATTCGACCACCTATGAACCTACCTGGGTCTGGGGGGCGGTTTGTATAGTTTATTATGTTATGACCAAAATCATCTCCATGGCGGGTGATTGGGTGGAAAGGAGAATGGCGACAGAATGATAGATGTACAGGGTATTCACAAGAATTTCGGTCGCCTGGAAGTGCTCAAAGGCATTGATTTCCATGTTTCAGAACGAGAAGTGGTCTGTGTCATAGGCCCCAGCGGTTCTGGCAAAAGCACCCTGCTACGCTGCATCAATCAGTTGGAAACGGTGCAAACTGGAAAGGTATTTGTCGATGGGGTGGAGGTCACCAACCATAAAAACGACATCAATGCCTTGCGCCAGCGGGTGGGCATGGTTTTTCAATTGTTCAATCTGTTTCCGCACAAAACCACTTTGGAAAATATCACCCTGGCACCGATTACCATAAAGGGAATGAAAAAAGAGGAAGCCAAGGAAATCGCCATACAATTATTGCGCAAGGTTGGCTTACCTGACAAAGACCATGTTTTCCCGGCGCAGCTGTCCGGGGGGCAAAAACAGCGCGTGGCCATCGCCCGGGCTCTGGCCATGCAGCCTAAAATCATGCTATTTGACGAACCCACCTCCTCGTTGGACCCGGAAATGGTGGGCGAAGTCCTGGCGGTTATGAAGGATTTGGCCCTGGAGGGCATGACCATGGTGGTAGTAACCCATGAAATGGGTTTTGCCCGGGAAGTAGGCCATCGCGTTGTCTTTATGGACGAAGGTGTCATTGTGGAAGAAGGCACACCGGCGGCCATCTTTGACAACCCGCAAAACCCCCGCACCCAATCTTTCCTCAGCAAAGTGCTGTAACTGAAGCGCGGTTTTACGTGGGGACGGGGTTGTTGTGGTGACAACAACCCCGTCCCCGTGTCACCGTCTGTTGTGGAAGCCCCTGTTGTTGTCATGCCTTAAGGGCAACGCCTCTGTCATTCTGAACGCAGTGAAGAATCTTTCGCGAAGCGAACAACCTCCGGGGGAAGATCCTTCGCTCCGCTCAGGAAGACAGCAGCGGGTCGCTCGGGATGACAGAAACGGGTCGCTCAGGATGACAGCAGCAGTATTTAAGGGCAGCGCCTCTGTCATTACTAAGAAAGTCCTCCGGTTGTTGTCATGCCTTAAGGGCAACGCCTCTGTCATTCTGAACGCAGTGAAGAATCTTTCGCGAAGCGAACAACCTCCGGGGGAAGATCCTTCGCTCCGCTCAGGAAGACAGCAGCGGGTCGCTCGGGATGACAGCGGCAGTATTTAAGGGCAGCGCCTCTGTCATTACTAAGAAAGTCCTCCGGTTGTTGTCATGCCTTAAGGGCAACGCCTCTGTCATTCTGAACGCAGTGAAGAATCTTTCGCGAAGTGAACAACCTCCGGGGGAAGATCCTTCGCTCCGCTCAGGAAGACAGCAGCGGGTCGCTCAGGATGACAGCAACGGGTCGCTCAGGATGACAGCAGCAGTATTTAAGGGCAGCGCCTCTGTCATTACTAAGAAAGTCCTCCGGTTGTTGTCATGCCTTAAGGGCAACGCCTCTGTCATTCTGAACGCAGTGAAGAATCTTTCGCGAAGCGAACAACCTCCGGGGGAAGATCCTTCGCTCCGCTCAGGATGACAGCAGCGGGTCGCTCGGGATGACAGCAATAGGTTTTCCCAAGAACATCGATGTGCTTCACCCCGTCCCCGCGTAACCATGTAACCACATAACACGGGAGGCAGCATGAACCGAAAAA
The DNA here is from genome assembly GCA_050949825.1 of Syntrophomonadaceae bacterium. Taxonomy (GTDB): domain Bacteria; phylum Bacillota; class Syntrophomonadia; order Syntrophomonadales; family Syntrophomonadaceae; genus DTU019. The sequence continues at coordinate 17,939 of JBMNGL010000016.1, read as the reverse complement.
GGGTCACGAAAATCCTCAATATTCTCAAAGAAGCCTATCCACAGGCCGGGACCAGGCTGCATTTTGGCACCCCCTTTCAACTGCTGGTAGCGGTGGTATTGTCGGCGCAGAGCACCGATGAGCAGGTCAACCAGGTCACTGCGGTCCTGTTTAGCCAATACTCCACTCCTGAGCAGCTAGCCGCAATGCCTTTGCCGGTTTTAGAAGAGCTCATCAAAGGGGTGGGCTTGTTTCGCAATAAGGCCAAACATATCAAAGCCTTATCGGAAATCCTGGTAAAAAGGCATAACGGAGAGGTGCCGTCTTCATTTGAGGAATTGCTGGCCTTGCCCGGGGTGGGCCGCAAGAGCGCCAATGTGGTCCTGGCTGTAGGATTCGGTTTGCCCGGCCTGGGGGTTGACACCCATGTACACCGGGTCAGCAATCGCCTCGGCCTGGTTAAGGCCAAACAAGCGCATCACACTGAAGCCGCCTTGAAAGAACTCATCCCCCGTAATCGCTGGAGCGAAGCCCATCATCTCTTAATAAGCCATGGCCGCGCCATTTGTAAAGCCCGCCGCCCCCTTTGTTCCGACTGTCCCCTGGAGTCGCTCTGCCCCAAGATCATATTATAGCGGTGACACGGGTGACGCGGGGACGTGGGTGACACGGGGACGGACCTTTTGTCACCTCCCGCTATGCAGCGGGAGGTGACAAAAGGTCCGTCCCCGCGTCACCCACGTCCCCGCGTCACCTGCTTGCTAGCTATGAGGGGATGTGCTACAATAAGTTATTATTTTGGGAATGTTCTATAATATGGCGGCTGTGAACGGGACAGTAAGCGAAAAACAATGCAGGCTAAGCGAGGCCGGGTGGGTGCAAGCCGGTTCCTGCAGTTTCGACGAAGATCACCCGGGAGCCTTCAACCCGAATATAGAGTAGGTTTGAACGTGGGCTCACGTTACAGAGCACAACAAGCGGTGTCTGCTGCTGGGCAGACGCTAGATGGGTGGTACCGCGGAAGAGGCCTTTCGTCCCTACAGGATGAGAGGCTTTATTGTTTCCCCGCCCACCCGCATAAAAAAGCCAGCAAATTAAGTAATGAGGTGAATCACATGGCAAAAGGAAAGTATGACACCACCCTGAATCTACCACAGACCAAATTTCCCATGCGGGCCAATCTGCCTGCCCGCGAGCCGGAGATTATGAAATTATGGGAAAAAATAGGCCTGTATGAAAAGGTGCAGGCAAAAAACAGCGGCAAGCCCACCTTTATACTGCATGACGGGCCGCCCTATGCCAATGGAGATATTCATGTGGGCCACACCTTAAATAAGGTTTTAAAGGACATTATTGTAAAATACAAATCCATGTCCGGTTTTGACTCGCCTTATGTACCTGGTTGGGATACGCATGGGCTTCCCATCGAACAGCAAGCCATCAAATCCTTGGGCCTTGACCGGCATCGCACCGATGTGGTTGAATTCAGAAATCATTGCAAACAATATGCCTTGAAATATTTGGCCATTCAACGCGATGAATTCAAGCGCCTCGGGGTTAGAGGGGACTGGGAGCACCCCTACATGACCCTGGACCCGGTGTTTGAGTCGGTACAGATCCTGGTGTTTGGGGCCATGGCCGGCAAAGGCTATATATATAAAGGATTGAAGCCGGTGTACTGGTGCGGCGACTGTGAAACCGCTCTGGCCGAAGCCGAGGTGGAGTATAATGACAAGGTGTCCCCCTCCGTCTATGTAAAATTCCCGGTAAAAGATGGCAAAGGCCTCTTGCCCCAGGATGCTTTTGTAATCATCTGGACCACCACCCCCTGGACCTTGCCGGCCAATACCGGCATTTGCCTGCATCCTGAATACCAGTATGTGTTGGTGCAGGTAAACGACGAAAAATATCTGCTCGCCAAAGGCCTTCTGGAAGAAGTCGGCCTGCAGTTGGGTTGGGACGAGGTCCGTATCCTGCAGGAATTTGAAGGCCGCCAGTTGGAGCGGGTAATTTGCGCCCATCCCTTTTTTGAACGTGATTCCCTGCTCATCCTGGGCGAGCATGTCACCCTGGAAGCGGGCACCGGTTGTGTTCATACCGCCCCCGGCCACGGCGAGGACGACTTTTATGTCGGCAAAATCTACGGTCTTGAGGTTCTCTCCCCGGTGGACAACAGCGGCTGTTTTACTGCTGAAGCAGAGCAGTTTAAAGGCCTATACGTGCATAAAGCCAATGATGCGATCATTGAAGAACTGCAAAAACGCCATATGCTCTTAAAGAGCAGCCAAATCGAACATCAATACGCCCATTGCTGGCGCTGCAAACAACCCATCATCTACCGCGCCACCGAGCAGTGGTTTGCCTCCATTGACGGCTTCCGCGAAAACGCCCTCAAGGCCATTGACGAGGTGCGCTGGATTCCGTCCTGGGGACGGGAGCGCATCTATAATATGGTCCGTGACCGCGGCGACTGGTGCATTTCTCGGCAGCGCACCTGGGGGGTGCCCATTCCCATCTTCTACTGTGACGATTGCGGCGAGACGCTCATCAATGAGCAGACCATCGCCCGGGTCAGCCAGCTCTTTGCCGAGCATGGCTCCGACATCTGGTTTATCAAGGATGCCGCTGAACTGCTGCCGCCCGGCCAGCAATGCCCGGCCTGCGGCGGAAACCATTTCCGCAAGGAAACCGACATCATGGATGTTTGGTTCGACTCCGGATCCAGCCACATGGCGGTCTTGGACACCTATGAGGAATTGAGCTGGCCGGCTGATCTGTATTTGGAAGGCAGCGACCAGCATCGCGGCTGGTTTAACTCCTCGCTTTCCACTGCGGTGGCGGTGCGCGGCAGCGCCCCTTACCGCCAGGTCTTGACGCACGGTTTTGTGGTTGACGAACAAGGCCGCAAAATGAGCAAATCACTGGGCAATGTCATTGATCCCCTGCAGATGATCGGCGAAATGGGGGCTGACATCCTGCGTTTATGGGTATCCTCCGCTGATTATCGCAATGACGTTTCCGTGTCCAAGAATATTATTCGCCAGAGCGCTGAAGCTTATCGAAAGATTCGCAATACCTGCCGCTTCATTTTGAGCAACCTGTATGACTTTGACCCGGCAACAGAAGAGGTGCCTTATGATAAGCTGACGGATTTGGACCGCTGGGCCTTGCTGAAATTGGATCAACTGGTGCGCCGCGTGACCCGGGCCTATGAAGACTATGAATTCCATGTGGTGTTCCATTCCATTCATAACTTCTGCACCATCGAGTTGAGCAACATCTACTTTGACATTCTCAAGGATAAAATGTACTGTTCACATCCCGGCGATGCGGAGCGCAAAGCGGCTCAAACCGCATTGCACCAGATTATCAACAGCCTGGTGGTGATGCTCACTCCCATCCTGGCCTTCACCAGCGAGGAAATCTGGTCCTACCTGCGCCGCGAGGGGCAGGCCGAAACTGTGCAGTTACTTGAATGGCCGCAGGCTGATGACAAATACCGGGATGACGAATTGGAAAAACGCATGGACATGATTTTAAGCGCCCGTGAGGTGGTCACCAAAGCCCTGGAGGAAGCCCGCGCCCAAAAGGTTATCGGCCATTCCCTGGGGGCCGCCATCACCCTGTATGCCGGCCCGGAATGGGAGCAGGTATTTGCGGGTATTAATGATATTGAGAAGATGTTTATCGTATCCAGCTGCACCGTCGAATCAGCCGCTGCGCCCCCCGCCGGAGCAGTATCCCTGGAGCACGTCCCCGGACTGGTGGTAACGGTACAGGCTGCGGCCGGTGAAAAATGCGAGCGCTGCTGGATCATTGACCTCTCGGTGGGAGCCAACCACGAACATACCACCCTGTGCCAGCGCTGCAGCCAGGTGGTTTCGAATTTGTAAGGAAGCGAAAGGGCCAATGCCGACCCCGCAGGCTTTAATGGCCGGCAAGGACAGAATTCCCGCGCCACAGACCTGCGCCACAACTGAATAAAGGTATTGAACTACGCCAACCTGGAATAATATATACAGGTGAGGAAAACAAGTGAAGAAAATCGATGAGGAAACCGACCTGCAGGTGGAACTGCTGCATAACGCCAACCGCAAATTAGATGCTATGCTGGAAGCCATGCAAAAGATTGGGGTGGCGGAATATGTGGAAATGATGCGCCATCCGCGACGTCTGTTTTGGATCAACTTCTGGTCCGGGATAGCCCGCGGCCTGGGCATGGCCATAGGCTTTACCATTTTAGCCGCGGTGGTATTATATTTCCTGCAGTATGTTATCCTGCTTAATGTGCCTGTTATTGGGGACTTCATCGCAGATATAGTGCAAATCGTGCAGAAACAGTTGGGTGTTGATTAAAGGGTTTGTTAAATAAATAAACCTTAAAAGGCGGGAACATTATCATGAATCAGCAACATTATTATCAGGCTTTATTATCCAGGAAGCAGGATATAGAGCAGCAGATTGTCCGCAGACGAGAGAATTTGCAGTTGCCGCTGTCAGAATATGGCGACGAACTCTCTCTTTACGATCAGCATCCCGGGGATTTGGCCAGTGACACCTTTGAACGCGAAAAAGAAGCAGGCTTATTAGAAATGCTCGAATTTGAACTGGAAAAGGTCAACGATGCCCTTAATAATTATCAGAACGGCTCTTATGGGGTCTGTGAGCAGTGTGGCCGGCAGATCGAACCTGCCCGCTTAAACCGGGTCGTCAACACCACCCTGTGCGCTGCCTGCGCCCGCAGACAGTCCGGCAATTACAGTCGACCGGCGGAAGAAGGTGTAATTGCGCCGGGAATAATGTTTGACACTGGTTTTGTTGTAGCCGGTTATGACTATGATGAGTACAAGTAAAGCCCCGGTAATGTCTGCCCGGTAAGGGCAAGGCCAATAATATAGAACCGTGTTGGTACGGACATGGGGCATTATTAAAACATAGCAATATGAACCGGGCGCTGAGGTCCCGGCAGGCTAAAACAGCAGGATGATGGATGGCCCGCTGCAGAGGGGGGGAATATATTCTCCCTCCTGACCATGGCCAAGGGGCTATAAAATGATGCATTTCCCAGTGCCAAGGGTGTTTTTGCAAATTCCAGGCTGACGAGGTCGGCTCAGGCGGAATTTTTGCCGAAGCCAACCGTTGCCAAACATTTCAGCGTAAGTTTATAGTATTATTAGTCAGGCAATAATCACTTTCAAAACATCATGGGAAAGGAGGACTGGACGTGAAAATAGGTATTTTCACCGATAGTTATAAACCTTATACCAGCGGTGTAGTTACCTCGATCACTACCTTTAAAAAGGAACTGGAATACTTAGGGCACCAGATATTCATATTTGCCCCCAGTTATCCCCATTATGCCGAAGAAGAGGACGGGGTATACCGCTATTATTCAGTGCCGGCACCGACCAACCCCGATTTCGCACTGGCCATTCCGGTGCTCCCCGGCATGAAATACCTGTTGCGCAAGCTGGACCTGGATGTTATCCATGTTCATTCCCCGTTTACCATGGGACGGGTGGGTCTGCACTATGCGCGGAGTTTTGAGCTTCCCATAGTATTTACCTATCATACGCTGTATGATCAATATATTCATTACCTGCCGGTGGCGCAGGAACTGGCCCGGGAAATGACTATCAAATTCAGCAACAGCTTCTGCCGCCAGGTGGACCATATTATTGTGCCTTCTTCAGAGGTAAGCAACCTCCTCTCCGGCTATGACATTAAAACCCCGGTCTCGGTGATTCCAACCGGGGTGCCTGTGCAGCTTTTCAAAGGCATCGAGGAAAAAAGCGGCAACTGGCTGCGGGAGCGTTATCCCATCCCGGCGGAGAATAAGATTTTACTGAATGTAGGACGCCTCACCAAGGAGAAAAACCTGGAATTCCTGCTGAATGCATTTGCCCAGGTGCATCGGCAAAAACCCCAGACCACCCTGGTGATCACCGCCCAGGGGCCGCTGGAAAACGCCTTGAAGCGGCAGGTGGTGGATTTGGGCTTAAGCCTCACGCGAGATGTAATATTTACCGGAGCGGTGCCTTTTGACACCCTCGTTAAGATCTATTATGCCGCTGATTTATTCGTGTTTTCCTCTATGACCGAAACCCAGGGATTGGTCTTAATAGAGGCCATGGCAGCAGGTTTGCCGGTAGTGGCAATTCGCGCCTATGGGGTATTGGACATGGTGGATAATGGCATCAATGGATTGCTAACCGAATGTGATCAGGAGGAATTCACCAGGGCTGTCCTGCACCTTTTAGGCGATAATAAGGTTTATCAGTATTTTCGCCACAACGCCTTGCTGAAGGCGGAGGAGATTTCCTCACAGAACATGGCCCTGGAACTGGAAAAGATCTATCAAAGCCTGTGCAACAAGAATATACACCGCCGCCGCCGGGTTTATGACTGGCTGTCCCGCATCGCCCCCTAAAGGAAGGTGCGCTTCTACGGTGAAAAGTCACAATTGAGACTTTTGCATAATGCCAAAATCTGCGCAGATATCTTTGGCAAGACACAATATATGGTGTAACCATCTTTCAGGCTCCACTATATATTGAAATGCTGTTCTGTAAAAGATTATTATGCAAAACTCTCAATTATGAGACAGAGATAGCGCTGATTAAATATGATCAACACTGAACGAAAAAGGGCTGGAATGGAGTCTAATAGGCCGTTTCGATGATAACTCCTCATTTAGTTATTGCTTTTTAACTGAAAACCGTGCGGTTTTAACCGCGTTTAACCAGTGCGCCGTCAAACAAGGGGGCTTGCAGGGGAACCAGGTGTGAATCGCGGAAGTAGTCGGGGTTAAAAACTGGAAAGATACGGGCGGACCTCTTAATACCTGACACCAAAATCATTGGGTATCCAAGGTCCGCTTTTGTTTCCGTTGGGGTTTATGATACATTGTTAGTGGACAAGACCCGGTTTCAATCATTTATAGGATAGGGTGGCACAATAAATTGTTACGCAGCATGGCGGCCATTGTGGCCGCGAAGATTATCATGCAGATAAGCCGCTGGCTGGGCAATCAAGGCACCGATCTTCCGGGGCGGGTGGCGCGCTGGATCGACCCGGCCATCCTCGGGAAACTGGCCGCTCGGGTCAAAGGACCGATCATCGTCATTACCGGCACTAACGGCAAGACCACCACCAGCAACATGGCAGCGCATATTTTACAGGAAAATGGTTCGCGTTTGGTGCATAATCAGGCCGGGGCCAACATGGTAAGCGGAATCACCGCCGCTTTTATCAAGGCCACCAACCTTACCGGCACCCGGACCTGGGACTATGCTCTGCTGGAAACGGACGAAGCCAATGTTGCTCCGCTGCTGTCTGAAGTCAAAGCCCAAATGCTTCTGGTCACCAACTTTTTCCGCGATCAGTTGGATCGCTATGGTGAGTTGGATCATACCATCGGCCTCATTAAGAATGGGGTGACCGGTCAGGATATGCAGCTTTTGCTCAATGCTGACGACCCCTTAATGAGCAGCTTTCCAAAGGACACCGGTTTGCCCTCTACCTATTACGGTTTTGCCGAAACACCGTATGATGTCATGGAAAGCAGCGACAGCCGGGAAGGGCGCTATTGCATGATATGCGGGGAGGAAATCGAGTACCTGCGTTTTCACTTTGCGCAGTTGGGCATCTATCGCTGCCCCCATTGCGGCAACCGCAACCCGGCCGCCGACTTTACCGCTGCCGATCTAAGTCTTAACCCCCAGATTACTATGAAGGTGAATGAACTCAGCATCACCAGCCCCTACCAGGGCTTTTACAATGCCTACAATATCCTGGCGGCAGTCACCCTAAGCAAAGTCCTGGGGGTGGAAGATACTGTCATCCAACGCAGCATAGCCCACTTTGAACCCCGGGCCGGGCGCATGGAGCGCTTTAACATTGGAGGCCGACCAGCCACCTTAGTCCTGGTGAAAAACCCCACTGGATTCAACCAGAGCGTAGAAGCCCTGTTGCAGGACAGCAGCACCAAGAATCTTTTTATGGCTTTAAATGACAATGCCGCGGACGGACGCGATATCTCCTGGATCTGGGATGCAGACCTGGAGGTCTTGGGCCAGCCCGGAGCGGGGATCATGTGCCTGGTCTGCTCCGGTTTGCGCAGCGGGGATATGGCAGTCAGGCTCAAATATGCCGGCATCGATACTAATATGATTCAAATAGAAAGCAATTTGGAGGCGGGTATCAAAGCGGCCTTGAGTGGGGCCGGCGAGGTGCACTATATTTTATCCACCTACACCGCCCTGTTCCAATGCCAGAAGATTCTGCGCCGCCTGCAGAGCGAACCGTTGCACAAAGCCGAACCGCGCCGCATCTATGAAAACCCTTAAGAATACGATTCTGAACGCATGCGCTGTCATCCTGAGCGCAGCGCCCGGTTTTGTTATTCTGAGGGCAGCACCCGGTTTTGTCATTCTGAGGGCAATGCCCGGTTTTGTCATTCGAGCGCAGCACCCGGTTTTGTCATCCTGAGCGCAGCGCCCGGTTTTGTTATTCTGAGGGCAGCACCCGGTTTTGTCATTCTGAGGGCAATGCCCGGTTTTGTCATCCTGAGCGCAGCGAAGGATCTTTCGCGCAGCGAACAACCCCGGGTTAAGATCCTTCGCTCCGCCCAGGATGACACCAGTAGGTAGCTCGGGTTGACACCAGTGGGCTTCTGTCATTGTGGACGCAGTTTTCTGTCATCCTGAGGGCAATGCCCGGTTTTGTCATCCTGAGCGCAGCGAAGGATCTTTCGCGCAGCGAACAACCCCGGGTTAAGATCCTTCGCTCCGCCCAGGATGACACCAGTAGGTCACTCAGGTTGACACCAGTAGGTAGCTCGGGTTGACACCAGTAGGTAGCTCGGGTTGACACCAGTGGGCTTCTGTCATTGTGGACGCAGTTTTCTGTCATCCTGAGGGCAATGCCCGGTTTTTGTCATCCTGAGCGCAGCGAAGGATCTTTCGCGCAGCGAACAACCCCGGGTTAAGATCCTTCGCTCCGCTCAGGATGACACCAGTAGGTAGCTCGGGTTGACACCAGTGGGCTTCTGTCATTGTGGACGCAGTTTTCTGTCATTCTGAGGGCAATGCCCGGTTTTGTCATCCTGAGCGCAGCGAAGGATCTTTCGCGCAGCGAACAACCCCGGGTTAAGATCCTTCGCTCCGCCCAGGATGACACCAGTAGGTCACTCAGGTTGACACCAGAAGGTAGCTCGGGTTGACACCAGTGGGCTTCTGTCATTGTGGACGCAGTTTTCTGTCATTCTGAGGGCAATGCCCGGTTTTGTCATCCTGAGCGCAGCGAAGGATCTTTCGCGCAGCGAACAACCCCGGGTTAAGATCCTTCGCTCCGCCCAGGATGACACCAGTAGGTCACTCAGGTTGACACCAGAAGGTAGCTCGGGTTGACACCAGTGGGCTTCTGTCATTGTGGACGCAGTTTTCTGTCATCCTGAGGGCAATGCCCGGTTTTTGTCATCCTGAGCGCAGCGAAGGATCTTTCGCGCAGCGAACAACCCCGGGTTAAGATCCTTCGCTCCGCCCAGGATGACACCAGTAGGTCACTCAGGTTGACACCAGTAGGTAGCTCGGGTTGACACCAGTAGGTAGCTCGGGTTGACACCAGTGGGCTTCTGTCATTGTGGACGCAGTTTTCTGTCATTCTGAGGGCAATGCCCGGTTTTGTCATCCTGAGCGCAGCGAAGGATCTTTCGCGCAGCGAACAACCCCGGGTTAAGATCCTTCGCTCCGCTCAGGATGACACCAGCAGGTAGCTCAGGATGACAACAGAAGGTAGCTTGGGTTGACAACGGTTAGTCTTGCAACGCATATTGACCTGACCGATCCTGCGGCACCTGGACGTGAGAAGATTTTAAAGGAGAAGCAATGGCAAGATTTAAGATTGCGCATCTATATCCTGATTTAATGAATCTGTATGGCGACCGGGGCAACCTGATCTGCCTGCAAAAGCGCCTGCAGTGGCGCGGACAGCAGTGTGAAATCCACACCGTGCGCCTGGGCCAGCCTATTGATTTTAACGGGATCGATATGGTGTTTATGGGCGGCGGCTCCGACCGCGAGCAAGGACTGGTCTATCAGGACCTGGTCAAAAGGGTCGATGCCTTTTATGAGGCCATCTGGCAAGGCCTGCCGGTGTTATTCATCTGTGGGGCCTACCAACTGCTGGGCAAAGCCTATATCACACCCGATGGAAAAGAGATCCCGGGGCTGGGCATTTACGACTTTATCACCCGCGTGGCCCGACCGCGCCTTATTGGCAATATTCTGCTCCGGGTTGAACAGGGCGGCGTCCTTACCAATGTGGTCGGTTTTGAAAACCATGGCGGCCGCACCTATCTGCAAGACGCAAACCTGCAGCCGTTTGGGCAGGTTGTCAAAGGCCATGGCAACAATGGGCAGGACGGCGGCGAAGGACTCAAACACAACAACCTCATCGGCACCTACCTGCACGGCCCCCTATTGCCCAAAAATCCGGCAGTAGCCGACTTCTTTATCACAGCTATGGCCCGGCGCCGCGGCATCACCATTTCCCACCCCTTGGATGACAGCATCGAAAACTTTGCCCACCAACAGATACAGAACAGGATCGTTGCCAGGTAATTCCGGCAGGGAAACCTTCATGCCCGCAGTAAGAACTGGATGACAGCGGCAATATTCTGTCATTCTTAAGGGCAGCCTTTTCTGATTTTGAACATGGCCTCCTATCATTTTATACGCAGTTTTCTGTCATTGCTATGAAAGTCCCCCTGTTTTTGTCATCCTGAGGGCAAACCCGTTTATGCCATCCTGAGGGCAAAACCGTTTATGTCATCCTGAGGGCAAAACCCGTTTATGTCATCCTGAGGGCAAAACCGTTTATGTCATCCTGAGGGCAAACCCGTTTATGCCATCCTGAGGGCAAAACCCGTTTATGCCATCCTGAGGGCAAACCCGTTTATGCCATCCTGAGGGCAAAACCGTTTATGTCATCCTGAGGGCAAAACCGTTTATGTCATCCTGAGGGCAAAGCCCGGTTTATGTCATCCTGAGCGCAGCGAAGGATCTTTCGCGAAGCGAACAACCCCCGGGGAAAGATCCTTCGCTCCGCTCAGGATGACACCAGCGGGTCGCTCAGGATGACAATTGTAGAGGTGCATGGCCGGGCAATATGCCACTGGTATATTCTGTATATGGTCGGGGATACTAGCCACAACAGAATATATCAGAAGGGGAGTATCATTATTAAACAAGAAACAGCCCTCAAACCGGTTTTCCCCGCCAAGCTCATAGAGAATCGCTTGCGCCAGGTGGCCAGTACGGGCAACCCCCGGGTGGATAGTATCATAAATTACCTGCTGGCAGGAAGCGGCAAAATGCTGCGCCCCAGGTTGGTTTATCATACCGCGGCCTTAAGTGAGCATGATGACATCGTGGTAAGGGACATTGCCGTGGCGGTGGAACTGATCCACCTGGCCTCACTGGTGCATGACGATATTATCGATAATTCTCTCCTGCGCCGCGGCCGGGAAAGTCTCAATGCCCACAGCGGAAATTCGGCCAGCGTCCTGGCCGGGGACTTCCTTTTCGCCAGCGCTTTCCAGCTCATCAACCGCCACCGGCAGAGCCTGGTTATGGAGGATATCACCCGCACCATAAAGGTAATGTGCTCGGGGGAGATAATTCAGATGGGTTTAGCCTATGATGTCAATGTGGGCCTGGATGAGTATTATGACAGGATCTATCGCAAGACCGCCTGTTTATTTGCCTCCAGCTGCAAAATTGGGGCGCTGGTCAGCCAGGCCGAATCGCAGCAGATCAAAAAACTGGAGCAATTCGGGTTGTGCCTGGGCTACGCCTATCAGATTATTGACGATGTCATGGATCTGGTGGCAGACAGCGCCCTGTTGGGCAAACCGGTGGGAAATGATCTGACTCAGGGCAACATAACCCTGCCGCTCATCCTGGCCATGAAGAATGAGCAGCATGGGCCTCGGGTGCGTGACTTGTTGGAACAGCGCTCCAGCATTGCGGCCAGCCTGGGCGAGATCATCAACCTGGTAATAGTGAGCGGATGCATCGGAGAGGCGATTGAGCACGCAGCCGCCTTCCTGGAGCGCGGCCTGGAACATTTGCAGGAAATCCCCCCCGGCGACAGTTTGGAAGAATTGAAATGCACCTGCTTAAGCTTTATTGAAACCTACCGCCCGGTACTGGAACGCTATCATCCCCTTATGGAAAGGCAGGCCTGATGATGACCTCTACCAAAACCGCCGCTCATAATGCAACGCTGCGCCCCAGGCGCAAAGCCGCCCCGGGGCAATCGGCCCTGCTGCTGCACCATATTCTGCTTATCCTGCCCCGGGTGCAGAAACTGCTGAGTCAATGGCGGGTTGAAGCACTCCCCTGTCCGGATCCGGTGCTGCGCCAGATGGCCCTGGCCAGCCTGAAACATAAAGCCTTTCACTGCCAGGGGGGAGCGGTGTTTGCCGCCCTGTCTCCAAAATATGAAAAAACCTTGCTGCGCATTATTGTGGCCTATCAGACCCTGTGCGATTACTTGGATAATCTCTGCGATCGCGCCGGCAGCACCGATGGCAAGGCTTTTCGCCATCTGCACAACAGCCTTTTGACCGCGCTCACCCCCGGCAGCACCTGCGGGGATTACTACCTATATTACCCTTATAAAGAGGATGGTGGCTATATCAACGGATTGGTCGAAGAATGCCAGACACAGATTGAAACCCTGCCCAACTACTGGAAAGTTCAGCAGCGGCTCTGGGAACTGGCTAACTGGTACAGCGAACTGCAGGTGCGCAAGCACCTTAACTTAGACGTCCGGGAAGAGCAGTTGATAAGCTGGGCCAGCCAGCAGTCCCGCCGCTATATCGGGGTGCGCTGGCAGGAGTTTGCCGCCGCCACTGGCTCCACACTGGCTGTTTTTGCCCTGCTCGGTCTGGCCTGCCGGGAGGAACTTGACGACGCCAGCATGCACCGCACCTGGCAAGCCTATTTTCCCTGGATCTGCGGCCTGCATATCCTGCTCGACTATTTCATTGACCGGGAGGAAGACCTGCAGGGCGGCGATCTGAACTTTACCTTTTACTACCGTAATGAGGCCGAAATGGAGGAACGTCTCAAGTACTTCATTTACCAGGCTCACGATTGCGCCGCCAGTATGCCCAACCAGGCCTTCCACACCACGGTTGTTGAAGGCCTCCTAGGGCTGTATTTATCTGACTTAAAAATCCCCGCCCAATCCTATCAAGCCATGGCCCAGTCCCTGCTTCAGTGCTCCGGCCCACGCGCCGTCAACACCTATCGCATCTGCCGCATGGTGCGCAAGGTTTTATAACCTTCTCAAACCTTGCCTGCTTAAGATATAATATTGGCAACGGAGGTTATCCTGACCAGCAGAAAGCAGGTATGATGTGCCCGCCACCAGCACACAACATCCCGGGCAACACCCCGAATTAATCATTGTATTCTTAATAACAGCCCCAGCCCGTGGCCGTACAGCATCCTGAAAACCTCCGCAAAGCCCGGGAGTAACTGCATGAAATTTACGGCCATTCCGATCTGCATCAACCTGTGAACCATATTGGATGCAGGTGCAAACAATCATTGTTGACCCTGGCATGCTGTTATTTTTGCGGCGCAAAATGGTTGTAAGGTCAGGCTGTGTTCAAGCCAGCCGGCCATTATATACAATGAGAAAGGGGACCAAGTAATGGCAGATGTAATTGATTATCAGGTTTTTGGGGACGATATGCAATTGGTGGAGATCGAGTTGGATCCCGGAGAAGGGGTCCGCGCCGAGGCCGGGGCTATGACCTACATGGATAAGGACATTCAAATGCAGACCGGCACCGGGGGAGGCATGTTCGCCGGCTTCAAACGCATGGTCACCGGGGAGAGCTTCTTTATTACCACCTTCCTTAACTCGGGCAGAAGCAAGCAAAGAGTGGCTTTTGGCGCCCCTTATCCGGGCAAAATCATCCCCCTGGACCTGGGGCAATTAGGGGGACGTTTCCTGTGCCAGAAGGATTCCTTCCTCTGTGCGGCGCAGGGCATTGATATCGAGATAGCCTTTACGAAAAGGATCGGCGCTGGCCTGTTCGGCGGAGAAGGTTTTATCCTGCAGCGTTTAAAGGGCAATGGAATGGCTTTTGTGCATGCCGGAGGCCTGCTCGTCAAGAGGGAATTGCAGGCGGGCGAGGTGCTAAAGGTAGATACTGGCTGCCTGGCGGCCTTTTCTGAATCGGTGGATTATGATATTGAGTTTGTGGGCGGATTCAAAAATGCCCTGTTCGGCGGTGAAGGCTTATTCCTGGCCAAAGTAACCGGCCCCGGCCTGGTTTATCTGCAGAGCCTGCCCTTGTCGCGCCTGGCTGACCGCATTGTGGCCGCTTCCCGGGCAACCGGTTCCCGCGAAGAAAGCAAAGGCCTGGGCGGCATCCTGGGCAATATCATCTCTGGAGACTAGCTTTTTGAAAACAATAGAGCTGTCAGCCGCTGGGGGCCATCTTTCCGGCGCATAGCCGGAAGCAGCCCAGTTTTTCGCTGGACATCCGATCGTTCTCCAGGGCCGGCAAGCAATATTGTCCCCCGGCAGGTTATCGTTGGGAAACACGGGGGGACCGGTTGGGCAGAGCGGCCTTCGCAGAAGGCTGCCGAGAGCAATCAGGGGTATAAAAGCCGCCCCTCGCTTAGGAGCGCTGCTTCAAGGTCCTTTATTGTAATTGAAAATTTAGGGGATTTATGTCATAATTGCTCATGTGATTATTATTCAATAACCCATGCCTGCAGGGCAAAACCACTTATGCTAATTGGACAACAACAGTAGCGTTTTTGCCATTCTGCGCGCAGCCTTCTGTCATTCTGAGCGCAGCCTTCTGTCATTCTGAGCGCAGCCTTCTGTCATTCTGAGCGCAGCCTTCTGTCATTCTGAGCGCAGCGAAGAATCTTGGGCCTGGCGAAGATTTATCTACCCCCCATGCCTGCAGGGCAAAAACACTTATGTAGATTGGATTGTATCTGTTTTCATATTAACAATAGCAAATGAGGTGCCGAATGGATTACCAACAACAATACCGCCGTAAGCTAATACCCATTGACACCGCCCTGAACCTTATTGAAGACAATGACGAAATAATAACCAGCCTCTGCGCTACCGAGCCGGTGAACCTTTTCAATCACCTGCACCTGCTCAAAGGCCGGGTCAAAAATGTTTCCATCGTCAACGCTCAAATGACGGGCGACTACCCCTTCTATCTTGATCCCGAACTCAAAGAATCCGTGCTTTTAAACTGCTGGTTTTTAAGCCCCGGTCCGCGTAAAGGCCACTCCATGGGTACGGTCCACTTTGTTCCCATGGAGCTGCACAGCTTTCTGAAGAACCGGCTCGATTACCGCCGCCCCAACATATTCTGGGGCAGCGCCTCCAGCATGGATAAACACGGCTACCTGACCACCTCGCTTTCTTCGGTTTTTGAAAAGGAAGCCATTGAAAAAGCGGATCTGGTGATAATTGAAGTCAACCCGCGTCTTCCCCGGATTTTCGGGGAAACCCTGGTGCATATTTCTGAAATTGACTATATTATTGAAGCTGATCACGAAGTGCCCACCCTGGAACCGGATCCGCCCAATCCTCGTGCCGAACTGATCGGCCGCTATGTAGCGGAACTGGTTGAAGACGGTTCTACCATTCAGCTTGGGTTTGGCGGCATTCCCGGGGCAGTAGGCCACTATCTCAAAGATAAAAAAGACCTCGGCGTCTATTCCGAGATGATCTCTGATGTTATTCTCGATCTTTATTTGGCCGGCGCCATCACCAACCGCAAAAAGACCATTTTTAAAGGGAAATTCGTGGGGGATGTCGGCGTAGGCACCCGCCGCTTGTATGAATTTTTGGATGACAACCCGGCTATAGAATTTCTGCCGGCGCGGGTGATGAATGATCCCGCGGTAATCCGCCAGAACTATAAAATGGTATCCATAAATGCTGCCCTGCAAATGGATTTGACCGGACAATGCTCCGCCGAATCAGTGGGACAGCGCCTGTTCAGCGGCACCGGCGGCCACAAGGAGTTTGTCAAAGGAGCGCAGGAATCGCCGGGGGGCAAATCCATCATTGCCTTCTACGCCACAGCCCAAAACGACCAGGTTTCAAGAATAGTGCCCCAATTCGATGCCGGGACCGCAGTAACCACCTCACGGGTGGATATCGATTACGTGGCCACCGAATTCGGCGCCGTCTGTCTGCGCGGACGCTCCGTATCCGAGCGGGTCAAGGCCCTGATCAGCATCGCCCACCCCAACTTCCGCGACTACTTAAAAAGCGAAGCCCGCCGCCTGCAACTCTGGTAAACAACTTTACCCGGTGCCTGGCACCGGGTGACATGACGCCCAACGGGCAAGTGGGGACGGTTCTTGCTTGAACCGTCCCCACTTGCCCGTTACCCCTTGTCAACTGCCGGAAGCGGGCAGGGCTTTTTCGAGCCACCTTTTGCGGCGGTAAATCACGGTGTAGACTGCGCAGCGCAGCGCCCAGTCGATGATGAATAGTAGCCATATCATGGACACCGGCCAGTGCAGGATCATTATAAAAACGTACATCAGGGGAATGCGCACCACCCAGGTAAAAACGGTGGATATATACATCGGGGTGCGGGTATCGCCGGAGCCTTTGATGGCCCCGCTCATCACCATGGATGCCGCTATAGTCAACTGCTCCAGGGCGGCAATACGCACCAAAAGCCCGGCCGTCTTGATAATATCGGGGTCGTTGGTAAAAAGACCGGCAATAAAATTGGGGAAGGCGGCAAACAAAACCCCTATTATCCCCATAAGCAAGCAGGCCATCTCCAGGCAGCCCCGGCTGCTCATGGTGACCTTATTCGGATCGCGAGCCCCTACCGCCTGACCTACCAGGGTGGTCACCGCAATGGCCAAACCGAAACCGGGCATAAAAGAGATTGATTCCACCACCAGGGCTACCTGATGGGAAGCATAAGCCACCGTGCCCAGGAAAACCAGCAGATAGGTGGAGGTCAGTTGGGCCACAGTAGTGAAAAGCTGCTCCACCAGCCCGGGAATGCCCAAATTCAATATCCTGCGCAGGATGTTTAACTGCAGAGAAAACACATGCATTAAGCGCACCTTGAGTTCGGTATAGTCTCCCAGCAACACCACCACACCCAGGATGAAACCCAGCCCGTGGGCTATACTGGTAGCCAGGGCCGCTCCAGCCACCCCCATGGCGGGGAAGCCGAACAACCCGAATACCAGAACCACATCACCCACCACATTGATGATATTGGTGAAAACTGCGATTTTCATAGGGATGTCGGTTCGCCCCAACCCCCGAAAAATGGAGTTGATCATATAATGGATCAAGGCGAAGGGCACCAAAGCCAGGGTAATGCGCAGGTAGCGCATGGCCTGTACATTTACCGCCGCCTCCACCTTGAATAAAGCCAGGATCTGCACCAGAAAAAGCTGGGTTAAGACGGCTGTGGCCAAACCTATCAACAAGGCCATGAGCAGACTCTGCCCGGCCACCTGAGCGGCCTCATCCAGGTGACTGGCCCCTTTGGCCTGAGCCACCAGAATGGAGGCCCCGATTCCCAGGGCATTTAAAAACAATACCAGCGAAAAGAATATTTCCGCGCCCAGGCTGGCAGCCGCCAGGGGAACGGCCCCCAGGCGCCCCACTACAGCCACATCCACCACCCCGACCAGCATATATAAAACCATCTCTGCCATAGCCGGCCAGGCAATCTTCCATATCGTACCCCGCAGGGCCTTATCTCTCCAAATCAGCATATAATCTCCTCGGTTGCAGCAACAGTGTATTTAACCCTCTGAGCGACCAACAATTGTCATCCTGAGCGGCCTATAATTGTCATCCTGAGCAACCTACAATAGTCATCCTGAGCAACCTACAATTGTCATCCTGAG
>JBMNGL010000015.1:0-31850 GCA_050949825.1 Syntrophomonadaceae bacterium | reverse complement strand
GCCAAGCTCAAACCCCAAACTGATCGTTGAAAAAACCTTCGTAGACTATCCCGACGATGTAACCAAAACCGCTACGGTAACGGTAAGCGGCGGGAATGATTTTTCTGGTAGCAACACCTTCACCGAGAATGGCACATGGGATGTATGTGAAATAACCTCTGGCGAAACCTATACCATAGCAGAAGATCCTTTAACCAATGTTGATGTCAGCTTCAGCTCTAACCAGGTGGAAATTAATAATGATGGATCGTTCACCATCCCGGCCAGTCAGACTGACGATGTTACCATTACGGTGACCAATACCTATAATCCACCCTCGGAATCAAACAAATTGAAAATTGTCAAGAATTTCGTGAATTATGCTGATAATGATATCGCTGAGACAGCAGATTTCAGCCTGATGTTCACAACCCCCGACCCTGCTGTAACAATTGGTACTCACACATTTAATGGCAGCGGAGCAGCCTGGACTCTATATGAGTTGACACCTGGTGAATATAGGCTCCAGGAAACCGCAGCTGCAAATGTTGCTGTAACATTTGCATCAACGGATGTAGCTATTGACGAGAATGGAGTATTCCTATTCCCGGAAGATAAAGGTGCCAATATTACCATTACAGTTACCAACACCTACAATCCACCTCTGGTATATCATAGCTACCTGCAGATTGAGAAGCGCTTGACCGGGGAGGTTCCCGATCCTGAACCAACCGGCTTCATGGCCCGCATTGAAAAATGGGTTGACGAAGTGATCCTCCGTCAAATTGGCGGTAGTTGGCAGACATTTATGGATAACATCGCTTTAACCGCCGGGCAAACCACAGACCCCATAGAAGTTGACCCCTATGCTTCCTATAGGGTGGTGGAATACCAAATTGGCGGCGCCGATCAAGTTACTTATGATTTACTGAATGGAGATGGAATCTATGATGAAATCAGCGCAGAAGGCGTGCCCATCGGTGAAAATGAAACCAGGACTATCAGAGTAACCAACCATTATAAAGGGCAATCTGGCGGTGGCGGCGACAGCAAAAAGAGCTATATCAAGGTTAGCAAGAATGTAACCGGCGATGGCCCCAGCGGCGGATACCAGGTAACCATCTACGGATATGAGGGATATGAGACCGAGGGAGAACCCGCCGTAGTCAAGACCTTTACCATTCGCGATGGCCAGACCATCAGCACCGAAGTTGAACCTGGCGTATATTCAGTCCAAGAAAGTGCGGTTGATCATTCCCGCTTCCTGGGTGTAGACTATACCTTGAACAACGATAATTACGATCCTGCGGACACCTTTGTGGTCGGTGAAGATGACACTCGCAGCATAGTCATTACCAACCGCTTCAGCACAAGCGGTGGTGGCGGCGACGATCCCGGCAGCAGTGGCGGCGGTGAAGAAAGCGTCGTAATTCCTCCAGAACCACCGGTTGTTCAGCCTCCAGTGGTGCAACCCCCGGTGGTAACACCACCGCTGGAACCGGTTATCATCCCCGAAGTCTTGCCGGAACTGCCCAAGACCGGCGCCAGCAATATCCTGCTGACTGCCATGGGACTGCTCCTGGCCGGTGGAGGCATGATCCTGAGAAGAAGATCCTAATATTCATGGAAGGAATGAACTAAATGCCGCAAGGCAAGAAGAGGGCTAGAAAATCCAGGCGAATCATCAGCATCGCAGCCATCCTGTTCATATTCGCCGGGGCCACCCTGGCCCTCTTCCCTTTCTTAAAAGACATCTACTACGGGTATTTCAGGGCTCCGGAAGCAGTCATTGAGTCGGCTCCTGAAGTGGAGGCACCAGTTGCCGTTGTTCCTGAGTCTCCCCCTGCTCCACCCGTTGAGGGCACTGTGGTCGGCAGCCTGGCCATTGCCAAACTGGGCCTTAACCTGGAGGTAGGGTATGGGACTTCCGAGGCTGATCTGAAGAAATGGCCGGGGATCTACACCCAGAGCGGCGACCCTCTTACCGGGAATCTATCTATAGCCGGCCACCGCAATGCTTATGGTTCACCTTTCTATCACCTCGATAAAATGGCCCCTGGGGATGAAATCAGCTTGACCTACCGGAATGTGGTTTATCTCTACAGCGTAGAGTCGGTGTTTGAAACCCACAGCCGGGACTGGAGCGTAATCGCGCCCACACCACGGCCGGCCCTGACCCTGACCACCTGCACACCGCTGCATCCCATCAACGGGCAATACGACCGCTTGATTGTAAGGTCCTATCTGCAGAGCAGTCAACCGTTAACAGGCAACCAGTAACCATTCAAAAGAATTCAAAAGAGGCTGTCCCAGGGAGGATAGCCTCTTTATAATAATCCACGTTCCGTACTTCCTTAAATTCTTTGCTGCGCTCAGAATTCCCATGTGTTACCACATCACGATAAACGAAAACGTTACTCCAAATCGGAGATCCTTCGGGCGTTGCCCTTAAGGCATAACAAAAACAAGGGGCTTTCATAGTAATGACAGTGTGATTAGGCCTGAAGATTGAAGAAGACTGTAATGCAAGTTCCTTGTGAACTCGAATACACTTTGAGTATGGCCTGGTGACGGGCTGCAATGCTGTAACATATCGACAATCCCAATCCAGTCCCATTGTCCTTGGTGGTAAAAAAGGGCACCCCGATTCGCTCCCGGATTTCAGGGGGAATGCCCTGGCCCCGATCTATAACCTCCAGCAGAACCTGTTCCCCTTTTTGGAGGGTGCGTATGGTTAAGATCCCACCACTGTTCATGCTCTCCAGCCCGTTGCGGGCCAGGTTAAATACCATCTGACGAATCTCTTTTATGTCCAACATCAGCAAGGAAATATCACCTAACTCAAGCTGCAGGTTCTTATCCTGTGACATGGCATCGGCACAAATCAACGGGGATATGTTTTTCAAAATGTGATTTAAGCTTTGCGGCCTAAGATCTACCTGCTTATCGCGTGCCATAAGCAAAAATTCCGTGATTATCATATTCACCCGATCGAGTTCTTCAATCATCAGATCAAAATACTCCCGCTCTGGGGCATACGGGGTTTTCGTTTTCACTCATAATCTGCAAAAACCCGCGAATGCTGGTCATGGGGTTGCGCACCTCGTGACCGATACTGGCCGCGATTTCTCCCACCAGGTTCAATTGATCCAGGCGCAGCAGTTCCCGTTCCATTTGCTTGCGCTCGGTGATATCAACAATCGAAGCCACCCGATTGCGATTTATGGGTATAAAGGCGACCGTTACCAAAACATCTTTTATTTGCCCATAACGATCCTGAAAATGGCTTTCAAACCGGGCTGGCACCCCTTCCAGGTTAAACTCGTGCAAGTGATCACATCGTTCAATAAAGGCTAGTTTTTCATCATAAAAAAAATCCGTCCAGAATTTGGTGCCTTCAATCTCCGCTTTACTGTATCCACACAACTTTTCGAATTCTGAATTAGCCCGGGCGATGATGCCATCTTCACCATAAATGATCATGGCCGTTGCTGTGGTTTCAAAGATGGTGCGATAATAAACCTCAGATTCTCTCACCGCCTCATGCATCTTCCAGTGTGTATCCCGCCCCGCTAGCTGCAGTTCCACCAGTAAACCCCGATGATTGTATAGAGCCTGCATCGACCACTGCATCCAGGTTACCTGGCCTTGTACACCCATCATTCGCCACGGATAAACCCCGGTAGAGTTACCTCCCAGGCATGACTGCAAGGTATCCTTAATCCCTTGTCGATCCACTTCTGCAGCAATTGCCAGGAAGCTTTGGCCCTTGGTAATCGCTGGCCATACCCCCAAAATAGCGGCAAAAGGCCTCATTTACAAAGATAATGGTGGAGTCTGGCTGTACTCGGCATACCAGTTGCTCTTGATTGCTCACCGCATGGCTATATCGTGCTTCACTTAAATGCCAGCGTTCTTCCAATTCCTGATTGACATCCAGGCTTCGACATGCACCCCGGTCGGATTCAACATACTCTGCCGAATAGTCGCATTTCGCCAAAGCAATGCTGTCTCTGCCTGTATCGATTTGGCAATGACAAGTTTTAGATTTGTTCCAGGTTTGCTTTTTCGCCTTCACTTATCCCCCCACCCTTTTCGCCATATCTAAACATGGTAGTTAGCTATCGGGGAGATGAACACCTTTAGAGATTTTGACATGTTTTGTCGCTTCCCTGTCCTTAAATTATTATTTATTTCGACATGGTGAGTTCAGCCATCATGTATACGGTTGGCTGCCGGAGCATATAATATAATTTGGGCTATGATGCCTTACCGGAGCACCGAAATCTTAAACAATTCAAACTATTTCTTGTAATGGTCCATTAAAAAAGGTATAATACACTTTGCGGGCGGGTGTAGCTCAGTGGTAGAGCCCCAGCCTTCCAAGCTGGTTGCGAGGGTTCGATTCCCTCTACCCGCTCCATTTCTTTGTCCCTGTAGCTCAGCCGGACAGAGCAACGGCCTTCTAAGCCGTGGGTCGGGGGTTCGAATCCCTCCGGGGACGCCACTTTCGAACTAACATTTTTTGTGGTGGGTGTAGCTCAGTTGGTTAGAGTACCAGATTGTGGCTCTGGGGGTCGTGGGTTCGAGTCCCATCACCCACCCCAATTTAATCTTGACACTGTCAGCTTTATCCTAGTATACTCTTGACTGTTGGGGTGTAGCCAAGCGGTAAGGCAACGGACTTTGACTCCGTCATGCGTTGGTTCGAATCCATCCACCCCAGCCATATTATTTTACGGGCCATTAGCTCAGCAGGTAGAGCACCTGACTTTTAATCAGGGCGTCGGAGGTTCGAATCCTCCATGGCTCACCATTTGAAAATTATGAATCGCGCCGCTTGGCGCGATTTTAATATATTTTGGATTATGCGCCTATTCTTGTCCCGGAAACAATACTGGCTTCGCCAGTTGCTGATTTGAACCCTGGTTGGGCTTTGGTCCAAAGGATAGCAGCCTTTTGGCAGCCGTAAAGAAGAGGAACTCATCCGGGCAATCTGTCCCCTATCTCAATCAGAAAACCCGCCAGCTACCATCACTTATTTTCGCTCAATTATTTGCGCAGGCTAACACCCTCAATTTATTTCAGTTGACCCACAAAATACTGTCCGCAACACAAGCACCCTATCCGCCAGCCAATAAAAAAACTCCCCGGTATTCCAGGGAGTTTTGCCTGTCTCTATTTACCAGCTATTTCTGCGGGGCTGCGGTTTGTAGCAGTCTCTGCAGTAAACCGGTCTATCTCCGCTCGGCTTGAACGGTAGGGTAGTGTCTTTTCCGCAAGTGGCACAAACTGCCGCATACATCTGGCGTTCTGATTGACCGTAGCCGCCGCGACTGCCACCCATTTGAGCCTTGCGCGCGGCGCGGCATTCCGGACACCGACCTGGTTCATTGGTGAACCCCTTTTGTGCGTAAAACTCCTGCTCGGAAGCAGTAAACTCAAAATCCCGTCCACAATCCTTACAGTTTAACGTTTTGTCAGAATACATAAAAAAACCTCCTTGATTTTTGCCCTACCAAGGGAAGCGCCTATCATCTTTACTCCCCAAGATTGAAGCAATCGAGAAGGTTCGTTCATCCGCATGTTATAGGGCTACAAACAGTTTAACTGAAATCTCCTCGATAATCAAATACTTGTTACAATTTATTTTACCAAATGATGTTATTTTTCGCTTCATCATTCCGCAGTTAAATGCTTGTCTAACACCCAGTAGATAGGCCAGTAACAAATTAAAGGGTTTTGGCATACATTAACGGCATAAATGGCAGAATAATGTTTTTGTTCCAATTATGGGTCATTTATATTCTTCTTATACCTATGTTGTAGAAATCGTAAATGTCAATTCCGTTAATATCGTGTCAGCATCGCTTACCAATTTAAGCATCAGCGCCATGGCAGTCGGTTAAGGTTTTCACCACCCTAACAAGTAACTTGATTGTTAAAGCCCCCGGTCGGGGGCTTTTGGTTATGGCCCTGACACCTCTTTGCGGCTTTTCACCGACACTATTGCTTCCTTGGCAACACAGCCATTGAATTTAAGGCTACTTGCAGCACAAACCACTTGGGCGCAATGTCATCGGGTTGGTGTACAGCGGTAATTAAACCAGTCTCAATAGCCTTATCCATAATATCTTGCTTCCATGTTTCTACCGGCTGGCTTTCCCCGGCCCCGGCATCGATATCTAAAAATTCGCCCAAACCGGCGGCTATCGCCCTGGCAATGCGGGTCTGCCCCTCTCTGCTGTTTAGTACCGCCTCTTGAGCAGGATTGCTGATAAATCCGCATTCGCATAAAATTGCCGGCATTCGTGTTTCTCGGGTCATATGCAGGTTTTGTATCCGAACCCTCCCATCCTTCCAGCCAGTGGCTCCAACCAACCACTTTTGCACCTTATCCGCCAACCTTTCTGCCGCACCGCCGGGCGCCTGTATATAAGTGCTGATATAGTTGGGTGCCGGGTCATGCGAGGAGTTGCAGTGTATACTGACAGCATAATCCACCCCGCTGTTATTGAATAGATTGGATCTTGCCGGGAGGCTCATAGAAATGTCATCGCTGCGGCTCATAACCGTCTTTAACCCCATCCGGTTCAGCAAAAACTGTACTCTCTGGGCAATGGCCAGATTTACATCCTTCTCCCTGCTTCCACTTAGACCGACAGCACCGGGATCCTGCCCGCCGTGGCCGGGATCAATTCCAATTTTCATGTGGTCCTCCTTTCCCTGCTTGCACTCCCGCACTACTAGCATATTCAGCAGTGGCCTCAAACGCACCACCCCATCCAAAACCCTGGCGCTGAGCAATTGATGGAAAGGTTCGCTATTTCCTTAATTCGTTCAGGGGAATAGGCAGCATAGAAAGCCCCATGCCAGGCGGATGGCCGCAGTAGCAAAAGTAGAGTCTGCGAAACGGGATATAAGAGGAGATGTCCTGTCATAATTTTACTAGCTTATGAATTATCTCCATGTTTTTTAGGTTTTTGTATAAATGGTATGGCAACTATTGACGATATAACTATAAATACTAATTGTTTGGGAATTTGGAACAATTCGCTTCTAAGCACCAGCTAGTCTGGCTTTACATGAATTGTACCTGGTGAAAATATAATATTTTCGCACCACCAATTTCCCAGACAAAATACAATATTCTTGAAGGAGGGGCATTGATGAGCGATCTGGTCACATCATTCAAAGTATTATCACGGCAACTGGCACAGACCTACGAAAGAGGTTGCATCTTGTACGTTACCGATTTAAATCGCTACACCTTCGTGCAGAGCAACGGCCTGGATTTATTCAAAGAAGGAGATCCGTTGGTTCAGGGCGGTCTGATTCACCGCAGTATGCGCGACCGTAAACAATATGTTGAAACGGTGGAGCGCAATGTGTACGGAACCCGCCTCAAGGTGTGGGTGCAGCCTATCATTGAAGACGGCAATGTAACGGGGTCTTGCGGGGTTATGATCCCTAAGCTGCATCCGGTTGCGCAGGCTTTTCCGGATTTTGCGCCGCACCTTTGTGAAGCCTATCCCGGCGGAGCCTTCATGGCCATTACCAGTTTGGACAAAATTGCTATGCGCAATGGCTCCAGCCATTTTGATCTGCCGGCACTGAAGGTTGATGCTACCCTGCTGGATAATGGGGTCTCAAAAGAGGCCATCCGCAAGCAGCAGGTTATCGCCAAACAGGTCGATGCCAGTGTATATGGTGAAGCCCTTCAGGCTATCTCCATACCGCTATTTGATCCCGATGATAAAGACCTGGTGGGAACCCTTACCCTCTTTACCTCCAGAACCATTGCCGAACAACTGCAGGGCCTGGCCGCCAATATCAGTGCCAGCACACAGGAAATTGCTTCGGTAATGGAAGAGGTGGCTGCCTCTGCCGGCGAGATATCAACCAATGAGGGCCATCTTTCGGAGCGAGTCCGGGAGGTAGCCGCGGTCTCCACCCAAATCGGTGAAATAATTGAGTTTATCAAGGTGGTGGCAGACCAGACCAAGATGCTGGGCTTAAATGCCGCTATCGAAGCGGCCCGGGCCGGTGAACACGGCCGCGGCTTCGGTGTGGTAGCCGACGAAATACGAAAATTAAGTGATCAGTCCAAACAGACCGCTGAACAGATTAGAAAGCTATTGATGGAAACAGACAGCAATATCAAGGCGGTTCAGGATGCCTCGGAAGGGACTTTGAAGCAGAGCCAGGAACAGGCTGCCGCTACCGAAGAGGTTACCGCATCAGTGATGGAAATGGCCAATATCGCCGAGAAACTGGCAGAAACGTCGCGCGAGTTATAACTTTGCATCAAAATGGCGGGAGCGTGCTCCCGCCATTTTTGTTATATTGGCTTCAGGTGACACGGGGATGGGGTGACAACAACCCCGTTAGACTGTGCAAAAACCGTGTAGTGGTTTTTAATTGCCCCCACTTATGGCCGATTTTTGACTATTATTTGACCCATAACATCGCGTCCGTCCCCCACTTTGGAGATGCATTTGATGAATTAAGAGACTTTCCACACAGTCTGCCGTCCCCGTGTCACCCTCCAGTTTCTCCGCCCACCTGCGCTCCTTCAGGAAGCCTATTTTCCCAGGCCAATGTGGGGCAATTGACTGCCTTTACAACCTCTTGGTTTGATATTGTCCGGCCCAGGCAACCATGGGCGGCAGCTTTCCACGGTTTATACAATCTTGTTGCTGCGGCGCCATATGTTCATCTGGTCGGCCTGCTCGATCAGCTCATCTCTAAACTGTGGATGGGCGATGCTGATCAGCAGTTCAGCCCGTTCATAAGTGGCTTTGCCCTTCAAGTTGACGATGCCATATTCCGTAACCACATAGGAGGTAATACTGCGCGGGACCGTCACGACAGCGCCATTAGGCAAAGTAGGCACTATTCTGGAGATCAGTTCACCGTCCTTGCCCTTAACGGTTGAACTAAGGCAGATGAAGCCTTTGCCCCCGTTGGATTTGTAGGCACCAAAGATGTAGTCAAACTGCCCCCCAGTTCCGGTGATCTGGCGAACTCCGGACGACTCTGAGCACACCTGCCCAAAGAGATCAACTTCAATAGCGTTGTTAATGGCCATCATATTGTCGTTTTGCCCGATTACAAAGGGATTATTGGTGTAATCCACCGGGAATATGGCACAGGCCGGGTTGTCATCCAGGAAGTTATACAGTTTATTGGTTCCCATGGCGAAGGTATAGACCATCTTCTCCGGATTGATCTGTTTACGCTTGCCGGTAATACGCCCCGCTTGATACATATCCACATAAGAGTCCACCAACATTTCGGTATGCACACCCAGATCCTTTAAATCCGATTTGGCAATCAAAGCCCCGATGGCATTGGGCATAGCGCCAATGCCCAATTGCAGGCAACCCCCATCGGGTATCTCATTGACGATGATTTCGGCAACTTTGTTGTCTACATCGGTAACAGGTATTTCCGGCAGTTGAATCAAGGGACGGTGGTCCCCTTCTACAATATAATCAACCTGTGAAATGTGTATGTTTTCATTATATCCGCCCCGGGTACGGGGAATGGTATTATTAACCTCAATGATGACCTTTTTGGCGGCACGTACTGTAAACGAGGTAATGGAATGGGAGGTGCCGAGACTGAAAAAGCCATCCCTGTCCATGGGGCCTACCTTGATCATGGCCACATCCACCGGCACATAGCCGCGGGTATACCAGGAAGGAATTTCATGGTAAGTCAAGGGAGAAAAAAAGCACTGGTCCTTATCGTGCAATTTGCGGCTGGCCCCGCTAAAGTGCAGATCAATATAGGTGAAATGCTCCCGTTCGGGGTCTACCTGTACGATTTGCGGGGGAAAGGGGCAGGTGGTGGTGCGCACTACCACATCCCTGAGTTCATCTTTGCGTTTGGCCAAAGCGGCATCAAGCACATGTGAATTCATCACAAACTCGCTATACTGCACGCAATCCCCCGACTTGACACATTTAACCGCCTCATCTGCGCTCACCAGTTTCTGGGCGTACTCTTCAGAATAATTCATTATATTTAAGCCTCCTCCTTTTATTGGTATAGAATTCCAAATGGGGCGGGTGTCGGGCACCTCATCAGCCCCAATTGAAATCTGCTTAACTAACCTCTTAAAAGGTCACCGGCAATGACCAGCCTCTGTACTTCGCCGGTACCTTCATATATCTGGAATATCTTGGCATCACGCATCAGTTTTTCCACCGGATACTCCCGGGTGTAGCCGTAACCGCCAAATACCTGTACAGCTTCAATGGCACAGTACATGGCTGTATCACCGGCAAACGCCTTGGATAATGAGGCCGATTTGCTAAAACGGGGTACATCCATATCCTGCAGTGATGAGGCTTCATAATAGAGCAGGCGTGAGGCTTGAATGCGCATGGCCATATTGGCCAGCTTGAATTGGATGGCCTGGAAGTTGCAAATGGGTTTGCCGAACTGGGTGCGCAACTGCGAATAGGCAAGGGATTCATCCAGGCAGCGCTGGGCTACACCGGTGGCCATGGCGGCAATACTGGCCCGGGAGATATCCAGGGTTTTCATGATAATATAAAAACCCTGGCCTTCTTTCCCGATAAGGTTTTTAGCCGGGACTTTGACATCTTCAAAGATAACCTCGGTGGTATTGGAGGTTCTTATGCCCAGTTTGTCTTCCACTTTGCCCACCGTTATACCGGGAGAATTGCGGTCCACCATGAAGCAACACATGCCCTTGGTGCCCATTTTCTTATCCAGGGTGGCCAGGACCGTATACATTCCAGCGGTTCCGCCATTGCTGATGAACTGCTTGGAGCCATTCAGGATGTACTCATCACCCACCTTTTGACAGCGTGTGGAAATACCACCCGCATCTGAACCGGCGCCAGGCTCGGTCAAACAGAAGGCCCCCAGCTCCCCGTCCAGTATGCGGCCGAACCATTCTTTCTTTTGCTCCTCGTTGGCGGCTACATGGATAGGGTCGGTGGCCAACAGCGTGCTGGCAACCATAATAGTGCCAATACCGGCATCCCCCCAGCAGATTTCTTCGGCGACTATGTTCTGGGTGAGGTGATCCAGGCCGGGGCCACCATACTCGGCGGGCACGCCGATGGCCATAAAGCCCAATTCTTGCATTTTATCCAGGCATTCCTGGGGGTAGACATGATTATGGTCCCATTCTCCGGCATAGGGTGCGATTTCATTGGCAGCAAAATCATGCGCCATTCGTTTCATCATTTCTTGCTCTTCACTGAGACGAAAATCCATTTCTTTTCCCTCCTCACATCTTCATGGGACTGCGCCTCGATTGCACAGGGGCAGTCGCTATAAACAACATTTATATATTTCTGGTCCACAGTGAGCACATGGCTGGACCGCCCCCTACACATAAGGAAGCTCCGCCCAGGGTTGCACCCATCTTTTCCATCTGGTAGTACAGGCTGACGACAATGCGCAAGGCCGTGCAGCCCACCGGATGACCCAGGGCAATACCCGACCCATTGAGGTTGCATTTATCCATATCCAATTCCAGGCCATACTCTTCCTTAAGCATGCGCCCCACTCCCAGGAATTGGGCGGCAAAGGCTTCATTGATTTCCCAGTACTCAATATCTTCGAACTTTAGCCCCGCCCGGATCAAACATTTGGGAATAACCAAGGCGGGACCCAGCCCCATTAATTCAGGCACTACACCGGCATGACAGATTTCAACCAGCTTCATAAGCGGTTTAAGACCGAGTTCCAGAGCTTTATCTTTGGACATAATCACCACGGCAGCGGCACCGTCATTTATACCCGAAGCATTGGCAGCCGTCACCACCCCGCCTTTTTTGAAGGCCGGGGGCAGTTTAGCCATTTTTTCAAGGCTGGCGTCGGGGATCATATGCTCATCAGTGGCATAAAAGGTGCTGCCTTTGCGGGTTTTTATTTCAAAGGGAATAATTTCCCGCTCGAAAGTGCCATCATCCCTGGCTCGAGTGGCCCTCTGGTGGCTCATTAAGGCCAGCTGATCGCACTCCTCGCGGGAAATACCATATTTCTCAGCGATATTCTCTGCGGTAAGTCCCATATGACCGGGCACCAGGCTGTCAAATAAACCGTCGTGGATCATAACATCTTCCAGTTTTCCCGGCCCCATGCGGTATCCCATGCGTCCTTTCAAGGCCATGTACGGGGTGTTGGTCATATTTTCCACCCCGATGACCAGGGCCGCATCAGTGTCACCAACCTGAATATTGCGAATGGCTACATCCAATGCTCTCATTCCTGAAGCACAATTCTGGTTGACATTGCAGGCGGTGCTTTCGGGGGGCAATCCAACCGCTATGGCTACCTGGCGGGCCGGCAGCGAGCCCTGTCCATGGGGATAGACCTGACCCATGCATAGTTCCTGGATAATGCCGGCATCAATGCCAGCCCGTTTGACTGCCTCTTTCCCGACGGCAATGGCCAGGTCCCGGGCTGAGACATCCTTGAGACTGCCCATAAAGGAGGCAATAGCCGTTCTGCAGGCACTGACGATTACAACATCTTTCACAGTTTTCTCCTCCCTTTCAATTTATTGCTTTCTATTTGTTCTTAAATTGCGGCTTGCGTTTTTCCACAAAGGCACCCAGGCCTTCGTTCTTGTCTTC
This sequence comes from Syntrophomonadaceae bacterium, assembly GCA_050949825.1. GTDB lineage: Bacteria > Bacillota > Syntrophomonadia > Syntrophomonadales > Syntrophomonadaceae > DTU019. The sequence goes on along the minus strand of JBMNGL010000015.1, from coordinate 19,245 downwards.
TGTAGCGCAGCACAGGCCAAACATGTCCGACTCAATGCTCATAGCGGTGTCAATATCCACCTGCAGACCTTTACCAATGGCAAATTTGGCATAGCCTACCGCCAGCGGGGCTTTAGCCGCGATCTTGCGGGCCATTTTCCGAGCCTGTTCCATAAGTTCAGCCGCGGGATAGACATGATTTACCAGACCCATACGAAAGGCTTCATCGGCTTTAATGGTGTCAGCAGTAAATGTCAATTCCTTGGCGCGTCCTTCCCCGACCAGCCGCGGCAGCCTCTGAGTGCCGCCAAAACCGGGAATAATGCCCAGTCCTACTTCAGGCTGGCCGAACAAGGCATTATCCGCCGCCAGGCGAATATCACAGGCCATGGCCAGTTCGCAGCCGCCCCCCAGGGCAAAGCCGTTAATGGCTGCAATAACGGGCTTTTCCATCAGTTCCAGTTTGCGGAACACCTTTTCCCCCATATCGGAGAAATAGCGCCCTTCAGCGGGAGATAGAGGAAACATGAAATTGATATCGGCTCCAGCCACGAAGGATTTGTCTCCCGCCCCGGTTATTATCAAAACCTTGATATGGGGATCCTGTTTGACTTCATCGATCACCGCCGAAATCTCCCCCAGGGTTTCGGCGTTTAACGCATTCAAGAACTTGGGCCGGTTAATATATAAAATAGCTATTTCATCTTGGCGCTCCAGAATAAGGTTTGCATATGGCACGGCGTTACCCCCTTTTCTTGCTGCCAATACGGCAAAAGACTATTTTTTGCTGTAATCATAGAAACCTTTGCCGGTCTTCATGCCCAGCCAGCCTGCCCTGACCAGTTGTTTCAAGGGCGGAGCGGGGCGGTATTTGGGATCACCGGTTTCAGCGAACAAGGTCTCACAAACTGCCAGGGCTATGTCGACACCAACCAGGTCGCACAAGGTTAATGGGCCCATTGGCCAACCGGCCCCCAGCTTCATTGCAGTATCAATATCTTCAACACTGGCCAGGCCTTCATTAAGAATAAAAGCGGCTTCATTCATGCCCGGCAAGAGAATACGGTTAACCACAAAGCCAGGTCCTTCTTTAACCAGAACCGGGGTTTTGCCTATGGCTTTGGATAACTCCAAGACCGCATCTATGGTTTCCTGCGAGGTCTGTGCAGCGGGGATGACTTCGATTAATTTCATGACATTGGCCGGGTTGAAGAAATGCATGCCGATAACCTTGTGAGAGCGTTTGGTAATGGCCGCGATTTCGGTGATGGACAAGGAAGAGGTGTTGGTGGCAATGATAATTTCGGGTTTTAGTATGGCATCCAGGCGGGTATAAACATCTTTCTTAATTTCCATCTTTTCAAATACACACTCAATGATGAAATCGGCCTCAGCCAGCTGGTCAAATTCCCCGGTGGCCTGAATTCTTCCGGTCACAGCGTCGGCCGTACCCGCAGGAACCTTGCCCTTTTCTTCCTGTTTGCCCAGGCCCTTGCCTATTGCCTTTATAGCCTTCTCGCAAAATTCAGGATAAATATCGAAGAGGATAACTTCCTTGCCGGCAGCGGCCAGAGCCCAGGCGATGCCCTGTCCCATGGTGCCGGCACCCATAACGGCAATTTTATTAAAATCCATTTATCCATTCCTCCCTGTAAAAATATTGCTTGCATTGTGCTTATGCTCTGCTTAACAACTAAAGAACCCTCTGCCAACACCTCCCCCTTTTTCAAACTTGAACAACCATTACTCCATTATTATTCAAGAACCGTGCCAGGTAAAAAGCGATCCATAATATTGCTTGTGAATCCCGGTAATTTGGCATTCTCGTGCAAGAGCGGGCAGCCCTTAATACCTGTGGGACTCCTAATAGAGATGACCTGGCATTAAGCAAAGCCGCCAGCCATGGCCTGTATTGAGCATCACAGGGAGGTTCCCAAATTGGGAGAGGCTGTCTCGCAAAAACGGAGACCCGGGGAACAGAATGCAACTAAAAGCATTTGAGCCAATTCGGGGGAACGTTTCCGAATTGGCTCAAATAAGGTTATGGTTTTGGGAATCGGGTTGGCGGTTTTTGTCTAGTAGTCGAAAGCCGCAGCGGGCACATCCAAGACCGAACGATCGGCATCAATAATGATCTCGGCTGTCTTCCATACATCGGGGACTACATTACGCAGGTAGTAGCGGGCTGCCTCCACCTTGCCCTGATAAAAGGCGTAGTCATAATGATCGATTCCCACCTCCCGGGCACGGCGGGCCGCTATCAGGGCCTGATCAAGTATGAGCCGGCCGCCGTATAATTGTGCAGTTGCAGTCAAGATGCGCCGGGCATAAACAGGAAGCATCCCCATCTGGTTATTGGCGGCAAAACCCAGCAAGGTCTTGCGCATATTTTTATAAGCGTCAAGGGCTTTGCCCAGATGGGCGAATTCCTGCGCAAACTCTGCATTATCCCGGTTGGCAGCATAGAAATCCTCTATTTCCTTGATAAAGGCGGCAAAAACACTGCCTTTTTTCATAGTCATTTTACGGCCCACCAGATCCAGGGCCTGGATGTAGTTGGTACCTTCCCAAATCGAATAGATCTTGATGTCACGGGCGATTTGCGCCACCGGATACTCCTCACAATAGCCATAGCCGCCGTAGGCCTGGATGGCTTCGCCACACAGCCACCAGCCTTCATCACTGGGATAGGCTTTGCATAAGGGGGTGGTGACTTCAATTAGATCATGGGCTTGCTGCCGCCGGACGGGATCGGTGTCATGGCGGCGGATATCAAAGGCGAAATAGGTCTTGTAGAGCATGGCACGCTTATTGACTTCCACATGAGCCTTGCCCATCAAAAGGGTGCGCTTCAGGTCTTCATGCTGTATTATAGGCACCCGACCCGCTTTAGGGATTGGTGAGCAGGCGTCCCTGGATTCTCTCCTTGCAATAATCCCGGGCATTGTAGAAAGCGTTGGCAATACAGGATAAAGCCAGATGGCCTGTTTCCATGCGGGCCAGATTCATCATCTGGAACATCTGTGCCATGCCCTGGCCTTTGCCTTCGTTGTCTAAGGGATTTTGGCCTAGCAGCCAGCCCCGGCAGCCATCGTTTTCGCCAAAATTTAAGGCCGCTGTTACTGAGCCATACTGGCCTAATTTATGCTCGATGCCGGTTGTCTGCACATCATTGTCCACCGTGCCGCCATCCTCATTTATCCACAATTTAGGAACCACAAACAAGGAAATACCTGCAGTTCCGGGCCGTGATCCCTCCACCCGGGCCAGGTAAAGGTGAATAATGTTTTCAGTAAAATCGTTGTCTCCGCCGGTGATGAATATCTTTTGTCCTTTAATCTTGAATACCCCGGGATCTTCGGTAGGATAAGCGCGGGATAGTATATCACCCACGTCCGAACCTGCGCTAGGTTCAGTGAGGCACATGGTTCCTGACCATGATCCATCCATCATTTTGGGCAAAAACAATTCCTTGACCTTTTGGCTGCCAAAGCTCTGGATTAAGTCGGCTGCCCCGCTGGTAAGTATAATGTAGGGTCCGAAGGTTGGATTGGCGGCATTAAACATCTCCCATACCATAGCATGGAGGATATACGGCATCACCATGGCATCCTCCGCTTCATCGATATTGCTGGTACCCCACCCTTCCTGTTGCAGCTTGTGAAACAAGGGGCCAAAACTAGGAGGCACTGTAACCCGACCGTTTTCAAAACGGACCGGATTTTTTTCGCCATCGGTATTGGTCGGTTCGATCACCTCTTTGGACATCTTTAAGATGGGGGCTAAGAATGCCTTGACATCATCCTTGGAATAATAGCCAGCAAAGCGGGGATAATTGAAAATCTCCTCAGTCGGCAACCATTCCTGCAGGATGAACTCAAAATCGCGGGTATTCTGGTAAGCAAAATTAGCTGACATATTTAAAATCCCTCCGTTTCAGGCTGTCCCCTACAAGTGGAAACCGCCTTTTAATCAGGAAATCTTTATCACCGCCGGGTGATGGCAGCTTGCCCTTGCCATCACCCGACTCTGAAATATTTTGGAGAGGTAATATGGGTAGCCTTTTATTGATAGTTGGGAAGCGTCCCCACGGCGTGAATTTGCCGAAAACCGTGTTGCAGCGGCCGTCCCTCTGACACGTTTTATACGTCCCGGGTCCACAGGGAGGCCATGGCAGATCCGCCGCCAACGCATAAGGACGCTCCTCCTACAGTGAGGTTCAATCTTTCCATTTCGTAGTACAGGCTTACAATGATGCGCAAGGCCGTGCATCCTACCGGATGGCCCAGGGCAATCCCAGAGCCGTTATGGTTGGTTCTTTCCAGGTCGATCTTTAGGCCAAAATCCTCTTGAATCATACGGTCAACCCCGATAAACTGCGCTGCGAAGGCCTCATTGATCTCCCAATACTCGACATCCTCATACTTCATACCAGCTTGTTTAAGACACTTGGGAATAGCCACAGCCGGGCCCAAACCCATCACTTTAGCCTCCACCCCTTCAGTGCAGACATTAATCAATTTCATCAAAGGTTTGAGACCCAGCTCATCGGCTTTGTTTTTCGTCATTAATACCGCCGCAGCAGAACCATCATTAATGCCGGAGGCATTGGCGGCAGTGACCACACCTTCCTTTTTAAAAGCTGGCGGCAGCTTGGCCATAGTTGCCAAGCTGGCTCCCTGAATAGGATGTTCATCGTTTTCAAACATAACCGTACCTTTTTTGGATTTCATGCTAACCGGGATAATTTCCCTTTTAAATCGCCCCTCGGCAATAGCTTGCACAGCCCGGTTATGGCTTAAGACCGCAAGTTCATCGCATTCCTCACGGGTAATTCCGTATTTTTCAGCCACATTTTCAGCGGTGATACCCATGTGCCCACCGGCCAGCGCACAGATCAAACCGTCCGATAACATCGCATCCTGCGCCTTGCTGTCCCCCATGCGGAAACCGTTGCGGCCCTGCTGCAGGATATAAGGGATATTGCTCATACTTTCGGTCCCGACCACCAGGGCAATGTCGGTTTTCCCCAGGGCCAGACTGTTGGCTGCTACTTCTAAAGCCCTCATACCGGAGGCGCAGTTCTGGCTGAGCATGGTGGAGCCAGAGCGGGCATCCATGCCTACCGCCATAGCCACCTGCCGGGGCGGCAGGGAGCCATTACCGTGATGCAAGCACATCCCTAACACAAGCTCATCGACCATTTCAGGATCAATTCCTGCCCGGTTGATGGCCTCGGTTGCCGTAACAACTGATAATTCATTAGCTCTTACCGATTTTAATGAACCTAAAAAATCACCAATAGGCGTTCTGCAAGCACTTACCATTACTACTTCATTGATTGGAGCCATGTCATTACCTCCTTAAACGCTTTCCCGTATATAGAGCAAAAAGCATGCCAATTAAAGATCATGGCAGCCTTTGAACGGCAAATGCCGGAGATAACGGCAATTGTTCAGAGTTGATTCTACATGGTGCTTGATGCTGCGTGGCGGTATGTTTATCCCATTATGGGATAGTAGCAGGCACTGGGATTGCTATGGAGAGCAGAATGGCGGGATTCCGAGAATCTTGCGAAGGATATAGAACAAGGTATCTCAAAATAGGAGAAGGGTTCTAAAAATCGGGGGCGGGACGGGACAAGGGACCGGTTCCCCTGTCCCACCCCGCCCTGATTGAGCACGGCTTAGCTCAAACCGTATTTTTCAAGTTTACGATATAAGGCTGAGCTGTGTATCCCCAGGGCCTTGGCGGTCTTGGTCCGGTTGCCGCCGGTTTTGTTGAGGGCCTGAGTAATGATTTCTTTTTCTATCATTTCAACTGTTTCTGTAAGCCCCTGCTGCAATTCATGTGGTATTTTGATCTGTTTTACATCCTCAACGGACAGAGAGGGAAAATGATCGGGATTAAGACATGTTTCACTATTCATGCTGGCCAGGTTGACCGCCCTCTCCAGCAGGTTCTCCAATTCGCGGATATTGCCCGGCCAGGAATAGCGCTGCAAAAGCTGCAAAGCCGATGCAGAAATCCTATTCACACTGGTCTCCAGGTTCCGGTTGATGCGCGTCAGCAAATCGTGCACCAATAGGGGCAGATCATCCATGCGTTTTCGTAAAGGCGGTATCCTCAGGCGCACCACATTGAGGCGATAGTAGAGATCTTCGCGAAATTCACGTTTGGCTACCAGATCTTCAAGGTCACGATTGGTAGCAGCAACAATGCGGGCATTGATAGGAATGGGAGAGTTTCCGCCCACCCTTTCCACCACCCGCTCCTGCAAAACCGATAAGAGTTTAGTCTGCATGGTCAGGGGCATATCCCCTATTTCGTCCAGAAATATGGTGCCGCCCTTGGCCAGTTCAAATTTACCTGGCTTGCCGCCCTTTTTAGCCCCTGTGAAAGCCCCTTCTTCATAGCCAAACAGCTCTGATTCCAGCAGGTTTTCGGGCAAGGCAGCACAGTTGATGCGGATAAACGGCCCTGAGTAGCGGCGAACTGCCGGGCCATATCCTTGGTCATGGAGAATTCCGTACTATCCCCGGTCAAATCCCGAAATTGCCAGCGGGCGTTGTAAATTGACCATACCTCGTCTTTGTATATATTGAGTTCTCTTTCAATCTGTTCCAGCTTGCGGGTCAAAATCTTGGCGCCACTCATATCCAGCACAACGCTCTGGCCAATAGCGCCGATTATTTCACCGTTCTTAATGATGGGCTGGCGGCTTACCACAAGATCACGGCCATTTACCGGCCAATAATCAGCCTTGTATATCTTTCCTGTCTTGAGCACCTCGGGCAGCAGTGAGTGGGAGGTTAGCTCCAGTATGGGGCGCCCGATGCATTCTTCGCGCTTTCTCTCCAGTATATCCAGATAGGTCTGATTGATGAATGTAATGTTAGCATTCTTATCCACTATTACGTACGCTAGATGGGGGCTTTCAATCAACCCCTCGATAACCATGGTAAATCGTTCTTCAGTTTCCTTCAGCATATCCATTAGGACTTGTGTACCCGACATATCCAGCAAGAAGTAATGTCCGATAGCACCGATTATCTCCCCGTCCCTTTTTATGGGCATACGGGTCACCAGGGTATCATGGCCGTTTACATTCCACAAGCTGGCCTGGTCGATCCGACCGGTTGCCAGTATTTGAGGCAATTCGGAATTAGGCACAACATCCAGAACGTATTTACCGATTACTTCCTCTTTACAAAGACCACCCATAATATTCATGAAGTTCTTATTCATATGGGTGATCATCCCCTCACGGTCCAACATGACAAATCCGATATGGGGATTTTCAAAAAGCGTATCCAGGATTACTGAAAATTCGCGTTCGACCTCCTGCAAACGCTTCATAAATACCTGAGCCCCGGACATATCAAGAAACAGACTGCGGGCTAAGGCTCCCAATACTTCTCCCTGATGCACAATCGGAAGAGCGGTAACTATAGTATCCCGTCCCTTTATGGAGCAGATATCAGCACCGACCGCCCGACCGGTTCGGAGTACATTGCTGATTTGACAATCGGGAATCACATCGAGGATATATCGGCCCTCTACCTCTTCTCTGGTATACCCCAGGGCTTCCAGGAGCGGCTTGTTCATAGAACTAATGTAACCGTTCTTGTCCACGATTACATAAAACATATACCAGCTTTCAATCAACCCTTCCAGGACTGCGGTAATCTCGTTAAATGGAAATTTCGACACTCAAGATCGCCTCCATATCCTCTCACAGAACTCGCATTCTTACCCTTAAGCCCAGTAGCGTGTCTTCTAGTGATTGGAAGCAATATTAGCAGGTATCTTGTGCGTAGCTAAAAGGTATGTTTAGGTTTATTATAACGGAATCGGCTAAATGGGGCTATGCCATTCATATGCCATAGCAACTTTCTTATGACGAATAATGTCTATACGATACATTCCCGTTGCGATCATAAAATCTGGCTGCGGTGGTCAGGTTCCAGGGACATAGCAGTTATATCCCACCATCCATAAGCCCTTTCCAGGGTTTTGAAGCCTTCTATATCCAGTGTCCTGGTAAACACGATTGTCCCTCCCAAGGTCCGGTAGAACCTCTGGTAAGGGTTGTCGTGCAAAGCCCATACCATAAATGAATGAATTCCCATTTGGACCAGTTTATTTCTCACCGCTGCCATCAAGCGGCGACCAATGCCTTTGCGTTGAAATGGTTTCAAAACATAGATAACATATAATTCACCTTTAAAGGGCAGATTGCCGACCCGCTCGGGGCCCAGGGCGGCAAATCCCACAATCTTGCCACTTTCGGTTTCCGCTACCATAATGGATGATTCCGGGGCATTGATAAGTTCCCTGGCATATCGCTTGCGATCAGACATGGTAACCAGGGCCAGGTGATGCGGAGGAAGAATTCCTTCGTAGGTGCTTCTCCAGGTATCCACATTAACCCGCGCTATACCTGGCGCATCAGATAATTTTGCTTCTCTAATTAACACAAAAACCTCCTATACGTGCCCCACCCCGCCAAGAAGCTCGAAACCCCTGTTCACAGCCAGGCCGACCGTCTCGGAGGTGACACGGGGACGGGGTTGTTGTCACCCCGCGATGGGGTGACAACAACCCCGTCCCCGTGTCACCTCCCGTGTCACCATTGTTTGCTTCCGTGGCTATTCTAGGGTTACAACACCGCTTGCTTCATCATAACTTACCAGATATCCAAATTGCTCCATTATAAAGCGCAGGGGAACATAGATTTCAAAATCCTTTAATACCGCCGCATTCCCCATGGATTGGCTTACTCCGTTAATCTGGCAGGTGTCACTGCCGACAATTATCTTGATTTCTTTATCGCCCTGGCTCAAGACAACAGCATCAATGCGATCCTGATCCTGTTGCAGCCCAAAGATGCGACTTAAATCAAATACAGATACCATCAGGCGGCCCTCAGCCAGGTAAGCGCCGGAGAAATGATAGAAATCTCCATTATAGTTAACCATTACGGTGTTATCCAGTTCATCTTCGCTTATATTCAAGCTATTGGATGCGGTTAATACAGGCATCACCACCTGCACTGCCGGGACTGTTTTCATGATCCCGCCTACAGTCATCTGCACCTGCATTTCTTCAGCATCAATAGCTCCCTTCAGGGCTATCTCAGCCCGACCCTGTATGCTGTCAGGTGTTGCCTTGCCCTGCACCTGCACGGATAATTGGAGCTGATTATCACTCCCCGGCTCCTGCAGCAATAGGGATATGTTTTGAACCTGAGTAACCAGATTGGGGCTGTAATCAGTCTGGTCATGACCGGTAAGCGACAGATACATGTCGGTCGTATTAAACCCCAGGTCGTACGAACTCTTGATTGCAGAGGGGCTTATCGTGATGCTGAATTCATTCATGACAATATTGTTTAATGCCGATAATTCCAATTCATTTGCCAGCAGGCCGGAAAGGAGTTCCGACACTACATCATTGGGTTGAGAGAAAATGATGGCCAGTGATTCAGCTATGGTCGCGACATAATCGGGATCCCGAAAAGCATTTAGGAGGCTGAGCAGAGCCATTTTGTCGAGCTTCATGGTGCTGCTGCTTCCCGAAGTGACAAAACACCTTTCCGGAATAGGCTCTAAGAAGGTCGACAGCAGATCAGTGACAGCCTGATTCATGGCTAGTGCCTGGGCAGGGGAATAGCTTTGATAAGGGTTTGACCAGACATCGACTTCATTTTCAAGGTAAACGTACTCTGGACAGTCAGGTATATCAAGCATCAAAGCTTGTGCAGTGGCTCTGGGAATGATCAGGCGGTTTTGGTTGAGATAAATCGTACCAGCCATATTCTGAGTTCCATCTTGCTCCTGCAAGGTGCCTTCAAATTTCAGCATGGCCTGCTTTTGGTTGGGATCGACCTGCAGAAACAGGTTTCCCTTAAAACTCAGAATATCTGGCATTGAAAACTCTAGATTACAGCTTCCTGTAACCGGTTGGTCTCCGTGAAAGACAGGCGTTTGCTGACTCAGAAGTTGCAGACTGTTAACAAATTGAGTCTTGGCCTGATTACCCTGACAAATTGCCGGAAAAGCACCCCATAGTAATAGACAGCATAAAACCGCTGCGAGAATCCTTTTTTTCACCATATCCCCATCCCCTTTAACCTTACTTTCTTCTTAATATATTTCGAATAGAGCGGTTAAATACTTTACCCCGCCAAATCCTTCCTGCCCTGATTAATACCTCCTTACTTGGATCACGGCCCCCGTTTCGCTTGACTTCCTGACCCGTTTATTACTTATTCCCCTGCCCCGAGCCCTTTTCCTTGTTGCCATTATTTTGCAGAACCGAAGCCTGAGCCAGCTTCTTACTCAGTTCATCCAGGTTTTTAAGAGCAATCTCCGCTTTTATTAAGACCAGTTGTTTTTGTTTCATCTCCACAGCCCGCCTAAAATCGGTCAGGGCATACTCGCTCTGGGTAAAAGCCTCACTATTGGTACCTTCATCCTTCATCTTCAACATTTCCCACTGTTGCGTTAAGCCGCTGCTATGATTTTGGGCAAGGGTCCAATTTTGCATATGGGCGTACGCTGCCATAATCATAATCTCATATTTGAGCCGATAGGCCGGGGCGGGCAGCTTCGATTTCAAGGCAGCCGCCATATCCGCATAAAACCCATACATTTCTATTACATTAATAAGGCTTTCTTCAGCCTTTTGGGCGCTGATGCTCATGGTGAGGTCTTCCATGGTTTTTTCAAAGCGATCCCTTACCTCGGGCATCAGTCCCGCTTTTACCGCTTCCGGTTCGAGGCTGTTCCACTCCTGATGGATTTTACGGATACTGGTATCTGCTTTGCTCCAGGTGGCATTGTCCTGCTGCTGACCTTGCTGCTGTTGTTCCTGCTGGCCTTGCTGTTGCTCCCCCTGCTGATTTTGCTTCTGCTGGCCCTGCTGTTGCTGACCTTGCTGATCTTGCTTCTGTTGGCCCTGTTGCTGCTGACCTTGCTGATCTTGCTTCTGTTGGCCCTGTTGCTGCTGACCTTGCTGTTCTTGTTTCTGTTGGCCCTGTTGCTCTTGTTGCTGCCCCTGCTGCTGGCCTTGCTGCTGGGCTGATATGGGTATCTCAATGAACTTAACCTTTTTACCTATTTCCATGATCATTGTTTCGGTCTCTTTAACCATATTGGTAAAGGCTTCCGGCTCTTTAGATCCAGTTTGCTTATTTTCGCCCTGCGGCTTTTGTTCCGCCTCTTTTTTGGAGCAAACCGCATGCCCCAAGCAAGAAGACAAACAGCAATAGCATCACAACAATCTTATGGAAAGGGCGGCCCCTCATACCTTCACCTCGTTACAATCTGCATATTTCGATTTACCTGATCATATTTAGATTATCCAGAACGCTTTTCATTCATTCCGAATGCAATGGGCCGCACTTAATCCAACTAGAATTTGCGACCTTACACATACGCCAAAAGGCAGTCGTCTTAAATTAAAAACGAGGAGAGTCCCCTCTCCTCGTGGCTCGGATTATTCAGGTTTGTTCTGGCCCTTTTAAAATCCATCGCTGCTATAGCCTTTACCGGGTTTACTATAGACCTTTAAGCGATGAACCAATCCTTTGATTAAGAAACCAACAGCCTTTTTTTCACCGGCTGTTACTGCAGGCATATGTATCTAACCTGCAAACCCTAATTGGCTTTCGCCATCTGGTTCATGTTCTCTATCTTGCGACATATCTTTTTTATAGTGCGGGGATATATTACCAGATTCCCCTGTTTGTATTTTTTGATATAGTCTACCAGTTGGTGACGGCTAATAATCGGAACTTCTAGCTTCTTTTTCTGATTCTGCCGTAAAATTATCTTATCGCAGGATAGTACAATGATACCCTGTGTGGGAAGGTTCTTAACTCCTACTACCTTCATTAAAAAGCCGCGCAGTCTGTATTCGTGGGAATCAACCTGGCCTATCGGATTGGTAATCATTTTTGAATAACCACTCTTCTTGTGAAGAATCCAGTTGTCTTGACTGTCGATATCGATAATTCCGCCCCGTTCGCCACCATAATTCTTGGTTTCAATATGAAATATCCCATTGGGGCCAATAACCACCGTATCATATTCATTGGTATGTTCCGAATCAGGACCAAGTCGGATGTTGTGATAAACCTGATATTTGGACTTGGGGCTTTCCAGGCTGCCCATGACTGCTCTGACTTTGTGTTCTCCTCTGTCCCCACTGGCTATAATCTGCTTTTTGATCTCGTTTTTCTTATCGCGATAGCGAACCGCATAGAAAAAGTAGATTGCAGCGATCAAAACAATTACAATGGGTGACAACATGATCAAAGTATTCACTTTTCTCTCCTTTCCGTTAGAGTATTCCTGGAAACTATATCATTATTAATTATAGACATATCCTGGTATAATGGCAAATACTTGGCCAGAATATTCTTGACAAACCCATCGGAACGTGTTCAGAGCTGCTCAACCTTGCTTAGTTGAAATATCACCACAATAAAGGTATAATACTTTTGGTACAAAGAAAACATGCGGGTATGACGGAACTGGCAGACGTGCATGACTTAGGATCATGTGCCGCAAGGCGTGGGGGTTCGAGTCCCTTTACCCGCACCAACGACAATTGGGGAGGTTTGGGCCTCCTTTTTTTCGTGAAATACCTTGCCTATCTTCAAAGCTGTTTTCGAACAACAAACCGACCCACTCCTGCCTCCCGGCAAATATCTATCAAAATTCAGCGTATTTTAAATGGATAAGTAAAATGTTATGGCAGATGATAAAGAAGTATTTGCTTCTCTTTACCGCAGAAGCGCTAATGGTTCAATTTCATCAAGTGAATGACCCTCGCGCAGGATCTGCCTCACTTCATTTATCATACTGTCCATTATCTCAAGTTTCTGTAAAACCGCCTGTTCTTTTGCGGTCCTGTCAATAATCCTTGCCATACCGCCATTTTGCATCACCAGCCTTTTATGGCCCATAAGGGCCAAGATGGGGTCATGGGTAGCAATAAATACGATCTTGTCATGTTTAATCAGCAGTTCCAAAGCGGTTTTCCGATTTATTCCCGCATTTTCAATTTCGTCTATTAAAACTATCGGTGAAATGCTAACCGAAGCGGTATCGGCAATCATTAAAGCACGAGACTGCCCGCCGCTTAGAGAAGTAAGCGGCATTTCCTTATGAATTCTCTCGCCGCACAGCAGATTGGCCTGATTAACTACTACATCTACCAGATATGCGATGTTCTCCATCATACGGCTTTCGGCATGCATCTTGATAAACTCTCCAACGGTAATATCCATAACGAAATTCATGTTCTGTGACAGTTGGGCTACTGGCCTCTGCACATAGGAAAACCGCGATTTAACCCCGGGGTCAGCACCATTGATCAGGACTTTCCTTTTGGTGGGAGTGTCTCCCTGAGTCATCCATTCAATATCTTCTAATAAGCGGCTTTTGCCAGAACCAGTTGGTCCGACTATACATACGATTTCCCCTACTTTAACATTAAATGCTATATCCTCATTATTACCTGATTTATCCTCACCGCCCTGTATGGTCAAGGATTCAATTCTATCTTTTTGCTCATTGATTTCTTGCAGGAAATGCAGGTAAGACTCGATTATTTCAAATAACTCTTCCCGTTTTAACCCCACTTCCTCTAAGAGTAAATCATCCAACAAACGTAGATAATCCTCGATAAGCAGATCAATATTCTCCAGAGGCAGTCCCATATTCTCCAAAAACCCTTTTAACGGAGGATATTGCTTTATTATTTGGCTTATTCTATAGTCGTTCATCTAAGACCTCATGAAATTTCATCTTCTTGCCACTTCCCATTTGAAATTTATCGCCAATTTTCATTTCTCCCAGGCAATAAGAACACAGTGCCGAAGGCATTGAATACCGTAGTTGCCTATCCTGCAGTGAATCTATATCCCTGGCCTCCCTGAATAGTCTGGCCAATCGCGAAGCACCCTGCCCGGTAATGCCGTTTACCGGTAAAATGATGGCCCTGGGGTTGACCTGCCTAACCCGAAAAGCGAAAACTTCTCGTTCCGCCTGGGATACAATATCCCCTTTGGTAATAACCACAATGTCGGCAAATTTCAACATAGGCCCAATCTTCCCGGGGGTATTAACACCCATCAAATTATCAATTACACATACCGCCAAAACATCTTTTATGTGCGGGGAACATCGATTGCATAGCCCGGCGCTTTCGCTTATAAGGAGATCTAATCCCTTATTAGTGCCCCACTGATGGCATGCCTCAATATTACTGACGAAAAAATGATCCGGGCAGAGACTGCCGGATAGGCCCACTTCGACTTTAATGCCCTTTCCCCGGTATAACATGTCGTCGAAGGTAGTCAGGCAATCAAACTTTACCACCCCGATTTTCAATCCCTGATGTTGAAGCACCTCAATTGCTTTGATAATGACAGAGGATTTCCCCGAAGACGGGGGTCCGCAAACACTAAGCATTTTCATAATACTTCGCAGCCTTTTCTTAAAATATCAAAATAGCCATCCCATCCGTCCCATAGAAAAGCAGGGTTTCCCAGTTCTTCAGGCAAGGGCACTGCGGAATTAACCGGGATAAAAGCCTGCCGGGCAAATATCTCCTGGATGGGGGGACTGAGCATAAAATCCCCCAGTTCCAGAAGCCTTTTATCAGCTTTCCGTGACCAGGCCATAACCTGGGGAATGCATACCGCTCCTTCTCGGGGCCATATGGAGACTACATGTTTTTGCCCCAGGATTTTGGCAAACGCAATATTGGCAATGCCCAGGGGGAAGTCCCCCTCTGCTACAGATTTCAAGACCTCCACAACCGAATTCCGAAAGGTGACAGCGGGGAAAAAGTCCTTGAATTTTTCTGGAGAGCAGGCCCGTAAAAACGATAATACCGCTTGAGATATAGGGGTGCCCTGGTCTGGAAAGGCAATCATATTGTTCCACTGCGATTCTAATAGATCTTCCCATTTGGTCGGCCTTTGTTCCTGATTTATCAGCCTGCTGTTGCAGATCATAACATAAGGAACCAGGCAAAAAGGATGAAGAGTCCCTTCTTGGTCCACGAATTCTTGCTTCTCCAACTCCCGGCGCAGCGGAAAACGGCCCGGAAAAGGCGCAAATATCTCGGAAATCTTGTCCCTGCTCAAAACCGCCAGATCAGTGGCATGAGTTATTACCATATCTGGAATAGAACCCTGTTCAAGAGACTTGAGAAACCAATTTTCGGAGTAATTGTGTTCTGGTGTTTCTATGCTAGTTTCCATTCCGTACTTTCTATTAAATTCTCTTAAATATTCTTTCAAGGCTTCTATCAGAGCCTTTCTGTGGTTCATAGGAGTATGAATGACTATGCGGTTCACCGTTGGCTCACCTCTTTTATTTCATTGTTTGCGCCCTTATTCTGATCCCAATTCCATGCCAATTATGGGCTATCCAGGCAGATTGAGCGCTTCCAACTTCATCAACTAAAACCCTTGCTAATTGGGGTTAGCATCAGAAGCCATCTGCTGGCACAGAGAATTCCGGGGTGCAAAAATTCACTGAACTGGTTCCAGACACCCCCAGATATACTTTCACTCTTATCCCATAAGTATCACTCAGGTTGGCTTCGGTCATTACCTCTTCTAACCGGACCCACCGCCACAAAACCATTATGACCCATCATCGCTACTCTACTGCTTAACAGCCAGGCATGATTAGGAAAATGACTGGTCAAAATGATAGTAAGTCCTCTGCTGTTTTAATTTGTTCATGGTGTGAAGAACCAGGGCCTGATTTTTAAAATCGAGATGCGATGTGGGTTCATCAAAGAGGATCATCTCCGGTTCCTGGCAGAGAGTCCGGGCAATCAGCACCAATTGACGTTCGCCGCCTGATATATTGGTATAGCGTTGTGCAGCCAAATGACCAATTCCCATCTCTTCCATTATGCTTCTTGCCATTTCAGTATCCTGTTGAGATGGCGCCTGGAAAAGGCCCAGGTGCGGGGCACGCCCCATTCTCACTACCTCCAGCGAAGAATACGGGAATGGCGCACTATGCTCCTGGAACACATAACCCATTGACTTGGCTACCTCTGTAACCGACAATGTCCTTACATCCCGCCCATTGATATGGATATTTCCCGCTTTTCAAGGCCAGATCACCGTGAATGCAATTGAGGAGCGTCGTTTTGCCACAGCCATTAGGGCCCTAAAAGGCATATGGTCTCGCCCTTCTTCACGTCAAGGTTAATATCTCGCCACACTTCCTTCTCACCATAGCTAAAGCTGGCCGAGCGTATCGATAACTTGGTGGTCATTATCCCCATCCCCCTTTCGTTTTCCTGAGCAGATAGGCAAAGAAGGGGGCGCCCACCAACGCCGTAAGAATACCCAGGGGCACTTCTGCCGGAGATATAATGCGGCACAGGTTGTCAATAAGTATCAGGTAGGCAGCGCCTACCGAGAGTGTGGTAGGCATGAGCACACGGTGGTCAGGACCCACCAGCATGCGGCACAGATGGGGAATGACTAACCCCACCCAGCCGATGATCCCGCAGAAGGCCACGACCGTGGAAGAAATCAGAGTTGTAGCCACGATGATGATAGCTTTCAGCAATTCTCCATTTATGCCCATGGCCCGAGCTTCCATCTCCCCCATGGAGAGTACATTCAAACGCCAGCGGATAAGATACAACAGGCCGCTGCCTATCGCGATGAGCAGAATACCCGCCGGCAGGTCCTCCATGCCTACGCTGCCCATACTTCCCATCAGCCAGAATACAATGGCGGGCAGCTTGTCTTCCGTGTCCGCCAGGTATTTAAGCAGGGAGAGCAAAGACTGAAAAAAGGCGGATACAACCATTCCAGATAGAACCAGCATAAGTATTGGCGTCGTCTTGTAGATGCGGCTGGTGAAATAGGTAATGGTTACGGCTAATATACCAAAAGCAAATGCTAAAAACTGCATCAGGAACATGGAGCCTTCCAGTACTATAGCCAGGGCTGCTCCAAAGCCAGCCCCGGCTGACACCCCCAGTATAAACGGACTCACCAGGGGATTATGAAACATGCCTTGAAAGGCTGCACCGGATATGGAGAGACCTGCCCCCACTGCACCGGCCATGATAGCACGGGGCATCCTAACGCGCATGACCACTGTTTCCACAGTATCAGTCCAGGTGGTCTCAATGGGTAAAAAGAGCAGTTTCTGACCCAGTATCTTTAATACGATCAAAGGATCAATTAACAAGCGCCCTAAAAATAGTGAAATGAAGAAAAAGATTAGGGGAAGAACAATAAGCATTACAGTTTTCTCCGCAGATAAGGAGGATACCCCTGCTTGATCCCCTGCTTTCTCTATCTGAGCTTGGTCAGGTTTATTGTTATGTATAGAGCCTTTGAACCTGCTCGTATCCATATATTAGATGCCTTTCACCCAACCCGCCAGCACATTTTCCGCCTCTGCTGTGCTCAATTCGTAATTGTAAAATGTCTTGTAGTAGTACTGCATTTCCTTTATTAGATCAACATCCTGGAACTTATCCGGATGCAGTTGTTTGGCTAGCCAATAATAATACAAAGGCCGAGCTGATCCCTTGTCCAGAAAGAAAACCCCGGCGGGAATGCGATAGATGCGATCATTCTTGACTGCAGGCAAGGGGGCCCAGTCGGGGTTGGACTTTAGTTCGTCAATTACCTTTTCCGGGTTGCGGCCATGATTATCAACCACGATCACACCAGGTTTCCAGGCCAATAGTTGCTCTTTGTTTATTTCCGGAAACTGTCCACCCTTCTCAGCGCTTACCAGCTTGCCCCCGCACAGGGCAACTTCATATATTCTTGGATAAAGCTGATAGGTCGAGAGTATATTCGTGTTCCAGGTATTTCCCCAGTATACCACCGGGATCTGGTCCTGGGGAATATCGGCGGTACGGGACTGAATTAATGCAACCGTTTTATCGTAGTAAGCTGCCCATTCCGCATAGTGTTTAGGCGCATTACCACCAAGTGCATCAGCCATGAATGCAAACTGTTTTTTGGTGCCGGCAACGGCTTCCTCAAGATTTTGGGCCTTGGGGCCAGTTTCCGTGCCTACAATAACCGGAATACCAGCCTTCTCAAACTTCTCCAGCTCCTGTGGTATATTCCAGTAAATTACCAGATCGACCCCCTTAGCGATAAATTCTTCGACATTAATCGGGGTCTGTGGTCCTACATCAGCAATACTTGGATACTTAGCCAGATCAGGGTTAGTGAGCGTAGCCAAAGGATAAGCACTGGTATGATCATCTCTGACCAGGCCTATCTGATCCTTGGCGCCTAGCATGAAAAGCATTTCATAGGTTGGGCCCTGCATTGTCGCTACTTTCTTTGGACTGGCAGGAATAGTTACCGACCTACCCGCCAGATCAACTACAACTCGATTTGCCGGTACCGTAGAGGCGGGCTCTTGAGGAGACTTAGCGCAGCCCGGAACCACCAGCAATGACATAATCATTAGCATACAGATTAGCAAGTTGGTTATCTTTTTCATTAGCTCTACTCCTCGCATAGTTTTCTTTGTTCCACCGAATAACCCCACTAAACATCAATGTACTAGTGTTTTGAACGGCAAGCTATTTCCCTATCAAAAGAGGCCATGTAGCCAGATGCTAATTTCTTTGAAAACTAAATAGCTTCACCCCCTAAAAACAAAAAACCTACAAATGAAGGAGGAGGAGAAGAAGCACAACGCCTACTAATGAAAATTCCTCCACAAAATGGAGGAAAAAACATCGACAGCCACAGGCGCCTTTTCTATTTCTCCTTTCCAACGGGAGGCACAATCGTTTCCAATTGTACCCTAACGACCTATGCACCATAACTCATTAGCCCCAGACACATAGGTTCGGAGATTTTTATTTTATCTATTCTATGAAACAACCCCAAATCCTTCTTTATTCGACCTGAGTCAAGGTGAGTCAAGTGAGTCAAGGGGACGTTGACTTTGACTCATTCTTTTTTCATATTCCGAATCGTTCAACTAATTGTTATAGTATAATTATCCAACAGGAGAGTTCGATGGGGGGGATCGTATGCCGAGGGCTGCTCGTATTGTAAGCGAGACAGGCGTCTATCATGCCATGGTCAGAGGCATTAATCGCCAGGACATCTTCCGGGATAAAGAAGACAGAATAGTGTTTCTAGAAAAGCTCGGTGCTGTCAAAGAGTGTAGCGAGTGCAGCATTTATGCTTATTGCCTGATGAGCAATCATGTGCATTTG
>JBMNGL010000014.1:0-41599 GCA_050949825.1 Syntrophomonadaceae bacterium | reverse complement strand
CTACCAGTATGCCCAGGATAACCACTACCACCATCAATTCAACCAGGGTGAAACCCTTCTGGTTGCTCATTCTCTTCCTCATCATGGTCAACAATCTGTATCCCTCCTTAAATCTTTATAATATAATTTCAGGGTTGTCCAATACGGAACGATCTCCTTCCCCCCTTTGCCATATTGATTTATACTGAACCTGCCGCCTTTGGTGGCAGGACAGACTGCTTAATAAGATTACCCGCCCCGGCGCTTTACTGTATGGTGCCGATAATATTGAAAATGGGCAGGTAAATGGCCACGATAATGGCCCCGATTAAGGCGCCCACCACGATGATGAGCAGCGGCTCCAGGGCTGAAGTCATGCCCTCCACCGCGTATTTGACCTCGCGGTCGTAGAATACCGCCATGCGCTCCAGCATATCGTCCAGTGAACCGGTCTCCTCGCCTACCGCGATCATCTGCGCCACCATGGGTTCGAAAACCCCGGTCTGCCTCAATGGAGCCGCGATGGACTGCCCCTCCTTGATGCTCAGGCGCGCCGTGGCGATGGCGTTGCCGATGACCTTGTTGCCCACCGCCTCCTCCAGGACCTCCAGGGCCTGCACAATCGGCACCCCGGAGCTGATCAAGGCCCCCAGGGTGCGGGTGAAGCGCGACACCACCAGGCGGTTAACCGTCTTGCCGACCAGGGGCATGCCCAGGTAAAGGCGGTCAAAGAAGAGGCGCCCCGAGTCCTGCCGCCCCCACATCATTCCCAGGGAAACCAGGACCACGATGAGTATCAGCAGCCACAGGCCATAGTGGGCCAGAAAGGCGCTGACCCCCATCATGAACTGTGTATAGGCGGGGAGCTTCTGCCCCGCTGCGGTAAAACTCTTGACAAAGCTGGGCATGATATAGGTGAGCATAAAGGTGACCACAGTCGCCGCCATCCCCATCAGTATCAGCGGGTACACCGAAGCGGAACGCACCTTCTGCTTGATCTCCTCTTCCCGCTCCAGGTTTTCCGCCAGGCGCGCCAGGACCCCGTCCAGCACCCCGCCGGCCTCGCCGGACTTGACCATATGCACGAACATGGCGGAGAAAATGGCCCGGTGATGGCCCAGGGCCTCCCACAGGGCGGCCCCCCCCTCCAGGTCGCTGCCGATCTTCAGCGCGGCCTTCTTGAGGTTGGGGTTCTGCGTCTGTTCGGCCAGGATGCTAAAGCAGCGGATAATGGGTATGCCGGCCCCGATCATGGTGGACAGCTGCCGGGTGAAGATGGCCAGGTCGCGTGTTTTCACCGGCTTTAAGGCGTCCAGGCTGACCTCCCGCTGCCGGGCGGCGCTGCGCCCCTTTTCTTCTTTAATATCGATTACCACATAATTCTTCCCTAAGAGGTGCTGCACCACCACGCTGCGGCTGTCCGCCTCCATGTTCCCTTTGAAGATATTGCCCGCCATATCCCGGGCCTGATATGAATAGAGCATTCATTCCCCTCCTCATGCCCTCTGGTATTTTCCCCGCCCCAACGGCCCTTCGGCTTAAGATCCTTCGCTTCGCTCAGGATGACATTGCAGGTGGCTCAGGAGACACCAGCTAGGCCCCCAGGTAGACCACCTTCATAACTTCTTCCAGCGAGGTCAATCCCGCCCGGGCCTTTTTGACACCGTCCTGGCGGATGCTTATCATGCCCTCGCGCAGGGCGATTTCATGCAGGACATCTTCGGAGTTGACCCCGCTGTTGATGGCCTGCCGTATTTCCGGCCCCAGGACCAGCACCTCGTGCAGGGCCAGTCGTCCCATGTAGCCGGTGTTCAAACACATGCTGCAGCCCTGCGCCCGGTAGTAACCCCGCTTTTCTTCGCCGTCCAGACCCATGCGCCGCGCGGCGCCTTCCTCCAATTGGTAAGGCTGGCGGCAGTTGCTGCACAGGCGGCGCACCAGGCGCTGGGATACGATGCCGGCCAGAGAGGAGCTTAAGAGGTAATTCTCAATCCCCATGTTGACCATGCGCGCCATGGTGCCGGCGGCGCTGTTGGTATGCACCGTGGACAACAGCAGGTGCCCGGTCAGGGCCGCCCTGACCCCCAGCTGCGCGGTCTCATTGTCGCGCATCTCCCCCACCATGATGATGTCGGGGTCCTGGCGCAGGATGGAGCGCAGCCCGGCGGGAAAGGTCAGCCCGGCGCGCAGGTTGATCTGCACCTGGTTGATGCCGGGCAGGGCGTATTCCACCGGGTCCTCCAGGGTGACCATGTTTTTGCCCACTGAATTTATGCGTATCAAAATGCTGTACATGGTAGTGGTCTTGCCCGAACCGGTAGGCCCGGTCACCAGTATCATGCCATGCGGTCTTCTGATTATGGAGTTCATCATTTCCAGGTTCTCCGGACTGAAGCCCAGGTCTTCCAGGCTGTACAGGGCGGAGGCGCGGTCCAGGACGCGCAATACCATTTTTTCCCCCATGATGGACGGCAGCGAGGAGATGCGGAAGTCCACATCCCGGCCTTCCACCATAATGCGGGTGCGCCCGTCCTGGGGCAGCCTTTTTTCCGATATGTCCAGGTTGGCCATGATCTTAAGCCGTGAGGCCACCGCCGCCATGGATTTCTTAGGCAGTTCCAGGACTTCAAAGAGTTCCCCGTCAATGCGGAAACGCACCCTGACATGGCTTTCCTGCGGCTCGATGTGGATGTCCGAGGCCCGGGCCTGCACCGCCTGCGACATGATGGAGTTCACCATGCGGATGATGGGGGCATCGTCTTCGGCGTCCTCAACCGGGCTTATCTGCAGGACCGCCGCCGGTTCATCCCGGCGCAGTTCGCCCAAAAGCTGCTCCATTTTGCTGTCGAAGCGCAGGCTGGAAATCTGCTGTATGGCCAGTTCCATTTCCTTTTCGCTGACGATTATGGGCAGTACATCCAGGCCGGTATAAATGCATACGTCGTCTATGGCTTCAAAGTTGAGCGGGTCGATCATGGCCAGGGTGATGCGCCCGTTGTCGACCGCCACCGGCAGGACCCGATGTTTGCGGATAAGCTGCGGCGGCAGCAATGCTACCGCTTCCGGGGCTATATCCATCTTGGTCAGGACCACATAAGGAATCCCCAGGACGAATTCCAGCATCTCCAGCAGTTGATGTTCGCTGATTATGCCGCGGCGCACCAAAATGCGGCCCAGCTTGTCCCCGGATTGCTTCTGCTCCCGCAGGGCCTCCTCCAGCTGCTCTTTATTGATCAGACCGCTGTTTAAGAGCTTTTCCCCCAGCATCATGCGTTTCATATATCATTCGTGTCTCCTTATGTATTCACACCGTAAGCCTACCCTTGTCTTGCTATGAAAGCCCCGGTTTTTGCCATCCTTAAGGGCAGCGCCCCTTGTCATCCCGAGGGCAACACCCGTTTATGTCATCCTGAGAGCAGCGCCCGAAGGATCTTTCGCGCAGCGAACATTTCTCCTGCCACCGGGCAACCCGTCTGTCATTCTGAGCGCAGCGAAGAATCTTAGGCTTAGTCGGTACTCCCGGGTAAGATCCTTGGCTTCGCTCAGGATGACAATGTTCGCTTCATTCAGGAAACAATTGGCAGAAGGCGCCGGTCCACCGGTTTAGTCTGCCTGCCCGGGGCCGGCAGTCACTTTGTAGAGCGGTACGGTTAAAACCCGGTTCGCCCGGTCTCTTTAGCCCCAATACTTCGACAAATCCGCCAATAATCCTTCTTAATTTCCATACTTAACTTACCCGCCAGGCGGACCAGCCCAACCAATAACTCTGCGTTAAACGAGAATAATGACAACGTCACACCTTCCACTTTTTAGTACAGTTATCGTATAATTCCATACAGACAATTAAATAATAGGGTAATATGGCGGTCTTGCCTATTCACCCTGCGGGCTAAAACTAGTCAACCCCTGTCTCAGCCACACATCATTCGGATCAAATTGTCGATGTCTGTTTATGGCGTTTTATTGCACTTTACAGGCTATTGAGTCCTTTTATGCCAGGTTTAGGTCCTTCATCCTTTATCAAGTTTTTGTATCACCTTTGGTGCTATCTTGCTACTACTTTTTCCATACTATATTCATCCTTTACCGACCCCAGTTTGACATTTTTCGTGCCTGCTTGCCCTCCGGTTCTATTTCCATTTGCAATAACCAGCTTTGGTTCATGGTTTGCCGGGACATTAATTTGAAATGAACATAACTGCAGCACCAGGCAATGTGCAGAGAGCTGTCTCATACTGATTCATATTTTTGTATGATACCAAGCTAAGACCATATTGTGATTGTTTTGTGACTGATTTGTGACTATGGACCGGGTTGGGCAGCAACCGGTTTTCAGGACCAATTATCAGGCGCGGGCTGAGACCAGCCCCAGGGGGTGGGAAAACCGGTAAGCGGGTAGCAGACGGGCAGGCGGTGAATGGGGACGGAGGGGGGCGCAAGCAGCGCCATGAGGGCACGGGACCAGCAGGCGGACAAGGAAGGACGTAGTTTCATAGCAGCAAGAGGATGCCCAGCATGACGTAGCAGGCGCCGAGGACTTTCCAGATGGTAATGCTTTCCCCGAGTATCAGGACGGCGCAGATGACAGTCACCAGGGGGGCGCTGGCCATGATGACGGAGACTACACTGACATCGCCGTATTTTATGGCCGTGTAATAGGCCAGATCGCCCACAATGGTGGCCAGGATGGCCTCCATACCCAGGAGCAGACCGGCCTGCCAGCTCAGTCCTTTTAACAGGCTGCCCATAGAACCGCTCATGCCGATCCAGGAGCCGACGATAACGGCTGCGATCATGGTCCTGACGATCAGCGCTGCGGCGGGGTTGACTCCCCGCAGGCCCACTTTGGCAAAAATAGGCGCAATACCCCAGCAAATCATGCCAAATATGGCAATCCAGATTACCATCATGCGGTTGCTCCTTAGGGACCTGACCAGGTAATCCCGGGCTTGGTCAGACCATTTCATTTTCACATCATTTCAGCCTTTTTATCGTTTTACGGCTAAGACTTTTTTAAGTGCATAGAATATTGATATGATCATTATTTGAGGAGCCTGACATTGAAGCTACGAAATAAGCGGTTATTATCAATACTTCCTGGACTTTTTATCATCCTATTTTTATCCGCCATAAATCATGCCGGAAACTGGAGCAGCGATCCGGGAAGAGCAAAAGCAAAGCATGCCGCCCTGGCCGGGCAGCCGTTGCAAATCACCTGGCAGGCCGGCCAGAGCCTCAACAACAACTGTCCTTCCGGTCCCGAGGTTCTGCTGCCTTGGTCTAATAATGCCAGGTTCCTTCAAGCCCAGGCAAAATACAATGCATTTATAGCGATGGCCGCCTATAGAACGGTGCTGCATGATCCACTGCCCGGTGAAGAGAACAATGTGCATTTGGCGGCTGGTATGCTCTGTGGAGCGGTGGTCAAACCGGGACAGGTTTTTTCGCAGAATAATGCCCTGGGCCCTTACAGCCGTGAGCGTGGTTTTCAGCCCGGCCCGGTGTATCTAGGCAGCAAGATCTCCAAAACCACCGGGGGCGGGGTCTGCAAGATATCCTCCACCCTTTATAATGTGGCCGTACTGGCGGATCTACCCATCATCGAGCGCCACCCCCATGGTATGCCGGTGCCGTATGTACCCTATGGTCAAGATGCCACGGTTTCCATGGGAGTCAAGGACCTGCGTTTTAAGAACAATACTGCTCATCCCATCCTGATATGGGCCGATGCCATAGAAAACACTCTATATATTGGTTTCTACGGCAGCAGCAAGCCGCCCCGCGTCACCTGGCAGCATGAGTTTTTTAATTCCATCCCCGCTCCCATAATCTATCGCTATAATCCCCTCCTCGATAAGGCCTCTCAGAAGACCATCCTGGAAGGTATGGAGGGTGCCGCGGTTCGCTCCACCGTGCTGGTGGAACACCCTGATGGGCGCACCGAAATCAAATCCCGCGGCATCAGCTACTACAACCCCATACCGGCCATTGTGGAAAGAAACCCCCTCTAACCATGCTGCGGCAACGATCCTTGCAACACGGTTTTCGGGCAAGCTTGTTAACAGAATGCAATTAATGCATCCCTCCTTATCGGCCAGGTTGGTGTTAATGGGACAGTACCCTTAACAGGCTTTATTGGCACCAACCCCTGCCTGTCCTTCATATGTTAGGAGTATGTACGGGATATCCATCAAAGGATTAATTCTGCTATACAGGACGCGGGGAGGATACGTGAGCATTGCAGAATGAACAGTCGAACGCGCCTATCTATGAAGCGGTTTTGCGCTATATGACCGATGGTGTGGTCCCCTTTCATGTGCCCGGACATAAGCAGGGGCGCGGTTTGCCAAAATTGGCCGCTCTATTTGGCGAACAGGTTTTACACATGGATGTCAATGGAATGAAGGATCTGGATTATATCGGCAATCCCCGCGGGGTGATCAGGGAAGCCCAGCGGCTTATGGCCAGGGCTTTTCATGCCCGGCAGGCTTATTTGCTGGTCAATGGAACCACCTCCGGGGTGCAGGCTATGATTATGGCGGCCTGTGAACCGGGCAGCGAGATTATCATTCCCCGCAACGCCCACAAATCCACCTTTGGCAGCATCATTCTCAGCGGCGCCCTGCCGGTCTATGTGCAGCCCCAATGCGACCGTCATCTGGGTATCGCCACCGGGGTGTCGCTGTCGGATCTGGAGGGCGTTATCAAAGCCCACCCTCATGCCCGGGCGGTATTCGTCATTAACCCCAGTTATTACGGGATGGCTGCTGATTTGAAGGCAATAGTCAATCTGGCCCATGAATACGATATGGCAGTCCTGGTAGATGAAGCCCACGGGGCCCATATGTATTTTCATCCCGGCTTTCCTGTTACCGCCATGGCGGCAGGCGCTGATATGAGCGCCGCCAGTATGCACAAGACTTCAGGTTCGTTGACACAGTCTTCGGTGCTTTTATATAACAGTCAAGTCATTGCCCGGGAGCGGGTCAAACAGGTCCTGGACCTGACCTATACCTCCAGCGCATCTTACCTGTTGATGACTTCGCTGGACTTGGCCCGCCAGCAGATGACGCTCTATGGGCGGAAACTGTTGAGCCAAACTTTACAATTGGCACAATGGGCCCGGGCGGAGATCAATAAGATTCCGGGGCTTTATGCCTTTGGAACTGAGATGGCGGGCAAACCGGGTTGCTACGCTTTTGATGAAACCAAATTGGGTGTTCATGTAGCCGGATTGGGGTTGAGCGGCTATCAGGCGGAAGAGGTCTTAAGGCAGCGCTTCAATATTCAGATAGAGATGTCTGATCTGCATAATATCCTGGCTTTAATCACCATAGGCGACCACGAGGAGTCGGTACAGCTATTAATCGCTGCCCTGGCTGAAATAGCCGCCGGGTCCGCAACGCAGCCCGTCTCACACTATTTTGAAATCCCCGCAGCACCGGAAATGATTGTTTCCCCGCGGGATGCTTTTTACAGCCCCACTAAATCAGTGGCCCTCAAGGCAGCAGGCGGGGAAATTGCCGGAGAAATGCTGATGGCATACCCTCCGGGCATACCGGTGATTCTCCCCGGCGAACGCATCAGTCAGGATCTGGTTGACTATATTGAGCTCCTCAAGCAGGAGGGCTGCGCCCTGCAAGGCACTGCCGATCCTCAGGTCAACCGCATCCGCGTACTCGGCAAAGAATAAAAAACAGGGGGGACGGTCACTGCGATATGGTAATCGCCAGGGTTTTCAAGAGGGATGCGCTGAAAGCGAGTGCTGAGGAGACTGCCCCGTGATACGCTTTAGGCCGGTGTTATATTGCAGGGCGGCATCTGACATACGCTTTCATATTTTTCATCCATTTATCGACAAACATAAATTTTATACAGCCTGGGAAACTAGCAATATATTATTGAATATTGTTAGGAGGCCGTAGAGCATGGATGTAAGGCGAGCACATGATATTGTCAATTCACTGGGGGTTATTGAGGTCTTATATCAGGGCGAACCGATTTGGATTGAGAATCTACACGGGGATCAGGCCATGATTGAGTTTCTGAATAGTCCTACAAGGGCCGAGGTAGCGGTGGCGGAACTTTTTGAGTGTACCTAGGGCATATGGTGAAGGCGGCTGCTCTATTATAGTTATAGCTTTTCACAGGATTGTGATTGAACGCGTATTGCCGGGACAGTCTGCGTGAAGCTCTTCCGGCCGGCGGGCTGCGTTATGGGGACAATTTCCCCGACATACTGTCGCCTTCGGTGCTGGTTCAGCCCATGGGGGCGTGTTTCCAGTAGTAGCGGCAGCGTTCTTCGCGGCAGCCGTGGGGGTGGCGTTCGCTGTCCAAACAGTAGATTTCGGCCTCCATGGGGAGGTCGATTTGCAGAGTTTCTCGCAACACCCGGGCGGCGGTAATCAGAGCGGTACGCAGAAAGTTCTTGCAGCAGCAGGGACCGGTCTCATCGGCTATAGCAGCTATGACGCGCGATACTGCCCGCATAGTGGTGCTGGTCTCCACATCCCCGGGGCAGCTGGCTCCCAGGATTACGCTGAAGACTGAACCGACAGCGGGAGCCATGCCGCAGATGCCGGTCAGGCCACAGTAAGCGCCGATAGCCTGTTTGCGGGTTCTGCTCAGGGCTTCCTCCATCATTTCAGCACTGATTTGAAGAGGACCATGATTTCTTAAGGCCACCATCAGGGCCGCTACCGCCAGCCAGGAATGCTCACATCCCAGCATGGGCAGTGGAATCTTGTTTAACATCCCTTCTGCCAGCAAGAGGGGGTTGTCCCCGTCGGCCAGGCTCATAAAACTGCGCAGGGGCCGTAAATAGCGCTCCCCATGGCAGGCCTCGCAGACATAATGCCCCTGGGTACAAAGCACATGACCCGTTTCGGTTTTTCCGCAGAACTGACAGGTGCATTCTGTTCCGCTTTGTAAATATTCAACCTTTTGCCCGCATACCTGGCAAAGATCCTGGTTTTCTTCGTGCCCCCCGGCACAAACGCCCCCGGCCTCTCACCAACGACCCGGCTTTTGCTCCACCATGTGGCAACCTCCGTTTTTCCCGTTAATGCTTCCATTATAGCATAGGCCTGGTGCAGGTGATGCTGTACGCGTGTTTGTGCGCCCGGCGAGTCATGGGGACAGTTGCCTGTGACCCCGACACGGGGACAGTCTCCCTGCCGCACGCCTTTCCACATTACTGTCCGGTGCGACACGGGGACAGTCCCCATGTCGCACCTTCCCGTCACGTACTTGTATACATATTGACACACCTTCCGTTGCGGGTGGTGCCTAAAACAATTCTGCCGGGACTTATGTTTTTTAAGAATGGGGCCACACCTGGTGGTAGATGCGATCCACCAGCTTATCTACGGGCAGAGCCTTTGGTATGTAAGTTCCCAACTGCTCTGACCAGAGGTAGCTTTCCCGGTACGCCTTTTTATTCTGGCTGATCTGATCTATGGTTTGCAGGAATATGTCCACTTCCGCCCGGGTATTGTAGGCGGCCAGGCTGATGCGCACCATCCCCGGCAGCAGGTAAGCCTGTTTATGGGCATAATATTCCAGGTGGGCGAGGTTTTCCTTTTCCCCCAGGAGACGGCGTACATAGCCCTGCGCACAGAAGCAGCCGGTGCGCACTCCGATGCCGGCTTCAAAGCAGAGGATGGCACCGACCAGGGCATGAGGCATGCCTTTTATATTAAAGGTGACCACGCCCACCCGCGGGATACTTCCATATAAGATCACTTCCCGGTTGCGGCGCAGCTTTTCCATCATATAACTGCTTAGTCTCTGCTCCTCCCGGCTCAGTTGCAGCATGCCCAGGCGTTTAAGGCAACTCAAGGCGGCGGCCAGGGCATAGGCACCGGGAACATTGGGCGAACCGGCCTCATCCCTGTCCGGAGGCGCGCCCCAATAAACCGATTTTGCCAGGACCAGATTAACGGTGCCGCCGCCGCTGTATTCCGGCGCTCCCCGGGCGAAAACCTCCCGGGGACCGATCAATACCCCACACCCGTAAGGGGCGAAAATCTTATGCCCGGAAAAGGCCAGGAAATCGATATGCTGGGGGTGGGTATGGGGCTTCATGTCAAAGCTGTGATGGGGAATCAACTGCGCGCCATCAACTAAAATGGGCGCACCGAAGCCATGAGCCAGCTCTGCAATCTGATGCACCGCATTAATATGGCCGGTGACATTGGAGGCGCCGCAAACCGCCACCAGCTTTACCCGGGGATAATGCTTTTTCAAGAGGCCTTTGAGGTGATCCAGATCCAGCTTTCCTTTGGCATCCACCTGCACATATTCCACCTGGGATTGCGCCCTCCAGGGCAGGTCATTGGAATGGTGTTCCATGACGGTGGTGATGACTATGTCCCCGGGTCCGTGGCCTAAGCGATAGGATAATTTATTGATGGCTTCAGTGGTGTTTTTCACCAGAATGACGTTATCGCGCTCCGGATCAGCGCCGACAAAATCTCCGATCACCTCATGGCAGTGATCATAGACCCGCGATGACAGCAGGGATTTATAGCCGGTGCCCCGGTGCACCCCGGAATACCATTTCATAAATTCGTCCATTTGCTGCAAAACCGATTTCAACGGCGGGGTGCTGGCAGCGTTGTCAAAATATACAAAGGGTCTCTTTTTTCCGCCCACGATTGGCACTTTGATGTCAATACCATGAATGTCTTGGCGTAAAGAAGTGCTGGGCCGAGTGATAACCGGTATGGAGAACAAGTGCATCCATCCTGTTCGCAGGTGTTTTCCTATATGTTATGAAAGGGGGCTAGTTTTGGGAACATAGTAGCCCCATATTACACTGCGGGATTGAAGTTTGCCTTATATAAAAAGTTGAATCTGAGCCGCTTTAGCCTGTTGCAGATAATCATGAACGTTTTTGACATCAACCTCTTTCAACAGCTCTTCAACCTTAAAACCCATGATATTAAGTGAGAGCTCACAGGCATGAAAGCGCACCCCTTTTTGGCAGGCACCGTGAATAAAGTCCACCAGCTTGGGGGCCTCCTGGGATTCCATCATATTGAGCAGCATCTGTTTGCCAATGCCGGCCATGTTCATTTTAGACAAGGGCAGGTTCTCGGCTCCTGAAGGGGTGGCTATAGTGAACATTTTTTCATATAAATCCTTGTCTTCCATGCTCAAACGCTCTGGATCGCGCAATAATAACAGACCCCAGAAAGCGCAGAATATGTCCACATCCATCTCCAAATCACGAGCCCCGTTGGCCAGAATCATGGCCGCCAGGCATTTGTCATAATCCCCGCTGAACAACAGGATACTCAATGCGCTCTTTCCCATGTCATCTCTCCTTATAAATACAAAGACTGCCCGGAATATAATCGGGGCAGTCTTAGCTTCTGCGCAGGCTGGTGTTTTTATACCGGGCAGCCTCAACTATGCTGTCCGGGTTTGAGATAAAAGGCCGGGTATACCCTGCCGGCAGGGCCTGGTTTGCAGCTATCCAGAGCGCGCCGGTAAACCCTTAATAAGGTCTGCAAAACCCTGGTATTACGCTCATCGAAAGCATTGTGTTCTTCATACAGGATGCCCTGGCAAACCCCGTTGATATGCAGGTAGACCACGCTATTCACGGTGGCCAGACCGGCTTCATAAACCTGCGCCAAAGGGATTACCTCCAAGGCTTCCCCAATAACATAAACATTTTCACTGGTAATTAACACCCCGCAGTGGTTTTTACCGGGATGGTCCAAGGGCAGGTGGACCAAAGGGGTTTCATCCAAGCGGCAGCCATAGCATTGCTGCAGTTGCAGCCTTTGCCGCTCACTAAAGGGACTGGTGTAGAAATTGAACAGGGGCACGAACTGGTCCAAGAAATGATTGGTTATCTCGGCCAGGTCATGGCCGTCAATGGAGCGCTCCGGGTGCAAATAGGTGTCATGAATATTGGCTTTTACCGCCGGACGGCCCTTTTTCAAGCGCACCGCCGCCTGCAGGCGATCTGCCACATTCGCGCCAATATGAAAGGGCAGCGAGAGGAACTCCTGTTCATTTACGGTTAACAGGGTGCGGAATGAACTGGCATGCACCTCAAACTGGGCTACCGCAGCCAGCGGTATTGAGCCTACCTCGCGGATGGAACCCCATACAATAGTGGTCGGGCAATAGGGGGTAAAATAGTGCAGCTTCTGGTCGGTAATCAGTATAAAAACCGGTACCTTGCCCTGGTCTTTACAGGTGAAATAAAGGCAATAGGGCTTCTCCCCGCTTTCTATGGAGGGGCACAGCTTGCGGATGTAATCCAACATGAAATCAGGGATTAGCGGCGCAAAGTAAAGGTCGCCCGCCTGAAAATGGAGATTATGGCGCAGCAACCGTAATTTCTGCTGCCAGGCAATACAAAGTATTATCACCATAACCACCTCTCCCTTTATTTTCGTTTCGATTTATTATTTATTATATCGATAGTTTTATTCAAAAGTTCACCGCCCCGCGGTCAGGCTCAAGATTCTTCTCTTTGCTCAGAATGACAGCAGCCTGCGCTCAGAATGACAATTGCTCCGCTTGAAGTGGCAGAAGCCTGCTAGTTGTCATCCTGAGTGTAAGAAATTCCGGCGAAAAGCTAACCCCGTGTCCGTTTTACGCCTATGAAAATATTTGTACCACTACAAAAAATGTAGTGGTACGTCTAATTCCTGACGCCGGAAGCCCTTGGCATTCCGTTATTCTTCACAGTCAACCCGCAAACGCGAATTCACGCATTAAGCTTTACCTTATTCACCAATGCCGGCTGAACGGCTATATCTCGTTCAAGTCAAATAGCTGCCTGTTCTAAACACCATCTATTTTAGTCTTTGATTCAGTCAACGATGTCGCCGATATGATTGTTATTATTGTTATTATGGAAAGACACCAGCTTGGTCCCGGCTATTTTACCTCCACCAGCCAGCCGAACGGGTCTTTTACTTCGCCGTATTGTATGCCGGTGATAGTATTGTACAACCTGTGGGAGATCTCACCGATCTCGCCATTATTGAGGGTGATGATCTTGCCGTCCCAATTCAACTCACCGATGGGGGAGATGACTGCAGCAGTACCGGTGCCAAAAGCTTCTTCCAATCTGCCCCGGGCATGGGCGGCGTAGATTTCGTCAATGGTTATTCTTCTTTCCTCAACCGGCACACCCCAGTGTTTTAAGACAGTCAGTACGGAATCACGGGTGACACCTGCCAAAATACTGCCTTCCAGGGCCGGGGTGACCACGGTGCCATCTATTTTGAACATGACATTCATGGTGCCAACTTCTTCAATATATTTTTTTTCAACCCCATCCAGCCACAGCACCTGGGTGTAGTGCTTTTCTTTGGCCTCAACCTGGGCTTTCAGACTGGCAGCATAGTTGCCCGGGGTTTTGGTGTGGCCTGTCCCGCCTTTGACCGCACGAACATAATTGCTTTCCACATAGATCTTGACCGGGTTTATCCCCTCCGGGTAATAGGCGCCAACCGGACACATAATGACCAGGAATTGATATGTAAGCGAAGGACGCACTCCCAGATAGGGGTCGGTGGAGATGATAAAAGGCCTGACATATAGTGAAGTGCCGGCTGCTTCAGGGATCCAATCACGATCATAGTTGACAACAGTCTTGATCGCTTCCACCGCAAAATCTACATCGAGGGGCGGTATGCACAACCTGTCATTCGATATGTTGGCCCGCTCCATGTTGGCATAAGGCCGAAATAAATAATTTTTGCCGTCTTTTCCTTTATAGGCTTTCAGTCCTTCGAAAATAGCTTGTCCGTAATGAAATACCATAGTGGAGGGTTGAAGCTGCAGCGCCCCGTAGGGAACTATCCTGGGGTCATGCCAACCCTTGCCTTCAGTATAGTCCATAACAAACATGTGATCCGTAAAGAATTCTCCAAAAGGAAGGTTATCCTGGTCTGGTTTTGCCTTTGGAGAACTGGTCCTGGTAATTTTAATTTCCATGGACAATATGATTCACCTCTATCCTATTTTTATATAAATCCCCTGAAAGGTTAATTTCCGAATGTTACGGGGTGTATACAATATACAACGCGCATGAACTCCGGTATGAAGCGAGTTTGCAGGGCTATATGAATTTAATTATTGCACTCCGGGCGCACAAAAACAAGGGCGTATTAATAAGTATTTTGCAGCAAGATTTACCTGCTTGGCGAAATATGGCGGAGCGGTAGCGGAGCAGTAGTTAAACAATTGTTAAGCAATGGTTAAACAATCGTTTGACTACCGCTTAACTATCGTTCGGCTATCGTTCAACCACCGTTCTCTTTAGGCAGGAAATCGGGGGCAAGGCATCGAATCAGAGAAAGTAAACATTTGGAAAGGATGGTACCTATGTCAAAACGGGGCCGTTTGGTGCTCTTGGGCGGACCTTCCTGTGTCGGCAAAGGGCCGTTGTGCAATGCTCTAAAGGTGCTGTATCCGGCGCAGGAGGGCAAACTGCGCAAATTGGTAATGTATAACACCCGCGACCCGCGTCCGGGTGAGACCGAAGGGGTTGACTATTACTTCCGCAGCCGGGATGAAATACAGCGCCTCAATGAGCAGGATGATTTTATCCTCCTGGAAGTGCGCGGAGACCTGCAGGGCCTGGATACCGCGGAACTGTTCGGCATCCTGGATGGCGGTCAGGACGTGCTTTTTGAGGGTAATCCTTACGTTCCCCGGGCCATTTGGAACCTGCCCGAAATGGCGGAGGTTGATATACTGAAGGTGTTTTTATCCCCCTTATCCAAAGCAGAAATAATGTGGCTGAAATCGCGCGGCGTCAATGTGCGGGAAATGCTGATTGACGTAATGCGGCGAAAATTGCTGCGCCGCACCCAGAAACAAAAAGGCCTTCTCTCCCTGCGCGATCTGGAGAATATCGAGAAGCGGTGCGGCAGCGCGCCCCTGGAACTGGAACTGGCCTGGCAGTTTGACTGGATCATTCCCAATCATGATGGCGAGGATAGTGACAATTGGAATGCCTTTTATTATCCCCTGGCGGATGCCCTGCAAGCCGTAGAGACGTTTGCCGCCTTGCTCCAAAACCAACCCGCTCCCTATGCGGAGAAATGGGATCAGCAACTGTGGCCTTAAAACGGGGCCAACAAGGGGGGCCAACAAGGGCCGGGGCCAACAAGGGGACGTTCCTGGTGTTGGGTTTCCTTGGAAACCCAACACCAGGAACGTCCCCTTGTTGGCCCTTGTTGGCCCCTTGTTGGCCCTTGTTGGCCCCTTGTTGGCCCTGTTGGTCGGTTTACTTCACCGCCCGGTAGGCAGCCCGAACCAGGTTCAGGGGCAGACCGGCATAGAGGCCGCTGCAGGAGCCGAAAATATATGCCGAGGTCGGCTGCCATTCTTCACATAAACGGGCCGCCTCGTTTTGAACCTGCCGGGCTGCTTTTAATCCCAGGGGGCCTTCAAATTGGAAGTTGCCCCAGAACGCCCATTTTTGCAACAATCCTGACATAAAATCCTTTTTATTCATGCCTGCGTCCGGCTGCAGGCCTTGCACCCCCCAGAATCCTACCTGTTTAAGATCAGCCATGATATCCGTTATATTGCCGTCAGAATGAAACATGACGGGAGTCTTTACGATTTGGTATTTATGCAGCCAGGCCTGCAGCTCGGGGAAATAATAAGTCTGCAGATACTCGGGTGCCAGCAGCAACCCCCTCTGGTCAGCCAGGTCATCAGCCAGGATCAAACCCTCACAGCCGTCATCCAGGGCGTGATCCGCCCAATCACAAAGGTTTTGCAGATATCCGGCCATAAATTTCCGGCTGAGGTCGGGGTCGTGCACAATCCATGCCGATGCCCGCTGCCACCCCAGGGCTGTGATCATAGTACTGAAGGGTCCTTCAATTAAGGCAAAGGTAAAATAATCTTGCCGGCGCCAGTAACGCCAATCAATTTTGGATTGATAATTGACGGGCAAGGTGATCAAATCGGCTTGCAGTTCTTCCAGCAAGGCTTCCCTGCTTACCCCGGCCTGCCGGAGGAAGGCATCTTCTATCACCAGTTCCCCTTTGGGGGGACGATCCTGATTTATTTTGCGAAGGGTATTCCATACCCGTATGCGGCCCAAGTCCTAATCGCTTCCTTTTTTGATTGCGGGGGGCGAAAGCAAAATCAGCCCCTACTCTAGTCCGTTTGATGTGCTAACGGCAGACAAGAATAAGGTTTACAGCATGGTCCCAATCTTGGGGATATAACCCTGCTGGCCAAAAGCAAGGTTTACGCCCACCGCCTTTGCCTCCTATTATAACGCACTGACGGGCTGAGCACGAAACCTGTAATGTTTGCTGTTTTCTCACGGCTTCAGGGACTGGTAGAGTTGGCTTGTGCTGCGGGGGGGATGGCCGGGCGGGGCTAGGCCGAGTTTGACCATCTCCTGCCAGGTTGCCAATAGCCAGGGGGTTTCCAGGCGGGTCTGAGCAAGAACTGCGCTATTGCTGAACACTTCTTCAGGGGCTCCCCGGGCCAGCACCTGCCCCTTATTCAACAGCCACACCACATCGGCCCACTGATAAGCCAGGTTGACATCATGAGTGGCAATGACGATGGTCTTGCCCTGCTGCTGAAGCTGCTCCAACACCTGCATAAACAACTGCGCATTGCCGGGATCCAATCCGGCAGTGGGTTCATCACAGATAATGAGCTCCGGTTCCATCACCAGGACGCCGGCTAAAGCCGCCATTTTTTTCTGCCCTACACTGAGAAAATGGGTGGGTTTGGCGAAGAGGTGGCTGATTCCCAATTTGTATCCGACCGCCTCAATGCGCTGCCGGGCTTCCGCAGCCGGGCAGCCGCGGTTCATCAAGCCAAAAGAAATATCCTGCCACACACTGGCCGAAAACAATTGGTTATCCGGGTTTTGAAACACTATCCCCACCTGCTGCCGCAAAAGCTGCAAGGCTTTTTTGTG
This sequence comes from Syntrophomonadaceae bacterium, assembly GCA_050949825.1. Taxonomy (GTDB): domain Bacteria; phylum Bacillota; class Syntrophomonadia; order Syntrophomonadales; family Syntrophomonadaceae; genus DTU019. The sequence continues at coordinate 24,681 of JBMNGL010000014.1, read as the reverse complement.
GTACTCAAGCGGCTGGCCATTAAAGTAAACCACCCCCGAACGAGGACGCAGCAAGCCGTTAAAATGTAGAAACAAGGTGGATTTGCCGGCCCCATTGGGGCCGAGAATCGCGGATCTCCCATGTCGGGGCAGGGCGATGCTGATATTCGCCAGAGCACAAGTTCCATCCTGATACTGGTATAGCACATTCTGCGCGGCGATTATGTCAGCGTGCATAGCCATCCTCCCCAGCAATAAATCAAGAACAGGCTGGCGATAAAAGCTGCTCCTGCGGCAAAATGCAGCGGTTTAACAATGTACTCCTCTTCCAGGACTTGCAGGCTGCCGTCGAAACCGCGCGCCAGCAAGGCATCGCAGCAGGAGTTGTTTCTTTGCAAATTCTTAATAAAGAGACTGCTTAGCAGGGCCGACAGCGAGTTTAAATAGCCCCTAAAACTCTGATATCCACAACGAGACTGTTGCGCTATATAGATGTCCTGTGCGGTCTGCAGAAAGGTGAAGATATTGATATAGATGAGCCCTGTAAGATCGGCGGCTACAGAGGGAAACTTGAGCAGGCGCATAACATAGACCAACTGCACCACCGGGGTGGTCAAAGCCAGCAAATACATGGCGCTGACACTGGCCAGGCAGCGCAGCAACAGGTTAACGGCCTGCTGCAAGGAGGCCTCCGAAACCCCCCACCACATTCCCCCGATATATAGACCCGGCCAGATGCCATCAGGCTGAATACTACTGTTAACAGCCACGGTGGCACAACCCATCAGCAGAAAAAACAGCGGAATCGACATCAATCCCAAATACAAACGCCGGGAGACCCTGGCGGCGAAAACCACCAGGGCCGATATGGCAAAGAGCGCAAAAAGGGATACCATCCTGGAATCAAGGACCAGGACCACCAGCAAGGTAGCCATGGCCAGGCTCACTTTGACGAGCGGATGAAGCGGGCACCAGGGCGAGCAGTAGGCGGTCTGATCAATACGGTTCATCAAGCCTGCACCCTGCCCTTACTCCTGCCTATGCTGTATCCCAGATAATAACAGATAAACCCAGTCCCCAGGGCAGCTTGAAGAGCAAATAGCAGCGATTCGATTTCAGTACTGGGCGGCTCCCACAGCGGTTCGAACCAGGGCTCATAGTCGGGACTCATTTCCGCAATAACCGTCTCGGCCTGACCGTCGGCCCCGCCGAATTCGGCGCCCTGATTACTGTACAAGGCGTAGACTACCAGCAGCAGCATAATGACCAGTAAGATGAGGTTGCGTTTCATGCCTGTCCACCCCCTATACTCAGGTCACGCAGGTTTTCCACTTCCTGACGATTGTAGGCCCACAACAGGTCTAAAACCAGTACGGTCAGTATCCCTTCGATTATAGCAATGGGCACCTGGGTCACCGCAAAAACAGTGGAAAACTTGATAAACGCGCCGTAAAAACCATCCGCTCCTCCCGGATAAGCCAGAGCCAGTTGCAGGGCGGTCACCACATAGGTAGCCAGGCTACCCAGCGCCGCCCCACTGAGTACTGCAGCCCAGTGGGGCAGGCGGGTCTTTTTGAGGAGGGTGTAAATGCCATAGGCCACAAATGGACCTACTACCGCCATAGAGATGACATTGGCCCCCAGCGTGGTTAAACCGCCATGGGCCAGGAGAATGGCCTGAAACAATAAAACGATAGCCCCGATGAGGGCCATCACGACAGGTCCAAAAAGAATGGCGCCCAGGGCCACCCCGGTAGGATGAGAACAACTGCCCGTTACCGATGGCAGTTTTAAAGCTGAAAGTACAAAGGTAAAGGCCCCTGCAAAGGCCAACAATAATATGGCTTTGGGAGTCCGGGCAGTAAGTTCGCGGACTTTCCTGATGCTAAAGTAAAGAAAAGGAAGCATAAGTACAAACCAGCCAACAGCCCACTCCACTGGAAGAAACCCTTCCATAATATGCATTCCGAATGATAACAGCATAATCAACCTTCCTCCTTTTTCCGCGTGCCCACTTGACACAAACACCCATGAGAAATAATAATACGGGACCTCAACTGAGCAAGCATAATTACATGAAAATTCAATCAAAAGATGCTTGAACGGCACAGTCTATCTCAAATAATTACCCCTCGCTTCTCACTCTTCCCATTAACCTTCAGCTCGCACCTAGCAAATAGCGATAAATAAGCATTATTCACACCAATCTCTGTCAACTATGCAGGTGCGCGAGATTAGGCTTGGCCTCCCCCCAATCTGCAGAATACCCAAATAAAAAACCCTGTAACTCATGTACAGGGTGCGGTTCACGACCAGCGACACACCCATGCAACGTGGGCTGATATTGTCCTAAGCACGACCAGGTTTCCTGACTGAGGTTCATCGCCTTTTACGCCTTCCCGGGTATTTTTCCAGTGGCATCTTGTAAAAGACTCCCCATTACAGTGGCGGCACCGTGATGGATTTGCACCATCTTCCCTGTGTCATCCTCATAGGTTATTCAGTTAATCCTTATTATAGCGGTTTCAGCACCATTCTTCAATCTTTTTTGTAACAATTGGACACAAGGGGACGTTTTTATTGTGTCATTCATCTTCTCTTAAGCGTCGAAATAATATTCAGAATACTGTCCCCCAATATTCACGATACCCCTCACCCCAGATAAACACTCCTAGAAGTCTCTGTTGCTTAATTTTCTTTCCAGTTTGCAATGATCTTTGAGATTAAGGGCCTAAATGACCTGAAAACCGCCTTTTTGAAAGGCGGTTTCGCTATTCCTTATAAGGCAGAATAAATCCAGGGACTGTCCCCGGACTTATTCTGCATAACCTTAACTGCGGTGCCAGGCCCCGCATTTAAATTTATCCTTCAGGCGAATTGGTGCAAGGCCTCGAGCAGGCGCAGGTTTTGCTCGCGGCGTTTTACCGCGATGCGGAAATAGTAGGGGGACAGGTTGGCGAAGTTTTGACAGTTCCTGATCAGAATGCCCTGCGGTCCCAGGCGCTGCTGCCATTCTGCAGCAGTCAGGCCGCTGGCTTGAGCATTGATGAGCAAAAAGTTGCTCGAACCCGGGAACACCTTTAGATACGGCAAGGCCTGCAATTGCTCCAGGAGAAACTGTCTCTCTTGATTGACTATGGCGACGGTTTTTTCTATATAGTCCCGGTCTTCCAGAGAGGCCCGCCCCGCCGCCAGGGCCAGGGTATTAATGCGCCAGGTGGGGAGAAGAAACTCCATGCGGCTAATATGGTCGGCGGCGGCGGCCGCATAACCCAGGCGCAGACCGGGAATGGCAAAAAACTTGGTTAAGGAACCGACCACTATGAGGCAAGGGTTGTCCTGCACGTAATGGCGCAGAGAAAGAGAGGGATTCCCGGTGAAATCCAGGAAGGCCTCGTCAACCACCAATGTGGCCTTAATTTCCTGTGCACAGGCGGCGAGCTGCAGCAGCTCCCGGCTGTTAAAGCAGTTGCCCGTAGGGTTGTTGGGGTTGCCGATGAAAATAACATCGCCGGCCTGCATGGTGTCGATTATCTGTCTTAGGGGAATTTCAAACTGTTGATCCGCGTCTAAAGGGATCCTCACCAGCTGCGGATCCTCCAGGCCTTCGCCGTACTCCGAGAAGCAAGGCGCTAAAAGCAGCAGGCGCCCTTTATAAAACATGCGTCCCAAAAGATAAATCAGTTCTGAGCCGCCATTGCCCAGCACCAGGTTTTGGCTGTCCACCCCCAGGTAGCGGGCCAGGCTGAATTTACACGAATCTCCGGTCGGCTCGGGATAATGAATGAGTTGGGCCAGGTTTTCTTCAATGGCCTGGCGGGCCTTAGGTGACGGCCCCAGGGGATTGATATTGGCGCTGAAATCCAGGATTTGATCAAGCGGCAAACCCCAGCTTTGTGCCGCTGTCCAAACATTGCCGCCGTGAATCGGTTTGTGTGCTATCTGCTTTGTCATCCCAACCTCCGTCTTTTATTTAAATTAATCTCACTCAACCCCACCAACAGGACAGCAATAGGCCCGCCAGGATGGCTTCCGCAGTAACCACCAGCATGATAAGGAGGCTCTGTTCTATATGGCCGCTTTCCAGGGGGCGCAGCGGCAGCCCCATCACCGCCCGCTGTGAAGCCACACCTTCATAATAATTGAGTCCCCCCAGTTGCACCCCCAGGGCACCGGCTACAGCCGCTTCCGGTATGCCGCTGTTGGGGCTGGGATGGCGCGGCGCGTCGCGTCTTATAGCCTGCACCACCCCGGACAGGCCCCCAAAGGTAAAAGGCGCCAGGGGCAGGTATAATAATCCGGTCAGGCGGGCCGGTATATAATTGGCCAGGTCGTCCAGGCGCGCCCCGGCCCAGCCCAGATCCTGATAGCGTTGATTCTTGTAACCGACCATGGAATCCAGGGTGTTAATCGCCTTGTAGGCCATGGCCAGCGGCGGGCCGCCCAAAAAGCCATAAAACAGGGGCGCAGTAATGCCATCAACGGTGTTTTCAGACACGGTTTCCACCACTCCGCGCACCAGCTCAGATTCATCCAGGTTGTCGGTGTCGCGGCCCACAATCATCCCCAGGGCCTTACGAGCCTCTTGCAAATGGCCTTGCCGCAGCGGCCGCAAAACCGCCCAGGCGTGCTGGTAGAGGCTGTTGACAGCCAGGGTCTGGCTCATGAGCACCACACTGACGCCGATGCCGGCATACGGGTGCCAGAGGTTCGCCAGGGTAATGATGAGCCAGGTGATCAGATAGGTTCCCGCCACGATGAGCAGCACCATCAGGCTGCCCCCCAGCTTCAAAGCTCCGGGGCTGCGGGCCAGGCTGCGCACCGCCGCTTCGCCTTTGCGGATGAGCAGGCCGATCCCTATGACCGGATGGGGCAGCCAGCGCGGATCCCCTACCAACAGGTCCAATATCAATGCCGCCAGAATGATCCATTCCATTTCAATACGCTCCCCAACCCATAATCTTATAGAGTTTTTCCATATCCAGGGCAGCACGCACCAAATCAGCCAGTTGATCATATTTATGCTGCCGCCGGGATACCGGCAGGTCGGTGGCTTGCAAGGCCGGAAGCCCCTTTTTCCCCCGGATTTCATTCATCATGGCCAGCATTACATTGGGGTTGTCGAAGATGCCATGCAAATAGGTGCCAAAGACCCGCCCGTCAGCACTGCAGGCCCCGTCTAAGACGCTGCTCTTTTCTCCGGAGCGGGTGTGGACACGGGTGAGGCTGCTGCCCCCCGCGGCAACGGTGCTCTGGCCCATATGGATCTCGTAGCCCCGCACGGTCTGCCCGTGCAGCTGCTGCCAGAATCCTGCGCTGCTCACAATTTCCGCCTGGACTTGATGGGTACTCTTGGCAGAAGCGAATAAAGTGGTCACTGGCAGCAGGCCCAGTCCAACCTGAGAGCCGCTTCCGGCTTCAGTACCGGCGGGATCCAAAAGCTCCTCACCCAGCATCTGAAAACCGCCGCAGATGCCGGCTATATAAGCGCCCTCCTGCTGCAAGCGCGTTATTTCCGCAACATAGCCCTGCTGCTGCAAATAGCGCATATCCAGGATTGAGTTCTTGCTGCCCGGTATGATGACTACATCAGCAGGATCGAGGGCTTCCCCAGGTCGGATATAACGAACCCGGGTGTCGGGCAGGCCGATAAAGGCATTGATATCGGTAAAATTAGAGATGCGGGGCAATTGCAGGACTGCCACCTGCAGCGCGGCATCTTCCGGCCCCCAACCATTCTTTTCAGCCAGACAGACCGAGTCTTCTTCATCGATCCCATGATCATGAACATAGGGCACCACGCCCAATACCGGGATGCCGGTGCGCTCGGTCAAAAAGTCCAGGCCGGATTGCAGCAGGCTGATATCCCCGCGAAATTTATTAATAATAAAGCCTTTAACCCGCTCCCTTTCATGGGGTTCCAAAAGTTCCAGGGTGCCGATTAAGGAGGCAAACACCCCGCCGCGGTCGATGTCAGCCACCAATAAAACCGGCGCATCGGCCAGTTCGGCGGTTTTCATGTTAACGATGTCGCGGTCTTTGAGGTTTATTTCGGCTGGACTGCCGGCGCCTTCAATCACCAGCACCTCATATTGATTCTGCAGCTGCTGCAGACAATCCTTTACCAGTGACACCGCCCCGGGCAGGAAATCCCGGCGATAATCCCGGGCCGACATATCGGCATAGGGCGCCCCCAGGACGATGATCTGAGCCTGGTTATCCTGTTTCGGTTTCATAAGGATGGGATTCATGAGCACAGTTGGGGCCACCCCGGCCGCCTCGGCCTGGGCTCCCTGGGCGCGGCCGATTTCACCCCCTTCAGGGGTCACGGCAGAATTTAAGGCCATATTCTGGGCTTTAAATGGGGCGGTTTTATAACCGTCTTGAAGAAATATCCGGCATAAAGCGGTGCATAACAGGCTTTTGCCTACATTTGAGGAGGTGCCCTGCACCATCACAGCCCGGTGTTGCATCAGCGGGTTCCCCCCTCTCCCTTGATGCGACTGGCAATCCCGGCAGTGACAAAATAGACCTGCTCCGCCCGGGCGGCCAGCAACTGATTGATTTTTCCGTTTAGATCCCTGAATATACGGCTCTCGGGGTATTCCGGCACAATTCCCATACCCACTTCATCGGCCACCATGATGATAGCCCCGGATAAATAAGGCCAGGTTTTGATGAAGGCCTGCACCTCTTGCAGACAGACCTGTTCCCGCTGTGCTGACCAGGGTTGCTGCCCATCCTCACCATAGATGAGGTTGGTGGTCCAGGTGCCGATGCCGTCCACCAGCACAATGCTGGGCTGGTGCTTCCAATCCTGCAAGGTTTTCGCCAGGCGGCGCGGCTCCTCCACAGTATGCCAGTGCCCGGGGCGGCGTTCTTGATGGCGCTCAACCCGGGCGGCGAATTCCTCATCACAGACAACCCCGGTAGCCAGGTAGAATACATCGCAGTTATAAAATGATTCCATTTCCCGGGCCAGTTGCTCGGCAAATTGGCTCTTGCCGCTGCTGCTCCCCCCCAGGACCATGATGGTTTCCAGCATGTCTCACACCCCCTCACTGTAGAGCAGGGCATTAATAATGCTGACCGCAATGGGGCTACCCCCCCGGGTTCCCAGCAGGCTGATATAGGGCACCTGGCTCTGGCCGACCAGCATCTCCTTGGACTCGGCCGCACCTACAAAGCCGACCGGGGTGCCTACCACCAGGGCAGGCAAACACACCCCCCGGTCGATCAGATCGAGCAGTTCGAACAGGGCGGTGGGGGCGTTGCCGATGGCCACAATAGAGCCATGGAGACGGGGTGCGAAGAGGCGCATAGCGGCGGCAGCCCGGGTGATCCCCCACTGTTGGGATTTTTCAATAACAACGGGCTCTTTGATGGAACAGAATACCTCTCCGCCATAACTGCCCAGCCGGGCAGCATTGATGCCCGACTTGAGCATATTGACATCGGTGAATACACCCGCCCCGGCCCGCAATGCGGAAAGTCCGTCAACAATAGCCCGGGGATGAAAGCGCAGGTCTTTTACAATGTCCGGGTCGCCGGTGGTATGAATCACCCTTTTGACCACCTGTTTTTCCACGGGCGCAAAACTATAGCCGATCAGGTAGGATTCTATGATCTCCATACTGCGCTGTTCAATTTCATGCGGATTCCAGATAATATTCATGACTCTGTCCTTTCCCCTGCCAAAACGGCCTCACGTACCCGCTCCTGCACAATCTGCACCAGGGCGGGGTGGGCTGCGAAATGGCGGGCCATAACAAATTCCATATCCGGGTATTGCGTTTTGATAACCTCGAGCTCAGCGGGGATATCCTGGGTGACGTGGTTGCCGGTGATCAAGAACAGGGGCATCACTATAACCTGTTTTACCCCCTGTGCTGCCAGTTTGGCCACTGCCTCAGGCAGGCTCGGGCTGCCAAACTGCATAAAGGCCACCTCATAGCGCCCGCCGCGATCTGCCTCCTGAACCAGGCGAGACAGGGCCCCAATTTCCTCATTAGCCTCCTCACGCCGGCTGCCGTGAGCGATTAATACCACACCTGCTTTCATGATGAGCACCCTTTCACTTGTTTAATGTAGCTCAGCAGCGCTGCCACGCTGTTAAACACCATGGGGTAGTCCAGACGGGGCCGGGTCCATACCACCATGGGGATGGACAATTCCCGCGCCGCCTGATGTTTTTCGGCAAAGCCGCCCTCTATGCCGCTTTCCTTGCTCAAAACCACATCGATACGATACTTTTTAAAAAGAGCCCGGTTCATTTCCACAGAAAATGGACCTTTCATGGCAATAATATGTTCAGGAGGCAACCCCAGCTCCTCGCAGCTCTGCATCACCTCGCTGGAGGGCAAAAAGCGGGCAATTAACTCCGCCCGGCTCGCAGTGCTCAATTCCAGCAGATGGGGCAGATTCTTGCTGCCAATGGTGGACATCATCCTGCAACCAGGATACAGGAAGCGGGGCAATTGTTCCAGACTGTCAATGCACCGGAGCAGATCATCCTGGGGCAGTATGCTGGCAGGCCTTTCCAAACGCAGATAGGCGATGCCCAGCATCTGGGCCGCCTCCATGGCATAACAGCTGACTGTAGCCGCATAAGGATGAGTGGCGTCCACGATCATCTCAAAGCCGCCTTCCCGAAGTAGTGACAACAGGGCGGGCAGCTCCAGTCCCCCCTGACGCACCCGCTTTACCCCGCTCTGCAGCAACAAGTCCCGCCCATACGGGCTGGTCACCGAGGCCAGGAGCGGACAGCCGCTCTCCTGCAGGGCCAGGGCTGCCTGGCGGCCATCAATAGTCCCTGCCAGAACCAGGATCATAACGAATACCCCCGGGGAGTCACCATATAACCATGCTCTATACGGGTCTGCGAATTGCCGATCACCACAGTGGAAAACATATCAATTTCCTCACCCAGCATAGCCTCCAGGGTGGTTACAACCTTTTCTTCCCCTGGGCGCCGGGCGTTGCGCACAATGCCCACCGGGGTTTGCGGTTGGCGATGGGCTTTAATAATATCTCGCGCCCGGGCAATCTGGGTTACGCGGCCTTTGCTTTTGGGGTTGTATAAAACGATTATAAAATCGGCCTGAGCCGCCATTTCCAGGCGCCGGGCAATCGTCTCCCACGGGGTCAAGAGGTCGCTGAGGCTGATTACCGCAAAATCGTGCATCAAGGGAGCCCCCAGGACCGCTGCTGCCGCTGTGGCTGCCGTCACTCCCGGGACCACCTCCACCGCTACGGTGCCGGCGGCCAGTTCCAGGATAATGCCCGCCATGCCATAAACACCGGGGTCGCCGCTGCTGACTACCGCCACCACGGCACCCTCTTGCGCCAATGTCACCGCTTCACGGGCGCGGTCGATCTCCTTGCGCATTCCCGAACTCCGCACCTCTTTATCCACCAGCAGAGCTTTGATGAAATGCAAATAGGTTTTATAACCGATAATAACCTGGGCTTCCCGGAGTGCTGCTTCGGCACGCGGGGTCAGGAATTCTGCTCCGCCTGGTCCCAATCCCACCACCAGGATTTTTCCATGGCCACGCTGATGGTGACCGGGCCGATTTTCTGTTTCCCTACAATGGTTATTCCCTGTTTGGCTGCCAGCCGGGCTGCCGGTTCGCATACACCACCAACTCCTATACTTTGCTTTACCCAATCCGACGACGCAAAGGTTCCGTCCAATGCTGCAATATCCTCTTTTTTAAAGGTTAAGAAGGGCAGCTTAAGCTCAGCAGCCAATTGCTGTAGGGCCGGCTCCTCCCTTTTGATATCAATGCTGGCCAGGTTGACCAAACACCTGACATTTATACTGAATTCCTGCAGCACATGCTGCACAGCCTGGTACAGCTGTTGATAATCCACCCCCTGGCGGCATCCAATCCCCAGAGACAGATTGCGGGGACTCAAAAAGAGGATTTCGTCTCCGCAATCTGCAGGGGGCTCTTGGCAAGAAACAACCACTGCCAAGCCCTGAAATAATTGCCTTGACCGGTGCTCCATAAGCAGTGGTCCTTCGTACGGCCATGCACAGGCAAGCAAACCCTGCTGGTATTCTGGCTGCAACAGCCAGGGGCTGTAAAGATGAACCACTTCTCCTTCCGCCAAACAGCGGTTGATAATTCTTAAATTTCGTGCCGGCGTAATGATGGCATCCATCTGCTGGGCCAGCATATCGACGGCCAGATGCCCGTTTACATCAGTAGCAGTGGTAATCACCGCCTGTCCCCCCAGACATTTCGCTAGCTTTACGCTGAGGAGATTGGCGCCTCCCAGGTGCCCGGATAAGAGGCTGATCGCATAACGGCCTTTTTCATCTACCACCACTACCGCCGGATCGGTGTATTTTGATGTCATCAGGCCATTCAGGCTGCGCACCACAATGCCGCTGGCCATGATGCATATTAAGGCCTGATGGGACTGAAATGCGGCCGCAAAGGCCTGCTTAAACCCATCAAAAAGGGTGACATTAAGACCTGCTCCGGCCTCACCCTGCAGACGGGAGGGCAGATACAAATGGCTCTGCGGCAAGCACAACGCCAGCTGACACGCCAGGCGGGCGCCGCCCCGGGTCAGGCAGAGGATGGCTATTGATGAAGCCTGCCGATCAACGATATTCATGGCTGAAATCCCGGTCATACAGCCTGGACTGCCCGCTCTGGCGCAAGAATTCCCCCACCAGGATTAAAGCGGTTTTCTTAATACCCGCCTGCTTGGTTAAACGGGGCATCTCCGGCAGGGTGCCAGCCAGGATGCGCTCCTCGGGCCAGGAGGCCTTTTCCACAATGGCTGCCGGTGTGTCAGCAGGATAGCTTTCCAGCAATTCGCTCACTACCTGTTCAATTAAGCCCACCGAGAGGAAGATGGCCATGGAGGCCCGGTGCTGCGCCAAAAGCCTCATCCGCTCCCGCTCCGGAACCGGGGTGCGTCCCTGGAAACGGGTGATAATAACCGTCTGGGTGCCGTCAGGGATGGTGTATTCCTTCTTCAGGCTGGCGGCGGCAGCCAAAAAGGAACTGACTCCGGGAACCACATCATAGGGAATGCCGGCTTTTTTCAATAATTCCATTTGCTCGCCGATGGCGCCGTACAGGCTGGGGTCGCCGGTATGAAGGCGCACCACCTGCTCTCCGTTATGATAGGCCGCCGCCATCAGGCTGACGATTTCCTCCAGGTGAAGAGGAGCACTGTTCACCAGCCGGGCGCCGGGACGGGCATATTGCAGCAAGGCTTCGTTGACCAGCGAACCGGCATAAACCACCAGATCAGCTTTTTGCAGTAATTTATATCCTTTTAATGTAATCAAGTCCGGATCACCGGATCCTGCCCCCACAAACCATATCACCGGCTTGCACCTCCCGCTTTATTCTTAATAATCACTGTAGAAAGATAGTCCAGATCCTGGCCTTTGATGCTGAACACATCGTCGCTGAAAACAGCATCAGCAAAGCCGCAGCGGCTGACCAGACGAGCCTGCTTGTCTGCCCCGCGTTCCTTGAGCACGGCACAGATCTTGTCTATTTGCCGTCCCGCCTTCATTAACACAATATTATCGAACTGGTCGACCAACTGGGCCAGGTTTTCCTGCTCCAGCAAGGCGGGAGTAATCAACAGATTTTCGTCACCTTCAGCCAGGGCTTGCTGCAGAGCGGCAGATATGGCGTTGACCGCACTGATGCCGGGTATGATTTCCACCGGCACTTCCGGGGCCTGGTTTTTAATATGCTTGAGCAGATAAGTAAAGGTGCTGTACAGGGTGGGGTCGCCCAGGGTGATAAAAGCCCCGTCCCGGCCAGTCCGGAGGTGTTTGAGAACCTCCGCGGCGCCTTGCCGCCAGTGCTGGTTGAGCAATGCTTCATCCTGAATCATGGGCAGCAAGACGTCAATGCACTGCCATTGTTTATCGAGGGCCGCAGAGACAATAGCATAGGCCACACTGCGCCTTTCCATTGTGGATTTGGGCACAAACAAGACTTCAATCTGTTCCAGGATGCGCCTGGCTTTTACCGTCAGCAAATCCGGATCCCCGGGTCCAACCCCGATGCCGTATAATTTGCCCCAATTCATGGCAGTTCTCCCTTCTTCCCACTGATAATGGTCACCGGATTGTGGGCCAGCCACATCCGCGCCCGGCCTCTAAGTTCATTGACAGCCACATTGACCTGCACCACCTGCACATCATAGCCCAGCCTCTCCAGGGTCTGGCAGGCGGCGGGCGCGGTGTAAAGGGTGACGCTGTTCAATACCATAATGCCCCCGGCTTTTAATTTCTGATCACAGGCCAATAACATGGCTTCGATCTCGCCCCCGCTGCCGCCGACAAAGATGCGATCAGCCGCAGGCAGTGATTTTATGGCCTCAGGGGCCGACCCGGGGACCAGGTCCAATTGCACTTTAAAACGGAAACAGTTAAGCTTGATCAGTTCCACCGCCTCAAGATTGCTTTCAACGGCAAAAACCTGTCCATCACCTACCAAAAGGCGGCATTCAATGGCCACCGAGCCGGTGCCGGCGCCGATGTCATAGACCACCGCACCTGGAAATAGGTGCAATTTGGCCAGTGAAATCACCCTTATTTCCTGCTTGGTCATGGGTATGCCGGGCCGCCTCACAAAGGCTTCATCGGGAATTCCGGGAGCGTTAAAATGCATTTTCATTAAATATCACCATCACACTATTGCTATAGTCGGCACCATCTTCGGCCAGGACCTCCAGGGTGGTGTGGACCACCTGTTCATGGGGATAGGAGAGATTGATGCCGATGCTCACTCGAGCTTTTACCTGCTGATTGAGCAGATAGGCGGCAATGGCCTGCACCGACCACTCTCCCCCGGTTAGCAGGGCCACAGCCGGAGCCGTTTTCACCCATTGGGGCAACTTATCCATGGAGCGGCCGTGCAAACTGTAAAACGGCACCTGCTGCCAGGGCAGCTGCAGCCGCGCGAACATATATTGCACCGAGCTGATGCCCGGAATGAATTCCAATTGTAACCCTTGCAAACGCTTCTTAAGATACTGGGCCATGCTGAAAAAACCGGGGTCGCCGGAAACCAATACGGCAACCTTTTTGCCCTGAGGCTGTTTTTGGATGAATTCCACCACCGCAGGCAGATCTTTATCAATAATGCAGCGCTCCTGCTCAGGCCGGGCAAAGCTGTCCAACAACCGTCGCCCCCCTACCACCACCTGGGCTGCCTGGATGGCTTCCAGGGCTGCCGGGGTGATATGGCGTGGGTCGCCGGGTCCGGTGCCCACGATCTTAATAACAGCGCCCATCATAAGCACCTCCGGCAGCAATCGATCTCCGACAGAGCCCCTATGGCAGTTACAGCTTCCATCCCAGCCGCCTCCCTATTACCGCTGCAGCCTGGTCATAACCAAGGAGGGCACCATCCAGGGCATACATTGCCGTGCCGACGGTAATCTGATCCAGACTGCGCTGTTGACAGTGCCTGCTGGCAGCTGCGGCCAATTGTTCATAAACCATTTCCATGCCGTTCTCCTGCACCAAAGGCAGAATGGCGTCTATGGTGTTGGCCGTCATCACCTGGGCTATAATCTCCCGCTGAGCACCCAATAAGGCCAGATGCGCGGCCATAGTCTCCCGGCGGGCGTCGGCCACCTTGCTATGGGTTTGAAATATTCCTGCCGATACCTTGATTAACTTGCCGATATGGCCGAATAACAATATCCTTTTTACCCGTCGTTTAAGGGCCGCATCCAGCATTTGGCCCACAAAATTGCTGGTCTGCACCACCGCATCGGCAGGAACTCCCATCTCGGTGATGCGCTGCGCTCCCATGCCGCCAGGGGTAAAAACCAGGGTATGATAACCCAGGGCAACAGCCTGATTGATCTGTGGTATAAGTGAATCCAGGTAAGCCTCTTGAGACATGGGGCGCACCAGACCGGTGGTGCCCAATATGGAAATGCCCCCGGCAATACCCAGCCGTGGGTTTAAGGTCTGAGTGGCCAATCGCTGTCCGTCGGGCGCGGAGATGGTTACCAGCAACCCCTGACCGGGGGGCAGCAAAGGGCGCAAGGAGCGTTCAATCATGCTGCGCGGCACCGGGTTGATAGCGGCTTCACCCACTGCAACCGCCAGGCCGGGCTTGGTTACCATACCCACCCCTGCTCCGCCCTGAATCACAATGCCCGGTCCAGGCTGTAACTGCACCTCGGCGAAAATACTGATACCGTTGGTTACATCGGGATCATCACCAGCATCCTTGATGATCTCGGCTATGGCCCCGGTTTCGGTGCGCCAGGCTTCGGCCACCGGAATCTCTACCGGCCGGCCGTCAGGCAGCTTAACCCTGACGGAGGCAACCGCCTTATCATTCAACAATCGTATTAATGCGGCTTTGCTGGCAGCGGCAGCACAGGTGCCGGTAGAGTACCCCCATCGCATGGCCTTCAGCTGGCCCACCTCCTGATTTATCAGCATTTAACCTATATCTTTATTATTGTCTGTATCTTTAGCTTCTCTGAACTGTTCCCGGCCATTCTGTCTCCAGTACTTATAGGCTGTCTACCTTCATCTATCCCGCTTTGGAGCGGTTGTTTCCGGATAATAATCCTCTTCCATCTACCTGCAACTATGCCTTTGCCCCTGTCTCCGGTCTTTCTCCCGGGTTCCTTACCGCTGTCGATAAGCATTGCATGCCGCCACAAAATGTTGGGCTGCCTGCGGATTGGCCCGCAGCTGCAGATGCAGGAAAGAAGCCAAAAGTGAACCCTGCGCATAGCCGTCCCGGCGCTGCCCCCGGCCCAGACCCCCTTCCAAACTGAAAGCCCACTGGTCGGGACTGATGCCTTCCAGGGTTGAATAGTGAAACTCATGTCCCCGCAGCACCTGGCCTCTGGCGGCTATTACCGTATCCACCAAAGCGGTTGCCTCAATGTAGCCCAGTTCCTGCAGCTGCCGGGTCATATGGATTTCTGCCGGGACAATGCCTACCCCGTGCCATTCTTTTCCCTCCCAGTCCTTGATCAGGCGGGTCAAATACATCATTCCGCCGCACTCTGCCAGTATGGGCATGCCCTGCCGGTGCGCTTCCCGCAGGGCTGTCTTCATCCCTTCATTGCCGCTCAATCTATCCAGGAACATTTCCGGGAAACCGCCCCCCAGGTAAATCCCCTCCACCTCGGGCAGGCTTTCATCGCCCAGGGGGCTGAAATATTTCAACTCGGCGCCCAATTCCTCCAGATAATCCAGGCTGTCCTGATAGTAGAAACTGAAGGCGGCGTCACGAGCCACCCCAATCGTGGTGCGCTTTGTCACCGGCGGCTTTTGCCAGGTCAAATCCAGGGGCTCTGCCTCCCGGGCCAGGGCCAGAACCTGCTCCAGATCCAGGTGCTCTTCCACCAGATCGGCTATCTTATGCAAGTGAAGGGCCAGTTCCTGGTGTTCTTCGGCAGGCAGCAAGCCCAGGTGCCGCTCAGGTATGGATATGGATTCCTGCCGGGGTATACACCCTAAAACCTTAACCCCCAGTTCCGCTTCCAGGTTGGGGGCCACCCATTCTTGGTGGAAAGCGGTAGCCTGATTTAAAACCACTCCCTTAATCTCCACGCCGGGCTGGTAATCCATAAAGCCTTTTACCAGGGCCACACAGCTCTGTGACAGGTTGTGGGCATTAACCACCAGCACCACCGGGGTCTTGAGCATTAAGGCCACATGAGCGCTGCTGCCTTTTATCCGTTCACCCCGGTAACCGTCGAATAGGCCCATCACCCCTTCAATAATGGAAATGTCCGCCCCAAGGGCATTTTTTACAAAAACGGTTTGCAATACCTCCGGGGTCATCATCCAGCTATCCAGGTTGTGAGCACTCCGTCCACAGGCATGGCTGTGCAGGCCGGAGTCAATATAGTCAGGGCCTACCTTAAAGGCTTGTACTTTATTTTGGCGCCTCTTCAAGGCGGCCATCAAACCCAACGATACCGTGGTTTTTCCGGTGCTGCTCTGTACACCGGCAATCATTATACGCGGGTATTCCATGTGATAATCCACTTCCCAACTTAAATTTTAAACCAATAAAAAAAGGCTTCTACCTGCTCAAAAGTAGAAGCCTGCGGCTTTACCATCCAAATGCGAAGTAAACCCTTCCTCGGGGGCAACGATTCGCAAGCTCCGGCAGGTTTACTGGCTTCCAGATCATCCTCCCCACACCCCTTCCCGATTGCTCAGTGGATCCTGTGTGGTTTGTACCTGGCTACAGTGGCGGGACCGCTCAGGCTTCCAACCTGATTCCCTTTATCCCTTGCGGGACCGACAGCTTCAACTTTTCGAGTTTAAATTATTATATACCACCCGTTGCTATTTTCCAAGTGCATCACTGAAAAGTCCGGGTGACATTCTAGCCCAACAAGGGGACGTTTTTACCGTGTCACCCTTGTGTCCTCCTTAGTCTTTGTTGCTGACGCCGGCTTCAGAGAAGGTTGACATTTCATGCAGCAACTTGACCGCAGCTTCAAATATGGGGAAGGAGAGGACGGCGCCAGTGCCTTCACCAACCCGCAAATCCACATGGAGTACAGGCTGCAAATCCATGTATTCTAACATGATGCGATGCCCGGGTTCCTGGGACAGATGGGAGGCAAAAAGGAAATCCCGACAGAGTGGATTCATTTTACAGGCCACCAGGGCGGCCGCCGTGGAGATAAAGCCGTCAACCACCACCGGCACCCGACCGGCCGCAGCCCCTATAATGACCCCGGTTAAGGCGGCGATTTCCAAACCTCCCACCTTACGGAGAACGTCCAGGGGTTGGTCGGGATCAGGTTGATTGCGTACCAGGGCTTGCTTGATGACCTCTATTTTCTTCTGGCGGCCTTTATTGTCCAGCCCGGTGCCCCGCCCGGTGATAATGTCCAGGTCAGCGTCGCTAAAAGCAGCCAGAATAGCACTGCTGGCAGTGGTATTGCCAATGCCCATTTCACCGGTGGCAACCAGGGTGGCTCCGGCGGCAATTTCCGCCTGCACCGTTTCGATGCCTACCTCGATTGCTGCCACAGCCTCTTCTTCGGTCATGGCGGCTTCACGGGCCATGTTGCGGGTTCCCTCCCGGATTTTGCGCACATTCAGGTTGGGATGGTCGATGCCCGCTCCCAGTACGCCCACATCGGTAACCACCACCCTGGCGCCGGTATAGTTAGATAATACGTTAATAGCGGCCCCATTGTTAAGGAAGTTCAATACCATTTGCGGGGTGACTTCCTGCGGATAGGCGCTGACTCCTTCAGCGACCACGCCATGGTCCGCTGCCATGACCAGGACGACTTTGTCTCCCAACTCAGGCATGGGGCGGCCTTGAATGGACGCCAGTTTAATCACGATCTGCTCTAAGATTCCTAAAGCGCCCAGGGGGGTGGTCAGATCGTCAACCCTGACCCGGGCTGCTTCTGCGGCCTTCAGATCAGGTTCTCCGATGCTCTGCAGGGTTGTTGTAAATAGTCCCATTTTGATTACCTCCTTAAAATATCTTGCCAAAAATAAAAAGTCCCCAAGCCGTTTAAGCTTGAGAACTTTGCCTTCACTCTCAACCGTTCACATCACAAGGCAGGTTTCCTGACTTCCGAATCAAACATTCCCTGATTATGCCAGCCTTCCCAGTTGCCCAGTGGCTTTTACGGCTCGGAACTCTTCGGTTACAGTGGCGGGTCCGTTCAGGTCTTGCACCTGATTCCCTTTTTTCCCCGGGGGGGGCACCTTTGATGATTACAGCTATTTAATTGTATTAATTATATACCCGTCCGGAATAGCTGGCAAGCATATTTACCTGGCGGCCAGCATCCGTTCCAGTATGTCCCCGGCCACCCTGCTGCCAATGGGCAGGCGGATACAGGCCAGACTGTTGAAGGTGGGCCGCAACTCCTGTGCGATCTGCTGCAAAAGAGTCTGCTCAGGACTGAGCAGGGCCATCACCTTGATAATGTATTCAACCTCATTGTTCCCCTTTAACCACTGCAGGGTGATGCCAAACACCTCCTGCAGGGTTTTGGATACATCCACACCGGTGGCTGCAATGGAATAGGCGCGGCGTTCAGGTTCGCGGCAGGTTTCGTCTCCCTGCTTAAAACTGCACGGTTGGTCGCCGCAGCCACGACAGTGGCCGCAGTTGAGGAAAAACAAATCTCCCCTGTTTTGGTCCAATACGGCATAACCAAGCTGGCTTAATATATCGGAAAGCACCACATCCTGCAGGCTGAAATCTTCTGTAGCCAATTGCGGCGGCTTAAACCGGGAAAAAAACTTGGCATAAACCATAATGCCGTAAGGATATTTAGCCGCCACTTCCGCCAGTGCAGGGGCGTAAGGAGGGCAGCCTCCGGAGCCGTAGTCCGGGCAGCCGTCGCGGCAATATGAGGTGATCTGCTCATAATCATGCTGAATCTCAGTGGAGTTGATCAATTTATAGTCAATTTCCAGCGGATAATGCTGTCCCTCCTGGGTGGTATATATGATCCACATCGCTTTGTCCTCCTCTAACCTGGGACTTTTATCAGAAATTAGGCAACAGACAAGAATATTCCTCCCTGCCCATAATCCGTTCCCCACAAAATGACTTTAACTGTGGTGCCAGGCAGCACAGGTGTCACCTGGTAGCAGGCGTTCAGGATGCGGTAGCCTGCTGCTTTGCCCGGCGGTTCTTGCGCCATTGACTCAAATCGTCAAGGAGGGTGTAGATGACCGGAACCACCACCAGGGTCAACAGGGTGGAGGTTATTAGACCGCCGATAGTGGCGTGCGCCATGGGGGCGCGCCATTCGGCGCCTGCTCCCAGGGACATGGCCACGGGCATCATCCCCAGTATCATAGCCGTGGAGGTCATTAGAATGGGCCGCAAACGGGTGGCTGCCGCTGCGCGCACGGCCTGATTACGCTCTACGCCCCGGGCGCGGGCCTGTTTGGTAAAGTCAATCAGGAGAATAGCGTTCTTGGTAACCAGCCCCATTAACATGATGATCCCGATCATGGACACCAGGCTCAAATCGCTTCCCATTAAAAACAGGCCCATAATCGCGCCTACAATGGCCAGGGGCAGGGAAAACATAATCGCAAAGGGATCGATATAGCTTTCAAATTGAGCCGCCAGAATGAAAAATATGAACAGAATGCCCAGGATTAGCGCCAGCCCCAATGAATCAAAGGTATCCCCCATATACTCGGCGTCACCCCCGGCATATACCCGGTAACCTGCCGGCAAGTCCAATTCTGCCGCCAGGCGCTGCTCAAACTGCTTGTTGAAAGCTCCCAGCGAAATGCCGCGCAAATTGCCTGACAAGGCTATTTCCCGCGAGCGGTCGGAGCGTTCAATGATACTGGGGGAGGTGGAGAACACCTGCCGGGTCACCTGGCCCAGGGCAACATTCCCCATGGGAGTGGGCAGACCTACCCGCTTCAAATCTTCCAGGCTCTGGCGCTGTGCTTCCTCAAGCTGTAAGCGCACATCGATCCGATCTTCACCTTCTTTGTACTGTGTTGCCACCTTTCCGGTCAACAGGGTGTATAAGGTGTCCCCCACATATCCGGCGCTGATGCCCAAATCAGCCGCCCTTTCAGGATTGATCTCCAACCGGGTTTCCGGAGTTCCCGGCCGGTAGCTGCTGGTTATATCAACCGCGCCGGAAGTGCTTTCCAGGATGCGCTGGGCCTTTTCAGCATAGCCCGCCAGCAACTGCAAATCATCCCCCTGGATGCGATACTCCCAGGCATATTGCTCGCTAATGGCGTTATAAAAGAGCATACTGGCTCTATAGCCGGGTTGAGTTCGCAGCTGTCCGCGCAGCTCGGCGGCGACATCCTCCATAGATGCCTTGCGCTTGTTTTTATTGGTTAGCTGCACAAAGATCCGGGCCTCACCAGGTGAAGTGGAAACAAAGGTGCTTACTACCTCCGGGTGCTGCTTGATGATGTCATCAGCTTGCGTCACCGTCCGGGCGGCAGCATCCAGGGTAAGACCCGCATCCAGGTCCAGAATAACGCTGAATTCGCCGAAATCACTGTTGGGAACAAAAGAAGATCCCATGAAGGGTATTATGGCCAGGCTAAAGGCAAACAGCGCCGCCGCAACCCCCAGGGTCTTCCAGCGATGCAGCAAAGCTGTGTCCAGCAGGCGTGTATATTGTGCCTTAAACCATTCGAATCCCCGGTTGAATGTATTCAAGACCTTTCCAGTTACCCCCTGAAAATCATCTTCTCCCGTCTTAAGATGCCGAGAGCCCAGCAACGGCACCAGGGTAAAGGCCACCAGCAGCGAAACCAGCAAACTGAACACCACCGTAAGACCAAATTGTTTAAAAAACTGACCTGCCAGACCGGTCATCAAAGCAACGGGCAGGAAAACAGCCACTACGGTAAAGGTAGTGGCCATGACGGCCAGACCGATTTCGGCGGTGGCTTCCTGAGCGGCCTGCAGGGGGGATTTTCCCATATGCATATGTCTGACAATGTTTTCTATGACCACAATAGCATCATCAATAAGCAGGCCGATTGATAAGGACAAGGCTATCAGCGACATGGTATTTAAGCTGAAGTTCATGAACTTTATCATCAGGAAGGTGGTAATTATCGAAGTCGGGATGGCCAGGGCTCCGATTAAGGTGCTGCGCCAGTTGCGCAGGAACAGAAACACGGTTAAAACCGCCAGCAGACTGCCTTCGAAAAGGGTACTCACTACATTATTTACTGATGCGCGCACCCGTGCTGAATTATCGCGCACCACGTTGATTTGCACCCCGTCGGGTAATTGTTGATTCAGGTCCTCAATGGCGGCCTTTATATCATCGGCAATGCGCACCGTGTTATTGCCTGACTGTTTGATAATATTCAGACCGACAGCGGGCTGCCCCTGGAAAAAGGCCCGGCTCTCAGGACTTTTAATACTGTCGCTCACCGTGGCCACATCACCGATTTTAAGCAGCACCCCATCCCGGGTAGCCACGGGAAGGTTGTTAAAGTCTTCCAAGCGGCTGACTTCCCCGGCGGTGCGCACTGATACTTTGCGGTTCTCACCTTTCAGGTCCCCGGCTGGCACCTCCATGTTTTCCTTCTGCAGGGCTGCTGCCACTTCGGCAGGGCTGATGGCATAGGCGGAGAGCTTTTCCATATCCATGTCAATATGAATTTCCCTCTGTTCATCACCAACCACCTCAACCATCCCCACCCCGGGGATAATCTCCAGGCGCTGTTTTATGACCTCATCCACCAATTGACTCATATCCCGTAAAGATCGCTCTCCGGTAATAGCCAGTGACATGACCGGCGCACTGGTAGGATCAAAGCGAGAAATAACCGGCTCTTCTATATCCTGGGGCAATTCATGGCGGATAGAGGCCAATTTGTCACGCACATTCTGGGCCGCGGTCTGGCCCTCGCTTTCCAGGGTAAATTCCGCCCAGACAACAGCCGCACCTTCATGAACCTGGGCATAGATATGCTTGACACCGGCAATTTGTCCGATGGCCTCCTCCACTTTAACCGCTACCTTGCTTTCCATCTGTTCAGGCGAGGCTCCGGGCTGAACGATGGTGACGGTCACAAACGGGAATTCAAGCTCCGGCCAGTCATTGATATCCAGTTGAAAGTAACTGTAGAACCCTAAAACCACCAGGGCAATGATGGTTACCGTGGCGAGAACCGGTCGTTTCAAGCTCAGGTTGGTCAAGAACATGGCTTTATACCCCCTGCTCCGTCACGATTTGAATGCGGTCGTCTTCCTTGAGTTTATTGACATTGCTGCTGATAACCACTTGCCCCTCCGCAAGGCCTTGTTTGATTTCCACCCGACCGGCAAAAACCTCCCCGATTTCGACGGCCACCATTTTGACCACATCCCCCTGGGGCACGAAAACATAAAACTGCCCCTGTTTTGAAGTCAAGGCTTCCTCAGGAACGCTTAACACCGTTGCCGCCGCCCCGGTATGGATTTTGACATTGGCGAACATACCCGCCCGCAATAGACCATCCGGATTGGGCACTTTTATTTTGGATTGAAACACCCGGGCTTGAGGGTTGGCAGCCGGGTTGATGGAAGTGAGCGAGCCTTTGAAAATGCGGTCAGCAAATGCATCCACAGTCACCTCTGCGGGTAGTCCCGGTTTTAAATTACTCAGCTCACTTTGACCAATGGGAACAATCACATACACCTCGGAAAGGTTGTGCACCTCCATCAACGGTGTACCCTGTGCTACCATCTGTCCCCGGGCTATAGCCCGGTTGGCTACCAGCCCGCTGATGGGAGAGGATACCCGGGTATAGCCCAGATCTTTTTGCGCATTGCTGAGAGCAGCGCCGGCTGCAGACACATCAGCTTCAGCTGCCGTTAAAGCGGCTTGAATATCTTCAAAATCCTGGTCTGATACCGCACCGGCCTCATGCAGTTGTTTCAAGCGCTCGTATGAGGCCCGGGTGCTGTTTAATTTGGTCTGCGCCTGGGTCAAAGCAGCCTCATTTATGGTCACCAGACTGCGATAGGCCTGATCATCGATCTGCACCAGGGTTTGCCCGGCCTGAATCCTGGCGCCGTTGTCCACCGGCAAGCTCTCCACAATGCCTGCCACCCGGGCAGTAATCAGGGTTTTTTCAACCGCATCAACCGTGCCCGTAACCTGCAGGATATTTTGCCGGGTCGCCTTTTCCACCGCGGCGGTTTCTACGGCCTGCACCCCTGCATTAACACTCTCGGCTTCAGGCTGCCCCTGTATTCTATTGATTATGAGTCCCCCTAATGCCAATACCAAAACCAGGACCAGCAGCCACAGTTTCCATTTTGAACGCATTATTCTCTTCCCCCGCTATCGTTGTCTTGCACCAGGATGCCGTACAATACCATGCTTTTTACACCTTCCAGGGCCTGGATCAGGCCAATGTCATTCTCAGCCAAAAACCTGTAGTCCAGAACCCCGGCAATGGCGTTTTTCACCACCAGATCAATAACGGCAGGATGCACCTCACTGCGAATTTCGCCATTTTTAATGCCGTCAGCATATATCTGTATAATTTGATTCCTGGTAATCTGGATAACTTCTTCGCACTTGTCCCACAGTTCCGGGAAGAATTGCTGCAGCTCCGCCAGCAGCCGCGTCGGTATCTGTTTGTGATTGGCAGGTGAGGTCAGGGCTTCAAAACGCTTACGGAAGCTTTTGTTTAAAGTCATCACTTGATTCTGCTTGTTTAATTCTGCAGCCAGGTAATTGTCCAGGGCATATTCAATAAGCTGATTTTTGCTATTAAAATATTTGTATACGGTTTTCTTGCTAATACCCAGTTCAGCGGTAATATCATCGATGGTAAACTTGCGCAAACCGAATTTAAGGATTTGATTAATGGCCGATTCAGCAATCTTCTCCCGCACCGTTATCTCCTTTTGGAAACTATTTAAGTTTCTTTAGTTTCCATTAATCTATCACCAGTACTCGGACTTGTCAATAGGCAATAATGGTCCCTGATACCAGGTATGAGTTCATTGTTTATGGGGCATGATTTTTCTATGCAGCGCTGCTGATTGATACAGCCAGTAGAGCATTTATAATTATTTTGGGGACTTACAGTCCTGAATCGATTTTGGAGGGATTTAAAGATTGATTGGCAAGGTAAAATGGTTTAACGACAGCAAAGGCTTCGGATTTATCGAAACTGAAACCGGACAGGATGTTTTTGTGCACCAGTCCGCCATTCAAAGCAGTGGTTTCCGCTCTTTGAGTGAAGGGCAAACCGTAGAGTTTGATTTAACCTCTGGCCCCAAAGGGCAGCAGGCTTCAAACGTGCATATCGTATCCTAAAGCGGAATGAATTATTTCATCCTTAAGGGTAGGCCCGTTTATGTCATCCTTAAGGAATTATGTCATCCTGAGGGCCAGGCCCGTTTATGTCGTCCTTGAGGGCTACGTCCGTTTATGTCATCCTGAGGGCTAAGCCCGAAGGATCTTTCGCGCAGCGAACCATCCCCGGGGGAAGATCCTTCGCTTCGCTCAGGATGACAATGGCGGCTTCGCTCAGGATGACAGTGGCGACTTCGCTCAGGATGACAACAGCGGGCTAGGGCTAGACTCGTTTATGTCATCCTGAGGGCTAAGCCCGAAGGATCTTTCGCGCAGCGAACCATCCCCGGGGGAAAGATCCTTCGCTTCGCTCAGGATGACAATGGCGGCTTCGCTCAGGATGACAGTGGCGACTTCGCTCAGGATGACAACAGCGGGCTAGGGCTAGACTCGTTTATGTCATCCTGAGGGCTAAGCCCGAAGGATCTTTCGCGCAGCGAACCATCCCCGGGGGAAAGATCCTTCGCTTCGCTCAGGATGACAATGGCGGCTTTGCTCAGGATGACAGTGGCGACTTCGCTCAGGATGACAACAGCGGGCTAGGGCTAGACTCGTTTATGTCATCCTGAGGGCTAAGCCCGAAGGATCTTTCGCGCAGCGAACCATCCCCGGGGGAAAGATCCTTCGCTTCG
The DNA here is from genome assembly GCA_050949825.1 of Syntrophomonadaceae bacterium. Classification (GTDB taxonomy): domain Bacteria; phylum Bacillota; class Syntrophomonadia; order Syntrophomonadales; family Syntrophomonadaceae; genus DTU019. The sequence continues at coordinate 232 of JBMNGL010000014.1, read as the reverse complement.
CTCAGGATGACAATGGCGGCTTCGCTCAGGATGACAATGGCGGCTTCGCTCAGGATGACAGTGGCGACTTCGCTCAGGATGACAACAGCGGGCTAGGGCTAGACTCGTTTATGTCATCCTGAGGGCTAAGCCCGAAGGATCTTTCGCGCAGCGAACCATCCCCGGGGGAAAGATCCTTCGCTTCGCTCAGGATGACAATGGCGGCTTCGCTCAGGATGACAATGGCGGCTTC
>JBMNGL010000013.1:0-522498 GCA_050949825.1 Syntrophomonadaceae bacterium | reverse complement strand
CATGAGCCGGTTAGGGCGAAACTACTTGCAGGTAGGGTTTTACACGGAAATGCTGTTCCCTCAAAAGGGCGTGCGTTTTATCGCTGTCAACGACAATGTGGACAGCGCAAACGGCGGCATGGACAATGATTTTACCCCTCTGCGAAATCTGTTCAACGAATGGCTGGTGAGAGATACGAGCAAGAAAATCAAGGCAGTTAAAAGAGCAAAAGGCATGAGCGGCAAGCCCGTTACCAGCAAGCCGGTGTATGGCTACCTCATGGACGAGGACGAGAACTATATCGTTGACGAGGAAACCGCGCCGGTTGTCCAGCAGATTTACCAGCTTTGCCTTGCGGGGAACGGCCCGACCAAGATTGCCCGTATGCTGACGGAACAGCAAATCCCCACGCCGGGGACGCTGGAATACCGCAGGACAGGCAGCACACGCCGCTACCACCCCGGCTATGAGTGTAAATGGGCGACGAACACCGTCGTTCATATCCTCGAAAACCGGGAGTACACCGGCTGTCTGGTAAACTTCAAGACGGAAAAGCCCTCTTACAAGACCAAGCACAGCGTAGAAAATCCCATTGAGAAGCAGGCCATTTTTGAGAACCACCATGAGCCGATTATTGACACGGAAACATGGGAGCGTGTGCAGGAGTTACGCAAGCAGCGCAAACGCCCGAACCGCTATGACGAAGTGGGGCTGTTCTCTGGTATGCTGTTCTGCGCCGACTGCGGCCATGTGATGTACCAGCAGCGGTATCAGAACAAGAACCGCAAGCAGGACTGTTACATCTGCGGCAGCTACAAGAAGCGCACCCGCGACTGTACGGCGCACTTTATCCGCACCGACCTGCTGACCGCCGGTGTCCTCTCCAATCTCCGGCAAGTGACGGAGTATGCTGCCAGGCACGAGAGCCGTTTTGTAAAGCTGCTGATCCAGCAGAACGAAATCGGCGGCAAGAGAAAGACCGCCGCAGCCACCAAGCAGCTTGAACAGGCGCAGGAGCGGATTGCCGAAGTGAGCCGCATTATCAAGCGGCTGTATGAGGACAATGTGAACGGCAAAATCAGCGACGAGCGTTTCATGGAACTGTCGGCAGACTATGAGCAGGAGCAGCGGGAACTGAAAGACCGCACCGCCGCATTGCAGGCGGAACTGGACAAGTCGCAGGCGGCCACCGTTAACGCCGAGAAATTCATGGGGATTGTCCGCAAGCACCTTGCCTTTGAGGAATTGACACCCACCCTCTTGCGGGAAATGATTGAGAAAATCGTCGTGCATGAGTGCAGCTATGACGAGAACGGCACCCGCAGGCAGGACATTGAGATTTATTACAGCTTTGTCGGCAAAATTGACTTGCCCGAAGCCTAACGCCCGACCTATCCGACACAATGGCCAAGTGCCGGATAGGAACGGCAAAATTTTTTACACTTCTATTACTTCTTTATCGCACATCAGCAAATGTTCCCGTAATAAAAAGGATAGCTATTACTCCCAGAATAATGGTCAGGACCAGGACGATCAGAAAAAGAAAGAGCTTAAGATTCATAGATAAACCGTTTGTACCTGAAATCTTAACATTTTGTTTTAATAGCTCTATTTTTTCAAATAATCTGTTGTTCAATTTTAGGCAGCCTCGATTTGATTACAATTGTTTGCCCAATTCCCGGTTGAAGATATCGATGCCGAAGAAGGCCGTTTCAAACTTAAAAAGTCTATTAGAGCCAATTCTTATTCTGTAGAAAACCGATTAATGAAATTATTATATTTGCCCGCTGATGCAGCTTCATAGGCCGCCGCCGAATTGCCATTTAAGAGGTCTGTGTAAGACTTCCTGGATTGGGCTGCGGTTTCCTTTAATTGGCTTTCATATTGCTTCTGTAGTTCATCAATGCCGTCAAATAGCGGTGGTATACAAAACTCATAATCTTTTTGCATTATTCGGGCTGTTTGCAGCAGTTTCTTAATATTCTCGTCCGGGATGTTCTGGATCTCCTGGGACATAATCTCACCAAAGGCTTCTTCCGTTACAGGAAGATAACCGGTGGATGATACAAAGCGCAGATTGTTTTCAGGACTGGTAAACCATTTTAGAAAAATAGCGGCTAAATACTCCTTTTCTTTGGTAGACTTAATCACACTCATGCCTCCGCCTCTCTGTATAGCTGCCTTTCTACCGCCTTCAAACACAGGATAAGGCAGTATATCCAGCTCTACCGGTTCAGAGGTATTGTCTGCATAGGTAACCGTAGGAGAAAAAAACGATACCCCTGCGGTTGAACCGGTTGAACACACGATGTCACCCGTTTTGGCGAGGTCGGTGGCATATCCGTTAAAAATGGCCACCTGCCCTAAAACCGCAGGTTTGTAAAAACAATCCCATACCCGGGAAAATTGTGGGGATGCAAAGCTAATGGCCTCATTTTCGATAAATTTCGCCCCCAATTGCTTATATCCGATCAAGGAGAAGTTAAAGAGTGAGTCCGGCATAAAAAACATTTTGCCGTCATTGGCAATAAGGGGTGTCTGTTTGTCAGTCCAATCATAATAGAGTGCAGCCGTTTTGATAAGGCCCTCAAAGGTTTGCAAATCCTCCATCCTGGCACCTGTATCACCGGCAAATCTATTAAATATGGTTTTGTTCACAAATAAAACTTCTGTAGACTTGGCAGTGGGAAAAACATAGAGGCTGTCCCCTTTTATACGGCCTTCTTCTAGAAATGCTGGGATATAGGCGGAAAGTTCTTTGGGGGTGAACTGCTGATTGAGGTCGGCAAGCAGGCCCTTTTCGGCCAGCATTAGAGCTGTTTTGGGATAAGCGGTGGTAATATCGGGCAGGGGTGGTGCGCCCGGTTCGCCATTGGCAGCCATGTTCAGCTTTTCATGCAGGGTGGCACTGCCCGATATGGATGTGACAGATATTATAATGCCCATTTCTGCCCCTACGGTTTCATTGAATTCATCGACCATATCATCCATAGTCTCTTTCAACTGACCGCCATAGTTATGCCACAGTGTAAGGGTTACAGGGTTTTTCGAGCTGACTTTTATGGAATTATCACAGCCGGCCATAGTTATCACCAACACTAACATCAGCAACGCGGTTAAAACACAAACACTTTTTTTCATATGGCGCCTCTCATTATAAAAACAATTTTCTTTTTATCTAAGACCTAGGGCTTAAATTTTTCAGCATATTATTAATCCATTATAGCATCTATATCTACTTTTTAGCCTCATTACCTGTAATTAAAACCGTAATTTATCAGCCATCACCCCCAGGGTGATTATCAGATTTTTAGGGCAGAATCACCCCTGGTGTGATTATTTCTATATTTGGAATGTTTACAATCGGTATAACAAAATATTTCTTGGCTGACTTTGATGAGGAGGTGAATCAGAAATAATAGCCAGGAGAGTTTTTGCTATCGTAGACGATGGATAAGTTTTTACAAAAATCGACGCTATGTCCATCAGTCATAAAAATCACAGCAGATGCAATAATCAACGCTGCAAATGAAAATGCAGCAAAAAGAAAACATGATGCTTTACAAGTCAGTTTATTAGGGAGGTTTGTTAATGACTACAGATCCAAACACCAACAGCCAGACAGTAGAAAGTCGCATCCCGACCTTTGCGCCGGGTGACATTGAACAGAACAAGACCATGGCCGGGCTGGCCTATATCCTCTTTTTTCTGCCTTTAGTAGCCTGCCCTGAATCCCAATATGGCAGATTTCATGCCAACCAGGGATTGTTGTTGCTGATTTTAGGATTTGGGGGAGGCACCGTACTCACTATAATACCCATAATCGGCTGGCTGCTTTTGCCGATATTTTCACTGGGGGTATTTGCCCTGGCGGTTATAGGGCTGATTAATGGCTTCGGCGGAAAAGCGAAAGAGCTTCCTATTATAGGGAAATTTAGGCTGTTAAACTAATTTATGTGGAAAACTTAGTTTGCTCTCGGGGATCTGATGATTGAAACTCTATTAATTAATATCCATTACGGGATTATTTGAGAGTTTTGCATAATTGACGTTTACAAAATAGCATTTCAATATAGGGAGCCTGAAAGATGGTTACACCATATATTGTGTTTTGCTAAAGATATCTGCGCAGATTTTGGAATTATGCAAAATCCTCAATTAAAAGAAAGAGGGGAATACGGTTTGATTAAAAAAATAGTGGTGCTCTTACTCACCTCAATAATGATGTTATCCTTGGCATCCTGTGGCGTCAGGCAAAGTATCGATGATAAAATAGCGGAAAAGGTAACCGAGGGGGTTGTAAAAAAGGCCACCGGCGGTGACGCTGATCTGGACCTTAAGAAAGGCGAGCTGACCGTAAAGGGCGAGGACGGTAAAACAGTCACCTTTGGCGAAAGCAAATGGCCGGAAGGTGGAGCGGCCAAGCTCATACCGGAGCTGAAGAATGGTCAGATAATCTCGGCAATCAACTCGGAGGAAGCCAGTGTGATAATGATGGAACAGGTTGAAGAAAAGGATTTTAAACAATATGTTGAACAACTGAAAGAGCGCGGTTTTAAAAATGATGCGACAGAATCTACGAGCCAATCAGGAGCCAGTTATTCTGCATATTCAGATGAGAATACCATGGTTTTTGTAATGTATGACACTGAAAGCAAAACTATTACCATAAGCATTGAAACTAAACAATAGAAAAACCCTTGCAGCCAAAGCCGGTTGAATAGATTGTGCATTTTTCAATACAAATACTTAATACCCAAGGGCCATTCCTCAAGATGGGAGTGCCCGCGGCATAGACGGCCAGGATTCTTTAATCGAAAGCAGAAAACAAAAGGGACGGGTACATATTGTTTCCCCGTTCCTTTTGTTTAGTCAATTGCACCAAGCAGTAGAGATGATTATTGTCTTTGAGCAGGGGTGCAATTGTTTACTTCTTGGAATATGGGATATGGCTTGGTTCAATCCTCCAGTTTTACACAACCTCTCCTTTTCCCAATTTAAATATGATAAAATAACAAACAACCCAATATAATATTCCAGTTTATTACTTCTAAGACCGCTGCTGGTTATGAGAATGAACCGATGGGTATAGTTGGAAACGGCTGTGCCTGCCGTTTGGAAAGGAATACTTATAACAGCGTTTGGATTATAACGGGTGGCCTTCTGTAGCCGCCTGTTTTTATTTTCACAGCGGAGAGGATGATGGAGTCCCATGCCTAAGAGACAAGCTGTTCTGACCTTTTGTCTGCTTATAATCTGTGCTTTGATATTCTCCGGATGTAAACAGCCGGAACCGCAGACCTACAGCCATGATTTCTTTGCCATGGATACCTATATTACCTGCAAAATAGTGGCGCCAAACCAGGCTCTGGCTGTGCAGGGACTGGATCGGGTGGAAAAGGTATTCGTGGAGATTGACCACCTTACTAATCGATTCAACGCTGAATCTGATATTTTTGTGGTGAACGCTATGGCAGGTATCGCTCCCGTAAAGGTAAGTGAGGATGCATTTGCAATCGTGGAGAATGCACTGTTATGGTGGAACAAAAGCGGAGGGGCGTTTAATATTTTGATTGGCAGTGTAATGAATCTGTGGGCTTTTGACAGCGGAAAACCGACAGTTCCTGCCAGGGCGGATCTACAAGAAGCTCTGAGTAAAATGGATTGCAGCAAAATCATGTTGGATGCTGAGCAATCCACCATATTTTTAACGGAAAAGGGCATGGTGATTGATTTAGGTGGAATTGCCAAAGGCTATGCCACAGATAAGGCCATAGCTGCCTTGAAGGACTTGGGGATAAATAATGCTCTTATCAATGCCGGGGGGAATGTTTGCGCTTTAGGGACCCGGGCTGACGGTACTCCCTGGAAGGTAGGAGTTCAGGATCCCCGGGACCCACAGGGTATCAAGGCCGTCTTGGCAGCCCAGGATCAGGCCCTGGTGTCTTCCGGAGATTATCAGCGCTATTTTGAAGTGAATGGCATGCGCTATCATCATATCCTGGATCCATCCACAGGTTACCCGGCCCGGGCCAGTGCAGGCACCACGGTAATTGCAGAATCGGCTACGATAGCGGACATCCTGTCAACGGCCTTATTTATCAAAGGGCCGCTAGAAGGTATCGAAATGGCTGAGCATATAGAGCAGGTTGACGCGGCAATGATTTTAACCGCGGACGGAGGAATGGCTGCCACCAGTAATTTAAAGAAGTACATAATTGAACCGTAGTAAGGAGTAGCGTTAGCCTCTGTGGTACAGGGGGCTTTCTGTTCCTTGCCGGGCAGAGATGAACGGGGTCGGTTAGTATGAGGAAAAATGAACTTTATCTAATGGGTCTAATAGTACTGGGCGTATTGATAGGGTGGGGCGGTTTGAATTGGCATCAGAGCATGCAGCCACCACACCACCATCGTATCGCTGTTATCAAACAGGATCAAAAAGTAATTGAACGAATAGACCTGAATGCCGTAACCGAACCCAGAGAAATCAAACTACCCGGAAAATACAATGAAACCATAGAAGTGGAAAAAGGCCGCATCAGGTTTAAGGAAGCCGACTGTCCCGACAAAATATGTGTTAAAACAGGCTGGCTGGAAAAACCGGGTGATACAGCGGTATGTCTCCCCAATCGAGCGGTGGTCACCATAGTCGATTAAGTCAGAGCATGCGGGCAATTGCCTTCCCGGCCTCAGCCATGTTGCTGACATCGGCCTTCATGGCAAATCCTTTATCAGCCAGGGTGTACACCAGCTGTAAATATTGAGGCAGTTCAAGGCGGTAATGAGACAGAAGGTCTTTATTCTCCAACAATTGAGCTACTGTGCCAAAGTAAAGCAGTGATCCCTGGTCGAGAATGGCAATCTTGTCCGCTAAGGCCATGATATCTTTAAGATTATGCGAAATCATTACGGTGGTTTCATTTTTATCGTGACGGCTTTTTATCATATCCAAAATCAACCTGCGCCCCAGCGGATCCAGTCCGGCCATAGGTTCATCCAGCACCAGGATCTCCGGGTTCAGAGCCAACAGCCCGGCGATGGCCACTCTTCGCTTCATCCCCCCGCTCAGACTGTACGGAGCCCAACCGGAAATGCTTTTGGGATCCAGTTCCACCTTCTCCATGGCCGCGGTTACGCGAGCCTGGACTTCGGCTTCACTAATCCCCAGGTTTCGAGGGCCATACGCTATTTCATCATAAACCGTAGTCTGAAATATTTGCTGTTCAGGATATTGAAAAACCAAACTCACCTTTTTCCACAGTTCATGCCTTGATTTGCTGTCCGCAGTATCTGTGTTGCAAACCTTAACTATGCCGCTGCTTGGAAGCAGCAAGCCGTTGAGATGCTGCACTAAAGTGGATTTGCCCGAACCATTGGGGCCGAATATTCCCAGCAACTCCCCAGTTTCAAGGGAAAAATTGATATTTTTAAGCGCCTGTCGTTCATATGGAGAACCCGGCAGATAAGTGAAATACAGATTTTTGATGTCTATAATCGGGGGCATATACTTTGCACCAACTCTGCTACCGTTTTTATATCGCCGTCCAGATAATGTCCCGCTTTGGCCAATTGATTGATTAACTGAAAAATGCCGGGCGACTCAAGACCAATGCAGGCCAATTCCTCTTCTTGTGCGAATATTTCCCGGGGATGCCCCTGCAAATAGATAAAACCCTGGTGAATAATAATGATTCTATCGGCTTGAATTAAATCTTCGGGGTCATGGCTGCACAGGATTATTGTCATCCCTTCGCTGTGTAAGCTTCTTAATTGTTTCAGCAGTTCTTGCTTGCTCACAGGGTCCAGCATAGATGTGGGTTCATCGAGGATTAAATATTCCGGCCTCATAGCCAGTACAGAAGCCAGGGCAATTTTTTGCTTTTGCCCGCCGGAGAGCAGGTGAGGGGAATGATGCCTCAAGTCTGCAAGGCCTACAGACTGCAAAGCCCATTCGACGCGATGATTGATTTCTTGAAGTGGCAAACCCAGGTTCTCCAGGCCAAAGGAGATCTCTTCTTCAACCACCGGGGAAATGAGCTGATTGTCAGGGTTCTGAAAAACCATGCCCACCCGGCGTCTTATCCGGGGGAGATTTTTGGGATTAGCGGTATCCATGCCGTCAATATAGACCTTGCCAGTGCTGGGCTGAATCAAGCCATTAAGCAGGCGGACCAATGTTGATTTCCCCGAACCGTTCATACCGATCAGGCCAACATATTCACCCCGGCGAATGGTTAAGCTGACATCCCTTAGGGCTGGATTTTCCATAGCGGCGTATTTTTTACTGACATTGAACAATTCTATGCCCGGTGTATTCATAGCGAAATCCTTTCCTAACCCATAAAAAATGCCATGGCTCCGATTCCTGATGCCAGCAGCATAAAACATAGTACGGCTATATCGTGGCTGCGCATGCGCAACCGGCTGATGCGCAATTGATTGGGGTGCCCGGTGAAACAACGGCTGTCCATGGCTTCGCCCACTTCCCCGGCTCTGGACAACGAGGCTTCAAACAAAGGAATTAAGATGGCCAGATAGCTTTTTATCCTGACCCTGATGTTTGGAGCCTCAAATTGGGCGCCTCTGGATTGCTGGGCATTTTTAATACCGACAGCTTCATCGATCAAAGTGGGAATAAAGCGAAAGGAGATGCTAAGGATGTTTGAAAAATCGTGCACCGGTATTTTCATTTTGTTAAGAGGCAGCAACAGAGCCTCGATACCTGCCGACAAATTTAATGGAGAGGTGGTCATCAATAAAACCATGGAACCAAAGTACAGGATTAACAAACGACCCAGATTGAGTGCGCCGAGCATTAAACCTTCCTGGGTAACGCTTAGTCTGCCTATCTCCAGGACAGGTTCGCCAGCCGTTAGAAAAGCCTGAAATAAAAATGTAATCAGGAGCAGGTAGCGGATGCTGCGGAGACTGCGGAATATGAAATGGAGAGTCATTCCCGCAATTTTCATGGCGACCAGTATTATTGCAGTATAAAAAAACAGCGTATACCATCTGGCATTGATCAATATCGCCAGAACAATAAGGGTGCAGCAAATAATCTTGGTGCGGGGATCCAATAAGTGCAACAGCGAATCTCCGTGAACATATTGGCCCAGTTTGATGCCGGTCATGTTAGCATCTCCTCTAAAAGACAAATCCCATCCCGTATATTATAATATCTATGAGCTGATTTCAGAAATCAAAGCGTGAGCACACGTTTATTTAACCCTATTATGAATATTGCGCTTGAGGAGAGTTGAATGATTTGACACCCACAAAAAAACTAGCTGTCATTGCCATGCTAGTTGCTCAAGCGTCCGTGCTTCATTTCATTGAAAGCCTGTTGCCCAATCCAATCCCCATTCCCGGTGTGAAACTCGGTTTAGCCAATATAATCACCTTGCTGGCTTTGGTTGTCCTGGATTTTAGGACGGCTTTACAAATCACGGTTTTACGAACCATACTCGGTTCTCTGCTCAGTGGCACCCTGTTCGGGGTGGGGTTTTTCATGAGTTTTTCAGGCGCTCTTGCCGCAGCTTGTTTTATGGCCATTACTTTGCGTACTCTGCCCGGACTTAGCATTGTGATCGTCAGTATGGCAGGGGCCATAGCCCATAACCTGGGGCAATTGGCAATGGCCGCACTGATCCTAAATTTCTCCGGTATTTTTTACTACCTGCCGGTTATGCTGTTGTTTTCTATACCTACTGGATATATTACTGGACTGCTTACCCATGAACTGGTCAACTATACGAAATCAACCCGGCGGATGGAGAGCTTTTTCCAAGATTCACACTGATACATACAGTGAAGGCAGTAGAAATTAATGCTGATATTACGCGCTTTGACCGCACAATATCAGCTCGTATAACCCAGAAGACATTGCGTGAAAATCCCGGGCGGGCCGTGGCCCTGGATGCGCCTGCCATTGTCACTTTAGCAATGATTTTAATGGAATTTCTATATTGACACACCGGATATATTTTGCTAACATTTAATGGGTAATATAAAGCAAATAGTGAAGAATATAACAAGATTTGATGGTAGCTGATAGAGAAACCGAATGGTTGCTCAAGGGAGACCAATATTTTGGTGCCGGGTGAAATAATGGCAAGCGGCATATAAAGTATTGGTTTTTATTATTTAGCAGGCAATATCCTATGAGCAATTTATTCTGCTTTATTACGGAGGAATGTGATGGCTACTCAAATTAAATTGGTACAAGCCAAGAGTGCTGAGGTTACCGATGCACCGGAGAGTAAATTATTAAACGATCAACAACGCCGGCGTCTTCAACATGAGTTCAAGCTTTATATGGAAAAATACTTCAAGAATAAGCTGGGTAAAGGTGTTGATAAGACCAAAATCATAATTTGGGACGACATGCTTATTATTCGCGGCGAGGGGTTTTTAACCGAGCCGGAAAAATATATTACTGAAACTCCTTCCGGAAGAGAGGTGGTAAGAGCAGCCCGAATGCAGGTAGTCAAACAACATGCTGTCGATAACGTAGGCTATTTCGAAGATAAATTGCAGGCCAGGGCAATACATCATGCTTACGAATTAGAACCGGAAAATGATTTTTGGATGCATGCTATTGTTTTTGACCGGGTATTGACTGTGAAAGCGGGCAGTGATTAACAACCAATTAAAAAGCAACTCCTGGTAGTCTGGCGAGAACCCCGTGGGTGGGGGGCTTGAGAGAAGACCGATGTGTTATAAAGCGCTGTTGGCGCATTAAAACTCATCGGCTTTTTGTTTTTTATGAGCAATAAGAAGGTGTAGTATCTGAGAGATTAATATTGTGAATCTTTCGGCAAAGAAAGGGAGGTATCGTTTGATGTCTGCAACAATGAAAGCCCTGGTTTATCGTGGCCCCGAAAAAATTGGCCTGGAGGATGTACCCGTACCGCGCATTATTGAACCTGATGATGCCATTGTCAAGGTAACTACCTCTACCATCTGTGGAACCGATATTCATATCTGGCATGGCGGCATGCCGGAAGTGGAACCGGGGAGAATAATCGGTCATGAATTTTGCGGTGAAGTCGTTGAAGTAGGACCAGCAGTAAGAAATGCCAAAGTAGGGGACAAGGTAGCCGTTTCCTGTGTCACCCAGTGTGGCGAATGTTTCTATTGTGTACGCGGCATCTATTCACACTGCACTACCGGCAGTTGGATTTTCGGCTATATGATTGATGGCTGTCAAGCAGAATATGTGCGGGTTCCTCATGCCAATCTGGGTATGTTCGGTATACCTGACGGCTTAACCGAAGAAGATGTGTTATTTGTGGGTGATATTCTTTCCACCGGCTATTTTGGTGCTGAGCAAGGCCGCATAGAGCCCGGAGATACTGTTGCGGTTATGGGCGGCGGACCGGTCGGAATGTGCGCAATGACTACCGCCAGGCTGTGGGGACCTGCCGAAATTATCGCTGTTGATATCAACCAGGAACGTCTGGATTTCGCAGTGAAGAATGGTATTGCAGATATAGGAATCAATCCTCAGAAGGTCGAAAATGTCGGCGATGCAATCAGAGAACGGACCCAGGGGCGTGGAGCCGATGTCACCATTGAAGCCAACGGCTTTAAGCCCACCTTTGATATGGCAGTAGACGCCGTCAGACCGGGCGGCACGATTTCCCTGATCGGGGTTTTCGAAAAACCTCAGGAACTGGCTATGAATACATTGTGGATCAAGAATATCAGGATCAGCATGGGACTGGTAAACGCCAACCGGATTCCGGAATTAATCAAATTGATTCAAACCGGGAAAATTAATACCAATTTCTTGATTACGCATCGTGCTCCCTTAAATGACCTCGTCAAAGGCTACGATGTTTTTGGTGGCAAGAAGGATGGCTGTCTCAAATGGGTGGTTACTCCTTACCAGAAATAAACATATTATGAAGTTGATAATAGTGATAATTTGCAGTTACTATCGCTATTTCATAAAGGATTCATGTTCAAGCCAAAAGGCACCTCTTTTAAGGGGTGTCTTTTGGCTTGCTGAAAGGTGCTCTTCCCAGAAGCAAACGATTTGTTTTGCAATAGATAGGCTTATTGAGTTGATTGATTTACTTCACTTTGTTAATGGATCAGGCATTTGCATAAATCCGTAATTTCTTATTGCGCTTTTATCTGAATGTTTGGGCACACTGATCCTAATTGCTTCCGCCCTGCGGGTGCGCTGGCAAGGACGCCATGGCTTGATGGCATCACTTGCAGTTCGCTTAATGCTTTTCGTGCTTACAACCCGGACCGTGATCATGGTGGTGGCAGCAGGTGTCATCACAGACGTGATTTTTTGGCTGGGCACAGGCCGCATCAAGCTGGGCGGTGAGCTGCTCACGAACCGAATCCAGGTAGATTCGATAAAGCTTTTTCTGTTCCGCCTGCTCATCAAGGGTCAAGCCCTGGTTCTTCTTTTTGCGGGCCAATTCATTTATGCGCTGCACTAACTCTTTTGTTATCATTATTTCACCTCATGTTAAGACTAATTGTGCGCTATATTATATATCATTTCCACCTGTGGCCAAAAATGCACGATTGAAGGCTTCCAGCCGCAGGAAAAAATAATCGCCTGGTCAGGCTGGAAAATGATAAGATTTTTTAGATGGTTGAGAATGACATTGAGTCACTGCCATAATTAGTGCTTAAGTGGCCTAGGGGCTGCACTTCCCGCAAGACTCGTAACCAGCCATGGCGGCCTCGCGTTTGGACATAAACCACACTTGATTGGCGGGCGTTATCTTTTGTGCCCACTGACAATCGGGGAAATGATATTTGTTCGAACTGGAGCTGCCGACGTATAAGCCCGGCGTCTGTGAACCAGTCGGACTGGCATCAGCCTCCGCCCCCCATAAACCCCGCTCCGCAGCAACGGCCTCCCGCTGGGCGGCAGTGAACCTTTCGGTGTATTTTATATTGGGCGGATAGGTCGAAAGTTGGGCGAAACCTTCCTTAAGCAGCATTTCATTGAACATCTGCTTTTCCAACCAGACATAGGCCAGCAAGCGGCCATATTGGTCGGTTTTCTCCACGTCAAACTCCAGGAGCACAGACTTGTTTGCCAATTGAGATTGAGTATATTTTCGCGCCGCCAGCGCATAAGGCTCTTCGCCCCGGGTGGGGTGATTCAACTCCGGGGTGTCAACGCCAATTAAACGAACCTTCTCAGTATTGCCAGCCATCTTCACCTTGATAGTGTCACCATCCACAATCCAGATTACCTGAACGGATTTTAAACTGTCGGGATGCTGTACTCTGTTCTCAACAGCAGGGGAGGGGCTTTCCCGGCTATCCAGGCCACTGTCATTGGTCTGCTGAGATGGCATTTTTTCGGATTCCGCAGCATAATCTCCTGCTGCAGCGCATCCCGAAAACCAGGGCAACAGCATGCTTAAACAGAGCACAAGCAAGAAATATTTAAATTTTAACAACTTCGTATAATACCGCTTCATATTAATTATTATACCTCGGAATATTATCTAAATCCTGCTGCCAAAACATCATTTCGTGGAATAATGTTGCCCTTTACAAGAGTTTGGGGGGCGGGCATCAATAAATACGCTCAATGCATTACTGTATTCACAACCATCACCCCCAGGGTGATTGTCATATTTTAAGGGCAAAATCACCCCTGGTGTGATTAATTCTGTATTTGGAATGTTTACAATCTGTATAACAAAACATTTCTTTAATGCTTGCAGCGCATCCCGAAAACAGGCATTAGCATGCTTAAGCACCGCATAAGAAAGAAAAAGCCCAGGGGGAGCGCATCAATAAAGGCGGTGGAAAAATATCTGAGGGGTTAATGATAATTGGCTCGGATCTGACTGTATGGCAATAAAATGTTCGTCAATATTTTACGCATATTTCTGAGTACAACACGAGTCAGGAATAATTTGGCGGAATTTTACCAGCAGCTGTTTATAAAGTGACAACATACTGTCACAGTACACTTGTACAATTAACAACAGGAACTGTCAAGTCATGTGCTTACTCCCATTATGACAGATTTGAATAGAAACAGGGGGGAAGTCATTATGGAGGGCATGAGAATTAAAAGCGGGCTGCATATGTTGGAGAAGATCGTCAATCACCACGAGTTTTTCTTGCAGCACTGCAATGTTCTGGTAACAAGCAGTGGGGATAAGCGAAAAACGGAATACCACCCCGGTGTTGAAGAGTTCATTGAAGCGGTATACGACAGCGGTTTTTTTCTTCATTATGATTGGATGCCGTGGGAGGGATGGGCCGAGCGGTATGAAAAAGTCCCGGATCTGTACCGTCAGGCATCCCTTCTCGATATTCGCAAGATTCTGTCCGGCTGCATCCGCAAGGAAAGAATTAGCAGCGGAGCCCTGGCAGCACTGATCCGGAGCGGTCAGATCAAGGCTATGATGGAGCGTTTGGAGGAAATACTCGAGGATTTTTTAGCGGGAAAACAGCCCTGGCAAATAACTGTCTGCGGGCCGCTGCCCTTAAAAAACGGCAAAGTCCGCCTCGCCTATATATCCAATTCCTGGAGTTACTGGGCTGATCCGGTGCGCGTCCTGGCCGGAGCCTATCCGGGTGACCTGAATCCCCGGACCGCCTGGAATAAGCTTGGCTACCTGCTGCAATCGGGGATAGGGTTGGTGATTAACCTGATGGAACCACATGAGAGAAACCATCAGGGTATACCCTTTTTTCCTTATGAAGGGGAGCTTTACGCCCTGGCTGCAAGTATGGGAAGAGACATCCAGCTCAAACGGTTTGATATTCCTGATATGAGTGTTCCTGCAGAAGGCAGTATGCGCCAGATCTTGGATTGCATTGATGCGGCTCTTGCCCGGGACCGGTCGGTCTATGTTCACTGCTGGGGCGGACACGGGCGCACCGGTACCGTAGTGGGGTGTTATCTGGCCCGCCGGGGTATGGCCGCGGGAAGGGAAGCGGTAGACCTGGTTGAACGTCTTCATAGTTCTTTGCACAACTCCAGAGCATACCCTTCGCTTCAAGATCCCCGCCAGGTTGATATGATACACCGTTGGAAAGTAGGCCAATAGCTCCAGGCTTTTACACCAAGTTCACTGCTGTAATGAAATGTTGATCAACGGGGATCTTAAGCTTGTTCCTGGATCATACCATCGCCGTCGGAGCAATTCAATTTCGGGGTGAAAATCGTGAAGATATCATGGTTTTAGCACTTTTCATGGAGAGACTGGCAAAGCTCTTGTACTTGCTCAGGGTCTCATCCAGGGCCTGAACGACTTCATCCAATTGCTCCCGGTTTACTGTCAAAGGGGGTTCCAGGCGCAATACGGCGGGATTGTGCAGCGTATAGGCGGTAATGATACGGTAATCGTTCAATAAAACGCCGCTGACCATAGCGCCGATGTTTTCCTGTGCGACCTCCTCCAGCCTGGCCACCTTGTTCATAATGCCCCCGGGTGTTTTGAATTCTATGCCTATCAATAAGCCTTTTCCTCTGATTTCCTGAATCATGTTATATTTCTGCTGCAATGGTTTTAACCGTGACAGAAAATATTCTCCATTATCGGCAGCTTGCCCGGGCAGATCCATTTCAATGTAAGCTTGAATGGCCGCCAGTGACGCTGCACACTGGGTGGACATGCCGCCGAAGGTAGTGGTATGATACGCAACCCGTTCAATAGAACCATAGGCTTTGCTCCACACCCGGGGAGTGGAAATAAATGCGGCCAGGGGAACCACGCCGCCGCCAATAGACTTTCCCAAAACCATGATATCCGGCGCCACTCCTTCGTGCATACAGGCAAACATCTTGCCGGTGCGCCCAAAACCGGTCTGTACTTCATCAGCAATCCAGAGCACACCATATTTGTCACACAACTCCCTTACCCGCACCAGATATCCGGGCGGCGGTATATTGATACCCCCTTCTCCCTGTATGCACTCACAGATAAAGGCTCCCACATCCTTCTGCTTGAATCTTTCCTCAAGAGCTTCGGTATCTCCAAAGGGTATCTGCTCAAATCCCGGCAGCAAGGGTTCAAAAGGCTTTTTATATTTTTCTCTTCCTGATGCCGACAAGGCTCCGAAGGTTTTGCCATGAAAGGATGCTTCAGTAGATACTATGACCGGTTTACCGCTGGCAATGCGAGCCGTTTTAAGCGCTCCCTCCACCGCTTCGCAGCCGGCGCTGGCAAAAAAGCTGTGGCGTAAGTCTCCGGGGGTGATCTCCGCCAGGGTTTCTCCCAGACCTGCTGCCAGGGCTGATAAACCGGATTGCATCATATTGGTGGTCTTCAAATCCCAGATTTTTTTAAGCGCGGCAATTATGGCGGGGGGGTTGTGTCCCAGATTCAAAGCCCCGTAGGCACCAAGAAAATCCAGATACCTGTTGCCATCTGCATCCCAGACATACATCCCTTCGGCGCAGGGATAATTCTTGTCAAAGTCTAATAAGGCCAAATAACTGGGAAAGTGTGAATTGCCGTATTTTTTATGGTTCTCTATGACCCGGTTCCGATCAAAAGCCAACGCTTCTTCCAGGGTGACATATTTCATAGCCATTAATCTCCTTATATACATGGTCATTTCAAGGGTGGACTTAAGGCTGCGGTAGGAATCAGCCCCGGGGAATCCAAACCGGTCTATGCCTGCTTAAGGGCATGCAACCTAAAGCAGGTCGCCGCAGCCTTTTACCTATAATAGGTCTTCTGCCCAAATATAATAAGTCCTGCCTGAATACCGTTGGGTCATTGCTGTTATGAAAGCCCCTTGTTTTTGTTATGCCTTAAGGTCAGCGCCCGGTTTTGTCATGCCTTAAGGTCAGCGCCCGAAGGATATTTCGCGAAGCGAACAACTTCTGGGAAAAGATCCTTCGCTCCGCTCAGGATGACACCAGAGGGTAACGCCTGATATTAGCTTATATAATTATGAAGTTAAGACAGATTAGCGCGTAATTTCGGTTAGCACCTGCGCAGTAGATTCAGCATATAGAATGTGCCCAGGACCAGACTGAATAAGACCAGCAGGCAATAAATACCAAGCATAGGGTAATTCAAGGGCAGGCCATAGATTGGTGCCACTGCTGTTCCGACGGCTACGGAGAGGAGCAGGGTCAGGCTTTTCAGCAAAGCCACCCCGGCCAGGATATTGCCAAAGGGGATATGGCGCCATAGCATAAAGGCTGTCACTGCTAGCGCAGGCATGACCACGGCCAGGTCCAATACAAACACTGCATAGGCATCAGGCCGTATCTGCCGGGTCGCGCCGGGGATGAGGATGAACAGCCACAGGGGAACAAACAGCACTATGATTAGGAGCAGATAGGCGGCAATAGTTTTGCGCATCCCCGCAGGCAGATGGGTTTGGCGGACCGCTGCAGGATTAAAGCTGTTCAAACCAAATATCAAACTGTAGACTGCCAATGCAAAGATCAGCAGGTACAGCGGGTACAAAATTGTGTAATTGCCACCTATTACGAACAGGCCATAGGCATAGAAGAAATAAGCGCTTAAACCCAGCATAATGATAAAGCTTTTATAGCGCTGGCGGCTCAGGAACTGCATTGACATCAGGGCCAGGATGATGGCGGCAGGAATAGTAATTATATCCTGCGCCAATGTGCCCGCCAACAGACTCTCCGCAAAAACTCCAGTTTTGACTGCTGCCCAATATATTGAGGGGTGCAGCAAGCCTGTTAAAGCGGCTCCAAAAGCCAGTAATGATTGGATGAGCATGAATAGGGCTGTAAGACGGCCTTTAACCGGGTCTACCATAGCCTACCCTCCTGTTTAATAGTAACCCAAAACACTTCGCCTTATTCAGCTTGAATTCCTCCCAATAACTTTAACTGTGGTGTCAGCTACCAGGACACTAGGGGACGTTTTTGCTGTGTCATTATCGAATGACACAGCAAAAACGTCCCCCTGTGTCCCCTAGGCCAGGTCTGCTGCATTGGCTCCCAGGCTGGGCAAAGTGATGGTGACTACAGCGCCTCCGTTTGATCGATTATCCAGGCTGATGGTTCCTCCATGTTCCTCAACGATTATTTTGGCAATCGTTAAGCCCAGTCCCGAGCCTTCTTTGGCCCGGGTGTAAAAATAATCATAAGCATGGTCAATGTCTTCCTGTGTAAAACCGGACCCGTCATCTTCTATAGCAATCTGCACCTGTTGGCCAAGAGGTTGTAATTGGGAACGAATGGTCACCTGGCTTTGAGCGTGGCGAATGGCATTTGACAGCAGATTGACAAACAGGCTTTGCAGGCGATCCCAATCCCCGACTACAATGGTGGCGGCTGGAATATCGGTGTGAATAAGCACCTTTTGTTCCAGTGCATAGCCGCCTACCGAGTCGAATACATTCTCCACTATATAGCTTAAAGGGTGGGGCAGAAAGTAGTTGCTGTGGGGCTGCTCCAGTATGGTAATGTCGATCATATTATCCACGATATTGCGCAGCCGCAGGCTTTCTTTATGAATGATTTCTATGGCATTTTCAAGCGAGGCGCCCTCAAACAAACCGTCGCGAATTCCCTCTGCATAGCCGTTAATGCTCATAAGAGGCGTTTTCATCTCATGGGAAGCGTTCTGAAAGAAATGACGCATACTGTCATCATAGGTCTTTAATCGTTGGGCCATCTGATTGAAGGCCAGGGCCAGGGTCGAAAGCTCGTCACCCCATTTGGCTTCCAATTTTATATCAAACTGGCGGTTGCCCACAGCTTCAGCATATTGTTCCAGGTTTTTTAACGGCCGCACAATATAGCCGATAAGAAAATAGGCTATTACCAGCGCACTGATGAGGGCGATAAAGAGGTTGCCCAAGACCAGGTATAATGCGTTAAGATACATGGTGCGCAGGGTTTCGATAGCCATAAAAGTAATGACGGTGCCGGTGGTTTCAGGGCTAATGCCGATAGGCACCTCTACTGCCAGGTACTTGTCGGTGCGGTAAACATTGGCCAGGTTTTTATCCACTATCTGGTCTTCCCGCAAGCTGGTGGGCAGGTCTGATAAAACCCGGTTTACCGGAAAATCCTCCGGGCAGCTGCTGAAGGTGATGCGGTTATGGGGATCGACCAGCATATAATTACTCTCCACAGAACGGCCCAAGAGCAGAATAGTTGCAGGAAGATTATGATTCTGGGAGAGCAGCAATCCGGATTGACGGCTTTCTACAATGAAGGCGATTTCCCAGGCTTGTTTTTCCAGTCCAATTTGAGCCCGATATTCCAATACTCCCAACAGGATAGGATAAAAAGCCAGAGTGGTCATGATAAAGGTGATAAATACCACCGCTAAATAACTTATGAATACCCTACTGGAAATGCTTTTTAGTCTGCCCATTTAATCGATACCCGTAGCCCCATATTGTCTTAATATTAATTTCAGATCCACTTTCCCGCAACTTTTTACGCAACCGTTTAACCAGGTCGTCCACAGCGCGTTCGCTGCCCATATAATCAAGGCCCCACACCCGGTCCAGCAGTTCCTGGCGATTAAAGGTGCGCTGGGGATGCTGCACCAGCAAGGCCAGCAAATCAAACTCCCGTGTAGTAAGAGCCAGTGGTTTGCCGCTGACAAGAAGCAGTCGGTCCAGCGGAAATATCTTCATGTTGCCGCATTCAAAGCAGCTTGAGGGATGCTGATGGGTCAGAGTACGGCGGAAGACAGATCGCACCCTGGCCACCAACTCGCGTGGGCTGAATGGTTTGGGCAGGTAGTCGTCGCCGCCGATATCAAGCCCGGTAATGCGATCCAAGGCCTTGCGACGGGCGGAGATAAATATAACCGGCGCTCGGCTGGACTGGCGTAATTCTCGGCAAAACTCCAAACCGTCCTGGCCTGGCAGCATGATATCCAGGATAAACATATCTGGATATGATGATGTCAGGCGCCCGGATAGCTCCTCAATGCTGGCAAAAGCCTCTACATGAAAACCCTCATTTTGAAGGTATTTTGTGAGCAGAAGGCGAATATTTTCTTCATCATCAACCACAAAGATGGTTTGCATACAACCACCTCCTTCAAATTAAGCAGCAACAAAGCATTAACCTAAGCATAGATTAATAATGTGGCACAAATATATGAGATTATATATTAATATCATTGACAAGGCCAGGGTGTTGCCGAATTTCTGCCACATTTTCAGTTTATCATTAAAGTCAGCCATGATGATTAAATGTCAGGGGAATAATCTCCTCCAGGTATTAGGGCTACAGGAAGGAAGTAAAGCCATAGTCATTACCAGGTAAAATCACACGCTTGCGCTGAATTTCCCTTAATGGGGAAAACGGGGGAACCATATATGGGGTGAGTCCGTTCGCGGTAGGGGAGTCCCTTTCCCCGAACCCGTCAGCTAACCTCGTAAGCGCTGAAAGGGAATCCGAGGTTAATAGTTTATTACCTGACCAAAGGCTTTCCTTTGGTCTCTTATTTTCATGTCTCGGCCCTTTTCCAATGTGACCATTCCTGCCCCAAACCGTAAAGAAAGGAGTGCCAGCATGAGAGAAACCGGGAATTCATACAATCTATATCAATCCTTATTTAGGAGCGGCGAACTCAAGGATGATGTCCAGTCTTATCAGCAATTTCTACGAGCATTACCAACCGACGATGCTATTCAAAAACAGGCAATAAAGAGAAAGCAAAGCATCCTAACCGTCCTTAAAGGCAGCGAAGAGGATTGGGCCAATTGGAAATGGCAGCTGCAAAACCGCATCAGGGACAGCCGGATTTTAGGACAAATCCTGGGTTTAAGTGAACTGGAAAGAAGGAGAATTGACAAGGTTAGCCAGCTTTATCGCTGGGCCATCTCTCCCTATTATCTCAGTCTCATTGATGAGGACTATGAAAACAGTCCCATTTATCGGCAGGCCGTCCCCGATATCCGCGAACTCCTGCCCGGAGGCAGTTTGGATCCCATGAATGAAACCTTAACCTCACCGGCACCGTGCATTACCCGCAGATATCCTGACCGGCTCATTATTAACGTTACCAATCAGTGTGCCATGTATTGCCGCCATTGCCAGAGAAGGCGCAATATTGGAGAACATGATCAGCATTCCTGTCGGGAAGACATCGCGGCAGCGGTAAATTATGTAGCCAAGAATAAAGAGATAAGGGATGTTTTGATTACCGGCGGTGATGCCCTGCTGCTCAGTAACCAGATGCTGGATGGCCTTTTACAGCAGCTCTATGACATTCCCCATGTGGAAATGATCCGCATAGGGACCAGGACGCCGGTCACCCTGCCGCAGCGTATCAATGCGGAACTGTGTGATATTATCCGCAAATATCCGCCAATTTATATCAATACTCAGTTCAACCATCCCCGGGAGATTACCCCGGACTCAAAACTGGCCTGTGACAGATTGATTGCAGCCGGGGCGGTTTTGGGCAACCAGGCCGTTTTGTTGCGCGGCATCAATGACAGCGCCCATATCATGAGACAATTGTGCCACAAGTTATTGCAGATTCGGGTGCGGCCTTACTATATCTTTCATGCCAAAGATGTACAGGGCACCAGGCATTTTCAAACCACTATTCAAGAGGGCATCAAAATCATGGCTTCTCTTCGCGGGCATACTTCCGGCCTGGCCGTACCCACATATATCGTCAATGCACCGGGTGGCCTGGGGAAGGTGCCGCTCATGCCCAATCACATTGTGCACCTGCAGGAAGACAAGGTCATAGTAAGAACCTGGGAAGATAAACTGGTGGAAATTGAGAATCCCCTGCAGCCTTAAGGTGTACAGGTTTGAAGAGACGGCCGTGCGGGTTACAGCAGGATAAACGCAAACGGCCGTTTCTTGCTGCACAAGCCAATAAGGGGTTTTAAAATCCTCTACATAAGTCATAATAGAGGATAAAAGGAATAAAATATCCAGACAATGGTACACGGAGGGGAATGTAAATGAAAAAGGCTGTTATCCGGCAGCTGGTACAGGAAACAGACGGCTATGAAAATCAGGAAGTAATGGTTAGCGGGTGGGTGCGCAGCAACCGCGATCAGAAAACCTTTGGATTCATCTCGCTGCATGACGGCACCCATTTCAATGCTGTACAGGTGGTATATGAAAAGGACAAACTGGCGGATTTCGATGCCATCGCCCGTCTCAGAACAGGCTCTGCCATTACTGTGACCGGTTTGCTGGTCAAGACCCCGCAGGCCAAACAGCCTTTTGAAATCCAAGCCCGGCAGGTGACCCTACAAGGCGATGCCGGGGAAGATTATCCTATTCAGCCCAAACGCCATACCCGCGAATTCCTGCGGGAGGTGGCTCATTTGCGCCCCCGCACCAATCTCTTTGCCGCGGTTTTTCGCATACGTTCCCTGGCCGCCTTTGCCATTCACAAATTCTTTCAGGAGCGTGGCTTTATCTATGTGCATACCCCCATTATTACCGCCAGTGATGCCGAAGGCGCCGGGGAGATGTTCCGGGTCAGCACATTAAATCCACTCAAAACGCCTTGCACTGATGAGGGGGAAGTTGATTATAGCCAGGACTTTTTCGGCCGCAAAACCAATCTCACCGTCAGCGGGCAGTTGGAAGCGGAGGCCTTTGCCCTGGCTTTTCATGATGTATACACCTTTGGCCCCACATTTAGGGCGGAAAATTCCAATACCGCCCGTCATGCCGCCGAATTCTGGATGATTGAGCCGGAAATCGCCTTTGCCGATCTGGCCGATGCTATGCACCTGGCTGAAGCCATGGTGAAGTATGTTATTGACTATGTTTTAGAAAAGGCCCCGGAAGAGATGCAATTCTGCTTCAATTTTGTGGATAAAGAAACCAAAGGGCGACTCTTTAACTTATTGAAGCAGGAATTTGCCCGGGTAAGCTACACTGAGGCGGTTGATATTCTGAGCAAATCAGGGCAGAAGTTT
This sequence comes from Syntrophomonadaceae bacterium, assembly GCA_050949825.1. Classification (GTDB taxonomy): domain Bacteria; phylum Bacillota; class Syntrophomonadia; order Syntrophomonadales; family Syntrophomonadaceae; genus DTU019. The sequence goes on along the minus strand of JBMNGL010000013.1, from coordinate 499,649 downwards.
GACTACCCCGCCGTTTGGGGGCATGACCTGCAGACCGAGCATGAACGCTTTTTAACCGAAAAGGTGTTCAAGAAACCGGTTTTTGTGACCGATTATCCCCGGGACATCAAGGCCTTTTATATGCGCCAAAATGATGACGGCAAAACCGTTGCCGCCATGGATTTGCTGGTTCCCGGGGTGGGGGAATTGATTGGCGGCAGCCAGAGGGAAGAACGTGAAGCCTTACTGGCCCGCCGTATGGCGGAACTGAACATTGATTCCCGTGAGCTGTGGTGGTACCTGGATTTGCGCAGGCACGGCGGTGTCAAACACGCCGGCTTCGGCCTCGGTTTTGAGCGCTTGATCATGTATATGACCGGGGTGAGCAACATCCGCGATGTCATCCCTTTTCCCCGCACCGTCCGCTCCTGCGAGTTTTAGCGGATGATCTCAACCGCATAGCCTCTGTCTATCATCCATATTATGAAAACGGTTCATTGTGAGGTAGCTGTACCGCCTGGCCAGCCGGCCAGGATGGCCGGCATCCCCTGCACAGATAAGCAGGGGGAGTTAAAGCGAGGCATTTCGTTATTCAGCGGCGATGCTGGTCCACATACCGGGCATCTGACCGGGGAAGTTCTTGTAGCGAATCTCCCCCTGTCGGGGTTTAACATTGGCCTGGCAGGATTCAGGGCGGAAGTTCTGCGCCCAAATGTGGCAAATAGGGATATTCAGTTCTTCAGCCCGGGCCACTACCTGGGCAGTCACAGAAGCATATTTTTTGCGGTTGCCATCCCAGACCACGATGATGACATTGCTGTGTTCAGCAATAAACTGTCCGGTTTTAAGATAAGCCTCCTGACGGGTTGAAGTTGGGGGCATTTCAATCACTTCAATGGCCCGATTGGAAATCCAATAACTGAATTCATTGCGCAGTTCCGCTCCCCGCGGATCCTCGCGGTAATTATCGCTAAGCCCGAAATTATCCAGGTACTGTTCCAGTGGATAGGGCAAGACGGCTATAAGGCGGGCGGCTTCATTCTTCAATAATGTTCGGGCCACCAGGCGCCCGGCACCAGCGGCCAGGGGTGAGAATACGGTAAGATAGTGTTCCGGGTATTGATGTTCGATGATATTGATTACCCTGTCAACTGATCGGGTAAGAATGGCTGTTTCATCAGGATCCAGGTTCACATGACCGGTGATGCCGATGCGCAGCAATTCGCGATGTCCCAGGTTGGTGAGATCATTGAATTCCTTCATATTTACATGCATCTCGATGATATGATCAGGTGGCAAACTGGATAATTCGTACTTGCGTTTGTTGGCCAGGCTACTCATTTTGAACAGATTCTCCAGTGAGCGCGTGCCGTGCCGGTAGCGGCTCACCAATAAGAAGGCATCCAGCACTCCGGGTTCAACCTCAAACTGCCCATTGATTTTGAGGTGAGGCGTATTGCTCTCCAGGTACTGCCGAAAAATAAAAGCACGGCGAATCACATAGAGCCGGTCTTCCACTGAATTGGGATTGCCATTGATGCCTTTAATGTTGATAAAGGCCCGCAAGCGGCTGACGAAATCCGGTTTTTTGGCGGCACGGTCAGCATGACTATCCCCGGCGCGGAATTCCTCAAAGGAATGGCGAGTGGCCCCGGCAAAGACGTATATACCACCGCCCAGGGGACGGGGTAATCCCTCATAGGTGAATTCTCCATCCTGCATGGGAGCCAGAAAATAGCGCAGCCATCCCAGGGGCTGACCGGCACAGGGGGTGTCAAATTCATCCCAGAAAACCAGGGGCAATTGGCCCTTGAGATTTAAATCCCGTATCTGGTGAAAGGCGTTCTGCAATTCCAGAGGAGATTCAAATTGCGACAGGTTAAAGGTCAGCTGGGCTTTTTCGTCAATACCCAGGCCCCGGGCAATCTCCTTTATAACAAAAGACTTGCCCGAACCGGGAGGGCCAAAAACCGCAACACAGAGGGGTTTTTCCGGGTTCTTTATCCAGCAGTATTCGCGCATGGCATTGCTGACCCCGCGCACCCCCTCGATTTCCTGCCGATCAGCACTGCTCCAGCCGCCTATGGTTTCCACGGGAACCCCTTGCAAGGCTGATTGCGGCCCATGGAGCACAACATTTCGTGCGCAGTCATTAACCGAACTGATACACTCGGCATCCTCTAAACAGTCTGCAGACTGGTTTTTTAACAGCGTATCTTCCAGGATCGTCCAGCGGCCCGGTTGTCGCAAGGCTGAATGAGCCTCGTCAACAAAGATGCCCAGGTCTCCGATCTCTGCCAGGTCGGATCGTCTCAGGGCCTGCTGGTGATTATCCTTTAATGCTCTGAATGCCGAGGCGATAGCTTGATAAGGGAATTGCAGGTGCTTATGCTGTTCCCGTTCCACCACCTCATAGCCCTTAATATGTAGTAGGCGGGCCAGCTCAATGCCGATTTTAGTGGCTGTGATCCAATCCACCTGCCGGGGATTATCCGCCCAGGCAGCAGCCAATGCTCCCAGTATGCAGGTATTATCCCCGATGATCTGTCCCGGATACAGGGTGTTGAAGTCGCCTTCCTGTCCGCCGCGGTCAAAGATCAGGGTATTGAAATGGCGGCCGACGATGACTGCTCCACTCAAACCTATAGGTACAATCACTTGTTGATATTTAATGGAATTATGCTCCCTGTCCAGGAAGGGACAAAGTGGGCTTAAAACCGCATTGACAACCTCCTCCAGCACTCTCTCCCAGGAAAGCGAGGTGCCCACCTTGACTGCACAGGCCCGTAAATCGCTCAAGGAACTGAGTATGGTGGTTTGCTCCTCTAGACCCAAGGCCCTGATACGGTTCAGCAACGGATTTTCCTGCCCATCATGATACTGGCCCAGCTTGACAATTAGCTGCGAAGGAAGCTGAGGCCCGTTGTCTGACCGCAAGGCCTCGGGCCAACCGGCCTCACAATTACGAAAACCGAGCCCGCTGTCATGAATCAACAACAGATCCGGGCGGCCTTTTAAGCAGGCCGCCGGGTAATCCCAAAGAGCCGGCTCAAATTCATGCCACTTCCACAGACGATAGGCCATTTGATGGGAATCGGCATTAAAAAATTCCTTCCACAGGGTCCATGAGGTGGTAATTTTTCGGTCTTTGGGACGGTTGAGCAGATCTTCTGCCAGGTTGGCACCCTCCACGGCGGCGTTTTGCTCTGCTATCATTGCACTGAGCAACTGCTGCACCAGCGCAAAACCGCCCGGTTGTGAGCTGAGCCGCACCCGGTCGTCCTCTGCCTGGCGCTGCCAGTAATAAACCCCACCCCGCACAGTTATATCTTCGTTATGTATGCGGAACCAATCTACAGTCGGATCTCCACATACCTGTATCAAATGCTTCATCATTCTCCCCTCCGGATGCAATGGTTAACCGGTAGATTCAGTTTTGCCGCCCCGAATTCAGCAATATCTGCTCCTATTAAGGTAGCGGACATGATGGGGGTGCAACAAAACCAAAACAAAAAGTCTTTCCACCACGATATCCGGGCAGGAAAGACCACACCTTAATCAAAGGTGGAAAAAGCTTAATCTTCAAGCTCAACTCAATTATATCATAAATTTTTCCGCGAAAAGCCGGATAGGATCGATTGTGCATAACAGGGTCAATATCATCTATGCACATGATCCATAGCCCCTTCAGGACTCAAACCTGCTCGTCGTTAAAAACTATGGTACCCACATGTTCACCATTAAGAGCCCTGGTGATATTCCCCGGTTTCAGGCCGTTGATAATGTGAACCTGTTTAACGCTGCTGGAACGAGCCAGCATATCCAGGACCGTCCATTCAATAACCAGGTCATCCAGATCCATGGCCTGCAAAGCTCGAACTCCGATGCGTGGAATAAATTCCGCCTCAGGATACAATTTGGGGTTGTCCTTGTACAGGCCATCTACATCTTTGATATAAATGCACTGTTTGGCGCCAATGACCTCGGCCAGAAGAAAAGCGCCCACATCAGTGCGGTTAGGGGGCAGGCGCCCTTCTTCAGGAAGGTGCTCCCAATAGCCATAAGGGGGCATGCCGTGAATAACGGGAATGCATCCCTGGGTAAAATAGGCGGCTAACTTCGGTATATCGTCATGTCCCACCTTGATGCCCCCATGGGGCATGAGCAGGGTTGAAATCATCAGGGCATTCTGCTCAGACACACTTTGGCCCAGCTTAGAAATCACCCCGGTAGGCATGCCCAGTTCCATGGCAATGGCATAAACGTGCCGGGAGCGGGTGCCCCCCCCGGTGGAAATAATCATTTTGTGGTTGCTGGCATTGGCCACGATTTCCTCCAAAACTGGAATCACCGCCTGAGCTCCTATATCAGTAATGCTCTGTCCGCCTATTTTAAGGATATTAACATCAGGCAGGGCCCTGAATTGCTCTTTATACTCCAGGGTTTGCAGGAAACTCTTGCTGACCAATGATTCGCCCATAAGCTTGCTTTTAATGTGTAATCTCTTGCTATCTCTCTCCCGTATTAATGCCACAGCCCCATCCGCCTTTCTTAATCGTTTGCTTAATCCTCATCAATATCCGCGTCTTCGTCATCCTTGCCTGACTCCAGGTAAATGATCTCCGCTTTTAAGACCTTGGCCATCTGTTCAAGTTCCATGCGGCGAATATGCTTGGCATGCAGTTTTAAATCCATTCCTGCCACGCCAACCACGGCAAAACGGGGTTTTTTTTCACCTTGTTGCACCTTGCGCCGTTCTCTTACAAAAATGACCCCATTCGACATAGAATCCCATCCTCTCTTTAAATTATTCTACCTAAAGTATAAGCCAATGTTGGTTCATTTAACCACATTTTCAATTCACATATTGTCTTTAGATTCACATATGATAGAGATAGCTGTCATCCCTATATTATTTCCATTAATATCGCATATCGCAAAATGGTCAGTCTAAAACCTCATATTATGTCCTGGTAAGTATGCCAGTACGTAGTTAGGGCAGCATGGTGATAGGTAGATGGTTGGCCGGGCGGAGTTGCGCAAAGGGGCACAAATCAGAAATAAAAGCAGGGAAAATCGTTTTTATGTCGAAGAAAAATAGAGAACAAATTCTCCGATCCCAGTCACCTACAGCCAAAAGGTAAGGAGATTGGGACGATGGGTGCATTCGGAAACGGATGCGCCTCCCGCATTGGAAAGGAGAACGAATGGGCTAGGATCTCATGGGTCGAAACCGCCTTATAATGCTAATGCGGGTTCGATCTTTTTTGTTTTAAAAACAAAGCGAGAGGAGGGAAAAAGGTCTTTTATTTAAACTAATTTAGGAGGGACTATAATGATTTTCAGAAGGAAGTATTTACCCCTGGCAATTCTGTTGGTATTCTTATTGAGCGTGGTAGGCTGTGCCAAAGAACAACCCGCTCCGGTAGCCGAGCAAAACAAAGATGTCATCCTGGCGACTACGACCAGCACTCAGGACAGCGGTTTACTGGACGCTTTGCTTCCTGAGTTTGAAAAGCAAACCGGTTATGTTGTCAAGACCATAGCTGTAGGGACCGGTGCCGCCCTGGCCATGGGCGAAAAAGGTGAGGCAGATGTGCTTTTGGTGCATGCCCCAGCAGATGAGAAGAAGCTGGTGGATAGCGGTGTAGGTATCAATTATCAACTGGTTATGCACAACGATTTTATCATCATTGGACCGGAAGACGATCCTGCCCAGATCAAGGACACCAAGACGGCTGCCGAGGCCTTGAAGAAGATCAATGAAAAGGGCAGCATCTTTATCTCCCGGGGCGACAAATCTGGAACCCACAAGATGGAACTGAACTTGTGGAAAGCTGCCGGAATTACACCTACAGTGGGAGAAACCTATCAAGAAACCGGCCAGGGCATGGGTCAGACTCTTAATGTAGCCGAACAGAAGAATGCATATACCCTCACTGACCGGGCTACTTATTTGGCTCAGAAAAAGAACCTGAAGCTGGTTATCCTGCTGGAAGGTGAGAAGGCCTTGCTGAACATTTATCATACCATGCAGGTAAATCCGGAAAAATTCCCCAAGGTTAATGCAGACGGCGGAAAAGCCTTTGTAGAATTTATGGTCGCACCTGATACCCAAAAAATGATTTCCGAATTCGGTGTCGATAAATATGGACAGCCGCTGTTCTATCCTGATGCAGGCAAAAACGAGGCTGATCTGGGTAAATAATTTAAGTTGACAAACAGTTTGGAGTGATAATGTGGAACTGATATGGGATGGTCTGGTCAAGGCCTTTCAAATGCTATTGGTATTGGACCCGGAGGTTTTAGCGGTTACCTGGTTGACCCTTAAAGTGTCTGGAACAGCGACCTTAATCAGTGTTTGTATCGGTGTTCCCCTGGGTGCCATTTTAGCTTTAAGCCATTTCCCGGGTCGCAACTTCCTGGTAAGCATCAGCAATTTTGGGATGGGTCTGCCGCCGGTTGTAGTTGGCCTGTGGGTCAGCATCTTTTTATGGCGCTCAGGTCCGCTGGGATTTATGAATATAATCTATACCCCGGCAGCCATCATTACTGCTCAGGCGATAATTGCATCTCCCATTGTTATCAGTTTCACACTGGCTGCGATTCAGCAGATAAGCCCCCGGTTGCGCATGCAGCTGCTATCACTGGGTGCCAACCGGGTGCAAATGCTGTGGAGTCTGGTCAAAGAAGCTAAATTGGGACTCCTGGCGGCGGTTATGGCGGGATTTGGCGGGGTAGTATCCGAAGTAGGGGCTTCCATGATGGTAGGGGGCAACATTAAGGGCATGACCAGAGTGCTCACTACAGCCACAGTGATGGAAGTTTCCAAAGGTGATTTTGATGTTGCCATCGCTTTAAGTGTACTATTGCTCTGCCTGGCTTATGGTGTAACCGCCATATTAACCACTTTGCAGCAATGGAGAAGCAATGTATGAGCAAAGTAATTGAAATAGAAGACATGACACTGGTTTTGGGAGGACGAAAAATACTAAATATTCCTTATTTCTGTGTAGAAGCAGAGGAGGCTATCAGTTTTATGGGCCCCAATGGTGCGGGAAAAAGCAGTCTCATGTTGATTATGGCAACATTGCTTGAACCCACTACTGGTACTGTTCACCTTTTTGGCAAGAAAATCAAAGAGCAAACCCTGCTCGATTTACGCCGCAGAATGGCAATGGTTTTTCAGAAGCCCATGATGCTGGACTTAACCGTGCTGGAGAATGTGGAAGTAGGACTGAAGTTCCGCAACATGAAGAGAAAAGAAAGAAAGAGGCAAGTTGAACCCTGGCTGGAAAAGTTGAGCATCGCCCATCTGGCGCGGCAACGGGCCAGGTCTCTTTCGGGAGGCGAAGCCCAGCGGGTGGCTATTGCTCAGGCCCTGGTCCTGCAGCCGGAAATTATTTTTTTTGATGAACCCTTTTCCAACCTGGATAAAGACACCAGACAGGAATTGATGGAAGATCTCACCGGGTTATTAAGACAACAGAAGATAACCACGGTGATGGTATCCCATCACAAGCGCGAGGCCCTTACCCTGACAGACACCATTTATTACATGGAAGACGGAGAAATAGTGAATCAGGAGAAAGTGGCTCAGCGCCGAGTACCTGATCGTTGAAGCAAGTGTGAAAGGATGGGTGAAATTATTGAGAAAACATAAATGTATGGTGTGGTGTTTAGTCGCAATGATGCTTCTGGGTATGCTGCTTATTCAGGGATGCAGCCAACCAACAGCCCCCGCCAAGGAAATCAAACAGGTATTTTTGTCCAGTACTATTGGCCCAATTGATGCTGGCATTATAGGAGCTCTAGAGGATGCCTATGAACAAAAAACCGGGGTTCGGGTCCGCCATGTAGGGGCAGGCACTGCTCAAGCTTTAAAAATAGGTGAAAGCGGCAGTGTGGACCTGATTGTGGTTCATGCCAAGTCCCTGGAAGAGAAATTTGTTGCCGATGGCTTTGGCACCGAGAGAATCGATTTCATGTACAATGATTTCGTGATTGTAGGTCCGGCCGATGATCCTGCCGGCATTAAAGGCGAAAAATCCGCCACTGCAGCACTGAAAAAAATTGCTGAAAGCAAGTCATTATTTATCAGCCGGGGCGATAAATCCGGGACTAATGTAAAGGAAATAGAGGTCTGGGATGCAGCCGGTATTAAGCCCGTCGGAGATTGGTACCGTATTTATGAAAAAGGGGCCAGCGGAAATGTACCTACTTTGCTCTATACCGATGAGCAGAGGGCTTACACCCTTATAGACCGTGCTACTTACATAACTACCAAGGATAAGATTAAACTGGAGGTTCTGGTAGAAAACGATGAGCTGCTGCTCAACTATATTACCTTAATTCCCGTAAACCCAGCTAAATTCCCCGATATAAATGCAGAAGGAGCCAACGACTTCATAGCCTGGCTGGTATCGGCCGAAGGCCAGCAAATTGTCAAGGAATTCGGAAAAGACAAATATGGAGAACCTTTGTTTTTCCCCAACTCCCCAGAGGGGAAAAAACTCTAAGGTAGATCTTCCATAAGGGTATTGAACAGAACAAAAACCCGGTACTGTGGTGCCGGGTTTTTTGGATCTTACAACTGCGATGAAAATTGATTTAAAATTCATCATTACCATCCGTGCACATTCTTCAGCGCCCTGCCGGCATACTTGTGCGCATCTCAAGCAATGAGAAATCCTGCGCCACAAAGGTTTTTTACTATGATAGGCGGGAGGGTGAATCCGTAAGCTTGATAATTCATTGGGGGGTGATTCAGTGACAATACATACAAGTCCCAAACAAGTCCTATATTGTCAGAAAATAAATGTTAAGGTATAATTATTTAATTGGACAGCAACAGGGTCATTTTTACGCCCCAAAAACAAATTTTGCAGGTGGATAACATGAATGAACAATTAAATGACCATATTATCAATTTTGAAGCCTTTCAACGCAAAAATAGCCTGGTATTAAACCATATGAAAGAGCACATTTTTATCTTCTATGAGGGCATTTATCTGTTTGCCAATATAGCGCATAAAGGATTCCTGGGATTGGTGGAGGATATTTGTGGTAAAAGAGTCGATGAAATTTTGGAAAAGGAAGTTGCTGATGAGCTTATCAGGAAGATGCAACAAGTATATCTGCATAAAATAGAGATTGCCTTTGACTTGAACTGGAGGGACTACCGAAAAATAGATCATTGTTTCACTATTAGATATATCCCGGTTCTTGACATTCAAAATAAAGTAAAATACGTCATAGGTATTGGCACCGATATATCAGAGAAGGTGCAGATGGAGCATCAATTAAAGTTAAGAGAGTTGCGCTATCAAGATATTATTGAGAATCAAAGAGAATTGATTTGCCGGTGGCTTCCTGATACGACATTGACTTTTGTGAACAAGGCTTATGCGTTTTTTTTTGGCAGAACCAAGGATGAATTGATTGGCAGGAAATTTATCGACTTAATTCCCGGTATAGATCAGGAAGATGTTTTAAATCAAATCCAAAATATTAATGTACAAAACCCCACAATAGTATATGATCATCGGGTTATCGATGCCAATGGAGAAATAAAGTGGCAACAATGGAGAGATACAGGCTTTTTCGATGAAAATGGTAATCTTGTAGAATTACAATCGGTAGGACAGGATATAACCGAAAGAAAAGAAAAAGAAATGTATTTGCTTAAAAAGTACAGAAAGTTAGAAAATAAGATGACTGCCAACTTAACGGTATTGAACGATGTGCAAAAACGCTATCATCAATTAAATCATGAATTAACAAGAACTCAAAAATATTTCCATTCGATCTTTGAAACTCCTATTATTTCTATTCTGTTAATAAAAGATATGAAGATAATAATGGCTAACAGCAAGGCCCGTGATTTAATGAGTTCGCCTGATGAGGTTGGGGAGAATAATTCAATATTAGATTATGTACATAAAGATGATCAAATTGATTTTCAACGTCTGCTGAAAACCAATACTGAATATAGTAGTGTTACAGCCAACCTAAACCGTCCAAAAGCTGACGGTATTGCCTGACCGAGAATTGCTGGATATAATGACCATATCTTAGGGAAAGGAAAAGACGCCTCTGTTAAATGTGCAACTGCTCCAACAGAAGCACCAGAAGCGTCCCCCAAAGGTATGGTAATTGTAACAAATTATCAATTAGATTTAAACCCCGATAAGGGAGTTTTTTGTTAGGAGCTTGGAGCAACTTCCCTGCCCGTGTTGTAGTGGACAATTAAAAGTAATTGGTAGCCGCCAGAGAAAATGTATCAATGCCTCAGGGGAAAAGATAATTTTAATCATTCGTAGGTTAAGATGCATTGAATGTAACCGTATCCACCACGAACTACCGGATATGCTTGTGCCATACAAACTCCATGTTAGTGAAAGTATTGAGGCAGTGGTTAGCAATGATTCAGAGCTTAGTGTTATCTCTGATGAATCTACTCTGAACCGATGGAGAAAATGGTTTAATGAGAAGGTCGATTACTTTCAAGGTTGCCTGGAATCAATTACAATCCGTTATGGCAAAGAATCTGTGGAAGATAAATCCGATCTTCCTGAGTCCAAGCTCCAAAGGATTTGGCATTATGTAGGGGATGCTCCGGGATGGCTAGCCAGAGTTGTCCGCCCCATAGCCAACTTAAATTTATGGATACATACCCGTTTCGCCTTTTGTCCATAACAGTATAGCTTTACACTCATGCTGAAACCTGAAAAAGGAGGTAATCAGCATGAGAGACCAAAAGAAAGCAGACGAAATTGCCGAGCAGCGAGTGCAAATCCTGTCCCCACTCCTGGCCGAAGGGCTGGATAGCGCTCAGGCCAGGCAGATTAAAGCCAGGATATGCGAACAGACCGGCATATCCGAACGTACCCTGCGCAGATACCTGGCCCAGTATCAGAAGGATGGTTTTAGCGGACTCAAACCCAAAGGTAAGGGCGAGCGACGAAGTGACGAAGCAATACCGGTTAACATCCTGGAACAGGCAATCCTTTTGCGCAGGCAGGTACCGAGCCGTAGCATTGCACAGATTATTCAAATTCTAGAATGGGAAGGGGTGGTAGAGCCAGGACAAATCAAGCGCAGTACCCTGCAAGAGAAACTGGCCGAACGAGGTTACAGCGCCCGGCACATGCGTATGTATGCCGATACCGGTACAGCTGCCCGGCGTTACCAGAAGAAATACCGTAACCAACTTTGGCATTCCGACATAAAATATGGCCCATACCTACCCATAGGCAAAGACGGGAAAAAGAAGCAGGTTTATCTTGTGACCTTCGTGGATGATGCGACCAGATATATTTTGCATGGTCAGTTCTATCCCACTTTGGATCAGGTAATCGTAGAAGATGCTTTCCGCCAGGCCATTTTAAAATATGGGGTACCAGAGAAAGTATATTTCGATAACGGTAGCCAGTATCGAACCAAATGGATGAAAAGAGCTTGCGCTAAAATGGGGATTCGCTTACTCTTTGCCAAGCCCTATTCCCCTGAAGCTACCGGGAAATCAGAACGATTTAACCGGGTAGTAGATTCCTTCCTGGCTGAAGCGGTTCTGGAGAAACCTCAAACCCTGGATAAATTAAACCAGCTATTTGAGGTCTGGTTGGAGGAGTGTTATCAGAACAAGCCCCATTCCGGGTTAGAAGGAAACATTAGTCCTCAGACTGCTTATCGCAGTGACAGGAAAGCATTAAAATTTCTAGACCCCGAAACAATAGCCAGTGCTTTCCTCCATTGCGAAGAAAGAAAAGTAGATAAGGCAGGCTGCATCAGTTTTGCGGGGAAAAAATACGAAGTAGGACTAACCTTTATTGGCTGCAAGGTAGATGTTATCTATGATCCAGCCGATATCAGCGAACTTACTATTGAATACGAAGGCCACAAACCTTTTAAAGCTAAAGAACTGGTTATCGGAGAGCGGAGTGCTCCCAGGCCTAAACTACCCGAGCATTTACAGAAGGCTCCAGCTAATTCTTCAAGGCTACTAAATGCAGCCGCCAGGAAAAACCAGGAGCGTAAAGAACACCAAATCCCTGCTGTCTCCTACCGGAAGGTAAGGAAGGAGGGGGAAAGCCATGTTTGAGAGTTTTTATGGTCTGGAAAGAACACCGTTTTCCAGGGATATCCCCACTGATCAGTTGTATCAATCGCATATGCTGGAAGAAACCCTGGGACGTTTAGAATATACCGCTCAGCGCCAGATGTTTGCAGTGTTAACCGGGGACTGTGGAACCGGCAAGACTACCACCATACGTAAGCTTAAAGAAACTTTAGATACATCCCGGTTTATGATGATGTACCTGGCTGATTCCAAATTGACCCCCCGGCATTTTTACAAAGGTCTCCTTGAACAATTAGGTTGTGAGGCCAAGTTCTATCGGGGCGATGCCAAACGCCAATTACATAAAGAGATTGAACTTATGCAAGGCATCCATCATCTAGAGCCCGTGGTTATCGTAGATGAAGCCCATCTTTTAGACAAAGAAATGCTGGAAGGGATGAAATTTCGTCTTAAAACCGTTCAAGGATTCACATATTGTTCTGGGAGTTTCTTCTATTTTGCTGACCGCAGTGAAACGGTGCTCTCTTTTATGGATACAATGCAGCACGGTGTTCCTGAAGATCAGTCAACAACTGATTATAATCCGGTTTCTTATCAACCAGAGGATAATGAGAAAAGAATATTTTCCCAAATAATCCGCTCCTGGACGGCTACTTTACAAGCCAGAGATCCTTACACTTACCAGCATTTGAGAAGATCAACGCGCTTGGCGCTTGCTATTGCTGAACAAATGGGTCTGCCAGAGAGTTCAATACAGGCAATTTCTATAGCAGGAGCCATTCATGATATCGGCAAATTAGTAATCCCGCTAGAAATTCTTAATAAGCCGGGCAGATTGAATGATCATGAATTCAATATTATCAAATCTCATTGCCAGACCGGATATGAAATAATAAAAAAAATAGAATTTCCCTGGCCTATTTCCCAGATAATTTTACAGCACCATGAAAGGGTTGACGGTTCTGGATATCCAAAGGGGATCAGAGGTGGAGATATTCTGCAGGAAGCCCGTATTCTGGCTGTTGCCGATGTTGTAGAGGCCATGACCTCCCACAGGCCGTACCGACCTGCACTGGGGCAGGAGGCTGCTTTAAGTGAGATTACACAGCATAAAGGGATTCTTTATGACGAGATGGTGGTTGATGCTTGCTTCCAGGTATTTGAAAAAAAAGGATTCTCTTTTGATATTGTAGCGGAAAAGGAAGAGTTTCTTTAATATAGATCATTTAGTAAACGGTTTTTAAGACTAACTTGTTTTTGAAATATGCGTTTAATTATCCTGTCTTTTAAGGCATCCGGCATATTATAGAATGTAAAATAATTCAGGACTTCCTGATCATTACTATATTGTTTCGATATCATTCCTGTAATATTTTCCAAATCAGCATCGTCAAATAATAAACAAATTTTATACAATTTATTCATTTCCAGGGTAGTGGCAACTTCTTTTACAACAAAAAATATTATGGCATCTCCGCTTACTCTTGTGGTTTTTATTGGCACAATGGTGGTTTCATCAATGTATATAACCCCTGAAAGCTCCCAAAAGAGGCCATAATAGATCATTGTCGATTTGCATTCCAGTGTAGAAAGATAAATAACACCGTCTTTAATTTCTAAGAAGGTTACCTGATATTCAAAGATATCCTGATTGGCAATATAGGAAAGTGTCAATTGCGAAATCTCAGTCCATTCGATCATATCCAGATCTGATGTATATTTAGGATGGAATTCATATACACTTTCTTTTCTTATCAATGTACCTGGTGTTAAAAAACAATGTTCTTTAGTAAAAATACTCAATGTAGCTGCAATGATGGGGATCTCTTCTATGTCAGATGAAGTTCTTTCGTACAATATTTTGATCATAATATCAACTATGGTCGGATCAAACTGTGTTCCTTTGTGGGCTTTCAATTCGTTAATTGTCTCGTCAACAGACATTGCCGACTTATAACTTCTTCCCGAAATCATAGCATCGACAGCATCTGCTACACTTATTATCCTGCTTTTAATATCAGTCTCCTCACCCGTTAAACCATGGGGATATCCTTTCCCATCATATCGTTCATGGTGCTGCATGATTAGGGTTGCTATTACTTCTTTATTATTATCATCAAGTATTTGCTTGGCCAGATTAGCACCATAGACAACATGATTTCGGATTATTTGATATTCCTTTTCCGTAAGTTTACCACTTTTATTCAAAATATTGTTATTTATATATATTTCGCCTATATCATGCAATAAACTCGCGTAATACAAACGAATTCTATCATTAAAATCCATGTTCATTTCATCTGCTATTTTATTGGATAAATAGGCGACATTATAATGATGCCTGAGCATCTGCGGATTATTTTTGGTAAGAAAGTCGTCAAACAATTTAAGAAAAGATAATGTATGATTTGATTGCTTTACCTCCTTATGCAAGGCTGAAATAATATTGTTTAAACAGGCAAATCTGTAATTCCTGAAAAATTTATCATAATCCATTTTAATCTTTTTCATTGAGCATAAATAAATACAACCAAATACTTCATTAGATTCAAGATCGATCAGGGGATAATAAACTTCAGTTTTTGCCTTTTTGATTAATGGAGAATATGTTTGCTGGTCCTGGTCCTCCTTAATATTAAAGGTATAAAATACAATCTTGTTTTCTTTCTCCATTAAGGCGAAAAAACTTTTGTCTATATTGTCAATATTGAGCAGATAATTATACTCTATTTGTTCGGTCTTGCGATCTTTTTTACATCCAATTCTGACATAAAGATGACTCCTGTTTTGTGAGAAACAAATAGCTTTGATTATATCAAACTTATATGCATCCCTAATTTCCACAAGCATATTCGCCCCAATAGCATATTGGTCATTCTGAGATACAAACTCATAAAGATCAATCATCGCCAAGCCTCCATTTTTTGCTAATCCTGCTAAACATAGATTAAGTACATTACTGAATAGTACATGTTTCGTGAATTGTACTTCAAAAAACAACAATATATTACCATCATATATCACTTTTATGGGAATGCGTAATTAATATCAAATATTCAAACTCGCAATTTGATTTATGCGCCTCTTGTTGGTTGCGGCATTACCGGTTGGGAAGATTCCAGACGAAAATGTTTTACCAGTGCAGAAAAATCAACCAACATATTAATCGTCAAATCAAGCCTTAATGTAGATAGGTTATACGTATATAAAAAATACATTAATATAGTATGGCGGATATTTGAACATTACCGAGGAAATATTCTCTATTAAATTCATGGTTGCTGTATGACTCGGGATAAACAAAATGGGGGTGCAACAAAACCAAATAAAAGTCTTTCCACCACGATATCCGGACTGGAAAGACCACACCTTAATCAAGAGGAGAAAAAAGCTCAATCTTCAAACTCAACTCAATTATACTATAAAATTTTCGTGAAAATTCGGCTAAGATTGATGGGTTACTGTCAAGATCAGCACCATTTGCACAGTCACTTTCTAAAAAAACATGCACTGCCCAAACATTCTGACCCGGCTCTAGATTCACCTCCAGGGCTTGAGCGTAAATTAATTAATGCCATACTCAAACCCTGGCACCCAGAATTGCCCAACTCGGTGTATAGTGCCGGGGGTGCGCCTATTGCCCGGGTCTAATCTTTATCATAATAACCAATCCAGCCTGGTCCGCGGGCCTGATCCGGCTTGACCTTTGAACCTTGCGGAAGTGAATACCTCAATGCCCCCGATGGACAACTGTCAACCGTTTTAATAATCGCATGAGGGTCATCACCGTCGATATTTACCCAGGGACGCGCTTCGGTATTGAATACGGTGGGCAGGGTGGAAAAACAATTGCTGTCATGGGTACATTGTTCAGGGTTCCAGTAGACCATTATATCGGAATTCCGGTAAATCTTTTTATAGTCCTCAGCTTTAAAATCATGGGTGTTATTAGGATTTACCTCTGCTTGAAATATAAGATCCCCTTCCAGCAAACTACCATCCCCCAGCACAGCCTGGGCAAAGCGTTGACCAAAATCATTAGCCTGCTTTAAATCGGATATGGTTGGTTTCATGCGTACCCGCAAGCCGGGCATTATTTTCATTCGTAGCATCCTTAAGCGCGACTCAATAATGGGCACGGCTTCACCACTCCAACCATAAGCCCCAAAAGCTGCCGCTGCCTTACCGCCATGCACCAGCGGCGACAGGATAGTAAGCAAGCTCCACACCTGAGGCGGAGCATCTTTATTAATAGTCGGTGAACCAATGAGCAGTCCCGCAGCAGTTTTAATTTCCCGGGCTAATTCATTCGGGTCGGCAGTCAGCAGATCATAGACTTTTACATTTAAAGCGCCACCTGAATTAAGGCCTTGTTCAATACTGGCGGCCAATTTTTCAGTATAGCCATGGGCACTGATCCAGGTCAGTATTACTGTAGGCCGAGTGCTGGCAGCCACGGTTTCCTTACTCCACTCGCGGTAGTGGTCTATATAGGCAGCGAGATTATCTCGTAAAACCGGGCCATGACCAGGACAAAGAATATCGATATCATATCTTTTAAGACGCTCCAAAGCCCTCTGCATGGGAGTTTTAAAGGGACCCAGGATATGCTTGAAATAATCTCTTAGCTCTGCGGTTAAATCTTTACCAATAAGATCATTGAATAAGCGTTCATCAGGGTAGTGGCTGCCGAATGAATCACAGGAAAACAGTATTTTGTCTTCTTTGACATACGTATACATAGTATCCGGCCAATGCAGCAAAAGGGCATTAATAAAATGCAGGGTTTTACCGCCGAGGTCAATCTCGCTGCGGTTGCGTATCATTTGATAAGGGAAATCACAGTTGCAGACCCCGCGCAGAAATTCCACCGCATTGGCGTGCCCCACGATGGTCAATCCCGGTATCAGACCCAGTAGTCTGGCAATAGAACCTGAATGGTCGGGTTCAGTATGGTTGACGATCAGATAATTAATCTGTTCCAGCTCAACTACCTGCTTAAGCTTGGCCAGGTGCTCCTCAAAAAACTCCTCTTTAACACTGTCAATAAGGGCAATTTTATCCTCTCCCCGTACCAGATAGGAATTATAGCTGGTACCATGTTCAGTTTTCATAATGATGTCAAAAACCTCAAGTTCAGGATCCAGTACGCCTACCCAAAAGACATTATCCTTAATCTGCACCACAGACATTTCTTACCCTCCTACGTCTTTAATACCGGGATTTTTATTTGCCTTCAAAACTGCTACACTTCATTACAGGAATGCTTTGCTATGTTTATATTAAATGGCTTGAGCCAAAGGCACAAGCAAGTAATGTTTTACATTTTTCCACCATGGCAAACCCCCATGGCTGCCCGATATACCCGCTGCGCAGACCAATCTGCACTCAGGTCAAAGGCCTCTTGCCAATGCTCAGTGTCGGCTCACCCAAGCTTTTGCCGTATGAGAATAGGTGCATCAGGTAGGCAGGTTCAGGAAGAAGTATTCTTAACCCATACTCCTCACTCCTGGACATAATGGGATTCTAAACCTGCATTTATTTACCAGATTATAAAGGGTCGGGTTTATTAACAATTTGCTTGCTTTTTCACAAAGCCTTAAATTATGATGGTCTTAACAGAAGCGAAAAGGGGGTATTAAATGCAGTCGATTAAAATGAAAGACGATATTTATTGGGTTGGAGTTCGTGATCCCGAGCTCAGAATATTCGACCTGGTTATGACGACAGATTACGGAACCAGCTACAATGCCTACCTGATCAAGGGAAATGAAAAAACTGCGCTGATCGAAGTTTGCGAAAATAAGTTTTTTGATGAATATGTGGACAAGATTAAACCTCTGGTTAACGTTTCTGAAATTGATTATCTCATAATGAACCATACTGAACCTGACCATTCCGAGGCCGTAGCCCGGCTGCTTGATTTAGCCCCTAATCTAAAAGTTTTTGCCAGTCAAACGGCGCTGCAATTTCTAAAAGAAATCTCCAACCGAAATTTTACCTCCCACGAGATTAGGGACGGGGAAGAGTTGGATTTAGGCGGCAAAACCCTGCGCTTTATCAATGCACCCTTTTTACATTGGCCGGATACCATCTATACTTAC
Organism: Syntrophomonadaceae bacterium; assembly: GCA_050949825.1. Taxonomy (GTDB): domain Bacteria; phylum Bacillota; class Syntrophomonadia; order Syntrophomonadales; family Syntrophomonadaceae; genus DTU019. Next base: position 481,484 of record JBMNGL010000013.1, on the reverse strand, counting down.
CTGGTAGAGGACAAAATACTATTTACCTGCGATTCGTTCGGCAGCCATTACCCTGATGAACGCCTTTTTAACGACCTGATGGAAAGCGATTTTGTGGATTCGTATAAAGACTACTTCGATGCTATTATCGGCCCATTTAAACCATATGTACTGGAAGCCCTGGAAAAGATTGAAGATCTGCCGCTGGATATGGTGGCGCCCGGACATGGCCCGGTGCTGCGCAAGGATATAGATAAATACGTTGACCTTTACCGGCAGTGGTCGCAGCCCCCGGCGGCAAGAGACAGCGAGCGTCCCAGGATAGTCCTGGCCTATATCAGCATCTATGGTTTCACCAAAATGTTGGCCGACACCCTGGCCGAAGCGGTCAGCACTATAGGCGATTTCGATATCCAGACCTTCAGCCTGGTAGAGGATAAACTGGATGATGATGAACTCCTGGATCGTATTGCTGCTGCTATAGCCGAGGCTGATGGATTGCTCCTGGGCTCCAATACGGTAAACGGTGATGCCCTGCCCCAGGTATGGAAACTGCTGGGGCGGCTATCGCCCATTACCCACGGCGACAAGGTAGCCATGGCATTTGGCGCCTATGGCTGGAGTGGTGAGGCGGTGCCGAGTATAGAAAACCGCCTTAGAGCACTGCGTATGAAGGTTTTACCCGGCTACCGGGTTAACTTTAAGCCTTCCGAGCGCAATCTGGAAGATGCCTTTAACCTGGGCATGGATTTTGCCCGGGCGGTAATAGAGAAGAAACAGGACCAGAGTCAGACCCGCTGGCGCTGCCTGGTCTGCGGACATATCCATGTTGGGGCAGAGCCACCCGATATCTGCCCGGCATGCGGGGTAGGCGCCGAGAACTTTGTCCGGGAAGGCATTGAGGATGAGTTTATCAATGACACAGAAGAGCGTTTCGTTATTGTAGGAGGCGGGATTGCCGCTCTCTCTGCAGCTCAGGCTTTGCGCAAGCGCAATCGCACCGCTGAGATTATTATGCTCAGCGAAGAAGGCAGCAAACCCTATTACCGACCTGCTCTATCTGACCTGCTAAGCGAAGACCTGCCGGAAAACCGGCTCTATGTGTTCAACCAGGATTGGTATGAGGAGAATCAGGTTGATTTAAGAACGGACAGCAGGGTAGTTAAGATTGATACTGCGGTTAGAAAAGTGGAGATGGAATCAGGCGAAAGTATTGAGTATAACAAGCTGATTATTGCTACCGGGGCGCGCAGCAATATACCGCCTATTAAAGGGGTAGACCAGCAGGGAGTATATTCCATGCGCAGCCTGGATGATGCCCTTAAATTAAAAGCAGCCATGAAGACGGCCAAAAAAGCAGTTGTCATTGGCGGAGGAGTTCTGGGTTTGGAAGCAGTTGGGGAGATGATTGGCAGCGGGATGGCGGTAGCTGTGGTTGAATTCAATCAGCGCTTGATGCCCCGGCAATTGGATGAAGCTGCTTCCCTGCGTTTGCAAGAACTGATGCGTGAGCAGGGGGTACAACTATGCCTGGGAGTAGCCACCGATGAAATAATGGGAGATGGGCAGGCAAGCGGAGTTAAGTTAAGCGATGGCACCGTGCTGGAGGCAGATTTAGTTCTGCTCTCCACCGGCGTGCGCCCCAACGTGGAACTGGCCCGTGAGGCCGGGATAGATGTTGCCCAGGGTATAGTGGTTGATGATAATATGCGCACCAGTGTAAATAACGTTTATGCTGCCGGTGATGTGGCCCAGTTTGGGGAAAGACTGATAGGATTATGGCCGGTTTCCATGGAAATGGGCCGGACAGCCGGAGCTGCAGCAGCCGGTGATTGGGTAGAATATAAACAACCGTTGATTTCAACCATGCTGGTAGCTTTTGACCGGGAGATATTTTCCATTGGCGAGGTTAACCTGCCGCCGGAAGAATGCCGTATAGTTGAAGTGATAGACCCGGTAGAAAAATACTATAAAAAGAGCTATATAAAAGCTGGAGTGCTGGTAGGGGAGATTATCATTGCTCCAAAAGTTGACACCACTGAATCCATGCGCAGCCTGGGACGTGACCAGAGCGGCAAGAAGCACTATAAACGCTGGAAGTGCCGTTTATGCGGCTATATCCACGAAGGTCCGGAACCCCCGGATATTTGCCCGGTATGCGGTGCCCCCAAGGATATGTTTGACCCGGTAGACTGAATCAACCAAAAACCCGGCCTTATGCTTTCAAAGGGCCGGGTTTTAATTTGGAATTTGGAATTTGATTTAATTTAACACGCTTATCTGATCTTAAGATGAGAGCTAATCTGCATCATCGTCATTCTGTAAGGTGCCGAACAAAATACGCATGTAATTACGCCTTCCGTATAATACGCGGTCTATATGTATCTCGATGCCCATGATACGGTAAAAGGCGGTATATTTTCCGCTGACAAGAAACCGATAATCATTTTCAATTCCGGTAATCGAGGATAAAGGAGGTCCTATTTCCGCAAAATCCCGTAGCCTCTCTATGGTGTCCAATATATCTGACACAATTTTTTGAGCGGCTACAGGATTCTGCAATTCATTATAATATAAGCCCATATCTCGTCAAGATCATTTAAGGATTCGGGTGAATAAAGCAGTTTATTCATAAGCCTTTCCTTCGAAATGTGCTTGCACATCTCCATGCTGAAGCCACCCTTTTTCCTCGCCCGATTTTCGTCCCTTGTTAAGCTCACTCATCAGCTTGATTGTCGCCTGTATTTTTTCGTAATCAGCAATATCGATGATGGCATATCGGCCACGACCATTCTTTGTTAAAAAGACAGGCTCGCCAACGGAAACATCGCGTAAAACCTCGTTGTAATTCCTTAAATCTGAAATGGGCTTTATTTTTGGCATCGATATCAGCTCCTTTCCGCTAATATTATTCTATGGTATATTATTCGTAAAATTCAACGGCAATTAAATTATATACACATTCAATACCCGAAAGGGTATATCAGCTGGCTACGAATACAAGCCGACGGCATGATCAAAGCGGTCAATCATCCTAACGGCTTAAGGACCGAATATGTTTATGACAACATGAACCGCTTAACGTCCCTAATCAACAAACGCGGCGGCGCAACCCTGTCCCAATTCGGCTATGAATATGACGGCACCAGCAATATCATATCCGTAAACGCAAGCGGGCAGACCATTACCTATCAGTATGACGCCTTCATTTTGCACCCCCCCTCTTGTGCACTGCCCCCCAACCTCCGTACAGTGAAGATGCACACCCTTGCATGGTTTTGGACAAAATGGAGAAAATAACGATGCTTTTACCGATAAGCAGGATAGGGCAACGCAGGAGTGCGACCCGAGCGGCTTAGCGGGTTTGGTTGAAGGAATCGAAACACTGGGCGATGCGTGTTTTAAGGGAAATGAGTATGTTCAGACCGTATATATTCCAGATACAGTTCTAAAAATTGTTTATCATAATTGATTGGTATAGCAGACGTATTGCCGATTACGAGCTTTCGAGCACCCTGGAAAAGTCATTTGTTCTGAGCTGTTTAAAACGTGCGATGAGTAAGCGCAAACCAGAAATAATCAATAGTGATCAAGGCGGCCACTTTACGAATCCCGACTACATCGAGCTTCTGGAAAAAGCTGAAGTTAAACAACGGGGGGCATTATATTCGGCCACATAATCGCATTGTCATAACTGATCGTATTAGGTGCTGAATAGTCTGTTTAAAAATACGGCAGAATGAAAACTCTATTAAAATTGAAAAGTCCAAAAAGCCCACACGATAAGGTGGGATAAAATGACACAGGCAGATATGCCATTTATCCAAAATAGAAAGGAAGAAGCCTTCTTTCTTTGCGAGAATAATATAATCACAGAAATTACAAAGGAAATACCTAACCACATGAAAGAACTGGTTGGATAATTAATGCCTACTACTCTCATAGGTGAAGGAGAAGGATTAATTATACTATATACAATCAATAACAGTGGGCTCCACGTACATAGTATCGTCAGAACAGCTATTAGGCCAAGAATAGTAGATATCAGATAATTGGGTAATTTCCAGTTATGATTCATAATGATTATTCCCTTCATACCACTATTGAGGCGACAACAAATTTAACCATATAAACCAATTATACCATTTACCTGCTTATAGATGAGTATATCCAATCGATTAGTTATGACGCATAATAAAGATGATGCGCAGTAATTAAAGGAGTAAGTTGTGCTGAACATTAGTAGAAAAATACGTAACATTGTATTCAGGCGATACGAGTACCTATTCTATGATTTCGATAAATTTGTAGGGAACGACCCCCGTGTCGTTCCGAATCAACGCCCCCCGTGCCGTTCCGAAACAGCGAATTTGTAGGGAACGCCCCCCGTGCCGTTCCGAAACAGCGAATTTGTAGGGAACGCCCCCCGTGCCGTTCCGAAACAGCGAATTTGTAGGGAACGCCCCCCGTGCCGTTCCGAAACAGCGAATTTGTAGGGAACGCCCCCCGTGCCGTTCCGAAACAGCGAATTTGTAGGGAACGCCCCCCGTGTCGTTCCGAAACAGCGAATTTGTAGGGAACGCCCCCCGTGCCGTTCCGAAACAGCGAATTTGTAGGGAACGCCCCCTGTGTCGTTCCGAAACAGCGAATTTGTAGGGAACGCCCCCTGTGTCGTTCCGAAACAGTGACGGTGATTTCATGAATTTACCGCAACGCAAATTACAGCGTCTCCAAAACTATAATTATAGTCAAAATAATGCGTATTTCATCACAATATGCACCCAAAATCGATTGCCTTTGTTTGGAAGAATTGAAAACAGTAATTTGATTTTAAATAATGCAGGTTTAATGGTATTTAATAAATTTGAAGAAATATCAGGATTTTATCCGGATATAATTATCGACAAATTTATTGTTATGCCAAACCACTTACACGCGATTATGTTGATACAACATGACGGAACGGCACAGGGGCCGTTCCCTACATTATCTGAATATATAAAACGATTTAAAACATTAACCACAAGACTATATATTAACTTTGTTAAAAAGGGAGAATACCCACCATTTGACAAAAAGATTTGGCAGAAGTCGTACCATGACCATATTATCCGCAACGAAACAGAATACCGGAAAATATGGGAATATATTGATACAAATCCCTTGAAATGGGAACTCGATAAATACTACATATAATCCCCATTATTCATATTTAACGACACAAATAGAAAGAGGAATAAATACTATCTTAATAAACATTAGTAGGATTATGTGCAGTAAAGAATATTTACACAAGATCATCTTGCTGAATAGGCTTTTATCGCTGTAATAATAGCTAGGATGCAAACCAAAAAAAAACACTTTCAGGAACCTCTGAAAGTGCCGATTTTACTAATGGTACGCCCGAGAGGAATCGAACCTCCGCTCCCGGCTCCGGAGGCCGGTGCTCTATCCACTGAGCTACGGGCGCATAATGCATACTGATTATAGCAGAATTAAAAAGCCAGGTCAAAGGTCAGCCGTCAGTTTTAGGGGCGAAGATCAGGCTTCCGGGTCCAGGGCTGTCTTGCTCGGGCTTTCGCGGATAGCACCGGTAAAAAGTGAGATCACCAAACCGGTCAGACTCATTCCCACGGCAAACAGATAGACCCGGTGTGATGCCAGCACATAAGCATCCTGGTATGCCATGGTCTGCTGATTCATGGTAAAGAACCAGGTAAACAGGCTGGCGGATAGGGCAATGCCCAATGAAAAACCGAAATTGCGAACCGTGGCGATAAATCCGCCGGTGTAACCGGCTTTGCTTTTGGGGACTGAACCAAGAATGGAACTGTTGTTGGGGGATCCGAAACATCCCATACCAATGCCTATAATAACCAGCCCGGCAATGATGTGGAGGGGAACAGTATTTTCGCTCATGGCACTAAACACCGCAAAAGCAATACTGATTAGCAGGTAGGAGATGGAGGTCAAGCGCGCCGGGCCGACACGATCGGAGAGGCTGCCCGCCAGCGGCGCTGTCACCGCCATGCACACCGGTGGTATGGTCATGAACAAACCTGATTGAGCCGGGGAGTAGCCCAGCAGTCGCTCTAGATAAAAGGGCAGCAGGAAAAACATAAAGGTCTGGGCAACGTAGATAATAAAACCCATAATATTGCCATATAAGAAAGGCTTAATACGAAACAAGCCCAGATCCAACATCGCTTTGGGATTGCCTTTTTCAAACCAGTAGAACCATAGCAGCAGGAACAATCCCAGCAGGGACAGGCGCCAATCGATGCTGACCCCGGTCGCCATAGACAAAACCAGGATAATCGCGGCCAGCCCAAAGAGTACAATGCCGCCCGGATCAAAGCTTTTGCCATTATCGCTTGTGGCTTGTTGGGGCAAGAAGCGCCAGGCAAGATAAAAAGCTGCCACCCCAATGGGGATGTTTATCCAGAATATAACCGGCCAGGCGAAGCGGGCCACCAGAAAACCGCCCAGGGCGGGACCGCTCATATTGCCGATGCCGACGATACTCCCGGTGAATCCCAAAGCCTTGCCCCGTTCCTCCGGGGGGAAGCTGTTGGAAACCAGGCCAATTCCTGTCGCCATAAGCATACTGGCTCCCAGCGCTTGAAAGATCCGCGCCGCAATCAAACCGGGCAGACTGGAAGAAAGCCCGCAGAACAAGGAACCCAGCGTAAAAAGGAGAAAACCAATGGTATAAACCTTATTACTGCCGATCTTATCCCCCAGATTGCCGAAAAATAGCAGGGAAGCCGTTATCGCAAGCATATAGCCGGTTACAACCCATTGAATCTGTTTGAGATCGACGCTCAGGCTGCGGGCAATGGTCGGATTGGCAATATTTAATATACTTCCATCCAGGGTGGACATAAATATGCCTATGCAAACAATGGCCAGTACCCGCCATTTGGTTTCTATTTTCATAAATTACCCTTCCCCAGCTATATCTACGTCTGTTGAATGCTGTGATTAGTCTGTAACCCTTATTATTATATAAATATCCGTTCCGGGAAAGAAGCAATCTGCCTGAGGAGAGCATGGGGGCAGGAAGAATGTCCCCGTCTTGGCCCGAGCTGCTGAAGTTCTAACGACTGCGCAATACCGCAATCAAGGCATCGCCCATGGCACGAACAGCCCGTTCTGCGGCCAAAAGAGAAACCCCGTCAGTACCCACCTCCAATAGCAGTGCGGTAGGATACAGGTCCTGATTGTAATCACCTTGACCGATAAATATGCCGCGTAACAGACCTGGATAAAGGGAGTCGACCGCTGCTTTTACCCGCAGCGCATAATCCAGGTTAGTTTGAAAATTGGGGTTGGAGCGGCCCATAACGATCATCACTCGGGATGTAGGGATGCCATTAATAGTCGTTTGATAGGCTTGAGCGGGGGCTGAATCGCGGTGAATATCGAAGGCGGCGTCAGGCCCTTCTTTTAGCAATTGCGTGGCGGTGCGCCGCGAGCGGTGATAAGCATTGATATCGTGGGGACCGTGTTCGTTGAAGCTATGGGTAACACTGATCCCATTGAGGGAAAAGGTATCGGCCAGGGCGGCGCCGACGTTATAAACATCTCCGTCACCGGGTTTGGAGGATACTCCGGAGGTGGGGACATAGGATTCGTCACTGTGAGTGTGATAGATCACCACATGAATGTTCTGAGGCGGGGTCTGCACAGGTATACTGGGGCCTGGAGCAAGCTGCGCAGCCGTATAATCAAGATTGCGAGCCTGCTCAGGGATGAGCGGTGGCTGGATAGCCGCCCAGGCCTGGGTTTGTTCTACCCTGGTAATACAATAATGAATATTTTGAGCGCTGATGTATTCATCATTGATTTGAATAGGGATGCCGGTTTCGAGAACTACCCGGCCCTGCTCGTCCCACACGGTGTAGTAGGATGAAGCGGCGTCATTATCACCCAGGGGCTTAGCCTGCGGGGCTGTTATTATCTGCATAAGATAAGCACCCACCATGACTGCGATTAAAACTGCGAAAAATAGCCATATATAACGTTTGACCGTTGTTTCCATAACAAAACCGCCTTTCCTGGTAGCATTATTTATTATGCCTGAAAGGCGGTATTGGTATGCAATCAAATGGCGGTATTTGGCGAGCGTAATTTAATTTAGAGAACCCTAGAGATTGGTGTCCCAATTGGCCAGGTATTTTTCTTGTTCACCGGTTAAGTTGTCTATTAGCACCCCTTCTGCCTGCAGTTTGAGTAAAGCCACCCGCTTATCGATGGCTTCGGGAACGTTGTAGACATGACAACCCAGTTGAAGGTGATTTTGTATCAAATAGACCAGTGATAGAGCCTGCAGCGAAAAGCTCAGATCCATAACCTCCGCCGGATGTCCGTCTCCAGCCGCCAGGTTGACCAGGCGTCCCTCGGCCAGCAGAAATACCCGGCGGCCGTCTGCCAGCTGAAATTCCTCAATATTGTTTTTGAGCTGGCGCCGCGACGCGGCCAGGGCCTGCAAATCGCCTTTGGATACTTCCACGTCAAAATGTCCCGCATTGGCCATAATGGCTCCATCCTTCATCAATCGCATGTGCTCTTTGCGGATGACGTTGATGTTTCCCGTAACGGTTATAAAAATATCTCCCAAACGGGCTGCCTCCAGCATGGGCATGACCTGAAAACCATCCATAATGGCCTCATTAGCCTTTATGGGATCAATTTCGGTGATAATCACCCTGGCGCCCATACCTAAGGCGCGCATGGAAACCCCTTTGCCGCACCACCCGTATCCGGCCACTACCACGTTTTTACCGGCCACCACCAGATTGGTGGTACGGTTGATTCCGTCCCAAACCGATTGCCCGGTGCCATAACGATTGTCAAACAGGTATTTCATATAGGCGTCATTAACCGCGATGACAGGAAAAAGCAAGGCTTTTTCTCGATCCATGGCTTTTAATCTGACAATTCCGGTGGTGGTTTCCTCACAGGCCCCCATGATAGTCCGGGCCTGCTCATGCCGTTCCTTGTGCAGTAAGGTTACCAGATCAGCGCCGTCGTCAATGATGGCGTCCGGCTGTGCATCCAGGGCCAGGCCCAGGAAACGCTGGTATTCAGGGGTGGATTCGCCGTGATAGGCAAATACGGTTATGCCGCTGTCAACCAGAGCCGCTACCACATCATCCTGAGTTGAGAGGGGATTGCTGGCACAGGCTACCACCCTGGCGCCGGACGCCTGCAGGGTTTGCAGCAAATAGCCGGTTTTTGCCTCCAAATGCAGGCAGCAGGCGATGATCTTACCTTCCAGGGGCCTGCTTTGCGCATAATCCCGGTGCAGTTCATTCATGACCGGCATGCGCCCCTTAACCCATTCCAATTTGCGTTGTCCCTCCGCGGCCAGGCCGATATCCTTGATAATCGAGCTTTTAATAGCAGTATCTTTCATGTCTTTAGCCTCCTAATGTACTGCTATTATAGCAAAACCGGCCTGGTACGGAAAATAAAAGGGGCGAGTGCTGTAGATCCTTTTTTTTTAAAAAAAGTACCATTCAATTTGGTTTCTGCTTAAGGATTGACAGAACAAGTGTTTGCATATAGAATAATTTGCAAGAACATATGTTCGCAAAAAGGGGGAGAGGACATGTTTCAGGGATTGAGTAAGGGGGATTTCCTTCAGGCATGTGGTGGAGCACTGCTCATGATGGCTGTTACCTATGTATTTGCGGTAGTTTTTTTAGCCATCGTTTAGGCAAGCGGGTCTATTAATGGCAGCATTGACATTAATATGAACAATCGCCGGGATGGTATAGTATAATAATATGACAGCCCGAGGGGTATTTAGTGATATGGAGGTATATTATACTATGAATTCCGGCAGTGATATGACCGAACGCAATTGGGCCATGGCTTGCCACTTGAGCGCACTGCTTGTCGTCACCGGGATTCCTCTGGCAAACATATTGGGCCCGTTGATAGTCTGGCTATTGCGCAAAGATCAATACCAGCTGGTCGATGAGCAGGGCAAAGAATCCCTGAATTTTCAAATCTCTATGTCCATTTATGCCCTGGTCGGGTTGATACTGTCCGGCTTGTTGTTTGTGACCATTCTTTTTATACCTTTAAGTGTATTGACTCTATTGCTGCTAGGCATTCTGGGAGGCGCCGATGTGGTGCTGGTTATCATCGCGGCGGTCAATACCAGCAATGGGCAGCACTATCAATACCCGTTAACGATTCGCTTTCTCAAGTAATTGGCGGTAAATATAGCAATGGATAATAACAGCAGGGAACCCTGCTGTTTTTTAGTGGGGTAAAGGTGTCCTTGGAAAGGATGTCATGATGACGGCAGCCTGCGTGGTAATTATTAAAGTCGTCAAGTTATTGCTTTAAATATGGAGGATGTTTGGAGAATATCGGGTTTGATCGGGCCTTTATCCTCCAATAACGCTTTTATGGTTATAGGTGCAGCGAAGAAAAAAGCGCCACGCGGTTTTCACACAACCTAAACTGGGTTGTTGACAACCCCATTTCTGCGACAACGGTAACGAATGATATGCATAACGAAAAATCCCATTGAATCCACCTGCTGATCAACTTCGATTCAGGCTGAGGTAATGCTGGACAAGATGTTGTTTGGACGGCTCACAGCTCCAGCAGTGATTGAAAAACAGGGCAGGTCGGGGTAATCTAAAAGGGAAATGGCCAGTAAAAACGAAGTCGTGCTTTGCTTAAGGAAGGGGTATGACATGAAAAAAAGAGTCATTACCATTGCCCCCGGAATATACCAGGTCGGGGGCGGCAGGCTGTCGGATGCCGAAGATTGTATGGTTTACCTGCTGGAAGGGCAGGGGGCTTCCTGTTTGATTGACACCGGTGCCGGAGGAAGCGTGGCCCAAATCCTGGACAATATCGATTACAGCGGGTTAAACCCGGACCAAATCAAGACCATTGTGCTTACTCATGGCCATATTGACCACATAGGCGGAGTGGAAGCCTTTCAAAAGATACTGCAGGCCGAAGTCATTGCCCATCGCCTGGAACTGCCTGCCATTGAAGAAGGCTTGCCACAGCTGACTGCGGCAGCCTGGTACGGAGTAAAGTACAATGGGGTGAAAGTGGACCGGGTTTTGTCTGCCGATGAGACGGTGATGATAGGGGATTTGGCTCTGCATTGTGTGCATACCCCGGGGCATACCCCGGGCAGTATCGCCGCCTATGTGGATACAGAGGGGCAGAGGGTTTTATTTGGGCAGGATATTCATGGCCCTTTCACCAAGGAATGGGGTTCGGACAAGACGCAGTGGAAAAAGTCCATGGAGAAACTGCTGGACTTGCAGGCTGATATTCTCTGTGAGGGGCATTTCGGCATCTATTCCCCCGCTCAGGCTGTGGCTGATTATATTCAAGGTTATATAAAGCGACTGATGCGATGATAAGGAGAGGAGAAGAGGATATGGCTGAAGCTGTTTGGAATGGGATCAAGATAGAGATTAAACAGGGAGACATAGCTGCTCAGGCGGATATGACCGCAGTGGTCTGTGCTGCCAATGCCATGTTAACCAGCGGGGGTGGTGTGGCCGGGGCCCTTCATCGCGCCGCAGGTCCCGGATTGGCCCGGGAAGGAGCCCGTTATGCGCCAATTGCTCCCGGTGAGGTGGTTATTACCGCCGCCTATGAACTGCCCAATCAGTATGTGCTGCATTGCCTGGGACCGGTTTACGGTGTTGACAAGCCCGAGGCTGACTTGCTGGCCCGTTGTTACCGCGAGGCAATCGAGTTGGCAGATGCCAAGGAAATCGAATCCATCGCTTTTCCCGCCATATCCACCGGGATTTTCGGCTACCCCGTGGAGCAGGCTGCCCGGGTGGCATTGCAGACCATCAAGGAGACAGCTGACCGCCTTAAGCATGTCAAACACATTCGCATGGTGCTGTACGATCAAAGTACAACCCGTATCCACGAGCAGGCTCTGCAGAGTATAGCTGATTAACGCCACGGTTCATACCAATAATAATTTACGGTTTTAATGCCGAATTTGCTGGCACTCTGGACATTGTAGTAATTGGACTGGCCCCAATAGATGTCAAACCAATATGGGGTGTTGCCATAGCGGCCATAGGCCACATCCCCGGTATCGATGACCTTGAAGGCCGACATCTCCCGGCCTTGCACCTGCAGTGGCTCATCCAGGTAAATCATGGTTCCAAAGGGGATAATGGGATTGCGCGGGTCGACGCCGGGTTTTAAAGGATGCACTGCCACTCCCCCAATATAATAAGTGCCTCCGCTGGAAGCCCGCTGTGCCTGAGCAGGTTCCACATAAGCGGTGGTTTTTTGATTTTGGACGGAAAACCTTATATACCACTGTGTTTCAGTGTCTTCCACCAGCAAAGGCTTTTGCGGCACTTCTGCGGAAGGCTTTTTGATTATAGCCGACCATAAAACGGTCAGCAGCAACAGCAATGCCGCCCCGATCAGTATGGCCTTTTTTCGCTCCACGTAATAGCCCCATATATGCAAATCATCACACCTCCTGTGGTCTTATTTTGTACCCATAAGGGTGTGATTATTATTAGGGGGTGACAAGGGAATACTGTCTCTTACGGTTATGCTATAATTAACCTTATCATGAAAGGGAGGAATGATTGTGGCTGCCCAAAATGCGGGCATTGATGCCCGGCTTTTTGATTATCTTTACAAAGCCCTGCAGGATACCGCCTATTATAATCTGCTAGGGATAGAACTGACGCGCCTGGGGCCTGGTGAGTCCCAGTTCGAGGTGGAAACCAGTGCGAAACATGCCAACCCGCTGGGGGTTATACATGGCGGGTTGATGACCTCCCTGGCCGATGCGGCCATGGGCAATGCTATCCGCTCCCTGGGGATTACTGCCGTTACTGCAGACATATCGGTGGCCATGATAGCTGCTGCTCCCTTCGGCGAACGGCTGGTGGGCAAGGGCAAAGTAGTTAAAGCGGGTCGCAACCTGATCTTTGCCGAAGCGGGTGTTTGGGCCGGGGAGCGGCTTATCAGCCAATCCAAAGGAACCTTTCTTAGAATCGGAGACATTTCATTATAAAAAGTGGAGATACAGTAATGAGCAGCAACCTGGTTAAACTGGATGATTTTGGACTTATCACCTTTAGCAGCACCACCCAGGCTTTAAAGGCGGAGAAGGTGCTACAGGCGGCCGGGATGGTTTTTCTTGTTATACCCATTCCCCGCGAAATTTCTGCCAGTTGCGGCCTGGCAGTTAAAACCCACCCTGATGATATTGAGTTTCAGCGGGATTTATTGCTGCAGGAACAGGTGGCAATTGAGGAAACCTACCGCATTGAACCCGGGGGCAAAGGCTGTAAGATTACCCGCATCCCCCACGGTGATGCCCCGTAAACCCGGCAACGGCGATGTTTTCATCGCCGGTCGTTCCCGGGGTGCCCCCACTTCCCCTTGGACTCCGTAATGGTTATATTCTTCCTCGGGCGCCCCTAAACCGATTTCATCCGGAGGAGAACCCCTGTTATGACCTTTGCCCGCGACATAGTAGCCGCCTATTTTGAACCGGGCGGACCAATGGAACAGCATATCAAGCAATACCGGCATCGTGACGAACAGGTGCAAATGGCCCAGGCTGTGGCAGATGCCTTCAGCGACCAGGAATTCCTGGTGGCTGAAGTAGGCACCGGGGTGGGCAAATCATTTGCCTACCTGTTGCCCGCCATTCTGTGGTCCCTTAATAGCGGGGAAAAAGTAGTGGTATCCACCCGCACCCGCGCCTTGCAGCAGCAGTTAATTGAGCACGATATTCCGGATTTAGAAGCGGTTATCAAGCAGGGCTACACCTGTGCCGAGGCCAAAGGGCGTGAGAATTACCTGTGTTGGAACCAGTATATGAGCATATTGGCAGGGAAACGCCGGCTTGATAAAGGGGAACAGGCCTTCATGGAAGCGGTTTTGCATTGGGCGGAAACAACCGGCAGCGGCGATCGCAAGGAACTGGGGCTACCCGGCCAGGTCATGAAACACTGGGGCCTGCTGGCGGCCAACCGCCGCAGCTGCGCCAGAGAACTGTGCCCCTATCGGGATAAATGCTTTCGTTTGAAAATGCTTAAACGTCTGGAAAAGGCGGATTTGATCGTTGTCAATCATGCCCTCTTGTTGTCGGATTTGCTGGTCGACAACAGCATTCTACCTGAATATCATTACCTGATTATAGACGAAGCCCACACCTTTGAAAGGGAATCATTTGACAAGCTGTCGGCCAGGTTCTCCCGGGAAGAATGCCGGGAAATGCTGCACTTGTTGTATAGCAAGGAGCGCAAGTACGAACGCGGTTATCTGCAGTACTTGAAAGGCCGCTATTCCACCCAGGCGGTCAACCTCAACGAGCTTGTCAATATGGTCAACCGCTGTTTGGAGTTGCTGGAGGCCTGTTTCGCTGCCGTCAAGCCATCCCGGCCCCGGGAGGATCACGCCCGGGTGCTGGAATATGAGGATTTTGAAAGTGACTGGTTTGCGGAAATGGTGGGAAATTATACAGCCTGGCAGCACAGCACCAACCTGCTGATACATCGCCTGGTGGAATTAAAAGCCGAGCTTGCCGGGGAAGATGAGGAAATGGAACTGAATGGGCTGATTCAGACCCTCAGGGAAGGGTCTGAACAAGCCTTTATGGTTATGGAAGAGGGCCTCGATCATCCTGATACCATTTGCTGGATTCAATATCAGGATGGGCAGCCTTTAGCCTTATCGTCCTCCAGTATTCGCATCGGAGAGCTTTTACATCAGCGGCTTTACAGTAAGCTAAAGAGCCTGGTGATGGTTTCGGCTACCTTAACCATTGAGGATTCCTTCGATTATTTTATTGAAAAAACCGGGTTGAATTATTTGGAGGATAGTGATCGGGTGCAAACCCTGTTGCAGTACTCGCCCTTCGACTATGACACCCAGGCCTTCTTGGTGTCTCTCTCCGACATGCCTGATCCAGCCTCACCGGGTTTCAGCGCTGCGGTCAGCGCTGCACTGCAAGACATTCTGACGGTAACACAAGGCCGCACCATGGCACTCTTCACTTCGCGCAAAGAATTGCAGGCGGCCTCACTGGCCTTGCGCGGTTGGGCTGGTGAACAGGGTTTGTGCCTGCTGGTGCAGGATGAGGATGGAGAATTTAAGTACCTGATGGAACAATTTGTGCAAGCCTCAAATACAGTATTAATGGGTTTGGAGACCTTCTGGGAAGGAATTGATCTCAAAGGGGATGTGCTGCAAACCCTGGTCATGGTCAGACTGCCTTTCAGGTCTCCGGCCGACCCCTTCTGCAGCGCCGGAGACCGCTATTACCGTCTGCAAAAGCGCAGCAGTTTCAAGGGCTTCATGCTGCCTGACGCTGCGGTGCGTTTTAAACAGGGGGCGGGAAGATTGATTCGCAGTGAAAGCGACCGCGGCCTTTTCATTGTGCTGGATGCCCGGTTGGAAAAGCGCTCCTATGGCCGGGTGTTTAAAAACAGCATCCCTATTAAGAAAGCAGCCAGTATAAAAAGGGCTGAATTGTCTGAATTCATGGCTGGTCCCGGGATGGCCCTCCTATCTCCCTAATTTATCTGTCACTTTTTTGCACCAGAAATCATACAATACCAGAAAAGATACTCTCTGTTTAAGGAGGCAAACTCAGTGCGGGTATATTATTTAAGGCTCCCGGTTTTCCTGCGCAATCTGTTGATAAAGATATGGGGTTAATAATCAGCTATAAATGCTGATGGCTGCAGGGGTGAAGGCAGTGGACCCGACCCACTGGTGGGCTGGTACCATTGCGGTGCGCGCACAGAAAAAGGCCAGCAGGGTCGGTTGTATACCGGCCTGGCTGGCCTTTTTCTGATTCGGCTTCATATGTTGTTGCTTAAGCCGATCCCTAAAACTCCGCCTAAAGCTCCGGAGACCATACAGAGCAGCAGATTATACAGGGAACTCTTGATACCTATTAAACCGGGATTGGTAGCCAATGTGGCTATGAGCATAAGAATAAAGATCATCACACCGAAATTCAGCCCTCTGACCAGGCCGCGGGTGGCACGGGCTTTCGCCACATAGGCGGCTCCAGTAAATACCCCGCCGGCCAGAATGATCTTGGCCAGCAATCCGAAACTCTCCTCAGACAGCCTGGTGAAATACACCACCGTTGCGGCTGCCACTGCCAGGAGCAGGGATATGAGAATAGCCCGGGCCAGTCCGTTCAATTCAATGCTTATGTTTTTCCACATCTTGCTTGCACCTCCTTGCTGCACATTATGAGAAATTTGCAGCTAATATACCTGCTGTAAATAAAAATAGCAGTTCTCCAGTAATGCTTGGGCTGAGGACTAAACAGGAGATTTAGGTGGGAAAAGCCCAATATAGGGACTGGCTCCGGACAAGAAAAATACCTAACTCATCCACTGCCAACATAAAATGATTATTATATGTTATGCAGGTGGGGATAGGGTGTTTGATAACATAATGGCCATGAGTGTTTTGGCTGGTTTTTGCACCACGGTTGGCGCTATGCTGCTTTTTATAAAACGCAATTGGAGCAATCGCAGCCTGGCGGTATTTTTAGGTCTGGCTTCCGGGGTTATGGTGGCAGTTGTGGTTTTCGATATGATGCCCTCAGCGCTGCTGAGTCATTACCAGGCCGCTTTGCTGGGTGTATTGTTGGGAATAACCGCCATATGGATATGCGATCGTTGGCTGAGACAATGGATGAATGGACCCGAGACCCTTTTGGGATTGGGCTATCTCATTATGCTGGGGATTGCCTTGCATGATCTGCCTGAAGGCATGGCCATAGCCATGGGCGGGGAATTGAAAGCCCGCACCGGCATGGTCATTGCCCTGGCCATTGCTATACATAATATACCTGAAGGTATGGCGATTGCAGCCCCACTGCTGATGGGCGGACAGCGCCGCCAACGCATTCTATTGCAGACAGCAGCGGTGGGGCTGATCACACCACTGGGCACTGCCCTGGGCAAGTTGACTGTCGCTGTGGTGCCCACCTTGCTGCCCTGGCTACTGGGATTTGCCTCTGGCATTATGCTTTATCTGGTGACCTTTCAACTCTGGCCCCAGGCGATCCAAAAAGGTCCGCGCAGTCGGTGGCTGGGATTCTGCCTGGGCTTGCTCATCATTGCCCTGGCCACATTTATTTGACTTCTCCGGGCAGGATCTACTCATCTTAAGACTCCTCCTTGTCGATAATGATTACATAGCGGGCTTTTCTTTTAGCAGCTCAAGGCGCTGCGGCCATAATAGCAATGCAGAAGCAATTCAAGGCTACATCTCTTTTGCCTAGCGCATTTATCAGCTTACGCTTGGGAACATAGAAGGAGGAGATCAAAGGATGAAATATTTTTTGCTAAATGGTCCTACGGCATCGGGCAAAACCACCCTGATGGAATACCTGCTCATGGAAAACAGTGATTATCTGGAACCCATTGTCTCCTTTACGACCCGCTCTCCCAGAAGGGGGGAGAAGCACGGCAAGGACTATTACTTCATTACCCGTCAGGATTACCTGGAACTGCAGCGCACCGGGTGTATCGTGGAGCAGATCCGCTATCTCGATAATTTCTATGGGGTAACCGGCGCTGAACTGCAACGGGTGGCCCAAACGCGCAAAAATGGGTTGGCCATTATGACCCTGGAGGGGATTCGCAAGCTGAAACAAAATGTCGGCTATCAGCAAGTGGTCAGCCTCTTCATCTACCGGGATCTGGCGGAAATCATCCAATCAATAAGAGAGCTCGGTTACCCGGATGAAGAAGCAGCACGGCGCATTGAATTGGCCAAGCGGGAATTGCGTGACATTGCCACCTGTGATCATGTTGTTTACAACCTGGGTTCTTTACTGCAGATCAGCCAGGAGATGGCTGCCATCATCAGAAAGGAGATCAATAGCCAACCTTTTAGGTGTGATATACAGGTTGGGCAGCGCTATCAGCACTTTTCGGGTGAAATAGTGGAAATCATATGCCAATTGGCAGAGCATACTGAAACCCTCAGCCCTATGGTGATTTATCGCAACCTGCGCTCCGGGAAGGTTTATACTCGACCCTATGAACTGTTTTGCGGAAAAAAGGAATGGCCGCCGCAGCGCGGTAAGATTGTGGAACGGTTTAAATTGCTGGAAGCTGATGCCAGCGATCACTTGCCTTAAGATATTGCGCTGCAAGTAACCAACAGGCGAAATCCAAGCTTGGGACTAAACGCTATCAATCCTGCAGTATAATTCACCTTAAACAAAACCGCATATTAGTGAATATATGGTTAAAAGATAGGTGGTTTTTTAATCAGCGTTTACTGCGTCTAAAGCCTATTTTCGTATTAATCGACATTAAATACCATCCGCCAAACGTCACCTCTTTGAGCACGCTTCGTAAACTAATTTTAGGGATAATTATTTTTTACGGGGTGGTCATTGGTGCGCGTTGGTTGGGTAGGAAAGACCTTGCATAATTTGCAGGAAGATATCGAGGGTTTGAAAAATCAATTGGCCCGGTGTGGCAATCCCAGCGAAAAAGAACAATTGCAGGATAGATTGACCAAACTGCGTCAAGCTCGTCGTTGCTATCTGCGCTGGATATTTAAAGCCTGTGACCGGTAGGTCCAGGCCCAAGTTATTCGGTTGTGAACCGGGTGATGGCCCCCTGGTTTGCTCCGGTTGGCTTTTTGTCAAGTGGTGATTCTTTGCATAAAAGCTGCAGCGGTTATTCACAATAAGCCAAAAGGTGCGAAAGGGGCATAAAGAGTGAACTGGTTGTACCTGGGATTGGCGGCATTATCCGGAGCGGCCATGGCGCTGCAGGGGACCTTTAACGCTGCTCTGGGCAAAGTAATCGGGATTTGGGAATCAACCCTGGTGGTACATATTATCGGAGTACTGACCGTTCTGGTAATCATTATCTGCCTGGGTCTGGGGTGGCAGGGAGGAAAACTGCAGGAGGCCCCCTGGTATGCCTATTTGGGTGGCATCATGAATGTGGTGATTATCTATGCGGTGGTGCGCACTATTCCCCAGATCGGGGTAGGCAATGCCACCACAGCCATTATTGTAGCGCAGATCTTAACCGCCTTGATGATCGATAACACGGGGGCGTTCGGCATGAAACAGTATGATTTTCAACTGCGGGATCTGATCGGGGTTGCCTTGCTGGCCATTGGAGCCCGCATCCTTTTGATGGAGTAAAGAGACCTCGGGAAGAGAGATATGGCCACTACGGGCCGAAATCGAGGCAAATGGCTACAGTTCCGGTAATTAGAGCCAGCAACATCAGGATTATACCTGCCGCAGCGCACCAAAAAGGCCCGGGCAGCAGACGATAAAAAAGGTCCAGGTAGTAAGCTACCAGGTCCTCTTTTTTTGCCTCCTGTAAATCGTGGCTGATCTGGCGATAAACCAGACCTGCATATACAAACAATATCGATCCCAACAGCAATAAGACTATAGCCATTTTAAGCAGCATAGCACACTCTCCCCAAAACCCAGAACTACCCCTATATTATAATTAATTTCCCCCCCTGGTGTCATCCCTGTCTAGTGTCCGTCGCTGTTGCCATGCATCAAAATCGAAGTAATTTATGAGCGAGACGTGACCGGAGAAGGTTATGGGCAATTTTAAAATGACTTAACAACTGCGGTACCTCTCATCCTGTTTGAGCAGGAATGGAGGAGGGGGAAGGAGAACCCATTATTTATTGAACAGTGAACCCCACTGCAAAAGCCCTTATTCGACTGCACATTAGTGAATACGTGAATAAGAAGCAATAATTAGAATCAGGAATTATCGTCGAAATACTCAGCATTCTTTTCATATTTCAGCTTTTTGCAGGTCAGTGTTAATCATAATAAATTAGCGCTAATCTGTTGTCTCATAATTTTTCTTTTTGCAGTTGAATCAAGGGTCCGAATGGTGGTTCTGCGAGGAGGAAATGGCTTTTGTCGATGCGCTATATTATGGGGCGATGCGGCCAGGGTAAGACCCGGCAGGTGCTGGCCGAGATTAAGGCGCAGCTTGATGCCGGAGGAGAAGAACCCTTGATTCTTCTGGTTCCGGAGCAGTTTACCCTGCAGGCCGAACGGGATGTGATCAATCGGCTGGGACTTCCCGGCATTATGCGTTTGGAAGTATTAAGCCCCAGTCGGGTAGGCAGCCGGGTATTGCATGAGGCGGGGGGGCGCACCCGGGTGCTGCTCAGTGAAAAGGGCCGCTATATGGTTTTGAGAAAGATCATTGCCGCCTGTGAAGAGCAGTTGACCGTATTTCGCCGGGTATGTCAGCAGCCGGGTTTTATTGAACAGTGTAGCCGGATGCTGTCCGAATTGAAGAATGCCGATATCAATAGCGAAATGCTGGATGAGTGCGGTTTGCAGCTCCCCGACGACATCCTGCTCAAGGATAAATTGCACGATATCGCCTTGATCTACAATCATTTCAATACTTATCTAAGGGATCGCTATCTGGATAGTGAAGACCAGTTAAACCTGGTCATCGAACGCCTGCCCGAATCGCCATATTTCAGCAGGGCTAAAGTATGGATTGATAATTTCAATACCCTTTCCCCAGCCACCCTGAAACTGATTGAACAGATTATGAAAACAGCCGCCTCAACCACCATCAGTTTGACCATGGAATTGGGGGGTGAGGATCGTGACCGGGAATTATTCGCCCTGTCACGCTATTACTATAATCGCTTGCATAGCAAAGCCCGGGAGGAGGGTTTAAATGAGCAGATCATTATGGTTAAAGACTGGCCCCATAATGGGCGCAGCCCGGATCTGCAGCATCTGGAAAAAGAGCTTTATGCCTATCCCCATCGGCCCTATACCGGCCCTGTTGAGAATATATCCATTGTTGCCACCGCCAGCCTGCAGGACGAGGTGGAGTTGATAGCCATGAAGATCCTGTCCCTGGTGCAGCAACAACAGTACCGCTACCGCGATATTGCGGTGATATGCTCTGACACTGCCAGTTATGCGGGACCCATTAAACGGGTTTTTGATGAGTATCAAATCCCCTTTTTTCTGGATGAAAAGCGCAGCATTATGCATCATCCGTTAATAGAATTGGTGTTGGCCGCTCTGGACATGGTCATCAAGCATTATCGTCTGGAGGATGTTTTGCGCTATATGAAGACCGGGCTGACTCCTTTGCAGGTGGAGGAGTGTGACCGGCTGGAGAATTATGCCTTGCGCTATAGTGTGCAGGGGCAGCGCTGGTTGGAACCATTTACCTTGGGCGATGAAGCCCTGCGGGACGAAAGCAATGCCTATCGCCAGGCATTGATAGCCCCTGTAAAAGAAATGGCAGTGCAGGTGCAGGGTGAACATAATTGGGCTCAAATCGCCCGGGCCTGCTTTGAATGGCTAGAAAAAATACAGATTCCGCAGCGTCTGGAGTCCTGGGTTGAGGAACTGATGCAGGAGGAACGCTTTGAATTGGCCAGTGAGAATCGTCAGATCTGGAATGTGATTGTGGAAGTTTTGGACCAAATTGCGGCGATTCTGGGCGAAGAGAAAACCACCTTAAAGGAATTCCGACAGGTTCTGGAAATGGGGTTGGCCAGCAGCGAATTGGGCCTGATTCCTTCCACGGTGGATCAGGTCCTGGTGGGCACCATTACCCGCTCAATAAGCCAGCACGGCCCGGTTTTGCTGCTGGCTGGGGTCAATGATGGCCTGCTGCCACGGGGCCGGGAGCCGGAAGGCATGCTCTCGATTGATGAAAAGGAATTGCTGCAGGCGCAAGGAGTGAAAATTGGGATAGACAATGATTTGCAGGCTATTGAAGAAGACTTCCTGATTTATGCCACCCTTTCCCGGGTGAAAGGCTTGCTGCAGTTTTCCTATCCCCTGTCTGATTTTGAAGGCAAAGCCCTGCGCCCTTCATTGCTCATTGAACGATTAAAACAGATCTATACAGGGATAAAGGTAAGCACCCGGCTCATAGATGCGGCTGCGGCCGAGGACCACTACCTGTTGTCCGCCCCCAGCAGCTACAAGTATATGATAGAAAATCTACGCCAGGCTCTGGATGGCAAAGCGGTTTCCCCACGCTGGGAAGCGGTTTATGACTGGTTTAAAGCCAAGCCGGAGTGGCAATCGCGCCTGGCCGGCCTGGAAGAGGCTTTGCTGTTCGCCAACCGCCCCGGTGCGGTGCCGGCAGCACAATGGAAACAGCTCTATGCGGGGTCAAGACAGACCAGCGTATCCCGCCTGGAACTGTATGCCGCCTGCCCTTTTGCTCATTTTGTGCGCTACGGACTGCGCCCTCTGGAACGGAAAAGCTATGAGGTTGAGGCGCCTGAGGTAGGAGAGCTGTTTCATCAGGCCATTCTTAATTTTGCGGTTAAGATGCATCAACAGCAGCTCAGTTGGGAGGAGATGAGGCAAGAGCAGTGCCACACCCTGATGGAGCAGGTGATGGATCAGTTGCTGCCCGCCCACGGTGAAGGTGTATTTATGAGTACCCATCGCTATCGCTATCTGGGGCAGCGCTTGAAGAGGATCGGGCAGCGGGCGGTGTGGACCCTGGCCCGCCACCTTAAAAGCGGTGAATTTCAACCTCTGGGCTATGAAATGCGCTTTGGGCCGGGAGGCGCATTCCCGGCAGTTGTGGTGGAATTGGCTGATGGGGAGACCGTATCCCTGGAAGGCCGCATCGACAGGGTTGATGTTTATGACGATGGTGAAGACAGTTACGTGCGTATTATTGACTATAAATCCGGCCCCCGGGATTTGGATATGAGCGACATCTATTATGGGTTAAACCTGCAGCTCTTAATATATCTGCAGGCGGTCCTGGCAGGGTTTAACACCCCTTATGGCGCGGCCCGGCCAGGCGGAATCTTCTATTTTCATATTGATGATCCCATGATAGAGGCGGATGAGGATATTGTGGAGGAGATTGAGAAGAAACTGGCCGCTCGTTTAAGATTGAGAGGCCTGGCTTTGGAGGAGGCCAATGTGATCAGGGCCATGGACCGCGACATCAATGGGTACTCTCTGGTAGTGCCTGTGGGCATGAGCGGGGAGGGTAAATTTTACAGCCAATCTGCGCTTTTTAACCTGGATCAATTTGAAATGGTACTCAATTATGTGCAGAACCTGGTCAGGCAAATCAGCCAGGAGATGATGTCCGGCCATATTGAGATAGCGCCTTTTAAGAAGGGGCAGCAGCGGGCCTGCACCTATTGCCGTTATCATGCGGTATGCCAATTTGATACCCTGTTCGCCGCCAATCGCTATCGCCACCTGCCGGTATTGGACCGGGATCAACTCATTTCCCGCATTACTACCGGGACGGGGAGGGGTAAATTATCATGAGAGAGTGGACCAGTGAACAGAAACAGGCTATCAGCCTGCGCGGCCTTAATTTGCTGGTGGCCGCTGCAGCCGGTTCCGGCAAAACCGCTGTCCTGGTGGAACGGGTTATTCAGCTTCTGCTGCAGGACAACGCGGATATTGATAAGATGCTGGTTGTAACCTTTACTAAAGCGGCTGCCGGGGAGATGCGGGAACGGATCAGCCAGGCCCTGCTTGAGGCCCTGCATCGGCCCGGCCCCCATTTGCAGCATGCGCGCCGTCAGCTTACCCGCCTAAACCGGGCTTCCATCAGCACCTTGCATTCCTTCTGCACTGAAGTCATTCGGCGCTATTATCATCTGGTCAATATTGATCCGGGCTTTCGTGTGGCTGACCAAAATGAAGCCGATTTGATGCAGATGGAGGTTTTGGACAGCGTCATGGAATCTGCTTACGCCAAGGCTGCTCCGGAATTCCTTGGTTTTATTGAAATGTATGCTTCCAGTAAGAGCGATCAAGCGGCAAGAGAGATGCTGCTGCAGGTCTATCGCTTTATACAGAGTCAGCCCTATCCCTGGCAATGGCTGCAGGAGCGCGTCGCAGCATATGCTCCGGATGCTGCCGTGCTGGCCGCCAGCCCCTGGTTGCAGAGCATATTGGAAGCAACCGAGGTCCAGGTCGCAGCGGCGCGGGCCCGCTTTGCTCGGGCGATCACAATATGCCAGGAGCCTGACGGGCCCGCCGTTTACCTGGAAGCCCTGCAACAGGATATGCAGGCCAGCGAAGCCTTGCTAAAGGCAGTGCCTTTTGGCTTCGAAGCCTTGTCGGAGGCTTGGATAGGAGTGCAGCATCCCCGCCTCAGGGCACAGCGAGGCGGTAATGAAGAACTCAAGACGGCTGTTAAGAGGCTGCGCCAGGAAGGCAAAGATTTGCTCAAAGGGCCGGGCCAAAATCTCTTCAGTAAAAGCCTGTCTGAGTGGAGCCGGGAATTGAATGAGCTGTATCCCTACTTGCAGCAGCTCAATCATCTGCTGCAAGCCTTTGTACAGGAATACCAGGCTCGTAAAGCTGACAAGGGTCTGCTCGATTTCAATGATTTGGAGCATTTTGCCCTGGAAATACTGCAGGATCCCGTGGCGGCCCAGGAATACCGGCAGCACTATCAATATATTTTTGTTGATGAATACCAGGATAGCAATCTGGTGCAGGAAACCCTGTTGAGCTGCATAGCCCGCCCTGACAACCTGTTCATGGTGGGAGACGTCAAGCAGAGTATTTATCGCTTCCGCCTGGCTGACCCCAGCTTGTTTCTGCACAAGTACCGGCTTTATCAGGATAAAAGTAGTGCGGCCTGCCGCCGGGTCGATTTAAAAACGAATTTCCGCAGTCAAGCGGGTATTATCGCCGCGGTAAACCATGTCTTTGCCCGCATCATGAACCGTCATGTGGGAGAGTTGGATTATGATGAAAAGGCCTTTTTATACAGCGGGCTAAAGCTGCCGGAAGCGGCGGCGGCTCCGGTCAAGGTGACCTTGATTGATAAGCAGCCCCGGCCTGAGGAGATGGATGGGGAGGAAGATCGCGGTGATGCAGCCCGGGAGGCGGCAGTGGTGGCAGCGGCCATTCACAGCCTCCTGGGTGAGTCTATTTATGATGCCGGTGCCGGGGGCTTTCGTCCCTTGAAGTATCGCGACATAGTGGTTTTGCTGCGCGCCACCCGCAATTGGAGCGCCGAGTTCATGGAAATTTTCGCGGAACAGGGCATACCAGCTTATGCTGATATGAACAGCGGTTATTTAGGAGCGGTTGAGGTGGAGTTGATACTCAACCTGCTCAAACTGATTGACAACCATAATCAGGATATCCCTTTATTGAGCGTCTTGCGCTCACCCCTATTTGCTATGAGCAGTGCTGACTTGATCGCCATTCGGCTGAAAAAGTCGCAGGGGGCCTTCTATGAAGCCTGCAATGAATATAGCCGCCAAACAGATGACCCCCTGGCGGAGCGCTTGCGGGAAATCAAGCAGCAACTACAGGTCTGGCGCCGGGAAGCCCGTTATTTGCCGGTGGACCAATTGATCTGGCAGATCTTGATGGAAAGCGGATATTATTATCATAACGCGGCCTTGCCCGGCGGCCTGCAGCGCCAGGCTAATCTGCGCGTTCTGGTGGAACGGGCCCGGCAGTTTGAAAAGAGCAGTCTTAAGGGATTATTTAATTTTATCAAATTCATTGAAAAGCTAATCGCGCAAAACGCCGATATGGAGATGGCTCGGGTGCTGGGCGAGAATGATGATGTGGTGCGGGTGATGAGCATTCATAAAAGCAAGGGGCTGGAGTTCCCGGCGGTTATTGTAGCCGGTTTGGGTAAAGACTTCAACCTCTCGGATAGCAAAGGCCGGGTGATGCTGCATAAAGACCTGGGCATTGGCACCCGCTATGTTAACCTCACCACCCGGCGCTACAGTGACAGCATTGCCAGTATCGCTGTGAAAAACCGGCTGCGTCTGGAGAGTCTGGCTGAGGAAATGCGTATACTATATGTGGCCATGACCCGTCCGCAATCACGCTTGCACCTGATTGGCACGGTTAAGGATTTGCCCCGGCGGGTGCAGCTTTGGAATCGCCCCCTGGGCAGGTATGAACTGTCCCAGGCCAGAGGTTTTATGGACTGGTTGGGGCCGGTATTGCTCCAACATCCTGATGGGCAGGTTTTGCGTGATTATCTGGAAACCCCCTGCCATCAGATTGAAGAGCATAGTGAAGCCAGCTGGCAGCTAGAGGTGCTGTCCAGCAATGCTCTACTTGCCGAGGAACGCCGGCAGCAGGCCCGGCAGGAGGAATTGCTGCTCCGGCTGGCAGCCGGACAGGATTCCAGTATGACTACAGAGCAAGAGGAGCTGCAGCGGCGCTTGAGCTGGCGTTATCCATATTTAACCGCAACAAGGCTGCCTTCAAAAATGACCGTGAGCGAGTTGAAGCAAGCTACCAAGGATAAGGCCGGCATGACGGTATCGATACCTGCATTGAACAAGCGTCCGCTCTTCATGAGCCAGGAAGACCAGTTTATTAAGGCGGCCCCTTTCACCGCCGCGCAGCGCGGGACCATAATGCACCATGTCATGCAGCAATTGGATTTAGAGCAGGTTGGGGATTGGGCCGCTTTGCAAAGCCAGTTGGACCAGATGGTAGAGAAGCAAATACTGACCTCAGCGGAAGCAGCCAGCGTGTCGGTAGAAAAAATTGCGGGCTTTTTCCGCTCCGAGTTGGGGCAGCGCATTCTGCAAGCTCGGCGGGTGCGGCGTGAAGCCGGATTTAACCAGCTCATCCCCGCGGGACGACTGATAGCAGCAGCCGGGGCCCCTGATGAAGCCTTATTGCTACAGGGGGTGATTGACCTCTTTTTCGAAGAAGAGGATGGGCTGGTGGTAGTCGATTACAAAACCGATTATGTCACGGCGGCTAACCGCCTGGAGCTGATCGAGCAATACCGTCTGCAGGTAGCTGCCTATTGCCAGGCCCTGGAGGCTATTGAAAAGCAGCCCGTAAAAGCCGGCTACCTTTATTTTTTCCATAGCGAAGAGGGTGTTCAGGTCTATTAGAAGTGCTCCTGTCATTGCCGCGAAAGCCCCTTGTTTTTGTCATGCTGAGGTCAACGCCCTTATGTCATGCTGAGGTCAACGTCCTTATGTCATGCTGAGCGTCAACGCCCTTATGTCATGCTGAGGTCAACGTCCTTATGTCATGCTGAGGTCAACGCCCTTATGTCATGCTGAGGTCAACACCCTTATGTCATCCTGAGGTCAACACCCTTATGTCATCCTGAGGTCAACACCCTTATGTCATGCTGAGGTCAACGCCCTTATGTCATGCTGAGGTCAACGTCCTTATGTCATGCTGAGGTCAACGCCCTTATGTCATGCTGAGCGCAACGCCCTTATGTCATGCTGAGGTCAACGTCCTTATGTCATGCTGAGGTCAACGCCCTTATGTCATGCTGAGGTCAACGCCCTTATGTCATGCTGAGCGTCAACGCCCTTATGTCATGCTGAGGTCAACGCCCTTATGTCATGCTGAGGTCAACACCCTTATGTCATCCTGAGCGCAGCGAAGGATCTTTCGCGAAGCGAACAACCCCCGGGGAAAGATCCTTCGCTGCGCTCAGGATGACAACAGTGGGCTTTGAGTGACGAATATTTATGCAGCCAAATCTGCGAATTATTACTAGTCGCAGGGAATCATAGTTTAATAGTTTATTCCCTTGCCTTTTTGAGGTAAAATTGGTTTGTATGCTTTCCCCAAGGGTTCTATAAAACCCTAATATGGTTGATAATGAAAGGAGCAGCCATGTCTGCAGAACATGGAAGCGGCGAAGAACTGCGGGATGAAGGTAAATTAGAACTCATTGCGCATCGAAGCTTTCCCTCCAGCCCGGAATTGGTATATGTTATTGACTTTTTAAATAAAAGCCTGAAGAATAAGAAGATCATGTTTGGTCTTAGCAAAGACAAAAACAGCGAAGACCACATGGTCATTAAAATCTACGAGTTTTAAAAGGGGTGCGGTGAATATGAATAAGGAGTTCACCAATTTTTTAAAAGAGACCTTAAGCATTGTAGTAATTGCTTTCCTCTTGGCTATGTTCCTCAGGGCATTTGTGATCGAGGGCAGGATTATACCTTCCGGTTCCATGTTGCCCACTATTCAATTGCAGGACCGGGTTATGGTCAACAAGTTTATTTATCGCTTTAAGGAACCACAGCGTGGGGATATTGTGGTATTTGATCCCCCGGAAGAGCTGCACAGCAAATGGGATTATATCAAGCGGGTCATCGGATTGCCCGGTGAAAAAGTGGAGATAAAGCAGGGCAAGGTATACATAAACGGGCAGGCTATTGAGGAGCCCTATCTCAACGAACCGATTGATTACGAATATGGCCCGGTGACGGTTCCTGACGATAGTCTGCTGGTGCTGGGCGACAACCGCAATGAGAGTTTTGACAGCCACCGTTGGAATACCTGGTTAACCCGGGACCGCTTAAAAGGCAAAGCCATTTTTATTTACTGGCCCCTTAACCACCTGGGTTTATTGGAGCGGCAGGTGAATATTGGGCCATAAGAAGAGCTTCAGCCCATTCAAAGGAGCAGCTATGAGAATCCTATTGACCAATGATGATGGCATCCATGCCCGCGGGCTGTATGCCCTGGTAAAAGAACTGCAGAGCATTGCGGAAATATATGTGGCCTCTCCAGACCGGGAGCGCAGTGGAACCGGCCATTCCATTACCGTCTTTGACCCCATTAAGGTCATGCCCACCAGCATTTCCGGTGCCAGTGGGGCCTGGATTGTGGGCGGCACCCCGGTAGATTGCGTTAAACTGGCTATAAGCCGCCTGGTGAAGCAGCCCGTTGATCTGGTGGTATCGGGGGTAAACCATGGTCCTAACCTGGGGACCGATGTGCTTTATTCGGGCACTGTCTCTGCCGCCGCTGAAGGGGTCATTATGGGTGTGCCGGCCATTGCCGTATCTCTGGATGACTATCAGGCCGAGATGAATACCGCTTTTGCCGCTCTGTTTACCCGCAACCTTATCCGCACCGTGATGCGGCAGGGTATGGACAACTCCACCCTGATCAACGTGAATATCCCGGCCTTAAGCCCGGAGCAAATCAAAGGCATTCGCATTACCCGGTTGGGAACCCGCAATTATGACAATCTCTTTGAAGAACGCCGCGACCCGCGGGGCAATACCTACTACTGGATGGGAGGAGGAGTAGTGCAGGAAACGCAGCAGTCGGACAGCGATGTGGCTGCGGTGGAGCAGGGGTTTATAAGCATAACCCCGATTCATTTGGACCTGACCGATTATGCCTTGATGGAGAAATACCGGATTACATTTTCACGCTATCTGGAATTTTTCTCGCGCGGTGATAAAACATGATCATATTCAGTCTGCTCCTTAATACGGTAATATTCTTTATCCTGCTCAATGCAGGTTATCTGCGCCGCCGCCGCAGTGACCCGATGTGCCCGGAGAAGCCATTCCACCAGTTGTACCTGTTCCCCCTGGCCCTGGGAGTGGTTTTTACTCTAATAGTTGATTCTTTCCGCGGCATTGTTATGTATCAGTTGATAATATTTGTAGCGGCAGCCCTGCTGTTATACTGGATCTTTTTTGTAATGTCGGGGCAGAAACGTTAAAAATAAAAAATTTTTGCCTATAAGGTAAAATTATTGTACCATTTTTACTGTATAGAATAAGCGAGGAGGTCATTGTTGAATGAAGGTTTACCCCACCAGTCAAATCCGTAATATAGCTCTGGTTGGCCATGGAGGGACAGGTAAGACTTCCCTGGCCGAAGCCATGATTTTCAATACAGGGGCCACAAAGCGGATGGGGAGAGTTGACGATGGAAACACCGTTTCCGACTACCTGCCGGAAGAGGTAAAAAGAAAAATCACCATCAGCACGACCCTGGTTCCCTGTGAATATCGGGATCATAAGATTAATGTACTCGACACCCCGGGTTTTGCCGACTTCTATTTTGAAGTAGTTGGGGCGGCGTGTGTGGTTGACAGCATGGTTATGATGTTTTCAGCCAGCGCCGGGGTGGAAGTTCAAACTGAGGTGGCCTGGGAAGATTTTGACAAGATACCGAAACTGGCCTTCATCAACAAAATGGATCGTGAGAATGCTGATTTCTACAAGGTTCTGAACCAGATGAAGAGCACCTTCTCTGATCATATCATCCCGGTGCAGCTTCCCATCGGCGCAGAGGATCAATTTAAAGGCGTAGTTGACCTGATCAAAATGAAAGCCCTCATCTTCGAAGGCAGCAGCGGCAAGTATACTGAACAGGATATACCCGCAGATATGGCCGATGATGCCCAGCAATATAAAGAAGCCTTGATAGAGGCGGCTGCTGAAGCCGATGATGACCTCCTTATGAAATACCTGGAAGGCGAAGAACTGAGCGATGCCGAGATCATGACGGGCATCAAAAAGGCTGCCGCCGCCGGTTCTGCGGTTTTTCTATTCTGCGGCTCAGCAGTTAAAAACATTGGCGTTGTGCCCTTAATGGACTTTATTATTGATTGCGGCGCCCATCCCCAGGATAATCCACTGGTAGAAGACAAGGATGTGGACGGTGAACCGCTGGTAGCGCAAGTATACAAGACCATTGCCGACCCTTATATAGGACGTTTGACCATGTTCCGCATCTTTACCGGCAAGATGAAAGCAGACAGCGTAATTTATAATGCCACCAAAGAACGCGAAGAAAAAATTGCCCAGATTTTAGTTATGAGCGGCAAAGAACAGGCTGCAGTTGCTGAGGCCTATGCCGGCGATATCGCCGCGGTGGCCAAACTGGCCGTCACTGCCACCGGTGATACCTTGACCACCAAGGCCAATGCGGTGATTTTGGATCCTATCAAATTCCCCGAACCCACCTTGAGCATGGCCATCGAACCCAAGAGCAAGGGTGATGAGGATAAACTGAGCGGTGCTATTCAAAGAATACTGGAAGAAGACCCCACCATCCGGATTGAGAAGAACACTGAAACCAAACAGACCATATTAAAAGCCATGGGCGACAGCCATGTCGATATTATTATGGATAAGCTGTCCCGAAAATTTGGTGTGGATGTGATCAGCAAAGAGATGCGCATTCCTTACCGTGAAACCATTCGCGCCACCGTCGAGGCCGAAGGCAAACATAAAAAGCAAACCGGTGGACACGGGCAGTATGGCCATGTATGGATAAAATTCGAACCCTACGCGGACGATGTCTTTGCTTTTGAAGAGAATGTTTTCGGCGGCTCGGTACCGCGCAACTATTTCCCCGCTGTAGAAAAAGGCCTTTTAGAAGCCCTGGAAGAAGGGGTTCTGGCCGGTTATCCGGTTACCAATATCAAGGCCACCCTTTATGACGGATCATATCATTCGGTGGATTCCTCCGAAATGGCTTTCAAACTGGCGGCCCGCTTAGCCTATAAGAAAGGCCTGGAATCAGCCAAACCGGTCCTGCTGGAGCCGATCGTCAATGTGGAAGTGGAGATACCGGAGGCTAATATGGGCGACATCATCGGCGACCTCAACAGCAAACGCGGGCGGGTGATGGGCATGGAGCCGGCCGGCAAAAAGCAGTTGATCAAGGCGCAGGTACCCCTGGGTGAGATGGCCAAATACACCATCGACCTCAAATCAATGACACAGGGGCGCGGCAAATTCCGCATGGAATTTTCACATTACGAAGAAGTGCCCGCTCAGAATGCTGAAAAAATCATTGAAAAGGCCAAGAAGGAAAGAGAAGACATGGAAAAATAATTTAGAAAAATAGTTTGTGTTCTGCCCAAACGTGTCACAGGGACCGCCCTGCGACACGTTTTTCTATGGAATAACTTTAACAGTGGTGCCAGGCACCACAGTATAAAGCTATTTCTTTTTTGCTTTACAAAAAAAGATAAGCATTTTATAATGGGTGTATTAACTGTACTAAGAGTAATAGTACGGGTGCCATAGAGAGGAGGGGCTTTATGTTTGAACTGGACCTGCGCAGTCGTATACCTGTTTATGAACAACTGGTTGAAAAAATCATCGAGTTGATTATAAATGATGTCTTGAAAGCAGATCAGCAGTTGCCCTCTGTCCGGGTTTTATCCGGCCAATTGACGATTAATCCCAACACCATTCAGAAGGCCTACCGGGAGTTGGAGCATCGCGGCTACATATATTCGCTGCCCGGCAAAGGCAGCTTTGTCAAACCAGCTGCGAGCGGGGATTATTCTGACCGCCTGCCTGGTTTGAAAACCCAGCTGGCCAGGATTGTATCAGAAATGCTTTACCTGGGCATGCCCCCGGATGAAATCGTCGCCACCACCAAAAATCTGTTATCCACAGCCAAGGGAGGTAAGATGAATGATTGAAGTTGAAAGGGTTAATAAGAGATTCGGAGATCAAAAAGCCCTTCAGGATGTAAGCCTGGCCGTGCATCAAGGTTCGATATACGGGTTGGTGGGTTGCAACGGGGCGGGGAAAACCACCCTCTTAAAACTCCTGGCCGGGGTTTATAAAGCTGATGCAGGCCTTTTAATGATTGATTCCCAACCCGTATTTGAAAACGAAGCGATAAAGGCGCGCACGGTCTTTATCCCGGATACGGTTTACTCTTTCCATAATTATACCGTTCAAGATATGGCCAATTTTTATGCCCGGATATATCCGCATTGGAGTCAGCAGCGCTATCAGCAATTGGCGCAGGTGTTTAATATTGAGACGCAAAGGCGCATTAAGACCTTGTCCAAAGGCATGCAGCGGCAGGTGGCCTTCTGGCTGGCTCTGAGTTTAATGCCGGATGTGATGATACTGGATGAACCCCTGGATGGATTGGACCCGGTGATGCGGCAAAAGGTTAAACATCTTATTATCCAGGATGTAGCGGAGCGGGGGGTGACGGTCATGATATCCTCACATAACCTGCGTGAATTAGAGGATGTATGCGATCATATCGGTATTTTGCACCAGGGGAAAATGCTTATACAGAAGGATTTGGATGATTTGAAGGCCGATATACATAAGATTCAAATCGCCTTTAGCAGCGAAATCCCTCCCACCCTGTTGGAAGAAAGCCAGGCGCTGCATCACGAGCAGAGAGGCAGCGTAATGATTATTATTGTACGCGGCGCCCATGGTGAGATTATCAGTAAAATGCAGGCTTATCAGCCGGCCGTACTGGATGTTCTGCCCCTCACCCTGGAAGAGATCTTTATTTACGAAATGGGGGATTATGGTCATGAAATCCAAAACATCTTTTATTAATACCGGGATACTGCGCAATGATTTTAAAAGATATGGCTGGATAGGGGTAGTTTATCTGCTGGCCCTGCTGGCGATGGTGCCGTTGCAGCTGGTAATGAAGTATTTCCGCCCGGAAGAAATCAAGGCGCACTATAACGCCCATACCTATCTGCAAATACTGCAATTTGATTATTCGCCTGTGACCCTGATTCTGCTGTTGATTGTTCCGGTATTGACGGGGCTGCTTTTGTTCCGCTATCTGCAGTCCGGCAAAGCGGCAGATATGGAACATACCCTCCCTATCAGACGGGAAACGCTTTATAATACCCATCTATTGGCCGGACTCATATTCCTGTTTGTGCCGATAATCCTTACTGCCCTGCTTTCATGGGCGGTGGTGTCCGGATTGAGGATTGATTTTGTACAGGATCGGGATATTGTGGCCTGGCTTATCGCCGCATTATTGGGCAATCTGCTTTTCTTCATGAGCGCGGTTGCCGTTGGCATGTTTACCGGCTTATCCACCTTGCAGGGGCTGTTAACCTATATCCTGCTTCTGGTGCCAAGCGGGTTGACCTTCCTGCTGGTTGATAATCTGAGGATGTATGTTTATGGGTTTCCCTGCGACTACTATGCGCTTAATCTGGAGAAGCTGTCGCCCCTCTTAAGATTGCCGATGTCAGGTCTGTCTCTGCAGAATCATGAAATCATAATGTACCTGTTAATCAGCCTGGCCGTGTATTTTGTGGGCCGCTACCTTTACCGGCGACGCCAGGTTGAAATGGCCGGTGATGCCATTACTTTCGAGGTGCTGCGCCCCATATTCAAGTACTCGGTAACCTTTTGCACCATGCTGCTGGTGGGCAGCTATTTTTATAGCTCCCAGCAAAGCATGGCCTGGACCTATTTCGGCTACTTTTTGGGCGCAGCGTTAGGCTATGTCCTGATAGAAATCCTGCTTAACAAATCCCTGTATGTATTTGACAGGCAGCGCTTCAAAGGACTGGGGATTTATTCTCTGGTAGTTATCGGCCTTATCGCCCTGCTTTATACGGACATTACCGCTTACGAAAAGAGGCTGCCGGAAATGAGTCAGGTGGAAAACATTTATATGGATCGCAATTTTCATGCCTTACTATATGCCGATGATCCCGGCAGACCCGCATACCGGCGATTGCAGCCGCCCATATATGCGGAAAAGGATAACATTACCCATATTATGGACCTGCACCGGGAAATAATCGCGCACCGGGGAGAAGAGAAAGGAGTCTTTCCAAGTGATCAGAATAGCAGACCAGAGAGGATCTGTCTGGCCTATCAATTGAAAAACGGCAAGAGGTTTTATCGTTATTATGACATCAATGCTGCTTTCTACCAGGAGCATTTAAAACCCATATATGAATCGCGGGAATACAAAACCCATCAATATGAGGCACTCAGGTTAAATCCCGGCGACATCAAGCTGGTGGATATCAGGAGTCGCGATGGCAACAAGCATGTGAGCATTGCAGACCCCAAAATGATACAACAGGCGGTCAACGTTTTGCAAAACGATATCTATGCGCAAAGTTATGAAGAAATGACCAGTCCCGGCAGCCCCTGGGGATATATAGAAATCACCCTGCCCAAGGAGAAGGCTGACAATAATGATGGATCTATCTGGCCTGAAGCTGCAGACAGGTATTTTGGTGAGGTGCAAAACCCGTACTATAACATTTCCCTGTCCTGGCAAAAATCCTATGTCAATTTTGAGCAGTGGATGCAAAGCATGGGACTATATGAAAAGGCCCGGCTGCTGCCAGGGGAAGATGTTATCCATGCCATTATCGAGTATGCTCCTCAAGGGCTAAATGAGAGCAATTACCGGATAATGAGGGCAACGGGGGAATATGTTGAAGAAAAGCCCGGTCAGCTAAAAATCACCGCGCCGGATAAGCTGGAAATATGTTTGCGCAATTACCAGGATCAATATACCAAGGGACCGCTTTACAAGGTCATCTTCCAACTTAAAAACGGCACCCTGATTTTTGGCATTTTAACCCCTGCCACAGCCCCTGATTTTGTTAAACAACATTTTGTCGGCTGATAATTTTTGTCCTCCCCACTGATCCGGTTGTAAACCATTAAGATATTCGGGAATCGTTGAAGCGGGGTGCTTTCCCATAATCCTGGGAAAAAGCACTCCCGCTCTATTTATTCTTGACACAGTTTCATTAGTTTAATATATTTGTACTATAACAAGTAGTACAAAAAGAAGGTGGTCTCTTGTGGCTTGATATAAACCCGCGTTTAAGCACACCTGTATACCAGCAACTGGTAAATGGGATAAAAGAGGCGGTGGCCTTAGGTATTCTGACTCCGGGAGAGCGTATGCCCACCGTAAGAGAAATGGCTACAGAACTTTCTTTGAATCCCAATACAATCGCAAAAGCTTACCAGAAATTAGAACAGGAAGGGATAATTGCAACCATGCGCTCCCGGGGCACGTTTGTAGCAGGGCGCACTGTTGCGGATTTGAACCTGGCCAGGGAGAAGCTGACTGGTTTGGTAGAAAAGATACTGGTAGAGGCTTACCATCTGGGCCTGGAGCGCGAGGAAATTGAGCGGCTGTTTGCGGAAAGCCTGGATAAATGGGAAAAAAGGGGAGGAAAATAATTATGGATTTGGCGATAGAAACCCGCGCTTTGAACAAGTCTTTTGAAGGTTTTAAGGCCATTGACGAACTATCCCTGGGTGTTCCCACTGGTTCCATTTTTGGGCTAATTGGCCCCAATGGGGCAGGCAAAACAACATTGATACAGATGCTAACCGGTATTATTCGTCCAGACAGTGGCGAAGCCTTCATCCTGGGGCGCAGCATTCGGGAAAAGGATGGAAGCATAAGAGAACGATTGGGTTATGTACCTGATGTCCCGATTATGTATCCTGGCTTTACGGTTGCTGAGATGTACCGTTTGGGAAGCAAACTGTACCCGTTTTGGGACTGGGAGCGTTGCCGGTCGTTGCACCGGGGCTTTAATTTACCCCAGGGCCAGCGTATACGTAATCTGTCCCGGGGCCAAAAAGTACAGGTTTCCCTGGTTATGGCTCTCGCTTTGCGGCCTCACCTGCTGCTCCTGGATGAGCCCACTGCCGGTCTAGACCCGGTAGTGCGCCGTTCCTTTCTTGATACCATAATTGAAGAAGCTGCCAGCCATGGCACCACCGTTTTTTACTCCACACATAATCTGAACGATCTGGAGCAGAGCGCTGACCATATTGCGGCCATTTACCGGGGAAGGTTAATGTTCAGTTGTTCCCTGGATGAATTGAAGGAATCGATACACCGCTTGCAGCTTGTTTTCACTGGCGAACCTCCCCAGGAAGCAATTCAATCATTGCCCGGCCTGATAGACTGCCAGAGCAGTGGGAGAACTATGATTATCACCATAAAAGGTGATGGGGACCGCATTTATTCCCGGCTAACCGCACTGGGAGCGGAACTGGTTAAAGAGATGGACCTCGATTTGGAGAGTATTTTTGTAACCCTTATGAAAGCCGAGGGATACGGGTTTGAGAAGTAAGAAATGCAAGTTGGCGGTTGGCGGTGAAGATTAGGAAGTAAGAGGAAGGAGGTTAGAATAGGAAAGCGGAGTTAAAACTGGGATCTGGGGTAAGTAACAGAGGAGCGGGGATGTATGAGGCCTTAGTGGCCTGGCAAAGACAGGTTAGCACCGGGAGCAGGAGGCGGTAATATGGGAGGAATGAGAATGAGAGGCTTGCTCTGGAAGGAGTGGCGACAGTATCGCGGATATTTCCTGCTGGCCTTTTTGTTTATAAGCAAGGATACCATTCTGGTACCGATAAGCGCTTGGGTTTATCAGGTGGGTGACAGCGCTGATGCCTGGTCTGCTGGGATTAAAAATATACTGGCGACAGGCTTTTCTACTACCGAAACCACAGCGGTGATTACTGTGGTGCTTCTGGCGGCACTGATGCTGGCCGGGGAGCGGGCCGGTACTCTTAATTATCTGGTCACTACTCCGGTCAGCCGTCAGGAAATAATAAGAGCCAAACTTTTAAGCGGCTGCCTGGTGATCATAAGCATAATGTTTGTAATAGGCGGGTTCCTTCTGTTAGCCGGGGCATTATTGCCAGCCCAGTATAGTGCTGAAGAGGTTATAAACTGGGTAGTTATCACTACTGCTGCCTTGCTGTGCCTGTTCGGCCTGGCTCTTCTGGTAGCTTCTTTTTCCCGGGGGATTCTGTCATCGGCTTTAATCACCATGGTTATTATGGCTTTACCCTGGATGCTTATAAGTATGGTACTGCAGATATTTCGCCAGTTCTACACTCTTTCTGCGGGGATCGAGCTTAAGGCGCGTTATATAGCAACCTATCTTTACATTCCTGATTACATAAGCCGGGATGGTCGTTATATCAGGAGCAGTAATCTGGCCATAGACCGGGTGGCGCCCGATTATCCCCTGGAAGTTGCCATACTACTATTGGCGGCATTCCTTTTCTTGTGGGTAGCGATTAAGGCTTTTGAGAAAAACTCCCTGGAGCACCGGGATGAATTACTGCTTTTCGGAAATTTTAAGCAAATCGGGCTGATATTGATTTCTTTAATGGCAGCTATGGGATGGGCGGCACAAATGGCCGCTTCGCCGGTATTATTTCTGTTCTATTTTATAGCTATGTGGCTGGGGTTGTATCTGGCTATGTTTGCGGTGATTTCAGCAATAACCTGGCTTAGCTTGAGAAGGGGCTAAATGTAATAATGGTGCGATGAGCACAGGGGGGTATTGGCAATGAGGCTTTCCCAAGCGATGAAGGGACTTTTAGACAAGGAATGGCGGCATAGCCGGGGATATCTTCTGGCTACGCTACTGTTTATCATCTTTGCGCCGGTAATAAAAACCAGCTTTTACCTGTTCCAGGGCACGGCGCAAATGGAACTCTGGGGGCAGGAGCTTCATTATGCGCTTCAATTTGGCACTGGGTTGCGGCGCCCCGAGACTTACAGCGGTCTTTTGCAATGGCTGCCACTCACTGGTGCAGTTCTTTTAGGGATAATCATATTAGGAGAAGAGCAGCGCGGCAGTCTCAGGTACCTGGCGAGTATGCCGGTTAGCCGCCGGCAAATAATCCTGGCTAAATTCTTCTCCGGGGCAGCCGCCATTTTATTGGCTATGCTGATAAATGGCTTATTCCTGATCGCTTTGGATTGCCTGTACCCTATGCCCTACAACGGTATCAATGTCTTGAACTGGGTCTTGCTGGTAAGTGCCCTTTGTTTGGGCTATTTTACCATGGCCTTAATGGTTTCGACCTTTACCACCGGGGTTTTAGCAGCAGGTGCAGTAGTCTACTTGCTGAATTTTCTTCCCGGGATGGTTGCGGCTATGATTGAGGGCATAGCCGCACGCTATTTCGCAGTGGCTGAATCTATTTCTATTAATATTCTCAAGCTGGGTTCATACCTTGATCTCTTCGATTATGTTACCCGTAGTGAGAGAAACATCACCAGCGTAGACCATTTCAGCAACTGGCTCATTACAGGTACCACTGCTAATAGTGGGATTGGTCCGGATTACCTGCTCGAAAGCTTAATACTGTTAGCGGGGGTGCTGTTGTTTCTGGTCCTGGCGGTGATAATCTTCGAACGGATTTCCCTGCAAACGGGCGGCTCCATTTTTGTCACCAGTACAGCTCGAAAGCTTGGAATGGGCATCGCAGTCCTATGCATATCCTACTGGCTGGTATTTCCCCGGGCAGAGACTCTGTTGATATTTATCGTCTATTATTTGGTACTTACGGTATTCATCTATACAGGAACAGAATACCTGTACCGTTCCTTGCATCAGGGTTGGCAACTCCCCGGAAGAAAGAGGCTAGTCCGCTAAGCTGTCTTAAGCATAGGCAAACAAAAGGAGGGTGCATTGCTTCCGTGTCCCCTTTTTATATCGTCGCTACCAGCGGGAGGTGGTGCGCTGTGGTTTTTCAACATCATAATACAGGTGATAATGGTTTTCCACCCGGGTTTCGGGGGGGTTATTATCCAGACAGAGTACCAGACTGCTGGCACAGGCGGCCCCGCCCAGGATCAGGGCGATCAGATAGAGCCACTGACCGGTTAATATCAACCCATATCCGGCCATTTGGCTGAGCAGCAGGCTAAAGGTAAGCAAGCCGCAATGTTGGCTTCGTTTTGACAAATAAGCATCCTCCTGAACTCTTTTCCTATTGAGTTTCCACTACATAGCCGTACATTATACCGGTTTGTATGAACCCGACAGACCAAAAACAAGGAGGTTAGAGTATTTATGGCCGCAAGTGAAGCAGCTGAGGAAGGGAAAACTGTTTTCAAAACAGTCTGCGGCTTTGTCCAGAAGAGCGTAAATATGATAATATTTCTACAATACCATTATTGGGGCGTGGGGATAAAACACCGGCAATCCTGATGAAATCACCTCTTTTTCGCCAGGTTCAACCGTGTGGTTTGACTCCGCAGCCGATTAATATATTCTGATGGAGGATAACTCTTTTGTTTGCCTGGATTACTATCAGCCAGCTGCTGCAAGCAGGGGCCTATGCAACTGCAGTTGGAGAGCACAACCTGACCTTGTTGCTGGGCGGCGTCCTCATTATATTGGCCTTCTGGCTGCTCAGCATGCTGGTTGTAGCGGTATTGCGGCATTGGTTGACAAAACTGGCCCGGCGCATCAAACCTGAGCGGGATGCCAGTCCCTTTATGGTGGTATTGAACCCTGTCAAATGGTTTATCATAAGCGGCGGGGTTTATCTGGCCTTGATGTACCTGCCTCTGCCCCCGGTGGTTGATAATTTTGTGAATCGGCTCTATCGCAGCGCCATTGTCTTGTTTTTTACCTGGGGGATTTACAACCTGTTAGACAGTCACTCACTGTTTTCCGCTGAAGCCAGACAGCGTTATCGTCTGGACCAGAGCCTGGTGATGTTTTTTTCCAAGCTGGCCCGTTTTATTATCATCGCCCTGGGTATCCTGGTAGCGGTGCGGGAATGGGGTTATGACCTGAACGGGTTTCTGGCCGGACTGGGCCTGGGGGGATTGGCGATTGCTCTGGCTACCAAGGATGCCCTGGCCAATATCGTGGGTGGGGTGGTTATTATCATGGAAAAACCATTTTCAGTAGGGGAGTGGATCACCACAGCGGATGCAGACGGCATTGTGGACGAGATCTCCTTTCGCAGTACCCGTATCCGAGCCTTCTCGCAGGCCATCATCACTGTTCCCAACTCTACCCTGGCCATTACGCCTATAACCAATCACAGCCGACTGGGGAGAAAGCGCATCACTTTTCGCCTGGGGGTGAAATACAACACCTCGAAACAGGATTTGATACAATTAATAGAGGGTATAAGAGAGCTTTTAAATCAACATCCCGATGTTATAGATGAATACACTCACGTAAACTTGGAGCAGTTTGGCGCCAGTAGCCTGGATATAGAGGTTACTTTCGTGACCCCCATCGGGGAGGGGCACAGTCTCCGCGATGTACGCAACGACATACATTTCAAGATTATGGACCTTCTGGAGAGATTGGGAATCAGTCTGGCTTTTCCCACCCAAACCCTGCATGTGCAAGGCAGCGAGAAAGAGTAATCTCAGGCCTGTAAATATAATCAATGGTAGGCTGCCGGTTTACATTAGCGGCAAGACTCATTTTGACAAATCGAATGGGGCCTTTACAATAATATTAGAGCATATAATAGGTAGAAGGGTTGTATAGATGGAAAACAATGCTATTTTACCGGGAAAACTGTTTTTTGACAACATCCCCGACATGGCTTTAATTGTAAGGCCGGACGGACGGATCGTTGAAGCCAATCCAGCCGCTTGTGCAGCCTACGGTTATGAAAAAGACGAGCTGCTGGCTTTGGATATCTTTAAACTCACCCCTGCCTATCTACACGGACTCTTGCTTGAACAGTTCAAAAAGGCCAAAAGCGGCGGGGTGTTGATCGAAATGCTGCAGCATGACCGGGAAGGTAAAGACATTCCGGTGGAGATGAACCTGCAGCCGGTGCGTTACCAGGAAGAATTATTCTTTCTGTGCTCTATTCGTGATATTTCCCATCTGCTGGAGATACTGTCCAAGAAGGAACACTTAAGCTGGCTGACACGGATGTTCACCAACATTTTTATGCATATTACCGACGGTGTCATTATCCTCGACTCGGAGGGGCGCGTTAATGAAGTGAATCTGGCCGCTGAGAGGATACTCAGCAAGAAAGTCGGAGAGATAAAAGGACAGCATATCGGACAGGTATTGGGTATTAAAACACCCTATACCAACGAACTGCTGCGCCGGGGAAAGCCCTACAGCGATATTGAAATATTTATTGAACGTGACAAGAAAAGTATTCAGTTGACAATATCCGGCAACCCGGTACGGGATGAAGAGGAGCGTTTGACGGGCGCAATCCTTTTTATGCGCCCGATCGAAAACATCCATAACCTGGTGCACCGCTTTACCGGCAACC
Organism: Syntrophomonadaceae bacterium; assembly: GCA_050949825.1. Lineage (GTDB taxonomy): Bacteria > Bacillota > Syntrophomonadia > Syntrophomonadales > Syntrophomonadaceae > DTU019. Next base: position 439,886 of record JBMNGL010000013.1, on the reverse strand, counting down.
GGGCCAGTTTTCAGTTTGAAGATATTGTAACTGTCAGTGATAATGTGCTGGAAACCATTCGTATTGCCGCCCAGGCTGCCGGAAGCATTAGCAATGTGCTTTTAGAAGGCGAAAGCGGCACCGGTAAAGAGGTCTTTGCCCAGGCTATTCACAATCAAGGCAGCCGCCGCAATGGTCCTTTTATCGCAGTGAATTGTGGGGCCATTCCCCGTGAACTGGTGGGCAGTGAGCTGTTTGGTTATGCGGAGGGAGCCTTCACCGGCGCCCGAAAAGGGGGCAGTCCGGGTAAATTTGAGCTGGCCTCCGGGGGAACCCTGTTTCTTGATGAAATCGGCGATATGCCACTGGAACAGCAGGTTACCCTCTTGCGTGTGCTGCAGGAGAAAAGCATCACCAGAATCGGGGACAGCAAGGTTATACCCATTGATGTGCGAGTAATCTGTGCTACTAACAAAAATCTGTGGGAAGAAGTAGAGATTGGCAGTTTTCGCGCCGACCTCTACTACCGCCTTAATGTAATCTCCATACAGATCCCCCCGTTGCGGTCGCGCGCCAAAGATATCCCGCTATTGTTTGCATATTTCCTGGAAAAGATTCGCGCCAAAACAGGCCGCAATTATTACTATGACGAAGAGGCCTTGATGAAACCGCTGCAGAAATACAGCTGGCCAGGCAACATCCGTGAGCTGCAGAATGTTGTGGAGCGCATGATCAACATCGCCGGCGGCGCTGACCTTAGCATCGAGCATTTACCCCCCGAAATAAAGAAAATGGAAGCCATGAGCACATTAACCGGTGGGGCCAAAAGAGCTACCAGTATTTTTGAAGCCCGGCAACACAGTAAGAAAATACGTGCTGAGCAAGAAAAGTTAAAAATCGTAGCCTTGCTTGACAAGCATGACGGAAATGTGAGCAGTGTTGCTCGGGAAATGGGTTACGATCGCAGCACTATCTATAGAAAAATGCGCCATTATCATATTATGTCCGGTGAATAAACATGTTGCAATGTGTTGCATATAGCAACACATTGCAACATGTTGCCACAACAGCGCAACAATTTTGCATAGAACATATTGGCTAGCATATAATTGGCATGGTAAGTAAATAGCCCGGTAAAATCGCCGTTTCAGGCGATTTATTTTTTTATTTATAAACAAACGCAATATTGGCACGATGTTTGCTTATATAATATGACCAGAACCAGATACATTGCAGTAATCTTGTTGGGGAGGTTGAAGCCAGTAGATGAAGATTTTTCATGGTAGAGCCGATCCCGAAGTTTAAAATTAACCGGGTGATCAGTTTGAAGTCTAAAGCGTGTGTGGATTATGAGCGGAAACACATTCGCACCCTCTGCGGGGGAGACGGCGAACATACGGATTGCCGACAAGAAAACCACAGTGTATACATCAAATCAACATAATAAACAGAAAGCCCAAAAAAATGGGATACAAGCGCCAGGAGGAGTTATTAGGAACGTATAAAACCTAAAAATCTGTCGGGTTTGCAGATAGAAACACTGGCAGAGCTAGAAAAGGGCCTGCTATATATGTAACAGGGCGGCGGCTGTAGCAAGGCCCATCGAGAGGAGGAGAATACTTGGCGCGGATCGATGACCTGGTTCTAAAGAATGACCTGTTGGCCAATTATGAAGGCGAAGTCAAGGATAGAAAGCCCCACGGTGTAGGCTGTGCATATTACCGCAGCGGTGGGCGCTATGAAGGCGAATGGCGCGAAGGCAAACGTTCCGGTCATGGCAAAGAATTCTATCCAGATGGTACTTTGCGATATGACGGATACTGGGAGGATGGGCTGCGTAACGGGTATGGTAAATCATACTATACCACTGGTGAACTGGCCTATGAAGGAGAATGGTCCAAGGATAAACCGGTTAATTATCCAAAATCGTACCTGACTCCCTGAATTTAATAATCCAAAACCTTTAAATTGCTACCCCCACCCCTTCACAATATTTCTCTCTAAACCCGCTTAAGAACTAAGCGGGTATCTTTTTGCCCTTTTGTGAGTCAGGGGGACGGTGACTCACCGTCCCCCTGACTCATTATTGACCGAACATGTGTTCTGTTATAATATATTAGTACTAAAACTTTGAATAGGTGGCTGAATGTGATGCGGGGGATTGTTTTTATCAAAGGGGATGGAGCGGGGATTGACGAGGTGGGATTGGAATGCTGCAGCCGCTATACGCCGCTGGTGGAACCGCAGGCGGATGGGAGTGTCTATCTGGATATCACGGGCTGCGGGAAGGCGGAGAAAATTGTTTTCGGCCTGGCTAAAGAGGTTGCTGCTGCGGGGGGGAGCCGGCGGATGGGCTGGGCAAGTTCGCGTCTGCTGGCGCGGGTGGCGTTAGAGCGCAGCCTTTTGCCGCCCGGGGGCCAGGACAGGCTGTACCGCATTCACAGGATCGGAGCAGGCATCATTATCGAGGTGATACCCGGCTGTGAAGAGGCTTTCCTGAGCCAGTTGCCCCTGGCGGAATTTCCCCCTTTAAAGCCGCTGGAGCTAAAGAAATTGTCCCGGGCGGCTTTTGCTACGGTGGGGGATATAGCCCGGCAGCCTCAGCAGCGCCTGTCTTTTTTGCTAGGTCCCAGGACAGCGTTGGTGCTCAAGAATAGCCAGGGCAGGGATGATGCTCCGGTATTGGGGTTGTATCCACCGCAGCGACTGGTGGTGTCTCTGGAGGTTGAAAGCCAGTTGGGGGAGGGGTCCTGGCTTGAGCAGCAATTAAGTTGTGCCGCCCGCACCCTGGAGCGGCTTTTAGGACAGCGCGGAGCGGGGGCCCGCCGGGTGCGTTTGGAGGTATCCGGGGAGCAGGAGATCAGCCGGGAACGACGTTTAAGCCAGCCCTGTTTTCAAGCCCGGGTGCTGGAGAACATTTTGCTGGGGCTGTGGAAGCAGATGCCCCCTTTAAAGGGAATTTGGCAGGGGCGGGTGCTGCTGGAGGAGGTGGCCGTGCTGAACTGGCAGCAGCAGGATTTGTTTGCCTTGCGGACGCAGGAGCGGCAGCGCAGCAAGGCGCTCCTGCAGGAGGCCCTGTATAGTCTCGAGATGCGTTTTCCCGGGCAGATCAGCCTGGGACAGGAGGCGGAGCGTCGTGAACAGGTTCTGGCCTTATGGGACCCCTGGCGTTTTCAGACCGGGCCGCTTGCTGGCAGTTGCCTGCAAAATGAGACCGCAGCCGGCTGCAATGAGGTGCATTGATGTCATTAAGAAAGCCATTTGCTGTCATAAAGGTGCAATGCCGGGAGGAGATGCCTGTTGTGGTCCATTGCGGCGGCTGTTTGCTGGTGGTGGAAAAGGTCCTGGAATGCTGGCGGGACACCGGGTGCTGGTGGGAAGGGGAGAGTGAAAAGGCGTTTTACCGGGTGCTTTGCCGGGACGGTAGCCTTCGCGAGATTTATCGTGACCTGTGTTCACAGCAGTGGTTCTTATACCGGGTTTATGATTGAAGGAGCGGAAGGCCGGCATGTATTTGCGGAGGCGGTTTTAAAAATATTGGAACAGGCGGCGGTGTTGTGTCCTTTGTTCACCTGCATGTACATGGCCCTTTTTCTTTTTTGGATGGGGGCAGTTCCATAGAAGAACTCCTGGGCAGGGCAGCCTATTTTGACATGCCCGCCCTGGCGTTAACTGATCATGATTATCTCAGCGGGGCGGTGCGTTTTCATAAAGCCGCTCGAGCGGCAGGCATCAAGGCGATTCAAGGTGTGGAGATTACATTGGAGAATGGCGCCCATCTTACCTTGTTGGCCCGCAGCCCGCGAGGATATGCCGCTTTGTGCCGCCTGTTGACCCGGGCCCACCTGAATCACCCGCAGGGACAGCCCGGGGTGGATTTTGCAGGTTTGGCCCAATTAGAGGAGGTTATTGTGCTATCCGGCTGCCGGCGAGGAGAATTGGCGGCCTTGATCCTGCAGGGGCGATACCGGGAGGCCTTGAAGGTGGCCTCTCGCTATCAGGCCCTCTGGGGGGATGACTTTTATATCGAACTGCAGGATAACCTGCTGCCCGGCAACCGCTTTTTAAACCAGCATCTCCTGGAGTTGGCGCAAACCCTGGGCATAAGGCCGGCGGCCACCAACAATGTCCATTATGCCAGCCGCCAGGATTTCGTATTGCATGACATTTTAACCTGCATACGCACTTTGAGCAAGGTGCAGGACATCCACCCGGCCCGGCCTTTAAACGGGGAAAATTATCTTAAATCCCCCCGAGAAATGGAGCAGCTATTTGGCTTTTGTCCTGAAGCGGCAGAGAATACCTTGCTGATTGCTGAACTCTGCCAGGAGGCCTTCCCCATGCGGCAGATTCATTTTCCCTGCTTCCCATTGAAGCCGGGGCAGGATGCTGCCAGGCTGCTGCGCCGCGTTACCTTTGCGGGGGCGGAAAAAAGATACGGACAGGTGGGGCGGGCGGTGCGGCAGCGCCTGGAAACAGAACTGGATATTATTGAAAAGCTGGGCTTTCCTGAATATTTCCTGGTGGTATGGGATTTGGTCCGCTTTGCCCGCCGCCAGGGGATTCGCTACGCCGGGCGGGGCTCGGCCGCTGATTCGTTGGTGGCTTACTGTCTGTTTATCACCGAGGTGGATTCCCTGCAGCGGGGCCTGCTGTTTGAACGATTTATGAGCCTGGAACGCCAGGGGTTGCCGGATATTGATATCGATTTTGAATCCCGCTGCCGTGATCAGGTAATCGATTACGTTTACCAGCGTTATGGCGAGGATCGGGTGGCGCGGGTGGCTACCTATAGCACCTTTCAGGCGCGCTCGGCGCTGCGTGAAGTTGGCAAAGCCCTGGGGTTTGCAGAAGAGGAGTTAGGACTTATGGCCAGGAAGCTGCCCCATACGCATGCCGATAATATTCGCAAAATGATGGCTCTGTTGCCGGAATTGAAAAACAGCCCTTTGCATGAAGAACGCTGCCGCTTTTTATTGGATGTCTGTGAGAAAATTGCCGGCTTCCCCAGGTTCCTGGGCATGCACCTGGGCGGGGTGGTGATCAGTGATGTGCCCCTGCTGGAACTGACCCCGTTGCAGAAATCTGCTTCGGGGCCGGTTATGAGTCATTTTGATAAAGATGATGTGGAGGAGTTGGGCCTGGTTAAGCTGGATTTGCTCTCTTTGCGGACCTTGTCGGTGGTGCATGACACCCTGGACAGCCTTGCCCAGGAAGGTCGGGGGATTGATTATGATGCTATTCCCATGGATGATGCGGACAGTTATGCTATGATCCGGCAGGCCGATACCATCGGGGTTTTCCAACTGGAGAGCCCGGCGCAGCGGGCTTTGCAAGCGCGGCTGGAGGCCGGTAAAATAGAAGATATTGTGGCCAGCATGGGCTTGATACGACCCGGTCCCATCAAGGGCAATATGGTGGAACCCTATATTGAGCGGCGCCAGGGCCGGGCGGCGGTGGAATACCTGCATCCGCTGCTGCAGCCTATTCTGGAGAATACTTACGGGGTGGTGCTTTTCCAGGAACAGGTGATTGAGATCGCCATTGCCATTGCGGGTTTTACGGCCGGCGAGGCCGACCAATTGCGGCGAGTGATGACCCATGCCCGTTCCCGCAAGGCGATGGAGGAAATCGGGGCTATGTTTGTCAGCCGGGCGGTATCACGGGGGATTGAAACCGAGCTGGCCCAAAAGATTTTTTCCTGTATTGCCGGCTATGCCAGCTATGGTTTTTGTGAGGCCCATGCGGCTGCTTTTGCCACCACCAGTTTCAAAACTGCCTATTTGATACAACATTATCCGGCCCAGTATTTTACGGCATTGCTAAATAATCAACCCCTGGGTTTCTACCCTCCCTCCATTCTCTGCAGCGAGGCCCGCCGCCGGGGCCTAAAAATACTGCCTCCGGATGTGAATTGCAGCTCGGCGGATTTTCAGGTGGAGGGACCCGAGCAGATCCGCACCGGACTTAAACAGGCTAAAGGCATCAGCCGGGCGGGCATAGCGGCTATTGTGGAAGCAAGGGGCCAGGGGCCTTTCAGGGATTTGCCCGATTTTCTCAGCCGCACCCGGATCGACCGGGATATTGCTGAAAATCTTATCAAATGCGGCGCCCTGGATGGTTTGCACCGCAACCGCCGCCAGATGCTCCTGGAGCTGCCGGGGTGGATGGAATGGTGCCGCAACCGGAAACAGGGGAGTAGGGAGCTTTTTGCGTCCCCGGCGGGGGAAGGGGAGGATTTTTCCTTGCTGGAGAAGGCAGCCTGGGAACGGATGATTTTGGGAATTGATGTTGAGCACCATGTTATGGCTGTTTTCAGGCCGGAGCTGCAGCGGCGCGGGATCTGTTCCAGCCGCCAGGCCAGGGGGCTGGCCCATGGCTCCCGGGTGACTGCCGCGGGTTTACTGTTGCGTCCGCACCGGCCGCCGACTCGCAGCGGCAAGATCACGGTGTTTTTGTCTTTGGAGGATGAGTTTGGGCTGCTGGATGTGACGGTGTTCGAAAAGGTGTATTTTCAATATGGGTCGTTTATTTTCGGCGAACAAAAGGGGCCTTTGCTGGTGCGGGGTATTTTGCAGCGCCGCGGCAACGGGGTTAACTTGGTAGCGCACAGGCTTTCTTTCCTTTCTTAATCTTAAGTGGTTTGCACGCGCATTCGTTGCACCGGCTACGTAAAAGGTCCGGTCTCCCTTGCGCGGCTGCTCGTTGCTTCTCCTTTTTAAAACGGGCTCGATTCTACTCCGAAAGGGCACAGATTCCGTACGCCTTTACCCCCTTTTACTCCGCGGGAGCAACGACTGCTGGGTGATGTTTTAACCCGTTTGGTGGGGATGATTTCAATAACATGTTTCTTAAGTGGTTTGCACGCGCATTCGTCGCACCGGCTGCGTAAAAGGTCCGGTCTCCCTTGCGCGGCTGCTCGTTGCTTCTCCTTTTTAAAACGGGCTCGATTCTACTCCGAAGGGGCACAGATTCCGTAGCGTACCTTTTGACAAATCTGGTATTTAAAAGTTTGGGGGGAGAGTGCTAACATTCTTAAGGGTTGCAGGCGGATTGTCCACCGGCTGCGTGGCTTCTCCTGCTGATGCTTTTTTAAAACGGCCGAGTCTAGCGAAACCAATTGGTCGGTTGAAGTTTTATCGAGCAACGCCGGGGTTGCAAAGTGGTGGGGATGATTTCAATAACATGTTTCTTAAGTGGTTTGCACGCGCATTCGTCGCACCGGCTACGTAAAAGGTCCGGTCTCCCTTGCGCGGCTGCTCGTTGCTTCTCCTTTTTAAAACGGGCTCGATTCTACTCCGAAAGGGCACAGATTCCGTACGCCTTTACCCCCTTTTACTCCGCGGGAGCAACGACTGCTGGGTGATGTTTTAACCGTTTGGTGGGGATGATTACAGTAACATGTTTCTGAAATCATGGCACAAAGGTTGCCCCACCTTTGTGCCTTTCGTATACCAGCACCAAGCCTGAACCCTTTTCATATTTGTTGCAATTGATGGTGTATTACCTTGGCAAAAGGCTTTTTATCAGAGCTGGTGCATAGTATAATAAGTGAAAAAGTGATACACATAAAATGAGGTGATAAGATGGGCCGACAGAATGTTACTTTATCACTTTCTGAAGATGTCATAAGAAAAGCCAAACACCTGGCTGTGGATCGCAATATGTCTCTATCAGCTCTTTTGAGTACCTACATTCTCGATATGGTCGCAAGGGAGGAACAGTATTCAAGGGCTAAAGAGGATAGTATTCGGCTTATGGAGGAAGGTTTTGATATGGGCTCAGCAGGGGAAACTCCATGGAAAAGGGAGGAACTTCATGAGCGAAGTTAAAGGCCGCCAGTTTATAGATACCAATATTCTAATTTATGCTCATGATTGTTCTGCTGGAAGCAAATATGAAATAGCCAGAGATTTACTTAAAAATTTGTGGAAAGAGAAAAATGGCTGCCTTAGTATCCAGGTTTTGCAGGAGTTTTATGTTACCGTAACCCGCAAAATCAAAAGGCCTATAACCCCTCAACAGGCGGCGAAGATAATAGAAAACTATGATCAGTGGCCGTTACACAGCCCTAATGTTAAGGATTTGTTAGCGGCTATCAATATTCAAAAGCAAGCACCTATATCTTTTTGGGACGCAATGATTATTCGCAGTGCCCAACGCCTGGGCTGTACCTGTCTCTGGACGGAAGATCTTAATCATGGACAAGACTACGGGGGAATTCCAGTCAAGTCTCCGTTTTGTTAGATGCAGGAGCCAGTCTTATGTACGGGCATTAAATACCACTCCCGGGCAAAAGACAAGTACGGCAAATCCTCAGGATTTGCCACCCAACAAGCGGATAAACCAATAGAGTTTTTTCCATATGCTCAAACTTGGCCAGCTTGCTTCGGGGCGGGCGGGGGATTATAATTATAAGTTAGGAATATTGCATGAAACATCCTGTAAACCGCACAATAAGTAAAGGCAGCAGGGTGGTTGAGCATACATAAGGGGGATTATTATGACAGCAGGAATACCTGATGAGGCCGGCCATGACGAAAGCCGGGAATTACCGGTTAATTTTATTCAGGATATTATTACCAGTGATTTGAAGACCGGCAAGGTCAAGCCTCCCATCCACACCAGGTTTCCACCCGAACCGAATGGATATCTTCATATCGGCCACGCCAAGGCCATTTGCCTGAACTTCGGGCTGGCCGCGGCCAATAACGGCCTGTGCAACCTGCGCTTTGACGATACCAATCCCAGCAAGGAAGAGACCGAATTTGTGGAATCCATACAGCGTGATGTGCGTTGGTTGGGTTTTGATTGGGATGACCGTTTGTACTATGCTTCAGACTATTTTCAGCAATGCTATGATTGGGCGGTGCAGCTCATTAAGGAGGGCAAAGCCTATGTCTGCGATTTGAGCCCGGAAGAGATCAGGGCTTATCGGGGTACATTGACTGAGGCCGGCAAGGACAGCCCTTATCGTAATCGTTCCATTGAAGAGAATCTGGCTTTATTTGCAGGCATGAAAAATGGTGAATTCCCGGATGGCTCCAGGGTGTTAAGAGCCAAAATAGATATGGCCTCGCCCAATATAAATATGCGCGACCCGGTGATTTACCGCATCATGCGGGCAAGCCATCACCGCACCGGTGATACCTGGTGCATATATCCCATGTATGATTATTCACATCCGCTGGGTGACGCCATCGAAAACATCACCCATTCGGTCTGCACCCTGGAGTTTGCTGACCACCGCCCGCTATATGATTGGTTCATTGCCAATGTTCGTCCCGGCAGCGAGCCGCATCAATATGAATTTGCGCGCCTGAACCTGAATTACACCGTGATGAGCAAACGCAAGCTAAGAAGATTGGTAGAGGACAATTATGTCAACGGCTGGGACGACCCGCGTATGCCTACGATATCAGGCTTGCGGCGTCGGGGCTATACCCCGGAAGCCTTGCGCGATTTTTGCGAGCGCATCGGTGTGGCCAAACGTGACAGCGTGGTTGATATCGGGCTTTTAGAGCATTGTATCAGGGAAGATTTGAATAAAAAAGCGCAGCGGGTGATGGCGGTCCTTAAACCGCTTAAGGTGGTTTTGACCAATTACCCACAGGATCAGATAGAATGGCTGGATATTGAAAACAATCCTGAAAACCCGGAAGCGGGTCATAGAAAGGTACCGTTTGGCCGGGAGCTGTACATCGAACAGGATGATTTTATGGAAACCCCGGTCAAGAAGTTTTTCCGTCTCTCTCCGGGCAAGGAGGTGCGCTTGAAGGGCGCCTTTATCATCAAATGTGAAGAGGTAGTTAAGGATGACTCCGGGCAGATAATTGAGCTGCATTGCAGCTATGACCCTGAAACCCGAAGCGGTGGTCCGGCTTCTGGGCGCAAGGTGAAGGGCACTTTGCATTGGGTCAGCGCCAGCCATGCTGTAACTGCACAGGTGCGGATTTATGAGCATCTGTTCCTGGTGGAGGATCCGGAGAATGATGAAGATGGCAGTGATTTTATCAACAAGATCAACCCCAACTCGCTGCAGATCCTGGATGGGGCTTTGCTGGAACCGGACCTGGCAGAGGCCGCCGTCGAAGAGCGTTTTCAATTCCTGCGGCATGGTTATTTCAGTGTAGATCCTGATACCAAACCGGGGCAATTGGTTTTCAACCGCATCGTTTCATTACGGGATAGCTGGGCTAAGATTCAAAAGACCGGCAAGTAAGGGCCAGTTGCTCCATTAACAGCCTAAACGGCCGGGATGCCGGCAAAAGCGATAAAAACGTGTTGTAGGGACCTTCTATAACACGTTTTATTTGTTAAAAATGTAAATATTTATGGCCCGCCAATAATATATTGTAGTAAGATATAATTGTATCATCCATATTGTGGCAGAGAAGGGAGTAGTAATTATGAATATTCCGCTTCCCCGACGACAGTATATTTTAAGGGCAATTGACGAAATGGACCAACAGGATGCTTTGTTGCTCAGGATGAGATGGGGTTTGGACGATGGGAAACCTTCACGAATTGCGTCTCTGGCAGCATATTTTAACATTCCCCAGATAAGAGTGATGGAGGAGTTGAGAAGAGTAGAGCGCCAGGTATTCAAGCGTGCTCGTAAATTGGAGGATCAATACGAGATATAAAAGATATAATCCGAGCTTGTTATTCTTTAAAGACCTCACCTTTATTTGCAATCGCCTTTACCCGCTGCACAATAAATTCCACCAGCCTTTCCTTCTTGCGCCAGCGCACATAACTGCGGGACGGATCCAGGGCATAATGACTGATAATAGTTTTACATTCTTGAACTTCTACATGCTCTAAAGCTTTAATTAAACCGACACTGCCACCCTCCAGAAAGGCCATAAAGGGATCCAGCGCAGGGGGCTCTTTGCTCGCTGCCTTTTTCTTTCTTGCCGGCTTATCACTTGCTGCCGCAGTAGCGGGCATGCTGTCGGCCAGATAGGCCTGCCAGGGTGCAGCCAGCCGGGTGGCCAGCCTTTTGTTGCCTTCCACTTCATCTGCCAGGATACGCAATATCTGGGCCAAGCATGCGGTCAGTTTTTCATTTGACATGGTACAGCACCTCATCGGTTAATTGACGATATTGCTGATAGGGGACCTGATATCCATATTTGCCGTGCAGGTTAGGGTAAGCTACGGTGAAATCCATTGCCGCTGCCGCCTGTGTGCTTTCCGGAATGACGGTGTCAAATACCCGGCCAAAGCCGATATTACCGGCATCCATATGCAAAACATGAGACTGGGTCCGGTGCAGTGTACTTTGCGTCCGATACTTGTTGATGACCACTCCCAAAGGCTGCAGAGTTATACCGGTTTCCAGCACCAACCGGCGCACCCGGCTCACAATCTGAGGGATGCCGTAAGTGGACAATATATCCGGTATAACCGGGATCAAGTAGTATTGGCTGAAGACCAGCCCATTTTGCGTAATTAGGCCCAGGTTGGGCGGACAGTCAATCAATACCACATCATAGTCGGTGACGATTTCGGCTATGACTTCTCCCAGGATGGTCAGGGGGCGCTGCGAAAGGACGCCGCTGGCCTCGATGCCGGTCAAATCATCCTGCAGGTCAATCAGATCCAGGCTGGAGGGCAACAGATCCAGACCGGGGATGCCGCCGCCAATGTTTGAGACCTGCTTTACAATAGCTTCCTGCGGATTGAAAATTAGGCGCTGCTGCTGCAAACGATCACGAAAGATTTGCACCACGGTCTGTCCTCTTATGTTCCGCTTTTTCCACTCATACTCGTCCATAAGGGCCATAGTGGCATTGGTTTGGGGGTCAAGGTCTATTACCAGTACCTTCAATTGATGATGCAAAGCCATGAATTCTGCCAGGGCTACTGTTATTGTGGTTTTGCCCACGCCACCTTTTAAATTAATAATGCTGATTACTGAAGCCATAATTTACCCTTTATTTGTCACTCTTATTTATACTGCTGTCTCTATTGTAATCTTTAGGATGACAATTGCGGGGAATATTGTACCGTTATTGTATCTTATTAAGGTGACAATGGACACCCTTCTATATAAAAGAAAGCAGCTGCGGACATAGATATGTTTACCTCGGCAGAAGAAAAGGCGACCTTTAGAAGATCGCCTTTAGCAATATTGGAGGAGGACTATAGATTAGAGGTCATCTTCTGTACCCCTTCCAGGTAGTAGCTGCGATTCACTGTTTCTCCATTGATGAGAACCATGACTGCAGGGCCGTTTTCCCGGTGCAGTTTACCTCGGGAAAACCACATTTCTTTATAGCAATTTTGCTCCGGACGGCGTTCAATAAAAGCGGGACCTCCCTCCCGGTGCAATTTGCCCAACTGATACCATTCCTGCCAGACTACGGTACCGGCCTTGTTATATACTGTGACAGCCGGTGCCCCGCAACGATGCAGCACGCCTTTGCAACGCCATTCCTCTTGCATGATGTGCTTTAGGCCGGGGAAATAGAAAATAGAGGCGGGTCCATCCTGGCGGTGGAGTTGATTATTGATATACCAGTGCTCGGCCAGCAGACTGCCATCGGTCCGATAGACTGTAATGGCAGGACCATTATCACGGTGTTTTATCTTGTGAATTGCATCCTGATAGTAGATAACCATTTTAGTCTGCCATTGTTCTTCCTGGTAAACTTTACAAGAAAACAGAACTAAAACCTCCCATAACATAGCGGGCATTTCCGGCATTCGGTATTATCCGGTTTGCCCACATTGACTTGTGATTGTTCTTACAATTAAAGGGTAGCATTATGCCTGGCAGGAATTCAACCGATCGGCATGAACTGCCGCTGAAGGGGTATGAAATGCTGCAAATTAGACACAAACGGACAATTTTTGTGATAAAGCAACAATTTAAAAAGACATAGGTATTATATTTGCCGATGCTTTTTTAAACAAAAAAAGACTTCCCTCAGAGTGAAGAAGTCAGTTATAAAAAATATATTGCTTGGTCAAGGAATAGTATCCTGAACCCGGTACACAGATTAGCAACCCGGACGCAAGATACGATATGCGCTTGGTGTGGCAATCGCCGGATTAGCTTTTTTAATATTTAAGTCTCTTAGAGATCAATCTGCCGGGAAATGCCTTTTACTTCTATTTGACAATCAAAACAGGGCAAGGCGCCCGATGTACCACCCGGTCACTGACACTGCCCAGGAAGAGACCACTGATGGCACCCAAACCACGGCTTCCCATCACTACCAGATCGAAAGGCTTTTCAGCAACCTGAGCAAGAATGACCCGATCTGGAGAACCCCAAACCACCTCGGTTGCGATCTCTACAGGAGTAGCCCCGATTTCGCCAATGGTCTTATTGATAATAGCATACCCCGCCTCATTGAGGCTTGCTACCATATGCTCAGTTATAAGCGGGGGATCCTGCATTGGACCCAATCCTGTCAATTGGCTCGGGTTAATAACATGCAGCAAAGTGACTGTGCCATTATACTTTTCAGCAATATCTACTGCACGGACAGCAGCCTGAATAGAACACTTGGAACCATCTATCGGTACCAAAATATTGCTGTACATAACGCCCTCCTCACTAAATTACCATAGAATCTATGGTACCCGCGCGCGGCAACGGAGTCGACTCTAGATAGGGAAACCGGTTCAGTCATTGCGAATAATCAGTACCGGGCAAGGAGCCAGTTTGACGACCCTATCACTCACACTTCCCAATAACAAACCACTAATGGCTCCCAGTCCGCGGCTGCCCATGACAATCAAATTATATTCCTTTTCCCGGGCTTTTTCCACAATCACATCGGCTGGATTTCCCCAGGCCAGCATGGTTTCAATCGCAACCGTTTCATCTTTATCAACCACCTGAATGGATTCCAGGTCGGATTTTACTTTAGCCAGCAGATCCAGACCCTGCTGCTCCAGCGTATCCATATGCTCTGTTTTCATATAAGGTCTAAGGTGGCCGCGACTGCTTTGACCATAATTGATGACATGCAGCAAGGTAACCATGCCTCCATGCGTTATGGCCATAAAGAAAGCCCTTTGCGCCGCCAGATAGGAAAAATCGGAACCATCAACAGGAACCAGGATCTTCTTAAAAATAGCCAGCCCTCCTTTCGTTATAATTTAGTGAAAAGAAAAACTCACAAGTATTGGAGAATTCTGAATAGAAAACGAATATTTTATATATATCTTAGTATAAAACAAAATTTTAGGATAAGGGTCATAAAACATGGCTTTTTGAATGCAACCCCAAATCAGGTTGGTGGCATTCATTATAAAAGGATTGAACCCCGCTATGCAATAAGCACGGAGCCAGATGTTATTATTGGAAACTTATCCTATCATAATGTGTTAGAATAAGAGGGGGTGAGTACATGAACCGAGTTGATCTATTGTATGAACTCAAATGTACGGTCACGGAAATTGTTGAGTTACAAGAGCGATTGGCCCTCACCGACAATTTTCGTGAGATGAGGCAAATTGAAAAACGCCTCAAAGAACTGCGGTGCTTGAAGATGTGGGCGCTACAACAGCTAGATTGCATACATAACGAAGCCACCGCCTAAAACCCATCAACAGCATAAAATGCGAACCATAGAGAGGCTAGACCTCCTTATTTTTTTGTCCAAAAGCACCCCCCGCTGATCTCTTTTAATAGCAGGAAATGGCTTGCCGGCGCCGAAATCTATAAGAACAGGAGGTGACATCCATGGGAATGTCCAAAGAGGAGAAGTTTGAGTTCATGTTTGACACTGTGCTGGAAATAGCCAGAAAAACCAGGTCCATCCCTTATGGTGATTATCTGCAAGCGAAGTTCGATATTTGTGAAGAAGATATTGAGATTATGGATAAGATCAGCCGTCCCCTGATCGAGGAGTTTAAGAACGGCAAGCGCACCGATTATACTATTTTACAGCAAACCCTGGTCAAATCGGGTATACCGCTTAATAAGGCGGATGCCTTGATCTGCCTGTTCTATGCTCAAGGTGAAAAGGATGAGTTTTGGGAAATGCTTAAAAGCAAACCTCATTATATAGAAAATCGTTTCAAGCAAATCAAGGATAGTCTGAAGCCGCTCTACTAGAAACCCGGAAATAGGGGAGCAGTGCTACGCTCAGATCCAGTATGCCAGGGGATAAGCGGGTGCCCTGACAAAGGCCGGAGGGTGAAGCGTTTCCACTGTATATTGTGCTGCCCGTATCTAGGATAATGATCCTCTGCCTGCCGTTGACCAGAAATCCGTTACCTTTTTTTCAACTCAGTTTCATAGCAGGATACTGCTTAGTTTGAGTGCTAGTTTACCCTCGATTGCCTGGCATTTTGAACGGGAAGCAAAAACATATATAAAACCTATTGATTCGATATTCGCCATTATTGTAGCAACCCACTCGTATATAGCCTGTGAAATCTGTTCCACAGTATTAGAGACAGCCTGTGAGCCGTATTACTCTGCTTTAAGTTGTATCATCAATTAAAGCAAGTGGTCGGCATAACGATTGGATAGGATATTTTAAAGCCAAGTATGGGCTGCACCCTAGTCCTTTTTGCGGCCAAACAGGCGAAAGATAATGAAAAGCAACCAGGAGCCGAGAATAACCAGACTAATTATTTGGAATTGAGACAAAGCATTAAATTGCAGGGTGCTGATCCACAGGGTAAAGGCGATAAGGAAAAGTACATCAGGGATGGTTATACGCATGGTATGCTACCTCACTATCCGTTGTTATCGTCCGAAGATTGAAGCCTATCCTCGATATCCTGCATTTGACCAGTGACTATGCGGGCTAATCGGTATCACGGCTAAATCACACCGGGGAGCAGGTTGAGTTTTAGTGGCAGGCTTAAGTGGCCATCAGCATCACCATATGAGAATCTATAAAGCCAATCTATCTTCATTTTGGTAAGGACGATACTGTTAGTCAAGGGCTGTTGAAACAGCCGCTGCGGCAAGCTCCAATATACGCTTACTATTGTATCGGGTGCTGCCTGAATATGGCAAGCCTAATCAAGAGACTGGGGATTTAAGGACCTCCTGTGCAGCCCGTACAATAAACATTTGGAAAGGGGTTTATGGTGCAAACCGCCCATGTTATAATGAATTGCTATTCCTGTGTTTTTCAGCTTTAGCAATGGGGAATTAAGGTAAGGGGAGAATAGATTGGAAGGTTCAAAGGCGCAAATAAGCACACCCCATGTCAGGGGAAAGTCCCGAGATCTAAAAAAAACAGTCGTTGTCTCACTGCTTGGCGTTTTAATTGTGCTGAATATTTTGCTTTTGGCGGCAGGCAACTATTTTTATAATATTGTAATTACTTACAACAAGCTGCCCAAATATTTAGTAAATACCTATGAGCAGGCCGTTGCCAACGGTGACTTTGATGTTGGGAGGTTTAATTTACTGCAAAAGGAGTATGTAAACCTTGAGTCACCACATGGATACAGTCTCAAAGGGATATACGTTAAGAATGCGCTGGAAACTCCTCATACCGTAATAATTGTACACGGCATCGGCCAGGACAAGTGGGTATCGATGAAATATGCTGACATATTTCTGGATGAAGGTTTTAATATATTTGTTTTTGATAACAGGAACCACGGCGAAAGCGGGGGAGAGCGCCCCAGTTATGGATACTACGAAAAAGATGATCTGCAGACCTGTGTTGCTTATATCAAATCAATAAACCCTGCTGGCATTATCGGGATTCATAGTGAGTCGCTGGGGGCGGTCACTGCTATGCTGCATGCTGAGATCTACAATCAGAACAATACAGTCGCCTTTTATATCGAAGATTGTGGTTACTCTGATCTTCGCCAACTATATATAGCCAGAGCGGGCGATTACGGTATCCCTGATTTTTTGCGTCCCATACTGGTTGATTATATGAGCCTGGTATGCAAAATTAGATCAGGATTCTTCCTGGGGCAGATATCACCTATTCAGAGTATTGATAATGTCGAAACTCCGATTCTATTTGTCCATGGTGAAAAGGATGATTTTGTTCCTCCCCAGATGGCTTACGATTTATTTCAGGCCAAAAGCGGCCACAAAGCTCTGTATATTGCTGCAGGGGCTGGTCATGCCAAATCCATAACCGTGGACGAGGTCAAGTATCGTGAGGCGATTGGCAGATTTCTTGATGATGTGGAAGATGCCATTGGATCCTATGACCAGCGTCTTTAAGGAAAGTTTAATGCTTTTAAAATACTCACATTAGCTCGGTATACTTGATGGAGGTTCTTTTTATTTCCATTGCCGTACCAAATAAAAGCCCCTGAGGGGGCTTTAGTATATCTGTTAGATTCCTTCATTCTGGCCTTTATCCATAAACGGAGGAAATCATGTCAATAAATTCCTCTCTGGTGAAGACAAAATTTGCAAAAATTTAAAAGCAGTCTAATCCTGCCCATCAATCGCATCCGGGAAGGAGTATGGCCATGGGGAGTAGAAGAATATCTGGACCGCAAAAGGTATAATGGTCATAAAGACAGATTTGCAGTCCGAAATGAACATAATATGTATTCGGGGGTATAAGAATGAATTACGAAGAGATTATGCTGGAGATCAAATCGAACCTGTGCGGAGAAGCGGAGATTGATCTCATATATCTTCAGGAGCAATTGAGAAAATATAAGGAACACGAATCTTCCGAGGAACTGCTCTGGGGTATCGGGCGCTTGATTTTCGAGGTGCTTCCCGAAGAGCAGAAGCAGGAATTGAGCCAGACCCTGGTTGATAACAGCCAGATCCTGAGCGCGGTTTTGGAGGAGGCCCAGGACGAAATCGCCCAGCAGAACTATGACCGCGGCATCACCCTGTTGGAAAGCCTGGTGGAAAAGATCGACGCGGCCACGCCCCGGTATGAAGGGGACAAGGAAAACGAGTACCTCTGTTTTGACAATCTTTTAGAGGAGGTACTCTACCGCCAGCTCTATAAAACCGGTAAAAACATCCGCCTCGTCCCGCATGAATATGCCGACACCTACCTGGTATATGGCAACCTGCTTTTAGAGATGGGGCGCTACAAGGAGGCCCGCAAGGCCCTTTTGAAATCAAAACGCTGGAATCCCATCAAGGTCGAGACACTCTTTGAGCTGGGGGAGATCTATAAAGCGAACCAGCAGTTCAAGAGATACCTGGAGGTAAACCTCAAAGCCCTCAGCCAGGCCTACACGGCTTTAAAACTGGCGCGCTGCTACCGCAACCTGGGCTATTATTACGTGGAGAAGGAAAAATATGAACTGGCCACTGCCCTGTATAGTTTCAGTGTCAGATACGACAGGGAAAGCAATATAGCCAGGGCGGCCCTGCAATACATCTCCCATAAGACCGGGGAAAGGGTCATCCCCCCCAGTTTTGAAAGGTGCGGTGAGTTGTTCGCAGAGAACGGGATTCAATTTGGGCCCAATGAATTGCTTCTTAATATCGCGGTTTCCCTCGGAGACCAGGCTCGGGACGCCCAGGTCTTTGAAGAAGCGGGATATTATTATTCCATAGCTTATGAACTCACCGGCGACCCTCAGGTAAAAAAATGGATCGATGCCCTGCCGGTCGGAGAGTCCCATTAAAACACGAAGAGCAGCCTCAGGTTGCCGCCTGTCGTGATGGTCCCCAATTCGCTTTCCGCCGGCTCTTAATCAATCATTATGTAATTTAGTGTATGCGTTTTCTGACAGAAACCCTTCCTGTAATTGGGAAGGGTTCAATAACTCCTAGTTTGGGAGGGGAGGATGATGAAATAATTGCCGGTACAAGCTGTTCAAGCGGCTGCAGCGGGATATTTTTATTTAGAAAGGCGCGAAATGAGAGGTTTAATCCAAAACCATTTTCCCTTGAAAGTCCTGGAAATATTTTATCCGGGAATTCAATAGGATATACATAACCCAATCAACTGAAAGCAGGCCTAAGCGGTAAATAGCCGCAGACTTGACATCCACCGTATGTGAATGGTTTTGGCTGCGACGGGGCGATCCAGGAATAACAAGGCTTAAGGTCCCCGTCGATAAACCATTGTATCACATACGGGGACCCCGGCTATCAAGTCTGCTCAGTTTAGATAATTCCCGGTATTTGTAGCTTAAGGGCTCACCGGGAATGGGCTTTTAAGTCGATTGGTAGTAATGCCAAATTCTATAGCTCCCGGATATTGCGGATATATTTTAGAGATCAGATTTGCGTTTACACGGACCTTGGTACAAACCCAATAAACGATCGGGTAGACGCTTTCTAGAAGGCGGTTCTGCCATTCGTTAACTTCTGGAAGGATTTTGTCCGTGATTTTCGAGATTAGCGTCTGCGTAATTTCTACGCCGTAGATCTCCTTGAGATTATCCTCAATATCGCGTTGGCTCATGCCTTTGGCGTACATCGCCATTATTTTCTGCTCGATTCATCGGTTCTCGTCTGGTATTTAGCAAGGATTTTGGGCTCGAATTCCCCGTTCCTGTCACGGGGCACGGTGATTTTGGACTCACCATAGTCACTAACGATTGTTTTGTGGTTGTAGCCGTAACGTGAATTCCCCGTGTTGTTGCCTTCCACGCTATGCTTTTCATAGCCTAAATGTTCCTCCATTTCGGCTTCAAGCATCTGTTCAATCGTGTCGGCAAACAGGCGCTTCAGCTTCGCCTGGATGTCTCCAGTGCTTTGACAGTCTAGCATGAGCAGCTTTACCAGTTCCATTTCCTGATCCGTAAGAATGTTCTTTGACGTTTTCATTTCATAACCTCCACATTCGTTTTCTTATGGAGATTATTACTATTTACACGTACTAACATTCAGCCTCGCCAAATTCTATAGCTTTACCCGGATATTGTGGACATGTTTTAGAGATCAGATTTGCGTTTACACGGACCTTGGTACAAACCCTTTTAAACTGTATAATTTATTGTTGTTTCGGGCTTTTCAGCCTGTTTTTGGCCAGAAAGTTGAGTTATATTATTTAGCCTGTATTATGAGACTTACCTATTTATTCTTCTGGCCTCAGCAATAGCTTCAGAGACGATCTGGCTCCTTATACTCTCAACATCACGTTTAGCTCTATCCATGTCAGCTTGGTAGTACCTATATTCGCTTGCTCGACTGTTGTAATCATCTATCATAGCATTGTAAGCATTGATTCCGGCGTTCGTAGTAATATGGTTCCTAATTGTATCCAATTTGATTTGTTCCCTTAGTGCCCAACGAATGTTCGCTGCGCTAAATGTCCTGGTACCTATGGATGGCTTTTCAAAAGTCATGCTAGACGGATTACTGGAGTTAGAAGAGGTGGCAGGCTTACTAGTACTCGAAGAGGGAGTACTTGATGTGGATGCTGAATTATGTGAAAGCCAGTAAAGGAAAACCCCTAATATTAAAAGGTATATCAACGTACTGGCATTAGACACTACCCATTCACCTAACCAGATCCAACTACGCTTCTGTTTAGTTCTTTTGGGACCAGTATTAATCTGCGCTTGTTCCTGGTCACTAGCACTTAAGGTATCACCGCTAACCCCCCGTGATTGAGCAGGTTCCGCTTCAATGCTAAGAATCTCCACAGTTGACACCATGGAAGAAAGGCCTGAAAAACCCTTTTCCTTACCCTCCACACTATCTGCCATATTAATCCACCTCCAAGATACTGCTTAGCTTGTCTCCAGGCCTTTTGAAGAAGGTACGAATTGCAGCCTCCAGGATGTGAACATTATTCACATCCTGGTAGGAGAGGGCAGCGTTAACTTTTTTACTTCTTGCGCCTATACAGAATTTCCCTGGTTCATTCCAGATGACGACTTTCGACCATGGGTAATATAATTTTTCATTGGCACCTATGAATTTGAATTTTTCGAGCTCCACTCCATAATCATCAACCTTAAGATCTCTTGAAAAGCTATACTTTGCTCCTTCCGACAGTTCACTTACGAACTTCACCATCAACGGAACGCAAACACCTTTCCATAAGCGATCGATAAACTGCTCGAAAACATTGCCATCACGGGTGGTTACCGTACTCATCTTATACTCGTTGCCAAAACTAATAACATAATCGGTTCCAGTATAAATACCGTTTATATATTGCTTGGTTGCGCCCCATCTAACTGAAGAAATCGAGTCCAACGGCCATAATTGATCCTTCCAGAGCACTCCATCTGGAGAAATTTCCAATCTATTCTTAAAAAGGCCTATCTTTGTCCGGAAAGTAATTTCCTTTGCCCATTTTGCGTCTCTTTTGTCCCTCTCGGCCAGATATTGAATTCGCTCAGCTTCAAGTTCTTGAACGCGGCAAAAATCTTGTTCTGCAAGTTCCGTTATTTCATCGATTTCCTCAAATACATCTTTAATAATCCCAATTATTCTTTTGCTTAAATCGTATCTACCATGTTCATTGCCAAAGAATACAGCTAATTCCCTTAGGTTTCTAGATATTTCCTCGCTATCCCCATGAATCAAACCTCTGCTCGCATAACTAAGCTGGATCGGGGAGGCCACCATGTCCCAGTTCTTTACAACTAATTCGGTTTGATCTATTAGGTTTTTTAGGTCACTTTCCCTGTTATCCAAGTCCACCAACTGTTTGGTGTTCTCAATAAGAAGCATTATATTTGCCTTCTCCGCCTGCAAAAACTGTTGCGCCTCAAGTTCATATGCATCAACTACATCATCCAGTAAAATAGAACACTCATCGTATTCATTTACTGAGATGCTGACCAGATTAGATAAACTTTTGATAAGCCAAAGGGACGTCATTTCATCAAAGGCCTGTTTGATCACATTCTTATAATAATACCGGCGATTTTTTAATTCTTTTTCGATCGTACCTACATCTTGGACCACAGAAAAACCAGAAGCACACCTCTCTTCATTAATTAGGTTGAGCAAATCATTTGTATTAATTTCTTCACATGCATTGATCAATGCATAAAAAGCAGATTGAATACTTTGAGCATAATCACTATCTGACATTTGTTCATGGTTTAGGCTTAACTTGTGCATGACAGCAACAATAACATTGGATTTGGAAAGCGGATCATGGATGTCCTCGTCAAGCGCTTTCATGGGATCACCAAGGAGTTTCGCCATTATGTTCCGCACTTTGTTAGGGGCGATTCCCAATAACCAAGCCATTTCTGCAGTCAGACGATTAGCAGGTTTGGTGAGTACTTCTAAAGCTTTATCAGCATCCGACTGATCGTTTAATAAGCCATACTCGTCTGCAAGTGACTGTAATTGTCTTCGGTTGTCCCGTGTTGATGCTCCCAATAGATTAAACGGATTTTCAAACAAGTCCATATTTTCACCTACTCAGTAATAAACCCTATTTTACGCTCGGTAGGGCCATAGTCTTTTTTGATGCGATCAGCAATTCCTAGGATGCTGGATTGATCAAGAACGGACTTTCCATCCCGGGCAGCCATTCTCGCCGCTTCACGGACGTAAAAGGCAATATCAGACAGGGGTCTGCCAGTCAGCAAATCTAGCAAGGGAGTAATGTCGAGGTTGTCCTCAGTAGGTATGTTCTCAACAATAGATATTATCATTTCGTTTACTTCTTGGCGGCTCGGCATGCCAATTTCGATTATGTGGTCGAAGCGTCCTCTACGAAGTATAGCAGGATCTATCATCTCCAATAGATTGGTGATCCCTATAACCAGAACTCTTTTACTGATTGCATCAGGTATTCTACGCAAAAATTCAGCTACTTCCTCGCCATGGTACAGATTACCCGATCCTGAAGCTGTGCGCGCGGATAGGAAGGATTCCATTTCGTCGATAATGACCACAGACGGAGCACTGTCTATAGCATTATCGAATACTTGCGATATTTTTTTACTTGTATCATGGATATAAGGACTTCCAACCGTATTGCTATTAATTGAAAAGCTGGGCCAATCCAAATATTCAACCAGTCTTTCCGCCGCAAATGTCTTGCCGCTACCTGTTGGTCCGTGGAGGATTATGGCAGAAGGGAACGTGATTCCAAGCGGTTCGTATCTATTAGGATGCAATACTATATCGATTATGTGTTCATCGAAAAAATGCTCGAGTTGCGGGCGTCCAGGTAAACAGAATATTCTTCCGGTAGCATTAGGTGATTGATTCCGTTGGCCTTCCGATACATTGTCTACAACTTCCGCTGGTTCAAATCCGGCTGCGAGCAATATATCTTTAATGTGAAGTGGATTTAGCCATCCCATTAATGAACATAGCCTTCTGAAAGACAGCACCGAGATCTCAACGCCCCCTGTCATCCATTTCCCCAAAATAACCTCGTCGTCTATTCGGGCTGTTAATGACCAAGTCGGGAGTAATCTGGAATATTTCTCTAGAAAAATTCCATCATGTAGAGGGGAGGCGTTATCAATTTTTCTGGTCTCATGTAGGGATACTGCAAAGGACAAGGCGTCGGTTTTATTCCCTGGTGCTTTTGCTTTTTCAATCGGTACCAGTTGGTATTGATCTTCCGTGCAAATGGCCATTAAATCCCGGCCTTCGATGGTTAATTTATCCAGCAGTTCAGCAGCCAGTAATCCAGTATTAATCCACTTTTTCGCCACGATATCTTCTACTATAAGAACTGATTGGTTGTTTGAAGCGCGGTATATCTGCCATCCGTTACCGGAATAAAGTAAACTACTGATATTGATACTGGGACCGAGTTCATAACCATTTGGCAATCTGAATCCTTTCTCCATGTCATCACCCCCTGACAATATTGACCATCTCCAAAATTTCTTCTTCCGACCACGACCGCATGCGGATATAACCTAATTGGGCTGTTACCATCCTGAGTTTATTGATATCACCATCCTTAAGTAATTGGGTGCCAATAGATACTAGTTCTGTGAATTGCTGCTTATCGGTGAACATATGGCTTGAACCTGCCATGTTTTTGAATTGTTCGATAACGAACCAGTCCTGGCGCCAAAGCACTTCCCAATTTTTGCCTTTCAATTCACTCAGGTATCTATCGAATTCGTTTAAATGCTTATCAATTGCTCGTTGTGCTGACCTTACAAGGTTGTCGAACGCCTTTTCTTCCGAAGGTTTAGCAAATTCGCGTAAATACTTATCGAAAAAGCCTGATACATGATCAAGATCCATTTGCCTTATTTCTGGAAGATGGTCTCGTCTGACCTGAGCAAGGAGCCTCCGTGCCTGGTATACGTTTTCCATAGCTCCTTGAATTGTTTCATGGTCTTGCTCCTCAGGATTCAGGTCGGCTGCTGTATCGAGTTTATCCCTAACCTTTTCCAATCGGTGGTCATCAACTTGCTCTTCAATATCATTAAGTCGGCCTATAGAACGATTTCCTTCATCAATTACCAATTGACAATCTTCATTGTAGTTTGGTTCACCTTGCCTTGAATAGAAATTACCAATTTGTTTAGAATTGAATGTAGCTCCAACACTAGGCACGGACACTTCCACCACAATATTGCCGGAATCTAAAATTTCATACTCGCATAATAAATCAGCACCGGTGGGTATGACCCCCTCGAAATCCGATCCTTCAATCTTAATCATGCCAATCGGTCTGTTATCATTAACTGGATCCTCAATATCACCTTCCCACAACTTAAACTTTAGTGAGTTTGCTGATCCTCCTTTAAGTGTTTCTCCGGCTTTAAAGGCTTTCAGGCCCCGAAACGGAAGGGGCTCTCCAGCCTTGATCAGCCAGTCCATAACTGGGCTGCCGCCCAGTTTATCCAAGACTTCCACCCCAATGGAATGAGATGCCGGGATGCCGCTAATGGTAGCGGCTGTCCGGGTGATGATGATTTTATCTGTTTCCAATGATATAGGCCCACCTTTGGAATCGAAGGCAGACACCTTAAAGATGTTGTCGCCCGCTTTCGGTAAGTTCACCTCAACGGCTACTCCGTGCCTTAAAGACATCCGTCCGGAAGTCCAACCGGTATCCATACTGGTAATTTCGAATTCAAACCCCGGAACAAGTTGGTCTTTGATAACTACGCCTATCTTGGACCTGGTATCTGGAGTTCGTGCTATATAATTGAAAGATACGGCTAATGCTCCTTTTGAGGAGAGGTGTCCTCTGGTATCTTTCCGCCTACGGTTTTTTGTACTCCAATCTATAGATTCGGCAAATACACTCGCACCTTCTGCCACCACTACCATCGGATTAACTTCTGTGCTGCTAGCCGCTATCCCCAGCTCAAACGACACCTTATCTCTTAAGGGCTTATAATTCGTGGGGCCGCCAACAAAAACAATATGTTTTATGTCTTGAGCGCTAACTCTCGCTTTGTTAATGACTTCTCTTGCAGCTTCTATAGAATCATCAACTTTATCAGATATTAACTTATTAATTAAAGATCGTGACAATGGAATATCAATATATATTTCATCACCTGACAAATCCCTCATGCCTATATCTGATTCAGTAAGACTGATGACAGCTTCATCTGTAGAGGATAAATCAATCTTGGCCCTTTCAGTAGCCCATACTGCTAACCTAAGCAGGGTCGCATAATTGGGATTGCCCGACAGATCTTCTGGCAGATTGAAATTGTCAAAGAGCCACCCTTTTACAACATTGTCAAAGATAGCCCGATCAAAATCGCGTCCTCCGCACATTGCGATACCACCATTGGCATGCAGGCTGATTCGACTATTGATGCTCTCTGCTATTGCTACGTCAAGAGTGCCCCCGCCAAGATCATAGATAAGGAACATACCATCACCCTTCCGATGCCTCATTGCACTCATGACTGCAGCAACAGGTTCCTGCATCAACGCCACTTTTCCCATGCCAGCCATTTCGGTTGCTTGCATAGTTGCTTCCTTTTGCATCTGGTTAAAGGCTGCCGGCACTGTTATAACTGTGCCTATATCAGGGCTGTTTCTAATTTCTTCGGGAAGATACCCGAAAAGTACTTTTAACACCTCAGCTGAGCACTCTTCGGGGCTGAATGTTAGGTTGGCGCCTGATAGTTTTATAGGGGTTCTAGTACCCATAAAGCGTTTAAAAAGTGATGCAGCATTATTGGGATTTCGTGGAGCTGCATTATAGGCCCGTTGCCCAAAGTATTTATTGCCCCGACGATCGATATAAAAGACGGACGGGGTAACATCGTTTTGCTCTGGACTTTTCCAAATTCGTGTATCCACACCATCAAAAGAACATATCGCGCTGTTGGTAGTACCAAGGTCTATTCCTATGTAGTGATGCATTACGTCACCTTCCTTAATATTACAGTACCGGCTTTTACTAATCCCGTTGCACTCATAATAATAGGTTCGAGCATATTGTCCACTATAAGATCACCGCTGTCGCCGAACTCATCAATATTGAGGGGTGTAGCCGCCATACCCGGATCAAACAGATGTCCCTCAATATTGACCATATGCATTCCGGCATCCGCAAGCGATGCCTCCACCTTTTTAATAAACCAATTGAACTGGCTTATATAACGTGCTTGTTCTTTTGGCTCCATCCTGAGCACTAATCGCTCAAATACCTTTCCGAATCGCCATGATTCTACCGCTATATTGATGAGCGCCCGGTATATAATCTCACTACTTGCTGGACTGATTTGATTCATCAGTTAACCTCCAATAGAATATTGAATAACGAAGTTACAGGATTATGTCGAAGTATCAATTCATACTTTGACAGCGTTTTCCTTTATCCCTGCATAATTATCAAATTTTTGTATTTTTGGAATGTTTTTT
Organism: Syntrophomonadaceae bacterium; assembly: GCA_050949825.1. Lineage (GTDB taxonomy): Bacteria > Bacillota > Syntrophomonadia > Syntrophomonadales > Syntrophomonadaceae > DTU019. The sequence continues at coordinate 413,233 of JBMNGL010000013.1, read as the reverse complement.
AATGTGATAGAATGATCAACAGTTTTCCGGACAATTTGTTTGTGGCTATTTTGTAAATGGAGTTGCACTGATTAAGATATTGCCCTGGACTGGGATACCCCAAGTGTTTCTGTGCTCTCTGGCGGTTGTAGAAAACTTCAATATACTCCACTATTGCTTGTCTGGTCTGCCCCTGCGCCTCGCGATGCTCTCGTTCCTTGAACAAATCATAATATCCCAATGTTGATGCACCTAATATTTGGCACTTCGCTTTAGCGTATTTCTTCTGCTCCATAAAGTGGAAGCATTCTACTTTTGTTGTTTACTGTAACTCAAGCACATCGCCTGCTTTTTGAATTCCTCATCATGTTCCTTCGGCTGCGTAGCATGATTGTTCCTTCTTACCCGCTTCTATCTTACTAAACTGTCCGAAATTATAGCATAGACCCTTTGACACTGCGGCGTTTGATCAGATATGCAAGAGAATGAATGTGAAATGCCCCCCAACTATGAACCCCCCTGGTAAGCCACCAGATCCTTGCATGACACTTCCGCTTGCTCCAGAACCACCTCAGTGGCTTTAGCCTGCTTATCTGGAGGGTACCCGTACTTGCGCAGAATCCGTTTAATCATTACCCTCATCTATGCCCTGGCGTTTTCCCGCACTGCCCAATCTATTTTCAGGTAAGCTGATATTTATGGCCATGCTTTGAAGAGTGTAGACGGCAATCTGCGGAAACGATGAGCAACATACTGGGAGATAAGGTTTAATATAAGGCTAAACTGTCCCACCCGATGGACGGCATTTTAGCGCAAACATGTAACCCCTTTTTCACCTACTGTCAACAAATTGTCAACATAATCAAACATCATCTTTGATGGGCAAAAAAATAGGGCTTTAAAAGCCCTATTTTTCATCGTTTATATGGCAGGGGAGAGAGGTCTCGAACCCCCAGCCCTCGGTTTTGGAGACCGATGCTCTGCCAATTGAGCTACTCCCCTGCGTCTGTTGCAAGACATATTCTAGCACATGTTCGCGCATGGTTCAAGGGTTAAGCCTGAAAGCCTGACAGATGATATTTATGGAGGGAGTGAAGCTAGGCATAGTCGCTTTTTTGGCTTTAGAAGAAAGATTCCCTTTAGAAAGTGCAAATTTAAATGCCTAAATAATTGTTGCTCGAAGCCTACTATTGTCATCCCGGGCGAAGCGAAGGATCCTTCGGGCGCCGCCCTTAAGGCATGACAAAAACAGGGGGCTTTCCTAGCAATGACAGCGGCATCAAGAAAGAATCCCTACGGCCTCTTAAAAAAAGGTATAATATGTGCAGTAATCAACCCTCACCAAACCGGAAGTTGCCATCTTTTTACATGGATTGCTTTAGGCATATACCAAGAAAACACGAATGGCATTCATAAGCCCAGCGAAGAATTTAAGATCCTTCACTCAGGTTAAGGTTGGACAACAAATCAGGGAAACAAATAGGCTCAGGTAGGACACGCCAGGCAACAAGGTTAAAATCTGGCCTGTGCTCGTAGCGCCTGACCCGTAGGTAGCTGGGATTAAGCTAAAGCAATGGGGTTACCCTGGCTGTTTTGAGGGAAAATAATAACAGGGCCGGGTCAGGCGGATGGTAATATAGGGATGGGTGACAGATATTCTGAATAAGCACATAGTTATTGATGAAAATGTATAATGTTTTAGCAGAGTGCTTTATCCTATTTGATACTTGCTAAGGAGAAAAGGATTGGTTGTTGAAATAAACGGGCTTAAGATTCATTTCAAGGTATCCGGTCAGGGTCGGGATCTGGTCTTGCTGCATGGCTGGGGCGCAGAGTTGTCATTGATGAAACCTTTGCATAAGCACTATGAACGTAGTTTTCGCACCTATTCCCTGGATTTGCCGGGTTTTGGCTTGAGCGACCAACCGCCGCAAAGATGGGGTGTCGCTGAATACGCTGAAACTATCACCGCTTTCCTGCATAATCAAGGACTAAATCGTCCGATTTTGTTGGGTCATTCCTTTGGCGGCAAAATCTCTATTTTTCTGGCCGCGCAGCAGCAGCCGCTGCACAAATTAATCCTGGTGGATAGTTCGGGCATTGTTCCCAAGAGATGTGCCCGCTATTACTTCAAGGTATATGCATATAAAATGGCCCGCCGCATGATGGAACTACCGGGGTTGCAACGGGTTTTTCGCAAGCGCCTGGAGGCATTCAAGAGCCGGGCAGGTTCTGAGGATTACCGCAATGCCCGGGGGGTCATGCGTGAGACCCTGGTTAAGGTGGTCAATGAAGACCTTACTGATATGTTATCCAAAGTCAGCGTACCCACATTGCTGGTGTGGGGCGCTGACGACACCGCCACACCGGTTGACGATGGACGACTGATGGAGCAGTTAATCCCTGATGCAGGGCTGGTTGTATTGGAAAACGCCGGCCATTATTCTTACCTGGACCGTCTCCCCGAATTTTTACACATCACCGGACAGTTTTTAAAAGAAGATATGGAGAGCAAAGATGAATAACGGGACCATAGTGGTGATTGCGGTTCTAGCCCCATGGTTGCTGTATACCATTTTGAAAATCAAAAAAGCGGCTCACTTTCTGCAGCTGAATGGATATTTTTCTGGACGCTATGTGCGCTGGTTGTTGGGCAACCCCGGGCGGGCAATGGGCTGGTTGGATGGGCTGCCCCTGGTGGCAGTAGTGCTCTTATGGCTGCAACAGGGCGCGGCAGCCTATTTTGTCTGGGCCCTAATCTATTTGCTTATGGCGGTGGCCTTATTCAATGCACAGCGCCAGGAAGGTACCAAAAAGAAACTGGTATATACCAGCCGAGTGAAGAGATTATTGCTGGTAACCGCATTATTGATGCTGCTGCTCATCTATTGGACTGGTCGATCATTATGGATACCGGGGGTTCATCTACAGAGCCTGTTGGTACTATATACGGTCAGCATATTGACCGCGCTGCTGCTGCTTTTGGCCAACATCCTGATCTGGCCGCTGGAGAAGGCCATTAATTTCTGGTATTACCAGGATGCTGAGCAGATACTGGCCAATCAGAGCAGCTTGAAGGTAATCGGGATTACCGGAAGTTATGGCAAGACCAGCACCAAGAACTTTCTGCAGCGCATATTGGCGGAGCATTTTAATGTTCTCGCTACCCCGGAAAGCTATAATACCACCATGGGGGTGATTCTGACCACCCGCACCAGGCTGAAACCAACCGATGAGGTCTTTATTGTGGAGATGGGCGCTCGAAAAAAGGGGGACATCAAGGAGATCTGTGAACTGGTGAAACCCGGCATGGGAATCTTAACTTCCATTGGTGAACAGCACCTGGAAACATTTAAGGTTTTGGAGAATATTAAACAGACCAAGTATGAACTGATACAATCCCTGGGGCGAGGGGGAATGGCTTTTGTCAATGGAGATGATGAAAATATCCGTTCTTTGCCCGAAGTTTTCGGTGTTCGCTATATTCGTTATGGTATTGAAGCCGATGATCTTGATTACCGCGCCGGGTCTATCCAGTATGATTCCCGTGGATCGGTGTTTACGGTCAATAGCCGCCAGGGACTAAAAGGGGTATTTCGCACCCGTCTGTTGGGGAGGCATAACATATACAACATCCTGGCCGCCACCGCTGTGGCCTGTGAAATGGGTATGGATATGGCTACTATCGCGTTGGCGGTTCGCAATTTAGTTCCAGTTCAGCATCGCCTGGAAGTGAAGCGGAGCAGGGATTATTTGATCATAGATGATGCCTTTAATGCTAATCCGGTCGGCTCCAGAATGGCTTTGGAGGTGCTGGCCAAGATGGAGGGCGGCTCAAAGATAATGATTACCCCTGGCATGGTGGAATTAGGGGACCGGGAATATGAGATAAACTATGAATTTGGCCGGGCTGCGGCTAAGGTTTGTGATTATGTGATTCTGGTGGGACCGCGGCAAACGCTGCCTATCCAAGAGGCCTTCAAGGAGAATCTCTATCCCGCCCATCAGTATTTTGTGGCCCGGAATCTCAACCAGGCCCTGGATCACCTGAAGATTATTGCCAGACCGGGCAGTGTGGTTTTATTTGAGAACGATTTGCCCGATACATACAACGAGTAAAGGAGATGACATGGTGAAGATTAATGTAGGTGTGATTTTTGGCGGCAGGTCGGTTGAACATGAGATTTCTGTCATTTCGGCTCTGCAGGTTATTCACAGCATTGACCGCAATAAATACAATGTAGTACCGGTTTACATAACTAAACAGGGTCAGTTTTACACAGGTGAGGCGCTTAACGATATTCAGAATTATAAGGACATGGACCGGCTTCTCAGCCGCTGCAAGCAGATGGTCATTGTCAACCACAATGGTAGCAGGGTAATGATTGAATACCCCGGGAGTATGTTTCGCAAGGCACAACTGGGGACGATAGATGTAGCTCTACCGGTGGTGCATGGCACCAATGTGGAGGATGGCACCCTGCAGGGTTATCTGGAGATGCTGGATATTCCTTATGCAGGCTGCAATGTCTTATCATCGGCCCTGGGCATGGATAAGATTGTGATGCGCATGGTTTTAAAAGAAGCCGGATTGCCAGTGTTAGATTATGTATGGTTTTATGCCAAGCGCTGGTTCTCTGATCCGGACGGTGTTTATGAGCAGATCGAATCCCGGCTGTCCTATCCGCTGATAGTAAAGCCGGCCAACTCAGGATCGAGCATCGGCATAACCACGGCCGCCAACCGTGAGGAACTGGAGGATGCCTTGGACCTGGCTTCTCGTTTCTCCAACCGCATTATCGTTGAGCACAAGATAGTCAACCTGCGTGAAATCAACTGTTCAGTCCTGGGGGACTATGAAAAGGCCCTGCCTTCAGTTTGTGAAGAACCGGTCAGCAGCGAGCAAATCCTGAGTTACAAGGATAAGTATATGCATGAGGAAACTAAAGGCATGGGCGGTGCGGCACGCCAGCTTCCGGCTCATATCCCCCCGGAAAAGACTGCATTAATCCAGGAATTGGCCTTGAAAACCTTCCATGTGCTGGACTGCAGCGGGGTGTCGCGCATCGACTTCCTGATTGATACTGAGACCGATCAGGTGTATGTCAACGAGATTAATACCATTCCCGGATCGCTGTCCTTCTATCTCTGGGAGGCCACCGGGAAGCCTTTTGCGGAGTTAACCGAAGATTTGATTCAATTGGCTTTGAAGCGCAGCCGGGAACGGGCTAATCTGGTGTTTTCCTACGAAACCAACATCCTGGCCATGAAGGGCAAAGGTGGCGCCAAGGGAATGAAATAGGCCTGCTCCGACCAATAATTGTGCTGCTGCGTATCATTGTTATAACGCCGGGATACACTGTACCGGAATAGCCGACCAAACAATTGTTTAGAATAGGGGCAGAGGACTCGCCAACCGGGTTATACTGCCCCTGTTAATTTTCGACAAAGAAAAAGGTAATATCTTTCAATATGACGAATTAAAAAGAAAACCAGTAATCGGGAGTTTTGTTTTAATGACCACGTTCCTCTCTGCAGGGATCATAAACGAAACCCTGGAAGAAATTTGCCAGCAGGTTGCGCAGTTAAAACAGTGGATGGATGCCGGGGATACGGAAAAAGTAAGCCGGGGCTTGTTAGACTTGGAAGAGACCGCTCTGGGCCTGAGCATTTTCATTGAGAAATTTAGCTGCCAACCATTAATTTATACCGGGCAGGGCAGCACCGATGAGATTATCCGCCGCCTGGAGTGGGCCTTGACCTTTATAGAGGAGTTTGACCCCAATACATTTAAAAGAAACCCCTCTATTCGGAAAAGACGCCTGTGATAATGGGACGATTTTGGCTATCCTTATTATTGGGAATCAGCCTGGTTGTGGCTATGCTTATTTCGATGCAGTTCCCAATCTGCTATAATGTTTAGGTAAATGTGACGGGGGTTTTTGCAGTGGACGCACAATTAACCGTTATAAGGGATAAGGTCAGACAGGGTCAGCGTCTTTCCAAAGAGGAAGGATTGTTCCTCTATCAACATCCCGATCTTTTGGCTGTTGCCGCCATAGCCCGTGAACGTAAGCTGGCGATATCCGGGCCGATAGTCTTTTTCAATGTTAATCGCCATATAAATCTGACCAATATCTGTGTATCCCGCTGTAAATTCTGTGCATTCGGGGTGGACGAGGATGGCGGCGGGGGACCCTATTGCATGACCCCGGATGAAGCGCTGGCTTATGGCGCTCAGGCTGTAGATCAGGGCATTACTGAGTTTCATGTGGTCAGTGCCATGCATCCCAGCATGCCGATAGATTATTATGTAGAGGTGATTCAAAAGCTTCACGACGCCTATCCGCATATTCACATTCAGGCTTTTACTGCGGTAGAGATCTTCCATATGGCTAAAATCAGCGGCAAGACCGTAGAAGAGGTTTTGTTGATGCTGCAAAAAGCAGGAATGGGATCAATTCCCGGCGGCGGCGCTGAAATACTCAATGACCAGATTCGCAGCGAATTGTGTCCGCGCAAAGCCAGCAGCGCAGAATGGCTTCAGGTGCATTGCAAGGCGCATCAATTGGGGATTAAGACTAATTGCACCATGCTGTACGGGCATGTAGAAACCCTGGAAGACCGCATCGATCACTTCTGTCAGTTACGGGCTTTGCAGGATGAAGCCCCGGGCTTCCAGTCCTTTATCCCACTGCCTTTTTTACCTGAAAACACCCAGTTAACAGACATCAAACGCACCAGTGCCGTTGATGACCTGCGCACCATTGCGGTTTCACGCCTGATGCTGGACAATATCCCTCATATTAAGGCCTTCTGGATAATGCTCGGCCTGCCCATTGCTCAAGTGAGCCTGGATTTTGGAGCTGACGATATCGATGGTACTGTCGTGGAAGAGCGCATCATGCATGCTGCCGGTGCTGCTACTGAACGGGGCATATCAAAACAGGATTTAATAACCCTGGTAAAAGAAGCCGGTTATCAACCCGTAGAGCGCGATACGTTGTATAATGTTATTCAACGTTTTTAGATTGGGGGATTATACACATGAGACCCAGGGTAGGACATATTCAGTTCATTAACTGTTTTCCCTTGTTTTATGGCCTGATAGAAAAGAAATTCCTCCTGGAAATTGATCTGATCAAGGGCTATCCTTCCGATCTAAATCTGATGCTAAAAGATAATCTCCTCGATATGGCGCCGGTGCCGTCCATTTCTTATGCCCGTAATTATCGGGACTATGTTTTAATGCCGGACATTTCTATTAGTTGCGATGGCGAGGTAAAGAGCATTTACCTGTTTTCCCGCCTGCCGATAGAAAAACTGCATCAACAGCGGGTTGCCATGACCAACACTTCAGCCACATCACAGGCCCTGTTGCGTATTCTTATGGCTAATCATTACCATATTGTGCCCGAGTATTTCAACTCGGCCCCGGAGTTGGGCGCCATGTTAATGGAGGCAGAGGCGGCCTTGCTAATTGGAGATGACGCCTTAAGGGCCCGCTACAAAACCCATGATCGCCTATTCATCTATGACCTGGGTCTGGAATGGAAAACATATACCGGCTTGCCCATGGTTTTTGCGGTATGGGCGATTCGCAAGGATTATGCCACCAATCACATGGCTGAGTTGAAAATAGTGAAAGAAACCTTTGCTGACTCCATTAAACTCAGCCTGGAGAATATTGATGATGTGGCCCGAAAAGCTTCTCAATGGGAAGACTTCGGACCAGACTATATGGTGAAATATTTTCAGACCCTGAAGTTTGATTTTGACCACAGCAAACAGGAAGGGTTGCTGGAGTTTTACCGTCAAGCTCATCAATTGGGATTACTGGAGGAAATGCCTCCTCTGCAGATTCTCGACATATAATTTAAGTTCATTGGAAAGACGGTGTGCCCTTGAATAGCGAGAGTATTTTGAGCGAAGTATTGGAAGGACGGCGTATGAGCGACCAGGAGTTCGCCTTTCTTTTTGAGCATGGGGATCTGCTTGAATTGGGGCAGGCGGCCTGCCAGGCCAGGGACAAGATATTTCAGGACGACCTTATCACTTTCATCATCGACCGCAATATAAATTACACCAACATCTGTTCCTGTCAGTGTAAATTCTGTGCATTTTATCGCCGCAAGACTGATCCTGATGCCTATGTGATCGATAAGGCCACCTTGTTTGGCAAGATCATGGAAGCAATGCAGCTTGGCGCCACCCAGATTATGCTGCAAGGCGGATTAAATGAGGATCTGCATATTGATTTTTTTGAAGACATGTTTAAAGAGATTAAAACCCGCTATGGTCTGACCCTACATTCCCTTTCTGCTCCCGAAGTGGTGTTTATCGCCAAGAACTCCGATTTGACCATAGCGGATACCCTGTTGCGGCTGAAGAAAGCAGGCCTGGATTCGCTCCCCGGGGGAGGTGCAGAAATCCTTCATGATGAGGTTAGGGCACAGATCAGTCCCAATAAAGTCAACACCGCCACCTGGCTGGAGGTCATGCGCACCGCGCACCGCCTGGGTTTGAAAAGTACCGCCACCATGATGATGGGAACTGTGGAAACCCTGGAACAACGCATCGCACACCTGCGTGAAATCAGGGCTTTGCAGGATGAAACCAACGGCTTTAGAGCCTTTATTGCCTGGACCTATCAACCTGGCAACAATGAGTTGAGGGGGAAAAAGATGTCTTCCTCCCTCTATTTGCGTTTTTTAGCCTTATCTCGTTTGTATCTGGATAATTTTGATCATATACAGGGTTCCTGGGTTACGCAGGGTGAGCGTATAGGTCAAATGACCCTGTATTTTGGGGCCGATGATCTGGGCAGTTTAATGCTGGAAGAGAATGTGGTGCGGGCAGCGGGGTTGCATTATCAAATGCATATCAACAGCATGCTGGATCTGATCCGCGGTACGGGACGCACCCCGGCCTTGCGTGATACCGCTTATGAGGTCTTGCGCGTTTTCGATTAAGCCAGAGATAAAATCTACAGGGGTTGGGGGAAGTGCTACCATGTTGCGTCTAACGGCTCCTACATATTTATACATTCAAACAACTTAATTTGGTTTTTTTGCAGTGGAATCACCTATATGAGGGTTTTGCATAATTAACTTTTGCAGAATAGCCTTCAATATATAGTGGAGCCTGAAAGATGGTTACACCATATATCGTGCCTTGATAAAATATCTGCGCAGATTTTGGAATTATGCAAAATCCTCATATAATAGAAAGAGGGAACTGAAATGCAAGTGCCTTCATGTGTGCTGGGTCTGATTGGCGGGTCCAGCACCCTTAGTATCGACTTCCCGGAAGCACTGGATTTGGATTATGTGGTGGTTGAAGCCCGGGACCTGATTTTTGAGACCCCCTTCGGTTCCAGTCCAGCCTTTAAATGCGTGTATATAGATGATGACAGAGGCGGCAGGCGGGTATTAACCTGTGCCATGCATGGCTGGAGAAGCGGCGTCAGCCGGGCCGAGGCTTCGCGTCAGGTTTTCTGGGTATTAAGAGAGGCCGGGGTCAAGACAGTTTTAGCTGAAGGTGGGGTAGGGGGCATTAACCACCTGTTGAGGCCGCGCGATCTGCTGATACCTCATGATTACATGGATTTTTCCATGCGCAAGGATGTACACCTGGGGGATAAATACCTGCTGGTGATGCGCAATGCTTTATGCCCCGAACTGTGCCAGGCCTTGCTTAAGACCTGTAATCAAAACTGGCGGGACGGGCGGGTATTTGACCGGGGTATCTATGTGAATACCGATGGCAGGCATTTTGAGAGTCCGGCCGAAGTACAATACTTTAAACAGAGTGGTGCCGATGTGGTGGGGCAGAGCATTTGCCCCGAAGTGTATCTGGCCCGGGAGATCGGGGCCTGTTATGCTGGGTTATATATGGTGGTTAATTACGCCGAAGGCATTGTAAGTCCGTGGCAACATGAAGAATTAGCCCAGATCTTTTATGAACAGGGCCGGGCGGTTGGCCGGATTTTGTGTCAGGCGATGCGCGATTTACCCCTGGATAGGGACTGCGGATGTGCCGCACTGCGTAAAGAGACCTTGCTGAGTGAGGTTTACAGCGACGAATGAATTGATCTTGATTAAGATATTACTATTATGGTATTATGGCTGGCAACTGACGTTCTGTTCAGTTGACGGAAGGGGGATGGGCCAATGCACTCCATGAAGAGCAGCACCAAGCTATTTCTGCTGCTGGTTGCTCTAGGTTTACTTTCATTGCTGGCAGGTCTTTATGTACAATGGTTATGGTTTGAATCGGTGAATTATGCCAGTGTATTTGTAACCATTCTGTCCAATCAAATCTTGCTGTACCTGTTCTTGTTTGTCGTATCATTCCTGCTTTTTTATGCTAATCTGAGGTTTACCCGCCGCCGCCTGGGAGAGATGGAACCTGAAGACATTGATGAAGGCCGTGAAGTCATCTACCTGGATCAAACTCCATTCTCACCGTGGCGGGAATTATTAAAAGGCCCTATGGGAAAATGGCTTTTAGTGGGTTTAAGCGTGTTCGGCGCCTTGCTGGTCAGTGCTGCAGGCAATGGAAAATGGCTCACTGTTCAGCAGTTTCTTCACCAGGTGCCGGTCGGCCTGACGGACCCTATTTTCAATAAAGACCTGGGTTTCTATTTTTTTAGCCTGAAATTTTACCATGATGTATATGCCATACTTATGTTAACACTGGTTTTGGTTACCATCATGGTTGGTCTGATTTACGCTTTAAACGCCTCAGCGGATCTCCTGTTAGGGGACTGGCGGCAGTTCACCACTGCCAAGAGCCATATGGCCATCCTGATTGCCTTGATTTTAATGGTGAAGGCCTGGGGCTACCGGCTCGACGCCTATGGGATCCTCTTTTCTCCTACAGGTATCGTTTGGGGTGCTACCTATGCGGATGTTCATGCTAGCCTGCCCGCTTATAAGACCTTAATAGTGGTTTCACTTGTAGTGGCCCTGATTATCCTGGCTAATTTATGGATTAAGAAAATCAACTGGATTGCGATCAGCCTGGGAGCCTGGCTGGTTATTGCCGTGGTCATGGGCAGCGTTTACCCGTCCCTGATGCAAAAACTGGTAGTGCAGCCCAATGAGTTCAACCGTGAAACCCCGTATATTCAGAATGCCATCAAATACACCCGTTCTGCCTATGCCCTGGACAAAGCGGAGATTAAGCCATTTACCAACACCTATACACTTGACATCAATAAGGCGGAGAATCATGGCATAGTCTCCAATATTCGCCTCTGGGACTGGCAGCCCTTGATGGTAACCTTTCAGAACCTGCAGCAACTGAGGAGCTATTATGTATTTCATGATGTGGATGTAGACCGCTATACCATTAACGGCGCCTATCGGCAGGTGATGGTGGCAGCGCGGGAAATTGACCAGAATCAATTGCCGGATAATGCCAAAACCTGGATCAACCAAACCCTGATGTATACGCATGGTTATGGAATCCTTATGAGCCCGGTGACAGAAATTGCTCAGGAAGGATTTCCGCGTTTCTTTATTCAGGATGTTCCGCCCCGCACCGAAGAGGGGATTGTCATTTCTCGTCCGGAAATCTATTTTGGTGAGCGCACCCATAATACGGTTATCGTCAATACCAAGCAGCCTGAGTTTGACTACCCCATGGGGGAGAAAAACATGTATGCCACTTATGAAGGCCAAAACGGCATAAAAATCGGCTCCTGGCCACGACGCCTGGTATTGAGCTGGGTCATGAAGGACTACAAGATGGTTTTATCCAGCGATATCACCAGTTCCAGTCAGATATTGATGGGAGCGGCAGATTAATGAGCGGGTGCGCACCATTGCACCTTATCTGCAATTCGATAATGACCCTTATATTGTATTGAATGAGGATGGCAAATTGTACTGGATTGTGGACGCGTATACCTGTTACCCAGGTATTATCCTTATTCAGAACCGTATCCGGGCGGCAACGGCAACAACTACATCCGCAATGCGGTCAAGATTAACCTGCGATGCCTACACCGGAGAAATGCGCTTCTATATTGCCGATGCCGAGGATCCGATTATCAAGACCTATGCCGCTATCTTTCCCGGGTGTGTATCAACCCCTGGAGGAAATGCCTGCCGGACTTAAGAAGCCATGTGCGCTATCCCGAAGATTTGTTCAAGGCACAGGCAGCCATGTACCGCAACTTCCATATGTTAGACCCTAATGTTTTCTACAACAAAGAAGACCCCTGGCTGATTCCCAAGGAAGTGGTCGGTGATCAGCAGGTAGAAATGGAACCCTATTATATCATTATGCGCTTCCCTGATGAGGAAAAGCCCGAATACGTCTCTAATGATGCCATTTACCCCGAAGAACCGGCCCAATATGATAGGCTGGATGGCGGCTCGCATGGACGGAGACAATTACGGCAAACTGTTAGTCTACGAGTTCAATAAGCAGGAGACCATCTTACGGTCCTGAACAGCTTGAGGCTCGCATCACACAGGACACCGTGATATCGCAGCAGTTGACCCTGTGGGATCAGAGTGGTTCCAGGGTTTATCGCGGCAACCTGATTGTCATTCCCTTTGATAATGCAGTACTTGTATGTAGAACCGGTTCTACCTGCAGGCCGAAAACAGTCAATTGCCGGAGTTAAAACGGGTCATTGTAGGCTTTGGCAACAGCATTGTGATGGAACCCAGTTTGGATAAAGCCCTGCTGAGACTGTTTGGTAATCAGACTGGCCCGCCAGATCAACCCAGTGTCGCTCCTACTGAGCCGCAGCCGGCTAGCCAGGATACGGTACAAAACCTGGCTCGGCAGGCGCGAGAGTTCTATGATCTGGCTCAGCAAAGGCTGCAGGCGGGTGATTGGGCTGGCTACGGGGAAAGCTTGAATAAGCTAAATGAAGTCATCAAACGGATAGAAGACTTCACCAAGCAATAACATTTTTGCAAAACATTCGGGGCGACAATTTGTTGCCCCGTTTCTCGTTAACACAGCAGTAGGGGGTTAGTTGATGAAGCGGAACAGGATCGTATTTCTAGGTGACAGCATTACCTGGGGCTTTCCCTGGGGACCATCCCATTCCTGGGTGAGTAAGTTGGAGACGGTGCTAAAGGCCGAGGTTATTAACCAGGGCATCAATGGCAATACCACTTCGGATATGCTCAAGCGTTTTGAACGGGCGGTCTTGCAGTATGAACCCACCCATGTAGTCATTTCTGGTGGTATTAATGACGTAATCTGCGGGGAGTCCTTTGACCGTATCTCTTGGAATTTCCGCGATATGGCAGCAAAAGCGCAAGAGAAAGGCATCAAGGTCGTTTTTGGAACCCCCACGGCGGTCGATGACCCCTTCTGGGAAATACCCCTGGTGAGGCTGCGGGAGTGGATGACTAATTATGCTCGTGAGCACCATATTGCCCTGATCCCTTTTCATGAAGCCTTCTATGGTGAGGAGGGCAAAATAAGGACTGAGTTGCTGCTGGCAGATGGCGGTCATCCCGCTCAAGAGGGTCATCGCTTAATGTTTAAACTGATCGACTTATCCATTTTTGATTAAATAGGAGCTCAAGGAGAATAAGCATGTTGCTCAGAATTTGCATGCGTTACTGCACCACGATAAACGAAAACGTTACTCCAATTAGAAGAAGCCTCGGGTGTTGCCGTCAGGTGTCATCCTGAGCGAAGCGAAGGATCTTAACCCGGGAGTTGTTCGCTGCGCGAAAGATCCTTCGGGCGTTGCCCTTAAGGCATGACAAAAACAGGGGGCTTTCATAGCAATGCCAATAGTCGGAAGTCAGATAGAACGCATGATGCTCTGTATTGCAGCTCTGAGCCTATTCTTCACCATCACCAACCTGACTCCACCCTACTATTACAGACTCTGTGAGCATATGTATGGAACAAGAAAATCCAGCTTGGGGGCTAAACCGTGGGCCAAGAAAATAACGGGTTTCGCACCATTCGAGGTTATGAACTAATTGAAAAAAACAATCACCTGACTGCCAGTATGGAGGATTATCTGGAAATGATTTACCGCTTATCCGGACCAAAAGGCTATACCAGAATCAGCGATATTGCTGCAGCACTGCATGTGCAGCCACCTTCAGCCAGTCATATGATACAAAAACTAGCCGATATGAGCTATGTTGAGTATGAAAAATATGGTGCTGTAACCCTCAGCCAGCAGGGGTGGGAAGTTGGAGCCTATCTATTAGAAAGACATCACATAATCGAGGAATTCTTGAAAATAATTGGTGTGACCGAAAATGTGCTGGTTGAAACTGAAAAGATCGAGCATAATCTGAGTCCAAGTACGGTGTTATGCCTGGCACGCCTGGCATCATGGCTGCAGGACAATCCAGCCTGGTCACTGCATGACAAAGCAGGCGAATAGAAAACCAAAAAGTAAAACCGGGTGCTGCTTCACCCGGTTTTACCGCTTTATATTAAAAGCGCTTATACCATGGGTGGGGTTAGTTCGGGAGATAAGGGAACCACCATGAGTTGTGACAACAAGGTCCCCCGGTAATCTAACAGTTTGGTATTGGCTGCCGGCAATGCCTTAGCATCGCTGTATCGGGCAACAATAGCGGCAGCATATTCCATATTGGCTGTGCCGGGCTGCAGCATACGCAATAAACCGGTAGGGCCAGGACGATCCGCCACCTTAATGATGATATCTTCCCCGCCTGCCAACCTTGTTAAAACCTCGTTCTCAGCTTTATTACGGCCTACCACCAGAACAATGCCAGCGTCCAAATAAAAGTGGCGGCCGATTTTTAATAGCTCTATATCCGCAGAGGTGGGATGGCTGCGGCATTCCAGCAGTCTTTTTAAGCGCCTTGCAAAACCGGGCTCGGTAAGCAGGCATCCCCCTGCCGGAGTGGGGTAGTCGGTAATCTCAAACTCTGCTGCCAGGGCCATCTGACGATTTCTGCCCCTTCCGCTGATATCCAGTAAATGTTCTCGATTGATCCATCCTTTTTGCTCCGGGATGGTGGGGGGGAGAAGTTGGGCCGATAGTGGCCTCACAATCAAGCCGGGATATCCGGACAGTTTTTCCACTAATTGCAGTGAAGACTTATTTTGGCTCATAGGCCGCTGCCCTAAGACCTCTCCGGTAACAAGAAATGAGGCCTCGATATTCTGCATATGATCCCCGGCCCGGCGCAGCATGTAACCATGACAATCAATACAGGGATTGAGGTTTTTCCCATATCCGTATCTTGGTTGAAGAAGCACCTCGCTTATGTACTCCGGGCCGATTTCCAGTGTGTGCAGAGGGATGTCCAGGCGGGCGGCACTTTCCCTGATAGCAGGATTGTTGCCAAAAAAGGAGGTCTGAAAACAAACCCCTACCACCTCGATGCCCTGCCTTTTAATAAGATAGGCGGCTAATTGCGAATCCAGGCCGCCAGAAAATAGGCAAATAGCTTTCATAATGTCTCCTTTACCAATTCTATTCGGGGGGCGGGCAGGATAATGATTCCGCTGCCCGCAGATAGGCTTCATCATTTATGACGGCATAGCCATACTCCCGGAGCAAGGCTGCTGTAACCCCATCACCCGAGCGTAGCCGGGATGAAAAACTGCCGTCATAAATCTCACCGACACCACAGGAGGGACTGCGGCTCTTAAGTATAAGCAGCGAAGCATCAACAGCCTGTGCCAGGTGCAGGGTTTCCTGCGCACCCCGTATAAAGCAATTGCTGACATCCTGTCCAGATTTATTGAGCACTCGCGCCTGGCCTTGAAGAACCTGCTGACCCGAGCCACCCGCTATTTCGGCCGCATCACGGGGGGTACCTAAGCCCCCCAGTTGTTCCGGACAGACCGGAATAGCCTGTCCGGTCTGCAGGAGTTTTATAAATGTGGGATGCATGTTACTGAGGCCGTCATATCTACACCTGACGCCACACAGGCACGCGCTGATTATTATCACTTCCAACCTCCACAACAAGGTTTCCTATATTTATCCTGAGCCAAATAGATTTTATTATCCCTGCCATATGCATTGTTAGCAAAAGCAGCACAGTACTCATATTATATGATACAAAACTTATGTACTGGAGATAAAGAATGAAACAATTCAGAAAGGTTTCAATTGCCTCAAATAGTCGTACTCCGACTGATAGCTTAATAATTAGCGCCAAGCTAGCCAATGATTTTGATCTCGAAAGCCTCCAGGAAATCAAGCTTGGGGTGGGCCAATTAAAGAAAACCCTCAATCTTAAAGTGAATCCACGGGTAAAAAATAGAAATCTAATATCGTTGCACCCTCTTATCATACGACGTTTATTCCTGGTGTCAGGGCGTCAATATGGACTTCAAATCGGAGAAGCAGAAATTCAGCTGGGGCCGGTGGTGGGGATTTTGGCAGAGATTGGTGCAGATTCGCAACGACCATTTTTAGGGCAATCTTATTTTTTCAAGCAGATGATCATAGCTTCCCGCTCCCTGGGCCAAATCTGCTTTGGGTTCAGTCCTGCGGGTATTAACTGGCTAAATAATACGGTTAGTGGTTGGACCTATACAGGCGGCAGGTGGGTCAGGGGCACCTTCCCTATGCCAGATGTAGTGTATCCACGTGCCAAAGGCTACTCGGCAGTGATTAATCGAGCCCGCCGTGGCCTTAAAGCGCACGGGGTGGCTATCTCCAACCCTGCCTTGATTGGCAAGTGGCAGACTTTCAAGATTCTCAATCAGCATCCCGGACTGCTTCCGCACGTTCCAGATACCCGCCTGGTAACCAGCTTGCGTCAGGTCGATGCCATGATGCACAAATACCGGGGTGTATATATTAAACCGGTTAATGGCTCGCTGGGGCGCAATATTATAAAAGTGGTGAAACGTCCTGGCAGCAAGCGCTATCTTTACCATTACCGTTTTAATAATAGAATTCATCAGGGCAGTGCGGCTTCGATGAGCACTCTACGGCGCAAATTGTACAGCATAATGGGACGTCGTCGCTATATTGTACAGAAACAGATCGATTTAATCCGCACCAGGGGCAATATACTCGACGTCAGGGTGCTGATTCAAAAGGATCACAGCGGGGAATGGTCTATAACCGGTATGGCATGCCGGGTAGGGAAAAGCGGTGCCATTACCAGCAATATAAGCTCCGGGGGCTACGCTCTAAAGGTGAATAGTGTGCTGCGTTCGCATTTCAGAAGTGAAGCCAAGGTTGCGGAGATCATCAGCACTATTCGCTATGTCGCCCTGGAAGCTGGCCAAACCCTGGAAAAATCTATTGGACCTGCGGGTGAAATGGGAATCGATATTGGCGTAGACCGCGAAGGTAAGATCTGGTTTATTGAAGCCAACCTGAAACCAGGCCGCCAGGTTTTCAGAATGCTGCACGAACACCGCACCCGCAGAATGACGGTGCTAAAACCTCTGCTATATGCGCGCTATCTGGCCGGATTTGTTGATGAAAATGCCGATGTCGCCGACAGCTAGCAGCTACCATATAAATATTGGCTTGAATGAGAGGACTGCAATATGAGCAATATTATCGGTCAGATAGTGATTGGCCACAGATTGCGCCAACGATATCAGATTCCTTCTGAAGACACAGCGACGGTGAGGGTAGGATGCCGTTTTGTTACCAGCAAGATGACTTTTTCAGAGGGAAATGATTATATACTGTCCCCGGATTTGACGCGGGCATTGTATTTAAGCAAGGGGCATAAACTCCGTTTCCGCTATGATAGTGGAGCACGGATGATTCATTTGGGCCCTACGGTTGGCATCCTGGCAACCAGCCTGCCTAACCGCCTAAACCCAAGCCCGACCAGTGTTCAGGCCGAATTGGTATACCTCAGCCAACTGGGCAAAACCCTTCGTGGACAGGTATTTGTCTTTACTCCGTCCGGCATCGATTGGCAAAGCCAAACGGTTCGGGGTTACAATTACAAACAGGGAGCATCTTCTGAAAGAGGAGTCTGGACTGCAGCGATTTATCCCTTGCCTGATGTAGTATATGATCGAGTTCCCAGCCGTCGACGCGAAGCCCAGCCTATCATCACGGAAACCAAGCGCAAGCTGCTGGCCACGGCTCATGTCAAATATTTTAATCCAGCCTTTCTGAACAAATGGCAGGTTTATCAGGTTTTATCCCAAAATCCGTCTTTGTCGCTTCATCTGCCTGAAACCCGGCTGTTAAATCCAGCCCAACTGGAGGCAATGCTTGAGAAGTACGCAGTGCTCTTCCTAAAGCCCTGTAATGGCAGTCTGGGCAAGGGCATTATCTATGTTAAGAAAAGCAAAAACCAGAAGTTGCAGTATATTGCCTACCCTGGCGGGCGCATCAAAGGCACCTCAGATACAGCCGGGGATTTGTTAGAGCGCACCGCCACAGTCAGAAAAGGCCGCCCCTATCTGGTTCAGGAAGGACTGGATCTTGCTAAATACAATGGTTCTGCCTTTGATATACGCATCATTTATCAAAAAAATGGATGGGGGGAATGGCAAACTGGAAAGAAGTTTGCCAGGATTGCCCCTCATGGAAGCAATATTTCCAATCTGAGCAGTGGAGGAAGCTTTGAAAAGATGAAACGGCTTATGAATCGCTTATACCGGCGTGAAACGCGCAGGAAGAAGTATGCCCTCATAAAAGAGTTGTGCAAAACGGTGGCATTGACGCTGGAAAGCCATAGCCAGGGCATTTATGGGGAACTGGGCCTGGATATAGGCATGGGCAAAAACGGCATCCCCTACCTGATTGAGGTGAATTCCAAACCCCGCAAAACTACGCATAGCCTGGTTTCGCAGGACGTAGTCGCCAAAACCTTCCGTCGCCCGCTTGAATTTGCCTGCTATCTGGCCGGCTTTCCCCAAAAAAAGCCTTAGATTAGTAGCTACAGGGGGATACCAGCACATGGTACAGGGGACAGTGAGCTTATCTCTTGTGATGACCTTTTGTGGCTGCATTTGTTTCCCAGCAACAGATTCAGGACCGGGAAAATATTTAGTATAATAAAGGGGGCAGGTAACAGAAAAGAGGGAAGGTGGACAAGATGAATAAGAACCGTACCATTCAATTTGTCACTATTTTACTGATTGTTGCCGCCATAGGATTTGGCAGCTTTTATTTGGCCAATTATCTCTGGGCACAACAGGCGGAGCAACAGAAGGTTGAACAGCAGCAGGCGCAGGTGCCGCAATCCAGCCCGCTTGTGGGTCCGGTATTGATCGGCCCCAACGGGATTGCCGACATGGTCACCAAGGTAAGCGCAGCAGTGGTGAATATTGAAACCAGTTCCGCTGTCAGCAGCGGTGCTCCATTTATGGATCCATTTTTTCAGGACTTTTTTGGAGACCGGATCACACCCCGGCAAAGTGTGCAGACAGCCATAGGCACCGGCGTAATTATCAATGAAGACGGTTATGTTATTACCAACCAGCATGTCATTGATCAGGCCGACAGCATTACTGTCAATGTGTCCAGCGGGCAGAAATTTCCGGCCACTGTTGTCGGACAAGACTATGAGTTGGATCTGGCTGTTCTGAAGATTTCCGGTAATCAGAAATATTCCTGGCTGGAACTGGGCGATTCCGATAACCTGAGGGTTGGGGACTGGGTCGTGGCCATCGGCAACCCCTATGGATTGGATCATACCGTAACCGTCGGGGTGGTCAGCGCCAAAGGAAGACCGATGCAGATAGAAAATCGGGTCTATAAGAATCTTATTCAAACCGATGCAGCCATTAATCCCGGCAACAGCGGAGGACCATTGCTGAACCTGAACGGACAGGTAATCGGGATCAATACGGCAGTCAATGCGCAGGCTCAGGGTATAGGTTTTGCCATTTCCATCAATACGGTGCGCGAAGTTCTGGATGATTTGATACAACAGGGCAAGGTAATAAGGCCTTATATCGGCATCTATATGCAATCAATCACCAAAGAGATGGCCGACTCGCTGGGGGTTCAAGCGCGAGGTATTGTAGTAGCAGGCGTTGAAGCCGGATCTCCGGCTGCCAAGGCGGGCTTGAAAAAATATGATGTTCTCACCCAGATTGACCAGACCCCGGTCAACACCTATGACGAGGTTCAAGAGGTCTTAAGAGGCCATAAAGTGGGGGATACAATCATTATGCATATCATCCGCAACCGCTCGCCAATTGCAGTGTCCGTGGTTTTGACAGAAAAACCTTAATTTCAAAAGGGAAACGCCACGCCGGCAAAGAATAGTGTAAGGATGGGCTGACCTGAGTTACTGTCTGTAATCGTTGGGGTCGTTCTATTTATAAAGGAGGAATTTCTTTGTGTCTAAGGTAGGGCATATTGGCATTCTCACCGGGGGAGGGGATTGTCCGGGACTGAATGCAGTAATTCGGTCCATAACGAAAACAGCCATCATGGAATATGGGATTGAGGTAATAGGCTTCTTGGATGGCTTCCGTGGATTAGTGGAAAACAACTATATAAACCTGGATCTGCGACGCGTTTCCGGTATTAGTCATACCGGAGGGACCATTCTGGGAACCAGTAATCGCGACAACCCCTTTTCTTTTATTACGGTTACCCAGGAAGGACACCTGCAAACCGATGAATCCGATCGCGCCATAGGCAATCTTCAAAACCTGGGTTTGGACGGTTTGATTGTCATCGGCGGGGACGGCACTCTGAATATCACCCATCAATTCTTCGAAAAAGGTGTTTTAGCGGTGGGCGTGCCCAAAACCATTGACAATGACCTTTCCGCAACTGATGTTACTTTCGGATTCAATACTGCCGTGAAC
Organism: Syntrophomonadaceae bacterium; assembly: GCA_050949825.1. Lineage (GTDB taxonomy): Bacteria > Bacillota > Syntrophomonadia > Syntrophomonadales > Syntrophomonadaceae > DTU019. The sequence goes on along the minus strand of JBMNGL010000013.1, from coordinate 392,512 downwards.
ACGGCTTCTGAGGCCCTGGACCGGCTGCACACCACGGCTGAGTCACACCACCGGGTTATGATACTGGAAGTAATGGGCCGTTATGCCGGTTGGATCGCTTTACATGCCGGCATATCCGGGAGTGCCGATGTTATTCTCATCCCTGAGATTCCATTCTCCATTGAAACCATTCTTAAAAAGATTGCACAACGCTACCGTCAGGGCAAGAAATTCAGCATTATCGTAGTAGCTGAAGGTGCCTTTCCTCAGGGAGGCGAAATGGTGGTGCAAAACTACGTGCCTACCAGTCATGATCCTATACGCCTGGGCGGGATCGGGGAGAAAGTGGCCGAGGATTTGGGCAAGGTGCTGCGCAATGTGGAAATACGGGTAACAGTATTGGGCCACCTGCAAAGGGGCGGTTCACCAATTCCCTTTGACCGTATTCTGGGAACCCGCTATGGGGTGGCGGCAGTACATGCCTTTGTGCGTGGTGAATTTGGCACTATGGTCAGTCTGCAAGGGAATCAGATCAGATCGGTGCCTTTGACAGAGGCCATAAAAGAGATTCGCAAAGTAAATACGGACGGGGATTTGGTATCTGCCGCCCGGGGTATTGGGATTAGTTTTGGCGATGTAGATTAAGCGGAAGGGGCAATGGCAGTGAAAAAAATAGCCGTACTAGGTGCCGGCATTATGGGGGTAGGCATTGCCCAGGTGGCAGCAACAGGCGGGTATACCGTTATCCTTCGCGACCTGCAAAAAAAGCTGGTGGATGACGGGATTGAGACGATAGAAGCAAATTTAGCGTCAATGGTTAAAGCAAATCAATTAAGCCGGGAGGATAAGGAACAGATTTTATCCCGCATATACGGAACCACAGACCTGGAGCAATCCGGGCAGGTTGATTTGGTCATTGAAGCTGCAGTAGAAAACATGGCGGTCAAGAAACAGATTTTTACGCAGATGGACAGCATATGTCCGTCACATACCATCGTAGCCACCAATACATCTACCCTTTCTATCACAGAAATCGCGGCCGCCACACAACGGGCCGACAAAATATTAGGGATGCATTTTTTTTATCCTGTTACTTCACGTCCTCTGGTTGAAATCATAAGAGGATTGGATACTGCAAACGACACCATTGAGCTGGCCCGGGAATTTTGTGCCCGTATTGGCAAAACCAGCGTCCTGCTCAAGAGAGAAAGTCCGGGATACTTGTACAACCGCATGCTGGTACCGTTGATAAACGAGGCCATTCATATTTATGGAGAAGATTTGGCCTCTCGAGAAGATATCGATCAAACTGCTTGCGCAGGACTGGGGTTGCCGATCGGCCCTTTAGCCCTGGCAGACATCATTGGCCTGGACAACCTCTACAATGCCATGCTGCTCTATTGCGACGAATTTAAGGATAGCAAATACCGTCCCCATCCGCTGTTTACCACTATGATCAGGGCAGGTCGCCTGGGTAAAAAAAGCGGTAGAGGGTTTTATGAGTATGATTAGCGCAGGATCAGACACTTTGAGGAAGGAGATAAGGGAAAAATGGAGTATCGCGCCAAACCAGGGCGGGGAGTATGGTTAACAATATTGCTGGCAGTATTTGTTTTTGCGCTGGCTCTGTGGGGGATTAACTATTCACTGGCCCCGGAAGACAAGGTCTTGAAAATCATGCTGCTGGCACCTGCTTATCTGTTTATAGCTGCATTTGCCTATCTTGCAGTGGGAGCTTTCAATATCTCCTATCGGGTAGGGGATAAAGGGCTGCGCATCCAGTGGGGCGCTAATGTCAAGATGGTTCCCTGGAAGGAAATCACCCAAGTTATCCAGGTGGTGGGAAAAAGCAACCTCTGCTCGATTATCGGGGCTGACTGGCCGGGTTACAAGGTGGGGCTTTACCTTGCCAAAGGCCTGGGCCCTATACGTATGTATGCCACCTATCCCGAAGAAGGCTTTATTTATGTAAAGAGCAACATGGGCTTTTTTGGCATCACACCACCCGCAGAGATGTATGATGACATGTTGCAATACATAGCCACACATGCAGAGAAGGAGATTGAGGTTGTAAATATGGATGAGATGTCGGAGGAGATTAAGGGTGAATCGGCAAAGGATGATTATACCTACCGGCTTTTGAAGAGCATTAATTTGTGGATGCTGGTCATGTATGGACTATATTTACTGGTCTTCTTCCCGGGTTCCGGGGCGCCCAAACTGGTGATATTGCTGCTGGTGTTAGCAATTGCGGTATTCTTCTTTAATATCAGCAATGCGGCCCGGATTTACCAGTTTTCCAGTGGAGGTGGTTATGCCATCCTGGCGCTCGGTGTTCTTGTGAACGGAATCTTTTTCATCGTCTCCTTTGGTGAAATCAGCTTGAAATGACGGTCGGCAATCGTTGGGGAGCGGCATACCCGTATTCTAGTGCGGGTACATCGCTCCCTGCTTTGCTTTTGATATGAGTTGCTTCTAAGGCAGGGCAGATTAACCATAATATTAATTATGTAAACTACAACCTGGTAACAGCAACTCTGCTCCAAGCGAGTCATTCTATTATGGATAAAATACCAAAATATCGAGGAAGGAATCAATAAAATGCAACTGGGCATAATCGGATTACCATTGGTCGGTAAAACCACTATTTTTGAATTGATGACAGAAAGCAAGGTTAAAACACCAGGTGTAGGCAAGGCGAATACAGCCATGGCACGTGTTCCTGATTACCGGGTAGATTGGCTGTCTGCTTTGTATAAACCTAAAAAGACCACCTATGCTCAATTGGAGCTGGTTGATATTCCTGGTTTGAGTCCCGGCAGCGAGAAGGCTGCGGTAGTGTTTTTAGACGCGGTGCGCAAGGCTGATGCCTTGTTGCATGTGGTGCGTATATTTACTGATGAAAATGTTCCTTATCTGGGAGATGCTATTAATCCGCTAGGAGACATAGAGAACATTCATTATGAATTGCTTTTGGCCGATTTAGGACTGGTGGAAAGGCGGATACAGCGGATTGAAGCCAGTAAGAAAAAGAAAGGTCAGGAAAAAGAACTGGCCCTGCTGAGCAAACTTCAGCAGGCGTTGGAAAATGAGCAGGCCCTCTCAAACGTGGAGTTGGACGGGGAAGAAGAGGAACTGCTGCTTTCCTATCAGTTTTTAACCTCCAAACCACTGCTGGTTTGTCTGAATATCGGCGAAGATCACCTGATGCAAGGGACTTATCCGGGCAAGGATAAGGTGGTGGCCTACCTGCACAGTCATCAACTGCCTTATGTGGAGGTGTCAGCCAGTATTGAGCGGGATATCGCGGAGCTTGATGGGGATGAGCGCCAGGAATTCATGCATGAACTGGGTTTGCAGGAATCAGGTATGGTTCGGGTAGCCCGCACCGTATATGAAAGCCTTGACCTGCTGTCCTTTTTTACAGTGGGAGAAGACGAGGTCAAGGCCTGGACCATCGATTCCGGCTGTTCGGCGCGCAAGGCGGCTGGCAAGATTCATTCCGATATTGAGAGGGGCTTTATCAGGGCCGAGGTGGTTGCTTTCCAGGATCTTTACACACTGGGTACCATGGCGGCTGTAAAGGAAAAGGGGTTGTTTCGCCTGGAAGGCAAAGAATATCAGGTTTTGGACGGCGACATCATTCATTTCCGCTTCAATGTATAAAACATGTCAAGGGGCGGCCTTTTTATCACGTTTTTTAGTGGTTGCCTTCAGGAGCGCACCGGCTTCTTAAAAGGTCCGGTCTCCCTTGCGGGGGCTGATCACCACTTTCCTTTTTTAATTGGCGCCACTCAACCGGGCAGGGTACATATTTCGCACGCGTATACCCCTTTTACTGCGCAGGTGCAACGACCGCCCGGGCTTTTTTTCAAATCGTGCTATAGGGACATTCCCTACAATACGGTTTATGTTTGAAGATTTTGCATAATGCCAAAATCTGCGCAGATATCTTTAGCAAGGCACAATATATGCTGTAACCATCTTTCAGGCTCCACTATATATTGAAATGCTGTTCTGTAAAAGATTATTATGCAAAACTCTCGTTTAAGTGTGCATATGATTTACCCTTATACCGGCTCTGCCGGTATTTTTTATTTTTCAATGTCTTGTTAACACAACAAGCACGGTACATTGCTATTACTCATATGATGAATTAGATAACAAACGAGGGGCATCAAGATGCAAAAACATATAGCTGCTGAACTAAAATTGGCTCGATTTAAGAAAATTGCCGCCGAACAAAGTCCGGAGATCTACGTGTATGCGGGTAACCGATCCTGCCCGGTAAGACCTTTACGCACAACGCTGAAGAGCCGGCACCACCTGGTCTCCCTTACTAAAGGGGTGGCAGAGCGCCTAAAACTTCCTGCCTCTCCGTTTCTGATTTATCACAGCGATGCTCGGTCTTTATGTATTGGCCCCGTAATCGGTGTTTTAGTCAGTTCGCTGCGGGCAGGAGGCAAACCGATACGTTTTGAATCCCGCATGTACAAGGAAATGATAAAACACGCCCGCCAGCGGGGGGGCCTGGTTTTTTTGTTTTCCTATCACGGTACCAGCAAGCATAAAGACCTTGTTGAAGGAGTAACTACCGATAATAAGGGGCAATGGGTACAGGGAGTTTATCCTCGCCCAGACATTGTTTACAATCGCATCCGTAAACGCAAAATTGAGAAAAGGCCTGAGATTCAGGCCTTATTAAAGCAGTATGATGATGACCCTCACTTGTTTTTATTTAACAGCCGCTATCTGAGCAAATGGGAAGTATACATGGCTGCAAGTACTGTGCCCATGGTTTCCAGCCTGTTTCCGTTTACCTTGCAGTTTAGCCGCCAAAACCTGGAGATCTTGTTAGAGCGCTATGGCCAAGTTTTGATAAAACCTGATATGGGATCGCTGGGTAAGGGTATTATTAAAGTCCAAGCATTATCAGATCGGAACTTTCGATTTGCAGCCTCGTCGGCTCCTCTTGCCTGGACTAATTGTCGATCCATTAATGATTTGTACATTGCTCTGAGAAAACAAAGCGCCATACCGGAAGACTTCCTGCTGCAACAGGTGGTGGATCTCTGCCGCCTAAAGGGTCGAATATTCGATGTGCGGGCGCAGTTTCAGAAGGATGGCATGGGCAGTTGGGTTATCACCGGCGCTGCCGTAAGGGTGGCAGGCAAAGACCAATTTGTTACTCACATACCCAATGGAGGTCGAGCTGAGGATTACCAGCGTGTAATACGCCGTATCTTTCGCCATCCGGCTATTAAAACTGCTCTTGATGATCAGCTTGCTTATATTTGTCGGCATGTACCGGTCCTGCTGGAAAAGCGCCTGGAATTGAATCTGGGTATTGTCTCCATGGATATCGCTATTGATCACCAGGGTAAAATGTGGATTCTGGAAGTTAACTCCAAGCCTTCAAGCTTTGACGAAGTGGATATACGGCGCAAGCATAATAGGTTATTGATCGACTACTGTATCCACATTGCTGCCCAACAGAGAATGGAATTGACAGAAAGGTCTGGCCTATGAACATTCACTTCATCTATGCTGATAATGAGACCGGAAGGCAAATCGTTCAACACCTCATTCATTCTGGATTATACGTCCAGGTCAATGAAACCTTGTTTGCGGGGCGGCAGTACCTGGAAATATATCTACAAAATGGACCTAATGTCCAAAACAGGATTATAAATAACCGGTCGGCCATGCATCTGGCTATGAATGAAGCCAAAGCATTTGCAGTGTTGCAGGCCAATAAGATACCATGCTTAAACCGTGAGGAAGACAGCATTAATCGAGTTTATCAGATTTTGATATGCGATCTGGATATTCTCTCCATAAGGGTAGAAACCCGGGGTAAAGCGGCCAGGGTAAAATATCTCAAGGAAAACGATAGCATGAAGGCGGCTCAATTAGCACGCCGGGTCTTGATTTTGCTGGGATTGGATATGTTGATGGTAGAGATAGTGTTGACTGGTAAGCGCAAATGGAAGATTGCTGGTTTCGATCTATCCCCTCAGCTTCGTGAAAAGGACATTGAACGTCTGGTGAATAAACTTGAAGCCCTGTGCTTTCAAGATGAGCATGAGGTTAAATTGGGGGCCGATCCAGAGTTTATGCTGGTAAACAGCAGAAGCGGCAGAATGGTTGCGGCTTCAGAGTTTTTTCCCAAAGAAGGTATGGTAGGTTGTGACGCCATCCGCTTACCCAACCGGCAGCAAAGGCCTATTGCGGAAATTCGGCCCCGGCCTGATCGAGATCCCCAAAACTTAATCAGCAATATACGTGAAGCTTTGCGCAGCGCCAATCGAATGGCGCCTTACCAAAATGTTAAATGGGTGGCAGGAAGTCAACCATTTCCGGGCTATTCAATCGGTGGTCATATCCATTTTAGCAATGTATCTCTCAACAGCGGGCTGCTTCGTGCTTTGGACAATTACCTGGGTATTCCGGTATTTCTCATCGAAGACCAGGTTACGGCCGTGAAACGTCGCAGACGATATGGCCGTCTCAGCGACTACCGCCTAAAAAGTCATGGCGGTTTTGAATACCGCACCCCGGGCAGCTGGCTGGTCAGCAAAGACATTGCCACGGCAGTGCTCTGTCTGGCCAAGATCGTGGTAAGCCGCTACTATGAATTGAATGGCAATTATCTCAATAATGCTGAAGCGCAGCTGGCCTTTTATAAAGGCAATCAGGACTACTTTCGCGCTATATTCCCCCAGCTATGGGATGAAATAGAAGCTCTTGATTTAGCCCAACAATATGCTGCAGAAATATCACTTATTCCATGGATGATAAAAAACCGTATCGCCTGGGACGAGAAAACGGATCTGCGCAAGACTTGGAAAATCGCCACCAGATCAAAAAAAAAACCAGGACAATTTATCGAAGCAGAGGCATACCCCGAACCCGTCATCGCGCCTGATCTTAACGGGGCGCCCTTTAACCCGTCGCTTCTGGAATCGTATAGGCCGCGCATGAGGCCGCCGATTCATACTACAGCCTTACGTTCCCGTAGCCGTCGCAGCAATAATGGTTCTGTCCCAGGCGCCAATAACATTCATCCCGCGCATAATGGTATGGAAACCAATAACCCTGACATGGTCAGGGTTATTGGTCCAGAACATATCCGTAGAGCTTTAACCAATCTGGAGAATGTTAACGCATCCCCAAACGCGACAGCAGGGTATTAGCCGCTTTGAGCTGGTAATTGACACGCACACTTAATGAAGGATTATCGCAGGTTTCAAAGATGAATGCGTGAACACCCAGGTACTGGCCGGCAGCTCTGGCCAGGCTTCCTTTGACTGGATACCTGAACAGGCTGAATTTCTTGTAAGAAGTGCTGATGCCGCCGTTCAGGTTCTTCACAATGGCATTGGCCATGGTTTTGGTGGTACTGTTGGGGTAGTAAATCAGGCTTTGTCCCACTGATTTGCTTATTTTTGCATAATTGTAGCCTTCATGCATGTCCATCAGCCAATCGACATCATATTTCTTAACTGCCGCATAGATAGCCCTGGATAGGGTATTATCAGCGGACTGGGTGCTGCTCTGGGGGAAATCACGGTTCAAATCACCATTATAAGTGCGGGTATGACGTGCTACTGCTTTCTTGTTGGCCTGGGGCAGAACCAGTAATTTACCTTTCTTAATAGACCAATCTTTTACCTTTCCTGCTGCCGTGTAACCGGCGGTTTCATTGCCATGGACACCGCCTACAATCATGACTACAGGCCCGGGTTTTCCGCTGTCAATGATATACAAAGGGGTAGCATATGTAGTGCCTTTGGCCAGGGTGACCGTGGTCCTTGAGGCTGTTGCTGCCTGTGTTTGCGGGGCCGCCACGGTGAGCCCAGAGAATGCTAGGACTGTAATCAGAGTAACAATACAACAACGTTTTAACAAAGCACTTACTTTTTTCAAATTTACTCATTCCTTTCCTCGAGATTGCTTATTTTACATAAAAGTAAGTAATGACAAAATTCTACAAAAATTAGCAAATACCTGCCTGTTTGTCGAGGCAAATTATGGAAGAGTATGTATTTAATCGTCAAGAATGGGAATAATGTCGAAATGGAGGCTGATGATTTCGGCCTCAGTAAGGTGCAGATCAAGGGTGGAACAAACTGCTTCTTCGATAAGATTGAGATCAGTTTGTGAAGCCGCTACAGCAGCAAAAGCGAGCATAGAGCGCTGCCACAAGTCCTGGTATTGAATTTCCATTATTGAAATATTAATGCGCTTTTTTAAACGGTCCATGATGCTGCGGATGATGCTTCTTTTTTCTTTCAAGGTGGAAGTGTAGGGGAGATACAATTCACAATAACCATAGATAACATACATCGGTAGGAAGTTCCTTTCCTGTCAAAATGGCGTAGACATGCTTTATTGTAGCAGATAGGTCCGAAATGCCGCAAATGAGGGTTAGAAGAGGAAGAGAATGTTTAAAGGTGCCTCCTTAAGCAAGCACCTCTTCAGTACGTTTCAGTACGTGGTTGAAAAGCATGAAATTGTATTGGCGCTGCTTAACTGGTCGTTCAGGTCTTCTGTAAGCCAGGCATCAATGATGGGTTTTACCGGATCAAGCTTGGAAGGTCGGCCTCTTTTGGCCTTTGTTCTGGCGTTAAAATCAGATTCTTCTGCGTATTTCTTTGCGGTTTTGAAATCATGCCCGGTCTCTTCGGGAATACTTCTAAGGGATTGTCCTTTATGAAAGCTCAGGTGTTTAATATGATATCTTTGTATCATTGTTAGTATCCTTTCTTTACTACCTCCTTTTGCCGTTCAACAAAAGTGTAGTATTTTTTCAGGGTGCTAACGATGATTTTTTTCAGTTTACTGCTGTATTTTTATTTTGCCATAAACACAATGGAGGGCATTATAATTGTTAGCATGTGGAAGCACAGCTAGATAAGCATGTAAATACTATCTGGTCTAATTCTATAATACCCCCTTGTAAACTAAATAGGACCTTGGCTCTAACCGCCCCAGGCGGTGCAGGTTCGGTCACCCCGTAATAAGGAATCCAACTACTTGATCGTTCAGTTACAATAAGATTTAGTCCAAGGCCGATTTCATTGCCCTTTACATCGAGCCAGCGTACCTCAGCCAGTAGGTTACTATAACCCGAAGTAGAACGACACCCGAAAGAGAACAAGTAGCAACATCCTTGGCGATCCAGGGATACGTCCTGAATAAGGAAACCACTGGTACCCATCTTTGCATACTTTTCTTGTTCGTAGGCATTATTAGGATCGGGGGTAATGATACTTGTCTGAAAGGAGTTCCAATCGATCAGACCGCTTTCAAAACTAGGGTTTTGTATAAGATTAGCTGATTGCACCGGGATTAACATCACATTATCAAAGTGCACCCTTGTTCCAATCGCAGTTGAAGATGTAAATAATACCCGAGCTTTGACAGCATTTACTGGTGCTGGTTTTGTTACTGCCAGGCAGGGCAAATAGGCATTAAATGTGAGGGAAGGTATGAATAAAGAAAGACCCGGTGAAGCTATAGGGTTATTAAGGCCATCCAACCAGATTACCTGGGCGTTTAGGCTACCCTCTCCAAATACTGTGAAGCTTAACAGAAAGGGGAATCTGGTTTTCCTTGTTATATCAACATCCTGGTATAACGTACCATTTTCATCAAACAATGCCTCTGAGGTGCCTTCAAAAGGAAGGGAACCCGGTATAACCTCCGAAGCGTTCCAATTCATTAAACCTGATTGAAAACCTGGATTTTGCAACAGATTTATAGAATCAGCTGGGGTCAATACTATATGATCGATGTCTAAAAAGTTAGGGGTAGTAAGATCTTCTTGTTTACTAAATAATAGACGTGCTTTGGTAGCATTTTTAGGGGAGCGGTCAGTTACGTTGAGGAAGATCGACCTCGAATAAGAACCTGCATTCGGTAATAATACCCTTAGGCCTCTACCAATTTCATTTCCGGCCATATCCAACCACAGGACTTCAACGATCATATCACTAAACTTGCTTCCACCTTCTGGGGCCGTTGCAACAACCTCAAAAATTAAGAGCAGGGCCTTATTGCTTATTCCAGTCAGTGAAACATCCTGAAACATACTGGCAAATCCCGAGCCCATACGGGCTGATGCAGTCCCCTCAAGAGGTTTGTAATTGGTAGTCACCACGTTATTAGTTGCCCATCCGCTTAAATTTGCTTCGAAACCGGGGTTTTGTACTAAATTGCACCTCATCGCTGTATTCCTGCAGTGGTAAGGACCGCGGCAGTCTACTTTGCTGGGGGTATGATAACAATTTCCCATTTCCATAATTTAACCTCCTTTCCATACATAATATGTAAAGAAATGCTAATTTGTTCGTTTTTCAGCAAACAGGAAAGGGGACCAAAAGGCAAGGGGACGGCTTTTTGCCTGTCTTCCGATTTGCGGTATAATTAGTAAAATTAATAGTATTGGAGATTGGAGGTGGGGTGATGGCGAGACAGCAGCGGTATTTATCATATAATGTAATGCTTCGCGGGAATGAGCGGAAGAATATATTTCTAAATTACCGTAAAGCCGCAATTACCGGGAGTTAGGGCCCTTTAAAACTCTTCCCCCATCTTCCGATAATGAACATTATGTAAACTAGCTGCATAATTGAGTGGATACCTTGCTTATCTACCAGCCCGGTTTGTTAAACCTGTTAAATTACCCTGTCGGCTAGTTTACATGAATGTTGTCAGTCAGCTATAATGTGGCACTTATAAACACCGTAAACCTCAATATGTCGGGAATAATGAGGCACTTATTACACCTACAATTATACTTTGCCAGAATCTCTGGAATGGGCTTTGCTACACTTTTGACGTAAGTAATGTGGCACTTATCAAGTATGTGCAAGAATCGTGCCAATATTTAGCATGAGCATATAGCGGGCCTTATACAGCGTTAATATCAAACAGCAAGGGCCTTGTCAGGGACCCCCCTCCCACGGGGACCCTCCCCCCGACAATAACCCTGCTGCACATGTCTAACCCTATTGAGAGAGGCCACCTGGTATGTGGGCAGCTTACCACTGACCGGTATCATCATCAATATCTTGCCTTACGGTGTGCAAACACAATATTGACGCTGCTCCCGGCCAGTGGTTTAAGCAACCCACCCCAGGCAGCCACTCTCAATAGAGCGTTATGTTGGCTTTTCAAAGAATGTTTCTAGCTAGTCAACATAACGCCCGTTATACTAAGCCGGGATGCCCCTGGTAATTATAACCCGATCGCTTGTTAAGATCGCTTCTGCTTCGTCCGCTTTCCCCTTGCGCTGCTCCTCTCTCCGCGCTTCGCTTGTGCGATCGTCCGCTGCCGGGAAAATGCTCCTCAGTCGCTATCGTCCTGCCGCACCAGAAGCCCATGTGCCCTTGCCCGGCCTTCCTATCAACAGAACATTATGTAAACTAGCTGCAAAATTGAGTGGATACCTTGCTTATCTACCAGCCCGGTTTGTTAAACCTGTTAAATTACCCTATCGGCTAGTTTACATGAATGTTGTCAGTCAGCTATTATGTGGCACTTATAAATACCGTAAACCTCAATATGTCGGGAATTATGAGGCACTTATTGAACCTACAATTATACTTCGCTAATACCTCTGGAATGGGCTTTACTACACTTTTTACGTAATAATGAGGCACTTATCAAGTATGTGCAAGAATCGTGCCAATATTTAGCATGAGCATATAGCGGGCATTATACAGCGTTAATATCAAACAGCAGGGGCCTTGTCAGGGACCCCCCTCCCACGGGGACCCTCCCCCCGACAATAACCCTGCTGCACATGTCTAACCCTATTGAGAGAGGCCACCTGGTATGTGGGCAGCTTACCACTGACCGGTATCATCATCAATATCTTGCCTTACGGTGTGCAAACACAATATTGACGCTGCTCCCGGCCAGTGGTTTAAGCAACCCACCCCAGGCAGCCACTCTCAATAGAGCGTTATGTTGGCTTTTCAAAGAATGTTTCTAGCTAGTCAACATAACGCCCGTTATACTAAGCCGGGATGGCCCTGGTAATTTCTAACCTGATCGCTTGTTAAGATCGCTTCTGCTTCGTCCGCTTTTCCCTTGCGCTGCTCCTCTCTCCGCGCTTCGCTTGTGCGATCGTCCGCTGCCGGGAAAATGCTCCTCAGTCGCTAACGTCCTGCCGCACCAGAAGCCCATGTGCCCTTGCCCGGCCTTCCTATCAACAGAACATTATGTAAACTAGCTGCATAATTGAGTGGATACCTTGCTTATCTACCAGCCCGGTTTGTTAAACCTGTTAAATTACCCTGTCGGCTAGTTTACATGAATGTTGTCAGTCAGCTATTATGTGGCACTTATAAATACCGTAAACCTCAATATGTCGGGAATTATGAGGCACTTATTGAACCTACAATTATACTTTGCTAGCACCTCTGGAATGGGATTAACTACACTTTTTACGCTATAATGAGGCACTTATCAAGTATGTGCAAGAATCGTGCCAATATTTAGCATGAGCATATAGCGGGCATTATACAGCGTTAATATCAAACAGCAGGGGCCTTGTCAGGGACCCCCCTCCCACGGGGACCCTCCCCCCGACAATAACCCTGCTGCACATGTCTAACCCTATTGAGAGAGGCCACCTGGTATGTGGGCAGCTTACCACTGACCGGTATCATCATCAATATCTTGCCTTACGGTGTGCAAACACAATATTGACGCTGCTCCCGGCCAGTGGTTTAAGCAACCCACCCCAGGCAGCCACTCTCAATAGAGCGTTATGTTGGCTTTTCAAAGAATGTTTCTAGCTAGTCAACATAACGCCCGTTATACTAAGCCGGGATGCCCCTGGTAATTATAACCCGATCGCTTGTTAAGATCGCTTCTGCTTCGTCCGCTTTCCCCTTGCGCTGCTCCTCCCTCCGCGCTTCGCTTGTGCGATCGTCCGCTGCCGGGGAAATGCTCCTCAGTCGCTATATCCTGCCGCACATGAGGCCCATGTTCCCTTGCCCGGCCTTCCTATCAACAGAACATTATGTAAACTAGCTGCAAAATTGACTGTTTCCTTGCTGATCTAACAGTCCGGTTTGTTAAACCTGTTAAATTACCCTGTCGGCTAGTTTACATGAATGTTGTCAGTCAGCTATTATGTGGCACTTATAAATACCGTATACTTCCACTGTCTTGCCGAAGCACTTTTGAGCCTACAATTATACTTTGCCTGTCCCTCAGGAAGTAATAAGCTACAACTGTTTGACGCTTTTTTGTGGCACTTATCAAGTATACTTAGCAAGAATCGTGCCAATATTTAGCATGAGCATATAGCGGGCATTATACAGCGTTAATATCAAACAGCAAGGGCCTTGTCAGGGACCCCCCTCCCACGGGGACCCTCCCCCCGACAATAACCCTGCTGCACATGTCTAACCCTATTGAGAGAGGTCACCTGGTATGTGGGCAGCTTACCACTGACCGGTATCATCATCAATATCTTGCCTTACGGTGTGCAAACACAATATTGACGCTGCTCCCGGCCAGTGGTTTAAGCAACCCACCCCAGGCAGCCACTCTCAATAGAGCGTTATGTTGGCTTTTCAAAGAATGTTTCTAGCTAGTCAACATAACGCCCGTTATACTAAGCCGGGATGGCACTGGTAATTGTAATCGTTTATCATCAACATGTTTCGTCAAATACTTACATAAATAGCCGTATAGCTTTTTTCTTCCGGCTTTGTGGCGCACAATCCAGGTATAACCGTTGCCCCATAAATCATCTATCTCTGAGTAGTGAATGTACATGCTGGCCTTGCGGTGATCCTCAACTTCTTCGAACCTTGCCAAGCCTGCTGCTCCTCATTGTTTCGTCCACTCCCGTCAGGTATTTCTCAGTCGCTCTAACGATGCGCTCTGTCATTTTTACGAAAAAATAGAAGTCCTCCCTCGCCTGACCATAGTTAACCAGGATTAGAATACACTGAAATAAAAGGAGGAAAATGGAACCTCTCAAGTAATGGTGACATACATTGTACGGAGGAGGTGAATCTGTGAGTTATGAAATGTCGCCGGAATTTATCTCAAAAATCGAAATGATAATTGACAACGATATTGAAACCATGGGGCTAATAGCCGAAATAGCGGAAGATATAGGCGACCCTATTATTCGTGCCCTTTTAACTAGCATAATTGGAGATGAGAACGGTCATGTACGGTTCTTTAGGTTGTTAATGTCACCTATTACAACAAGAACCCAAACCAGAAAGAATAGCTCGCAAGAGTTGATTTCAGCTAGAACAAAAGTTGGGAAGAAGTATTCGCTAGATTTCAAACAAAACAAAAACACTATTTAAGAAAGGGTGTTATTAATGTTTCAATGTCAGGATCCCGTGTGTACATGTCCCCAATGTAACAATTACCGTGTAATGCTAGAAGAGTCTCTCCAGGATGAAATCTGTGATGCTGGATTTTACGCTCAGATAGCTACTGAGGCTCCAACTGACATCTTACGCGAACTTACCACGAGTATTGTAGGAGATGAATATGGCCATGCACGGCTACAGGCTGCTCTTTTAGGTTTGTGTCCAACTGCGGCATCCTGTCCTCCAGACTGTCCGTCAGCTACTGGTGACTTTGCAGCAGACGTAAGAACTGCCATTATAGGCGAATTAGAGGCAATCAGGCGCTATGCAACACTGGCAGGATGTGCCCCAACCCCGGAAATTCGTTATTTGTTAACCTCAATTCTTGGAGATGAATACGCACATACCAGGATATGGAATGCAATGCTTCTTGCTCATTCTATCTGCGAAAGTCCCTGTAGGTAAGTAAACTCAAATTATAAAATTCTTTTCAAAGAGTGGCCCCATTTTGATGAAACATTAAGATGGGGCTGCTTTTGTCTAACACATAAAATGTCAAATCGTTCTTCATTTAGCCCCCTCAAGACTACTCCTATAACATAATTGAATGTTTCTTTACCTGCCAGGCTAGTTTACCAAATGTTGATCAGTTGAATGACCCAATTCCCAAGCTAAATTAAAAGATGGTGTAAGTTATCCCTTTTAAATCAAAAATCTGCCCTGGTTTTAATAATTTCCAGGGCATATTATATAATAGAGGCTATTAATGGGCTCTGTCACAATTTAGGGTTTGTAATGTATCCTGAGCAGAGATGAATTTGGGTGGTAAGGTTTTAAATCCCATTGCTAAGGCTGCTTGATTTATGGTTTGCAATCCCGGGGTGATCATTTGTTTGGAAGTCCCGTGAGCCAAGTACTTACCATTGCTATCTCTGATAACGGCTTCAGCTTTGCATATACTCCGTCCCACTTTTATACATTTTCCCTCAATTAATAGAAATCCACCTTTAACCGCTGCTAAATTATCTACTTGCACATCAAGAGAAATATAACCAACATCTTCCTCTAGATCACAGTAAACTGCCCAATAAGCAGCGGTATCAATTAAAGATGAATATACACCGCCATGAATTCCGCCAAAGGGGTTTAGATGCTTCTTTTCCAGGTTGACCTCAACCCTGGAATATCCTACACTTAAATCTTTAACCTCCATTGATAAAAGGACAAAATAAGGACCGCGGTTAATCAAATCAATAATTTCTTTAATATGTGCGGGGTTTATAATCTTCATCAGCATCACTCCTTTTCAGTAAACAAAATGATGAATGTACGTTCGTTCACAATAGGCCAAAAATTTTACTTTACTAACCCTTTTGCCAGGGTTTCATGAAAAGAAACCACCATCTCTATCATTTCTTCTTTGGTTATTGCCTTAAGAACTACCCATTTGTATAGCAAGAATTTCTCAGTCGCTAAGATAGCATGGGCAGTTGGATCAATGGCAATATCCTTGAAAACCCCTTTTCTAATTCCATAAGCGATATTTTTAGAATAAAACTCTAATAATTTATCTTCGAATACCTTTATGCACTGATCAATCTGCTCACTTGCTCCAGCTACACGGCTATAAATATCCGATAACTTTTCGTTTTGAGCAAACACTTCCATAGTTATTCTTTTAGTTTCAATGAACCGTTCCAATAGGTTTTCTTCAATTAAATAATACTGGCTAATGCTGCTTATTATCTGATCGGCGAATTCCATCAATAACGCTTTTAAAACATCTTCCTTGTCAATAAAATAATTGTAAAAAGTACCAGTTCCAATGCCTGATTCTGCAATAATATCTCGTATGGCAGTATTAAAATAGCCCTTGTCGACAAACAGCTGTAAAGAGCATTGGAGCAGGTGTTCACGTCTTTCTTTGCTTTGTTTTGATTCAGGTATAGGCATTGCAGTCTCCTTACGAGTGTACGTACGTTCACTTACAGTTTATGTCTAACCATTAAGTAAAGTCAATAATAAATTTAAAAAATGGATCGTTTACGCTCCCCTTCTAGATCAGGGATTGGGGGTGGGATCTTACCATATCGGTATATTGCTGAACAGCGAAATATCAACCGGGTTGTTCGCATTTGAAGGTTGGAATCTAATGGTGTGACATAAAACAAAACGGGGTATATAAAATCAGCTTCTATTCACCTGCTGGCTTTGAATAAATCCTAAATCCCCTCGCCAGGCATGGGAAAGCGGATCTTGAAGGTTGTTCCAGATGGATCTGTGTCCAAGTCGATTCTGGCATTATGACGTGCCGCAATGCTATAACAAACAGCCAGGCCCAGGCCGGTGCCGTTCGACTTATTGGTTATAAAAGGAGTGCCCAGCTTGGGCAAAATATCAGGATCGATGCCATGTCCCTCATCTTTAACGAAGAGGATAATATCACTGCCTTCTACAGTTGTGCCAATAGTCAGCGTCCCACCGGCTGACATGGCCTCAAGGCCGTTACGGGCAAGATTGAGAATGAGTTGGCGAATTTCCTTTTCATCGATTAAAGGTGCAGGAGGAGCCCCAAGTTCCATCTTAATGCTCAACCCATGGTAATTGGCATCAGCCTGGATCATCGGGTAAAGGGAATTTACTATCTGGTCAAGGTGTTGCAGCTTGAGGTCGACTCGTTTATCCTTGGCTAAACTTAAATATTCGGTAACGATATCGTTAGCCCGGTCCAGCTCCTCTATCATAAGTTCGAAGTATGTTTGGTCTTTTTTATAATTATCCTGTTTGTATAATAGCTGCAGGAACCCTCGTATAGTAGTCATTGGATTCCTGATTTCATGTCCGATACTGGCTGCCATTTCTCCGATGAGGTTCAAGCGGTCCAGGCGGGAAATTGCTAATTCCATGTGTTTTTGCTCAGTAACGTCAATAATGCCTGTAATACAGCAAGATTCTCCATCAATATCTATTAATTGACTCCATAAAAAACAACTGCGAATCTCACCTGATCTGGTGTACAGTTCATCTTCGAGATACTCAATTTTGCCCTTTTCAATAAGCACCTTGATATAATCCGGCATATTTATAAGGTTTACAAAAAGGTTTAACTCCTTGTTGGTGCGACCGATAATCTCCTCGCGGGTATAACCCGCCCAATTGCAAAAAGCCTCATTGGCATCTATATAGCGGCCTTCTTTCAGAGTGGTCAAGGCCATCATGATCGGAATTCCATGAAAAGCCTTGGCGAACTTCTCTTCTGATTGACGCATGGCCTCTTCCATTCGCTTGCGCTCGGTTATATTGGTACATACGCAGGTTACACCCATAACTTTTCCTGCAGAATCAAAAGTTGGATAAACAAACAGGTCATTGTAAGTAATCTTCCCCTTTATTGTTTTTATAACCTCTTCTCGAGCACCAATTCCGGTTTCCATAACCCGGCGTTTAATCTCTACTAGATGAACATAATCCTCGGGGAAGATCTCTTCATCTGTCTTGCCCAAAACATCTTCTACGGTAAAGGCGGGATGTTGATTATGAATCCAGGTATAACGAAGATCTTGATCCTGATTAAAAACTGTAGTAGGAGAATTCTCCAGGGCTAATCTAAAGCGTTCTTCGCTTAAGCGTAATTTCTCATTGATTTCATACAGCTCTGCGGTGCGCTCCGTGACTATTTCCTCCAATTCATACATATGTTTATCAAGTTCCATTTGCATATGCTTGCGATCGCTTATATCTTCAGCGGTGATAATCATTCCCGCAATTTTTCCCTGTTTATCTCTCATCGGCAGCCAGTTTTCATTCCAGTACCTTACAACCCCGGTTTGGGCTGGAGTTATACCGCAAACCTCATAATTCAGCAGCGGTTCACCGCTTTCGATAATCTTTTTCATAGCATGAGCGGAATTTTTCCCCAGGTTGGGAACAAGTTCACTTGGTGTCCTGCCGATGTGTTCTTCCTCCAGCAGGCCATTCATCTCAGCAAAGTGCTGATTGAAGCGTACATAACGAAGCTGCTCATCCAAATGACACAGGCCAATGGGCACCGAGTTGTAGATATTCTCAATCTCCGCCAGCCGGGCTTCTGTTTCTTGAGTTCTCTTCCGCAATTCCTCATCCAGTTGTCTGCGCTCGGTGATATCCATGCCGAGAAAGGCTATCGTATTGTTGTACTGGTCACCTGCCCGAAAAGCATAAACATCATACCAGCGCCGCAATGTTTCCGAATAATGCACATAGCGCTTCGGCTCGCCGGTATTGGCAACATGAGCTAAATTATTAACAAATTCCTTATTTTCATTGGGAAATAGCTCGGTAAAATATTTGCCCTGTAAATTACCCAATCCGAAGTGCTGTTCCATGGTCGGGTTAGTTTCTATATAACGGAAGTTTACAGCCTTGCCTTCATCATCATAAATTAGCTCAATAATGCCAAACCCCTGGTCAATTGAATTAAACAACAGTCTATATTTCTCCACAGCATCCTGCAGCGCACGCTCCGACTGCTTGCGCTGGCTATTGTCCAAGACAAATGCGGTGATCTCATTTTGTGCCTGATCAACGGCAATCACAACGATGAGAATAGGCAGGCGCGAACCGTCTTTGGTGATATACTCCTTCTCATACGGGATCTGTAAACCGGTTGCTTCAGTTAACCTGATCGCATGGTCATCCAGGGCAAGGTATTCTGGCGGGGTCATTTGAATCCAGTTAATCATCCCGGAGCGCAACTCCTCACGCGAATAACCGGACATCTTCAGAAATTCTTCATTGGCATTGGTAATTAAACCGTCAAAAGTACAGGAAATAACACCATTTAATCTCGATTCGTAAAACTGCTGCAAACGTGTTTTACTTTGTAAGAGGGCTTTGTCCGTTTCTTTTCGTTCGGTGACATCATTGAATACAACCCCCAATTGATTGTCCCGTTGCAGTGAATACGCGTATATATCGAGCCATCGCCTATTTGAACGGTTGTAATCTTCAAAGCGAATAGGCTGCCCGGATAGTATTACCTTGCCAAAGCGCTCACACCAGATTTTCTTGACAGCAGGCGTCTTGCTGGCCCGCCTGCCGATTATTTGTTCACGGCTCAGGCCGGTCTGTTTTTCGTAGGCAGAATTGATTTCTAAAATGTTATAATCCACTGCTTGTCCATTACCGTCAAAAATCATTTGAAAAATGGCAAAGCCCTGGTTCATGATTTCTAATGCCTGCCGGTATGCCCCCTCCGTATCATCTAAAGCTTGCCCCCAAGTGGCAGGACGGTGTTCAGTCATAGGCTGGTGTTCATATGGAGCGAGGCGGCGGCGAAATTTCTTTAGCTCTGCGAGAAGCTCATCAGGGGACATATCTTCATTGAACACATTAGCTACCTCCACATAATTCTATAAGTAAAATGTAACATTAGTTGGCTCGAAAATGATAATGAACATTGTCGAATTCTTGGTCATGTTGGCTTTTACATGCATGCCAAACAAAAATGGAGGTTTACTGGGAAGAGCAACTGCATCAAATCTGCACCGCTCTGCCCTGTTCCGGCTTATATTGCGCCAGACCGGTTTGCCGTATCAAGTAATGCCTTTAAATGCACTTGAATCCGGTGCGGTGCACTCGCCCCCCCTTTGCAGCCTGGTTGATTTCTTTGGCCCGGGCGATCATTTTCATAATTGCCGGTCACCAGGCGTTTGTGTTAAGCCTTCAGATCTGGCCGATTTTAGGGAATGAATATTGACTGATGGTCAGTCATATGGCAAGATAGACAAGGCAGTGGTTCTTTAGCTTCTGCCCTTTCCCCGCTTGGTATTTATAAGGGGCATGGTTTTAAATCTGTTTTATTCAACCCGACAACTCCGTCCCATATGGAGCAATGAAAGAAGCTAATAATGAAAACAAGTTTTAATGATATGGGCATTTCGCCTCCCATTTTAAAAGCTTTGAAAGCCATGGGCTTTGAAGCGCCTACAGAAGTGCAGAGCAAGGCAATTCCTCATGCTTTGAATAAGGAAGATCTAGTTGTCAGATCGAAAACAGGCAGTGGCAAGACTGCTGTTTTTGGTATTACCATGCTGCAATTGATTGATCCCGGAGCGGATGGACCCCAGGGCCTCATTCTCACCCCTACTCGTGAACTGGCCGTACAAGTGGACAATGATATCAAACAGATGGCAAAGCATCTTAAGCACAAGACAACGGCAATATATGGACAACACAATATGAATATTGAGATTGAAGCCCTCAACAAGGGAGTCTCCATTATTACCGGAACACCCGGCAGGGTTTTTGACCACATACGTCAGGGTAATCTGATAACCAAACATATACGCTTCTTGGTGTTGGATGAGGCTGACAGGATGCTGGATATGGGATTTATGGATCAGGTGGTAAGAATTATTAAAACCCTCCCCAGAGAAAGAGTCACTCTGCTTTTCTCAGCTACCATACCTCCCGAAATCCGCAATATTTGCCGGAATTTTATGAAGCGCCCCATTAACGTTGAGATTGAATCGCCAACCATGACAGTGAATACAACCGAACAATTCTATTACCGTGTAAACCATAATGAAAAAAACACCTGGTTGAACCGTCTGCTTCTTATGGAGCGGCCTGAAAGTTGTATCATTTTCTGCAACACACGATCAAAAGTTGATAGGGTTCAATATTTTCTGTCCCGAAAAGGATATGCTTGCAGGGCGCTACACGGGGATATTCCCCAGAGCAGAAGGATGAAGACCATGCAGCAGTTCAAGCGTGGAGCATTTTCTCTGCTGGTAGCAACCGATGTTGCCGCCCGTGGTATTCATGTGGATGATTTGTCCCTGGTGATTAACTATGATGTTCCTGTAGAGAAAGACAGCTATGTACACAGGATCGGCCGCACCGGCAGAGCCGGGAACGGAGGCCGCGCCATCAGTATGGTTACAGGTGATGATATTATGAGCCTTTATGAGATAGAAGAGCATATCGGCGTAATGATCCCTCAAGAGGAATTGCCCACCGAGGCTGATTTCAATATGCATAGGGCAGAGGCTGAGAAATGGAAACAGGACAACGCCCGAAAAATTAAGTCGTTGCGGGCATCTGCAGATGCAAACCTTAAAAAAGCTCCCCAAAAGCATGCGCAGGCCAGGCGCAAAAGGCCTCGGCAACATCATCAGAAGCAACAAGATGAATTGGGCGGGGCCAATAGACATTATAATGCCTCTGCAGGGGTCAGCAAGGCGCCTCCTGTCCAGCAGCCCCAACCGAAGCATATTGAACCGCAACCTGCTTGCCTTCCCCTTAAAAACGAGCTGGTTCATGCCCAACCGAGCAAAGCAGTGCTTCAGACACAGGCTTCTACCAATAAGAAACCATTTCTGCAGCGTATACTGGAGCGGATAAGGGTGTCATTTATTTCAAGAACACCTTGAAATGCTCCTTAAAATGTAAAAAACTAATACGGCTCAGTACCGGACCATCATTTTCATTATGGTCTGATACGCTGCGGCAACATCCAGTTGAAATGGAGACTATTATTTATTTCCTTGCGTAATCTCACAACCCATCAAGGTTGACTGAGTGTTATGCATTACTCCCCTCTCCGCTTACGGCGATAGCTTCTTTCTCGCGGTTAATATTATTCCATCCACAAAGAGCACAAACACATCATTCTGGCTTGGCCGGGCGGCCTTTGAATAGGCTGAATTGTTGAGCCCCTGGATAAATATTTTGAGTCATGTATATTCTGATTCCACTGCCAAAAGGTATAATTCGCAGGTTTGAATGCATAAATATTCGTCGCCAGACTTCGCATGGGCAACACCATCTGCCTGTCCTGGATTCCTGGGTTTCGCAGCCAGAACACCACATCCCCATAAACGCTGTAACTGGTCATAAATGGGCGGGAATCCAGGGCTTGTCTCACGACGAAAGGGGTACCGGGCTAATTCACATCCATGTTCAATAGCCCTCTCGCCCCGTCCATGGGGCTCGCCCCCCATCACTGCTCGCCTTCGCAGGGTGTTGCTTATGTTCCGTCTAACGGCTCCTACATATTTATACATTCAAACAACGTAATTGGGGGTTTTTGCAGTGGAATCATATTCTTGGTTTTTAATAGCATCGGAAATAAAGAGGGAAAAGCGGCTTTGTGTGGAAAAATATTGGTATTACATAAAAAACATTATATAAGGGGGTGAGTTTTGCAACGGTACTTACCGGACATATACAGGAAACCAATAAATTCTGCTGTTCATAGCGGCAGGCAGAACAAAAAACACTATTTAAATTAAGAAAGGCAGGTGGATAACCTGCGTTTTCGGTAGTCTGACAGGAATTATGCCAAAGCAAGCCGCCTCGAATAAAGGCGATGGCAGCAGCATACGGGAGACGGGCGCTATACGCACCCGGGCAGACCTTTAAAGATGCCAGTCTCATATTGACACTTTATATGCAGCCCGAATTTTGGGACACACCTTAAGGCAAACCAATCCTGTCAGCTATCCGCTTGATTGTCGGTCAGGTGCTAAACTATTACGGTTTAGGAAAGCAGGTTAAGAAATGCAGCGTAGAATTATTTCCATGTTGCTGGCATTGATGCTGGCTTTAACTATGTTCCCCTATACCGCTCTGGCAAGCCAGCCCTTTACCCTGGAAGCTCCGCAGAATCTTACCGCGACCTTGAAATATGATGCAGAAAACCTACCATATTTCGAACTGAAATTGGATATTCCTGCAAGCGTGCGCCAAATAAATGACAACCTCAAGCAGGATGCTGATTATTATCCGGGGGTAAGCTGTGATGGAATCGATATTATATTTGACTATAAATACGGGCAGTACGATTGGAATGAAGGACCCACGGAACTATGGAATACTTCCGATTACCTGACCGAATTTATAGACCGGGGCGGCTACTATGAATACCGGCCCTTTGACAGTGGCAACTTTGAGACCGTTGATATCAAATCCGAAGCATACTCTTTCCGGGCCCGCTTTTACGCCCTTTGGGGATATCAGGATGATTGGATTGACAAAGAGAATTATTCAGCTTATTCCAACATTGTTACCATTGGCAATCCAGCCGTCTATCAAAATGCCAGCGACTGGGCCAAACCGGAACTGAAAGCAGCATCTGATCTAGGGCTGATCCCGGATATTCTGAAAAACGCCGATATGACCAAACCGATTACCCGCGAGGAATTTGCCGAACTGTCCGTTTTGCTTTATGAAAAGGCCACTGGCAAAATAGCCACTCCGGCTTCTCCCAATCCTTTTACCGACACCAGCAATGCGCAGATTTTGAAGGCATATGCTCTGGGGATTACCCAGGGGACTTCAGACAGCACCTTTTCTCCCCGGGTATTGATCAACCGCGAACAATGTGCCACCATGCTGTTTCGGGCCATCAAGGCGATTGCACCCGCTGGTAATTATGCAATAGCGGGAGTAAAGGACTTTGCAGACCAACAGTATATTTCCGCCTGGGCTGTGGAGGGAACCAAATACATGTCCAAGCTGGGTATTATTAAAGGTGACAATAACGGAAACTTTATGCCCAAAGCCGTTACAACTGTACAAGAAGCCGCCGGCTATGGTATGGCAACCCGAGAAGCGGCTGTACTGATGACGGTCAGAACTTATCAAGCCCTGAAATAAGACCAATGATAAAGGGTTCATCTCTCCATGGGCCGGAAGAGATGAACCCTTTCTTTATTTCTGGTTATGGCATATCGATTCCGGGGAGGTTTCCGCTTTCGCCGGCCTGTTTTAACCCCTTGTCAAAGGTCATAATTACATCAGCGGGGCAAATATTTTGAGGAGCATACGCAAGAATCTATTATACCAGGGATCATGGTAGCAATCATCTGCCATGATTTGCAAGCATTTTTGCTGGGTGTTTTCAAAGTCTCTTTTCATGTCAATTACACTCTGGCAGTGATAAAGCAATACCGCACATTCCATTTGCAGGTAAAAGCTACGGTAGTCAAAATTGATGGAACCACATATGGCCAGTTCGTCATCACATACCATATTCTTAGCATGAATAAAACCGGGGGTATATTCATACACCGCTACACCGTTTGCAATTAAGTCCTCATAATAACTGCGGGTCATTAAATGGACATACCAGGAGTCGCCGATATGCGGGGCAATAAGCCGGACATCAACCCCGCTTTTGGCTGCCAGACACAAGGCTGTTAAGGTTTCGTTGTCGACTATGAAATAAGGACTCATAATGTAAATGTATTTTTGGGCTCTTGATATCATATTCAGGTAAGCATCTCTGCCCAGTTGTATATTATCGGACGGAATATCGCTAAAGGGCTGAACCAATCCCTCACCTTGATCGGGTTCCTCGGTCGATAAATAGTCTTCATAATCCTCTGTAGTGTTGCTCAGAACACACCACATACTCAGGAACATGGTGGTGAAGCTCCAGGCAGCGGAACCCTTGATCATGATGCCTGCATCTTTCCAATGTCCGTACCGTTCGACAACATTTATATACTCATCGGCCAGATTAATACCGCCGGTAAAAGCGGTATGTCCGTCAATAACCATGATTTTACGGTGGTTCCGAATGTTGTGCCAGATTGTTGCTACTGGAATGAAGGGATTGAAGACTTCGCAACGGATTCCAAGATCCCTGAGCTTTTGGTAGTACTTGTAGGGCAAGGTTTTGACGCATCCTATGCCGTCATAAATGATTCGAACATCTACTCCCTGGGCAACCTTTTCAAGCAGAATTTCCAGGATCTCATTCCACATCTTGCCCTGGTCAATTATGAAATACTCTAAAAAAATATAACGTTGCGCCTTTCTCAACTCATTTTTCATTTGCTCAAATAAAATTTCACCCAATTCATAATATGTAGCGCTGGTGTTTCGAAAGGCGGGATACCCGCTATTGTTGCGAATATAAGTGAATTGTAACGAGGCTGATCCATGTTCTGAAGTGGTGTCTGCGTTTATGGCCTGCGATAAAGCCTGCTCCTCTTCTGCCAATAGCCGGATCCTGCTCTTATAGAAGATCTTCCGCATCCGGCCTCTGCTGAAAAGCAGGTAGAAAAGGCCTCCAAATACAGGGAAAAGCATAATCGGGATCACAAGGGCAAGCTTGTATCCGGGGTTGTCCCGGCCGTTAATAACCAGCAAAACTACAATGATGCTTAATACCATACACGCAAAGTAGAATTCCGGGAAATATTCAGTAAACCGCAGCGTTGCCACAACAAGCAGCAATAATTGTGCAGCCAGCAGCAGGCTGATTATAATTGGCCGTAAAAACAGGCCAGATTCAAAGTGTTTCTTCATTTCTTCCCCTTCCCGGCAATCATATTAGCAAATGTGCCTGACTCCCCTACCCCTGGTTCCACTCTTCGGGAGTGATTATATAATAAAGTTCGTTTGCTGTCTAATGGTGGCGGAGCAACCTTTTAGCGCGCCCTTTTTTGTGATTTTATTGCCTTCACCGTATAGCAGTAGGTTTATGGTAATGCCAAAGATTAGGTGGATAAGGCTAAATGCAGCAGTCTTCAGGGCTCGTGAGGAGATGTTGGTTTTTCCACCTTACGGCCTCCCAAACTAATACCAAAGGTGTAGCAGATCCAAAAGCCTTCATTGCTCATCATATCCCCCCTATTACTACCCAGCCGGCAACCTGGGTTACCTGCCTAATGCCTAAAGTAAGTATGATCGAGTAGTTTACCTTGATCGATGTAGATACACGGTATATACTCGAATTATAGGGGGGATATGGTATGTATACGACGATTCAGAAATGGGGCAATAGCCTGGCAGTTAGACTGCCAAAGGCAATTCTTGAAATGGCAGAACTCCACGAAAATGACAGGGTGGAGATTAGGGTTCAAGACCGCAAAGTAGTTATCATCCCGGTAATAAAACACAAAACCCTTGAGGAACGCATCGCAGAATATAAAGGAGACTATAAGTGCAGCGAATGGAACACTGGAAAACCCTCAGGCAATGAGGTGTGGTAATGGCTTATATACCAGAACAAGGCGATATCATTTATCTTGAATTCGACCCCCAGGCGGGACATGAACAAAAAGGCAGGAGACCTGCTTTTGTGGCCAGCAACAACACCTTTAATCAATTTACAAAACTTGCAATTGTCTGTCCTATCACCAACACCAACAGAGTTTTTCCTCTTCATGTACCGCTGGATGGAAAAACGAAAACAACTGGTGTGATTATGTGTGAACAAGCCAAGTCTCTGGATATATCCGCAAGAAATGCCGCTTTCTTTGAAAAAGCTCCTCGGGATATTGTCCAAGAGGTATCGGAATTAATTATTATGTGCATCCAGGACAGGTGAATGCATTTTCCACAAAAGCACCGAGGTTTTGAACCGATCTCTGGCAGGGCTGGCATCATTACGGAACCATGGTCAGGTTCACGAAATGACTGTTAGCCCTGCATTAATATGGCGTATTAAAAATCAAACAAACTGTATTTTTTGTTATACCTAAAACAAGTTTAGGCAATAATGTTAAAAGCCAACATATTTGAGGAGGTATTTTTATGAACACGATTTCCTTGGAGGAGTTTAACCAATTGCCCCACAAAGAACAGGTTGCGGTCCATCAGGAAATGAAGAATAACCTGGGCATCGCAGGAATTCTGGAAGCGTGGAATTTGAGTAGAAACAAATACTATTACATGGTAAAGAAAAGAAATCTAAATGAGGATAAGCCCAAGAAGAGCAGACAAACCAAAAAGGGTGCGCAGCCTTCTGCTGTTGATCAAATCACACCGAGCAGTGAACAGGAGGTAAAAAAGACCGTTCGGAAAAGCATGAACACCATGAAGGGAGACAAGGTGTCGTTCGATATTACCATTCAAGGATCCACCAAGGTTGTAAGCACCGTTCTTGAATCCATAACCGATATGTACAATACTCCCGATACTGTTTTTGAGGTAAGTATGTCGGTGCGGCAAATATAACAGATTAAAAGATGCACCGGTCCAATTATTACGGACTGGTGCATCTTAATTATGTCATACGCAGTCATAAGCTGTCACTATGCACGCCAGGATGGTGCGGCCTTGCAGTAGTAAGACCCATTCATCGCGCTCCTGTTCATACCAAACAAACCCCGGGTGGCGTAACCTGGCCGGTCGATAAGATCCGTTCGATAAAAACCCCCCGATCAGGGATAATGGCTTCAAACACTTCTTCCTCCGCCATACTGGCAGGCAGCGAAAACAGATTCAATTAATTTCAACCTCCTGTTGGGTTTTAACAATGGCTTACTGCTGTGCAGATAAAGGGGTGGCAAACATAATCATGAGTGCGTAATCCGCCCCGGCATCAGGTTCATCTCCCCGGGTGATGTTGATATTTTGGAATATCACCCGCAGCTTGTAGCCGTTATTTTCAACATCCAGGGTCATTTGATGAGAAGGCAAGGCCTCTTTGGATTCAGTTCCAACCGCAGCAATGGTCTGGGCAAAATCATACAGCCCGGTGCCGACCAGTTCCCTGCCGTTGGCATCTTGAACCGCTACCCGCACTTCCTGGGCAGATAAGCGCTCCAAGACTAACGTATATTTGCTGCCCCGCACTTCAAAATCGCTTGCACTTTGTTGCTTATTTATCGGCCCCCGGTGTGAATCCGTATTGATCATGATATCATAACCGCTGATATCGAATGGCTGTTGCGATTCCAGAACAGCGAAAAAGTACTTGTTATCTTTATCTCTTTTTGGATAGGCCGGTTCAAACCCCAGGATGGTCTTCATATCCTTATGGGTGGTAAAATCAGCCGGCAGCCAGGCTACGTATTTGGTATAATCGCGCCTCTGCAGGTAATTGAGTATACTGGTGGCTTCCAGACGCAGATTTTCAGTTGCCTCAGCTTTGGGGGTAATTTGGCCGTCACTGAGGATGCCTTCAGCCTTAAGCATGCTCTCCAGGCGGGTGATCTGGCTGACCCGGGACACGGTAAAGGCATCAATGGGCGGTATAACCGAAAGTATGGCAAAACCGGCCGCCAGTAGCGCAATCATGCCATTTTTTGACACCGGTTTAAAACTCAGCATAATACCGCAAACCAGTGCAAAGATGCCAAACAGGGCGATATAATAACGCGACTCGGTAACCCCATAAGCATCCAAACGAATGCCAACCGAGATTAACTGCATAATCACAATCGGAATGAGCACCTTGGGGAAAATCAGGCGGTATAGTGCGGTAAAACGGTTTTGGGAAAGACTGGCCAGAATATATATAATGAGTCCGGCGGCGGAATAAGCCAGGACCATGCCGCCGAGCTGACCGGAAGGCCATTTGAGGGTGACCAGGATCTTTGCAAAATAGGCTGCCAGCACCAGGGTAAAGGCTGCCACCAGGGGTATGGCGATGTATGATACCAGGATTTCCAGGAAACGAGGGTATTGAGCTGATTCTTTCGCAAACTCTCGAGCCTCGGCGTCTTCTGAATTAAACAGTGGTAAAAGTGACAAGTAATAAAGGGTGGCAAAGAGTACCCAGATAATGGTCATAGTATAAGCGTAGGCGTCATCGTTGACTTTGAAAAGCAGTATATCAACAGCGGCGATAATGCTGGCACATCCGGCTGAAAGTACGGCTGCATACAAAACCGCAATAAATGCGGATTTAAAGTGCACCAGGGCTATCTCATTGAAATCAGCCCGGCTCTTGTAGGACGGCACCCAAATAAAGGCGCAAAACATGGCCACCAGCGCCACAAAAGTTCGGATGGAAACCTCGTGGCTGATACTCTGGACAGGCATGAGAATAAGGTAATATCCAATCGTCAGCATAGTGGATATGGCATATACCATGATGCGCTTTGTATACAGCCGCTCAAAGCGTTCACAGGCGAACTGCGCTGCAATGCCCAGGAATGAACCCAGCAAAAAGGTGTAGGCTAGTTTCTCCACCAAAAGCCCGGGTTGTTTATGCAAGGAGATCATATAGCAGATCAGTATGGTGGCGCCAAGCAGGCATAGCACGGTCAGTGGAAAACGCGACATTGCTCTATACAGTCTTTGCATGGTTAGTTTCATGAGCGCAACAAACCGATTCATTTTAACCCCTCCCCCGGTTGATTTCGGCAGCTCAACGATAGTAACAATATAACTTAATACTAAAGATTCTCCGCAGACTTACACCTTTTCCTGCTTGGCAATATTTGGCGGCTTGGCCTGGTTGTGCAACCAATAACCACCGGGCAGGCAGCTTTTTCCGTTATGGCATGTTGCTTTGCTGCGGGTAGGGAAAGCGAACGAAGAAGGAAGTGCCGGCAGGGCCGGTTTTAAAATCAATGGTGGCATGGTGCCTGGCGGCAATACTATAGCAGACGGGCAGTCCCAGACCGGTGCCCTTATCCTTGGTGGTTTGAAAAGGGGATCCAATTTTGTCCTGAATAATTGGATCCAATCCATGGCCTTCATCTTGAATATAAAGCACGATTTCATCTGCTGCTATTTTAGTGCCAATAGTCAATGTGCCTCCTGAAGACATAGCTTCCAACCCGTTGCGAGCCAGGTTGATTATCATCTGGCGAATCTCCTTTTCATCGATGAGCAGCACCGGCGGTTTGGCCAAATCCAGGTTAACCGCCATTTCCCTAAAATTTGCATCAGCCAGAATCATGGGATAGATAGATTTCACCACCTGGTCAAGATATCGGGGCTTCAAATCAACCAGTTTATCCCGAGCCATACCCAGGTATTCAGAAATAATTTCATTGGCTCGATCCAGTTCCTCAATCATCAGTTCAAAAAAGTCTTTATCCTCTGCATAGGCCTTTTTATCTACTAATAGTTGCAGAAAGCCCCGAATGGTGGTCATGGGATTCCTGATCTCGTGTCCAATACTGGCCGCCATTTCCCCGACCAGTCTGAGCCGATCCAATCGCCCCATTTCATTCTCCATCCTGATCTGATCGGTTACATCGATAACACAAGCAATATGGCTGAGTACACCATCCAAATCCAGCAGTTGGCTCCATAAGCGGCCTTGATGAAGCTGCCCTGATTTGTCCCAAAATTCAAAGGGCTGATTATCGATGCGGCTGTTTTCTTTCAGAATTGTTTCAATCCGGTGTGGCATTTCGGGATCCCGGTAAAATAGCAATTCATTGCTGTTGCGGTCTATGATTTCCTGGCGGGTATAGCCTATGCAGGTGCAGAACGACTCATTGATGTCTATAATAATGCCGTCAAATGTTGCCATGATCATCATAATTGGACTGCCATGAAAAGCCTTGGAGAACTTCTCCTGTGATTGGCGCAAGATCATCTCGTTTCTGGTTCTTTCACTAATATCGCGGAGGGATTCAATGGCACCCACCAGTTTCCCGCTGCTATCGTACAAAGGAGAGGCGGTCCCATAAAGTGTGGCCCCATAAGCACCAATATTAGGACAAAAGGTCATGGCCGAGGTATGATAATCGTCCCGCTCCAGTTCCCAGTAGGTTGGGTCTAGTTCGTCTTCTGAGAGCCGAATTATATCAACTAATATCGGGCAGCGATGTCCATAAAAAGGGATGCTATATTCGTAATTGCCCCGGCCCAGCATCTGCGCTGCTTTAAGACCGGTCATCTCTTCAATAGCCCGGTTCCAGGCAATCACCACTCCGTCTTTATCAATAACAAAGGTAGCGTCGGGAAGGAAATTGATAATATCAGCCAGGCGCTGCTCTGACTCCTTAAGTGCACTGATATCACGTCCTACCGCCAGCATCATGTTGTTATCAGCAGCCACGACGTTCCACGACATCCAGGTGCTGGAGTCATTATTTGTACAGACACGAAAATCCACATATTTATTTTGGCCGTTCAAGACCTGGCGCAAAGCGTTAAGAGCAGTATGCAGATCATCGGGGTGAACCCTGTTTTTAATAATATCCTCAACAGTTTCTTGACCAGTATAACCGGTACAGGCAATAAAATTAGAATTGGCGCGCTTGATTATTCCGTTAGGTGAGAAGATGGCCAGCAGATCAGAAGATGCATTAAAAAACATTTCCAACTGCTGCTCTGCCTGTAAACGCAGTTTGCGTTCCTTTTCCAGTTGCTTATTTATTTGCTCAAGTTTTTGTTTATACTCGCAGATGGTATCCTCCGAGCATTTACTTTCTTTTAGCACCATTGACCCTCCCCGACCATTTTTAAACAGCTTCTGACCTGCTTGTTTTGATTGTATCCTGTGGCCATGAGGCGTCGTTTAAAATGACATCTGTCACACTTTAATGTCATCCTGAGCGCGCATTGAAGGGTCTATTCGCCCAATTATGGCATTTGTCATAACAACAGATATAGTAGGGACCTTACTGGAGACAGCTAGATATGCCAGGATAACATCTCCATCCCCAAATACTAAGTAGTAGCTATTTTAACATGTTTTTTCAAGATTGTTGATAGGTGAGGATGTTGCATATTTCAAAAAAATGGCACAGATATCTTTTGAAAGTACAATATATAGCCATGTCATCTTTTTATACCCACTATATATTGAACGACCTTTTCGCGAAAGTTAATTATGCAAAATCCTCAGGTCATCGAAGACGATTAAAAAGATCAGCGAGAACAGTGCTGCTGTAAAGAGCATCTGTTCTCGCTGCGGGTGGTTGCGTGGAATGCTTCAGGATGCTTGCTCTTTTTTCTTAGCAGAGCGCTCCCGTTCGGTTTTGCTTAATATCATCTTGCGGAGACGAAGTGATTTTGGGGTTACTTCCAATAATTCGTCGTCATTAATAAACTCCAGGCATTTTTCCAGAGTCATATGCAGGGGCGGGGTTAATCTCAAGGCTTCATCACTACCCGAGGCCCGGGTATTAGTGAGCTGTTTTTTCCTGCACACATTGACAGTAATATCCTGACTGCGCGCATTTTCCCCTACAATCATACCGGCATACACATTTACCCCGGCATCGACAAATAGAATGCCTCGTTCCTGAGCGTTAAATAAACCATATGCTACCGTTGCACCACTTTCCGAGGCTACCAGTGCCCCCTGGTTGCGGGTCGCTATTTCTCCTTTAAAAGGCTGATAGGCTTCGAAACAATGGTTGATGATACCATTGCCTTTGGTAGCTGTGAGGAACTCTGAGCGATAGCCGATCAATCCCCGGGCAGGGATCAAGAACTCAAGTTTGACAGTGCTGCCAGGACCATTGTTCATGGTTAACAGCTCGCCTTTGCGTTTTCCCAGGCCTTCGATGACCGTGCCGACGAAATCATCGGGTACCTCAATGAATACCCGTTCAACCGGCTCGTTAACCACGCCATTAATGGTTTTGAGGATAACTTCCGGGCGGGTAACAGCAAATTCATAGCCTTCCCGGCGCATGGACTCCATCAAGATGGAAAGGTGCAACTCACCCCGGCCGGACACTTTAAAGCAGTCTGGGCTTAGTTCTTCCACACGCAGGGAGATATTGGAGAGAAGTTCCCGCTCCAGGCGGTCACGCACATGGCGGCTGGTAATATACTGTCCCTCCAGACCGGCCATGGGGCTGTTATTGACCACGAAATTCATTGCTATGGTTGGTTCATCAATAGCCACAAAAGGTGCAGGTTCAACCGTATCGAGAGCACAAAGGGTATCGCCAATGGTGATGTCTTCAATGCCTGATACGGCAACGATTTCACCAGCACTGGCCTGAAGGGTTTCGACCTTCTTCAATCCTTCAAAGCTATAAATGGTGTTTACCTTAACCCGCTTCTCCTTATCCGCAGTATTGCATAAGACCGCTTCCTGACCTTTATATACCATACCCCGGCTAATCTTGCCGATACCGATGCGACCCACATAATTGTCATAATCAATGGAAGAGATCATCAATTGTAAAGGCCCATCAACATCACCCCGGGGAGCCGGTATTTCCTTAACAATCGTATCCAGCAACGGTTTTATATCGATTGAGGCATCATCCAGATGGATTTTGGCGTAGCCTTCTTTGGCGGAAGTGTATGCTACCGGGAAATCCAATTGATCCTCAGTCGCCTCCAGATCAATAAACAGGTCCAAGACCTTGTCCAAGACCTCTTCTGGCCTGGCACCAGGCCGGTCAATTTTGTTGATTACCACAATCGGTTTCAGCCCCGCTTCCAGAGCTTTCTTTAAAACAAAGCGGGTCTGCGGCATAGAACCTTCAAAGGCATCGACCAGCAACAAGACGCCATCAACCATTTTGACAATGCGTTCTACTTCGCCGCCGAAATCAGCGTGGCCAGGTGTATCCACAATATTAATGCGGGTATTGTCATGGATGATACTGGTGTTCTTGGATAATATAGTGATGCCGCGTTCACGTTCCAGTGCATTGCTGTCCATGACCCGCTCCACCATCACCTGATTATCGCGAAAGTACCCGCTGTATCTTAGCAGCTTATCAACCAATGTGGTTTTGCCGTGATCCACATGGGCGATAATCGCAATATTTCTTATCGACTTTGTTTCCACCATAACTCGAACCCTTTCCACTAAACTTGCACAACATCAGAATTATACCATAATCAAAGCAGTTAGCAACTGGGAAGTGACCTCCCCAACAAGTCTGACGTTCTTTTTGTTGGGCAATTCTGTTTGGTAAAGCGGAGGATAGCAGGAAAATATCGGCCTGAATGTGGGGCATTATCCCCAAATAACGCTGATTTACAATCCCGGGTGGAGCGACGAAAGCACAACCTCATGTTGTCCTGGTTGTTATCTTTTGGCCAGGTTGACATGGTGTTTGATCAGGCCCGCCCCCTCTATAATGTAAGCAGGAATATCTGACCTGAATAGTTAATTAATAGAGGTAATGATTGGGGGGGATTGAGTTTGACGAAGGAAAATGAGGATCGTTTTATTACCCTATCCCTGGCTTTTGAGGTTTATGGCCGGGAGACCGAACAACTCAAAAACGAAGGCTATATGATCAGTTTTTGCTGTGTTACTCCCAAGGGCGAGGCATTCGTAAACAAGTACATTGACGATCACAAGCAGGCGGTCCTGGATTCAATGCGTAAAAACAACTGCAGCCTGTGTGATGTACAAGAAGAACTGGGGTTCCAGAATTACCTCACCATTTTAAGAATCTGTGACCGTTTGTGTGAAGAGGGATATCTGGTTAACACCAGTGGGTATGACTACCAGCTGAAAGCATAATTACATGACTAATTAATCCATTTAGGGGGATGAGGGGCATGATGCCATCATCCCTCATTATTATTCCTGGCTAAAGGCCGGCAGGTTTGTTTTTACCAAACACCAATGTTTGGTCTGGATTTATTGATTTGCTGCTGTCAAACTCGAGTAGGCTGTGCCACCTCCATCCTACAAAAAAGAAGAAGGAGGTGGCTTACAATCCCATGTTACTGTTTGCCGGTGGTGTACGGGTTCTGGTTCTGGTCGTTAATACAGGTGGGACACATCAAGAGGGGAAATACACAACCGCAGCCATGGCCAAAAAGGTCCAATTTGACACAGTCACTACACAGGTTGACCTGGCAACCCTGACAACGACAATATACCGGCTTCTCCCGGCAAAGCGAACATAACACGCGAAGTCTCCCCTTCCCTTGCAGTGATAATATTATTATAACAGGATTCAGGACTTATGCATGTTTTGAGGTGGTATACTTAGTGGCCAGCCGGGAATGGAGAGCGGGGACCCGGCTGGCTATGTGGTTATACTAAGGGTGCTTTTAAACCCTTATTCAGATATCGGGATGCAATTGTAAACTAGGAAAACCGGTCGCATAGGGGTCGGTCTTCATGGTGGAGGCTTCTTTTTGCATGGTTTCGGTATAAATCCGGCTGCCGACATCAGCATCGGCATGGATTTGCACGACCTGGTGACAATTAAGCAAGACCCGGGCCAGTTCTGCCCCATCGTCCATTTGTATACAATACGTCTGCCTGGCGCAAAGCTTACAGTGTCGCCAGGTCATTTCAATTAATGTTTAGCTGTTAAAGTGGGCATACCTATAGAGATTGTGAAGAGGAAAGAATAAATGAGGAGCAAGTTTATGAGGGTTGATTACGTATTCATAAAAGCAGGAATACTACCCTATAAAGTCATGCCATCCGATTACAAGATTGACATCAGATTCGCCTCTGGTATAATTAATCTGTTTACTTAATAACCATACCGTAGGGACGGGAGCGGGTTAGTCAAATTAGGCTGGCACCGCCATAAGCGACATATTTTTATCCAATTGTTTGGCATGAAGAAGAGGGTTTTTCCATCTTCTTGGAGAAGATCTTCTAGTCTCCATTAACGAATTTTGTTGTAAGCGGAAATCATTTCTGTTAGGTTGGAAGGAGTAGGTGTGAACTAAAAAGGGTATTTTTAGTGCATTTGCGGATTAGATATCTATAAAATGCTTGCTAAAGAGACAAACTGTGAATGACACAAAGGGAGGAGTCTTAAGCTTTGTTTTTCGAAGGCTGGCTGTTCTACTTGCTAACGGCGCTGGTTGCCGTAACTGAAGCCATAATTCTGTTGATATTATTCTATTATTACTATATATCCGTGGCTGGATGGCGCAAGCATCCAGAGGAAAAAGACTATGTACCGGTAAAACGGTTTGCTTTAATCACTGCTGCTCACAATGAAGAAGCTGTCATTAAGTATCACCTGGAAAGTATTAAGAACATCAATTACCCCAAGGATTTATTTGACATCTATGTTATCGCCGACAACTGCACCGACAACACGGCGGCCATTGCCCGCCATGAAGGTGTCAAGGTTTATGAGCGCTTTTCCAATCAGCGCGGTAAGGGATATGCCCTGGAATGGATGTTTGAAAAGCTTTTCCAGATGGAAGATGAAGAGAAATATGATGCCATCTGCCTGTTTGACGCTGATAATGTAGTCTCTTCCAATTTCTTGCTGGAGATGAATTCCAAGCTTAAAAAGGGCTACCGTTCCATTCAAGGTTACCTGGATACGAAAAACCCCAATGATTCCTGGGTTACCGCCTGTTATGCCACAGCTTACTGGTCTATGAACCGGATGTGGCAGTTGGCCCGCTATAACCGCGGTCTCTCCAATGCCATGGGCGGCACCGGCGTCTGCCTGGAATACAGCCTTTTGAAGGAATATGGCTGGGGAGCGACCTGTCTGACCGAGGATCTGGAGTTCACTATGAAACTCCTGCTCAACGGCATAAAAACCTCATGGGCGCATGATGCCCACGTCTATGATGAAAAACCGGTCTACTTTTCACAAACCTGGCGGCAGCGGACGCGCTGGCTGCAAGGCCACTGGGATGTGGCTTTTCGTTATATGATTCCCTTATTGAAAAAAGGCATTCGGGAAAGGAAATGGTATCCTATAGATGGTGCCATTTATCTATTTCAACCGGCGGCCATAACCATCATGTTGTTCAACCTCATCATGGGATGTGCCCATTGGATTTCCCCGCAGCCCATTTACGCCTCTCCCATTGCTGCGATGGCACCAAACTGGTTCTGGTGGTCTTTTGGTATATTGGGTTATTGCTACCCCATGCTGGGCTTGATTCTGGAGGGCGCACCCCGTAAAGCATATTTCTATTATCTCACCTACCCTATCTATGGATTTACCTGGTTCCCGGTCACCATCTGGGGATTGTTGAAACATGGCAATCAGACCGAGTGGGCCCATACAAAACATATGCGCGGCATTTCCATCAGCGCTATAGAATCCACTGTCAACCAGGCCCCGATGGAAGTAGCAGTTACTGAAGAAAACGATGATGTGGTAAAACTCCCCAAATCCGAGGAGCGCCGTTCACGGCGCAGTTCTCCAAAACGGGGCCAGCGTAAAGCCAGAAAGAATTATGTTACCTCCAAAGAAAATCTGCCCCTGGAGAAAGCGGTAGTTAAGAAATAGTCTGTTATAATTAAGGAAAGTTACAGCAATACCTGCAGGTATTGCTGTTTTATTTCGTGACAGCTGCTCTGTTTCAGATTCTCAATGATTGTTCGGATAATTGTGCGGGGCGGCCTTTCCACTTTGGGAATGCTCGCCTTATTGAGGGATGATGAGCATACTATAACAGATTGATGGTTCAAGGCTTATTCTACTGTTCTGACAGGATTATTCGGATTTGCCCTTTTAACTCAATATTTGTTATATATTAATTGAACATAATGGCAAAACCTGGTATAGAGTATGTTTCCCAGGATGTGCAGTAACGACAACAAATGTCCGGTCGGATTGACCGGATATCTCGTTTTGGGAGGCAGCTATATGAAGGTAATCAATTTGTCAACCTATCCCCCCAGGCAATGCGGGATTGCATCATTTTCCAGGGATTTATACGACTCCCTTGCCAAACAGGGGCAGAAGATGCAGATTGTGGCGGTAACTGATGAACCGGTCGCCCAGGAATACCCTGAAGAAGTAATTTTCGATATTAAACAGGAAAATTACGCAGAATACGTTGAATTGGCCGATTATATCAATAGCAGTAATACCGGGTTGTGCATTATTCAGCATGAATACGGGATCTACGGTGGTCCCGATGGAGAGTACCTGCTGGCAATGACGGAGCAGCTTAAGAAACCGTATGTTTTGGTGGCCCATACGGTTTTAACTGAACCGTCTGCCAACCAGCACAGGGTATTTTTCAAGCTGTTAAGCGGAGCAGCAGGTGTAGTTGGCATGAGCAGACGGTCAATTAAACTGATGGCCCAGATCTATGCAGTGCCGGATAGCAAATTGCATTTTATTCATCATGGGGTGCCGGACTTTCCGCTTTTGAACCGGGATGAGCTGAAGCAAAGCTATGACTGGAAACATTGTCAGGTAATAACCACCTTTGGTTTAATCGGCCCGGGAAAAGGTTTGGAAAATGGCATAAAAGCGATTGCCCTGCTTAAGGATAAATATCCTAACATTCTTTATCTGATTGCCGGGCAGACTCATCCTGTCCTCCAGCGCAGAGAAGGCAATGTCTATTATGAAAGTCTTTATGCCCTGGCCGAGGCACTGGGAGTATCTCAGCAGGTCTTTTTTGACAAGCGTTATCTGCCTCTGGATGAACTGGCCCGTTATCTCAACCTGACCGATATTTATATGACCCCTTACCCCAATCGTCAGCAGGCCGTTTCGGGTACCCTGGCCTATGCATTGGGCTGCGGGCTTGCCATAGTAGCAACCCCCTACGAATACGCGCTGGAGATGCTGCAAGAGGGGCAAAGCGGACTCATTGCCGAGGGAACATCAGCACCATGCCTGGCCCGGGCTTTGGATTTGATCCTATCCAGTCCCGAGCTCAAGCAGCGCCTGGAACAAGCTGCGTGGCAATTGGGGCGGCAAATGAGGTGGTCCAGCGTTGCCCAACAATATATCCTGCTGGCCCGAAATCTAATGCAAGAACCGGCCGAATTGCAGCTCTAATATACCCTGGTTATGAATCTGCATTATGCCTTTTTGATTGACAAACGTATGCTTTCGGGGATTAAATCTCCGACTTTGGCTGTTGCCAGGCCGATATAGGTATCAGCAGCTCCATAATAGACCAAGAGCTCGTCTTCAGCTTCCAAGGTTTCTTTATCCTGGGCTGCAACCGCCCCGCAGGTAAATACTACATTGGGCACCCAGCAATCCTCGTCACCAACCTCGAATTCCAACTCGGGGCTTAAAACCGGATTGGGTGAACGATATAAAAGTCGTTCAGGATTGTGGTAATCAACCAGCATAACCCCCAGGCGATACACCCGGTTGTGATCAACCCCATGATATATCATCAGCCATCCATATACGGTCTTTATAGGCTGAGTGCCGGCCCCGATCTTCAAAGAATCCCACATGCGACCGGAACGGGGTCCCAGAATAATGGAATGCGACTCCTTGGGAGCCGGGAAAACCAGTTCATCCAGGTAGGAAACCCAAACACTGGGTTCAATGCGATGATAGATTACATATTTGTTATTAATCTTCTCTGGAAAAAGGATAGCATCCTTATCCCAAATGCCATCGAAAGCCAAACCGATCCGATGCCAGCGGTCAAAGCGCCGCTCCAGGAAATCCTGAAGCCCTATAGAAGCGGCAGCGATCTGGGCGATCTCACCATCGTAAGCGGTATAAAGCATATAAATGTCTTCTCCGATTATAACCACCCGCGGATCTTCACAGCCCTTTTTCTCGTGTTCATAAAGCGGGGAAAAGATTGGATCGGGCATACGCTCCAGCACCCGGTAGCCATCGGTGATGGCCAGACCAATGCGTGAGATTTCGTCATCTCCGAAGGCCCGGTAAAACAGATAAACCTTATCATTGATCCTCAGCGCGGCAGTATTCAGTACATATCGGCTTTCCCACCGATGCTCCCGCAGCGGTATCAGGATGGGGTTTTGAGGATATCTTTTCAACTGCCCCGCCGGCGGATATGCGGTTACTTCCTGGGGCACCACACTGACATCCATAGTTTTGGCCCCTACAATTATATCCAGTATATTCTCACTGGCACGGCCTTCTCCAATCAACTGCGTCACCAGGTGTTCAATCTGGTCAATGTCATAGCCCATGCCCAGTTGTATGGCTTCCAGCAAATCATGGTTAAACCATTTTTCTTCCACATGGCTGGAGAGAGGGGTGGGAACCCCTTTGCCCCCCCGGTAACTGTAGCTGGCCCAGGTCCAGGCCGAACATGGAATGAAGCTCCCATCTTCCAGCACCTGACTGAGGCCATAACTATCAACCACCAGGTTCAACATTTCAGCATCCTCTTTCCGGCCCTTTTCAAGCATCAGTTCCGCCTGTTTCCGGAATGCTGCAACCATGGCCCGGTGGTGCATATTTTCAAAGATGTTGTGAGCCGAAAAAATGTCGGTATGATATCTTCCGATCAAAGAATTACGTACCTTGACGCCCAGGTTTTTCTTCTCCCGGGCATACACCCTCCACAACGCAGCATAATCAAGTGCTATCATTATTTGCCGGATCAAATACAGGCAGAAGCGCATGCGGGGGAATTCCCCGCCCATGCCTTTAGTCATAGGGGTTATGGTAATACGCGTGGTGATTTTATTCAGATTGGAGGGAGCGTTCTGTGGGGCCATGCCATCCAGGGTTTTGCTGCCTAAAATGAGCGGTTTTAGCTCCACCTCAGTCATGTTTTCAGGGAGCAGGTGGTCAAGGATCCAAAACAGGGCACGATCAACATATTTGCGGTTTTCGACCAGGTTGGCCAGTGAGGTCGCATCGCGCACATTCATATTCGCAACCAGGTCTTTAGCAGTATTATAGCCAAGTGGAATCATCACATTAAGGGGTGGAAAACGAAGCAGCATCTCCTCGAGAATCTCATCCTTAACTGAAAACATTTTGGGCAGGGACATCATATTGAATATATTGGCAGCAGCTTCTTCCACACCGCTTTCCGTATAGAGATCACCCGGCAGCCATGATTGCAAAGCCTCCTCCACTTCATGAAAGAATTTCTCCAATTGCAGGCTATATACCAGGGGCTGGGAGTGCTCGGGAACCAGCAGGCCGTTGGTCATAAAATGGTTGAAAGCAGCGCGATAATTATTGTGAAGCTCACTGAATACACCTTCTGTCCAAACCACTTTGCCTCCCCGCCCGGTTATTTTTTTGGGAAGGATAATGGGAACACCGGGTATGAATTCCAAATAGTGGGCCGGGATCAGGGCCGGTTTATGTTCATCGGCCTTGGCCAGCCAGTTTTGCTTGAAGCCAAGATACTGAACCAGAAAGCTGTCTCGCTGTTGTTCACTGATAAGCCGGGCCAGTGCAAGGCTTGCTTCAGGCTCAGCAGTGGAAATCATTTCGATCCTGCTCATCATAGCCGCCAGGCGGCCGTTAAAGGCGAAGGTGAGGGCGTTTAACACATCGTCTTTGCGCAGGGCAGGATTATAACGATAATTGATTAAAAACTCAAAAACGATTCGCGCCCAGGTTTTGCTGTCATAATGCTGGAGATGGTGGGAAGCCCATTTCCGGGAAGGTTGAGATATGATATGGATCAGTACCTGGCTTACCTCATAAGGCAGTATTTTCTCATATAATTCACGATACTGCGGCGCAATATGCCTGAAGGCTTGCAGAACGTTTTCCAGGGTATAATTGGCCGGTATGGGTTGATCGATAAGGTCGTCTCCCAGAACATCAGGGGTCCGCGTCATAACCGGGGTGGCGCTCCAGTACTCATAGTCATTATCAATGCAGGCAAATAAAGCTGCGGCCAGGTCTTTGAACAGGTAATTCAATTTCTCCAGGCCCGGTGGACTCAATTTGGACCCCAATTCTATCTGACAGATGTTCTTCTTCCAGATAATGGCCCGGGTCAGCAGCCAGGGGTCAATACCATACCCGAGCGTTATTTCGGGGCAGAATTTTATCTCCAGGGAATAGTCTTCCACCAGATCATGGGACATGGCATAGATTCCGCTCAAGGGGTCGTTAAAATGGTGATTATAGAATATTTCCAAAAAAGGGGTTACAAACAGACTGGCAATGACATCTTCAGTGTAATGCCTTTCAAAAACGCCCACTGCCAAATCGTATTCTCCCTGTATAGATTCTAAGAGCCTTCTTACCCAGGTGGTTTGAAAGCCACGGCTGTTTTCTCTGGCCAAATCAGCCGCAAGTATAACTAGATTGGCCTCCAGTCGTCGGGTAATTTCCATAATTGCCCTGACACTGGAACCGCGTCCATTTACACCTGCTTTTAGAGTCAATCCCAGCAAAGGAGTGCTCAAGCTGGCCTGTCGAATTATTTCCAGGGTTTCTCTTCCGGCTGGATCCCCTACGCAGAGAAATATGGCCTGATGTGCAGCCAGAAGGTCCGCCAGCTCAGTATCAATGAGGTGCAAAACCTCCATTAAGGTCTCGGTTTCATTGTAAAAAGGAATGCCAATTACGATTTCCACATTCTGCAGGGATTGAACCTGTTCGATCGTCTCTTTTATACTCTGATCAAAAAGCATCTCAGTATAATCCGGTGTCAACAGAATTCTCCTCCTTTTCTTCACGCATCGAGTGGGGGGACAAAAACAGCCCGCCGCAAAGAACAATATGCTTCTATCATATCACAGCTTATGGAAAGATTGTGTGTCACTGGGATTATGGCAGACTCTAGCCGAGTATCAGGCTGCGCAGGTTGGAAAATTCAGTTTGATACTGTTGTGCGGACGAGATGACTTTATCTCCGTAATGGATGGGGCAATGGCTCCAGCTATTCAGGAGAGTGCTGATTTCCGCCATGGCCAGGAAGGCCCGCCCCGGGGTGGCATAACCGGTCTTTTCAATTATATTGATGATCTGCAGCGCTACATTCACCGCTTCATCTTCCCGGCCTTTCAGCATGGAGAGCAGGAAGTTTATTTTGTCCGCAGAAAGAAAAATCAAGGCCAGGGCCAGGTCGATGGCAAACCACAGGCTTTGAAAGCTGTCCAGGGGTTGCCCTGTGGCCCGAGTGGACGCGAATACTTTGATTTCCTTGTAGCGTTGATTGAAGAAAAAGCTATGGTCAAATCCCAGGGTCATAGCTTCATCGGTGGCCTTTAAATCCAGCACCAGACGGTTAATCGAAGCGGACAGTACATTCTGCCAGGGCAGTTTTGCATCGGCCGCCTCAACCAATGGAAAGCCTGCCTTGATTTGCAGGGCATACAACAGCTGGTGAGCCAAGCTGCATGCCAGTGGTTCACCTTGAAGCTGGTCTGTTATGCAGATAACATAAGCATTATCAGCGGCTTTACTTACCCCTGCAAAGCCAGATTCCGATTGGCTGCCGAGCCCGTACTCCACCTGTCCGACCTCATTTTCCAACTGTAGTAAGAGCGCTTCATGTTGGGGATTTAATTTAATACCGGCGAAATGCAAATTAACACCAT
Organism: Syntrophomonadaceae bacterium; assembly: GCA_050949825.1. Classification (GTDB taxonomy): domain Bacteria; phylum Bacillota; class Syntrophomonadia; order Syntrophomonadales; family Syntrophomonadaceae; genus DTU019. The sequence goes on along the minus strand of JBMNGL010000013.1, from coordinate 349,351 downwards.
CCTTTAAGAATATATTGTGAGCATAAAACGGACCCGGCAGATCTGGCCCGTATAATAAGTTATGGCAACCATCTAATCAGCCTGATGAGCTCGGATATCGAGGTTGGAAGTATCCATAAGGCGCAGTAAACTATTGCCGGGAGTGATATTCACCGGCGGAATAATGGGTAAAGGTTCAGTTTGACTGTCAGCTATGGTACTGTCAGGACTGGCTGCGGAGGTGATGGTAACCCGGCGAAGAACCTGGTCCCATTGGACATCTGCGCCCAGGGCCTCGCTGACAAAGCGCACCGGCACCAGGGTACGATCCTGCAGGATCTGCGCTGGAACATCAATTGGAACTGTGGTCCCATTTTTTATGGCCATGGTATTGGCGATCTGCAACTGCACCGTCAGGTCGCCTTTAACAGCCTTAATGCTGCGCTCGGTATCGTTCCAAAACACCTCAGCCCCCAGGGCTTCAAAGATAGCCCTTAAAGGCACCAGGGTGCGTTCATTTTGGATTATGGGACTGACATCGGTTATGAGTGGTCTGCCATCGATCAGGATAGTTATCATCGGTGGCTCCGGCTGTGGATCCAATGCCAATGCCGGTAAAACCAGCAGGGCTACCATAAACATAGTTGCCAACAGTATTTTAAGGGTAGAAAGCGGTTCTTTTCTCATGTATCAATCCTAAAGCATAATTATATATTTCGCCGGCAACGCCTTTGCCAGCTTATTTTATTATATAGGAAGAATCTGCCCTTTGACTATAATAATCCCTTGCTGCCCAAACATTGGTGGCCTCAAATCGTATCGCATATCTCCCTTTAAGGGTGTTAATAATAACAACATAGTCATTTAAAATATCATTAAATTAAGGAGGCTACAATATGTCCAAAGTGACCCGGTGCATGTGTGAAGAATGTCATTATAATGACAATTTTGAATGCAAAGCCGAAGAGATTGAGGTTCGCTCCACCGCGGTGGGCAATGTCGTTGACAGCTGGGCCGGAACCGGTTGCGCCACCTTCAAGCAATCGGGCAAGAAGGCAGAGGGTTATAACGTAATACGCTAAGGAATGTTGGTGCCAGCTGTGGGTGTATTCCCCCACCTTTGGCTGGGAACAAATGGTGGCGACGAATACGGGGCAGGTCCCTGTAATCCCCGTTGCTCAGAATAGCGCAAATAAAAAAGGAGCGGCAGGCCGCTCCTTTTTGTATTAACATACTATTTATGAGGCGATATGGAAGTCCTCATAATGGGAAAACTCCATGGAAAAACCTGCCCGGCCCTGTGTCAATGAGCGCAAGGTGGTTGAATAACCAAACATTTCCGCCAGGGGCACACAGCCGCGGATAATTTGGGTATTGTTGACGGTATCCAGAGACTGCAAGCGGCCCCGCCGGTTGCTGATATTGTTGATGATATTGCCGGTAAATTCCTCGGGAGCAGTGATCTCCAAACGCATTATCGGTTCCAGCAATTGCGGCCCGGCTTTACGCATACATTCCCGGGTGGCTATCAGGGCTGCGGTTCTAAAGGCCATTTCCGAAGAATCAACCTCATGGAATGAACCATCCAGCAATGTTGCCTTTACATTTACCACCGGATAGCCTTTTAGAATCCCCTCTTGCAGAGCCTGTTTAATGCCTGACTCTACCGCCGGGATGTATTCGCGGGGGATGGCTCCTCCCACTACTTTGTTCACAAACTCAAAACCTTCCCCAGGTTCCAGGCGCAAAACCACATGAGCATATTGCCCTTTGCCGCCCGTTTGTTTGATATAACGGGTAGTCTGTTCAGCTTCTCCGGTAATGGTTTCTTTGTAAGCCACCTCTGGCTTGCCGATATTGAAGTTCACCTTAAACTCGCGTGATAAACGATCGGCCACAATTTCCAGATGCAATTCGCCCATTCCGGCAATCAAGGTTTGCCCGGTTTCCTTGTTATAGGAGAGTTTAAAGGTCGGGTCCTCAGCGGCGATTCTCATCAAAGCCTCCATAATGCGGCTTTGATCACTCTGGTTCTTGGGCTCAATGGCACTCTGAATCACCGGTTCGGGAAAATCAATGGATTCCAGCAGAAAATCCTGACCTACGCAACAAAGGGTGTCGCCGGTATTGACATCCTTTAAACCGATGAAAGCTACAATGTCTCCAGCTTCAACACGTTCAATTTCTTCGCGGTGGTTGGCGTGCATGCGCAACAGGCGGCCTACCCGTTCCTTGCCATGACGACTGCTGTTATATACATAACTGCCTGCCTCAATCATACCTGAATATACCCGCGCAAAAGCCAGCTTGCCAACATGGCGATCGCTGACAATCTTGAATACCAGGGCGGCCAGATCCCCCCGGGGGTCAGGAAACACCTCCAGGGTGCTTTCAGCATCCGGGCAAAGGGCCTGCACCGGAGGAACATCCAATGGGGAGGGCAGAAAATCCACCACTGCATCCAATAATTTTTGTACCCCGATATTGCGGTAGGAACTGCCGCATAACACCGGAACCATATCCCCGGCTATGGTGTTGCGGCGTATGGCCGCAATCAGCAAATCGACCGGCAACACCTCATTGGCTACATACAGGTCCAGCAAGGTTTCATCGGTTTCGGCCAGGCTCTCCAGCATCAAGGTCTGCCAGTGCAGGGCAAATTCCATACATTCTGCAGGGATTTCCCCGCTCTCTATCTTGTTTCCACTTATACCACTAAAGGTATAATATCTCATCTCCAGCAGGTCTATGATGCCGGTAAAGGCATCGTTTTGGATTACCGGAAGATTAATTATCAGGGGATTTGCCCCCAGGCGTAATTTAATTTGCTCAACTACATTGCAAAAATCAGCCCCAACCGCATCCATCTTATTGATATAGGCTATGCGCGGCACCTGGTATTTATCAGCCTGCCTCCACACGGTTTCCGATTGGGGTTCAACCCCGCCTTTGGCACAGAAAAGCACCACTGCGCCATCTAAAATGCGCAGGCTTCTTTCCACTTCGGCAGTGAAGTCCACGTGACCGGGCGTGTCAATTATATTAACCTGACAGTCTTTCCACAGGCAACGAACCGCTGCAGAAGTGACGGTAATGCCGCGTTCCCTTTCAGAAGGCAGGTAATCCATCACGCTGTCGCCATTATGAGTTTCCCCCATTTTATGGGTCAGGCCGGTATAATATAGAATTCTCTCTGTGGTAGTAGTCTTACCAGCGTCTATGTGGGCAATGATGCCGATGTTTCTAAGCTTCTCTAACATCTTAATTATTTAACTCTCCTTCATGACAAAAAATTATCGGCACTACACGAGGTGATGCCGAAAACGTGCACCTTAATTTGCCTTGACTAAAGCGGAATTATGCACCCAAATATTAATTATATGGGCAGGTTTGCCCTTTGTCAAACGTTTTACGCTAAATGACTGTCGATTCCATATCAAATGCTCTCAGTGGATTGTTTGCCAATATTTTTTCCACTTCTTCATATCCGGACGGAAATGCGTAGTTATAGCGGGCGGGAAGAGCAAATACATACTTGGTATTACGACCCAGTTCTTTTGGTGGGATAGGTGCTGCACCGATAACAAGTTTTCCTTGCTGTATCAGATTCCATTGATTGTGCTTAAACACCTTAATGGGGATATCCTGGCGCGGGTTCTGCTCCGTCCATTGGGGGTGTTTGATGGAAAGCAGCGAGACATTCTTCAGTTTACTGCCAAAGTCTGCAACCAATTGCATAACTGCTGCCTCGTCACCGTTATCCTGTTTATGCTGGGCGGTTGGGACTGCCACAGGAAACGTCCTTATGCCGGCAGCATAAGGAGCAATTTCATACTGTAGGAAATATACGATGAGATTTCCGTTTTCCAGGTAAAAACCCTGATCTTCACTTATACCCTGAAACCCCAGTTCTCCCTCAAAATACCCTTCCGGGTTAAGCTCAATTGTGGACCTTACCCTCTCATTAATCAGTTCGGTATAATCTGTGCCGGGGGCAAATAGATCACTTAAGGCCAGCTCCTCACCGGTATTTAAATTGAAATTATAGGCCACCCGATCGGTCATACCGTGGGCCCCACCGGTATAGCTGTAATAATCCACATAGAAACTCAATATATCCCGGGTTATGAAGTATTGATTGAAACGGCTTACAATCTCATAGGTGTGATAGGGCTCAGTCATAATATAATCGGAATTAAGTTGAGCTTCTTTTATCATAGTGTCCTGGCGCTGCTGGGCGTCTTTGGACATAACCTGGTTCAACCGCCTTTGTATCTCCCCATTCTGCAGACCCGTAATAACAGGAATATTCAGATCTATCTTTATTAGTGCAGATTCACTCTTCACTTCTTTATTTTCCAGCTTTACTGCAGGAGCGGGACCAGCCTCCACAGGATTCATCTCGATCAGTTTTACACACTGATTTATGACCCGGGCCAGTTCAGCCCGCTTGATGGAATCATAAGGCCGGAAAAGATTGTCGCTCCCTTTCATGATGCCGGTGTTGCTCACAAATACCATGGCATTAACATCGTCCCGGGAAAGCTGTGCGGTATCATCATATAAGGGCATTAACATAATCATGGGCACGTTGATACCCTTGGCCTGAAAAGCATTGTAGATGCTTCTGGCCACTTCGATCCTCTTAACCTCCTCTTCCCCGCAAAAGCGATCCATAGGGGCAAGTATGTGGTTGATTGTGCCCAGAAGCACCGCTTGACTATACCAGGCTTCTTGCGCTAAATCATAGTAATAGTCACGGCTTAATGGCTCCTGCATAAAGCGCATATTCCCATAATCCAAATCAAAAGCCCGCTCTATCACAGCTGCCAGTTGAAAACGGTTTACCTTTTCTTCGGGCGAGAACACTTTAAAACCAAACGCATTTGTTCCTGTACCTTGCATTAAACTTTTATTATATGCGGTTTCGATTTCACCCTCGGCCCAGTGTCCCCGGGTATCGACAAAAGTCCCGGAGGACAATTTAGCACTGGCAATTCCGGTCGGTAACAACAGGAACGCAGCCAGTACCAGATAACAAACCAGTTTTTTCATAGCTTACCCCGACCTTTCGCTTTTCTTCATCTATTCTTACGAGGGAGAAATAGTTATCTTGCATGTTTGGAATGTATATCTATCACCACCACCTCAGACGGGTTAAATAACTCCGTCATCATGGCAAGACTGGCGGGTACATCACGATGGCCTGATTGGCGCATATAACCTCATCGCCAAATTCCAGGCCGTTAAGGTCAAAAGTTTTCCGTGCCAACACGTTATTACGGGTATAACCGCCCCACCACTCGGCCTTTATCAGGTGTTCCCGTTCATAGACTTCATATCGCACCGTAAGCGGGTGGCTGCTGCGCCACTCCCCGTAAAGGTGGTGCTCATCGAGTTCGACCAGTAGTTGATAAGCGGATTCGGTATTATTGGTGATCTGTAGGTCAATATAGTTGTAGACCACCGTGGCTCCGCTGCCGAATGGCTGGGTGCGGTTGCTGTCGGGAAACACATCGTAGTTGTGTCTCCAGCGCTCGGTTACCGACAGCGGGGTATGCAGGGTCATCCAGTAGATCAGGTTGGATAGCTGGCACAATCCTCCGCCGGTTCCTGAACAAACCCTGCCGTTGCTTAAGACCATGCCTTCCAGATATCCTTTGCGGCGAGTGGGTTTCCCTACCAGTTTCCAGAAAGAAAAGGTTTCCCCCGGCTGCACAACCAGCCCGTCCAGACGCGCCGCAGCCAGGTGCAGGTTGGCGATTTTATTATACTGCAGCTTCATATCTGCCTTTTGGAGCTGCCTGATGAGCGGAGTCTGGTGGCTGGAGATTGTATATTCAAGCAGGTTGCTATCAATTGTATGGGCACACTTTTGCTTAGTGAAAAACCACTGCATATACCTGCGCGCGGTAAAATAAATCTTCCCCAGGCCAAGGCGCAGCCGGGACCTGTGTTTTGGTCGGATCGGGGCGGTACCATCCTTCATAGTAAAGCCTTCCTTATATGATAAGTTCTTTATATGATCTACTGTTTACGATGCAGATTAGGCTTAAAAACCGAAAGAATCAATGCAGCCTGCCCGGTGCACTTTCTCTGCAAATCCTGTTGATTATTCCTATAGTTGCAACAGGCCACATATCTTATTATAACAGGCCTGTGGGTTGTTCCACTTATCATTGATACGATTTACAGCCAGGGGGACGCTGTCTAATTATCAGCCGCTTATTCCAAAGAAATATAAAAATTGCCCGATATGGCCGTATTTCGAATTGTCTTTAACAACCCCAGGTTTCTTAGCGCGATCCATTAGAATAGATGTACATTATTTGGGATATATTACATAATTAATCTGAGGGAAAGAATAATTATCCACTATAGTAAACCTGGCTTTTCGGAACAATAGAAGTTGCCTAAGCCATTTATTTTCCCGATCTGGCCAGGTTTAATATTTTTCATTGCGGGGTGGACAAGAGATGCGCCTTAGTAAGGGTCAAATAGAAGACATAAGGCAGTTCCTGATGGGCAAACTGAATCCCGATCTGATTATTATCTTTGGTTCAGCCGCTCGGGGGCGAATGCGCACTGCCAGCGATATTGACGTGGCATATTTAAATCATCAGGATGTATTAGCTTATGGCCTTTTTATGATCGCTCAGGAATTGGCCGGGATTGTAGGCCGGGACGTGCACCTGATAGATTTACGTCGAGCCTCGACGGTTCTGCAAGCCCAGATTATTTCCCAGGGAAAGATAATTCTGGATCTGGAGCCGTTAAAAAGGCAAGAGTTTTTTATCCTGATACTAAAACAATATGCCCGCCTGAATGAGGAACGAGCACCGGTTCTGGCCAAGGTTAAGGAGAGGGGGAGTATTTTTGCCTGATGATATAAGCCTGAATAAGGCACAGATAATTGAACGTTGCATTAAACGCATAGGGGAGGAGTATGGCAATGACCCGACCAACCTCGACAATCTGACTAGTCAGGACTCGATCATTTTTAACCTGCAAAAGGCCTGCGAAGCAGCAATCGCATTGGCAATGCACTGGGTAGCAGAGAACAGTTGGGGGGTACCAAACAGCAGTCGGGAAGCGTTTGATTTGCTGGCCGAAAATGGTGTAATCGAAACCGAACTTGCGACCAGGTTAAAGGCTATGGTTGGATTTCGCAATATAGCAATACATGATTATCAGAAAATAAACCTGGAGATTCTAGAACGAATAATCACCCATCATTTATCTGATTTGACCTATTATGCACATATACTGTTGAATAAAGAACTCTGATATTGGCATCTGGGTCAAGGAGTGAACCATGGGTACTATCCCCTTTTTCCCAACAAAAGGAACGTCCCCCTGTTGGAAAATTAAATATTTTTCCGTAATCTCATTAAAAAATCCTGCAAGCGCGGATTATCACACTCGTTTAAAATGTAATCAGGAGTTCCAGTGCATGCTATTTTACCATCGTCTATGAATATAATTCGATGAGCCAGGTTCTTTATAAAGCCAATCTGATGGGTAATAATCATCATGGCCAGACCATCTTCTGCCAGCAGCTTGATAATATCAAAGACCTCATAGGCCAGTTCCGGGTCTAGGGCTGAGGTAGGTTCATCAAACAGAATTATTTCCGGTTCCATAGCCAATGCCCTGGCTATAGCTACTCTCTGCTTTTCTCCTCCTGACAAATTACCAGGGTATTGCCGTATTTTATCCTGCAATTTCACCTTTTGCAAAAGTGATATGCTAAGTTCTTCGGCACTTTTTTTGTCCATTCCTCTGACTACCCGGCAGGGTCCGGTGATATTTTCCAGGACCGTATAATGGGGAAAAAGATTAAAACTCTGAAAGACCATACCGATTTTCTTGCGCATCTGTGCTGAATGCTGGTTTTTATCCATCCGCTGGCCTTTGATTAGTATTTCTCCCCGTTTGATATCCTCCAGGCCGTTAATACATCTGATTAAGGTGCTTTTGCCCGAACCACTGGCACCGATTACTCCCAGGATTTCTCCGGCGGAAATGGTCAGAGATACACCCTGCAGCACCGGCTGAGTCCCAAATGATTTATGGATATCTTTAATTTCAATCAAAGGGGTTAGAGTGTCCATCTCTTTTCCTTTCTTTCTATCTGTTTAGCCAAGAATACTACTGAAAAAGTCAATACAAAGTAAAACAAACCCAAGGTCAAATATACTTCAAAGGGTTGGGCAGTACGGGAATAAATTAGATTGCCGGTTCTGGTCAGCTCAGTAATGGAGATCACTGAAACCAGTGAAGTTTCTTTCAGCAGGGAAGAAAAACCGTTCATCAATGGCGGTATAGCCACGCGAAAAGCCTGAGGCAATATAATATGCCATATTGCCTCAGGCTTACTGTAACCCAATGAAAATGCTGCTTCATTCTGTCCTTTGGAAACTGATAGGATAGAAGCTCTGACAGATTCAGACATGTAAGCTCCACCATTTAAAGCCAGTCCGATTACTGCTGCTGTAAAGGCATTCATTACTATGCCCGCTGATGGTAGGCCGTAATAGATAAAGAACAGCTGAACCAACAAAGGGGTTCCGCGAAAAATCTCTACATATGCTGACAATAACAGCTTGAACACGCCAGGAATATTATAGCTTCTTAAAACTCCCACTATAAAAGCAATTATTAATGCCAGCACAAAAGCCAAAGCCGTAATCTTAACTGTTATCTGCGTTGCCTGCCAGAACAGGGGTAAATTTTTTATTACAATATCAAAGTTAAGTTCCATAATATTAATTTATAATTTAAGCCATTTATCGTGAATCTGATCATATTCTCCGCTGGTTTTAACCGCTGCCAAGGCCTCGTTTAACTTGGCCGTCAGAGCATCGCCGCCCTTTTTGCTGACCATTACCACTTCTGATGTTTCTCCTACTGGAGTGTCAATTATTTTCAGATCCGACCGATCCTTTATCTGGGTAGCGGCATAAGCAAAGCCAACTACTACTGCATCAACCCGGCCATTGGTCAGATCGATAAAAGCATCAGGATTATAGTTGTAGCGTTTAACCTCTTTGAGTCCACTCAGGCTGTCTACGGCAATTTCCGCACCGGATGCAGACTGAACTCCCACTACCTTGTCTTTTAAATCGTCAACGTTTTTAATAGTTTCATTACCTTGCTTTACCACGATTATTTCATTAAGTTCATAATAAACATCACTAACATTAATATTGGCACTGGCCGCTTCCTGTTTGGACATACAGGTAATAAGTACATCATAGTCACCTTTTTCAACCCCAGCTAACAGAGCTTCCCATTGAGCATCAATTATTTTTACTTCAACTCCTAATTTTTCGCCAATTACATTGGCAAAATCCACATCAAAACCTTCCGGTTCTTTGGTATCCTCATTAATAGATTCAAAAGGCGGATACTGAGCACACATGCCTACCACCAATTCTCCTTTTTCCTTCACTGCAGTCCAGGAAGTGTCACTTACCTGTCCCTGTTCAGCGGCTTTTTCTCCGCATCCACCTATGACAAACAACATTGCCACCAACAGGCTAATCAATACTACCGATACTTTTTTGAGTTTCATCTTATCCCTCTCCCTTCAAATATTTTTTTATATCTGCAACTGAAGCAGCCGGTTGGACTTCTTCAATAGCCAGCAAAGGTATCTTTATTCCGTTCATTTTAAGTAGTTGATCAACCTGTTCCATAAATATACCCGATGATTCTATAATGCAAATTTGCCGCATCATTCCTTCTGTTTCCTGCCAGTTGCTGACTTCCCCGCCCCAGGTTGCTGATGAGCAGGTTCTTCTTACTCCGCATGAAGGACTGCCATTTACACCGATAAGGGCTGACAACTGGTAACCGTTATTATGGTAGTCAGTAATTTGCTCTAACAGCGGTATAAATATTTCCTGACAATATTTCCGATAAAAAGGTGTGTCCAGCTGTTCTTTCACAGTCCCCCAGCGCCTTATGCCTGCACAGCCCATCTCCGGACAAGGCAGTTGGATGATACCAAAGTCCTCAGCCAGCAGAAAACTGATTAATTCTTTCTGAGCACCTTTATAATTAGCCAGTCCGTAAACCTTGGCATTGACATTCAACAAGCAATGACTGAGCACAACCAGCTTTTTATTTCTAAGCAATAATCAATAACCTCCTTGTGTGATAAAATAATTCAATGTTTTCATAATTGAGACTTTTGCATAACTCGAATATTCATAAGTGACTTCCTCCTACGGAGTGTTTGTTGAATCGCTTAACAATTCGACATAATGGCGGATGAAGTCCTTTTTCTGGGCAGTAAAAACCCCGTTAATTCCGAGCATAGCCAATATGCAAAAGTCTCAATTACCTATATAATATCATAATATTTAATAATATAATAAATAAATTTTGGTTATAGTTGCGGTCAATCATCCTACACAGCAGAAAATAAATGTTTTACTTTCCTGTCTGCAAACATCATTTCCTCTTTAGGTATCAGTTTAAAACCTCCGGAAATCAAGATAGCAGTCCGGTTGGCCTGGGAAAAGTTATATAGTGATTGCTACCTATAGGGGTAAGATTCGAGCTTGGTTACACTGAAATGATTGGGTACAATAGAGAATGGAGCAGAATCGGGCATCCCTTTTGCCAGATAGCTCAAGAATTGATTTGGGGAGGATCAAGGTATGCCACTCTCACCTGAGCAAAAAGAAGCCTGGGAAAAAGAAAAGTTGGAACGGGCGCAAAAGGAACTGACAGAAGAGGAACAAGAATTAAGAAGACAGCGTGATGAAGCCCGTATAGAAAAGGCTATCAAGAAAACAGCGCGAATGGAAAAGATGCGCAAGTGGGTTTTTATCGGGGTGGTAGCAGTCTACCTCCTGGCCATTATCTTGTATTTCCTATTACGATAACCTCGGCTGGCGCAGGGTCACGGGGCTTATTTATCCTTGAAGCAGGATTTGCGCATCCCGGCTGACTTGCCGGTATACCTCCTGCAAGGGAAGATGCTTTTCCCTGGCGATGCGCTGGCAATCCTCAAATTCAGGTGCTATTCGGAAAATGGCCCCATTACGCCAGACAACTTTAACCGCGGCCGGACCTAAACTGGTATTTACCTGTCGCACTTCCCGCGGCAGGCTATTTCTATTAACCGGCACCCGGCGGATTCCCAGTGTAGTAGTCTCCAGGAATATGGTTTCTTCCAGCCTGTTTGCCAGTGAAGCCGGGCACAATACACTCAGGATGACCCCGGGGCGATTCTTTTTCATGATAATCGGAGTCAAATAAACATCCAGTGCACCCTGTTCAAGCAGCAGCGGGAACAGATGCGAATAATACTCGGGGTTCATGTCATCGATATTGCTCTCCAGCATCAGCAAGGCGGTGCTGTTCTCTTCCGCCAGAATAACCCGCAGCAGGTTGGGTATTTCTATCTCCCGATCCCCTACGCCATATCCTACCGCATTGATCACCATTTCCGGCATAGGGATAAAGGCCTCGGCCAGGGTGGTGATAATAGCTGCCCCGGTCGGGGTCACCAGTTCATGCTTGAGGCCGCTGGAATAAACCGGGACACCGCTGAGCAGGGTCATGGTGGCAGGTGATTCCACCGGCAAAGTGCCATGAGCGCATTGCAGAAAACCACAGCCCAGGTGCAGCGGTGAGGCAATGACCTTTTCTATCCCCAGATAATCAAGACAAATGGCAGTACCTACAATATCGACAATGGAATCAACCGCTCCCACTTCATGAAAATGCACCTCGGCCATGCTTTTACCATGCACCTGTGCTTCCGCCTGGGCCAGGCGGCTGAAAATGCCGATGCTGACCGCCTGTACCCTGTCACTGAGTGAGCTGGCCTTGATTAAAGCCTCAATAGCCTCCAGGTTGCGCTGGACGTGGTGATGGCTATGGTGGTGTGCATCGGGTATGGCCGGGGTGGGGGTATGTTCATGGTTATTCTCATAAGAATGCTCGTGGTTGTGTTCATGGTCATGTTCATGCTCATGCTCGTGGGCGTATTCATGTCCATCATGTTTGTGGCCATGCTTATGGGTGTGCAGGTGGGTATGGAAGTGAAGGGGTTTCGGGTGCTGCTGCAGTGCAGCGCCGGGCCAGGAGACCTGGACATCGGTTCCGGCGATTCCCTGGCGGGTTTTTCTGCTTATCTTAAGATTGAATTCGCCCAGATTCAAGCGCGCCAGTTCAGCTGACAAATAATCTTTATCAACCCCCAGGTCCAATAATGCTCCCAGGGTCATATCCCCGGAAATCCCTGCAAAACAATCAAAGTACAACACCTTACTCATGCTCCAGCCTGCCTTCATTTTTATTTAAGGACTGTTGATTCCACTGCAAATTATACCTTTTTGCAGTGGAATCACTGTTCAATCTGCTGATTTAAGCGACTGGCAAAATAGCCCGCTCCAAAACCATTATCAATATTGAATACCGCCACACCGCTGGCACAGCTATTCAGCATGGACAAGAGAGCACTTATACCCTGAAAACTGGCTCCATAGCCAACGCTAGTCGGGACCGCCAGTACCGGCTTATCAGTCAAACCGGCTATTATACTGGGCAAGGCGCCCTCCATTCCAGCCACCGCAATAATGACATGGGCCTTTTCCAACTGCTCCCGGTGCGCCAGCAGGCGATGGATGCCTGCCACCCCGACATCATATAGCCTTTCCACGCTGTTACCCAGTATATCAGCTGTCAATGCCGCCTCTTCAGCAACTCCGATATCAGAAGTGCCGGCAGTGGCTACCAGGATTACCCCCCTGCTTTTCTTGACCGGCCTCTGCCGAATGATCAGTACCCTGGCCTGGGGATGGTATTCCATGCCTGCCCAGCGACCTGCCAGAGCCTCATACTTATCGGCGCTCAGACGGGTCGCCAGGATGTTATTGCCCTGTTGAAACAAGGCCGCAATGATCCCTTCTAACTGCACAGCCGATTTGCCCTCGGCAAAAACGATTTCGGGATGGCCGCGGCGCAGGGCGCGGTGATGGTCAATCTTGGCATAGCCCAGGTCTTCAAAAGGTAAATGACGCAGTTTTTGCAAGGCCTCTGCCAGAGCTATATAGCCTTGCTTGTAGTCCTCCAAAACCTTTTCCAAGTCATAACGGTCCAATTATATCCTCCCATCGCAGGGCAAGTCAGGAAAATACGGGTTTTACCCTGCGCCTTTTTCAAAGATTATCCGTCCTGCTCAGGCAGCCGGGCAAATCCAAAAAAATGCCTGAAAAGCCTATCGCTCTAAAAGCAGTGCTTAGAGCGGATACGGTATCGGCATCCAGCAGACCTGCCACGCTGTTCAGGGGCACCTCAATACGGGCTTCACCATCCCGGAATCTGACCCGGTGGTTTTGCAGACCCAGTTCAGACAGATATGATTCAGCCTGCTTTACCATAATTAGCTTGTCTTTGTGAATAGATTCTCCAGGGGGGAAGCGGGTTGCCAGGCAGGGCCGGGCAGGCTTATCATGCGTTGGCAGACCCATGTATTTTGAAATGCGGCGAATATCCCTTTTACCTAATCCGGCTACTTTGAGGGGAGTGATTATGCCCAACTCAGCCAGTGCCTGCAGGCCGGGGCGATCTTCCTCCAAATCATCAGCCTGTGAGGCATCCATAACGGTTTCAATTCCATACTGCCTGGCCCGGGCTAATAGAAGCTGGAAAATCGCCTGCTTGCAGAGATAACAGCGGTTGGCAGGATTGACCTCAAATATGGGCTTGAAGGCCAAACCAACATCAAGAATATGGTGATTTACCCCTAACATCCGGGCCAGTTTGGTGGCATCGGCGATTTCATCTTCGTCAACCGCGCTGTGTCTTACGGTAACAGCCATTACCCTATCGGCCAGCACCTCATGGCAAACGGCCAGCAACAAGGTGCTGTCAACGCCGCCTGAGAATGCTACCAGAACACTCTCATTTTGTCGTATTATCGCCTTTAAGCAGGAAAACTTCTCCTTTAGCGCCTCTTCCATATGGTTGCCATGCCCCTGCATCAAATTATACCTGTTTGTCCTACATATTATCATATATCGAGTCAATTGAAAGCCAACTGCTGATGTGAAGGAGTTATTTATTCACTGCCTCTCCTCTGCATGGAAAATCAGCAATGATAATTGCGGAAATATTTGCGCAAATGTGATTAGATTGTGACCGCCATTTCTTAAAATGAGAGCAAGTCCCAGACTATTAGTCTGTGTTGGAACTAATACGGCGTATCAATGGCGAAAGGTGGAATAATTGTGGTATATATCACCGTTTTTATCATTTTGGGATTATTAATCTTTATTCATGAAGCAGGACATCTTACCGCGGCACACCTGTTAAAACTGCCCGTAAAAAGGTTTTCGCTCGGTTTTGGTCCCCGGCTTTTTGGGGTGCAGTGGAGGGGAACCGATTACTGCCTATCCTTAATACCGCTGGGCGGTTATGTGATGCTGCGCTTGAAGGATTTGGATGAGCTATTCCAGGTTCCGGTGTTAAAAAGAATTCTATATTTTTTGGCTGGACCGCTGGCCAACCTGCTGTTGCTCATACCCATATTTGCCATTATGAATGTGGTGTCCAACGGTTGGTCAATCAGCAACTGCCTGGTGGCCCCTTTTTTTCAATCGCAAATCCTCGCACAAGGTTTACTCGCAGATATCGCCGGTCTATTCAATCAGCCCGATCAAATAGGCGGAGTGATTGGCCTGGTAAGCCAGGGTGGTGAAGTGATTAGCCATGGATTCCGTTTTGCTTGTATACTCGCCGCTTATATCAGCTTAAACTTTGCTGTCATCAATCTATTCCCTATTCCTATTATGGATGGCGGCCAAATCCTACTGAGCCTGGCGGAAATAGTCACCCCTGCAGTCAAACGGATACGCATTCCCCTGGCCATTGCCGGATGGGTGCTGATGCTGGGTTTATTTATCTACGCCACCGCCCAGGACCTGTTCAGAATATACACCTAGGGCCTTGAGCGGCTGCTGCCTGGTTAATGTGCCCGTCGGGGTAAGAGCATAGCAAAGCATCAATGACCTGGCCAAATATATTTCTTAAAAAGCCCCACGGCCATTCGGGCGGGAGTGTCGGTAAGTATGTCATCCTGAGCCCTTTTAGTCATCCTGAGCGGAGCGAAGGATCTTGCCCGGTAGTTGTTCGCTTCGCGAAAGATTCTTCGCTGCGCTCAGAATGACAGGGGCGTTGCCCTTAAGGATGCCAAAAAAAGGGACTTTCATAGCAATGACAGGAGCATGCGCTCAGAATTCCCATGTGTTACCCACAGCACGATAAATGAAAATATTGCTCCTGATATACTATCCTTCGGGCGTTGCCCTCAGGTGTCATCCTGAGCCCTTATTTGTCATCCTGAGCGGAGCGAAGGATCTTGCCTATCACTCATTGTCCTTCAAAGGCGGGCGCTTTTTCTTATAGGTGTTTATCTACGCCAAGGTCGGAATTATGGTGCGGCCCGGGGCTAAGCATAAACAAAGCGCAAGCCGTTTAATACTTGTTCCAGAAAGAGCAGTGTGCCGGACGGACCGAAGATGGATTTGTCAACAACATCGAGATAACCCAGTGAAGGCAAAGCGATTTCAATACCGCAGCAAGCCCATTCCTGCAGCAGTTGCACCTGAGCCAGGGTGTTGCCGTCGGCAAAAACCACATCAGCCCTGCTGTGCAAGACGGAGTGATTCATGGCGGCTTCCAGGCCATGCCGCTGTAAATAGGTATAAAGGGCAGCAGAGCCGTGTTCTATTTGAGTAGGCAGCGTTTCCACTGCCAGCGGAATCATGCCCAGGTACTGGTGCAGCCACACTGTTAACGCCGTGGCTAGAGCAGGTTCAGCCTTGACAGCAAAACTGGCTCCCCGGGGCAGTCCGGTAACAGAGTTAAAGCGGGATAGATGCATAAAAGCATGCGCCCGCGCGGCTTCAATTTCCTGCCAGGCAGGGTGGGCATCTGCACTAAGGCGGCCCGCAACCTCCCCAATCCAGGACTCGCAGGCCTCAAAGCCGACAGGCAAGCCGGAACTGGGGGCTAAATAGGGTACGCCCAGCTGAGCTTCCATCCACTGACAGAGGTCGAGCCCATATTCGGGATAAAGCAGCACATTCAAAGCCGCCCGATTGCACTGCTGCAGTTCGGCTATGCTGCTGCCGGCACAAAAAGTCGTTATGAGCTTGATGCCGCATTGAGCCAATAAACGCTTCAATTCCTTGATTGAACCACTGTGATGTTTATGATATATGGATAAACCCACCAGATTTACGGTCTTAGGCAATACTGTCGTTGGCTGCAGCTTCAGTGTGTGCAGCAATTGCAGCGATGCGTTCTGGAAGCCCTCGGTAAATAGGCCTGAAAATCCTGTGTTCTCTATGCACAGGCAGGACATCTCCGCCATCTCCTGCTTAACCAGTCGCTCCAGATCATCGCCGATCAAGGCCGCCCCGGGCGAGTTGACAACCGCCACCAGCTTATATTCCTTCTTCTCCCCCACCCGCTGCAGGATTTTCTGCAGCTTGGCGCCGGCCCCATAGACATAATCGTATCCGTCCAAAAAGGTGGCCGGAACGCGCGGCTGGCCAAAATAAAAGATCTCCGGATAATTCAGGGGGTCGAAGGACAGATCCCGCGGATATTGGTAATCAGAAATAGCGCTGTGATAGAATTTGCAGCCGGTAGGTCCATTCAAAATCACCACCCCGTCTTTGATGCCTTCCAGGGCAAATACTGCCCCGGTGAAGCCATCAGGCCAGATATTTTCTGAACAAGGCTTCATCCTTTTTCCACCCTTCATTAATATTATTGCGAAATATCTGCGTCCATCTCTGCGCCAGTTCCAGGCCGCTGAAAAAGCCTACCGGGGGGCACAAAGGAATCACATCGGTAAACACCGGGGAAGCAAAATTGGAAAGGGCGTGATTGGAGAGAAAAATATCAGGCTGTCTAGCCTCGATATCCTCAAGGCGCCTCTCCTGAGGATATTTTTCTATCAAAGGAAATTGGCCCAGAAAACGGGAGCGAAAGCGATTATCCTGAGAATAATTTAGAATACCCACCTGAACAATTTCCATGCCCAGGTCCAGGGCCGGCTCCAGAATCCAATCAATATCATGATTATAGGTAACCACCATTAAGCGCTTGCCCTTTAAGGTCGGGCGCAGTTTTTCAATCCCTGTCCGGTAAGCCTCCTGGTGACGATTGACAATATCATCCACCCGCTCAGCCCGGCCGAAAAACGCCGCAAGTTTGCGCAACCAGCCAGCTGTCTCAGTGAAGCCGGTGGGAAAAGCATCATCAAAAAAGCGGGCCTGGAATGTTTCTTTCAGGAAGTCACGCATCATCAGTCCCATATAATCGTCATAAGCCAGCAGATTAAGGCCGGCCTTGTTGAAATTGGCGATTTCCTCAACCGTAGTCCGGCATATAAAACGGCAGTTCACCGACACTCCAATCTGTCCCAGCAGTTCGCTGATTGTCTCCAAATTACGCTCAGTAACACTGGCAATGGTCTTTTCGGCAATTATATTGACCAGGTCTGGCTCCGCTTTAAGATCTGTGCGCATTAAGCCCCGGGCTATATCAGCATAGGCGGAAATCATGCCCTGCAGGTAATCACCGCTGATATTGCCGTCAACCGGCAACGGAATCAGACGGGTGCCGGTCGGATCGTCAAGATCCATGATCTGCTCCAAATTGTCTCCAATGATGCCTGCAGGGCAGGTAGTGGCCACAAAAATGGCCGCCGGAAGGTCTTTTTTTATCTCCATAAGCTGCTGGCGCAGCTCCTTTATACCACCGAAAATCATGCGGCCTTCACTCATATCAGAGCTGAGCAGTGGCGGGATAATCTGCACCGGCAGGGCAACCCCTCTTTCAAACAGGGATTTTCGCGCCGCTGAGGTAATGGTTTGATAGGAAAAATGGGCACAGCTTCGTGGACCATGGGCTACGGTAATGGCATCCTGCACCTGTACGGCCACATTAACCGCTCCATTAAAGGCGCAGCCATGTAAAGGTTCACGCCGGCGAACATTTAAGGATAGCAATGGCGCCGCACCGGGTTCTGCCATATATGGGGCTTTATCAGTAACACCGGTATGTTTGCGAATGGACCTGCTGCGCTGTGTCTGAGGGCGCCGCAGCACCATTTCTTCAAGGCGCTCAGGCTGCAACGGCAGTGCCGGGTATAGGCTATGCTCCCCCATCATCCTTTCAGCCAGTCCGGCAAAAAGCGAGTCAAGTGTCGAGTGGCTGCTTTCAAATAAGGTGCAGGCCTTTTGCTCCGCAACGGCAAAATCATCGCTGCGGGGTATAATTGCGCATATGGGCAAACTCACTGCAGCAGCAAAACGGGCCACCCGCTGCTCCTCTGCGGCCAGGCCTTTGTGGTTGAAAATCAGGCCTCCCAGGCGAGGAAGGCCCTCATAATTCTGCAGGCCGCGCAGGATATTATTGGCGGCGTACAGGGACATAAACTCCCCGGAGGTAACAATATACACCTCATTGGCATATTCCTGCCGCAGAGGCACCGCAAACCCACCGCAGACCACATCGCCGAGCACATCGTATATCACCACATCCAGGCTCTCATCCATTATTCCCAGCCTTTTAAGCAGGTCAAAGGTGGTTAAAATACCCCGTCCGGCACAACCAACGCCCGGTTCAGGGCCGCCGGCTTCCACGCACCAAACCCCTCCAAAGCCTGGAACAACGATATCTTCACTCTTCCAGCGGTCGGGGGAAGTGCTTTTGATGTAGTCCAACACCGTCACAATGTCCCGACCCCCGGTTAATAAACGGGTGGAATCGTGTTTGGGATCACAGCCGACCTGCATGACTTTCAGCCCCAGTTGGGACAGGGCTGCGGAGAGATGAGCGGCTATAGTTGATTTACCTATACCGCCTTTCCCGTAAATTGCTATCTGCTTCATATACTGCCCCTTTACCTGATCGTTATAGAAACTTGCCCCAGGGAGAGCATGCCATCTGTTTGACGCAACATGTTGGCAGCACCCTGCGAAGGCGAGCAGTGATGGGGGGGCGAGAGGGCTACCCTACACGGATGTGATTTAGCCCGGTACCCCTTTCGCCGTGAGCCAAGCCCTGGATTCCCGCCCATTCATGACCAGTTACGGTGTTTATGGGGCTGCGGCATTCTCGCTGCGAAACCCAGGAATCCAGGACAGGCAGATGGTGTTGCCCATGAGAAGGTGCGCGACGAATATTCATGCATTCAAACCTGCGAATTATACCTTTTTGCAGTGGAATCAAAGAATAATCTTGGCATATTTCCTCCAGTTTCAACATTCTCTAACAAGATTGGCTTTCCTGCCGTTTAAGACCAGTCGGGCCAGCAAAATAAGGCTGTTACCCCTATGCAATCGCCATAGCGAAAGAAACAAGGGGCCATCCTTGCGGGACAGCCCCTTGTTAATGGTCAGGCAACGCTGATTAGGATTTGTTTGGAATCCGCATTCTGTAGAAAGAGCGCCACACAAAGTACAGGGCAATCAACAGGAATATTACGCCAACTGTAGGTGCTACGCCTCTGAAGGTTTCGGTTATGGCTATTTCCATGGCCAAAAGGCCGAACAGGGTGGTAAACTTGATGATCGGATTCAACGCCACGGAAGAAGTGTCTTTAAAGGGATCGCCGACCGTATCGCCTACCACCGTAGCTTCATGTAAAGGGGTGCCTTTTTCCTGTAAATCTACTTCAACCACCTTCTTGGCATTGTCCCAGCAGCCCCCGGCATTGGCCATAAAAACAGCCTGGAACAATCCGAACACGGCAATAGAAATCAAGTAGGATACAAACAGGGAAACCGCTAAATTACCGCCTTCACCGGCCCGAGGGGCGGCCAGACAGGCAAAGGCAATGGTAAAGGAAAAGATGGCAATGAATATATTGAACATTCCTTGCTGCGCATACTGAGTACAGATCTTCACCACTTCTTTGGAATTCTCTAAAGATGCCTTCTGACTGGCATCGTCATCCAGACGAATATTTTTCTTGATATATTCAACCGCACGATAGGCCCCGGTGGTGACCGCCTGGGTAGAAGCACCGGTAAACCAGAAGATGATGCAGCCGCCGGCAATAAAGCCTAAAATGGTAAAGGGGTTGAGCAGGTTGAGAAGTTCTTCCGGTGGAACCCCCAAAACCTTATTGATGACCAGGATCAAGGAGAAGATCATGGTGGTGGCTCCAACTACGGCAGTACCAATTAATACCGGCTTTGCAGTCGCCTTAAAGGTGTTGCCAGCCCCATCATTGGCTTCCAAATAGTGTTTGGCCTTGTCGAAATCCGGCTTGAAGGCAAATTGCTTCTGAATCTCTTTTTCGACACCGGGAATCTCTTCGATTAATGACAGTTCATAAATGGATTGCGCATTGTCAGTAACCGGGCCATAACTATCAACTGCAATGGTAACCGGACCCATGCCCAGCATTCCAAAAGCAACCAGGCCGAAGGCGAAAATGGACGGATAAATCATTATATCGCTTAAGCCAAATCCGCTGACGTAATAGGCCGCAAACATTAGAAACAGGAATACCATGCCGATCCAAAAGGCGCTGAAGTTGCCCGCTACCAGGCCGGAAAGGATATTCAGCGAAGGGCCGCCTTCCCGGGAAGCCTTGACGACCTCGGCGACATGGCTGGAATTGGGACTGGTAAATATCTTGGTGAATTCAGGAATCAAAGCCGCTCCCAATGTGCCCAAACTGATAATGATCGAAAGCACCAGCCAGAGTTCTGAAAGCTGGGCCGGAACTCCTGAAGCAGGGCCTAACAATACATAACTGACCGCAAAAGTCCCGATAATAGAAAGGATGGAGGTAATCCATACCAGACTGGTCAGGGGCTGCTCGAAGTCGAAATCATCTTTGGCTCCGAACCGGCTTTGACTAAAGGCCCGGTTGATGTAGAAGGCGGTAATAGAGGTTATAATCATCAGCACGCGCATTATAAAGATCCAGAATATCAAAATGGCGCTCAATTCCTGCTGTACTGCCAGAACGATGAAGGTTACCAGGGCTACCCCGGTGACCCCATAGGTTTCAAATCCGTCCGCAGTAGGCCCCACACTGTCGCCGGCATTGTCCCCGGTGCAGTCGGCTATAACGCCCGGATTGCGGGGGTCGTCCTCTTTAATGCCAAAAACGATCTTCATCAGGTCGGAACCGATATCCGCTATCTTGGTAAATATGCCGCCGGCGATACGAAGCGCACTGGCCCCCAGTGATTCACCGATAGCAAAGCCTATTAAGCTGGCTCCGGCCAATTCTCTGGGAACCCACAGCAGGATTATGAGCATCATGATCAATTCCACACAGACCAGGAGAACACCGATGCTCATGCCAGCGTCAAGGGCGATATTCAAAATCTTCAGTGGTTTTTTTTCCAGGGAAGAAAAAGCGGTTCTGCTGTTGGCCAGGGTATTCATGCGAATGCCGTACCAGGCCACGCTGTAAGAACCAAGGATACCGATGATGGTCCAGCCCATAATAAGCAATACTGAACCTGGCGGCATTTTGCCCAAATACCCAAAGTAAAAGGCGATGCAAAAACCGATAAAAAGGAACAGTATGGCCAGCAATTTACCTTGCTGAATAAGGTAGGTCTTACAGGTTTCGTAGATGATGCTGGCTACATCCAACATGCTCTGATGAGCTTTGAGCTTCTTAACCTTGGCGAATTGGTAATAACCAAAAAACATACCCAGGACACAGATTATGATGCCATAAATCAACAGAGTGCTCTGGTCTTGGGTGAACATCGGAAGTACCAAATCCGCTTCGCTGGCCAGTACTATTGCCGGCGATAAGAGCAGCATTGGTACACTTAGTAGGGAGCCCAACAGGCCCCGCTTGGTCTGACTTGTCAAAACGACACCCCTTCCTTCAATATTATTCTGCATAATATTTTAAAACAGCAGATCGGATAGATCAAACCTGTCGTTTCCTAAGTATTTGTTTTTTGCTTCCCTCCTCCAGGGGAACCACGCTTAAGAAGTGACCCAAATAATAATAACAACCTTTGCCCATATGCCGCTAAAAATGCAAATAGGTAAGGGTTGCAAAGATTTGGTATCGAAAACAGGCATGACAGTATTCTTATACTATTATTTTAGCTCCTAAAGTTCAAAGAACGGTATGGGCTGATTCTAGCATCCATGGCCAGGTGTTAAGCCTTCAACACCTGATGGCGGTATAAATTGTATAATATCGCCGAATTTCGGGGTTAGGCTTGACTTGCAGCCTTAACAGTGTAAAATTATATTGCCGGAGGATTTTTTGCCCGGCCTTTTTCTATGGTTAAAGGAGGCCCATATGACGATGGATATAGGCTCATTATTCTGGTTGGTATTTCTGGTTATGGCTTTCCTGCCGATTGTTAGGCAGCGCCGCATCCTGTCTTCCCGCATGGCCTTTTTGCGCCGCATTGAAGTAGAACGGAAAAGCCGGGTCATCACCTTGATCCACCGTCAGGAGTCACTTAGCTTTTTGGGCATTCCTTTGCGCCGCTTTATCGATATGGAAGATTCGGAAAAGGTCTTAAGAGCCATTCGTCTGACACCAGATGATATGCCTATCGATATCATTTTGCACACCCCGGGTGGCATTGCACTGGCGGCCGAGCAAATCGCTCGAGCCTTAAAAAGGCATCCCGCCAAGGTCACAGCCATCATTCCTCATTATGCCATGTCCGGCGGGACTTTAATCGCTCTTGCAGCAGACGAAATTCTTTTGGATGAAAACGCTGTTTTGGGACCGATAGATCCGCAGATCGGACAGTTTCCGGCCAGCTCCATTATTCGTGTCTTAAGCGAGAAGCCGGCCCATGAAATCGATGATCAAACCATTATCCTGGCTGACATAGCAGAAAAGGCTACCCGTCAGATCTTTGAAACCGCAGTCGATGTTTTGCGGCCAAGATTGCAGGAAGAAGAGGCCCGAAATGTTGCCAAAATCCTTAGCGAAGGACGATGGACCCATGACTTTGCCCTGGTTTGTTCTACCCTTTCCCAGATGGGATTGCCGGTTAATTGCAACCTGCCTGAATACATCTATGAGTTAATGGATCTGTTTCCCCAGCCGTCCCGTCAGATCCCCTCGGTCGAATATGTCCCGGTGCCTTATCGCCGCCGGCCCAAGGATTGATCAATCGATGCGGCGATGCTCCCAGGCCGTGATATCAGGCCATTCCCGTTCAGTGATAGATAACTCGACCAGGCAGACGGCAAGTCCTTTTTCCTGGAGCTCGTTAATAATTGCCTCAAGCTCTGTTATTTGCCGGGTGGTATATATGGTGGCCTGTTGCAAAGGCACCATACTTATATCCCTTTTCACTTTATCCCATCGATAATAACCCTGATCGGTCTTGATAGCCAATAATGTTAGCAATTCTTTATACCTCCCCGCCTGCACAATTAATGATCATTAAGGAAAGAGAGCCAGTGGTTTAGCTGTTGCACCCCTTTATCGGGAAAGCGGTTTTGCTGTTCAACCCACTGCTGCAGCTTGGCTAAAGCCCGGCCTGAATCAATCAGCTCACGTGCCCGCTGATATCCCTGTTTCAGAGTAGATCCCGGATTCATAAGGTAAATTATCAAGGCCGCGTTAAGACAGACAATATCAGTTCGGGGGCCATCTTCTTTACCACTCATAACCTTGAGAAATTCTACCGCTTCTGCTTTCAGATCAGGCAGAGGAGCAATTGCTTCAGGGGCAGCACGCTTTATTCCCAAATCCTCGGGATAAATTGAATATCTGCTTATCGAACCGTCCGGGTTTAATTCGGCGATAATGGTCTCGCCCAGGGTTGATGCTTCATCCAGGCCCAGCTGGCCTTGCTCATCCAGGCCATGCAGAATCAGGGCGCGCTGATAGCCTATCTGCCGCATTACCTCCGCCACCGGCTGAATCATAGCCGGGTCATATACGCCCCGAACCGCATATTCCGGTCGGGCCGGGTTGGCGAGGGAGGCCGCGATATTTAACACACTGCCAAACGATATCTGGGAGAGGATTCTTCCCAGGGCTTGATGAACCTCGGGACTCATGCCATTAAATATTCCGATGCCTATTTTTTCAATACTCCGGGCAGCAAGCTGTGGAGGACCCTCCACATCAATCCCCAGGATTTCCAGCAGGTCAATGGTTCCACAGGTGGAGGTGATGGCGCGGCTGCCGTGTCTGGCCATAATGATACCGCTTGCTGCGGCCACAATGGCTGCAGCGGTACTGATGTTAAAGGTCTGCAGCGTGTCCATACCGGTGCCGCAGTTTTCGACCAGGGGGCGGTCTGTGATGGGCTTGACCTGGCAGGTGTCATGGTCAATAATGGCTTCCCAAATCCCTGCTACCTCTGCAGCGGTTTCACCTTTGGCAGCTAAAGCGCTTAGGAATGCACCTTGATGCATATCGGACTGTTGATTGAGCAATACCTGGGTAAATAATAATTTGGATTGTTGAGGATCCAGATTCTGCTTGTTAATCAAATGGGTGATGGAGCGCCCGAACTCTTTACTATTACACTGCATTGCAAATATCTCCTTTCAAAATTCAACCACTGTTTTAAGTGTCTGATAATGAGTCATGGCTTTTAAGGCTGTCTCTAATTCCGCCAGACCAATCCTGGCGGTAATAATATCCCTGGTAATAACGGCCCCTTCAGCTATCATCTGCAAGGCCAAACGATTATGCCGCGTTGAGCATCCATAGGATCCCAGGACAGACAATTCCAGATAGTGAATCGGGTTCAACTCCCCGGTTAACATATCTTTTTCACCGGTTAAGCCACTGAAAAATCCGAGACGGCCACGTTTACCCAAAAGCTGTAAAAGATCCTGCCAGACCTTCGTATCGGCGCAGCAGTTAATAGCCGCACTGGCACCTCGGCCGCCAGTTCTTAAGTTGATTTCTGCCGCCAGGTTGTGCTCCTCAGGATTGAGGCAGCAGGCTATTCCTAATTCCTGTGCACAGCGGTTTCTTATGGGGTTGTTTTCAATGCCGATCACGTTGGTTACACCCCGGGCCTGAGCCAATCTGGCATTCAAGATGCCCAAAGGCCCCAGCCCCCAGATGATTAAATCGTCTGCCGGACCGGTATCCATGCTTTCCTGCATATTCAGACTGCAGGCCAGAGGTTCCACCAGCGCGGCCTCTGCCGGAGAAATGTGCCCGGGGATGAAATTCAATACTCCTAGATTGGCGCATTGACTAGGAATTTGCAGGTATTCTGCAAAACCTCCATCCCGGTTAAATCCCAATATCTGCTGCTGTTCACAGAGATGATCCCAGCCCCGCTGACAATAATGACACTCACCACAGGGCAGACCCGGTGATATCTGCACCTGATCTCCTGCCTTAAAGCCTTTAACGGCTGTAGGCAGGGCTGCAATGGTACCGGTAATTTCATGCCCCAGGATTCTCGGCAGCTTCAAATCGCGTTGACCAAGCTTATACGCTTTCCAGTCAGTACGGCATACCCCGCAAGCCCTGACTTTGATTACTATGTTGCCGCTTTGAAAATCCGGGTCGGGTATTTCGACAATCTGCAAATTTTTGGTCTCTTGCAAGACTGCCGCTTTCATAGACATTCACCTCCTAAAAAAAACAAGTCCATACCTTTAAAGGTATGGACTTTCCAACATCCCTACCGGACGGAGTCAATACTACTCCGACCTTTTCGGCTGTAGGCAGGTCTCCTGACTTGGCTTCAAAGCCTGTTGCCCCTTCCCCCTCTTCTAAGGAGTGGTTTTGGCATCGGCTCAGCGTTACAGTGGCGGGCCCGTTCGGGATTTGCACCCGATTCCCTATTCTCCCTCTAAGGGCACCTACAAGCGCATGGTGATATACTTTCTATTTATCATAATAAGTAGATCTGATATTTGTCAAGATGGGTTGTATTTATCAAAGCTCCCTTTCAAGGGGGAAGAGGCGAATTACTTAAAATCTTATAGCGGCACATTCTATGATTGACAATAGGGCGTTTTGTTGAGCAATATGTGGATATGGTAGAATAAATACAGGATAGATCAAATAAAAGGGATCGGAGGGTTTAAGTTTGGAGAAAAGAGTTTCAAACACAGTAGCGGATAAGTTTCAAGCGTTTCTGGATAATATTGCTATAGAACATAACGACTTTATTGTGGAAACCTTTCGAACCATTGCCAGGCACATGAACAATGCTTATTGGGGTAATCGTTCCGATACAAGAAATGCCCATTTCATAGGCTCATATGGGCGGGGCACCGCTATTAAGGGCGTAGCTAATATCAATATTCTGGTTGAACTGCCGCAACGGGTGCAAAAACGCCTGGAGGTGTGGCAGCAAAAGGCGCCCCGGGTGCTGATCGAGGAAGTGCGGGAATTGATCAGTGACATTTATCCCCTGGTACAGATTTCCGATCAGTGCCACATTGTGATACCTTCGCCGCATAAGCTGCAGTTTGAAATTATACCAGCATTTGTGGGATTGAAGAAAAGCTTCATTTATCCCGACCTTAACGATATAACTGGTTGGTCAAGTTTTAATCCCCTGCGAGAAATTGAAGTGTTGGAGGAATCAAATTTTAGGTATACTGGCAAAACCAAACACCTGGCCCGCATGATGCGAGCCTGGCGTACCACCCGGCAGATTCCCATATCAGGCATGCTCCTGGATACCCTGGTGGTCAGTTTTATGGATGAATGGGAAAATAATGATACCTCATTTGCTTATTATGGCATCATGAGCCGGGATTTTCTCGAATACCTGGCCGGGCGCAGAAAAAATCAGGTGGTATATTATGCACAGGGCAGCAATCGCGAACTGTTCTCACCAGAGGATTTTGGCTATTATGCCAATGAGGATTTCAAGATTGCGGCCGAGGCAGTAATGCATGAGGACAATGAAAAGCATTATCAGGCCAACAAGCTCTGGCAGCAGATTTATGGACCGTTATTCCCTGATATTATGGCAATGCTGTAGGATAGCGCAGCAGGTAAATTCAACCGCATATATCTAATCAATCAAAGGGGGGTAAACCATGAAAAGGGCGCGCATCTATGTCATTCTCTTAATCATGCTAGCCGTTTTGTCATTATTATTTGCTCAGTATGCCAATGACATTGTCCCCTATGCGTCCGTAATAGGATGGGGGCTGGGACTGGTGTTTATTCTGGCGGCCCTGATGCTGTCTTTACTCAGCCATAACTGATGCGCATAACCGCAGTTATTTGCCAAATTTTGATCGTATGGAACAAAGCCCCACCCCGCCTCGATCCCGACTTAAAAACCAAAGTAACCTGGATCAAATAGATGGCAAACATACAAGCCGAATAATGGCGAAATATAAAGGCCGGTACTTTTTTTCTTGTTTATAGGGAAACAGGTACCCGGCCCTTTTGCTTACTCTCGTTTTTCGGGCTTATCCTGCAGGTTCGATTTAACCTATCATAACTTCCTCTTCGACGTAGCGGATATCAATTTGCCGTTCTTTTTGGGCAAAAGCTACTGCCAGGGTCAAGGGGCCTACCCGGCCAATGTACATACTGATAATGACCAGAACCCTGGCAATAGGGTTTAATTCCGGGGTATAGTTTAATGACATTCCTACGGTGCCAAAGGCGGAAAACACTTCAAAGATTACCTTATCAAGGTTGTGAGCACCTTGAACAAAGGTCAGGATCAGAATCATGGCAAAGACATAAAAACCGGACATGACCATGATAGCCAGGGCGCGGGTTACATCCCGTTGCGGAATACGTCGTCTGAACAGTTCCACATCCTTTTTGCCCTGCATCTGACTGAAGATGGCGGCGCATACCACCGTAAAGGTTACGGTTTTAATGCCGCCTGCCGTTGAACCCGGCGACCCCCCGATAAACATCAGCAGGATCATAAAGAATTGTGTGCCCTGAAATAGGCTGGTTATATCCATGGTGACAAAACCGCAAGTACGGGTCACCGATTGAAAATAGGCCGTCATAATCTTGGCAGGTATCGATAATCCCTGCAGGGTATGATGGTATTCGGCTATCAGGATGAACAATGTACCTGATACTATCAATATTGCCGTGGTGACCAGGACAATTTTGGCATGCAGCGAAAAGCGCCTGCGTTTTTTCCAGGTGAATATTTCCGCAATCACTACAAAACCCAGCCCTCCGGTGATAATCAGTATAGATATGATCAAATTGGTGGGAACATCGGTCATAAAACCGGTCAAGCTGGAAAAGTTGCCAAAAAGATCAAAACCGCCATTGTTGAATGCTGATATGGAGTGGAATAATCCGAAGTAACAGGCCCGGGAAAATCCTAATTGAGGTATCCAGTTCAAGGCCAAAAGCAAGGCGCCCAATAATTCAACAACCAGGGTAAACACCAGCAAGTAGCGAAAAACGCTGACGATTCCCCCCAGAGCCGATCCTTTTATAGATGCCTGCATGACCATCCGTTGTCTCAAGGCAATGCGTCTCTTGAACAACAGTGCGTAGAAGGTTGCCAGGGCCATAATGCTTAAGCCGCCCAATTGCATCAACAGCATGATAATAATCTGCCCAAACAGGCTCCAGTAGGTAGCGGTATCCTGCACAATCAGACCGGTGACACAAACCGCTGAAGTTGCTGTGAACACAGCGGTCAGCCAGTCGCTGCTGCCGTCTGCGGCAGCCCACGGGGTGGCCAGAAGCAGGCTGCCAACTACGATGAGTATCAAAAAACTACCGGCCACCACCTGCGGTGGACTTAATCGAAACTGCCCCACTTGGCCCCTCCAAACAATTGCTAATCATAATCACTGAGTTTATCCAGGTAGACGTTTTTACCTAAGACCACCAGGATGTCTTTGGCGACGATGGTCTCTTGGGGGGTGGGATTGACAATGATTTCATCGCCCCTTTTGATAGCGATTATATTAACATTATGTTTTTCGCGAATATTACTTTCACGAAGGCTTTTACCCACAAACAAAGACGGGGTAATGATCTCCAGGATGCTGTACTCACTGGAAAGGTTGATATGATCGATTACGCTTTTCGTAAGCAGTGAATGGGCCACTCGAACCGCCATATCACGCTCCGGGTATACAACCAGGTCAGTGCCGATCTTCTCCAGTACCTTGCCATGCAGGTTATTTTGAGCCTTGGACACCACCATGGGAACCCCCATGTCTTTGAGCAGAATGGTAGTCAAGATGTTGGACTGAATATTTTCTCCGATGGCTACCACCACTACGTCAAAATTCCTGATTCCCAAAGCCTTCAAGACATTTTCATCGGTGGTGTCCGCCTCCACCGCATAGGTAGCGATATCACGAGCATTATTAACCCGATTTGGGTCAGCATCCACTGCCAGGACATCCAAGCCCATACGGCTTAATTCCCTTACCAGGCTAAAGCCGAAGCGACCCAATCCCAGGATCGCAAACTGCATATTTTTCATATCATTATCCCCTATTCGTACTCACGGCCTATCTGGCAATACCCGCCTGGTTACTTACAAGCTGCTGGCCAGGTGATGCGCACTATGGATGGCATCATGTACCCGGCCTGGCTGCTGTGCATCTCCCACAAGATACACTCTTATTTCTCCAGCCAGGGATTGATACAATTCATTAACCGCTGCGGCGCCGGTAGCAACGACTATGGTATCCGCTTTTAAAATCCGCCGGGTGTCTTGTTGACGAAGGGCAATGCCCTCGGAGTTAACCTGTTCCACGACGGTCTGTTCAAAAATGCTTACACCGAACAGGTTTAGATTCTTCAATAGCAACCAGCGACTGGCGTTATTCATATCACGTGCCAGGCCCTTTTGCTGTTCAACAATGGAGACCTTATAACTCCCGGATAAAAGTAAACGGCGGATTTCTTGCACCGGTTCAACCTCATGAATGAGCATGAATCTGGCCGTATCAGCATCAAGGGCACCTTTTTCAGCCAGGTATAAGGCGGTTTCACAACCAACTGCCCCACCGCCAATAACCAATACTTCAGGACCTTTAACCGGCTTTCCGGCCAAGACCTCCCAGGCATGTAGAACCCGGACATCCTGGCAGGGAAAAGGCAGTGTGGACAGCGGTTTTGCTCCAGTGGCAATAATAGTCGCGTCGGCAGCAAAGGCCACAACCTCTTCTTTAGTGGTGCAGCGGTTCAAGACCAACTCCACCCCCAACCGGGCCATCATTTTTTCATAATATTGCAAAAGGTTCAGGAAATCTGACTTGCCCGGGGGTATGGCCGCCAGCGACCATTGTCCCCCAATGACATCATGCTGTTCCCATACGGTTACTTGATGACCCCGTGCAGCCAGCGTGCAGGCCGCTTCCAATCCAGCGGGACCAGCCCCAATCACCAGAATTTTTTTCTTATCGGTTGCCGGAATTATGTCACCCTGTTCACGGCCACAAGCGGGATTGATTGCGCATATAACCGGTTTGCGCTGGAAAATCCGGTCCAAACACAACATACAGGCAATACATTTTCTTATCGGCTTAATACCGTCTCGAGCCTTGGCAGGCCATTCCGGATCGGCCAGAAGTCCTCTGGCCACAGAAACCAGATCTGCTTTGCCTTCCTGCAAGATGGTTTCAGCCACCCGGGGTGAACTGATGCGGTTGCTGGCAACCACCGGCACGCCTACCCTGCTCTTGATTTTGTCGGCTAAATAGGCAAAGGCTCCAGCAGGCACGGCGCCATTCAATTGCGGCACCGGGGTTTCATGCCATCCCCCGGTTATATTAAACAGATTAACGCCGATTTTTTCAAGCTCTTGGGCAAAAACCTGCACTTCCGGCCAGGTTACCCCACCGGGCAGATAATCCTGCCCTCCCAGGCGCACGCTGATGGGATAATCCGCTCCGACCTGGCGACGAACCTCCCTTATGACCTCCAGGCCAAATCGCATTCGGTTTTCCAGGGTCCCGCCGTATTCATCTTCACGAAGATTAGTCAACGGAGACAGGAATTGATTGATCAAGTATCCCGCTGAGCTGCTAATTTCCACCAAATCATAACCCGCTTCCCGAGCACGACAGGCGGCGGCAGCAAAATCAAAAACTACCTGATCAATTTCACCACGAGTCAGTTCACGGGGCACAAACCCGGTTAAACGCGAGCGTACCGGAGAAGGCGCAGCCACGTCCTGATTCTCGGTAAAACCTGCGGAATAGCGTCCTTGATGGAGCAACTGCAGACCGATTCGAGCCCCGCATGATTTCACCGCTGCAGTCAAACCCTGATGACCGGAGATG
Source organism: Syntrophomonadaceae bacterium (assembly GCA_050949825.1). Lineage (GTDB taxonomy): Bacteria > Bacillota > Syntrophomonadia > Syntrophomonadales > Syntrophomonadaceae > DTU019. The sequence goes on along the minus strand of JBMNGL010000013.1, from coordinate 318,130 downwards.
AGCGCATCATCATGCAAAGAAATCCATCCGGCAAATACCCCGCTGGCCTGAACTGCTGCGCCGCCTATCATGATCAGACCAACTCCGCCTTTCGCGCGCGCCCGGTAAAAGTTCATCAATTGCTCTGTGATAGCGCCATTTTGCGCATAATTAAGATGAAAACCGGGCATTACAATTCGGTTTCTTACCGTCATGTTGTGAATCTGCACGGGTTCGAAAAGCATATGACTCCCTCCTTAAAAGCAAAACAAGGGACAATGTGCGGTTAACGATTTTAACTATCTAATTCCACACGCCTTAAAAAGAACCTTCTCCAGGAAAGTATAATCAGCTGCCGCACCATCAAGCGTATCAGGTCATTATCATCAGCCTGACATAAAGATTTGCTTAGTTAACGACAGGATAATCGATTATTAGACTCAATAAACGACTAAATATATGTTTATCATTCTTATCCAAAGGCAAAACCCAAGGATTGCTACGGTGGTTATTAAGGCTCTGGGCTAAAGGATTAGTCAAAGAAAATCAGGTGTGTATGAGCACAGGCAATCATTTTACCGAGAGCATTGACCGCTTCACCTTCCAGGTAGGCCACGGTCTTACCCCGATGTTTGAGGTGCACGGTGATGCGCAATTCATCACCGGGGAAAATAGGCCGTATATAGGTTGTACTGATATCCAGCGACGCAATCTGCTGACCTGCAGCGATCAGGTAGCCCAAATGCCCAAAAACATTATCAAAAGCTGCGGTAATAAAACCGCCTTGCATGGAGCCTACAACATTGGTGAATTGCTCCAGCACCGGGAAAACATGGGTAACCTTTTGGCCTGGCACCACCTCCACCGGCAATCCTTGCAGTATTTCCACACAGGGTGGCAGCTTCTTGATTCGTCCCGCTGATAACTGGCTGAGTTCCTCAGGATCAATTAAACCCGACATGCTATCATCCTCCTACCGGTTTTTATGAGTTGCGGCGCACCATTATCGGTGGATGTGGCGCCTTCCTGAGACCTGGTTTGCGCCGGCTGCGAATCATGAGCAGGAGCGGGAGCAGGGACAGCAAACCGCCAATTCGCGCCTCCATTACATATTGATTGGTCAGCAAAAGAGCAGATGCCAATAGAATAAAGCCAAATACCAAGGCCCAGCCCAGGGAAAGAAGGGCGCGGGTATTTTGAGCCATGCTCTCGCTAAAATCCGGTGCATCCATTTTGACATGCAAATCGCCACGCTCTGCCCTTATAAGCACACGCTCCATCAAGACAGGTAAATCCAAGAGAGCCATGCCCAGGCTGCGGGCCTTTTCAACTGCGATTTTATAGACACTGCTTTTGCTGCCGATAAACTTATCGACATAGGGACGGGAGACATCCACAAAATTGATCTCAGGATCGAGGCCTACGCAGATGCCGTACAGGGTTCCCAGGGCTCGTCCCAGGAAGGTGAACCGCGCCGGAATCTGAAAGGGTTGTTCATAAAGCAGACGCTCCAAATCCCTTAAAAAATCCTGTAAATCAGCGCTGTTGATCTCCTGCACACTGCCCAGGGTATGCTCTAAAAATATCGAAACAGCTCGTACCAACAACAGGTTGTCAAATTCATGGCGTAGAAACCCCAGTCGTTTAATTTGCTCCACCACTTCAAAGTAATCCCGCCGGGTAAGAGCCAGGACTAATTCTACCAGGAGGGGGCGCATTTCATCCGATACGGCGCCCACCATACCGAAGTCAACCATGATAACGACTCCTTCAGTGGTGACAAAAAGGTTGCCCGGATGAGGGTCGGCATGGTAAAAGCCGTCTACCAGGATTTGGCGCACATAGATTCCCAGCAATCTTGCCGCAATCTCTTTGCGGTTGAGTCCTGCCGCCGCGATACGGTCATAATCGGTAATCTTGATGCCCTCCATGTATTCCATGGTAAGCACCCGCCGGGTGGTATAGTCCCAGTAAATTGACGGCGCGGCAAACATGTCATCAGATTTACTGTTGGCGGCAATGGTTTCAGCATTGTACCCTTCCTGGATGTAATCCAATTCTTCCCTGATGGTGTCAGCAAACTCCTTATAAATGGCATCCAGATCAATGAAGCGCTGCCAATCAGTAGCTGCTTTAATGAAACTAACCACCTTGCGGATCGATTTCAAATCGATATTGACCAATTCATCAATGCCGGGGCGTTGTATTTTGACCGCCACTTTACGGCCATCATGAAGGTAGGCGGTATGTACCTGACCCAAAGATGCCGAGGCCAGGGGCCGATGATCAAAATCTGCAAAAACCTGCTCCAGGGGTTGTTCCAATTCTGCTTCGGCCAGTAGTTTGATCTCCTCAAAAGGGACCTCGGCTACCTCATCCTGCAGTCCGGCCAATTCTCTAATGGAGGCTTGCGGCAATATATCAACCCGGGTGCTCAGGAATTGGCCCAGTTTTATCAACAACCCCCCCAGTTCTACTGCAGTGCGGCGGAAATAACGGGCCTGGGACACATACAACTGTTCCCGTCTGGTGAAAACCCAATCGGGTTTATGAACTATCTTCTTAAAACGCAGCGAATAAAAGGCCCAAAAGATATCGATGAATAGTTTTATAACTATGTAAGAGCGTATGAGCCCTGTCCAGAATGCAGTTTTTCTCAAAAAATCATCCACCACCTGTTATTGCTCTAAATTAAACAGCGATTTTACGGAAAATAAAGGATTGTATATCAGGAGCAATGTTTCCATTTATCGTGATGTGGGTAACACAGGGGAATTCTGAGCGCATGCTCCTGCCATTGCCATGAAAGTCCCTGTTCTTGTCGTCCTTAAGGGCAACGCCCGAATGTAGTATTATACGCTACCTGCAGTTTATCATATTGTCCGCAACCCGGGGCGAAGTTATCACAGCAGATCAAGAGATCTGCAGGTCAAAGGCCAGAGCTGTCATTCCAAGTCAAGCCCAGAAAAGGATCAGATAAACATCGCCAGCATAGTATAAGCAATAGTTTAAGTATTACGGTATAGGCACAGGTATGTCATTAATACAAGCACGAATATGCACTAAACAACAGCTTATAGTATTATGGGGGCAATATGCTGGAAGATATCGTATTTTGCATATACTAATATTGATGCCCCTGCAAAAAAACCAAACTTGTGAATTATACCTCTTTGCAGGGGCATCAATAATCGAAAATACAATGCAGGAGGGATAATTATGCGTATCAGTGATGCCAATAAACTGGTAGGCCAGATTACGAAAATTAAAAAAGGCAAAGACATGACCGAAGTACAGGTCGATATCGGTGATCAATTGGTCACAGCTACCATAACCGCCGCTGCAGCTAAGGACATGAATCTGACTAAAGGTGATGAGGTGTTCGCCATGTTCGACTCTACAGCGGTAACCATTATCCATGATCAGCAATAGTTCCCATAACCGGTGCAAGAGAAGTATATTATTTAAGGCGTTTAAGGGCTGATTGCAGATCAGTCCTTACCGTTGAGAGCGGGATGGCCAAAGCGGTGCTGCTCTGGGAATCTATCGCCTGGCGAGCAGCATAGACTACTCCAATCACCGCCCCGGTGTCATCTATGACCGGACTGCCACTAAGTCCCGGCGCAGCAGTGATGAGAATCTCAAAACAGCCGCAGTGCTCTTTCCCCGATGATGGGGCTACAGTGCTTATGGTTCCCTTTTGGACAAGTCTTTCCATATCCAGAGGATTACCAATCACCGTAACCGTCTGACCGATTTGGGGCATGTAATCCTTAAGCGGCAATACCGGAAGACCTTCTGCCCGAATATCCAGCACCACCAGATCGGCATCCCCTACCTTTTGCCAGCGATTGGTGTAGTATATCCGGCCATCGAGAAACAGCACACTAACTGACAATGCATCGGAAACAACATGTTCATTGGTGACAATCGCGCCATCATCGCGGATGTTGAAACCGGTTCCCCTTTTCCCCTGTAAGGCCAAACCGTTTTCAGTTCGGGCCTGAACCAATACAATGCCTGGTTTGGCCGCTTGTGCAAGCGGATCTGAGTTCAAAGTCGGATCCTGCTGCAGACCCTGTCCTGCATTGAGCAAATGGACCAGATTGGGCAGGGCCAGGGCCAGAAAGGCTAATACCACCAGCACGGCTACCCATTTAAACCAGGGCGAACGGGAGCGATAATGACCGTAATCTTCATCTGTATCATCCTGATATCTGAGGGGATGTCGGTGTGGATCGTTGTTCACGGGTGAATCTCTTTTCAAAAGCTGATATTAAGACCATTATAACAAACTGCTGCCGGCTGAAGGCTGGCAGCTCAACTAAACATCAAGGGGCAGGACTATTGTTGCTATAGACAACAACACCATACCCCTGTGTAATGGGCTGAATTATACTAAACGCCTGATCAATTCGTCCTCATCGCCATACATATAGTCAATTATTGGCATCTGAATCATGGTGTAGGCACCAGGATCCTGCTTTAATGCCGCCCGGGCTGAGGCCACCATGATCTGAGCGGTTAGGGCCGGGTTGTTGATCCGCATTTCCAGTTTCAGCAGCTGATTATGGGTCAAGCCAGAGGCGCCTTTTCGCTGCATCAGCACCCCGTGGCCAATATCTATAAGTCGGTTTACATCTTCTACCTGGAAAACATGAGTCTCATCATTTATGAAATAGGCATCGTTTTGAATAGCCTTTTTGACGGAATCGAAATCTTGACCTGCCGCCAATTCAACATAAACCATGCGGCGATGCACCCCGGTTCCCAGAGGAATGGTCATAGACAAAGCGTTTTGTACACCCGGTATAGATTTGACCGCAACCGAGTGACCCATGCTCATTCCCGGACCGAAATCGGTGTATGTGATACCCCGAGGGGCCATAAACTCAAACATACAGCGAATCATGGAATCTGTGCCCGGATCCCATCCGGAAGAGACCACTGCTACGGTTTGATGAGCTTTGGCTACCCTGTCCAATTTGCGGCGCAGCTCGACCACCTGACCATGTAAGTCATAGCTGTCAACAGTGGAAATTCCCCTTTCCAGGATCCCGGGAGCATAGTCAGGCACAACCCTGCTGGGTATGCACAAAAGTGCAACCTGCACCCCTTTCAACTCCCCAATATTGTCCACTACCGCAATATCCCGGGGTGGGAGCGGTGGTTTTTCGCCTGGAGGGGGGTTCAGCACCACCCCTGCAAGTTCCATATCCGGTGTGCACTGTACGGTTTCCACCGCAAAGCGCCCGATATTTCCATAACCCACGACGGCTATACGAATCTTCTTTACCATAATTGCCCCCTGAAATTTTTACTAATATCTATTTATATAGACTAAACCAACCGCCTGCAGAGTCAAGCCCTCTGCAGCAAGAACATTGTATACATGGGTATATTTAGTCTTCTCGCTCTAGTCGAGCAGGTCGGTATAAAGGGGCACTATTCGGCCCGCCCCCTGTCCCGGTTGAGGATATACAAACAGCATGGTAAGCGGATCTGTTGCAGCTGGCCCGCTGCAGAGATGATATTGAAAACGTTCCAGTATAACCCTTTTTTTGATTTCTCGAATCGAACTGTGCGTGAATTCAGGCAGGTATTGCGCTATAAAGCCGTCCTGCTTGAGCAATTTGGTAAGCATCTCCGACGACTGGGGCAGGCCGTGTAAGCCCACCGGCAAATGATAGGAAAGGCGCCCCTGCAAGTAATCATACTTGAGCCAATCATGATGTTGTTGACTGAGCTGAGGATACTGCTCATCAAGATACTGCTTGAGGATGGTGTAACGCTCATTTAATCCCACCCCAATGCCGTAATAGCCCTTGTGATGCCAATATTGTCCCAGTCTTTCCCAAAAGGAAAAGGCATTGCCGTTATAGCGCCGGGCAATGACCTGCTCCACGGTTAAGCGAGCCAGCCCAGCATTATAATACTTCTCCAGCACATCTTCAATATGGTGCAAATGCACCAGTTCTTCGAAAGAGAGCCAGTCTGTGGACAGCACCTCGTAAGGGGGATGCTGTTGATACTGGTATTGGTAGTTCTGGGCCTGCCGTCGGATGCCGGTTCCCGGCAGCATCTTTAAGAAACCCAGTTGCAGGTGATGCGGCTTAAGGTTGTAGACCTGGTTGAAAGAATTCATAAAGGTGGGGTAGTCTTCCTCAGGAAGTCCGGCGATTAGATCGAGATGCAGGTGTATATTATCCGCCTGCCGCAAACGGCTGATGTTGGAGGAGATCCGCGACCAGTCACCGAGGCGTTTTATGGCCTTCAGGGTAGGCTCATGGGTTGATTGCACTCCTATCTCAAAGGCAAAGCGCTGCCCGGGCAGTTTTTCCAGAAAGCTCAAGAACTTATCGGACAGAAGCTGGGGAGAGATTTCCATATGAAAGCGGGCTTGTCCCGGTAGCTGCAAAATCATCTCCATGATGGCCCGGGCTCTGGACTCATCACAATTGAAGGTACGATCGACAAACTTGATTTCCCGAGGGTTTAGTTGGATTAAACGCTCCAGATCCCTTTTTACCCGCTCCAGAGGAAAAAAACGTACCTCCCTTTGCAGGGATGATAGGCAGTAACTGCATTGGAAGGGACAGCCGCGGGAGCTTTCATAATATATGATTTGGCTGTGGTCCCCTCGTATGCCTTCATAAGGAAATGGAATGCCATCAAGAACGGGCAAAGCGGCAGCTTCAGACTCGGCAGTGATTATGTCCGCACCTTCCCGATAGCTCACACCGGGCAGATTCGGATGGTTTATACCTTGATGCCAGGCGGCCAGCAACTGTGGCCAGACAGTCTCACCTTCTCCGCTGATCACATAATCAACCGCCGGGTTTTCGCGCAAGATCTGGTCGGCCCTGTAACTTACCTCAGGTCCACCCAATACAATCATGGCTTCCGGTCTGACCTTCCTCATATCGGCAGCCAGTTTCATAACCATTTCAATGTTCCAAATATAGCAGGAAAAAGCTACCACATCTGCCTGGTGCTGATGCAGTTCGGAGAGGATATAACCTATGGGTTCGTTGATGCTGAAGGAGCGGATTTGACTGTGCCAGCCTGCAGCAAGGCCAACCTGGTGCAGGTACAGCACCGCCAGGTTGACATGGATATATTTGGCATTAATAGCGCAGAGTAATACTCTCATTATGATTTCTCCCTGAGTCGTTGCTGGCCGTCCGGCTTACTCTTCGCCGACCAGCTTTACTTCGGGATGCAATTCCACCCCCAGTTCCTGCAAGGCTTGCTGCTGTACATGAGCGATTAACTGCAGCACGTCCTCAGCCCTGGCATTTCCGGTATTGACAATAAAGCCAGCATGCTTGGTGGATACCTGGGCACCGCCAATCTGAAAACCCTTAAGGCCCAATTGCTCCAGCAGCGGACCGACAAAAAAGCCTGCCGGTCTCTTAAAGGTGCTGCCTGCACTGGGCAGGTCAAGCGGTTGTTTATCCCGCCGGCGCTGAGCATAGTCTTTCATGACGCCTTTGATTATTTCCGGATCGGCCGATGTTAATTCTAAAACAGCGGAAAGAACGATATATTCCCCCTTTTGAAAAATGCTGCTCCGATACCCGAGTTGAAGCTGTACCGCTTCAAATTCACACAGGGATCCGTTGTGATCGACTGCGCTTACAGAGCAAAGCACATCTTTCATTTCTCCGCCATAGGCTCCAGCATTCATTACGATAGCTCCACCCAGGCTGCCCGGTATGCCCTCGGCAAATTCCAGGCCGCTCAAGCCTTCACGGGCCACTACCCGGCACATTTCGGACATACGCACCCCGGCTTCGGCATAAACCTGTTGTCCTTTGATTTGAATAGTCTTAAGGCCTTCTCCCAATTTCATGACCACGCCGCGAATGCCTTTATCCCGAACCAAAAGATTGCTGCCCAAACCGAAGACAAAAAGCGGCAGACTTTTCTGCCGGCAATAACGCAGCAGATTGATGACCTCCTCCGGGGTGGAAGGAATGGCCAGAATATCAGCCGGACCGCCGATGCGAAAAGTGGTATGTAAACACATGGGTTCATTGAATTTTATACGATCGATCGGTAAAATATCGCTGATGTCTTGGTACATTTATGCTCCCCTTTAAGTTAATGCCAGTACGAGTTCAGGCTGGTGTCATTATTACTTCTATATATTATTGGTCCTCAGTCCCGTTTATGATCACTAATCACCTGCGATAAGTGTCATGGCAGCGGGTATGTCGCGGCCATCAGTCCAGTTTATGCTCACTGGTCACCCTGACCCAATGCACGGCGCCTGCGGCAACACGATTATTGACATATCAGGGCCGTGCTTCTCCATGGCCATTGCCAGGGCTTGTGAAAAATCACTGCAGGGGGTGATGAACATGGCCTCCTCACCACCCCTCTAGCCCCGTAATATGGGAGTTGTGGTGTTCATGGTTCGCAGCGCCCATATTTATAAATATTAGTTTATGCTTCTATATTGGGAAAAGCAAGCATACCCTGAGCTGTCCTGGCATTGCCGGAAAATAACGGCCGGTTAAAGACGCCTGTATACATGCCTGATTGGCCTGAAAAGAGGGCGAAAAGTGACCCGGAAGAGGGCCTTTGTGTTATAATAGGCAGGAAATTTGACAACAAGTGAGTCCGCACGGGGAGGATGAGAATATATGAACAACGCCGAAATTAAAAAAGAATTGCTTAAAATGCTTGGTGAAGAAAAGGTTTTGACCAATGAGCTTGATTTGATGTATTACTCTTACGATAGTTCATTCCTTACCAAACTACAGCCGGCCACACCCACCGCGGTGGTTCTGCCCACTTCTACCGTTGAAGTGCAAAAGGTGGTGCGCCTGGCTTATGACAACAGCATAAACATAATCCCCCGCGGCGCCGGCACCGGTGAAACCGGTGGATGTGTGGCCACAGAGGGAGGGATTGTAATTGATCTGTCCCGTTGGAGAGAGATTGTGGATATTGATGTGAACAACATGCAGGTAGTGGTGCGCCCGGGGATAATTCACGCTGATCTCAATGATGAGCTGGCCAGGTTTAACCTGTTTTTCCCCCCCGATCCGGGGAGCAGCAAGATGTGCACCGTGGGTGGCATGGTTGCCAACAATGCCTCTGGCCTGCGTGCGGTTAAATACTGGACTACTGAACCCTATGTGTTAGGCCTGGAGGTAGTTACCCCCACCGGCGATGTAATCATGACCGGTGGGCAGCAAGCCCGCTGTATAAAAAATGTGTCGGGTTTAAATCTGACCAAATTAATGGTCGGATCAGAAGGAGTACTGGGAATAGTCACCCAAATTCGCCTGCGCTGCTTCCCTCGCCCCAAATCCCGCGGTATTGCCATGGCCGTATTCGATAATTTGGATGATGCTCCGGCTACAGTCCTGGATGTTTATCAAGCGGGAGTGTTGCCTTCGGGTATTGAGATTTTAGATGGTTCTGCCATAAAAGCCGTCAACGATTTTAAACCACACATAAAGCTGCCGGATGCAGAAGCCATATTGCTGTTTGAAGTCGACGGCAACCCTCCGGGGGTGGAGTATGATGGACAGGTCATTCGAGACGTGGCTTCCCGGAGGGCCCGGCAGGTGGAATGGTCCACCGATAAAAAGCGCATGGCAGAACTCTGGGAAGGCCGCAGCATCACCGCTGCTGCTGCTGCCCGGGTCAGGGCTGACGGCAGCCGCATCTTTGCAGGAGAAGATATCAGCGTGCCCATCTCCAAAGTGGCCGAGGTGTTGCGTGCTATCCGCGCCATAGGAGCAAAATACGGCATACAGGTAGTGAATTACGGACATATCGGAGACGGTAATGTTCATTGCGCCCCGGTTATTAATCCTGAAAACCCCGCTGAAGTGGAGCGGGTGCAAAAACTGGTAGACGAGATCCATCTGCTGGCCATAGAGATGAACGGCTCCACTACCGGTGAACATGGCGTTGGCGTGGCCCGCCGCAGTTATGCGGTTAAAGAGCACGGTTTGGCCGTAGAATATATGAAAAAGGTCAAGGCTGCTTTTGATCCCAAAGGCATCATGAATCCCGGCAAGCTTTTCTAGGCGTTTTATACCTGCTCTGGCTATATTGGAGGAAGAATTGATATGGAATTTAAACAATTGCCGCTGGTAAGAGAACAGCTTATGAAATGTGTGCGCTGCGGCAAATGCAGGGAATTATGCCCGGTGTTCGGTCAAACTGGAATTGAGTCGGCAGCCCCGCGGGGACATGTTTTCATGGTGCAAATGCTGCGGGACGGGCAGGTTAAGCCCACCCCTGAAGTCTACAAGAAACTGGGGCAGTGCTTGATGTGCGAGACCTGCTCGGCCAATTGTCCCTCCGGTATTGATGTTCACGAACTCAACGCCGCTGCGCGAGCCTATATCAGCCAAAACAACCCCAACCTGGCCCGGGATTATCTTTTTGGCCGGTTCTGGACCAGACCGGATATAATGAAGCGCTCCATGAAACTGATGAGTCTGGCCCAGCGTTTGGGGCTGCAAAAACTGGCCCGCAATATCGGCTTTACCAGGCTGCTCCCCGGAGATATGAAAGATGCTGAAAAAATGCTGGAGAACATACCGCCCCGCTCCGCCCGCAGTATACTGCCTGCATACACCCCCGCACAGGGTGAAAGCCGCTACCGGGTGGGGTACTTCCTGGGCTGTGGGACGGATTATCTCAACCCGGAAATAGCTCAGGCCACAGTCAATGTATTGAGCCGCAATGGCTGTGAGGTCTATATACCCCGGGGGCTGAAATGCTGTGGCCTTCCTCATATTGCCAATGGCAAGCTGGACGTGGCCAGAAATCTGACTATTCATAATATTAAGCTATTTGAAGAGCTTGATCTTGATTATATAATTACGGATTGCGGATCCTGTTCGGCCACTTTGTCGGCCAAAAACCTGGATTTTGTCCTGCAGGGCACCTCCTCTCAGCAGGCTGCGGCCCGATTCGCCGCCAGGGTAAAAGACCTGACCGTATTCTTGATTGATATTCTTGATATCAAGATTGATGTGCAAACTGATCAACATTGGCGGGTGACCTATCACGATCCCTGCCACCTGGTCAATGCGCAGGGTATTACAGAACAGCCCCGGGAATTGCTGCGCCGCATCCCCGGAGTGGAACTGGTGGAAATGCCCCATGCACAGAGCTGCTGCGGCGGTTCCGGGACTTACTCGGTTACCCACCACCAGCTTTCGATGCAGATCCTGGATAAAAAGATGGAGCATGCGGTTTCGACCGGGGCCGAAATCCTGGCTACCTGCTGTCCCAGCTGCATCATGCAGCTCAGCTTTGGCTGCCGGCGCAGCCATTGGAATGCCGAAGTCCTTCACCCGGTGGTCTTATTGGATCGGGTCTACAAGCAGACCCCGGCCACAGTATAACCCTGACCGGTGAACAAGGAGACGGCAGATGGTGTTGCCCATGAGAAGTCTGGCGACGAATATTTATGCATTCAAACCGTGGAATCATGTATTGCCTATGGCAAAAAATTAGCGGTATTGGGAGACTCAGGTATACAAGGCCTGAAACTTGATGGCCATCTTCGACTTTGGTGCAACGACTTAACGATTATCACACCGTATGACAGGTACTTGGTTTACATCCCGGGTTGGTGAGGGGCGCGGATAAACAAAGCACCGCTCCCCTCGTCGCCTTGTTCGCCCGAGGAGGGTGATGAAATGAGCCAGCGACGGATAAAGCATATGTTCAAACAGGTGCGTGACGCCAGCCTGAAATATAACCTGATTGAGGAGGGCGACCGCATTGCGGCGGCTATTTCCGGGGGCAAGGATAGTATGGCTATGTTGTACTTTCTCACCCTGGTGCAAGATTACAGCCCGGTTAATTTCTCGATTTGCCCGGTGTTGCTTGACATGGGATGGGGGGAAGATTTTACTCCGGTTGCTGATTATTGTGAATCCTTAGGGCTGACTCTGCGGGTGGAGAGCACTCACATTGGCAGAGTGGTGTTTGAGAATCGACAGGAGAAGAACCCCTGTGCGCTTTGTGCCAATCTGCGCCGTGGCGCCTTAAACCGCATTGCCAGGGATATGGATTGCAACAAGGTGGCTTTGGGTCATCATATGGATGATGCTGTACATACCTTTTTTCTTGCCATGCTATATGAAGGGCGTTTTCATGTCTTTAAACCTCGCACCTATTTGGACCGTATGGATGTGACCCTCATCCGCCCCCTGGTTTATGTGTCTGAATCCGATATTGAAAAATGTGTTGCTTCCCTGAGGCTGCCGCTGGTTGCTTCACGCTGTCCGGCCAGCAGCAAGAACAAGCGCAATGAAGTCAAGCAGGTTTTGGACATCATTGAAAACCAATTCCCCGGGGCCAGAAGGCGGTTTTTAGCCAGCCTGGAGAATGCCGCCCCGGACTCTTTTTGGTCCATATAGATTTTCTCTTATTACGAATTCTGATTGGTAAGAAAGTAACCCCCGGGATACTTTTATTGTTGGTCGTGCCCACTGCGGGCATGAAAAATTCCTCTTTACAAAAGCAATAATTCGCAAGTTTGATGCCCCTGTGAAAGTAGTAATTCGTCAGTTTGAATGCCCAGGTTTTGGGCGTTCACCTTCTGAGCACAATTGTCATTGCTATGAAAGCCCTCTTTTATTGTCATCCTGAGGGCAGCGCCCGAAGGATCTTTCGGCCGCGAACACCCCCCCGGGAAAGATCCTTCGCTTCGCTAGGATGACAATGGCAAACCTGGGCAACGGGCCACTGTTATTCGCATGGGCAACATAAAACCAGAGCTGGAACGTTAAAATGTTCCTTGTATATAATTGCCCTCACCTCTTACTTCTCACTACTCAATTTTCATACCAATTCCGAAGGCCATCGAACCGTGTCGGTGGTGCCTGCTTTAATTTTTGGCATTAATATGCGAACAAGTGTTTTTATCTGATCGGGTATGATATAATGTTGCCAGATAAGATGGGAGGGATTACCAGTGTATGAGGATTTGTCACCCCGTCAGGAACAGATTTTGGACTATATCAAGGCCCGGATAAAAAGCTCCGGTTATCCTCCCTCTGTCCGTGAGATTGGCCAGGCGGTAGGATTGAAATCCAGTTCTACGGTGCATGCCCATCTGGTCCAACTGGAGGAAAAAGGCTATTTGCGCAAGGATGCCGCCAAACCGCGGGCCATCATTCCGGTGCCTTCTATGGAAGAACAGAGCGCTACACAGATTGTCTCTCTCCCACTGATTGGGCAGGTTGCAGCCGGTGTTCCTATTCTGGCTGAACAGAATATTGATGCATTTATTCCCGTACCCCTGGAATTGATCGGCAGTGGCAATCATTTTATCTTGCAGGTCAAAGGCGACAGCATGATTGATGCTGGTATTATTGACGGTGATTACCTGATTGTTCGCCAGCAGGCGGATGCCCACAATGGAGAGATCGTGGTTGCGGTCTTAGAAGACGAGGCCACCGTAAAAAGGCTGTTTAAGCACGATGGTTATGTGGAACTGCGCCCTGAGAACCAGGCCATGGAACCGATTATTGTGCCACATGCCGACATTGCGGGAAAGGTAGCCGGTTTGCTGCGCCGCATGTAACGGCTAAATCTAATTTGGTACCCTTCCAAGAGGCTATCTTTCCAGATCAGCATTTGAGTTTGATGGCATACCGCGTGATAAGTGCCAGGGGTAGCTGGGGAAAGGAATCATGGTTATGATTTTTGAACTTCTTTTTATCTTATTCGCTCGCATTATTGATGTGTCGCTGGGAACCATTCGCATGATCCTGGTCATCAGGGGCAGTAAATACCCGGCAGCGATTATCGGATTTTTTGAAATCATGGTTTACACCGTGGCTTTGGGACTGGTGGTGGGTAGTCTAAACGACCCCGTCAAACTGGTGGTGTTTTGCGGCGGCTTTGCCCTCGGTGTTCTAATTGGCACTTGGATTGAAGAAAAGCTCTCTTTGGGTTACAGGGGGATTCAAGCCATAATTGACCGGCATAAAGCTCATATAGTTACCAATTTAAGGGAGGAAGGCTTCCCCGTAACCAGTTGGGCGGCTTCTGGGCGGGATGGTGAAAAACTGGTATTGAGTATTGTGGTCACCAGAAACACTGCTGACAGGGTGGCTCAACACATCATGGAAAAGGACAAGGATGCCTTCATCCTCTTCATGGAACCGAAGCAGTTTAGCGGGGGCTATATCAAAAAAAAGTAAGGCACGCTGTCCATGCACAAACAATGTCCCCAAGGTTCCACCCGGCAAAGTCAGACCCGGCCCAACCTTGAGGACGACGTTCCCTGCCGTGAACCTGTATCTGATATCTCCCCACCCTTGCGTCAACTACATTCTCCTGCTCAATTTCTTAAAACTTCTCCAGGTATTCCTCGATTTCCCAATCATACACCCGTGAACTATAAGTCTCCCATTCCTTTATCTTGGCGTAGCAGAAGCGTGAATGAATATGGTTCCCCAGGGCCTGCTGAATGACTTCATCCCGGTTTAACTCTGCAACCGCTTCGTAGAGGTTTTCCGGCAATGACTCTATATTATTCAGTTTGCGATCCGCCAGGTTCATTTCATAAATATTCTTATCCACCGGCGGCAGAGGCTGCTCTCTGTTTTTAATGCCCTCCAGGCCGGCTTTCAATATCACCGCCAGGCCCAGGTAGGGATTGCAGGTGGGGTCAGGACTGCGCACTTCGATACGGGTGCCAATCCCCCGACGAGCGGGAATGCGGATTAACGGACTGCGGTTGCGATATGACCAGGCGATATAAACCGGGGCCTCATAGCCGGGCACCAGCCTTTTATAGGAATTGACGGTGGGATTGGTAATGGCAGTGATAGCCCGCACATGCCGCATCACCCCGGCGATAAAAAAACGTCCGCTATCACTCAACCCGGTCGGGTCATCAGCATCATAGAAGGCGTTCTCCTCCCCTTTAAACAGTGAAATGTGCAGGTGCATTCCTGAACCGGCCAGGCCATACAGCGGCTTGGGCATAAAAGTGGCATGCAGACCGTGCTTTTGAGCTACCGTGCGCACCACGATGCGGAAAGTAACTATATTATCAGCAGTCTTTAAGGCGTCCTGGTATTTAAAATCAATTTCATGCTGCCCTGGTGCCACTTCATGGTGCGAGGCTTCAATCTCAAAGCCGATGCTCTGCAGGGTCTCCACCATATCCCGGCGGGCGTTTTCACCCTTGTCCACCGGGGGCAGGTCAAAATAACCGGCTTTGTCATTGGTGCGCAGGGTGGGAGCCCCATGCTCGTCCAACTGGAACATAAAGAATTCGGGTTCAGGCCCCACCTTCATGGTATAACCCATTTCGGCAGCCTCGTTAAGCACCTTCTTCAAAGCATAGCGCGGCGAACCTTCAAAAGGTTTATTATCGGAATCGTAGATATCGCAGATCAGGCGCGCAGTTTTAGAAGGCGAATTCGGAATGGTCCAGGGCAAGACCAAAAAGGTATCCAAATCCGGTTTCAAATACATATCGGATTCTTCAATACGCACAAAGCCCTCAATCGAAGAACCGTCAAACATCAATTCCCCATTTAAGGCCTTTTCCAGTTGGTCTGCGGTGATGGAAATGCTCTTCATAACCCCCAGGATATCAGTAAATTGCAGGCGTATAAACCTGACATTTTGCTCAGCCACAATCTGCATAATAGTGCCTTTATCCATAATTTGCCTCCTGTTTGTTTATTAAATCCATAGCATATCACATCACAATTAAACCGTGGCTCCTCTACGAAAACCTCACATTATGTTGTCGAAAAGCCGCCCATTTTTGTCACCCTGAGGGCCGCCCGTTTTTGTCATCCTGAGGGCCGACCGTTTTTGTCACCCTGAGGGCCGCCCGTTTTTGTCACCCTGAGGGCCGCCTGTTTTTGTCACCCTGAGGGCCGCCCGTTTTTGTCACCCTGAGGGCCGCCCGAAGGATCTTTCGCGTAGCGAACCATCCCCGGTGAAGATCCTTCGCTCCGCTCAGGATGACAGCAGAAGCTCCGCTCAGGATGACAGCAGAAGCTCCGCTCAGGATGACAGCAGAAGCTCCGCTCAGGATGACAACACACCACGAATATTTATTCATTCGAAGCGAAGAATTATTACTTTTAACAGACGAATCAACCGTAAATTTATAATACCCGCATAAGGAAGGTAACTACCATGATTATTCCCAGTAAAAGATTAAAAAACAGCCCCGAGAACAATCCCACTACCGTACCAAAACCAGCCTTGACTGCCTTATTGACATCATTGACGGTAAGATACTCCCCCAGCATGGCTCCCACCCAGGGTCCAATCAAAAGCCCTAAAGGAGGGAACAAAAAGATGCCCACAAAAGTTCCGATAAAAGCCCCCCATACCCCGGCCCGGCTAGAACCTGAATATTTGGCTCCCAGCGTAGTGGACAGATAATCAACCAGGATGGACAGAAGTGTAATCCCACCCATCATAGCAATATATGGTACGGTAATAAGCTGAAAACCCTCATACCAGCCATAAAAAACGATGACGGCGAGGATCATGGGGATGCCTGGTATGAGCGGAACCATTACTCCCAATAGTCCAACCAATACCAGCAAGACTGCCAGCACCAGCACCAGAGTTTCAGACATGGTAAATCGCCTCCTCGTTATTTGGACCCATATGGCCATTATAATGTGATGTCTCTATCATTTTACTCTTGCCCGGCGATCTTAATATGGTGCAACAGTTGCGCAGCTGCATAGCGGCAGTGTTCATAAGTCAGACCACCCTGAAGATACGCGCAATATGGTTCTCTGGCAGGAGCATCACAGGACAGTTCAATTGAAGCCCCCTGTACAAAGGTGCCGGCTGCCATCACCACCGGAACATCATAGCCGGGCAGATCAGAAAACTCAAGCTTAACATCACTGTCAATCGGGGAGCAGCTTTGTACCACCTGGCAAAACTGCCGCAGGTCCATGATTTTATCAAAGCATACTGATTGGATTATGTCGGCACGGGGTTCATTCCATTCAGGATCCACCCGATAACCCGCCCGTGCAAACAGAGCGGATAGTAAAACCGCCCCTTTTAAGGCCTGCAATACTGTATGCGGCGCCATAAACAGCCCCTGAAAGAACCAGCGCTTATCAACCAGACTGGATCCCATTTCCTTGCCCAAGCCTGGCGCTGTCAAATAATAGGATATGGCCGCAATCAAGTCGGCCCGGCCCGCAATATATCCTCCGCCTGGCGCCAATCCCCCGCCGGGATTCTTTATTAAAGAACCTGCCACCAGATCAGCACCCACCCGGCAAGGTTCATTCGTTTCCACAAACTCTCCATAGCAGTTGTCCACCATAACTATACAATTGGGGCTTTGTTCTTTCACTACCTCAACCAGATGTTTAATACTGGCGATAGAAACCGCCGGGCGCATACTGTAACCCCGGGAACGCTGAATGAGGACCATCCTGGTATGTTCATCTACCGCCTGTGCAATGGCTGCAGTATCCGGTCTTCTATCATGACCGAGCGGTACCTCCCGGTATTGAATGCCTTTTTTCATCAAAGTACCCTGCCGTTCAGGTCCTCCGTCAATAATACTAGCCAGGGTATCATAAGGCCGCCCGGTGATGCTGAGCATTTTGTCCCCCGGCTGCAATAGCGCAAAAAGACAGGCCGAAATGGCATGTGTGCCGGAAACGATCTGTGGCCGCACCAAAGCCTCTTCAGCCTGAAAAGCCTGCGCATAAATCATTTCCAGGGCTGCCCGCCCCATATCACCATAGCCGTACCCGGTAGAGCCATAAAAATGATGCTCCCGCACCCGGGCCTCTTGAAAGGCTTGTAGAATCCTGATCCCATTTATATAGGCATTTTCTTCAAAAATTTCAAACTGTGCAGCAACCAGCTGTTCTGCTCTACGTACGGCTTCCATGGTATGCAGCAATATTTGTGCCTCGCTTTCAACACCGTTATCTTCTTACCATTCACCATTCATATTATACACATGCCCGGCTGTGAACCACAATTCGTTCACGGGACAAAAGCATTGCTGGTTGTTTCCTGCGCAAGTGATAATATCAGCGACCCGGGCTTGTCTTCACTGCAAGAACCCTTATTTGATTGTATATCAGTGAGTATGGGGTTAAATGATAAGCGGTTTTGAATAAAGAGGTAATAATTAGTGTTGGGGACTATCATTGAAGCTCCTTGTATTCCTCTATTTCAACTTTCTGCAATCCGGTGTTAATCATAGTAAATCAGCGTCAAATTAAACGGCCGAACTCATAATTACTATTTCAGTAAAACCAAGCTTTTAAGAGATACAATAACCTGACCCCCTTTAGGCATGTTACCTCTAGCGGGCTACTTTTTGGCATTACCTTTATAGGCAGGCCGGAATATCCTGCACTCAGACCTTCAAATCAGCCAAATCAGGCAAATCTACATCCTCAATAAGACTTAAATCCTTACGGGTTAAATGGCTCTTGTCAATGATGCGCAGGGCTTGCCGGCGAATCGATTTCTCGGTCAAATTGCGCACAAAGCGCGCATTACCGCTATGCGGATGGCGTTGCTCGAAAAACTCCGTGAGCATATGTTTCAATTTCCAACGGCAAGCGCTGCTGAGAATATAATCCCTTTCGCTATAGAGGTGCAATGCAATCTGGAAAAGCTCTTCGCAGAGGTAATCGTTGAAGTGGATATGAATAGGAAATCTGGATCTCAATCCCGGGTTGGAACGTAAAAAATGATCCATTTCATTGCAGTACCCGGCTAAAATCACCACCAGATTATCACGGTTATCTTCCATCTGCTTAACAATAGTGGATATGGCTTCGCGGCCGAAGTCCTTTTCGCCGCCCTGGGCCAGGGTATAGGCTTCATCAACAAAGAGGATTCCGCCCAGGGCTTTTTGAATGATCTCCTTGGCCTTTTGTGCGGTGTGACCGATATACTCGCCTACCAGGTCAGCCCTCTCCACTTCCACCAGATGCCCCCTATTGAGCAGTCCAATATCCTTAAATATCTTGCCCAGTATCCGCGCTACAGTGGTTTTGCCGGTGCCGGGATTACCCTTAAAAACCATATGCAGCGACACCGGTTGTGATTTCAGATTCAGCTCGGAGCGCTTAACCTGAATTAGGCTGAAGGCTGTTATTTCAGCCAGCATCTTCTTAACATCGGTCAACCCGATTAAATTTTCCAATTCTTTAAATGAAGGCCGCTCAAAAAGGTCGGCGCCAAAATGGATCGATTCCTGCTGCCGGGGTATATCGGTACTATTAAACCTTTTCGAAATTTGCACAGCATCACTACTCCTATCTGTTATACGATATCTTATGATAAACAGACCGAAGTGGTGCTACTGCGGGAACCGCCACCCAAAACCATGTTAAAGATCACCGATAACAGGCTTGACTAACCTCAGCAGTCGTTGCTCCTGCGCAGTAAAAGGGGATAAAGGCGAACGGAATCTGAATGGTCCCGGCTCAAATCGAGCCGTTGTTAAAAAGAAATACTGCCGTTCAGCCGCACAAGTAAGACCGGACCTTTTACGGAGCCGGTGCAAGGAATGCGCGTGCAAACCACTCCCATAAACACGTAAGGGACCCTGTCGGTAGAACAAGGTCCCCTGCTGCACCTCATGCCTTAACTTATCATTTAGCCGTTATGATCGTCGTCGCCCCTGAAATCCAGATTGAGCATACCGATGGGTCGAATAGGAGCTACCGTGGAGATAGCGTGTTTATAGATCAACTGTTGTTTCTGGTCCATCTCCACAATCACCGTAAAATTATCAAACCCTTTCACCACCCCTTTGATCTGGAATCCATTCATCAGGTAAATAGTGACCGGGGTCTTGTCTTTCCTCAACAGGTTCAAAAAGGTATCCTGTAAATTCAACTGGCCTTTGCTCATTAATACAGCCCCTCCATTCAAAAAAAGCTCTAGTACTCTATATTATCTCTTGCTCTAGTTATTTCTACAAGCCCCACTTATGTCCTGCCATGGCCGCAGAAATATTTTTTGCCATAGTATGGGCATCTTTACATTCATCCGGACTTACCCAGATAATGCGATGATCCTTTTTAAACCAGGTTAACTGCCTTTTGGCAAAGCGCCGTGTCTCGCGCTTCATTTCTTTTATCATCATCGCTTTGGTGAGAAAACCCTGCAAGAAATACATAACCTGTTTGTAACCCAGGGCTTGCATCGAGGTGTGGGACAGGTTGCAGCCCTCTTCTCGCAGCCGCATCACCTCTTCTATCAAGCCACCATCGATCATGGCATCGATGCGCCTTTCGATACGCTCATAAAGCTCTTGCCGTTCCATATTAAGACCGATCGCCACCAATTCATAATGGTGGCGGTTGCGGACCTGAAAGCGCGAAAAAGGCAGCCCGGTCAACTCGTACACCTCCAGGGCCCGCACCACACGCTTCTGATCACGCTCCCCAATCAGGGCCGCATAATCGGGATCAACCGCCTTTAGATGTTTAAAGCCGAAATCAAGGCCATAAATCGATATCATCTTGTTCCAGTAATCCCTTATGGCCTGGCGCTTCGCCATGGGGTAAAACTGATAATTATCGACTACGGCCTGATAGTACAGTCCGGTACCACCGACCAGAATAGGCAAGATATCTTTTTGATTCAAATCGCTGATGGTTGCCTGGGCCAATTGCTGGTAACGGGCCACGCTAAAGTCTTCCCGGGGATCAACAATATCGATGAGATGGTGTTTGACCCGGGCCTGCTCAGCAGGGCTGGCTTTGGCAGTGCCGATGTCCATGCCCCGGTAAACCTGCATGGAATCACAGGACAAAACTTCCCCTCCCAACCTCTCTGCCATCTCAATGGCCAAACTGGTTTTCCCAGTAGCGGTTGGACCTACAACGGCCAGCAGCCTTTCCAATTATTAAACCACCTTTACCGCTCAATCGTTTGCGTTGTCAATTATGCCAAAATGGACCTGATTATGTATACTGCCAGCGATGCGATGGCAGCCCAGTCTTGCAAATTCGGTGCTTTGGGCACGCTCCTTGATAACCACTCGCTTTCTCGCCACCCGCCTGCCTTCATTGACAGCCTCTTCAGTTAAGGCTTGCGTATTGCCCAGCACCCGTATCGGGGATAGGGTTTCGCTTTTTAACAGGGGATTACGGAACATGGGATCAAAGTAAACAATATCATAACAATTATCAGGCAGATTCTGCAAATAGCTCAAGTGATCGGCAGCCTTTACTTTAACCCGGTGGATGGCTTCATCCAGCCAGGGCATACTGGATTGATAAAGCCGCATCCCCCATTTGATTGTATAAGCAATCGCCGGTGATGACTCTAAAGACAAGACTTCACCTGCCCGGGCAAAGTAAGCCAGGACAATACTGTCCGCCCCCAACCCCAGGGTGCAATCCAGGACAGCATCATCGGCCTCAACTCGGGCCGCCTCTATCAACGGATCGACCTGTCCCTTGTTGCGGTATGCGGCCAGACGTATCTTGGCCATGCTGGGGTGGAAAAACAATTTATTGTCACCCAGGTGCAAGACCGGGCCTTGCGGTTGCCAGACCAGCACTGCATCAGCCTGGTGCTCTTCCCGTATAGCTTTAAGGCCCCCTCTTCGCCGGGGCACATATTCAAATCCGCTGTCAATCAAAAATTGCCGGAAAACCACATCCGGCTCTTCACGGGATTGGGTTGTGGTAGCCACGATTTTCATGCTATGACCTCGATTAACGTTTAAACATACGCTCCATATCCTGCCAGGAAATCTGTATCAAGGTGGGCCTGCCATGGGGGCAATATTTATAATCCGGGGTTTGCAGCAAATCCAGCATCAGTTTGGCCATCTCCGCCTGATTAAGGGATTGACCGGATTTGACCGCTTGTTTACAGGCCATGCTTATCAAGGCCTGGCGGCGCCACTGATCTCGATCTTGGGGACGGGGCGCTTCCAGCATCTCCATAACCGTGGCCTCCTCTTGCCCCTTGATTCCTGCCGGCAC
This sequence comes from Syntrophomonadaceae bacterium, assembly GCA_050949825.1. GTDB lineage: Bacteria > Bacillota > Syntrophomonadia > Syntrophomonadales > Syntrophomonadaceae > DTU019. The sequence continues at coordinate 296,168 of JBMNGL010000013.1, read as the reverse complement.
GGCACGAATAACAACTGTATTGTGCCCCAGAAAATCCAGGTCAAACCCCAGAGCGCTGAAAAAAGCACCCTGCTCCTGAAGCAGATCGGTTTGCAAAGCCGACAACTGCATTACAATTGGAAACATCAGTTCCTGGCTTTCCCTGCTGCGGTTCCGGTCCTGGTCCAGCAAGCGGCTGTACAGGATGCGCTCATGGGCAGCATGCTGATCCACAATAAACAGGGTATGGTCAATTTCGGCCAGGATGTACGCTTCCCCGTACTGACCGATAATGCCAATGTCGGGTCCGCCCTCTATAATAGCAGGTATTTCCCCAACAGATTCAATGGCACAAGGCCGCGCCTGACTAAAGGTGTTCTGTCTCCGGAAGCCGGGCAGTCCCGCAGAAAACATTGGACTGGAGGCCGCCTCGGCCACATCCTGGGAAGCCGCGGCTTCAAAATCAGACGGCTTATAACCGCTCACCCCGACCTGATAATCCTGCAGGCGGTTTTTCAGCACCTCGTAAACCACCCGAAATACATCCTGGTCCTTGCGAAAGCGCACCTCGCTCTTCTGCGGATGCACATTAACATCCACCTGTTCGGGATTGATGGCTATGGAGACCAGGGCGACGGGAAACTCCCGCGACACCAGCATGCCCTGGTAAGCCTGGTCTACGGCCCGGTACAAAACCGGGCTGCGAATAGGGCGCCGGTTGACAAAAAAGCACTGCATTTTACGATTGGACTTCTTGAATTCCGGTATGGACAAATAGCCGCTTATGGCCACATCCTGGCCTGTATAGGTGAAGGACAGCAATTTCTCCATCATCGTATGGCCATAAACGGCGACAATGGCATCTCGAAGCTTTCCATTCCCCGGCGTCTTAAAGTACAAGCGGCCCTCGCTGCTGAAGGAAAGTGAGATATCGGGACGGGCCAGAGCGTACCGCCCCACCAGTTCATTGATAAAAACACCTTCACTGACCGGTGATTTGAGGAAGTGCTTGCGCGCCGGGGTATTGAAAAATAGATCCTCCACCACAATGCGGGTACCGGGCATGGTTTCGCGTCCTTCATAGGCCAGTACCTGCCCCCCCTCAATGTGGTAAAATACACCGGCTTCCCCGGCACTGCGGCTGAATACCTGTACCCTGGCCACCGCAGCAATACTGGGCAGAGCTTCGCCGCGAAACCCCATACTGAGAATGTGCTGCAGATCCTGTTCCGAGCTGAGCTTGCTGGTGGCATGACGCTGAAAGGCCAGAGGGATCTCCTCCAGGGGGATCCCCTGCCCGTCATCTTCAACCTCCATGAATTGGCTGCCTCCGCCGCTTATGCGCACCGCTATACGCGTGGCCCCGGCGTCAATGGCATTTTCCAGCGCCTCCTTGATTACGGAGGCTGGTCTTTCAATGACCTCTCCGGCCGCGATTTTATTGATCAACTCATCTCGCAAGGGCCTAATGCTCATTTACAGCTTCGTTTCCTTTTCCAGTCGAGTATCTATAACACAGTATTCATCGGCGGCCTTATCCTGCAGGTAAACCAGTTGATTATTGCCATTTTGCAAGGTCTGGTAGGCTTCACGGCCCTGGGCCTGACAGGAAGGACAAGCCTGAAACGGGATCGATACACAGCCGACCGTATAGTTCCTGCCATCGGGGTGTTGGGCTGAAGATACAATAGTCCTGAAGCCGGCGCAAACCGGGCACATGCGAAGTTCAATCCGCTGCTGCTCATGAATATAGTCGGTATCATAAAAGACATTTTTCAATTCCATGCGAAAAGGGCGATCATTCCTGGTCCGGGTCTGGGCAACCTTGTCTTCCCGTTCCCGAAACACCTTGAGCTGCGTATCGACAATGCGCTGCAATATATCACGGTTGCCGGATGGTTCCCTATACTTATGGGGCGAAAAATCCGGTTCCTTGAGATTGGAGAAATCAATCCCGGCCATGGCCATAATCAAGCCCATATTAATATAGGGCAGGGCCGATTCCACCGAATACCCCCCCTCCAATACAGCCAGATCCGGCTTGAGCCGTTGATTGAGACGGGCATAACCCTGGGCGGTAAAGCACATATTGGCTAAAGGATCGCTGTAATGATTGTCCTGTCCGGCCGAATTCACAATCAGGTCAGGTTTGAATTCCTCCAGTATCGGCATCACCAGGTTGTCCAGAATAAACATAATGCCCTCATCGGTGGTGCGCGGCGACAGAGGTATATTGATGGTAGTCCCATAAGCTAAAGGACCGCCGTTTTCCTCTACATAGCCGCTGCCCGGGTAGAGGGTGCGTCCATCCTGATGAAATGAAATAAACAATACATCGGGGTCATCCCAGAAGATCTCCTGGGTGCCATCGCCATGATGTACATCAGTGTCCACAATGGCAATGCGTTTTAAGCCATACTTATGGCGCAGGTATTCCACCATAATGGCCTCATTGTTGATGTTACAAAAGCCGCGGTTGCCATGCACTACGGTCATGGAGTGATGCCCCGGAGGGCGAATAATGGCAAAGCCGTTTTTTATCTCCCCGTTCATCACCGCATCTGCCATACGTAAGGCTGAGCCGGCAGACACCAAATGGGCTTCGGTAATCTGGGAGTCGATATCAGGGACACAAAAATGCACCCGGGCGATATCCTTCAAAGTGGCCAAACCGGGTTGATATTCCCTAATCTGGGGCAAATCCATGATGCCCTCTTCAAAAATCTGGTCGCGGGTGTACAACAAGCGTTCTTCACGCTCCGGGTGGGTCGGTGTGATGGCCCAGTCAAAGGCCGGGAAAAACAGAATGCCGGTCGGTTTCATTCACTCACCCCCTGGTATTCTTCAAGAAAACCGGGTGCGACTTGTATGCCAACTTCAAAGATTCTGCCCACCCGGTCCCAGCCGCGAATCATATTGAACTGCTCTTCCATAAAAAAGCTGGCATCAACAGTGTATTTCTCCATTCCCCTTTGCCGGCTGGCTTCTTCCAAACAACTGATAGCCAGCACTTTGGCATCGGCCAGTTGAAACTTGCGGGGCTGCTCCAAAGTGCCTTTCAAGCCGCCGGGATCTACGGTATAGAGATTGCTGGCGGTATCAACATGCAGGCGCAAGGCCAGGGTGGGCCGTACCACGGCGGCACCCAGAGCGTTGGCTACCGGCGAGTAGTGATGAATAAAAGCGGGCACCCCTATTTCTTCAGCCAGGACCGGCACCATAGCATGAGCAGCCGCCCCGATGCCGATAATGCGATCCAGCTTGAATTTGCGGCGGTGCACAACCTCCCATACCTTATAAGCAGGTTCATTCTCCCACTCGGTAAACATCTCCGTAATAGCCCGTTTTAACCGTTCAATGACTGTTTCCACTACACCAAAGCACAGGCTTTGCAGGGTCAAATCTCCGCGGGCCGCCAATCCTTCCAAGGCTTCGGCAGAGCGCTGCGGTTCACCAACGCCCAGTTTGAAATAAACATTAAAGACATCGGTAACAGTTGGCTCCGGTCCTCCGAAACAAACTGCCGCACCCATTCGCATCGGTCCCACCTTGATGCTGTTCTCCCGGCAGCGGATCACGCTGTCTCCGCCCAGGGCAATGGAGCGCACCGCAAAGGCGTTTATATGGGTGTACTGCTTTTCAATGCGGGCGCCTTTGGAGGCATAAAGCGGCTGTCCGTCGATAAGCAGAGAAATATCGGTTGTTGTGCCGCCGATATCAACCACCACCGAGTTCTGCCCGTCCCTGCTCAGGGCAACTGCTCCCATGGTGCTGGCGGCCGGGCCAGAAAATACCGTTTCACAGGGATTGCTCCGTGAAATATCCAGGGGCATGGTACCGCCGTCCGCTTTGAGAATATGGATTTCCGCATCGATATTGCGGGCCTTAACCGCTGCCACGATATCATCTGCAAAGCGATTCCACTCCGGCAGGGTCATAGCCGTAAAATAAGTGGTGGTAGCCCGCCGCGGGAAATTAAGCTTGCCTGAAATCTCGGCACTGATGGTTACAGAGAATTCAGGATCACTTTCCAGGATGAGCGCTTTGATCTGCTCTTCCAGGCTGTGGTTGCGGTTGGAAAACTTGCAGGCCACCGCAATGCGTTTAATGCCTTTGCTTTTGATGTCCTGCAGTGCTTCTCGTACTTGTTTTTTATCCACCTCTTCAATTATACGGCCGCGAAAATCGACCGCGCCGCCCAGAAAGTAAATATCCTCGGTAACATTATAAGCATGATGAGGCAGACCATAACCCGGCAGCATCAATAAAGCGGTTCGCTCTCCCTGCCCGGTAGCCAGTGTGTTGGTTACCAGGGTGGTACTGAGCACAATGCGGGCAATATCTGCTCCCTTTGCTTGAGCCAGGAGTTCATCCAGGACCTCCAACAGGCTTTCTTGTAGTTGATCTTTCTGTGTGGATTTCTTTACCGTCGCCAGTATTTTGCCCTCGTCGAACAATACGCCGTCGGTAAAGGTCCCACCCACATCGATGCCAATTAACATACGCAACACCTCCTCTATGTACAAACGGTTAATCAAGCTCGCTTTTCCACTGATAGAGAATATTTAAAGCTTCACGGGCGCTCAAACCGTCCACATCCAGCTCCCGCAATTGCGTTAAGATCGGGTTCTCGACCGCAAACAAGACCGGCTGCTCCAGCATTTGCTTAATCTGAGGCGAATTTGCCCCGGATTCCAGTTCGTTTAAGATCTGCTCGGAACGCTGCAGAACCTTGCTCGGCAACCCGGCCAGGCGGGCTACATGAATGCCATAACTCTTATCAGCTTTTCCCGGCAAGACCTTTTTTAAAAACACCACCGTATCCCCGGTCTCTTTTACTGAAACCGAAAGGTTTACAATGCCCGGCCATTGATCGGCCAGGGAGGTGAGTTCATGATAATGGGTGGCAAATAAGGTGCGGGCTAAGGTCTTCTCCACCAGGTATTCACTGACTGCCCGGGCTATACTCAGTCCGTCAAAGGTGCTGGTGCCGCGCCCGATCTCATCGAGGATAACCAGGCTGTTTTTGCTGGCATTATGCAGGATATTGGCCACTTCCACCATTTCTACCATAAAGGTGCTCTGGCCCGAGGTCAGGTCATCACTGGCACCAATGCGGGTAAATATCTGATCCACCACCCCAATATGCGCCTCACAGGCTGGAACAAAGCTGCCCGCCTGGGCCATAACCGTGATAAGTGCGATTTGCCGCATATAGGTGCTCTTACCCCCCATGTTGGGTCCGGTAATGAGCAGGAAACGAGATTGATCGCAGTCCATGCGCACATCATTGGGTACAAAGTGGGATTCTTGCAAAAAATGCTCCACTACCGGATGACGGCCACCCTTAATCTCCATTCTACCACTTTCATCCACCCGGGGACGAACATAATCATAGCGGAAAGCGCTGTCGGCCAGGGATAACAGGGCATCTATGCAAGCCACCCGGGCAGCACTGTCCTGAATGCGCTGCAGGTGTTCCAGTAGAGCAGTTCTAACCCGAACAAAGGCCTCGTACTCCAGAGTGAACAGCCTTTCCCTGGCCCCCAGGATTTTATCTTCATATTGTTTCAAGGGTTCACAGATAAATCGTTCCGTATTGACCAGGGTTTGTTTGCGCACATAGTCAGGCGGGATGAGGTGCAGATTGGAGCGGCTGATTTCCAAATAATAGCCGAACACCTTATTGAAACCCACCTTCAGGTATTTGATGCCGGTGCGCTCTTTCTCCTTATTCTCAAACTCCACCAGCCAGGCGGCGCCTTCGCTGGACAAACGCTTGAGATCGTCTATATCCGCGTCAAAACCGGGCTTAATAAGGCCGCCCTCTTTCAGCGCAAGTGGAGCGTCGGGGCTTATGGAGGCCTCAATGAGCGCAGCCAAATCCTCCAGGTTGTCCATTTCTGCGGCCTCTTGCAGCAGCCGGTTTTGACAGGAACTCAAGGCCTTTTTCAAATCACCGATCGCCCGGCAGGAAGATTTCAAGGCCAGCAGATCGCGGGCATGGGCTGAACCGTTGCCTAACTTGCCGCACAAACGCTCCATATCATAAATAGACTGCAACACCGCTGTCAGCTGCTCGCGCAGCTCAATCTGCTGAAACAATTCCTCCACCCCGTCCAGGCGTTCATTGATGGCTTTCACCTGCCGCAGCGGCTGCTCCAGCCAGCGCCTTAGCTGGCGCTTGCCCATACTGGTCTGGCAGCGGTTGAGGATGCCGAACAAACTGCCTTGACGAGTGCCTTCACGCAGGCTGCTGGTGATCTCCAGGTTCTTCCTGGAGGCGGCATCCATGTTCAGGTATTGCTGTGGATGGTATATCCTCAGGGCCGATACATGCTGCAAATGCTGTTTATGGGTGTCCTCCAGAAACAGTATGATGGCAGCGGCAGCCTGTATCCCGGAGGTGTAACCTTTGAGGCCGAAGCCTTCCAGGGTAACGGTTTGAAAATGATTCATCAGCACCTGCCTGGCCTGGCTAAGCTGCAAAGCCGGCTCGGGTATGCTGCCTGCCACCGCCTTAAAAGGCCACTCCGGGTTGGTCCAGTACTGTGAATAAAGCTCGGTGCTGCTGTCAATCAGACATTCGGCCGGGGCAAGACGCTGCAGTTCAGCGCTCAACTGGACCAGGGCAGAGGCGCCCTCAAACTCGGTTACCTGAAATTCCCCGGTGGAGACATCAACATAGGCCAGGCCGAAACATTGTTTATTCTCAACCACTGCTGCCAGGTAATTATTGCGGTCTTCCTCCAGTATGTTTTCATCTGTTATAGTTCCGGGGGTAATGATTTTTATTACCTCGCGTTTGACAATACCCCGGGCGTTTTTAGGGTCTTCTACCTGCTCACAAATGGCAATTTTATAGCCAACAGCAACCAGTTTGGCTATATAGCCGCTGGCCGCATGATAGGGAATGCCGCACATCGGAATTCGCTCGCCGGGGCCACCGTCACGGGCCGTCAATACAATCTCCAGTTCGCGGGAGGCCAGCTGTGCATCCTCAAAGAACATCTCATAAAAATCACCCAAACGAAAGAAAAGGATGGCATCCTGATGCTGTTGTTTAATATGCAGATATTGTTCGATCATGGGAGTAAACCGTGACAAGATAGGCCTCCTCTTTTATTAAGTATCAAAGGCCCCGGGACATTTGCCCAGGCAAAAAGAAAGACCCGTATCGGGGTCTTTATCTTATCATTAAATCATTAATAGGTCTAGTGGTCGCAGCCGCTGCATGAGTCGCCGCAGCCGTCGGGGCTGCACCCCCCGGAAAGGCTCTGGTTCATGGCGAAATACACCGCTTGCATCAGGTTGTTAAACTTCTCCTGCGCCTCCATCAACTGCTGAACCAGGGCATTGCTTTGCAGTTGCTGTTCCAGTATATTGAGATGGTTTTCATCATTGGGACCAATAATTTGCCCTTCCTTTTGCTTATTTTCCAGGTTCATGCGGGCGTCCTGGTATCTCATAACCAGTCCCAGGGCGGTTTCATCCTCCTGCAGTCGATCCTGCAAGTGCTTTACCTGTCCCAATTCGTCGGAAGCGGCTATGGATGACCCCAATTCCATGGCCAGTTTGATGATGGTTTCTCTATTCAAGGTTGGTTTCCTCCTAACAGTTTTGATCACCTTAAGGTGCCGAACAGCGAAAATGTTCTGGCTTCTGTTATTTTAACATGGATTAGCTTACCAATGATATCATCCGGTCCAGAAAATATGATGATGCGGTTGCTGCGGCTGCGCGAGGTCAGTTTGCTGGCATCGGTTTTGCTCGGCCCTTCTACCAGGACTTCCTGCCAGCTTCCTTCCAGGCTGCGATTGATTTCCAGGGCGATACTGTACTGCAGTTGTGTCAATTGATGCAGGCGGGCGCGTTTGGTTTCCAATGGCAAATGATCTTCCATAAAGGCCGCTTTGGTACCGGTGCGGACAGAATACATAAAGGTAAAGGCTGAATCGAAGCGGACCTTTTTGATCATATCCAAAGTATCGGCGAAATCCGCTTCGCTTTCTCCGGGGAAGCCGACAATAATATCCGTGCTGATGGCCACCCCGGGGACACGCTCGCGCAAGGCCTGTACCCTCTCCAGATAATGTTCCCGGCTGTACCCCCGGTTCATCAATCTCAAAATGCGGTTGCTGCCCGATTGCATGGCAACATGGATATGCTCACAAACCTTGGGGTTGGCGGCCATGGTGTCAATTAATTTATCCGAAAGATCCTTCGGGTGGGAGGTGGTGAAGCGGATGCGTTCAACTCCCGGAACCTCGGCCACCTTATTGAGCAAGTCGGGAAAATCAATATTGTCAGCCAGGCCTCGGCCATAAGAATTGACATTTTGCCCCAACAGGGTCACTTCTTTATAGCCGACCTCTGCCAATTCCTTTATCTCGCGAATCACTTCTGCTGCTTCCCGGCTGCGTTCCCGGCCCCGGGTATAAGGCACAATACAATAACTGCAGAAGTTATTGCAGCCAAACATGATATTCACAAAGGCGCTGTATCCTCCAGCCCGTTGCGAAGGCAATGGTTCAATAATGGTGCCTTCTTTATCCCATACCTGCACTACCGGCTGTTGGCCTTCTTCTGCACGGCGGACCAGGCCGGGCAGCTCATGCAGGTTGAGGGTGCCAAATATGATGTCTACCCGATGCTTTTTTAGTATTTGCCTAACCTCGGCAAGCTGGGCCATGCAGCCCCCAAAGGCTATTATCTTGCCGGGGTCCTTGCGTTTTAAAGCCACTATTTCACCCAGTTTGCCGTATACTTTATTTTCCGCCGAGTGTCTGACGCTGCAGGTATTAAAGACAATCAAGGAGGCTTCTTCCGGGCTTGGGGCGGCGCTGTAACCCGCACCTTGCAACAATCCGGCCATTACCTCGGAGTCGCGCACATTCATTTGGCAGCCATAGGTAAGGATAAAGTAGCTTTTTTCCTGGTTCTGACATTCAAGTCTGGCTGACATGAGAACAATCCCCTTTATGGCTTAATAGAATAAAGCAGGGCTTGCCCTGCTGGCGGCAATTAGTGTTTAAACCGGAGGTTGATTAATGGTTTCTTCAACAATCTCTTTAATTTGTTCCAGGCTCACCCCACCGGCTAAGCGAGGTTTGCCATCAATTACTGTGATCGGATATTTATACCCGATGGTTAAAACATTTCTTACCTTGGGATATGGCCCCAAACCAACCTGATCCACATCCACATACCTGATCTCAACCCGGTCGCTGTACTCGTCCTGCAATTCCTTTGCTACCTTCTCAGTTAAAGCCTCGTAGTCTTCCGTACCGCAGCAGCTTCCTGAAACACATCCTGCGCAGGCGCCGCCCATTCCCCTGGTGCCGGCCAGGATTTCCACAATAATCTTATTTGGATTGGACATAGATAACCTCCTCGTCAGTTCAGCACCTATATCGATAACCAGCATACCCCACTATTAGCCCTCACGCAAGCGATGCCAGACTGTTCTGGGGCAGGTCTTTTTAACAGGCTTGCCTCAATCAAAATATTCTACTCGCCCCAGGGTGATGGCGGTAATTCGACTGTCAGCCTGAAGGTTTTGGTTAATGCGATCCTGGTTTTCCATACAGGAGAATATTACCAGAACGCCGGCCTCGGTTTCAAACCAACCAACCAGGGGTTGGTCGCTTTGATGCCCTACCCATTCTTTGTACTGGGTGCGGTATCTCTTTAAAGCGTCTGCGCAGCGGTCGTCCACTTTTACCCCCAAATCAGTGGGATAAGAAGCCGAATATACATCAATCTGCAGGACCTTCCCGGAGGTTTGCCCGAGGACAATCTGGCAGTCATGCGGATATTGCCGTGTATACTGGCGAATCCGCAGACTCTCTCCGAAATATCCACCCTCGCTTTCAAATGTCTCAGTATAAGACACCTGGTCCAACAGGCTATCAAGCTGCTCTACGGTCATTCCCAGCCTAATCCCGCCGAGGCTGGCAGCACTCTGGCCGGCATGCAGGGTGTTGTCATTGAGCGGCAATTGTTTTTGATTGTCAGTAGGATTAATTTGGCTGCTGCCTGGCGGTGTCGCAGGCGGCTGCTTTGAACCTGCTGAACCCTGGCAACCAATGGTCATAACCATCAAAAAGGCCGTCAATACAAATGTGAATACATATTTCAATATTGGCCCTCCCGTTTCATGTTAAGGGGACCGGTCTCCTCAGATGGTTGTTATTATCCTGATGAAATGCGTCATACAACCTGGTGCATCGACAAACCTGAATCCCCAATAGGGTTTGCTGCTCAGGTTTATTTTACGATTTTAATGAACTGCCTGAACAGTTCCCCTTCTGAGGTCCTCATCATTTCAAACAGGGCCATCTCGGTGCTAGTGATGACCGCCCCCAGCTCCCGCATGCGTTGCAAGGCCGCCATTCGATTCCAGGAGGTGCGAGAGGACACGGCATCCGATGCTACATATATCTGGTAAGGTTCCTTAAGCAAGCCGCAGACGGTTTGGTAAACGCAGACATGAGCCTCAATGCCGGCGACAAGAATCTGCTCTCTTCCTGTTTCCTTAAGCTTATTCAAAAACTCCTCATTTAAACAGGCATTAAAGGTCATTTTTTCTATAGGGGGCAGATCTCCCAGCAATTCACGCAGCTCGGGAATTGTCGGTTCCAGCCCCCGGGGATTTTGTTCCAGCAGTATAATGGGCAGTTGAAAAAGCTGGGCAGCTTTAATGAGTTTTTGCCAATTACCATAGATCAGATTGGACTCATATACTGTCCGCGCCAGCACCCCCTGTATATCTACAATCAACAAGGCGGTTTTCTCCATAACCAACATAATGCCAGCCTCCTCCTTATTAATAGCTATATTATGGTCATTCTATCACGAAAGAGGATAAACCAACACTCGTTCACAACAGGTATACACGAGCAGCAAGCATTAAAGTCCCTCTGCCACTAATAGACTATATATATATTTTGTGGATATAATTATAATAACTTGTGTTGGAAAGGATGATTCGGGCCAAAAAATCAAATATTTATCTTAGTGCAGCGAGATTGATTCCACTGCCAAAACCCCCAATCACGTTGTTTGAATGTATAAATATGTAGGAGCCGTTAGACGCAGCATGGCAGCAACACCCTGCGAAGTCTGGCGACGAATATTTATGTATTCAAACCTGTGAATTATACCTTTTTGCAGTGGAATCAAGATTAAATTCCAAATAAACAGGAGGCAGTTAGTTAAATGAATACGATTGAAAAGGCACTTATGCATGCATTGTTTGTACATTTGCATCACAATACCGACAAGGCCATTGATTTTGCTCTATTTAAACAGCTTAATCAGAAAATAGACCAGACCTGGCCTGGGGCCTTGCTGGTGGGACCCGATGCCAATGATGATGCTGCCGTGGTAAAAATCCCCGGCACAGATTGCTTTATTACCGCTAAAATGGAAAGCCACTGTTCACCCGGTGTGCCCCGGCCTTATGATGCTGCTGCCACCGGAGCCGGAGGAGCGATGCGGGATGTTGTCGCCATGGGCGCCAGACCCATGTTCCTTTTAGATTTTATCGGCACCCGCCCGCTGGAACAGGAAGTGATTGTCGGTCCCTGCGGTTTTGAGGGTAAATGCACTTGCGGCAAATGTGAAATAATGACCAGTCAAGACAGAATAAACCTGATGCTCAAAGGAATGGCGGATATGTGTGCCGCCATGGGTGTATTTGTGGTGGGCGGCGGCTTTTCGACCTCTTTCAGCGACATCGTTCCCGCCATAGTAGTAGCCGTGATTGGCAAACAGGTTACCGAACGGCCGCTTACCAAACCGGCCAAATCTCCCGGCGACAAAATCATAATCATCGGAGAGACCGGCACCGACGGTAATGATACCCTGTATCGAGCGGGGCTGGTAGATGTTATGCAACCGGCCCAGGCCCTTTTTGTTGAGGAAAGATCTACTATGGAAGCCACCCTGTCTGCATTCACTACCGGCAAAATCAAGGCTTGTTCTGATTTGGGAGCAGCCGGAATAGGGGCGGCTGTATGCGAATCAGCCCGCTTTGGAGGATTGGGAGCCAAAATCGATCTGGATAAGGTGCCGGTAAAGGTTGCTGAGATTACCCCGGAAGAAATCTTTATTTGCGAGACTCAAGCGCGCATGTTGCTGCAAGTTGAGCCGCAGTATGTTGATGAAGTATTGGCGGCTATTCGTGCTCAAAACGGCATTGCAGCCGTTATTGGGGAGATTACTGACCGGGATTACAGTATTTTCGAGTATAAGGGCCGGACCATCGCCACCATACCCAGCAGACCTTCTGCACAACAAATGGAGGAGTTGCTGAAACCATAAACTAAAAACACCAACGACACCAAAAGGGGCGTTTTTGCGGTCTAACGACAACGCAAAAACGCCCCATTCATTGCTCAGTCAATATCCTTTCTATGGCAACGCCCCTGCGAGACTCAAACTTCGGCTATCACACCTTCAGATCCTTCGCTGCGCTCAGGATGACACCAGAGGGCAACACCCGTCCTCGTCATGCCTTTAGGGCAAAGCCCGGTTTTGTCATGCCTTTAGGGCAAAGCCCGAAGGATCTTTCGGTGTGCCCGGCGACGGCGAAGAATCTTAAATGCCTTGCGTAGATCCGCTCATGGCCGGTAATAATCCTGCTGCCAGGAATTGCTCCTTCGGTTTTGGCAGATAATAAGAACAATGCTGCCAGGGAGGCCTTTTATGAATGTGATCGAAATCAATAAGCTGACCAAATATTATGGGAAATCCCGGGGTATTATTGACGTTTGCTTTACTGTTCAAGAAGGAGAGATATTGGGGTTTATTGGTCCCAATGGAGCCGGTAAATCCACCACCATTCGCATCTTGCTGGCATTGATTTACCCGAGCAGCGGATCGGCCAGCATCTTCGGCAAGGACTGCATCAAGGAAGGAAGCGCAGTCCGTCAGCATATCGGTTACCTCCCCTCTGAAGTATTCTACTATGACAACATGAGGGTTATTGACCTGCTCAAATATTCCGCCAGTTTTTATGACCATGTCGACATGAGCCGCATTAAAAGATTGGCCGATATTATGGAGCTGGATTTGACCAGAAAAATAGATGATCTCTCCTACGGCAACAAAAAGAAAGTAGGCATCGTGCAGGGCTTGCTTCATCAGCCCCGCCTGATCATACTGGATGAGCCTACCGGTGGGTTGGACCCGCTGATGCAGCAAACCTTCTTTGATTTAATAAGGGAGGAAAACCGGAATGGGGCTGCGGTGCTTTTTTCGTCTCATATCCTGAGTGAAGTCCAAAAGCTGTGCTCACGGGTAGCGATTATTAAAGAAGGTCATATCATCGCCATCGAAGATATTAAAGCACTGCACAACAACAATTATAAGAAGTTCACCATCGAATTGGAGCAACCGGTTGCGGCTGACTATTTCGTTGTCAACGGGGTTGCCAACCTGGCCGCAGAAGAAAACAGCTTTTCATTTCTTTTTAAGGGCGACATTAATCAAATCATTGAAAAAATCCACGCGGTCAAGGTCCGCAACCTGACCGTCGAAGAACCCGCTTTGGAGGAAATCTTCATGCACTATTATGAAAAGGAGGCTTAGTTCATGAATATTTTCTCGCAGGAACTTAAAACGTCTGCTTTATCCATGCTTTATTGGACTATAGCCATCCTGTTGTTTGTGCTCTTATTTATGTTTTTATACCCGCCCATTTCCAAGGATATTGCCGTTCTCGAAAGCATTATGAATAATTTCCCGTTGCAATTAAGGAGGGCTCTGGGGATAACTACCCTGAATCTTTCTGAAGTGCTGGGATATTACGGGTTTATATTTGAATATGTCCTGCTCATCGGATCGGTCTATGCCATGGCATTGGGACTGGCGGTACTTTCCGAAGAGGTTCGTGCCCAAACGGCAGATTTTCTGTTTTCCAAACCGGTTGACCGCAGCAGCATTTTCAAGGCTAAGATACTCTCTGTGCTCGCTAATCTGGTCGTACAAAACCTCCTCCTGGCATCTATAGCCTATATGATTATTAAGGCTTTTGCAGAGGTTCCCTTCAATAAGCAGGCTTTTATACTGATTAACGGCGGTTTATTCCAGATGCAGCTCTTTTTCGTTGCTATAGGGCTTTTTTTATCGGAAACACTGCGGAAAATAAAAGCGGTTTTGCCGATCGCTTTGGGGGTGGTTTTTTTCTTCTTTATCCTGCAAATGATTAATCAATCTTTAAATGATCCTAAACTTGCCTATTTTACACCTTTTGCCTATTTCGATCTGGCACAGATTATTCAAACCGTGCAATACAACACATCCTTTGTGCTGATAAACATAGTGCTTATAACGGCCTTGACAATAATGAGTTATATCATTTATCAAAGGAAAGATCTGCCGTCGCTTTGATGTGGAAAGGTGCTTGATAATGAATATTGTAAAAAGAGAATTAAAAGCCCAGCGCAATTCGCTTATAATCTGGTGTTTTGCTATGGTTTTCCTGATCTATGCAGGAATGATTAAATATACGGGGTTCGCTGAAGCCGGTGCGGAGGCGGTTGAACTTTTGAATCAATTTCCTCCCGCTTTCAAGGCGGCATTTGGTTGGGGAGAACTTGATATTACCTCCATTGCAGGGTATTATGCGGTTTTCTATTTATATTTTATGGTTTTGTCAGGACTGCATGCGATTATGCTGGGGGCCACTATCATTTCTAAAGAAGAGCGGGATAAGACCGCTGATTTCCTCTTCGCCAAACCGCTCTGGCGCTCCAAGATCATCACTGCCAAGCTGATCGCGGTATTTATCAATATCATGGTGTTAAATCTGGTAACATTGACTGCATCGCTGGTATTTGTAGGCCTTTACAATAAGGGGAATCCTATCATCGGTATTATCCTGCGTCTCATGATATCGCTTTTCATTATTCAACTGATCTTTGCCGCTTTGGGCACCGCCCTGGCCGCCGCGGCCAAAAACTTCAAAAAGGCGACTTCCCTGGCGGCAGCCGTATTATTGACAACCTTTCTCATTTCCGTGGCTATTGACCTGTATCACAAAATCGATTTTCTCAAATATATAACCCCGTTTAAATATTTTCCGGCGGTCGAGATCCTCAAGACGGGCACTTATGCACCACTTTCCATATTCTTATCCTTGCTGTTGATTGGCCTGGCTCTGATAATTACCTATCGCCTTATGGAAAAACGCGATTTGCATATGTGACGACCCTTGGTATGAATTCCGGGGTATTCACTCGCCTAGTTTATAAACCGCTGTACATTGCTTTTATTCGAATTACACCCAAGTCTCCCGGACTAAGAAGTTCTGGACATTAGACTGAAGATGCAACCCATCCGGGTTGAATATTCTTCATTGGTTTATTTAGCTCAAGTATTCCAGCTTATCTAAATGAAGATTTTGTATAATTCCAAAATCTGTTAAAACGTCTTTGAGCAAGGCACAAGTATAAACATCTTTCGGGCTCCACCATAAAGTCAATTATGCGAAGCGCTCAAATTGAATGCCGGTTTTTCTTGCGCAGCAACAGAGCCGTCACCATAGTTAACAGCAGCAGGGAACCTCCCGCAACATACATTTGCCGGATGGAAAGGTCGGGCCTTCCGCTTCCCGCCAGGTTGGGGCCCTCTCCACCCGGACCTGTGCCGGCATCTTCACCCCGGGCGGGCCAGTCTGCCGGACGGTTGCCCTTAAAACCGGGCGGCTGTGGTCCGCCTTCAGGGGGCATGACCCTATTTTGACCATCACCCCACTGACCCGGAACGGGGTTGGCCTTGGATTGTGCTGCTTCATTAACTACACTTGGTAATTCTCCGCTCAACTGTTTTTTCACATTGTCAATGCGTTCTCTGACGAATTTGCTCAGCCCCAGCTTGCTGTTGCCGGACATCATTATGTCGCTTTGCGGCCTTCCCGGCCGGGCCGCGTCGCCCTGTTCAAACAGAGCTGGCGCCTCAGACAGCGCTGCCGGAGATATAGCCTGTACTTGCGGGGATGCGCCCTCAAGGGCCGGCTCAGTGTCAGACTGCGCACCCTCGGCAATGGCTTGCTCAAATTGTTCCATGCTATAGAATTTGGTAGGATCCTGCTCCAAATAAGGCCTGATCAAGGCAGCCACCCTTTCAATCTCCGCTTCCATTTTTGCCGAACTAAAAGGCCCGTTGACAAATTCATTGATGTACTGATGGTACAATTCTTTATATTCCGGAACTTCCAGCAGTTTTCCCAGCAGCGGCCGCTGTTCCAGGCTGGCGCCTTGCACCGGCTGATCTATGGCCAGTCCGGTCGAGCCTTGATTGCTTATTGCCCCGCCGCCTTCGCCAAAACCACCGAAAGACATGTTATAATCCCAGGGCAGTATAGAAAACACTCCATTTTGCTCGTATAGGTAATAGTTGTGCTTGAAGCTGCCCAAGTAACTGTCCATGTTGACCAAAACCGTGTTCACCGCGAAATAGCGCAGGATTTCATCCACATCAAGATACTGTTCCGGATTCTGCCCCTGATTAAGGGCCTTTAACATGCTTAACAAAGATTGCCCAGCGCCGCTTTTCAGATCGGTGACCGGGGCGATGCCGCTGTAGGAAGCCATGTTGTCACCTGTATAAACCAGGTCGGCTCCCGACCCTTCCGGTTTGTAAAGATTGCCGTAATCGCTGCCATAACAGCGCTCCAGAAATGGCTCTTCAATGCCTTCCACGGCCAGGTACAGCCCGAGCAGTTCTCCATTTACATATACATTGGCATAGCAACAGGCCGGGGTCATAATGCCCATTTCTTCCAATAGCCCATAGGAGAGATATTCGCGCATATAAGAGGGGTCGCTGAAGGAGTTGTTGAGGTTTAGTTTGGTTAATCCGTACAGGTTTTGTCCATCGATATACTGATTAAAGTCCACCTTGAAGCTGAAGCGCTTAGAGCTGCTTTGGGCTATCGACATGAGACTGGAATTGCCCTTGACACGAAACCCCACTGTCTCCGCCTGCCGGGCGTTTATGGCAACCGTGGCGGGTTTGTATTCCTCTGCAGTGGGGTTTTCCATCATATCATTGAAATCGCTTGCCCCCAGAGTCAGCTCAATTTGCAGGACTTTATCCTTGTCAAATATTTTGTCCACATAATCGCTATTAGCAGTCTTTGAGGCGGCAGAATCGGATTTGTCAGGTTCAGGAGCCATTGCCGCAGCCGCCGCTAGCAGGATGCAGACCATCAGCATAGCGGAGATAATCCCCAGCCATTTTTTATCCATTGTTATGCCTCCTGCCGGTCTTTTCTGATTTTTATCTTAAACCGCCAGTTCACCATTGTAGCTCACCAGTACGATATCGTTAACACCATCCAGGGCGGAAAGCTGATTAATAAAATCGGTATTGTCATTTTTCAGCCGCACTTCCACACTCAGTTCAATCCCCTGCCCGGCTCGAACCGCCTTGGATTTGATGTTCATACGCTTGACATACTCCCGAAGTTCGGCCAGAATATCCTTTTCCGCCTCGGCATGGCTGCAATTGATCACCAGCATATAAGGAATCTCAGTCACCGTCTTATAGGTGAATGCCACCAGCATAACCCCCAGAACCAGTGAACCGATGACAGCCAGGAGGAACTGCCCGGCTCCGGTTACAATCCCCGCGGCTATGGCCCAGAATAAATACACAATATCGATAGGGTCTTTTATTGCGGTCCTGAAGCGTACAATGCTGAGGGCGCCGACCATGCCCAGGGAGAGCACGATGTTTGAGGTTACACCCATGATAATCAGGGTGGTGATCATCGCTAGAGCCACCAGGGATATGTTGAAATTCTTGGAATACATCACCCCGTTGAAGGTTTTCTTGTAAACTACATAAATGAACAAGCCCAGCAGAAAGGAAATCAACATGGTTACGGCCACGTCAACCAGAGAAAAGTTGGTCACGGCTTGATCAAGAAAGTTGTTCTTGAAAATGTCGGTAAAATTAAACGTATTGTTTTTCAGTGGGTCCATTTCATTGCCTCCACATGCTTGGTTTAATTAAATCGCCTTGATATGACATACTTGGAAAGAGCTGCGCGCTGTCTGCTCTCCATCTGCAGCAAATGGGCGATATGGGCGGGGAGAAAGTCATCATATTTAATCTCCAGTATGGAGACACCGGGGGCCATCACTCCGGTCAGGGGTGCGTTAAAATTCAGAAAGTCCACACAATTCAATCCGCTTTGCAGGTCGCTGTCGATGGTAATGCGCACCCGCCCGGGTTCCCAAACATATGCCTCCCGGTTGTACTGAACAATGGCCCTGGGTTTATACAATCCGGTGTTCATCTTGCCATAAAGCTGCCGGCATACCATCTCGGCTCTCTCTTTCAAAAAGAAGTGGTTGCCCTCCAGCACAGCGCGGCACTCCGCCTCGCTCAACAAGGCCTTATCTTTGTATCCCACCTGATTGTTTTTCACCTTTTTTTCCAGTTTAATGATGGACAGGGATTGGCCATACGTCCTGATGCGAAACTTCTCGCGGTATTTTACCCCCAACAGTTTATCCTGCAGCGCGTTGTCATCGCAATCATCAAAATAAATGCTCCTGACAACATAGAAACCGTTGCTGCCCGCATAGCTGTCCCGGCTCAGCAGGTGGGACAACCGGTTGGATAATACAGCGCGGTCAAAGTTATTAATGCTCAGCTTGATTTCATGACGGTATTTGCCTACCATGTTCACCTCCCACAGTAATGCGTCTGTTTGCATCATAACAGTCCTTAATGTCCAATGTATGTCAGCCAACATTTTTATTGCGTCAGTTTAAACATGCGGAGGGCCATACCGTCTGAGGAGTTATTCTTGATATAGATAATATAATGTGGAATAAAAGCAGGCTGGCTGCGGTCAGATCCGTGGAGCGGCTGTCAATAGCGATAATCATTGGAGGAATCAATGCTTTTCAGTATCTTCTTTAGTGAAGAGCAGAGTAAAGGCAGTTCCCTGTGCCGAACTGCTTTTCAGCAGGAGATCGCCGCCCAGAGCCCGGGCTATCATTCTGCTGAAAGACAACCCCAGGCCCAGGCCGTGCACCTGCAGTTTTTTGTCATGGCCGCGAAAGAAACGTTCAAATATCAAATCTTGTTCTTCTCCGGCAATGCCGGGTCCATCATCCTTAACGTCAATACAGATGCTGCTGTCCTGCTCATAAACAGAAACCTCAATACTTCCTTGCTTATTAATGGCCTGTTGGGCGTTGTTGAAGAGATTATAAAGTATCTGCTGCAGGCGCATGGCATCGGTCATGGCCATCAGCTCATACTCGGGTACGCGGGTATTTAGAGTAATGGCCCCTTCTTCCTGAGCAATCAGCCATTGATATGATATTTCCCGCACCAGCTTATTGATATTGTAGGCGTCCTTTTCCACTTTAATGTCACCGGCCACAAAGGCATTGAAGTCCAGCAGATCCTCCACCATCTTCTGCAATCGCGCCGTTTCACTGTGGCAGATTTCGATAAACTCCCGGGCTTCCCCACCCTTGACCACCCTGTCTTTCAAAGCCTGCAGCAGACCGCTGATCGAAGTCAGGGGGGTTTTCAACTCATGGGTTACACCGGCCAGCAGTTCGGTGCGCAAAGCCTCCAAATGGCGCAGTCGCTCGGCCATCTCTTTGAAGGATTCAATCAATTCATAGATCTCCTGCTCTCTTACATTGGCATCCAAATGCAGGTCGTAGTTTCCGGTGACTATCTGTTTGGCAGCTTCGGCGACATCCTTCACCGGTTTGGCCAGTTGCCTGGTCAAGGCATATATTATAATCCAGCCCAGAATCCCGATGCCGCCCAGCATAAACACCAAAAGCTGTATCTCCTGGGGATTGCGGTTAATGTCCCTCAGGGGGTAGACCACATAAATACTGCCCATAATCCTATCCCCGTTTTTTATAGCTTGCTTGGCAACATACCAATGCGCATCAGGACTGCTTTTTAATTCTTGCACACCCTGTTCCTGTTCCGCGGGGATGGTAATACCCTGCAGTAATTCCGGTGTTGGCGTTCCGGGTCGGGCGTATATCAATTGGCCCTGCTTATCGACCACGAAAAGAGCCAGAGCTGGTCCCAGATTCAGGTATTTTTGGCGCCTTTCAATGTCCCTGGAGATGCGCGGGTCAATATATAAAGCACCGTTAGCATCAATTGAGCTTTCAGCAATTTCTGCGGCCAGGGCTTGAATACTATCCAGGCGTTTCTGGGTGGTGCTGTATTTGATCCAGAGGGTTGATAGGAGACCAATAATAAATATCCCGATAAACAAGGTAATCAAATAGCGGGCGGTCCAATACTGTAATAACGGAATGCGTTTATCTTTGCTGGTATACACAGAACTGATACCCCAATCCTCTCAAGGTCTTAAGCTCCCCTTCCGACAACGGCCAGTTCACTATGATTCTTCTGATTCTTTTAATAGCCAGATCCACCGCCCGGTCACTGCCCTCATAATCCAGGCCCCAAACCTGTTCAATGAGCTGGTCTCTGCTCAAGGTTTGGTTGGGATGGCGGGCCATAAACAGCAGCAAGGCCAAATCGCGCGGAATCAAGACCAATTCCGCCCCATAAAGATAAACGCGATGCGCTTTGAAGTCAATCTTCAAGCTGCCGTAGGTTGCGGTATCGCGCTCATTAAGCTGCCGCGGTCGCCTCAAAACCGCATTGACCCGGGCCGCCACCTCTTCACCGATAAAAGGTTTGGTAATATAATCATCAGCGCCCTGATTGAGTCCATCCAGCTTCTGATCGATCCTGCCCAGCGCGGTCAACATGATAACCGGGCAGGAACTCCTGGCGCGGATATGTTTTAGAACATTCCAACCATCGATTACCGGCAGCATTACATCCAGGATCACCAGGGCAGGGCTTATGGCTTCAAATTTATGCAAGGCCTCCTCTCCATCAAAGGCCTGCTCCACCTGATAGCCGGCCCCGGTGAGATATGCTTTCAATATTCTGGCTATAGCTGCTTCATCTTCAACGATTAAGATAGTCGTCAATGCGGGCAGTCCTCTTCTCAAGCTCAATATGCTTGTTTTTGTATTGATGATCTTAAAATAACAGGGAATTGTGTCCGTAGCATGTCCATACTCCTGCCTCTTTATTTTGAACGCAAGGCCTTTTCCAATTCCTCTATTTCCTGGCGGGCCAGGTCGTCACGCCCGGCCATTGATTCCAGGTGATGCTGCATTTCATGCAAGACGGTATCCATAATTTCTTCTTCCCAGGCTTTCAGGGGATCATCTCCCAACACAGCCACAAAGGAGCCGTAATAGAAAACAATAAAGCAACCCAGGTGGTCGCCTTCAACATACTCACCCATTATGTAGTAGTCATCCTCACGCTTTTTGCCTTTCTGTACGTTGAATCCTCCGCTCAGCTCGGTACAGAAATGGGGCGGGATGCGATCTACCGCCCGGTCGAGCATATCGATAAATTCATCAAAAGATGGTCTGGCCACGTGCATTCCTCCAATTCGGCATCGCTGCGGTAAAAAATGAAACACCTATCTTAATATACTTATGGCCTTGGCGGGATTTCTCTCCCGCAACACCATATTTCCTTTATCCTAATACTTGTCAAGCCTGCCAGGCAAGCATGGTCCGACTTATTACCCGCAAATGCTATGAAGAACCATAACAATATAGATCTTTCATACCTTGAACGGCAATAAATCGTTCATAATGTGTATACATTGCTTCTGGCTGATTATGTGGTTATAATTAGCCCAAAGAAAAGCTAAGAAAGGATCGTTGCAATGGAATTGATTTATACCGGCAAAACCAAGGATGTCTACCGGCTCGATGACGGCAATTACTTGTTAAAGTTCAAAGACGACGCCACCGGTGCGGACGGGGTATTTGACCCGGGCCTCAATACGGTAGGGCTGACCATAGAAGGCTCAGGACGGGCCGGGCTGCGCTTGACCAGGTACTTTTTTAATATCCTGCAAGAACATGGCATTCCCACTCATTATATCGATGCTGATATCGAAAATGCCACCATGACCGTCAAACCGGCGGTGTTGTTTGGCAAAGGTGTAGAGGTCATCTGCCGCTTGCGGGCCGTGGGGAGCTTTTTGCGCCGTTATGGGGATTATGTACAGGAAGGGCAAGAGCTGGATTATTTTGTGGAAATGACTTTAAAAGATGATGCCCGTGAGGATCCCCCCATTACCGAGGACGCCCTGGACATGCTGGCAATCCTCTCCAAAGCGGAATACCAGGTTTTAAAGGAGCTGACCCGCAAAATCACCGCCATAGTAAAAGCAGAACTGGCCCGCAAAGACATCGAATTATATGATATAAAATTTGAATTTGGCCGGGTTGGTCCTGATAAGCAGATTATGCTAGTGGATGAGATCTCCGGCGGCAACATGAGAGCCTTCAAAGACGGCAAGCATATTCACCCCCTGGAGCTGGAAAGAATGATGTTAGACGACTAAATAACTAGAGAGGCTGTCCTAACAACTTGTGGTGCCTGGCACCACAAGTTCAGAGTATCAGACCCCACAGGTAGGCGCAGGCAATCCCTCCCAACACCACCGCTACCAGGTTAAAGCGCAGCAATGCCAGCACAAACGATCCCAATATGCCTGCTAGAGCGGTTTGAATGTTGCCGGTCGCATAGAGCGCGCCCGGAAAAATCAACGCGCCCAGTATGGCATAAGGAACAAACTGCAGGGTGGAACGAACAAAAGGAGGCATCTGAATATCGCGTAGAAATACCAGGGGCAGCATGCGAGGAGTATAGGTCACCAGGGCCATAAACAATACCAGCAGCACAAGTTCGGTAGGGCTCATTCCGGCACCCCCTGAGGATAGCAGGCTGCTCCCAGCATTGCAGCAGCACTGGCGGCGAGGACTAATTTCCAACCGGTCGCCAGGCCACACAGGGCCGGCACCCAATTCATCATGGCCTGAAAAACAATTGCTGCCAGAACCACAATGATCACAGGTCGCCCTTTGCGCAAAGAAGGCACTAACAGGCCAATAAACATAGCATACAGGGCTATGCCCATACTGGCCTGCAGAGCCGCGGGCAGCCCGCCGGCCAGCAATACTCCAACCCCGGTTCCTGCCACCCAGGACAGGTAAGCAATTAGATTGAGTCCTAGAATGAAAGGAGCCGTCAATATAGGCTGGGATTGCAGTGATGCCACCGTAAAAGATTCATCTGTCACCCCAAAGGCCAAAAGGCTGCGCCATGGTTTGGACAGCTCAGGCGCCAGGCGTTGTGACAGCGAAGCGCTCATTAAAAAGTGGCGCAGGTTGATGACAAAGGTAGTTAAAACGATTTCCCCGGCGTGAGTTCCCAGGGCCAGCATGCCGGCGGCAATAAATTGGCTGGCGCCGGCAAACACCAGGATTGACATCAACACCGCAATATAAACCGAAACCCCGGCGGAGCGGGCCAAAAGTCCAAAAGCAATAGCGATGGGAAGGTAGCCGATGGCAATCGGAAGACCTGCCTTTAACCCCTGGGTGAAGGTTTGCGCTCTATCTTGCTCCCTGGTTGGGGCCGGGGTTGATTCCTCTGCCCCATTTATTTTGTAATGCTGCTTTTCCATAAACAACAGTCTATCATAGTCGGCTAATAATTGTCCTCTTAACCCGCTGGTGTACATTAGGGCAACATCACACGCTGATTGCGGCTCGGAGCAAAGCAGATTTTATGGTAAGTCAAGCCTAACACCGCTCCCCGTCAATAGTACATAGCCATCCTGATAATGATTTTGCCTTAAATAGCTTTACTCCCATTTTCATTAAATATTCCAGGTTAAACATTGCCAGTACGCGAATAGTTAATCACCTTATCTCCAAGGAAAGGTAATGATCTCCCTGCCCTTTTTCTGCTGGTGACGGCATCAGGAGCAGGAGACGCGACCTACAGACTTTTTATACAGACTGACATCCCGGTGTAACGCTAGTGTGGGTACATAATCTCCGCTGCAGTCCAAAAGATTATCAGCAAACCGAGCGGGATAGATAGAAAAACCAGCAACGCCTTTTCCTTGTTTTTAAACATAGCCAGAATGCCGATGACAAAACCTGCCAATCCTAAAGCAGCGATGGCAAATATCGGCATGGGTGTCAGAGCCATTAGTTTTAAACAGAATAAAACCACAAAAGCGATGCTGAGTCCGGCAGACCACTTGCCACTCCTCGATTGGGGCCATAAAGTAATTCTCACATTCGTTTCCTCCTAATTTGCCTGGCAATACTTTATTTTTTAATTATAATTTCGCCCGGCACTCATATCAAGCCGAATAAACGTGCTGTCTGCGCCGCCACAAAACAGAGTATAATTCCGGTGATAGTAGGCACAAGAAACGCAATCAGGGGCCATTTTTTACTTTGAGTTTCTTTGTAAATGGTCAGCATGGTGGTTCCACAGGGGAAGTGATTGAGACAAAACAGCATGGTGCATACCCCGGTCAACCAGGTCCATCCGTTGGCTACAAACAATTCGCGCAGGGACTTAAGACTATCCAGTTCCATCATATGTCCGCCTGCCATATAGCTCATAATTAAAATCGGTATAACAATCTCATTGGCAGGAAACCCCAGAATAAAGGCCAGTAAAATATATCCGTCAAGTCCCAGCCAATAGGCAAAGGGATTTAAGAATTGCGCTGTATGCTTCAAAATGCTTATGTCTCCGACCTGCACATTGGCTAGAATCCAGGTCAGTAAACCGGCAGGGGCGGCTACCATTACCGCGCGGGACAAAACAAACAGGGTACGGTCAAAGATAGAGCGCACAATAATTCTTCCCAATTGGGGTTTCCGATAAGGCGGCAATTCCAGGGTAAAGGATGAAGGCAATCCCTTCAAAATAGTCTTCGATAAAATGCTGGAAACAACCAGCGTTGTTATCACCCCCAATACGATTACGGCCAGAATGGAAAGAGAGGCCAGAATAGATCGATATTTACCTGACGACCCCGCAATAAAAATCATAGCCAGCGCAATTAGAGTAGGAAAACGTCCATTACAGGGAACAAAGTTGTTGGTAATGATTGCGATCAGCCGTTCCCGGGGCGAATCAATAATCCGGCAGGAAATGACACCCGCTGCGTTGCATCCAAATCCCATGCACATTGTCAAGGCTTGTTTTCCATGGGCACAGGCTCTTTTAAAAAAGTTATCCAGGTTGAAAGCGATTCGGGGCAGATAGCCCAGGTCTTCCATCAATGTAAACAATGGAAAAAAGATAGCCATGGGAGGTAGCATCACTGACACCACCCAGGCCAGCGTGCGGTATATCCCCAATACCAGGGCGCCATGAAGCCAAACCGGCAAACCGGCCCACATAAAGAAATCCGTTATACGGTTCTCAATCCAGAAGAGCACGGTTGCCAGGGCCTGGGAAGGGTAATTGGCGCCTTGAATGGTCAGCCAAAACACTCCGCCCAGCAAGGCCAGCATAATGAAAATGCCAAAAACGCGGGAAGTCAAGATACTATCAATGCGGCGGTCCATCTGATGGTACTGTCTATTTTCAAACCATACCGTCTTTTCCCGGATATTCTCAGCCAACTTAACAATGGCTGCCACCAACCGGTCCCGTAACTCGTCCTGGCTCAATTGCCTTTGCTCTAAATATTGTTCAACCTTTGACAAAGCAGCGGATACAGCATTGTCTTTGCGCAGATCGGTGCCAAGATAATCACTGAGCGAAGAAAATATTGTGCTATCTCCCTCCAGCAATCTTAAAGCCACCCACCTGCTTTTTCTTTTATCGCCTATTCTTGCCCTGATAGCGGGTTCAAGCAGGCGGACTGCGTTTTCCACGACCTCGTCATAATGAATCTTTAACGGATTGGTCTCAATTTCACCGCCGGCTACTTTGTATACCACATCTTTTAATTCTGCCAAACCAACCCCGTCTCTGGCATTTGTCCCGATTACAGGCACCCCCAGCAGCTTGGCAAGTTTATTTAAATCAACATGGATTTTCTTCCTTTCAGCCTCATCGAGCAGATTCACGCAAACTACAACTCTATCCGTAATTTCAACAACCTGCAAGACCATGTTCAGGTTTCTTTCCAAACAAGTCGCATCAGCAACAACCACTGTTGCATCCGAGCTGCCAAAGCAGATAAAATCCCGGGCCACTTCTTCTTCCACTGAGCTGGCCAGCAAAGAATAGGTGCCGGGCAAATCAACCAGAACAAACGGCCTTCCTTTGTGAAGGTATTGACCCTGAGCATTGGCGACCGTTTTTCCCGGCCAGTTCCCCGTATGCTGATTCAATCCTGTCAAGCTGTTAAAAACGGTGCTTTTCCCTGTATTGGGATTCCCCGCCAAAGCAATTACCAAATCATCTGGAGAATTAACCTGAACATGACACATTCTATAGTACCCCCTAACCTAATAAGTCCGGGGACTGCCCGGACTTATTGGCATTGTCAAGCCATATCAACAGATTCAACCAGTATTTTTGATGCTTCTTCTGAACGCAGGGCGATGACTGCACCACGGATTTCATAAGCTATGGGGTCACCAAATGGACTCTTTATTAATGCTTCCACCTTGGTGTCATTAATAAGACCTAAATCAAGCAATCTTCTCCTGGTATTGCCTTGAGCGGTCAACTGTCTGACTATTCCAAAACTGCCTAAAGCAAGTTGATTAAGTAGAATTAAGCCCTCCAAATTTGATCCCTCCATAAAAGTTATCCGAAAAATTTTAGTCGTGAGAAACATTTTTTCTCACGACTTATATTATGAATATATACCTTTATGGGTTACATATGCCGGCTTGCACACGGTGGCAAAAGGGCCATGTATTATATGGAAAGATTACAGGCAACGATTAATTAGGATGCCGCCACAGACGGTCAGTTAATCGATTATTCTTGCCCAGTTAGAGGCTTAAAGCTTTGATCACTAAACTCTTTGATTATGTAAATTGGTCTTTTCTTGGTTTCCAAATAGGTTCTGGATACATACTGTCCCACTATGCCTGTACAGAACAGTTGAATACCAGTAATAAAAAGCATGATACATAACAGCCAATACCATGCAATAACATAACCACCCCAAATAAATTGCCATATACCTAAGATACAGATCATAAAAAGCGACAACAAAAAAAAAGCAGCCCCTACAACTGAGGATATAGCCAGTGGCGTTGTAGAAAACGCCATTATGCCCTCTAATGAATATGCATAAAGCTTCCAAAACGACCATTTTGTCTGACCTGCGACGCGTTCTCGATTGTCAAATTCGATCCACTTGGTTTTAAATCCCACCCAGGCAAAGATGCCTTTTGAAAAACGATTATACTCGCAGATCTGCAGAATTGATTCCACCATTTGTCGGGTCATTAAGCGGAAATCTCTGGCGCCATCAACCAGTTCGATATTGGAAATGCGGTTGATGATACGGTAAAACTGCCTGGCAAAAAATGATCGCACGGGTGGCTCCCCTTTTCTGCTCTTTCTTCTGGTGGCAACACAATCATAACCCTCGTTTACAATGATATGATACATCTCTTTGATCAAAATGGGTGGATCCTGCAGATCAGCATCTATTATGGCTACATAATCGCCGCCGGCATTATTAAGCCCCGCATATATGGCGGATTCTTTGCCAAAATTCCGCGAAAAGGATAAGTACTTGATGCGCTCATCCTGTCTCTGCAACTCTTTTAATATTATCAAGGTATTATCTTGTGAACCGTCATCAACGAAAACGAATTCAAACATAATAGTGGGCATTTCCAGGGCCAGTTTCACGATCTCATTATAGAAATAATGCAAGGCTTCCTGTTCGTTAAAGCAAGGTACAACGATCGATATTATTTTCATGTGATGCTCACCTCGTCCTGATCCTTCTTTTTGAAAACAACTTGTTTGCTAAAAATATAATTTAAGATTATTACCACTATATTTGTGATTATTTTAACAAACAGATCATTGCAATGAAGTAAATCGATCATTACATACATACCGGTTGTATCCATCAAACCAGAAAACAGGCGACAACCAAAAAAGGCCGCACATTCCCCTAGAATTAATATCAACCCCTTGCTTTGACTTACAAATACGAATAAGCGGTTGGTTATATAAGCGAACAGAACAGATGCTATCCAGGCGACAATATTAGCGCTCATGTAATGCAGGCCAAAAACCTTGGTTAAACCCAAATAAGCGATTATATTAACCAGCGACGTAAGACCGCCAAAGACCAGATACAATATAACAGTCTTGTGTTTCCGATAAGGGTTCTGCATTGTGGGTTCCTGAACTCCAGTCGCTGAGTTTCCTCTCATTTAAATACTGTTCAGAATATTTTTGCCCATTAAATGGCATACTATGCATTGATTTATTATCTTATTGCTTTAAT
This sequence comes from Syntrophomonadaceae bacterium, assembly GCA_050949825.1. GTDB lineage: Bacteria > Bacillota > Syntrophomonadia > Syntrophomonadales > Syntrophomonadaceae > DTU019. The sequence continues at coordinate 267,817 of JBMNGL010000013.1, read as the reverse complement.
CTTTAATGTCGATTTTTATCGGTTTGCGCCGCGAGAAGAGGAAGCGAATGAAATCAGCAGGAAAATTTATGCAGTATTGGGGGCTCATCGGGGTATTATTGGCGGCGGGCATAATATTTTATGTGCTTTTTCAAGTTCCCCGGCCCGGGGTTGCAGATCAAGGGGACTTTGACAGGGTCATGTCGGCGTCAGGATTACAACTGACAGCGGAGGATATAAACGACACCAGCTTTGACAGGTTTTTAAACTACACCGTAACCAGCTATGAGATTTCCGATGCATCCCCAGGAATGCTTTTAGCCAGATTGAAAGAGACTAGCCTATCTTACTTGATAACGCTGATAAGCCTGATATGTCAAGGGTGCGGACAAGACACCTTCAAAACGGGATATTTAGCCGTTGCCTACGCCATTATTTACGTGTTTGCCATGTATTTGATAATGTTATTTCTCAATATAGAGAATAAAATAAAGCTTGCAATTTTTATCCCAATTGCCATATTGGTATTGCTGGACGGCAATTATTTAGTGTGGTTTAACAGCCTGTACGGTGAGCCGATGATGATAACAACGCTGCTATTGTACATTGCGGCATGGGTTTACTATATTTATCATAAAAACAGGCTATTTGTGAAAATCATTTTCATATATATTACAGCATTTCTGTTTTTGGGTTCTAAACCGCAGGTGCTGTCGGCGCTGCCGATTATATTGCTTATGCTGGCAGTGCTTCTGGTGGAAAATAAAGGCCGGTTAAAAACATATCAGGTGGTATTGCTATCTTTTCTATTTTGTTTATTAGTGGTATATCCTGTTAACTTGAATTTAATCGACCAGGAAATAAGCAAGGATAGACAATATAATGCCGTGTTCTACGGGATTCTTAAGGATTCCAACAACCCCGGACAAGACCTTGTGGATATGGGCTTAAACCCTGATATGGCAGTAGAAGCGGGCAAACATGCTTTTTTGGATAAGGAAGAATACATAAGATATGTTCCGCATAGTCAAATCACCCGGGAAGAATTTTACAATAAGATGAGCAATGGTAAGTTAATTGCATTCTATCTTACCCATCCTGCAAGATTTATACAAGGAATGAAATATACCGCCGGTCAGGCATTTATAACCAGCACATTTCTGGGCAAGTATCAAAGAAAAGACCGTGAAACACCGGTGAGTGAGTTTAATAGGTTTACCTTGTGGTCTTCTTTTCGGGAGCATTATCTACCCAAAAACCTATGGTTTTTGATGTCAATATATATTATTGTTCTGACCGTTTCTTTAATAAAATATATGAAGAATCAGGGGGTTCATGAGATACGGGCCAGGATACGGCTATTATGGGGAGTAATGTTCATTGGCTTAATTCAATTCCCCATGCCATATGTGGGCAATGGAGCAGCCGATACATATAAGCAGCTTTATTTATTTAATTTTGTATTTGATTTAATATTGGTAGTTTCAGTCTGCTGGTGCTTGGATAAAATGATTGACTTTGATTCCACTGCAAAAACCCCCAATTACGTTGTTTGAATGTATAAATATGTAGGAGCCGTTAGACGGAACATGGTAGCAACACCCTGCGAAGGCGAGCAGTGATGGGGGGCGAGCCCCATGGACGGGGCGAGAGGGCTACCCTACATGGATGTGAATTAGCCCGGCACCCCTTTCGTAGTGAGACAAGCCCTGGATTCCCGCGCATTCATGACCAGTTACAGCGTTTATGGGGATGTGGTATTCTCGCTACGAAAACCAGGAATCCAGGACAAGCAAATGGTGTTGCCATGCAAAGTCTGGCGACGAATATTTATGCATTCAAACCTGCGCATTATATCTTTTTGCAGTGGAATCACTTTTGTTATTTGAAAAATCATCCTACCTGCCCACTTACGTCTACAAATACGCAGCTTTCCACCTGCATGACAACCAGGTGTAGCAAGACACGCCAATAGGATTTAGGGTAAACAAGTCCGGGGACAATCCCCGGACTTGTTTGCTGCGCTAAATCTATATTTTGTTCGATCTAACCCAAATCCCTATCTGTTCTGCTTCGGCAATAAGCTCGTCGCGGAAACGGGGATGAGCAATATTTATAAGGGCTTCCGCCCGTTCCCAGGTTGATTTGGCTTTTAATACAGCCTTTCCATACTCGGTAATTACATAGTCAGTCACAGCCCGATGCACAGTTACCGTTGCGCCAGGAGTTAAAACACTGCGAATGTTCGACACCAATTCCCCCTGACTATTGGTATAGGTTGAATTCATACAGATCAATCCTTTACCCCCACGGGAACGAAAAGCCCCGAACATGAAGTCAAATTGCCCACCGGTTCCGGATATCTGGCGGGTGCCGGATGATTCTGAACAAACCTGGCCAAACAGATCAATTTCAATGGCATTGTTGATAGAAACCACATTGTCGTTGGCGGCTATGTTTGTTGGGGAATTGGTATATTCCACGTCACAAGCACAACACCTGGGGTTGTTATGGAGGAAGTCGTAGAGTTTCCTGGTGCCCATGGCGAAGGTATAGGTTATCTTGTTGGGGTCCAGAGTTTTATACTTCCCGCTGATTCGACCCGCCTCCTGTATGTCTACAAACGCATCCACCAGTATTTCTGTGTGTACCCCCAGGTCCTTAAGATCGGATTCGGCAATTAACTTGCCCACTACATTCGGCATGCCCCCGATCCCCAGTTGCAGGCAGGCCCTGTCTTCGATCTCTTCCAGAACCAACTGGGCTATCTTTTTATCGTTCTCGGTAACCGGCAAGCCAGGCAGCTCTATCATAGGGTTGCTGGCCTCCACAATCAGATCTACCTCAGAAACATGAATTGATTCGTTCCTGCCCCCCAGGCAGACCGGAACCTTATCGTTGACCTCTACAATCACCGTTTTGGCAGCATCGGTGACCGCCCTGGTAAATGAACAGGATGTACCAAAGTTAAAGAAACCATGTTTATCCATCGGGGTTACCATGATAAATGCTACGTCCGGTTCAAGATACCTGCGATAAAGCTGGGGTGCTTCATGATAAAGAAAGGGGACATGATTGCACAGTCCACGGTCGTGGAGCTTGCGGTCAGCCCCGGAAAAATGCCAGTTGTTATAGATAACATGCTCGCGCGCCGGATCTGCCAGCGCGGTCTTAACGGGGATCGCATTGGTGCATCCTCTGATTTTCAAATCAGATAACTCACCTATCCTGTCTGCCAGTGCTCCATCCAAAGTCCGCGGTGCCATCATGAAGTGGCTATATTCCACCCAATCCCCGGATTTAACAGTCTTTACTGCCTCTTCTGCCGTTGCCAGCTTGCGACGATACTCTTCCATTAACGTCACTTATTACCCCTCCCACCACTTTTAAATATCCTTATCAGAATTTTTCTATATTTTTCTATTATCTCTAAAACAATACCGGAAACACAAAATGGCAAGAGTCGAATATAGCCCAAAATAAATGATTTATTGCTCTTTTATGCCTGATTGCTTACTATTTCGTAAACATTACGGCAATGTATATATGTTTATTTAACATTCAAGCAGAACATTGCATACCATATATAAATCAAATACTGCCCGAAAGGGGCTGCTTCAATTGAGTTTGCCCGAATTCCCGGCTCAACATCATCGCCCCAGTTTGTATCAGACAACAGTTGATCTTTTGGATTCTATAGCCCTGGAAGAAATAGCCCTGGCGCATTTGCTAAATGCAGAAGCAGAGAAAATTCAGAAGTTCCTTGGCAAAATCTCACACTGTACCCCCGCCGAGGTTTTATTGGACTTTAATATTACTGTCAATGAAACCTTGGAAACGGTAATCATGAAAGAATGGCTTCTGCTGCGAAAGTTGGAGAAAGTTATCCGGTTTTTCAATAAACATTTTTCTAATTGTCACCATCATTCACCATGCAAGCCAGGTCCATGTACGAACAGTAGAAGTTGGTGCGACCCATGCACCGGTAAGAACGACTATAAGGATAATGGCTATGAAGATTATTGAATATACTTGTAATGCCGCGCTTTTTCCAAATTCAAATGATATACTCTGCTGCAACCAAATCACCATCGATGAGTGCATTGAACTTCCCGATTACAAACCAAATATTCAGACCATCGTAGATGTAAAGGCTACCCCTGAAATAGATTCATATAAGTTTATTGATACTCCTATAGGCAAAAAGATATTTATCAAAGGGCATCTCGATCAGCAAGTTCTATATATGGTAGATTCTCTGTGCCAATCGGTACATGGTTTTTTGTCGGTATCACCCTTTTGCACTTTCATGCAGTTACCTCACTGCTATGCAGGAGAATACAATAAGCTAGAAGCATACCAACCGAAAATATTGGTGGAATATATGGAATCCGTTCAATTAAGTTGCAGATCTATCCGCAAAAGCATTATGTTATTTACCTGGTATCCCAAAGGAATCATAGCTTTGCCAAAACGAATCCATCCTTATGTTTGTATAGCTAAACCACAATATAATTCTGCTCTGTTAAGGACAGGGCGAAAACAAGATAAAGACTGCTGGTAAATCTTGAGTACTTTATTGAAAACGATAAAGTGCTACTCAGTATTGTAATCTGACAAGGCGCTTTATCGTTTCTTGTTGAGATGAAAACTCTTGAGCAATATAAGGTAGCCTGTTTATTGAGGTGTGGTGCACAAAAAGAACTGGCACGGTGTTAAAACTGTGCCAGTTTTAATAAAATGCTGATAGATTGAAGTACTACTATATCCCAGATATTTTTAACTTAAAAATTGTACCCTCTAGCGTTAGCATTACGGATACTTTCCAAGCTTCAGGCCCCCCGCCACTTTGCTTGTTTATTGTTCACTATGGAAGGTTACGTCGGATTATTAACGGTAACATTGATGGACGAACTACCACTGTGCCCACATTCGTCGGTGGCAATCGCTGTGAGCTCGAATTCTCCATTAAATGGGGTCGAATCCCAGATGATTGACCAGCCGTCCGAACCATCATCATCAATGCCGATGACTAAGCCATCCGCAAGAAAAACCACCCTGGTTACACCAATAGCAGAGTTCACCGTGGCAGTGATCAGCACATCACCACTGACTGTCGCCCCATCAGCAGGATTGGTAATTACAACTGCAGGCGGTGGAACAGTCCGGCAAGCCTCAATGAAGTTAATGACTTCTTCTAATTTGAACTGAAGCAGCATTTCCTTTTTAATAACTTCCTTTAAGACCCTTCTTACACTGTCATCAAGAGCTATTAAATCCTCAATAGTTGGAACAGGAGAAACTACTGCGTTATCTAACGTACCCAGGACAAACTGAACCTTTTCTGCCTCAGCATTAATAACGTGAGCCAATCCAATCTCTTCAAGACCAATTGACGCCAGAATTAAATTAAGTGCTATGTCCCTTTCAATAGTAACATTTTCTGGTAGTTGAGGTACTGACATTTCGCCTTCGCTCCTTAAAAAATATAGTATAACCAAGCAATTTATTATTAGGACTTATTTGCCTTCTCAAATCACATTGGCTATCTGATACATAATATCCATATAACCGTAATCATGTTACAACTTACCTATTTATAGAAGGGCTTTCCTTTTTCGCTGCTGGTAATGTCAAGAGAAAAGACCGATCGATAGAATAAGCGGTGGATAATGGAATAAGGCCACATAAGCTGGGAAAAATATTTAGGAATTCTTTTTATCTGGAGGAAGCATGCGGAAGAAGCCAAATCGGGCTGGTGAAGGCCAAAATATAACTGCACATGATACCAAAGCAATACCCAATAGTCAATTGCCCCACAGCTATGAAGACAAGATGGCTCTGCTTAAGCCTTATATTGAAAAAAACCACGATCTTATTGCCAGGCAATTTTATCTTAACAGCAAAATTTTGATACCGGCCTGTGCTCTTTACTTTAATGGCATCGCTGATGAAAAGATATTGAATGAGCATGTACTTAAACCACTGATGATTAACGGCAATGAAAAGGAATTGGGTAAATTATCCACAGCTCATAAGGTCGATTTTATTATAAGTACATCAATTAGTGTTGGGCAATTGCAGAAGACTAATAGTTTCGCAATGATGGTACACAGTATATTCGATGGCATGCTGGTATTAATCTTTGAAGATATTAAGGAAGCGGTTATTATTGATATCCATGGTGGACAATTACGGACAATCGAGGAACCACCAGCGGAAAAGGTTACACACGGGCCCCGGGAGGGTTTTATAGAAAATTTGGACATAAATATTTCCATGATAAGACGCCACCTCCGCACCCCCCGCCTGGTGATAAAGAAAATTATCGTTGGCCGACGTACTCGTACTCCGGTAGCAATTGCCTATATTGACGACATAGTTGACCCTCAACTTTTAGAGCAGATAAACCAGAGGTTAACCCGTATTGACACGGATGCAATTTTAAACACGGGCAGTTTAATCCAGTTCATTGAAGATACGCCCCATTCACTGTTTCCCCAGATATGGACTAGCGAGCGTCCTGATAAGGCTATTGCTGAGCTGCTGGAGGGGAGAATAGCAATTATGGCGGATGGCAGCCCTACCGCCATTTTCCTTCCAGCCCTCTTTATCGAGTTTTTTCAGGCTGCGGAGGATTATCTGGAACGAACCTTTGTAGGTTCATATTTGAGGTTTATACGCTTTATAGCCTTTTTTATTGCTGTTTCATTTCCTGCCCTCTATATTGGCCTCATAAGTTTCACACCGCAGCTGATACCATTAAACCTGGTAGTGAGTATCGCCCAGGCTCGCAAGGAGGTCCCGTTCCCGCCTTTAGTCGAAACCGTCATTCAGGAATTTATAATCCAGACGGTAATCGAGTCCGGACTGCGTCTACCCGGTCCAGTAGGGCAGACTGCCGGGGTGGTGGCGGGTATTGTCCTGGGGCAGGCTGCCATTTCCGCAAAGTTAGCCAGTCCCGCTTTGATTATAATTATTGCCATAACTACTATTTGCACCTTTGTCTTGCCTTCAGGTCCGTTGGTACAGGCGAGCCGTGTCCTACGCCTGCCTTTCATTTTTCTAACTTCCACCTTTGGGCTTTTTGGTTTTTCCCTGGGCTGGTTTTTTGTACTTACCCATATCATCGGTCTGGAAAGCCTGGGCGTACCATACTTTGCACCTTTAGCCCCCATGCGCTTTTCTGACTTAAAAGATAGCATTTTTCGCAATTTTTTATGGAAGATGAATATAAGACCGTTATCGATACCCAGCCAACAAAAGCAGCGCCAGGGGGAAACCAGGCAGGAGGGGGATAAGAACGAATAATAGCGATACTATCACCAGTAAGCAATTAATCTATATCATTATCGGTTCCCAGATGGGTATCGGTATCTTTAGCCTGCCCCGTTTATCCAGCGCCGAGGCGGGACCGGATGCCTGGTTGGCAGTGCTTTTAGCAGCCCTGCTTCCCTTTTTAACATTGGTGATTATTGAACGCCTGGGACGCCGTATGCCGGATGCAGGATTTATTGGCATGAACCACCTGCTGTTTGGGCGGTGGCTGGGGTCTGCTATGGCTTTCCTCTTTATATTGTATTTCGTATTCATTGTGGCGGTGGAGGTGCGGTTGTTTTGCGAACTGACAAAGATATTTCTGTTGCCCCGTACCCCGTTGCCAGTTATTATTTTACTGGTTATTGCCGGGAGTGGTTACGCGATCAATAAAGGAGCCCGGGTGGTTGCAAGGTTAAATGAAATAATATTCTGGATACTCTTGCCTTTACTATTTCTAATCATGACACCTTTGCTAGATGCGGATTATACCAATCTGCTACCCGTAGGAGAAGCAGGTCTTACCGGGATAGCCCGCGGAGTTCTGGCCAGCAGTTTTTCCTATGCGGGAATAGAAGTTTTATTGATATTCTATTTTTTGGTCGGCCGTAAGCAGGAAGTGATAAAGGCGGGTATACTGGGTTTGGGTTTTACTACCGTAGCTTACCTGACTGTAACCCTGGTCTGTTTAATGATCTGGGGTGATGAACTTATGCAGCTGATTAGTTGGCCCACTATTACCGTATTAAAATCCGTCAAGTTCCCGGTTATAGAAAGACCCGAGTTTTTAATGCTGGCAGTGTGGATGGGGTTAGGTGTGCGTCCTGCTATCAACCTGGGATTTTGTGCAGCTTATTCCCTGAGCGAGAATATTCATATAGACCGGTCTAAATTTTTTCATTTGGTGGTACTGTTTTTGGCTGTGCTGACTTATATTGTGGCTCTCCTGCCTTCAGACACAGGAGCGGCATTTACCTGGGCTGAATATGCAGGTTATAGTTTCTTGTTGTCAAGTTTGATCCTTCCTGTGGTTATGCTGTTAACTGCAATTATCAGGAGAAAGGAGGCATAATATGTCCAGATCAGTTCCCCTTATTGCCCTGGGTATATTTCTTTTCCTCCTATCCGGGTGCTGGGATTCCCAAGACCTGGAAGATCTTTCCATCCCACTGGCGGCTGCTTATGACCTGCACATACCTGGAAGCACTAGCCCAACTGATCCTCCGGCAGTGGCCGGTAGAATGCTGGTGGATTTAACCACTCTTACCCCTAACCTTAGTCCCAAGGCTTCAGAACCTGTAAATATAGCCACCTTCTCCGGTATTACTATTGCCGATACTCGCGAGAGAAGGGGCTTGACCGATGCCGGCATCTATGAGACCGGAATTAACCAAATTCTTGTATTAGGCGATGACCTGGCCCGGCAGGGATTAAATCCCTATATGGATGCGTTGTGGCGTGGTGCCGAAATTAGAGGGACCCTGTTCATGGCAGTGGCTGAAGGCCGGGGCGAGAATATTATTAAAACCCCGATAAACAATTATGATAACATTGGTTTGTACCTGATGGCACTGTTTAATGGACTCGAAAAGAGAACTATTATTCCTGTTACTAATCTTGTTGAATTCTACGTAGAGCAGGCATCAGGCAAGAACCCGGTTGTTCCTATACTGGAGCGTAAAGATGACCGGGTTGTGATAACCGGGACAGCCCTTTTTAGAAAAGATCGTATGGTATACAAACTGGGGCTCGAAGAATCGCATGACCTGGTGCTTTTACGAGGATTAAAAGGCGAAAGGTTTTTATCTTTTGCTGTCCCGGAGGGTGGAATGGTTTACCGGGGAACAGCTCTGGTGAGCAACAGCAGGAAAGTAAAATATAATCTGAGCAACGGAATACATCGTTTTATTATTGCCATAGAACTCCGGGGAACTTTGCAGGAATACAGTCGCCAGGGTGTAATTGATAAGAACCAGCTTAATATAATTGAGGAAAGCATAGAGAAAGAGGTTAAAGGCCAGTGTGAAAGTTTTATAAAAAAGATGCAAAACGAATTAAGGCTGAACTGCATTGATATAAGCAAATATGCCCTGGCCAAGGACCGTAAAGCTCTATCGGATAGCATTGATAACCCTGATTTTATTGAAAATGCTGATATTAGGGTAGAGGTAAAGGTCCGTCTTAAAAATACCGGAGAAATGCGCTAAGCAAGTAAGCAAGTGGGGACGGATTTTAGTAATGCCGAGAATACAGCGGCAAAAAAGGAGAGTTATTTACCTATCATATTATAACCCCGTATGATTTCTGCTATCTATTCAATATTATGCCATGCAAGGCAAGAACCGTCCCTACTTGCGCTAGTTTTTGGTTTGAGCGGCCACTAAACTGGTGGCGCCATATTTTTCCCTTAAACGCGGTTTTTCAATCTTGCCGGTGGGATTGCGGGGTACATCGTCAAAAACAATGGAGCGCGGCCGTTTGTAGCGCGGCAATGGAGCGCAGAAGGCCTTTATATCTTCTTCGGAGCACTGGCAGCCCGGTTTCAGCTCTATGATGGCGGCGGCTATTTCGCCCAGGCGATTGTCAGGCAATCCAATCACGGCTACATCCTTGATGGCGCTGTGAGAGCGCAGGAAATCCTCAATCTGCACCGGGTATATATTCTCGCCACCGCTGATAATCACATCTTTTTTCCGATCAACCAGATAAATGAAACCGTCTTCATCCATCTGGGCCATATCTCCAGTAAACAACCAGCCGTCCTTGATGACTGCCGTGGTCGCTTCCGGATCTTTGTAGTAGCATTTCATCACACCCGGTCCCTTGACAGCCAATTCACCCACTTGTCCCTGAGGTACACAGCGCCCGTTTTCATCAATAATCTTAACTTCCCAATTGTGGCCCGGTATTCCAATAGCGCCGACTTTATGAATATTCTCCGTACCCAAATGGACGCATCCGGGACCTATGGCTTCGCTGAGTCCATAATTGGTGTCGTAAAGATGATGGGGAAAATGTTTCTTCCAGCGGCGTATTAGGCTGGGCGGAACGGGCTGGGCACCGATATGCATGAGCCGCCACTGATCAAGGCGGTAGTCTTGCAGATTCACCTCGCCTCTTTCAATGGCATCGAGGATGTCCTGGGCCCAGGGAACCAGCAGCCATACAATGGTAATCCTTTCTTCAGAGACTGTTTTAAGTATCCATTCCGGCCTCACGCCGCGCAGCAGTACGGCCTTGCTCCCCGCCAGCAGAGTACCAAACCAGTGCATCTTGGCGCCGGTATGGTAAAGGGGTGGAATGCACAAAAAATTATCTTCACGCGTTTGACCGTGGTGTTCCCTTTCTGTGTAAGTTGCGGTCATCAGGCTCTGGTGGGTATGCAAAATGGCTTTGGGAAATCCGGTCGTTCCCGAGGAAAAATAGATCACCGCATCGTCCTCCTCTGTAAGCTCAATATGCGGGTCATCAGAGCAGCAATTGGCACTCAGGCGGTCATAATTTTCCGCAAAAACAGGACGGTTTTCACCTGTAAAAAAGAGCATTTTTACTTGGGGAATATCATTGTAAATTGTTTCCATGCGGCTGATAAATTCAGGCCCAAAAATCAAGGCCACGGTGTCGGATAAATCCAAACAGTATTTGATTTCCTCGGCGGTGTAGCGGAAGTTCAAGGGCACCGCGATAGCTCCGCTTTTCAATATGCCAAAGTAAATGGGCAGCCACTCCAGGCAATTCATTAAAAGTATAGCTACCTTATCCCCTTTTTTTATACCCCGCTTCAGCAACAGATTAGCCATGCGATTGGCCTTTTCGTCAAAAACCTTCCAGGTCATATCCCGCCGGTATTCACCGGCCGGGTTGTTTACAATCAGTTCATACTCTAACCAGGTGACATTATGACTTTCCTGCAGGTCCATATTGATCTCCGTCAGGCATATCTCCGGTCCGTACAGGCGGGCATTGCGCGATAGGATTTCCGTGATGGGCATTTCTTCTTTCCTCCCGTTCTACTATTACGAGTGGTACCTATAAAAATAAAAAACCGTACTTCACCAAAGGGTAAATACACTATACAAAATTATAAGGTTACATCAGGCCGTTAAGCAACCCTTTTTTTAGTCTGTGACCGCTAAAACGGCCAGTTTTGCCCCACTGCCACCTGAAAAATACTGCCATGGCAGCAGCCTGCAATTTTCATCCTGAAATGAGCTATCATCCTGAGCGCAGCCCATGTTGTCATCCCGACCGGAATCCACTGTTGTCATCCTGAGCGGAGCCCACTGTTGTCATCCTGAGCGAAGCGAAGGATCTTACCCCCGGGATTATTCGCTGCGCGAAAGATCCTTCGGGCTTCGCCCTCAGGATGACACAAATGAAAAGTCCCCGGAAATTCCGGGGACTTCGCCGCTATATGTGTCTATTTCATTAATTCTTCAATAGAATTTATGGTCACATAAGACGGTACCACCAGTCCTATGCGGGCGCCCTCAAAGTTCGGCCCCAGATCCTCCACCTTATCCTTGACCGCCTCCATGTAATGGCCATGGGTCACCGGGAACCAGGCCGTGAAAAAGGCATCGCCTTCGCCAACCGCCAGGCCTTCATACATGGCTGCTGCGCCGACCGGCAGCATGTCCACCTTATACCCCATGATGTTCTGCAGCACATCGGCCATAACATGGGTTTCAGCGCGTGCACAGGCCCATTCCACATAGAGCAGCTTCACCAGGCCTTTATCGAAACTGGTGGTGGTGGTTGCTGCATCATAACCTTCCGGAAGCCAGCCATTAACCAGCTCCTGGTTTTCCTGCACCCATTTGCGGGCGGCCAGCTTATCATCTCCCAGCTCTTCAGCCAATCCCATGGCTGCACCGATCTGCTGACCATCCCAGTGAAAAGCGTCGCAAACTGCGTATACTTCAGGCATATCCTCTTTCAAACCTTTGCGCACAATGGTATTAATGGTTTCTTCCGCACCATATACCTGCTTGGGGTCTTCCAGGAATTTTAAATCCCAGCGCGCAAACTTCCAGTGCGGAGCCCATCCGGTTACAACCACCCATTCCTTATTATCAATCGCTGTCTTCAAGGCCGCCGCCATGGTCGCATCGCTACCCTCTACCACTTCATAATCCAGTCCGTATTGTTCCACGGCTTCATCGGTAGTCGTCATGATCCCAGCTCCAGGATCGATACCGATGATCTTGCCACTAAACTTTGCCTTAACACTCTGATCATCCGGTGTGACGGCAGAATTGCTTGAGCAACCTCCCAGAGCAAACACCATGATCATAGTGACAACCAACAGTAACGCCACTCTTTTCCGTCTAAACAATTGCTGATCTCCCCTTTCTTATTTCGTCTTACCCAGACTCTGGGTAATTCTATCCAGGATAACGGCAATCACTACGATGGCCACTCCTGCTTCAAACCCCATACCGAATTTGAGCGTTTGTATGGCTCTCCACACCACTCCGCCCAGACCTTTGGCGCCAATCATGGCAGCGATAACAACCATAGATAGCGACAACATAATGCACTGATTGATACCGGCCAGAATGGTCGCCCTGGCCAAAGGCAATTCGATCTTAAACAACATTTCAAAAAAGGTGGAACCAAACGATTTCCCCAGTTCAATCAACTCCTCGGGAACCTGTTTCAGTCCCAGATCGGTCAGCCTGATAACCGGCGGCATAGCAAAAATGATGGTCGTAAGCACCCCGGGTACAACACCCAATCCAAAAAAAGGTATGGCCGGCAATAGATAAACGAAAGCCGGCAGGGTTTGCATAAAATCCAGCAAGGGCGTAACCAGGCGATGGGCGATGCTGTTTTTGGCCGCCAATATGCCCAGCGGAATCCCGATAATTATACAGAGGGTAACCGCTGCCACCACCATTGCTATAGTTTCCATGGTAGCTGTCCAGAGATTGATATTATGAATAAATAAAAGGCCAATGATTGAAAAAACAGCCATCTTCTTACCGGCCAGCCGCCAGGCCAAAAGGGCGACTACCAGGATAAAGGCTTCAGGCGGTATACTGATCAAAAATTCCTGCAGTCCCTTAATGGCGCTTTCCATGCGGTGGGAAAAAGCCTGTGTTGACGCGCCCCAATGCCGTTGCGTATAGCCAATCAGATTGTCGACCCATTGCGCCAGAGGGATTTGCGGTATATTATTCAATACTGTCATGACTGCCCCTCCTTTGTCCGGCTAAACCAGCGATTACCGAGCCCCTGACCAAAACCCCGCGCAGCCTGTGTTCATTATCAACCACCGCCAGAGGTACTTTGGTATAAGCCAGGGTATCCAGTAAATCTGAAAGCAAGGTATTGGGCAAAGCGATGGGCATATCATTCTGTATAATGCCATTTAGTTCCCTGATTCCCTTTTCAACAAGCAAAGAGGCGTCTTCAGCCTGAATATATCCCTGCAGCCTACCGGAACGATCGGTGACAAACATGGTGGAAAGGCCGTATTTTTCCATAAAGTTTAAGGCCGTTAAAGGACCGTCCTTGGGATGCACCACGGCCCGCGGCTTGACCATCACGGTTTCCGCGGTAAGGGCGCGACTGCGATTCACATTTTCCACGAAGCGGGCCACATATTCCGTAGCCGGAGACAACAAAATGTCTTCCGGTTTTCCCATCTGTACGATAGAGCCGTCTTTCATCAGGGCGATACGATCGCCTACCTTTAAGGCTTCATCCAGGTCATGGGTGACAAATAATATGGTTTTGCGCAGCTTCTCCTGAATATCCAGCAGCTCATCCTGCATATCCTGTCTGATCAATGGGTCCAGGGCGCTGAAGGGCTCATCCATGAGCAGAATATCAGGATCGGTGGCCAGGGCTCGGGCAATACCTACCCGCTGTTGCATACCCCCGCTGAGATTTTCGGGATAAGTATCTTCCCAGCCTTTTAAGCCTACCAGGTTCAGGGCCTGTTTAATCTTTTGCAAGCGCTTTTGTGCCGATATACCCTGGATTTCCAGGCCATAGCCGATATTATCTGTGACGGTGCGATGGGGCAGCAAGGCGAAGCGCTGAAACACCATGGCCATTTTTTCCTTACGCACCTGCTGCAGGCGTTGAGAAGGCATTCTATTAATATCTTCCCCATCAATCAGTATCTCCCCGGCAGTTGCTTTGACAAGGCGGTTTATACAACGGAGCAAAGTCGATTTACCACTGCCCGAAAGCCCCATGATAACAAAACATTCGCCTTGCTTCACGGAGAAGGCAGCCTCTCTAACCCCCACGACCTGCCTGGTCTTTTCGCGAATCTCCTGGTTGCTGAGTCCATTTCTCAGCAGGGTCATGGCTTTTTCCGGGTTGTTGCCATAAATCTTGGTGAGATTGCGCACTTCAATATTTTCCATAGAATTATCATTCCTTTGCTAGGACAGATTTTGGGCAAACAGAATCGGCCCGTATGCAGACGCATACCGGCAGTGCCCGGTGATCACCAATAATGCCATTCAAACGGTTGGTTTGTCCAGGAAAAAGGGAATGTCCTTCATGGAATGTTAACAAGCAGGTTTAATACGAAGGAACAGATATCCCCATTCTCCCCCTTGGCTACGCTTACGAGGTTAGCTGACGGATTCGGGCTGTGGGCGGCCCTACCAGTGATCTGGATTCACCCCATAAATTGGATCCCCCGCTCCCAACGAACTACGTTGGGATTAAGCTTGAGAATGGCTGACTGTAATTAATTTGTACTATATTATAATAACCCATTTATTGATCAGCGGACAAATGCGCTGAAGCAGTATATACCCGGTGTATCGGTCTTGAAAAGGATTGACACCATACAGAAGCGGATTTTTAGCCCATTTCAGCTTGATAAATGCTTATACCCCGCTGCAGACTGGGTTGCATCGGCAGACCGGGTAAAAACAGCAAAACAAGAATAGTTTGACAGTAATAATGAAAGTTGTTACTCTCCATACAGGAAGAGGAAAATTAATAAAGAAAGGGGCATACACATGAAAAGATGGATCGTTATTGTGATGGTAGTCGCTTTGATGCTGGGTAGCGTGACCGGCTGCGCCAGTGAGAAACCGGAGGACAGCACCCCGGCCACGACCAATACTCCCCAGACGCAAAGCGGCGATAATCGTCTTGACAACTTGATGAAGACTGCCGCCCAGTCCAAACAGATGTCTTTTGATATGGTGATGACCATTAGCGATGGCGGTGCTGCAATGAATACCACCGGTAAAATGTATGTCAGTGATAAGAAGGTAAGGATGGAAATGGAGGCCATGGGCATGAAGATGATCACTATCACCAATGCCCAGGGAGAGAGTTACTTATACAATCCTGCCGAGAAAACCGCCATGAAAATGAATGTTCCCCAGGATTCAGCGGATCTGCCCAACGCCTGGGTCAAGGAAAATGGTGATACTTCAGGGATGAAGATTGTTGGCGAGGAAAAGAAAGACGGGTTTGATTGCCTGATGGTCACCACCACGGAACAAGGAGAAACCGCCAAAATGTGGCTGCGCAAAGATATCGGCATGCCGGTTCGTGTGGAACAAACCACCCCTCAGGGCACAGTGGTGGTAGAATACAAGAATTATAACCTTGGCGCCCAGCCCGACAGCCTGTTTGAGATTCCCACCGGAACCGCTGTTACAACCATGCCTGTCATGCCAGATGTCAAGACAGGCAACTAAAGCCACGCCGTATGGGTCAGGTCTGTTATCCTGACAGGCGCATCTCTTGGGTTCATTCTTACTGTGTGCCCATGATCAAAGGGGCTGCTATGCCTGGTATTTCCCAGCTTGGGGAAGTTGTCAATCCCGTTAAAATGACACTCCTACTGATAGAACGCTTGTTTGTTCGTAATAAACATGGTATTATATATATAGTGTAAATGGATAATTAAGAAATAATTGCCATGCAGCTATCAGATAATGTAACGGAATTGGAGTCGGGCCTTTTGCTTAAGGCTAAAACAAGGAAACGAATAAAAATTTTTTACACACCTGCCCGCAAGAGCAGGTGTGTTAGATTAAGAAAGGATATAAATATTGGATATCACAGCATGTATAGCTTTGCTTCACCAGGCTTATCAAACCCATCAGACCGAGATAACAAACTTCATTACAATTTTCATCCTCAACGCCATCGGTACTACGCTCAGCAATCTCAGAACGGTTTTTCTATCCCGGCAGATCACCAAGCCGGTTTATTTTACAACCTTCGTAGATGCGCTGATTTTCGCCTATGCGATAAATTTGTTCGTAGCAGCCCCCGGTATATTGTTTATTATTGGTTTTGCCGGCGGGAAAATCTTCGGGGTCTACCTGGGCGGTAAAATTGATGCCCGGCTTGCCCTGGGTATAATAGAGGTTTCGATATATAAACACCTTAAAGATGGTATTGCTCTGGCGGACCATTTAAGGAATATGGGCTATTCAGTAACGACTCTCAAGGGATACGGAATTAAAGGCAAAGAACGTCTCATTATCCAGGTCGTAATTCCACGTAAATACTTGTCTGAACTCAAACAAGAACTACACAGCCGAAAAGAGTCAGTAAACCTGTCCATCAAAAGTATTACCAAAACCTACGGCAAAGTGGGTCAGGTGATGTAAAAGGATAACCATTTATTGTGCTGGCTATACACTACCACAAGCAAGGTCAGCATGGTATTAAGCTAGGCCCGAATACAATTCCATTCCGGATTGAAAAGCCTTCAGATTCACTTGTAAGGCCTTGGCGGGCACGGTATGCTCAATGGCCTTTTTCACTTCATCTACCGGCAGCTGTACGGCCGCCGTCAATACCCCCAGCAAGACCACATTGGCGGCTTTGACATTGCCGCAGGCGACGGCAGTGGCAGTAGCATCAACCACCAGGGTTTTAGGGATGATAGCCTGGATGCGGTCCACGATATCATCGGGATATTTGGCCTTGCCGCTCATCACCGGCAGGGGATCTATTCTCTCGTTATTGATAATCACCCGGCCGTCAGGTTTAAGAAAATCCAACCAGCGGGCCGCCTCAATCTTTTCAAAGGCCAGCAGAATATCGGCATCCCCTCTTTTGATAATGGGGGAATAAACCTTGTCGCCGTAGCGCACTTCAGAAACTACGCTGCCACCGCGCTGGGCCATGCCGTGAATCTCTGAAACCTTGACATCATAGCCCATGCGCACCGCCACATCCGCCAAAATGCGGCTGGTCAGCAGGGTTCCCTGCCCGCCCACACCGGCAATAAGAATATTTTTAACTCTATGCTTATCCATGTTTATCCCTCCACTGCCTTAATAGCATCAAACTTGCATACCTGCGCGCAAAGACCGCAGTTTACGCAAGTATTGGCATTGATAATCGCTTTGCGCTCCGATTTCACTTCTGAATCCAGGTATACCAAACCGGTGCAGCCCAGACGGATGCAAACCGAACAGCCATTGCAGATATCCTGATCAATATAGTACCGTTGGCTTTCGGGCTCATGGGGTATCAGGGCACAGGGCCGCTTGCAGATAATCACCGAGGGTTCGCGGCGCTCAAGCTCGGTTTGAACTGCTCCCTGCAACTGCTCCAGGTTAAGAGGATCGACTACCTGTACATGCTTGATGCCAATGGCTTTGACCAGGGCTTCCAGATCCAGGCGGGCGGTGGACTCGCGGCGAATGGTGAAGCCGGTGGCGGGGTGGTCCTGATGTCCGGTCATAGCGGTAGTGTCATTATCCAAGATCAATATTGTCGAGGTACCCTGATTGTATACCACATCGATTAAGGCGGTGACGCCGGAATGAACAAAGGTGGAATCCCCGATAACAGCCACCACCTGATCGGCAAATTCCTCCCCGCGAGCCTTTTCCATACCCAGCGCAGTGCCAATGCTGGCTCCCATGCAGATACAGGAGTCCATGCCTTCCAAAGGTGCGATAGCCCCCAGGGTATAGCAGCCAATGTCTCCCATAACCGCTAATTTCATTTTCTTTAAGGTATAAAACACCCCGCGATGCGGACAGCCGGCACACATCACCGGTGGGCGCCCCGGCACCTGTTGACCCAAACCGAAGCGTTCTTCATTAGCAACGCCCAGCAATTTGGCTTCAATCAGTTCTGGACTGTACTCGCCCAGGAGGGAAAACAATTGTTTGCCTTCCACCGCAATGCCCCAGGCCTTAACCTGTTCTTCAATAACCGGTTCCAGTTCTTCAATCACTAGCAGTCGTTTCACCCCGGCAGCGAAAGTGCGGATCATCTGCTCCGGCAGCGGATTGACCAGCCCTAACTTGAGGATGGAAACCTCCGGCAGTACTTCTTTTACATATTGATAACAGATTCCGCTGGTGATGATGCCCAGTTCCTTATCTCCCCATTCAATGCGGTTGAGCGGGGTCTGTTCAGCATATTCCTTCATTTTCAAGATGCGCTGTTCCACTTCCACATGGCGCGCCCTGGCAAAACCTGGCAGCATCACGAATTTGGCCGCATTTTTTTTATAGGGCTGCAGCTCTCCGGATACGGGCTCACCGGTCTCGACCAGGGTTTGGGAGTGGGCTAATCTGGTGGTGATTCTAAACATCACCGGAGCGTCAAACTGCTCACTCAAATCAAAGGCCAGTTTGCAATAATCCAGGGCTTCCTGACTATCTGAGGGCTCTATTACCGGTACTTTGGCAAATATGCCATAGCCGCGGTTGTCCTGCTCATTCTGGGAAGAATGCATACCGGGATCATCAGCGGATACCAAAACCAGCCCGGCGTTTACGCCGGTATAGGAAAAGGTATATAACGGGTCGGCGGCCACATTAACGCCCACATGCTTCATGGCCACCAGGGTTCTGGCCCCTCCGATGGAGGCGCCTACACCTACTTCCATAGCCACTTTTTCATTGGGCGCCCATTCCGCATACACCCCCGGAAAACCGGCAAAATTAGTGACAATTTCGGTGCTGGGTGTTCCGGGATAAGCGGTTGCCACCGTCGCCCCGGCTTCAAATGCTCCCCTGGCAATGGCTTCATTACCTATCATCAATCTTTTCATGTCCAATCCTCCTTAACCCTTGTGGCATTATATACAAAAAAGCCTCCCACCCCGGGCGGCCAAAGAGACATAACCCGCTATACCTGGGCTTGTCCAGGATATTGATTCAAATGAATAATAACATAGCGAAACTTCTAATGTAAATTACAATTAACCCCACTTGCCCCCGCATCTGGCGGCATCCCAATGAATCAAGGCCTGACTGACCAGGCAGGCCATGTGGTAGACATGGGCCAGCGAGCCATAGGTAATGGGACGGGCGGTGCGTTGATTCTGCCTGACCCCCACCACCCCGGTGATGGCTAACTCCCCCACCGCGGGCAGACGCTTGCCGACCGCTTTGGCAGGCAATACCGAACCGCGTCTCACTTTAATGGTGCCGATCTCCACTTCCGTCCCCACTGAAGCATCGATGGCAATTTCGAAACGATCATGGTGCGCTTCTTGAATGAGCCGCAGTTCCCGAGGCAGATTGGAAGCATGCAAAGGATGGTCCAGATCCCCATAAACCGGCACCGCAATGCCGGCCTGGTTCAACATGGAACCGGTCAAAGGCCCAAAGCAATCAAGAACATGCCGGTCTGATCCAATGCACAGGATAACAGGAGGCCCGCTCAAATCCTTCAAAGTATCATTGATGACCGCCTGTAGTTGAACCGCTACCCCGGCTTCCGTATAATGCTTACTGAAATACACCATACCGTTTTCTTATCCCTTAATTTCCTGCATAACAGATTGCAGAGCTGCAACAAAGCGCTGGTTTTGCTCAGCGGTGCCAATAGTCACCCTGATAGCGGTGGGACAGCCAAAAACATCACAACTGCGAATTATTACCCCAAGTCTTAGCATACCCTGAAAGACCTGTCCGGCATCCTGGCCGGTGTCGACAAATATGAAATTGGCCTCGGTTGGGGTATAAGCGAGTCCCAAAGCAGCCAGGGCTTGATACAGGTAATCCTTGCCGCTACGATTCAAACCCAGGCTTTGGGCTATATGCTTCTCATCGTCCAGGGCAGCCATCCCGGCATGCTGTGCCAGGCTGTTGACATTAAAAGGTTCTTTGACCCGGCCCAGGGCGGAAATTATCGCCGGATTGCCGATGCCGTAGCCCAGGCGCAGGGCCGCCAACCCATACAGCTTGGAAAAGGTCCGCAGGATTATGGTTTGCGGCCTTTTACCCAGCAGCAACTGCCCGCTGCCATAGTCCGGATTTTCCACATACTCACTGTAGGCCTCATCAATAACCACCAGGATATCCTGGGGCACCCTATCCATGAATTCGTCCAGGGCGGCTGCCGATACTACGGTTCCGGTAGGGTTATTAGGATTGCAAATAAAAATGAGTTTGGTTTTAGCGTTAATTGCGCCCAGCATGCCGGTCAGATCATGGGTATTGTTGACCAGGGGCACCGGCCTGCAGACAGCCCCCATAACCGTAGCACAGAACTCGTATTCTGAAAAGGTCGGTTGTGGCAGTATAACCTCATCCCCGGGATTTATAAAGGCTGTGGCTATAAGCTTGAGGATTTCATCCGAACCATTGCCTATTATCAGGCAGTCAGGATTAATCTGCAAGCGGGAAGCCAGTTTTTCTTTCAGGTCGCGGCAACTGCCATCCGGGTAAAAGTGCATTTCCCCCAGGTGCTCCATAACCGCTTGTATAGCCAGCGGCGACGGCCCCAGCGGGTTCTCGTTGGAGGCCATTTTGATTACATCATCGAGTCCCAGCTCGCGCTTTACTTCTGCAATTGGTTTGCCTGCCACATACTCCTTGAGGTTAAAAATCTGCGGCCTGGCCCGGCGGGCAATAAAATCATCCATCACCAAACCTCCACTTGTTTATTATATTATAAATTGCGCCTATCAATAATCCTTTTCGCATAACAGAACGGTTCCAGCAGGGTTTAGAAATGACAAAAGCAGTTTCCCTGTAAAAACGCAGGTGTTTCCTGCGGCTGGAATACCGCCAAGAAACACCCTTGAAACACCATTATCAACCCATCAATGTCAACAACCATCCTTCCGTCCCACCGCCAGCCCAGAGGCCGGCTCAAATAGATCTAGCTTACCTACTACCCCATTCGCTCCCTGATAAATTGAGGCAAGGCAAAGGCTGCCCGATGAATATGCTTGTTATAATATTTTAAGCCATCAATAATCGCCCTGTCATCTGCTAAATGGAGCGGATCACAAATCTTGCTGGCAATGGTGAAAGCCCAGGGGCCGCTGACATAGGTAGGCACTGCCGCCAGGTAAACCCTGGCTATGGGAAAAATGGAGTTTAAATGACTGACAATGCTGCCAAATATCTGCGCATAATACAGTGGTGATTCGGATTGCGCCACCAGCATGCCGTCGTCAGCCAGGACATTATATACGTCCATATAAAAAGCGCGGCTATACAATTGAATAGCCGGCCCCACCGGGTCGGAGGAATCGACCAGGACCACATCGTACTTCTGCTCGGTCTCCTGCACATATTGAATACCATCGGCAATTTTCACCTTAACCCGAGGGTCCTCAAATCCAGCGGCTACACCAGGCAGATAGGCTTTGCTTGTCTCCACCACGCGGCGGTCAATCTCAACCAGATCAACCCGCTCCACTTCGGAATGCTTCAACACTTCACGCAGGGTGCCGCCGTCGCCTCCCCCTACAATCAATACCTGCCGGGGGCGGGGATGGATCATCAACGGAACATGAGCCATCATCTCGTGGTAGATAAACTCGTCCTTTTCCGTGTACTGCACCGCACCGTCCAGTATCAGGGTACGGCCCCATTCAGCCAAATCCGCAATAATCAATTCCTGGAATGGCGTGGTCTCTTTATGAAGAAGTTGCAGAACCCTCCATTGTACCGAGTAACCCGGAGTGTTCTCCTCACAAAACCAGTATCCTGCCATTAGATTTTCCTCCCTCCACAAAAACACTATTCACCCAGGTTGATCAATTCATCTAATAGTGCCAGGCTATGATCCATGTCGTCCTTATCATCATAGTTCAATGCCAATAGGGTGGCCTTGATAATATCGTCTATCTCAGTGTGTTCTATACCTGGGCGCCACTTCTTTAACAGGGCAATCAATTCCTGCTGCTCGCGCTTAATCATGACTGCTTCCAGCAGATTAAGCAGGCAATGCAATTCCTCGGTATCTATCCTGCCGGTCATAAAAAGATCCATAATGACTGTGGCGGTGTCATCATAGAGCTTTTTCCCATACTGATTGGTCGGCATTAGCGGGCCATCCTTTCGGCGTCCTTCATACTCTGCCGCTGCAGATCAAATTGAATGGGGATGCGTACCCCACTGCGGCCATCGCGGTTTTTTTCAATGTAAATGTAATAATTGGGGTTATGATATTTTTGCAATTCCTCATCCTCAACCAGGTCTTCGCGAGGGATGGGGCTTAATTTAAGCATCAGATCACATTCGTTTTTCATCCGCTTGGCGCCTTGCAGAGTGCCGTCGGGATTGAGCTGCACCAGGCACATTACTGCGATTTGCAGGTTTTGGGCCAGCATTTTTTGGGTTTTCACAATCTGCTCCAGTATCTGCCATTCCTGCAGGCGTGGATCATGTTTTTCCATGCGGCCTATATAGTCAATGATCATCAAATCGATTTTCTTCTGGGTCCTGAACTTGCGAGCTATGGAAATGGTTTTTTCCGGGGTCAGGTTGGGGCAGGGATAGGAATAGAAACCGCTGCTGCGCAACCGGGAATAACCATTCAAGATGATTGACAATTCATTTTCGTTAATGTCCCCGATGCGGATACGGTCGTGTTCCACCGCAGATAATATCGATCCCCAGCGCAAGGCGATCTGCTGCCGGCTCATCTCCGTATTAAGGTAGAGCAGGTTGCAGCCCTGGTCAACAGCCACCGCCTTGGCGGTATGCAGAGCAAAGGCGGTTTTGCCATGGCCGGTCTGGGCACCCAGGATAATCAAATCGCCCGACTTGTAACCCAGGGTGATGCGATTAAGGCTGTCGAACCCGGTTGTCAGTCCATCCAAAGGAATAACCCCTTTGTGAACCTCCTGTATCTCTTTAAAGCGCAGGAAGCGCCTTTCTACTTCGTCATAGCCGAGATTGGCCATATCCTCAGGGGTATCAATATGATCGTCGATCTCCAGAGCGGTCAGGTTGGTTAATTTCTCTTCGGCCTCCATGAGCAGTTGTTCCACATCCTGATCGGCCTCAGACTGCAGCAATTCTATACTGTTTTTGATAAATTCCACAAACTTGCGCACCCGGGCCTTGTCGCGCACCCTTTTGATCCAGTATTTAATATTTTCATCATCGATATAATGCTCCACAATATGCTTGAGTTCTTCGATGTCGCGGGTGTTTTTTAATAAGCCCAGGGCATGGCCTTCTTTGAGGATTTCTACATAAGTTGGCCTGATCTCGCGTTCAAACAGGGCACAGGTCAACTCATAAATAGTAGCATGTTTGGGTGAATAGAAGTCGACCGATTTCAAGCTGTTGTGGGCTTCAATGCAGGCCTCTTCAGAGTGCAGCATAGAGGATATAACCCGTTTCTCACTCTCCAGATCAAACATCATTTCATCCGGCAATTGTTGGCGAATACTAATGGCCATAAGTCACCATCCTAAATAGGGAAGCAAGGGGGAAGCAGGGGGACAGTTCTTTTGCTTCCTACCCGGTAGGAAGCAAAAGAACCGTCCCCCTGCTTCCCCCTTGCCCTTATACCTTGGTTTTTATTTCCTCTGTATTGGGTGGTATATAAATTTCATATTCCTTTTTGTCGACTTGACCCTGACTGCCTGCTCCGCCTTCTTTACCTGAGCGTCCCTTGCGCTTGAGCATTTTAAATTTGCGCATCTCGGCATCAACTTGATCCAACTGGCGGATTTCTTTGCTCATCCAATTGGCCAGAACACTGTCTACATATTCCAGGCCGCCGCTTTTGGTGCGCTGACACATGACTTCGCCCGCTTTCATAATCATGGCATGGGAAAATCCCCAATCATAACGCCATTTCTGGTAAACCCGGCGGCGGGCCTCCGCTTCCATGTCGATGCCAGTAAAGGTCCCAAATTCGAGCACATCGGGATCAAAAGCCGAATTACGCTGAATGGCTCCTTTGGTGCCGTCTACATAACGAGCAAAATATACTTCCATGCCATCCAGATTACTTATGGCATATTTTTTCAAATCTCCAGCGATACGGCTGATTTCCCGGGGTTGATTGATCTTTCGCTCGAAGCACAACTCCAGCATGCACAGCAAAAATTCGGGCTTAAGAGCCATCTCCTCCAACCAGCGGCGTAGTTCCGCAATCATAGTGGGGCTAATGAGGTTGCCCGTCTTCTTGGCTATGAAGTCAGCAACCTTCTTGAAATCGCTGTTATCGGGCAGCATTACGTGAGAAACCTCTTGCGTCTGGCGTTCCTGCAACTGCAATTGCAGTTGTTCAATCTGTTCCTGGTATTCCCTTAAAACAACCTTCACCTGTGCAGGCACAGCTTCATCGTTTTGCCCCGAAAAATGAGGATGATCGCGAATGATGAAACTCTCCAGCTTGTCCATCAAAGGATCAATATGCACCGTTTTATCGGCAACTCCCCTGCCGGGCGGCGAGACCGCGATTATCTCCAGTTTCTGGAAGCGCGAAAGTCTGCGGGAAAGTTTTTGCTTGCTCAAACAAGGACAAACTTGCAGGATTTTACCGACCTCGACCCCGGTATGATAGAGTGGTTTGCTTTGCTGGTAGGCGTATATGATAGCCGTGAGGATGCCGATGTCATCCGTATTAATGTCTAGTTCCTTGGAATATTCAAAAATGACGCCGGGTACATTAACATATCCCCAGCGCATCATCTCTAGAAAGGTAGATCTATTAACCATGAAGTACATTCCTCCAAGCCACAGGTAAAGGCATTATAACATTATATTCCATTCTCTAACAAGGTAAGTAATTTTACGATTGATAAGCATTGGTGAGTAAAAAACCAGTACAATGAAGATGTCGTAATGATTGCAGACAAATACCACAGGTTTCCATACTTGACGGAAATGAAATGCTATAAATTTGGGGTTTCACATGTTTTTATGGGACTTGCAGTGATGAATTAAAACCAATTTCAGGACCAATCTCCTAAAAAAGATCAGTCCTGCAGACGAGCCAACAATTGGGTATAAACAATTATGCTGGCGGGCGCTTAAGCTGTCGTTCTATTTCCTGAACCGTATTGATAATCTTGTCATAACTGCCTTCTTTCCAATTTTCCTTAAACATATCATGCAGCTTCAGTGACAAAGCCAGGTAGGCCTGCTCGGCTTTTAAAGCCTCGGGCAAAAAGCCTTCACGGTACTCCATCTTGGCTTCCAATTGCTCGGTTGCCCCCAGAGTAAACTCATCCAGCCATTGCGGTATATAAACCGGCAGGTTCATTTCAGTGCGAAAATACTCGGCCAAAGCATTCAATGATTCGTCTTCGCCATGCACCAGAAATATTCCTTTGGGCGGGGTTACAAAATTTTTCACCCAACTGGTTAAACCGTTTTTATCGGCATGTGCGGAGTAGGCTTCAATGAATTCAATGCTCGCTTTTACCGCCACCTTTTCCCCATGAATAGTGACCACTTTTTCGCCGCTTAATATGCGCTTGCCCAGGGTTCCTTCAGCCTGATAACCGACAAATAGAATCGTGGCTTCGCTGCGCCACAGATTGTTTTTGAGATGGTGTTTGATGCGGCCGGCTTCACACATACCGCTGGCGGATATGATGATGGTCTTGCCCTGGCGGGCATTTATGCCCATGGACTCTTCCTGGGTTTTGGTAAATTTGAGATTCATGAGCTTCAAGGGGTGCTGTTGGGTGTGTTCCTCCACATATTGACGGGTGACATCATCATAGAACTCAATGTGTTTCTGAAATATCTCGGTGGCCGCGATAGCGAGAGGACTATCGATAAATACCGTAATTTCAGGGTCCAGTTTACCCTGTATATTTAACAGAAACAAATCATAGAGCAAATCCTGGGTTCTCTCCACGGCAAAGGCTGGAATAACCAGATTGCCCCCCCTGGCCATGGTTTTATTAATCACTTCCAAAAGAGCGTCACTGCGGCTGACCAGTTCAGGATGAAGACGGCTGCCATAGGTTGATTCCAGGATAATATAATCGCCGTTTTCGATGGTAGTAGGATCCTTGACAATAGGCTGATTGAAATTACCCAAATCACCGCTGAATACCAGTTTTATGCGTTTGCCTTCTTCCTCAATCCACAGTTCCACAATACAAGCTCCCAGAATATGTCCGGCATCGCGCAGACGCAATTGCACCCCGGGGGCTACATCAATGATCTCATCCTGATTCAAGGAACGGAACTGCTTCAGACACATAAGGGCTTCTTCCGCGGTATAAATCGGTTCAATGAGGGGTTTGCCGGCACGGTTCAATTTGCGGTTTTTGCGTTCAACCTCAGACTCCTGAATATAGCCGGAATCAGGCAGCAGGATCGCAGCCAGCTCTTCGGTGGCATGGCTAGAATAGATAAGGCCCTGAAAGCCGTGTTTACACAGCTTGGGGATCAATCCGATGTGATCAATATGGGCATGAGTGGCGATAACAAAATCAATGGTTTTGGGGGTTATAGTAAATTCTTGATAGTTTCTCTCCTGTAAGGTTCTCGGTCCTTGAAACATTCCACAATCAACCGCGAACCTGACTTGACCTGTTTCAACAACAAAGAATGAGCCGGTTACGGTTCGGGCAGCTCCTAGAAATCTCAGCTTCATATCCTATGCCTCCGCTATACATTCCTGCCCTACATTATACCGTAACTTGCTGCTTTAGACCGCAACTATTTTACGAGCCATGCGGTGCCGGGACAAGCTGTCAAAACCCTGGTAAAAATCAATGACCTCCATGCGGACACGATTGGGTTTGTTGCTGGCCAGGGCCTGCAACAGATTGGCAAAACCGCTGCGGCCGAATTCTTTGACCACCTCACAGCCATCCAGATCCTCTACCAGCTCGGCATAGGCGCTATGAACCTTTTCAAATAGGGCGTAATAAAGCTCCTTAATCTGCATCACTCGCCGCCCGATCTGATTCATGTCCAGCTCTTCGCTTTCAATAAGGTGCAGCAAACCGTGCAGCAGATTGTTGAGCAGTTTGTTGTGAAAGACTGTTATTATCACTTCCCGTTTGTACTGCTTGCATAACAGGTAACTCATGTATTCTTTCAACTCCCGCTGTGCCGCGGGACCCAGCTTGTGAAAATTGTTGAGGAGTTCAGCATCATCCAGGCCAAGGTCTGTTAACAATGGTAAAAACCCCCTTTGCAATTCCTACCAAAGAGGGTTCAACCTGCCTGCAATTATTTCCTTTAATCAAATATCGTAATATTCTGGACCAATTATCTTTATTTCGAGCGCATTCTCCAATTTGGGGAGGTAGTCTGAGGAGGTTTAAGCCTTTCTGTGTCGATTGAGAAAGCTCCCCATGCGCTGCACCGCTTCTTCAATATTGGTTACGCTGGCGGCGTAACAGCATCTGATAAAACCTTCCCCGCAGGACCCGAACGCATTTCCGGGTACAACCGCCACCTTTTCCTCTTCCAACAGCTTTTCACAGAACTCCTCACTGCTCATACCAGTGCACTGAATGGAGGGGAAGCAATAAAAGGCCCCTTTGGGTTCAAAACAACGCATGCCGATATCGTCAAATCCGGCCAGCATGATGCGACGGCGATAGTTATAGCTGTCCACCATCTTCCTCATTTCATGCTCTCCATTGCGCAAGGCTTCCACGGCGGCCTTCTGTCCCATAATTGAAGCGCACATGATGGCGTACTGGTGGATTTTCTTCATGGCATCTATGATATCAGGGTGACCACAGGCATAGCCTACTCGCCACCCGGTCATGGCATAGGCCTTGGAAAAACCGTTTAATAATACCGTACGGTCCCGCATCCCCGGCAGGGAAGCTATGGAAACATGGCTGCCATTATAGGTAAGTTCTGAATAAATCTCATCAGTAATAACAATAAGGTCATTTTTTATTATAATATCCACCAGAGCGGTAAGATCTTCTTCATGCATAATGGCGCCGGTAGGATTGCTGGGATAGGCCAATACCAGGACCTTGCTGCGTGGGGTGATGCACTTCTCCAATTCTTCCGGTTTGAGGCGATATTGATCGCGATTGAAGGTTTGCACCGGCACCGCTTTGCCATGGGCCAGCACCGCCCCCGGTGAATAACACACAAATGAAGGCTCGGGAACCAGCACCTCATCTCCAGGCTCGACCAGGGCTCGCATAGCCAGATCAACGGCCTCACTAACCCCAATAGTAATGAGAATTTCATTCTCCGGCGAGTAGCAAACCCCCATTTTGCGCTTCTGGTAAATGGCGATTTCTTCGCGCAGCTCAATCAATCCGTGATTGGAAGTATACATGGTATAGCCCTTCTCCAGGGCATGAAAACAGGCCTCACGAATGTGCCAGGGAGTCACAAAATCAGGCTCCCCTACCCCCAGGGATATTACCCCCTGCATCTGCGAGGCTAAATCAAAGAATTTACGAATACCGGATGGTGGCACGGATTTGACCACACTGGAGACATATTTATCCATGGTGCTCACGGACTGATCACCAGCCTTTCATCTTCATGGGCTTCTTCGAAAACGAAATTATCCACCTTGTATGTCTTCAGGACGAAATGGGTTACCGTGCTTACCACCTCATCCAGGGTAGACAGTTTAAGGGAGACAAAGGATGCGATCTCCTTAAGATTGTCTCCGTCAACAACCACTGAGAGGTCGTAGGATCCGCTCATCAAGTGCACACTGCGAACCTCGGGGAACTTGCAGATCCGTTCCGCAACCCCGTTAAAACCAACTTCCCGCTGCGGGGTCACCTTGACCTCGATGGTGGCTGTCACCCCATCGCTCATCATCTTCTCCCAATTAATGACGGTATTGTAACCCAAAATAACCTTATCATCTTCCATTTCCCTGATAGCTCGAACAATGGCGGTTTCTTCCTGGCCCAACATGGTGGCAATCAATTTGGGGCTCAATTTGGCTTCATGCTCGATCAGGTTAAGGATCTGTCTTTTCAGCTCCATGGTTGTTCCTCCTTCTAGCCTTTTTTCGCGATGCCTTGTTTTTAGGCGTGTTGAACCTGACCGTCACTATAACACGCATAAAATGCAAGGACCGTTCCTGTTAACGGTTGTAGAGCAAATAAAAAAACCCTCATCCTCAAGGGACGAGAGTTGCTCCCGCGGTACCACCCTAATTGGCGTCAGCCCGGCTTATTATTTTAACGGCATTGCCGTCCGGTTTACTACAAATGTATTCACCGGAACTCCCAGGTGGCTTTCACTGCCTGCTCTCACCGGTTTCCACCCTTTCCCGGCTCTCTGTTGAACAAGCTTAAGCAGTTACTCTTCTGATCATCGCTGTGCATATTTTGTTGGTTCATTGAAGCATGATAACACGACAGCAACCGCCTAGTCAAGGCACTTGTCTACCGATTGGCCCAATATCTCTGTTCGGTGGTTAATGAATACAGTATTCTTACCCTGCAGCAAATCTTTTCCTGAACTATTTATCACCAGCGTGCATATTATTAATTTAACATCAGGAGGTGATGACTATGTATACCGCATTAAATCTCAGTCCCGAAGAACTTTCCATAGCCAGACGGCTGGAATACTATTTCCGCAATAATGACATGGATTTTTTGGAAAAGGTTTTTCAAGCCCAGCTCATTGCCAGCTATGAACTCGAGTCCGGTCAACCCTGCAGTGAAACCGAGCGCAGCAACATCATGACCTTCATGGATACGCTGGACACCATCTGGCACAAGCTGACCCGGCCATAAACGCTCGGGTCAGCTTAATATATTACTTGAATAACAGGTACTTCTTCTTTAACACCACATATTCCACCCCATACCCCACCAGCATCAAGGCAATAATGGCGCAGAAAATATAGCGCTCGGTCTTAACCCGCTGATTGAGCCCCGCGATCACGCCTTCTTTCTGCCCGGCATAATCAAAGATGCTCTGCCGTTCTTCCTTCATGGAGGAGATGCGGTGATAATTGCGATAGATTTCATCCTGCATCTGATAGTTCTGCTGCCAGTTCAGACTGCGTTCTTCCTGCAAGGCTTTCACCCATTTTAGCAATTGGCTGCCCCTCTCTTCACTGGTATAGAGCAAGGCGTCGTAGAGGGGGATGCCCCGACTGCCCACCGGGGTTTTTAATCCCGAGAGCATACACAGTGTCGGGGTAATATCGATAATCATGGCGTTGCTGATGCGCGTCCCCACTTGCAGGGAGGGACCGTGAATAATCAGGGGCACCTGATCGCTGGAAGAGCAGCTGCGCGGAGAAGTAACGATGATTATCGAGTTATAGTAAAGTTTTTGATTGCGCAGGAAAGCCAGAAAATCACCAATGGCACTGTCAGTATCGGCAATGGTTTGATAATAGCGTTTTTCGTCCAGGGTCAACATGGCTTCGCGGCAATCATTTAAAACAATGTAATTATAAAAAGGTTTTTGCTTGCCAAATATCTCCACCGCTTTTTCCAGCACCTGCCGATCGGTCAGAGCGGCATCCACACAGGCATAGTGGGCCTCACCATAATCAAAGGCCTTCAGTTTTCCCCCGCTGCCATCCAACACCATAAAGGATCGGCTGCCCTGTTTCAACATATCCAGAATGGAAGCCATTTGCAGGCGGTCTTCAGCACTGTAATACTTGTGCTCTTCCGGGGTTGCGCCGGTCAACATGGAGGCCTGAGCCGCTTCGGGGGTCTCAGCCCTGATCCCTAAGCATTTTTCATCAACAACCCCTTCCCCGGCCAGGTGTTTCATGCTGGGCACGGAACTGCTGTTAAATCCTTCATAGCTTAAGCCATCCACAGAAATCACAAAAATATGTTGTAGTTTAGGCACCTCAGCCCGGGTTGCAGCAGGCATCACAGAAACACCCAGGGCTGCCATAAGAAAGGTCACGATCATGATTGAAAAGGCTTTTCGCACATTGATTCCCCCTCCAAGCTTGTGCTTAATATATATTGGAGAGGACCAGCTAATATGCTGGTTCAATAACGACCGCTGCGAAGAATAGAATAGGCCAGGTACAAGCCGATCAAAAACGCCACTACAAAACCGGCTTCTACCAGGGGGAAATGGCGCAACAGGTGGGTTTCAGCCTGGTCAACGATCAATGAACAGCCGATTAAGATGCTGGACATAACAATAGCCAGGCAAATGCGGTTGGACATTATGTCAATGCGCATCAGCATATCTTTTAGATTGCTGTACTCCATTTTAATCTGCAGTTCGCCCTCTTCGACCCTTTTGACCAAATTGCTTATACCCCGTGGGAGGGTGCGGGCAATATCGGCATATTCTATCATTATGCCCCGCGCCTCATGTCCCAAACGCCGGGCAGAATAGCGCTCCTTGAGGGCTCGTTTGCCGTACGGCTCAGCTATATCAACCAGGCTCATACCAGGATCCAGATGGGCTACCAGGCTTTCCAAAGTCAACAGCATCTTGGCCATCAGGGTCAACTCCGCCGGCATGCGCAGGCGGTGCTTCATCGCCAGTCCGAGGATCTCCCGCAAGGACTCGCCCATATTGATGCGTGACAAGGGGATGCGGTAGTACTTTTGTGCCAGGCGGCCAATGTCGCGGCGCAAATCACTTATCTGCACATATTGATCATCAATGGCTATTCTCATCAAGGCCCGGGTCACCGCTTCGGTGTCATAACGCATCATGCCGATTACCAGGTCCATATATTTATCACGGGTAAGCTGGTCAACAAACCCCACCTGACCGAAATCATAGAGAACAATGGCCTCCCCTTCCCCCACCGCAATGTTGCCGGGATGAGGGTCGGCGTGAAAGAAGCCGTCCAGGTAAATCTGCTGGAACAGGCATTCCACCAGATGCTCAACAATTCTATCGATCCGGTAGCCGCTGGCCTTGATGCCTACCGTATCCGAGATTTTGATGCCAGGCACATATTGCATCACCAGAATATGCTCCGAGCTATACTGCCAGAAAATGCGCGGAATAATTACATGGGGATTGTGGGCGAAATGCTGTAGAAAGCGATCCGCATTGCGGGCTTCTTTACGAAAATCCAGTTCATTATGAAGCGCATGGGCCAGTTCCTCAATCAGTTCACTGACCCGGTAATGCCTGGCCCAATGGTGGTGCTTTTCTGCATAAAGAGCCAGGTCCATGATAATAGCCAAATCGGTTGCCACCTGATGATCGATGTTTGGCCGTTTCACCTTGACAATGACCCGCTCGCCATCGCTTAAAATGGCCTGATGCACCTGCCCAATCGATCCGGCGGCGATGGGCACCTGGTCAAATTCCAGGAATACCGTTGATAATTCCAGGCCTTCCTGCATTAAAACCGCTTCCACCTCTGCAAAGGGAACGGGCGGCACATTATCCTGCAGCCTTTCCAATTCGCGGATATATTCGGGACTCAACAGATCAGCCCGCGTACTCAGCAACTGCCCCAATTTGACAAATGTAGGCCCCGCCTCTTCGCAGGCCAGCCGCAGCCGGCGCGGCAATGAATCCCCGGCCAGCAGGTCTTCTTTATGTCTATAGCGCAACAGCCAGGGATGCCGGATGCCGAAACTATAAAAAACAAAACCGAATCCGTTTTTAACCAAAATATTGGCAACTTCCCGGTACCTGGGCAAACGCCTCAGATGTGACATTGAAGCAATTCTCAATACCTGTTCCTCCAAAAAGCAAAAGCCGGGACAAAGGCCCGGCAGTGTATATCTATAATGGTAATTTAAACGCCCTGAATCCTGTCTTCCAGAGCCTTAATCCTGGCTTCCAGAGCCTCCAGGTCCTTTTTGCTGACAAAGCTTAATTGGCTTTTAATCTCCTCATATTCCTGCTTGATCATCTTGCGCAATTCCTCTTTTTCCTCGGTGCCTCTTTTTATAGCATCATCAACAAACTGTTTAGCTTCATCTTTATTGATTTCGCCTTTGTCTACCATTTCATTCATAATCTTTTCCGCTTTATCCCTGGTCAAGCTTAAGGCCCCCAGACCGAAATACAGGAATTTTCTCATCATTGGCATATTATTCCCTCCTTGCTTGCAATATCTATAACCAGAATACCATACCTGCCGTGTGAATTCTATTTTGCCCCAACGAAACCAGAATCATGCAGCAAGGCCAGTAATGCGGCTGGTTTTTCAGGTTGCTTTTTGCTGCCGGTATCAGCTTTGCCACATAGTTTACATAATTATCAATATGTCATCTTCCTGTAATGACTACCCCGCATAGTATTCGCAGTGCTCCACATAATGATGATGAAAGATGACCACGCTGGGATGTGGCCAAGCGGTAAGGCAACGGACTTTGACTCCGTGAGACGTTGGTTCAAATCCAGCCATCCCAGCCATTTTACAATTTAAGCATTGGGCAGGTTCCCCTGGGCATCTTTTGGCAAAACTGTATCTGTCCAGCTGTTGTTGATATAATCTGGGTGGTATGATTAATCATGCCCACCCTTTAAATGGCTTATCCCAAGAGACACTGGACAGCATAGTATATCCATGAACATTGAAGAATTAACCACTGAAGAAGCAATGAGTCTACAGAAAAGTAAAAACCGCGCCAACTAAGCGCGGTTACTTGCTTTATAATGGTGGGCCATGTAGGAATCGAACCTACAACCTTCTGATTAAGAGTCAGCTGCTCTGCCTGGTTGAGCTAATGGCCCATTTTCTGCCGCAATTGATATTATACCGCCTGTTATATGAGAAATCAATACAGGAATTGAGTTTAAAGTATGGTTTACTGATAAAACAAGACAAATCGTGCTTAATTCCAGCTTTATTGAAGAAAGGCTGATAGAACAGCCACATAATCGGGATGGAGCAATTTATTAAGGCTGCTTAATATTACCCTTTTATTTTATCTGTAAAGTTCTTCATATACCGGAGTACGCTTGCAATGGGTATTTTTTTCTATCGCGTATTTGGGTATACTTTCAAGTGAGCAGTGAGCAGTGAGCAGATTGAAGGCTTATGCAGCGGCCGGGTTGGTTTGCGGTATGGCAAGATATTAATTTGTCGAATATCAGTTGCAGATTGGTGTAATATGCTTCGTATTACTGTACCGCAATGGCAAAGGAGAATCGAAATGGGTAGCACGCAAGCATCTGTGGAGTGGAATGGGTTTGAGGGAACGGTGACAATTAATGAACCCGTTTTACGTTACCCCGAAAACCCCATATTAACAAGCCATGACGTCAATAAGACCTGGGGTAATGATAACCGTTTATATGCATACACGGTTCATAATGCAGGCATGGCAAAAGTCGATGTGAATGGCAGGACTCAAACAATAATGCTCTTTCGTTCCCACATTGCTGACGGCCGTAGTGTAATAGGAAAAGCTGTGAGTTACAATGGCTTAAATGATTGGCAGATCGATCACAGACCATTTTTACTGCCAGCAACCGAGAATGACACCTTTGCCAAGGATGTCGATATTGCCTCCATTATCGAATCAGAGGCCGGCGGTGTGGAAGATATGCGGGTTAATTCCGTGGGCAGCGGCTGGTATGTATTGACTTACAGCGCCTACCACGAACAGATCACTGATAGGGTTAAGGTTATGATGGCTATAACAAAGGACTTTAAAAGCGTTGTTCGCTATGGTCCAATATGCGAACAGGATATGCGCAATGTGGTTATATTTCCTGAACCTGACAAAAATAAGTCATGGATAGCCTTGCTGCGTCCAAACGATAAAAAAAAGGAAGTTTCCGGCTCCGGTCACATCGGCGGCTCATTTGGAGAAATATTGGTTGGTTTCGCACCAGGCCCTACGGGACCATGGCAAATCGGTAATGTAATAATGAGAAGCGGTCACGGGCCAAGTGCATTCCAGGCCAAGATCGGTCCGGGTGCCCCGCCTATTAGAACTCGATATGGGTGGTTAAACATCTTTCATGGTGTGCGCTCAACCATGGCTGGCAATCCTTATACCCTGGGTGTGGCATTCCATGACCTTGAAGACCCTACCAATCCAAATAAACTGCGTATTAGTGCCAAACCGTTATTAATGCCCAGTGCTAGTGATTGTGTAGTAAGAGAGACTGATTATATCCATGTTCCCAATGTAGTGTTCAGCTGCGGTGCATTAATCGGCAAGAACGATACGGTAGCCATATATTACGGCGGTAATGATACAGTTATGAATGTCGGTTTGGCGAATATACAGATTCTTAATGAGATGTGTAATGTTTTTCGCCTGGACCCCTTGACAGGGAAACATCTATATTCTTTATGAAAGCCATCTTAGATCGCATTGCCGGCAATGCGGACATTGACTGCTCCGCCGATTAAATCAAAACACTGCATACTTATTCCTGCCCTCAGATATGAGATAATCGTACCGAAATTCCAGTTGTCCACATGCAAAGGCGCCCCTTGTCAGACACATTTAAAAATGTGCCTGGCTTTTTTAGTTCTATTTTCAAAACCCGGTTGATTGCGGCATCGATCAAAACCTTCGGTAATGTGCGGAAAGCAGGGCTTTGGAAAGACAAAAATGCTGCCCCATTTAGGAGCCGGGGCTATCTTTCATAAATCAGGCCCTTTTCTCATACATTCCATACAAAGAAAAGGTGTATCTACGGGATACATCTCATAAAAGACATGGAAAAGAGGCATAAAAACTTGGATGACCTGGCTTATTACTATTTCGGTAGTCGCAACCTGCGTTTAACCTCCCCGCAGCTGCAGGGAACAGACGTTAGAATCCTTCAGTCCCTGCTCAACATGTTCGCGGATAATATCGTTGCAGGCCAACTGCTGCTTGACGGCATATTCGGCCCTGTTACCCGGGCGGCTGTCCGAAGTTTTCAAAGATATTTCGGCCTGGTAGTAGATGGAGTCGTGGGCCCGGAGTCATTCCTGCGCCTGGGGCACAGGATCGGCAGGTATGCCCCGCAAGAGGCTGTGTTTTCTTCCCGCACTTTAAGCAGCGGTGCCCGCGGCGGGGATGTATCGGTTCTGCAGAAACGCCTGGCCGCCTTCAAAAAGGCTTACTTAAACCGGCCCGCTGATGGGCGCTATAATTATTTTACCAGTGCAGCAGTGTGGCGTTTTCAGTTCGATTTTCCCGAGCTGGCTGCAGACGGCATTGCCGGCCCTGAAACCTACAGCAAAATATTTGTCCACGCCCCCATAGGGGGTAGAACCTTGCGGCTCAACGACCGGGGGCTGGACGTTTACTGGCTGCAGTATTACCTTTTCCAGTTGAAATATTATAAAGGGGAATTACACGGCTATTTTAACAGTGCAACCGACCGCGCGGTTAGAGATTTCCAAACTGCGGCCGGCATCGCCATCGATGGCATTGTGGGAGCCCAGACCTGCCTGGCCCTGGGAGCCAGTATAGCCTTTCCCCAGCAGGAATACTACTACCGGGTACAAGTGGGCGATTCGGTTTTTAGCATCTCTCAACTGTTTGATAAGAGCATGGAAGACATTATAAGTATTAACAACTTGACCGGGCCGGATTACATTATAAGAACCGGTCAATTGCTGTTAATTCCGATGCCTCTTAGCTTCCACCTGGCCGAGAAAGGAGAAACCCTGGAAAATACCGCCGCGCAATACTCCCTGTCTTTAAGCAGCCTGCGCGCAGCCAACAATCTGATTCCCGCGGGTGCATTACTTCCCAATGAAACCATTGTGCTCCCCGGTTACAGTGCCGATCTGCAGGGAGAAATAGCCTATCTTAAGCCCCGGGATGATGAGGATGAACTGGTCAAGTTGGATCTTAACAGCGGGATCACAACCAGCCTGCAGGTATTTGACAAACTGAGCAGGAGGCAGCTATTTCTGAGCAAAGACAGAAAAGCCGTGGCCCTGTTTGCCAATGAAGGCCGCCAGATAATCATCTATGACCTGGCGGCAAAAACCTCCCGGATTTTAAACCTGTTTGCAAGTACCGATTACCTGGATTGGTCTTATGACAGCAAGAAACTGGTATTGAACAACGGCCTGGTAATCAGTGCCCTTGATGGTACAACCCTCTTCTCCTTCAGCGGTATGATGCCCCAGTGGTTTACCGACAACAAAAACCTGCTCTACAGCGATGGTGAAAGCAGCCTGCGCAAGATCAATATCGAGACCGGCAGCGATCAACTGCTGGTCGAAGTGCCTGATGTGTATATCTGGTTCTTCCAACTGGCCGCCCCCGTAAACAAGCTTTTGGTCATGGGGTTTGTGGATCCGGGCCGAGTGACCTTTACCTACCTTTATGACCTTAATAATAAAGAGCTGACAGAAATCAGCCGCAATGACTTCTTCGCCCAATGGTCAAGGACTTTTTCAAACTTCTTGCTCCTGCAGCGCGATTATTTTGGCGAATTCTTCCCCTGGTTCTACCTGGGTATCAATAACTACTCTGACAAAGGTGTTTTGAAAGGCCAGGAGCTTTATGCGAAAGATGTGAACCTTAACAACGGTAACTTTGCCCCCTCTGACCAGGCTTTTCTCACCGTATTGAGCAACCCGGCCACCTTCTACCCCATTCCGGTCATCAACCGGGATATCTATGCCAAAAAACTTAACTCCCAGCTCCTGACCCAGCTGACCGCAGAAAACAAAACCTACAGCCCGGTCTGGCTATAAATAACTCGGGGGACACAAGGGTCGAGTAGACTCGGGGTGCAAGTCCCCGATGAGGTCTGCCGGAACCGCGCCGAGTTCGGCGGCTGACGTTATCGGTATCAGCACCTTCTTCGCTCCCGCATCAAGGCAGACTTGCAGGACGCTCGCCAGTTCCTCGACCCTGAGGATTGTGCCGCTGATGCTGATTTCGCCCAGTGATAAGTTGGTAAGTTGGTGTCAGGCACCCGTAAGTTCTTGGCAGGGTTCCCCGCGGCATCACCCCACGGCTTGCCCCCCGCTGTGGGGCAGGCACCCGGAGTCTTCCAAAAGCGGCTAGGGTATCTCAGCCCAATCCAATGGCTTAATCAGTGGCAGCAACATGATTCTAAATTAGTGGCTTAGCAAACTGTCCGAAATAGTGTTGACTTCCCAACTTCCCAGAACAGTGCAGGAAGAAAGAGGATAAAAGAAGAATATAGCTTTAATATATGGTACAGATTGCAGGAGGTTTATAGAATTGAGGAAAACAGTTAGATATGCTCTGATTATATTGTTATCTCTAGTAATGATTAATTGCTCAAACCCGATCTGTTTAGCGGACGGCGACACTGTCGAAGTATATTCGGATGGAACTAATATCACAGTAGCAGTAAATGGATCAAAACTTACCTTTGACCAGCAGCCCTATATATCTAATGGACGCACCATGGTACCCTTCAGGGGGATATCTGAAGCACTAGGTGCAAAGGTTGATTGGGACTCCACAAATAACAAAGTTACAATAAAAACAGCTAAGACAATTGAGTTGACTGTTGGCTCAAAAACAGCACTGGTTGACGGCAAGTCGTACACTCTAGACATCCCTGCAGAGATATCCGGCGGCCGTGTCATGGTGCCTCTGCGTTTCGTCGGAGAGTCTTTAGGATTAGAAGTAAAATACAAACAACCGGCAAAGCCAACATCGGACGAAGATGTTGTAGATGCAAAGGTTCAGGAGATTATCGCAAAGATTATAAAACCGGATATGCAGAATTTAGACAAGGCGTATGCTATTTGTCAGTATTTAAAAAACAACTCTACCTATGGTTTTGGCCCTCATTGTTATTCTGCCTATGGTATTTTAATTGATGGTGTTGGAGTATGCGGCGGGTTCGCACTAGCAGCCCAAAAGCTTTTTAGTGCTGAAGGAATTGAAAATTATTATGTTACTGGCACTCTACAAAGTGGTCTACATGCTTGGAATATCATTAAAATCGATAATAACTATTTTCATGTAGATGCCACCAGGGGGCTTTTTATTATGAATGATCTCACCGCAAAACAATGGAATTACAAATGGATTGGGGATTCTTTTCCCAAGTGCGAAAGTTCCTTTAATCTTCCTAAAGTAATATGTAGTTTTTGGGCTGATAGTGGTTATATTTATTATCCTCCGGAATATTTAGACATGAATAACGTGGTAATGCCCAAGGTTTTAGGTTCTCCAAAAGACATCTATAAATCCAAACCTGATGGTAGTGATAACACCAAAGTTTTCACCACAAAACATGCTGCAAGCCAATTTGTTCAGTATGGGGAATGGGTGTATTATTTTGATTATTCTACTCAACAAGGTGTCTACAAAGTCCGTTTTGATGGAAGTGACGATACGAAAGTATCTGACCAGGTTGATATAGGAAGGATTTACTTGTCTAACGGATATCTTTTTATTGAGCATAAGGAACCGGTTGTAAATATAATAGTCAGCCGTAATGCTAAACCATCAACCGTTCGGAAACGAAATAAGATAGATATTATTGTACACCGCGTAAACCTTGAAACAGGTCAAGAAGATAAAATAACTGTCGAGCAAGGTATGGAATGGATATTTTATTTGGAAGGAATTGGAGATTATATTTATTATGTAAAACCTGAAAACGATCGGCTGAAACACTATCGGATGACATTAGATGGCAAAGAAAAAGATTTATTATTAGATGTACCGGATCCCGTTGCTAGGAATATTAATTAAATTGGATGATAACAGTCCAAGCAAGAATGACAGAAAAGACCCAAAAACCATTGCCATGCTGGTGAAAGATGGCTACTACCGGGAAGTTTGCATTCCGGAAGACGTATATCAGGAACTGCGGGAAGCAATATCTGGAATATGTCCGGGGACTGTCCCCGGACATATTGCAAGTGAGCAGTTGAGAATTCTTCCCCTGGTTTTACCTGGGTATCAATAACTACTCTGACAAAGGTGTTTTGAAAGGCCAGGAGCTTTATGCGAAAGATGTGAACCTTAACAACGGTAACTTTGCCCCCTCTGACCAGGCTTTTCTCACCGTATTGAGCAACCCGGCTACTTTCTACCCCATCTCCGGTCATCAACCGGGATATCTATGCCAAAACACTTAACTCCCAGCTGCTGACCCAGCTGACCGCAGGAAACAAAACCTACAGCCCGGTCTGGCTATAAATAACTCGGGGGACACAAGGGTCGAGTAGACTCGGGGTGCAAGTCCCCGATGAGGTCTGCCGGAACCGCGCCGAGTTCGGCGGCTGACGTTATCGGTATCAGCACCTTCTTCGCTCCCGCATCAGGCAGACTTGCAGGACGCTCGCCAGTTCCTCGACCCTGAGGATTGTGCCGCTGATGCTGATTTCGCCCAGTGATAAGTTGGTAAGTTGGTGTTAAGTTGGTGTCAGGCACCCGAAGTTCTGGCCCCGTAAGTTCTAATCCAGGTTGGATTGTCTAAGCAGTTGTTGTTATAATCAAGGTAAATAAATTAAGGCAAGGAGAGATACCATGAGATTGCCTATAATAATAACTTCAGGAGAAAACGGTTGGATCATAGCAGAATGTCCGGCTCTTCCAGGTTGTATTTCTCAAGGGAAAACAAGAGAAGAGGCAATTAGTAATATAAGAGAAGCAATTGAAGGGTGTATTATGGCAAGAAAAGAGATGGGTTTACCGCCAGTAGAGGAAATTACAGAATTGGAGGTCGCTTTGTAGATGCCACCTATCCCAGTAATTTCAGGGCAAGAGGCATTAAAAGCGTTTAACCGGGCTGGTTGGGTATACATGCGAAGGCATGGCAGTCATATGATTTTAACCAAATCGGGGATGAATATTACCCTTTCCATTCCAGACCATAAAGAGTTAGATACAGGCACATTGCGATCCTTAATCAGGAAATCCGGTTTAACCGTTGAAGAATTTATTAACTTGATAGGCTGATTATGCTACTAACCTTCCGTCCCAGGAAGGTTTTTCTTTACGTCCATCAGCTTCCCCCTTCTCCTTCTCGCATATTTATCCCCTACCAACACAAGCTAATAAAAAAACGTTAGTAGGTGGTATGGTTGGCAACTAAGCAGGAATTTATAAAGGTTCCCAGTCCTTATTGGATTGCGTCTACAGAGCAGACTAATTATCCCGTACTTGAGCAGGATGTTGAGGTAGAGGTAGCTATAATTGGTGGGGGTATTGTAGGAATAACTTGTGCTTATCTCTTGAAAAATGAAGGAGTTAAAGTAGCAGTTATTGAGGCTGACCGGATACTGCAAGGCACTACCGGACACAGCACCGCAAAAATCACTTCCCAGCATGGTTTGATTTATGCCCGTTTGAAGAACCAGGTAGGTGAAGAACTGGCGCGGCAGTACGCTGAGGCGAATGAGCAGGCTATCCGTTTAATTGCCGATACGGTTAAGGAGCTTAAGATCGATTGTGATTTCAGTTGGCGTTCGGCTTATGTTTATACTCAGTCGGAAAAATATTTGCAGGATATTGAAGATGAAGTAGAGGCAGCGTTATCTCTGGGTATTAAGGCCTCCTATCTGGAGAAGATTCCCTTGCCCTTTGATGTGAAGGCGGCGGAAAGGTTTGATAACCAGGCGCAGTTTCATCCGGTTAAGTATTTACAGGCTCTGGCAGCAAAGATTCCCGGGGATGGCAGCCATATTTTTGAACAGACTCGGGCCGTAAATATTGAAGATAATGGTTCGCCTATGGTGGTTACCAATCAGGGTACTATAGTCCGGGCGGAAAATATGATTGTTGCCACCCACTACCCTTTCTTTGATGGTGGGGGCTTATATTTTTCCCGTATTTATCAGGATAAGTCTTATATTGTGGGGGTTAAGATTAAGGAGAAGTTTCCCGAGGGTATGTATATAACGGCTGAAGATCCCGCTCGTTCCCTACGCTCGCAGAAATATGAGGATGGTGAATTGGTATTGCTGGCGGGAGAACGCCATAAGACGGGTTATGGCAATGACACAAATGTACATTACCAGAATTTAATTGATTTCGCTAGAAACACTTTCGAAGTCCAGGATATATTATATCGCTGGTCAACCCAGGACTGTATGACCGCAGATGGTATTCCTTATATAGGTAACCTTACCCCTCGCAGCCCTAATATTTATCTGGCTACTGGCTTTGGTAAATGGGGTATTTCCAATGGAAGTGCTGCCGGTATGATATTGAAGGACTTGATTGTTAAGGGAGACAGTCCCTGGGCAGAGGTTTATAATCCTTTCCGGTTTAAGTTATCTTCTCTAAAGACCTTTGTCTGGCAAAATATTGACGTTGCCAAGAGTTTTGTAGCAGGTAAGCTGGAACGTGCCCCTGAAGATACAGAAATTGATAAGGGACAGGCTAAAATACTGAAAATAGAGGGGCAAAGAATCGGGGCCTACCAGGATGAACAAGGTACCTTGCATATGGTGGATACCACCTGTACTCACCTGGGTTGTGAATTGCAGTGGAATGATGGGGAAACCTCCTGGGATTGTCCCTGCCATGGCTCCAGGTTTAGTTATGGAGGGGACATAATTGAGGGACCGGCTATTTACCGATTAAATCACTGCAATGAGGAAGATAATACCGTGGAAGCCCGGATTTTTAAGTAACAGCTTTCATGTGGAAACAAAAGTTGCCGTATCATGCTAAATTCGCTACCCGACTCCCCGGGTCTACTAGACCTTCTAAAAGCTGTGCATAAATTGACAAAAGCACGCATAATATAATATAATGCAAGCGAAAAGAGGTGCATGTTATGGCAACTACAAATATAACAATACGCATGGATGAAGAATTAAAAAAGCAATTTAGCCATTTTTGCGATGAAATTGGTATGTCAATGGGAACAGCTGTGACTATATTTGCCAAAACTGTAGTAAAAGAGGGCCGTATTCCTTTTGAGCTTTCAGTAAAGACTCCTAATAGTGAAACTATCGAGGCTATGCTTGAAGCTGAAAAAATCAGTCGTGACCCAAAAACAAAGAGGTATTCAAGCTTTATGGAAGCGTTTGATGAGGTCATGACAGATGAACAAATATAACCTCATTTTATCAAGCAGATTTAAAAAAGACTTAAAGCAGTGTGTTAAACGTAATTTTGATATTTCAAAATTGAATACTGTTGTTGAGATGCTGATTACAGGAGAAAAACTACCTGAAAAATATCAAGATCACAGTTTGTTAGGGAATTGGATTGGTCATCGTGAGTGTCATATACAACCTGGCTGACTGCTGATATACCATATACAAGATAATGTGCTGGTACTTACACTTACTAGAACAGGTACACACTCAGATTTATTTTGACAGGGTCGAGTAGACCCGGGGACTCGGGGTGCAAGTCCCCAGGTCTACTCGACCCCTTACCGCGGTGACAAATCGATCCTATACTGCAGTAAATCTGCTGCATCCACCTCATCTTCAAATCTGCTTTGCAATAGTTTAACAACATCCTCCTGGCGGGGCTGCCCAAACACCATCCTATATGCTGCCAGGCTACGCCGCAGTTGCTCCAAGCCACGCACTTCCTTGCTCAAAGGTAGAGCAGGTACATGACGGCTGATGCGGTAGCCATCCTCCACTTCGTATACCCAGTAGGGCATTAGCTCATTAGTATCACTTACCGCCTCCCGGGCCGCTTCAAATAATGACCGCCAGGGATCGCAGAGTGGATAAATTCGGCTTTTCAGTATAAACAAGTTGTATCGTTGGGTCAGGTTATGCCGAATAATATGGCCTTTGAAGCGGTTGATCCTGCCTTCCCGCTGCTCCATGTCAACTGGATTCGAGGGCAGGTTCCAGTGGTAAATTTCATGGCAGTAATGGTGAAAATCCAGTCCTTCTTGTCCTATAGATGTAGAAGCCAGGACAAAAGGGCGAAATGGTGAGTTAAAGGCACTCCGCACCTGGTCACCGCGGGTTTCTTCACCCAGTTCTTCGTCTTTGCCGTCACCAAATTTCAGGGCAAACCGACAACGGATACGATGGGTATTCATATAAATAACCTTCTGTTTGTCTTCGACCTGAATATCATC
Source organism: Syntrophomonadaceae bacterium (assembly GCA_050949825.1). Lineage (GTDB taxonomy): Bacteria > Bacillota > Syntrophomonadia > Syntrophomonadales > Syntrophomonadaceae > DTU019. The sequence goes on along the minus strand of JBMNGL010000013.1, from coordinate 223,493 downwards.
GAAGTTTAAGGTAACTGTGCGTAACGAAAGAGCTTTGCGGATTTCTTCAGCTATTTGTCCGGCCGCATTGGATACTTCGCTGTCCACCAGGCCAAGCGACTCGCGAAGTATATGAATATACTCATCCATCACTGCCTGCAGGTTGCCCTGTACGCAATACGAAAGTACGCTGCGCCAGTAATACAGGTCATTATTTCGAAAGAGGCTCCGTATAAGGCTCATGGTCTCCGGCAGATTAAACAGGGTACGATACCCACCGGCTGTCGTAGCAGCAGCATTGAGTAAAGCACCCAGCGCATAATGATTATCGGCGTTTACACCCAAAACCCGTATCAATGCACGCAAAGCACTGACTGCAGGTGATGCCAGGGTCATATCGACTAACACATCCAATAGATCATTAGGCGCTCGACCCAGTTTTAACTGCCCATCAAAGCACTCATAGAGCCGATCAATATGATCGGTCAGAGCACTCTCACTTTCGGTATCCAGTTTGTTTTCCGCTCTGCTCAAGCTCTGGCCATATTTACCTGATTCCAGCCATTCACTGATGAACGATGCATAATACACGCTATCCATGAGTACGGCAGCTGCCCAATACCAACGTTCATCCACCTGGATACTATCTTGCTGTCTGGTCTGCATTATCGGCTGAAGAAGATCACTTACCTTATCTCTGACAATCGATTTGACTTGATGCAAAGGTGCCATAATGTTAGTATCTGAAGTTAATTTCGCAGCTATCACCAGCGGATCAATTTTGGCAGCTAGAGTCAACGATGGGTACATAAGGGTGAATACCGACATACCTGATTCTCGTTCTTCGGCGCGGGCAAAGCGAAGTAAGCCGCGTCGGCGCGACCATTCAGTTTTATAGTCAGGGTAGCTTGAAAAGGCGTTTATCATCCTTCTCTCCGCTTCATAACTGCACAACATGGCAATACCCTTGGGAACCACCTGCCAGGAGGAGAATACCAGCGATTTGGTATAATCCTTAAGTTCAGGTTGGATATAGGGGCCTTCTTCGGGTTGATAATATGGAAGAGAGGGGGGTATCCATAATAACTGCCAGGCTCCATTATTCAAAGAGTTGTTCAGCAAGGTATTTATCTTGGCATGTCCAATTCCCAGTGGCTTATAATCAGCTATGTCTTTCCAGGAGAGCAGATACTTCTGCCCCGTTAGCAAGGCTGAATAGATTGGTTCGGTATAGGTCTTCTTCCTTGCGGCTGTACTAAACTCCCGCTTAAACTTGTAGCCATGTTCATCCATGATGTTCAGCACATAGGGAATGGATTTCCAGTACTCCATCAGGTTTTCACGGGAATTGAGTTCACTGGCTATCTGATCCAGCATGATATAGCAACGCAGATCATCTTCGGCGAGCGTTCCCCGGTCATTGGGAGGTTCCCAAATCATGGCCAGAGGATCACTGCTAACGGAAAGACGCTCGGTCCGCACCATCACCCGGCGCAACAGTGCCTCGATATTTTGCTGGGCATTACGCAATCCTTCGCTATTACCGTTGAATTTTATTACTTCCCGGCGATAGCGCTCCAGCTCGAGCTTCAGCTGCTCTACCGGCTCTTTACTGTTGTACAAAAATCCCACCGTACGAATAAAATCCTGATAATGGTTATTTTCTATGCTCTCCTGGTGCATGGTGTACATCTTATAAGGTGTAGCGGATAATAGTAACACCCGTACATCAGTAAACTCGAACAGAGCCCTGGCCAATTCAGATACTTCATTCTCTCCGTCCAGCAGATCACGGAACCGTTGAAATTCATCAAGAATTACAATATCGGGTTCCAGGGCTTGTACACAGCTCGCAGCCAGTGCCTGGCGTAGTCGCCCGAACAACTTAAGCTGGTCCCTTCGATCCGCTTCCGGGATATACCGGCGATAATAACCGAAAAGATCCAACAGGCGGTAAAAATCATCAAGCAAACCTGGAGTATTTTTAACCCGCTCAACAAAGCAATCCGCAAGCTGTTCATCTATATCTTGTACATTGAATTCGTCCAGTTGAGTAAACCAGTTATCTCTACGAGTTACCCCTCCCTGAAACAGGTTGCGGGGACCGGTTCTGTTTCCCAAATCGAGTCCGTAACGCAATATATGGTACATCAACGCCCGTTCATAAGCCAGCCCGCCTCGTGAGCCCAGATTAAATGAGGTATCGGGAGTAAATGAAACAAAGTTAAGCTTGTTACTCTGCAGGTTATGAAGATGGAGAGGTAATAGAGTCATGCGGGTAGCTACGGATATATTGGGCTGTCCAGTAATGTTTATTTTATTGATGTTTTGCCGGGCAATGGCCGCGTTGGCACATATGTAAACAATATCTATACGCTTAACATCTTCCCAAAGATGGTCAACTGCTTTGGCGATGACCCCCCGGGCCACCATGGTCTTGCCCAGGCCGGTTTCGTCTGCCACTAAAAAACGATAAACCGGATTAGTCCCATATAACCGGTCGTAAACATGGTCAACCGTGAGGCGCTGAAAATCTTTTAACCCACTGAGGATTTTGGTGCTGTCTGGCCGTTCCATGCTCACTGCCCCTCCCCCTTTCTAATTCTTATAAAGGCTCCCCAGATATCAGCAAAACCTTCGGGCAAAACCTCTACCCCTTCCGGCACAGCCATAATCTCCTGAACCAAACGGTCAATCTTATCTATCTTCTCTGGATGGCGGGTAAGAGCTTGCACCATGTTTTCTAGCAGAGGATTAAAGCTATGGCCAACATTGCCCGCAATTCCGTTTCTGGTATCCTGCCCCTCAGTGCCAAGCAGCCAGCCTGTTTCCTCATTATCAGCCAGCAACAACATCAGGTAACGTATAAAAGCAGTCCGATTAGATATGAGAACGCGGACGATAGCCTGATCTCGGTCTTTTGGCATATTTGCCACAGGTAAATTCAGAACCATGGATAGTGCGGATTTCACTTTTTCTGTATTGGCTTCCAGTTCAACTACCAGGAAGCTGGTTAGTCCTACCAGTGATAACCCGGTAAAGGCTATCGGCTCTTCCTGAAGTAGCGACCTCATATTCCGGGCCATAGCAGGCTTAAGTGATAAGGGATAACAGGAAACTTTTATCATACTACTATCCAACTGCCAGTTATCCGCGCTTAGTAACAGTTTAAAAGTATTATTGTCCCCCTCTTCAACGGTTAGAGACAATCCACTGGCAATTACCTGCTGACGGGCCGTTTCTAATTCCATTTCCAGCCTTAGCCTGATGCTCTCAGCCTCATCAGGTAACATGCCTGATTTGCGTTGATACGGTACCAGCAGAGAAAAGAAGCTGTCTTTGCCACTATCGTCCCCCAACATTTTGTTAATGCCTATAACACTGCGCCTGCCGATAAGTTCAACGGCAAACTCTACATTATTGCCGCTCATAGCGGCATCAGTGGCATTGATTGAGCCGTTTAGCAGCCGTGCATCCCAGCCTTCTTCTGAAATATACAATTTCGCATGAAGTCCGGTGAAATGATCGTGCTGATTGTCGACTGCTTCCTGGTCATCAGCCATCTCTTCCTGGGTCTGACTGCCGGTATCCTCAAGCACCATCACTTCTACCCCATCCAACAGATCCTCATAATCCTGATCGGATAAGGCATCCAGGCTTTCGGCCCGAGTAATGAGCAGGTTATTCATTCCCTGCTGCAAAGGCTTTAGTTGTTCAGGTGAAATAAACGGAGACATGATCAGCAACCGGGTATGACGATCAAAAACCGGTGGTCGCATATAGCTTCGTATACCCAGGGGAATAAAGGAAAACTCTTCATTAAAGCCCTGCGGAGCAATAAAACGAACCCGCAGGACTTCATCGGCCAGCAAGTCTACCTGTTGCTGTATCCGTTCACTGACTGGGCGCACCGCCAGGGTGGGCAGACTGACAATAAAATCTGCCAGGGGGCGATTTCGGGAGAAGGCATTAATTCTCCTGTCATCCAATTCTCCTTCCAGTGTAAGCATAGTGTCCCAGGAACGGTCAAAGGTGAGATTACGGGATAAGCATACTATCCGATAAAGTACTGGACCCTTATCAGCAGTAAATCTGAGCACCCATACTTTGGGATGAAATACTCCTTTATCTGAGCGGGGTTGCACCTCTACCACCGACGATTCCAGGTAGCTGTATAAACGACTCTCCACCCTGGGTACTGCAATTCTGCCTTGCTGGCAAAATACCGTTAGTCTGTTGGTGGTGTTTTTTAAGGCCTCCAGCACTGCAATGGGATCTTTAATAAGCTGCTCCTGTCCTGCATAGGCCATCTTCATCATATTAACCGGTGCCATCAGCATGGATAGCAAATCCAGGGAAAAAGTAGTGCCAATAGCCAGATCGGTTTGATAGCCTGCCGGAGGGCAGAATTCATCCATATACAGATTTCTTTGGTTAGGATTCAACATGTACTATTATTCCTTATTCAGACGGTTCAAACCGTTGATAATATCGTTGCTAATGTTCCTGGACACACGCCAGCGAAAATCCAATTGAGCCAGGCCTGAGGCACCGGACCAGATTTCCAGAGCGTGGCCTCCTTGCAGTCGGGCTCGTTTTTTCTTCAAGCTATATTCTCTATCTTAATTAATTCCTCCAGCTTAAGGTCATCACTGATTGTCCGATATGGATTCATATACAAGGAATCCAACCATTGATCAATAAAAGTTCGTGCCAGATAGGGAATCTGTGCCGAATCCAGTGCTGCACAGTTCCAAAACTGTTCTCTTTGCTGAGCCCATGGCGCCAACATATCCAGCCGGGATATTATCATCTTCTGCCACTGTTCCAGATACTCTTGGTAGTCGTCAATCAGCTCTTCGCAGTGAGTCAGACGAGCTAACAGCAAATTATATAAAATAAAAGCTCCATGAATGGATTCTGAAAAGTTGCGCGCATGAGTGATAACACTTTGCAGCTGCATCGCGATTTGATCTATCCAGGGTAATAACCAGAAACAATCACCCTCCAATGGCTTATCCTGGTCAATAAGTTGGGCTAATAGCGAGCCATGGTGATTAACCTGAATTTTATCTTTGAGGTAGGTGGCCTCTTCCCAGGTTAGCTCCAGACTGGTATGATCCAGAAAGCCTTTAGGGGGTGCGGGCAAACCGGGATCCCAGTTAGCTATGACAGGGGCAAAAACATCATCTTCATCAGCCTGACCGATATACTTTTGTCGCCGGTAAAATCCATCGAGCGAGCGATGATACTGATCTTGTGAACCTTCAAACAGCCTTATCCCCCAGGCATTAAGACCAGTCCAGTATATGTTGCTGGGCAGGCGCTGCAGCTTATCCCTGGCATCTTTACCAATTACACCGTCAAGATCTTCAGAGTTGAGTAAAGCATATATAAGTCTAATTTCATCATTACGTGCCCGGCGGGCTATCTTGTCAGAACTAACACCCTTTTGTTCCAGGTTGGTATAGATCCAGGGCACAAAAAGCATATACCGTGCCCGGGTTTGGATCGTACTGGTTCCAGGAAAAAAGTAGTTGGAAAATGCGTCTCTAACCGTCCCCACCCCGAGCTCATCCCTGGTATCCCGTTCTTTGAACAGGCTGATTATATCCAGCATTTCCTGACGATCTTTTTCCGTTAAATCAACCCAACCAAAGCTAGATGGCAAGAGTAAACACTCCCTGTATAAAAATATTGTTCTGATATCAACTATGGAATGGTGACCAATACCAGAGTTAAAGAGGACTCCCGGTTGTTTTTCAACTCCTCACCGGGGAAAGCCCGTTAATCCTATACTGTGGACAATCCCCACTTAGTTTAATATTTCTGGCTATACCGATATTTTCCAGACTGCCTAAGACCGTTTTTTTGCACATCTAGTCCCCTTGTGTCCTTCTTTGCCATTTACACGGAGTTTTATACAATCTCCTTATCTCCGGTTAGACCAGGGTAATTTTTCACCTGCAGCCTTCGCTTCATCATACATTCGGGTTTCCAATTCCCTGCATTGATTCCGCGCACACTTTCTCCACTGAACCGACACCCGGTCACGATTGGACTCATTAATATATTTTAAATATGCGGTACCTCCCGCTTTACCTCGATAGTAGTCACTAAATCTCTTTCTTAAACCATCTTCTGCCTTACCAACTTTCATCAACTGCCCAGAATAAAGCACTTTGTACACACCTGGGCAATTTAAGTCAGAGTTTTCAGCTGCAGAGCGCAAAGAAGAGGAACCTGCTGGTGATATGCTACTGGCCGTTTTTATCATTTTACCGACAGCATCAAAAAAACCCATATTTTACACCTCCCCAAAATACCGTTGAATCCAGGTAAACCCCAACGTTTTTCTTATCACACCATTAAATTGTTTTTGTATAAAAAGACGGTATAATATTGCTTATGTATGTTCTGCTGGTTCGCAATGTTGCTCACCTCTGATAAACTCTTTTATAGAAGAGCTGGTTTAATATTTTCCATCATAACAAGATCAACTTTTCGGCCGATCAGTTTTTCAAGGTGAAATTTCAGGCCCGCCTAAGACCGTTTTTTAGCACGTCTAGTCCCCGGATGATTGTAGCTAATTAAAGCCTCATTATCCCCGTGCTCGTTGTCGGCCCACATCTCACACTGGGCAATCACGGTATTAAGGGCTTCTTCTTGTCCCTCCGGCGGGTACTTGTATTTTTTCAATAGGCGCTTTACCATAGAGCGCATTTCAGCCCGGGCTTGATCCTTCTTCTGCCAGTCTACGGTCCGGTTCTTTCTGAGCATATCGGTAAGTTCTCTGGTTATTTGCACCAACGTCTCGTTAGAGTAAAAATCCTTAATAGCAGCCGGTTTTAAAAGGGCATCATAAAAGGCTTTCTCTTCTGCTATTAAGCCCAATTTATCGCCGGCATTACGATCTTCGGCAATAGCCGCGGCCATCTTTAGAAGTTCCTCAATTACTGCCGCGTTGCTGATTTGACCATTGATGTAGGAATTCATCAGACGCGCCATTTTTTCTGAAAACAACTCCGACTTTACCAGATTGGTCCGCTTGTATACCGCTATTTGCTCCTGGATTAATTTCTTGAGCAACTCGGCGGCCAGGTTCTTTTGCTGCATGTTGGCAATGTCCTCTAAAAAAGCCGGGTCAAATAGCGAATACCTGCTGTCCACATCAGAAAATAAATTGATAACTCCCTCGCTCTTGATGCTCTGCTTCAGAAGTTCGTTGATGCGGGCATTGATTTCTTTTAGGGAAAGTTTCTTCTCAGTTACAATCCGGGTAAGAGCGGTGCGCACCGCTTCAAAAAAGGCCGCTTCAAAGCGCTGCGTCTTGTCCAGCAGGCTGCGGCACAAGGAGGCTGTCTGACGGAGATATAGGGCTTCACGAACAAATAATTCCTTTTTCTCCTGTTCGGCGATAATAAAGTTTATGCCTTCTACAATGGTGGTGGCTCGTTCCAAGTCGCTTCCCTCCAGAAACGGAGATAAGTCGAAAGGATGAAAAAGGTCTTTACAAACCTGCAATTTCTCAACAAACCTGGGCAAGGCCACTTTAGATATATCGGTATCGCCATAGTTTTTCCGGTCGCGCACGGTATAATCGTTCATAGCTTCTTTTAAGGCGGCAGCATTGCCGACGTAGTCAACAATCAGACCGCCTTCTTTGTCGCCGAATACCCGATTAACCCTGGCAATGGCTTGCATTAAGTTATGTCCCCGCATAGGTTTGTATATATACATGGTTGCCAGGGAAGGCACATCAAACCCGGTCAGCCACATGTCCACCACGATGGCAATCTTCATTTGGTCATTATCATCTTTAAACTTGCGGGCCAACTCCGCACGATAAGCCTTGCCCAGGAGGAGAACCGCAGTATTTCAGAAAACGTCACATGGGGTCAGAGGAAGCGATTCTCGAACGGCAAGATCACCGTTCCCTTTGGGCACTTCCTCGGTTACGACCATGGAGAGGATGGCAACCTCGTATTGAACGAAAAAGAAGCAGTCATTGTCAGACGCATTTTCGCCCTCTTCCTTGAGGGTTACTCACCCTATAAAATTGCATAAACTCTTACAGCTGAAGGCATTCTTTCGCCCGGTAAAAGGCCAAAATGGAATGCGGCAACAGTCCGCCGAATGCTCCAGAATGAGAAATACAAAGGTGATGCCCTTCTGCAAAAAAGCTACACGATTGATTTTCTCACCAAGAAAAAGAAACTCAATGAGGGCGAGATCCCACAATACTATGTGAAAAACAACCACGAGGCAATTATCGACCCTGCGGTGTCCGATATGGTTCAGATTGAACTGGAAAACCGCAATCCAGGCCCTAACCGCAGAAGTGGGATTAGCATATTTTCAAGCAGGATAAAATGTGGAGAGTGCGGCTCTTGGTACGGCTCAAAGGTATGGCACTCCACCAGCAAATACCGCCGCACCATTTACCAATGCAACCGTAAATATGATAATGACAATCATTGCCGGACACCACACCTTGACGAAGAAACAATTAAGACGCTCTTCATATCAGCGGTTAATAAGCTACTCTCCGACAGGGAGAAAATCCTCAGAAACTTTGAACTTATAAAGGCTACGGTTTTTGATACTGCCGACCTGGAAAAGGAGCAAACTGAACTCCAAAACGAAATTGAGATAGTAGCTGGGCTGATACAGCAAGCCATCGGTGAGAACGCACACTTCGCTCTTGACCAGGACGAATACCAAGCACGATACAACGGAATGGTTGACCGCTTTGAACTTGCCAAGGCTCGCCATACTGCGGTTACCGATGAAATCATCGACAAGCAGACAAGGCTAAGTACGATGAATGCCTTCCTCGATACTCTCCGCAAGCAAGACGAACCGCTTACCGAATTTGACGAAAAGCTGTGGTGTAGCCTTGTGGACTACGCTACTGTTTATGATAAAGACGATGTACGGTTCACCTTTAAAGACGGCACTGAGATAAAGGCGTAATCAGCAACAGCAAGACGGCTCGCCTTCGGGCGGGCTTTTTCGTTATTACGAGAGGTTTTAGTCACAGACATCACCATTGTCTGAGTAGCTTTGATGGATGTCAGATATCAAAAGTCTACAGTCAGTCTGTGCATTCTCAAGCAGTTTACACGTTTCGGATTTACCGATACGCATATTTCTGATTTCTGAAATCTGTGAATCTATTTCGGCGATACGAGTAAGATAGTTTTTGGCCAAGAAATCGACAAGCGCATTGTTGAAGTATTTTACGACTTCGTTAGCAGCGTTGTTAAAGCCAGCGCGGAGTTCTTCGCGATTTTTTCTCATTTCTTGCTGACGCTTATCAGCATCCACATCTTCTTTAGCCTGCATTCCAAGCGAAAATACCACTCCGAAGACACCAAGCACTTTACCAGCGACATTGATGCCTCTGACCCACTTGACAGCTTCCCACGGTTTAAAGCTATGACCGAAAAAGTGGCCGATATCTAAAACCATTTGGTGGATGTTGCTTCCCGTAAACGCTTTTAACCCGTTTGCGGCGGCGTTTGTACCGGCAGTATTTGCAATTATTTTACTACTGCCTTGAGCCAGAACATCAGACTTAAACAGACGCTCAATGAGCGGATTCCCTTTTGCATACTTACTTTCCAAACGGAATTTCAGAGTCTGAGAAAAATCGGATTTATAGAATTCATCCAATTGCGCTTGGCAATCATTTGACAGTTCTGTTATTCTACGGGTCACGCTATCAACACAGGAGGTAGTGATAGTGTCGACCTCGTTGTAGGCAACGTTAATTGCTTCGTTTGCATCTGCTTCATTGTCAAAATTGTAGATAGAATTAGCTATTTCGCGACCTTTTTCGCGTATTTGCGAAGCCGCATCTTCGAATATGGATTTAACCGTAGTTTCTATCCGCCATTGCATGTTTACAATGATGTGGCGTTCTTGTAGTAGATGCTCTTCGAGCGCATCAATTTCGCTGTCACCTGTGGAGGGTTGATACTCAAGGAGAGCTTTTTGGAGGAATTCGAACAGCCTATATAGTACCGTCGTCATTCGCGAGGAAATAGCCTTATCTTGGACAAAGGCGTTTAATGTTGCTACAAGCGTATCGTAATTGCTACGTTCTCTAAGCTCTTCTGCGATTTCAACGTCCGATTCCGAAAGGCTGTCTAAATATGATTCGGCGTCAACGAAAACCGTCCTCAGTTGAGCAGGAGTGTATGGTGTGGTTACTTTCTCCAAGTCCTTAAGCTTGGTTTCTTGGTTCTCAATCGTATTGCCGATGTCCGCCATCTTGTTTACAATCAGAATCATTTCGCCGGCTTTGTCTTTTTCGAGCAATAATCTGCGGAAGTTCTGACCGATGAAATCATCGAATAGTTCCCGTGTAACGACATAAACAAGCATATCGGCGTTTGCGATTGCTTGATACGAGATTACGTCGTGGTCGGGGCGGAGTGTCGTATGGATGCCCGGAGTATCGATTACTTCAATCCCATTCCAATCATAAGAGTGGACTTCTTTTGTCGTTATACCTGGGCCAATTGCAATGCCTTCAATCCCCGTTAAGGCTTTCACAATGCTCGATTTTCCGGCACTATACTGTCCTGCGAAGACAAGGCTTACCGGCTTATTACCCTCAAATACATCTTGGGGCATACCGCTCTCATTGTATCCGATTTTATTGAGCAACTGACGGACACTTTCGAATAATTTTTTGCTTTTTGCCGTCCATACGGCAATGGATACTGAATCTTGTTCATTCATAGCGATTGCCTCCTTTATTTCATAATCAGCAATTCTGTAATTTGCTGCGCCATTCGTATGCGGTTCTTTGTACTCGCGTCGACTGTATCAAGGGAAGGGATATGCGCGATTCGCGGAGTATGATCGATATATTGGATTCTAATTGTATCTCTGTCACATCCTCGCCCTATTGCCTGTGACAGCATTGATTTTAAGTTTTCTTTTTTGAACACAAACCAAACCTTTTCCTTTAGCAGATAAAATAAAGCTTTGGATGCGTCATCTGGGAAACGCTTTCCATCTTCAAGGACAATCATCATTGCGTATCCTGGTATTCTTGCGATACTTACAATATGCCATTCCAATCCAGCGTATCCCAAATATGAGAATGCCTCTTTAATGACAGCCGCATTTATCTCTTGAAGCTTGCTATTAAGGGCAACGGCAAATTCCTGCTGCGTTTTGGATAGCATAAAGATTGAACTGACGACATCGTCAATTGTGCGGATCATTGGGTATAGATGTTTCTTCAATAATTCGTTGTACAAGACATCAAGCATTTTCTTTCTAAGTCCAACAATCATTTTGTCAATGTGGTCAGAGAGTTTTTTCTCTAATTTTTGACGGGCATCGCGGATTTTCTTCTCGCGGTCACTAAAAAGGAATGATCCCAACCACCCAAACAAACCGACGCCTAAACCAATCCAGCCTATGGGACCTGAAAGAAATAAGCTGGTTATTATCAGACCTCCACTTACCAAGGTCGTAGCCCAGTTCCATATACGTTTCCCGTCAACGAGCATATGCATATTAATGGAACTGTCCGAAAAGACTGTGTGTGAGAACTTTATCTCGGAGTTAATTTCACGGCTGATTTCGCGGAGTTCTTCCTCGCATTCTTTGCCGAGTTGTTTTAACAAGTCTGAGGCACGTTGCTCAACTTTCCGAGCTTTCAAAATCTTATTCCATTCATCGCTCGCATTTGAGTTATCATAATTGTCCTCTGCAAATGTGGCGATTTCGCGTTTTAACTCACTTGAAATGGAGGACAGTAACGTCTCAATTCGGCTCTTTCCGTCCGACTCAAAATCATCTGTCCACTTCTTAAGCTTTTTCCGCTTGCCAACGAGGATAGACCCTTGTTCGCTGTTTTGTGTGCTCTGACTAAACAAGGTTTCCAAAGCATCTACGACAGGTACAACGACAATATCCGAGAATGCCTTTAGCTTGTAAAAGCTACCGTTTTTGGATATTTCGCTTACAATTAAGTTTTCGACATAGTTAAAGCGAGACAAGCCATACAACTCATCACTACTTTTCTTGAAGTCGCTTTGTTGCGAAAGAAATGCAGATTTTAAATGGACATAGGCAAATCGGATAGTGCGCCAGTCCTGCCCGTATTGTGTTCCAAAATCGAAAAACTGCTGTTTAATTGTATCCAAGCGCTCATTATCAAATTTCTTCTGGACATCGCGCCTGAACGTCTTAAGGTTGGTTGAATTATTAATGTCTGCCTTAATATTAATTAGGCAAATTACCGGCTTGCCGAGTCCAAGGATTCTGTTCAGACACTCTGCTTCACTGGCTTGTGGCGCATCATCTGTTATCAGGAATAAAATTAGGTCGCTTTTTTTAGCAGCGTCAAATGCCACGTCCTCGTCTTCTTTTCCCTCGAATGCGGCAATACCCGGAACATCAGTAATCTGTAAATCTCTATATGTATAAGGCCTAACATCACGGGTCGTGCGTTGTGCGCCTTTCCCGATAGACTCGCCTTTGCCGTGGGTCAAAATCTCCATTAGGGTGGATTTACCCGCCATGGTTCTTCCAAAGAGCGTTATTGAAAACGATGTTTTTGATAGCGCATCTATATCCTCCATAAGACGTTGCGGAAGAATCTCAAAGTTCGAACGTATTGAAGATAGTTGTGACACCAAGCTACCGGTAGTTGCGTTGTCATTAAAATTGCTAATTTCAAGGTTAGTTATTTCACCCTGCAATTTTTCCGACACAGTTCTAACCACCCGCTTTAGCAACGACACAGCGTCATTCGCGAGCATATGACCACGCTTTGCAAAAGCCGTACACTCGATTAAGGCATCAGACAAATCTTTTTGCGGCTTGGGTTGTTGTGTTAAAAGCATAAATAACCCCCTGACATATGGCTTACGCGGCTCTTTTTTCTTGCTCAAAAAGCGTCTCGGAAGGTTTGCACCCCCACTGGAAGTTTTGCACCCCCCTGAAATCGCCCATTGTAGGAAAAATCAAATTGTATCGTTTTCGTAATGATCATATCATATACCCGGCCATTATAAGGTTTTAACACCTCAACCAGAGTTCTAACTACACAGGCTGGGGTGTAAAATTCCCCCGCCAATTTACCTTCCTGCTCGGCAAACTTGGCCAGGCAATATTCGTAAGCCCGGCCCAAAACATCCTTGCTATCGCCTTGTTCAATCATCGCTATATTGGTAAACAGATCTACCACTTCACCCAGGCGCCGCTTGTCAAGTTCAGGCCGGGCGTAGTTTTTCGGCAGCACACCTTTAAGTCGTTTATTCTCTTTCTCAATGCAGTGCATAGCTTCATCAATAACCTTACCTATGGAAGGATCATGCGCTTTGGCGGCAATTGCTGACCATCGGGCCGCCGGCGGCACATAAAAAACACCTTTTCTGGTGTATTCGTCCAGGTCTTCTTCAAAGCCTTCACCCTCAGCAACCAGTTCCTGATAGCGGGCTTCAAATTTGTCTGATATGTATTTCAAGAAAATAAGTCCTAAAACCACATGTTTATATTCTGAAGCATCAATATTGCCGCGCAGTATGTTTGCCGACTCCCATAATTGTTTCTCGAATCCTACATCAGCTGAGTTCGACTCGACCAAAATACTTACCCCTCCCAAATGACAAGTTTTGTTTATCCTAAATATACATTATTATTGTGCCACTGTAAGAATTGAGCAGAAGGCCTGTCAATAGTGTTTTCCGGAAGCTCAACCAGCTGCCGGCCATGGTAACCATAGTATTCTCTTCCGTTGCCATAGTCCTCTTTTATCCTCTTGCTCACCTCAATATTCAAATCTTCTGAGATGGTGATATATCCCCTATCAAAAAGAGTATGAAGATCTTGTCTTAACAACAATCCATTGTTCGGATGATGCGGCCCTTCAAGAGAATATGGTTTGATATGAGCAGCTTCAAGCACTGGCAAAGTGCGTTCTCCAGAAATGGCACACTTACGGTTATAGGCCTCGGTCACAATAACACGAAAAGCTCCCTGCCCCAACCGCGGGTAAACCAGCTGCCCGGTCCCGAACCGTTCACCTGCTATCTTTTCGTCTTGATCGAAGGTAGAATAACCACTCTTCTTTAAACGTTCATTTATTTGTTGCATCAGTTTTTTACCAACAAAGGAATGAGTGTCATAAGACTTTCCTTGTACAATATTGGGCTTCCAGTCTTGAGGAACCGGTATCCACTCAGATCGTTCAAAGAAAAACGGCGCGGTCAAAATGATACAGCCGATAACCGGATCAGGCTCTGTTTGCGGATTACTCCTACGATATCGATGAATAATCTGCCGAAAACCAGCGTAATCGGCTGTTCCGTTCTTCTGCCCAAAAGCCTTCCATGCCAATGAGACCGGGAGAATGGAGTAGCGTACAAAAAATCCGCCACCGGCGATATAGTTTAACGGGCTATGTAGCTTAAAAAGGAAAAGCCCATTTGGCTGAAGAACCGTGAAATTCTGCCTCCCGCCCGGTCGCCAAAAGTTTACTTCATCCGGTTGATGCGATGCCAAAAAATCAAACCAGTTGTTGTCGGTTATTCCAATATAGATTTTCATAAAATCACCACCTTGTAGCTACATTTGCCGGGACATTGAGGTGATTATTACGTACCATAGATTTCCTCTTGATTCAATATTTTACACCATATTATGACATAATTGTATGATTGGACAAAAACAAGAAACCGGTTCATTTTTATCCTTTGCGATGATAGCAGACAGATCCGAATAGATTGCTTATGACGAAGAGGTCTGGAATGGAGAAAATAATGATACCGATTGGAGGCAGAGTCTTGCCTTTTTTACCGGTCTTGCAAGTCCCGAAATAGGAGGAAGAAAGGTGGGCACAGATTTGATTAACGAGATTGTTTCTCATGGAGCGCACAGCCCCCCACTGGCTTGTCCGCGGAAATCTCTTCCCAGATGAACACCGCTCCGCTCATGGGTATAACCCAGTCATTCAGTTCGATATTCCTGATGCCGTCCACTTGTATGGCATCCTTGCTATTATACTCGCCGTTGAGAAAAGGTATGACAGTGACATTTAAGTATTCGCGGGGATAACAGAAGGAAATATCGACATTGCAGGTGGGTTCCGGGATGGATACCAGGAATTTATTTTTGCTCTTTAATTGCGGCATGACAAAGTATATCTCCACCAACACCTCGGTGAGATTTAGGTGCTCAGTCTCATATACCAGATCTATGCCGTCTTCGCCGATACTGGCCTCGGTTATAGAGGCTTCGGTCTTATTTATCAAAACCTTCAATGCCAGTTGATTTCTAATGAAAGTCAGTTTCTCTTCATCCGCAAGCCCGGATAATTTAGCCAGGTCCTGGGGTTTGATCTGCAGGTTCTCTCTGAACAGATAGTTGTCGGTTTTTAGCTTTTCATCCAATTCAGCCTCTTCTACGAAAAATCCCAGTCTAAAAACATTGTTGAAAGGGTTGTCATTTGAAAAGACCTTGGTGTAGGCAAGCCGCTCCGTAACTGAATAATAATCTGCACCGGCAAAGAATGGGCTGCGGCTCTTCTGTTCGTCAACACTGATGAAGTATTTGAAATTCCTTCTGATATTAAACTCAAAATCTATGTATGGTTGGACGATATTATAAACCACTTCCCCTTTTTCCTTTTTGAGCATGGAATTCAGGGTGGCGGCGACAAAATCCTTTTTCGCCTCATTGTTGAAACGATCGATCACATCGGTGTTGCTCATCATGGTCTCGGCCAGGTTCTCTGAAATCTCCTCGGAAACATAAATCTTGGTGAAATACTCATAGGCGAAATTAAATACGATCAGAGGCGGAAGGATGCCGATAAGATTGTCGGCCACGGTTTTCAATATGGCCAAAAAATCAAAGCTGCCCGAGCGGGAGCCCAGTATGTATTCAATGGCCAGACACAACAGCCACAGCAATACTGCAATCATGGCCAGCATAAAGGTGACATATTTCATAGATTTTCTGTTCTTGACGGAGCGATTGTTTTTCATTGCAGGGTGTACTATCTTTCTTAAGCCATAATATATCAACTTACGGATCTGCCGCAGAGAGGCGGTTATAAAAAGCTATGACCGGAATCTTAAGCAGCTCCGGGCGCTGCCACCACTCGGCAGGGATATATGATCCCGGGCGGCGAAACATTATACCCATTATTCCGGCTTTAACACCTTAACCCGGCTAATCACAGCTCGCCATCCCGCCATAGATGGCCTGGCATTTATTATAAAAGGCCCACACCCAATCACCGTAATCGAAATGCCACCACTCAAACGGGTAATTGACGAAACCGGCCTCGTTTAAGACATTATATAACAAACGACGGTTGCTGGTAATATCCGGTTTAGTTTTATTTAACTCGAAGTAGCCGGTATGGGCTTTTTCGGTAAAAGCATCGAAATCAGTCCCCATATCTACTGGCTGGCCATTTTTAACCATGGTCAGGTCGACTGCGCCACCGGTGGCATGCAAAAAAGGCCGGCCCGGATCGGTGCTGGGGAAGCTGACATACTGGCGGGTCATCTTGTCAATTTCCTGCGTACTTTGACCAGTAGATTCAGCTCTCAAATTATCCTGGTAAAAGCTGTTGTACAGGCTTAATTGCACCTTGTAAGGCCGCCAGGCATCAAATATCTTGATTTTGTAGCCGGAAGGCAGCAACCGAGAGGCCTCTAAAAGCCTTTGCGCCACCTGCTGGCGTACATAGAAGGCATTAATTGAGCCTGCAATGCCTTTGTTATAGTACACCGGCTCGAAAAGGAAATCATGGCTGTAGTCTGAGAGACAGACCAGCGGTTCACCACTTTCTTCAACGGTTATGTTCTCGATAAGAGGGGCTTCCCTGGCTGGTATCGGCTGGTTATAATCCATATTTCACCTTATTCATATTATTTTGCTTTTCTTTTTACCTATCACTCATATTAACATAATCGAGGCTTTCCATAACTATTCCTCTCCAGCACTCGTTTAATGCCTCCGAAAATACCCAATTCCATCTCAGAATCCACAGACCACAGGCAATTTGATTTCGTCCCCTGGACGTTCGCAGTGATCCGTCTTAAACCCTAAGAATATGCCTGAAAGGCGTTGGGAAAAGGTTTCCTGCCTGAAAAATCCCGGGTAGTATCCCACCCTGTTTTCAAATCTCCTGGTTTGTTATAAAGCCTTAAAACCCCACGGAATTTGAACCGAAATACCGTTAACCGCCAAAATTCTAACACCTCGCCACAACATTTCTAACAACTTTCCAGGCTCTCCAGGCAGATTTGGGACTCGAGATACTTCACGATCAAGGTCTTGTCTTGCCAGTTTTGCTGTTGACGTATTTGTTTCAATATAGCCGGACTGACTACGTTGTCTATAATCTTTTCGCACTCGTTGGGCATAGAATTGGCTTGTTCGGCCAACCATTCGACTATGCTGTCGTCCCAGGTCACCTTCATGCCATGCTCTTTAAACCGCAATCCCACTTCCACAAGCAGTCCGCTGCGAAGCCATTGCAGGAGGCCTTCATTTTCTCCGGCAGATTGGCTGCACACAATGTCTACCATGCGTCCCAGGTCAACCCCCAGGATCTCCTCTGCTGTGGATGCCTCGGCAGCGGCTGAAGTCTGGCTCCTAAAACCGATCGCACTGGTTGCCATCTCTCTGGCAGGTTGTGCCGCAGATATGATCACTACCGTATCGCTAAAATAGATCTTTTTGCCCCGCGCATCGACCAGGCTGCCCTGCAGCAGTCCTTGCTTGATCAATTCAAAGACAACTGAATGACAGTTATCAATATTCTTCCAACATATCACACTCCACGGCATCTGATTTAAGCTGTGCAAAGGAGTGCGTTCGGCAAAGCCTACATATCCAGGTGGGGAGCCGATCAGCATGCTGGTATCGGAAGGGTGAACCATATGGCTTAGCTCCACATCTACCACGCGCTGTTCCGCTCCATACAGGCAGGAAGCGATTAATCTGGCCAGATCGTCGCAATGCTCGGCCGCCTCGCCCACCAGCAGAATCACGGCATTGGGACGGTTGTTGTGCAAATCCAGACCCCTTAAGGTAACGCTTAAACGGTTGGTAAGATTCTCGATCTGATCCGAACTCAACCAACCGGACTGGGCCAGTTCTCTGCCCAGGGACTCCAGACGCTGGTCCAGGTTAAGCGGCATACCAATCATGCGGAATACTATTTCCTCCGCATCATCATAATCCACCTCATCCTTCTGATTCACGGCGGCATGGGCTACACATTGCTCCAGCAGATCCACCGCCTTGTCGGGAAAGTAGCGGTTGCGAAGGTATTGTTGCGCCAGATAGGTTAGCCTGCAGATAACATCGTCCGAGACTTTTACCGGGTGCAGGCGGCACAGCTCCTCGCGCAGACTCAGCAAGACCTGTTCGGCCTGCTCGCGGGTCATCTCCTGTACCCGGATGGGCTGAAAACGCCGTTCCAGTGCGGTATCAGTCTCGATAAAACGCCGGTATTCATCATCAGTTGTGGCGGCGATACAGGAGATTTCTCCCCTGGATAAGGCGGGTTTGAGCAGACTGGCCATATCGTTGATACCGGCAGAACCCCCGGCACCGATGATAGAGTGGACTTCATCGATGAACAGAATAATCCCCGGTTGGGCAGCTTCATAAAGGACATCCTTCATACGCCCTTCCAGTTCCCCATATGAAGCCCCCGCGATCAAATTAGACGGCTGCAGGGCTATAACCCGCCGGTCTTTTAAAATCTCAGGAACCTGCCCTGAAACTATCAGCTGGGCCAGGCCCTCCACTATAGCGGTTTTGCCGACACCTGCCGGGCCGACCAAAACAGGGTTGCGCTTGGTTCGGCGGCATAAGGTCTCCATTACCAAATTCAGTTCCGTCTCGCGTCCGAGAAGACGCGAAAATTTGTTTTTTCGGGCAGCCTTGGTCAGATCGACACCATATTTATCCAGAGTTGGGGTCTTTCTAGCCGTTGATTTAGGATTGGATTGCTTATGGGATTCTTCCCCGGGATTTCTCCAGGCATTCCCCGAGTCCGGCTGAAGCACAAAATTGGCTTCTTGGAGAACTATTCTGATAATGTTCCTCTCTGTAGCCTTTTCTTTGCCCTCGTTTCGGGCCTGGGCCAAGGCCCTCTCCACGACCGAAGCAACAGGAAGCTCTCTCCCGGGCTTATTCTGTTGCAGCTCCAAATCCACTTCTTTCAAAAGCTGTTTTGCATCCACATTTAAGGCCAGGCTCTCCAGAAGCCCGGCATTTCTAGTGCATATCGCTTTAAGCCAGTGGTTTATCCCCAGCACCCCATCATTTTTAGCCAAAGTTTCGGCAGAATCGATGAGCAACTGGGCGCCGCCGTTGACTGCACCCATCTACTCTCCCCCTCTTTCTCTATATATAAGCCCATTCATTTAATAATGGGCGCAACTGTTGCTTTAGTCAGCAGCCCTTTTTCCTCCCCACTGGGACACTATTTCATCATCCAATTTGTCGGCGGTCAAAACCACAGCCAGCACTGAGGACCTCAGATCTGCCTTGGTGCAGCTTGTGCCGGCAATGGCATGCTCAAAGAAAATATCATCATCCTTATCTAACCCGAAGGCACCAAAGCGCATGGTATCATTCTTGCGCAACAGATAATGCATCAGTTCGGGTACTATATCCGGTTCTCTGACTACATAACATCTGGAGTTGACGGCGCATTCATCGTCTCCCCATGGTTGAACAGTAATGTGGGCTACAGCGGAACCCATCTGCAGGTAAAACAGAGGTATCTCTTCAGACTTGCTGTACATTTCTCCGAATAATTCTTTCATCCAAGCGTCGACTTTTGCATAAATTTCTTCTTGTACTTGGCTTACAAAATCCATGCCCCTTTTCCCCCTAATATTTGCTAATCATTAGTTATCCTTCTACGTCATATTGCTAAATCCTGCATAAAACCTGTTGCACCAAGGGGGTTGGTCATGGATGTCAAACCTTGTGCTGGTTGTCCAGATCCTGCGGGGTTCTCTGTTTGTGCCCGGAAGTCCGCATTCGATGCGGAGATGTTTTTTTCTGATTATAATGGAGATATACGGGTATGCTGCAGCGAAATATCAGCACTGGGCCGCTTGCCGGATAAGAATTGATGTTAAAGGCAACATAAAAAAGACATGGTCTTTAATATACCATCGCAGAGGAGGACCGGGTTAGTGAATTATGAAGAACTGAATGATTTTTTCCAACGGCTGGATCGGGCCTTTTTTATTGACAACCACTATAAAAAATGTGCCTCCATGGATAAAGCTCTGCCCATAGGTTATGAGCAGACCATTTCTCAACCGAGCCTGGTTTTTGAAATGACCTACCTGCTGGCACCTGATAAAGAGTGCAAGGTGCTGGAAATCGGGACCGGGTCCGGGTATCAGACGGCGCTCTTGGCCGAATTTTCCGGGCAGGTTTATACTGTGGAAAGAATTGAGGAACTGGCGCAGAAATCCCGGGAAAAGCTGACCCAATTGGGGTACGACAATATAGCCTATAAAATTGGGGATGGCAGCGAAGGATGGATTGAAAATGCCCCTTATGACAGGATAATGGTTACCGCTGCCGCTCAAGAAATACCGCTGGAACTGATAAAGCAGCTTAAGGCCGGCGGAGCAATGGTTATACCGGTTGGGCCCCGGGGCATGCAGGAACTGCTCTTGATTACCAAAAACCAGGCTGGAGAGATTAAAAGGCATAACGTAGGTGCGGTCAGTTTTGTGGAAATGAAGGGCAAATATGGGTGGCGGGAGAAGTGAAAACTCTCCCGCCTGCATTGCGCAAAGAACCGGCACTACTTCGGGCGTTATTTTGAGCATGCTATAAAACCTGCCGGGAACCCCCGGATATACTGCCGAACGCTGCTATTTTATTACACCCTTCCCACCGCTTTTTTGTTGCGCCGCTCCCGAAGCGCACCGAAGCAGGCTGTTTTCTCCAGACTGGCGCGTGTTAGTATGGCACCCTTCATTTTATCGCTACGGGCAAATTAACAGTAGTCGTTGGCAACAGCTCCAATATGGCTTTGACCTGATTGGATTCAGATATACCTGTTTTGCACCAGATTACAAAATGTTCGCAGCTGCTGGTAGATAGACTGTAATCGTGCTCATCCACTCTGCTCAGAGCTCTTTGTACAGTTTCCTGCGGTGAGTATATTTGCCAATCACGGCTTTTTGCAAATGTTTTCAACAGTTTCAACAGCCGGGGAGGTGGAAGCAGCGCTTCATAGGCGGCTGCTACATTGATCCTACTGGTTTTCCCATATGTTTTCGGGAAAACGCATATGAAGTAGCTGCTTTGACTACGTAGGAACCTGTCGAAGGTGGTTTTATGAATATACCTGTTTTTACTGAATTCATCAGCAACATAGGCATAGTGAACCACACTTTCTTCATTGATATATACACCATAGTGTTTGATCGAACCGCGGTAAACACCAATAACATCTCCCAACCTTGCTGACGTAATATTGTTAGCCATATAATCTTACCCCCTAATACTTTGGTTTGACGGCGCTGGATTATGGCGTAACCGAATAAAGGCCGTTATGTATTTCTTCACACCTGACCCGGTAATATTACTGCCGACGTGTAAAAAACGGGAGGACAATACAAAGATCGAAAACCATCCTGACGTCCAGCATTTATTATTCATTTCTACATTGATTGATTATTGATTGATTTTGAATAGAATTTTTGATGAAGTATACATGGAGTCACAAGCATTGCGACAATGAAGAACTGCAGTTTTGAAGAAAAATAAAAACCTGATATGAAGAAATAGGCTCCCAAAAAGCAGACATAACATGCTGCGTACATACGGAATCACACTAAATCAATATATCAGGAGTTCTTAATCATTATGAAAAATGGCACCGCTAAAACGCTGGTGGCAGGAACCGACATTGCCCCCTAAAGCCATCGGGTACGGTTGATTTACGAGATGAGTTGTATTCTACTTTCATATTAACAAAGAAGGGATTGACAATCCAGTAGATTAGTATTCTGACTACGAAATCGGGGCAAATATATAGCTGATCAATGAAAATAGACTCCCTTCTTATGTCCAAATATTAATGATAATAGTTTTTTTGCTTATTCCGCAAACCTGGCTAATATTTGCGGTACTATTGGAATAGAGGCCATGTAAAAACAGAGGAGACATCAGTTTATGAAGCCGATACTGTTACTTTCACCTCATCCAGGGGCCGGAGTTGCTACCGTGTCCGTCAATCTGGCTGCGGGTTTAATCGAGGCCGGCAACAAAGTGCTGTTAGTCAGTATGGGTGAAGATCCTCGACTCAAGCAATGGTTGGAAAAAGCTGTTGATGCCCGCGGTTCACTCCTGAGCAGGCATCCCGGACTGGTATGGCAACAGTTCCCGGACGAGGCGGATTTTCGGCTTGGTGACGGGGAGTATCCGGATTACTTGCTGATTATGGCTGGCAGCATAGATAAAATCCAGGCAGTTATACAAGAGACTCCTGCTCTTATTCTATGTATCATTGATGGAGTAAAGCATAGCTGTGAAGATATTATGGCCCTGGATCAGCAGTTGAAGCGCATTACTTCTGCATCCCGGGGCATCGATCTGCTGGTGCCGAATAAGGTCCAACCCGGGGAATGGGAGGAGAGCAGCCGATTGCTGTTGTGCCTGGGAGAGCAATGGGGCTGGGAAAGGGTAGCCGACCCCCTTCCCTATTGCGAGGCCATTCATGATTTGCCCTTGGAGGGTAAAACGGTATGGGAGCTTCCTGCCCAATACAGCAATCGCCAGGCCGCATTCCAAAGCCTGGTGGAGCAGGTAAGACAATTCCAATAAAGGCCAATTTCTCTATGCCGATTATATCCATTAATGATATTGGGCCATGGCAATGGGGAGAGCTGATACCCTCCCCATGATTGGCTTTATTATGTGTTGTATTGTAACGGCTTTATCGGTTTAAACCCCTGCCTGCTCCCAATCCGGAGCCATTGCAGATTCCTGAACCGTCACAGGCGCCTCTTCCATTGCCCATGCCTTTACCTTGTCCCTGGCCCTGGCCAAAACCCAGTCCAGCATTCTTGCCTATCCCGGCATTTCCGCTGCCGTCACAGTTGGCCTGGTTGTTTTTGATGTTATTGTAGATGGCATCGGCTCTATCACGGGTGAGTCTTCCCTCCGCTACCCGCTGATCCAGAACGGCTTTCTTCTGCTCCAACATCTGGGCTTTGAATTCGTCCAATTTGCCCGCTTCATTGGCAATGGCGCCAAAGGTCTTGCCTGCAGCCCGTTCCTGAACTACTGCTTCCACGCTTTTACCGGTCAAGGAGGAGGTTATTTCCGCCGGTGTCGGCGCGGCGGCGGCATAAGCCGCACTGGCCCCCAGAACAGTTATTGCAGCTACCATCAATACAACCTTCTTAAATCTTTTCATATTATTCGCTCCTTTTAAATTATTTTTGCTTTCCAGGTTATGTTTGATTATAGGGATCAATTGTGATAGAAGTATGATGGAAATCAAAAACATCTGTGAAATTGAATTCTATAAGGCGCTCGGCTTAAATTCAAACCAGAAGGTTGTCAGCACATGCGGTTGACTCTCCACCCCGAAACCTGCCCCATGGGCTTTTAGCACCGCTTTTACTACCGCCAGTCCCAGGCCTGTGCCGTGGCTAAAGTCTGTCTGGTTTTTAGATTTGTAAAAGCGATCCCAAATGTGGGGGATATCCTGGGCTGCAATGCCGCTGCCGGTATCCGACACCTCAACCCGCACCGTATCGGCTGAGGTTCTGGTAGTTATGGTGATGGTGCCCCCTTGAGGGGTATGATTAAAAGCATTATTGATCAGATTATACAGCACCTGTTCAATCCGGGATTCGTCAGCTTCCAGAATGGCATCGCCGGAGGGCTCAACTACTACATCGACCCCTGTTTTTTCGCTTAATAAAGCGTATCTTTTCGTTACCCTGTGCACTACATCATTTATCCTGAAGCGGGTTTTATTCAATTGGAAATGTCCGGATTGCAATTGAGAAAGGTTCAGGATATCATCCACTATTTTGCTTAAACGCTCGCTTTCATCAATGATAATCCCCAATTGCCGGGACCGTTTTTCGGGTTCATTGCCGGTTACATCGCGCAGGGTTTCAGCATAACCTCTGATTAAACTGAGCGGAGTGCGCAGCTCGTGAGAAACATTGGCAATCAAGTCCTTGCGCAATTGCTCTATTTGGGCCAGCTGCTGCCCCAGATAATTAACGGTTTTTGCCAGGTTTCCGATCTCATCCCGCTGCTCTATGTTAATTCGGGCCGAAAAGTCACCGGCTGCCATCTTCTCGGCTGCCCGGGTAATATCTATTATGGGGCGGGAAAAGCTGCGCGCCAGCAGAAAGGAAATCAGCAATGCTGCTGCTAAAAGTGCCAGTGATATATAAAACAGCTGCTTTTTTAGTATGGCGGCGGTATCTGCCACCGGCGCCAGCGGAAGATTCAACAGTAAAACCCCTGACAATTTCTCGCCTGTATATACTGGCAATCCCATCAAAATATACTTGTTTCCGAAGCGGGGATGGGATAAAGTGACGCTCACCTCCTGACCGCTTAAAACCTGTCGGTATACCTTATGCCGGGTCTCATTTCTCATCATCGGCATCTGCCCACCCATACCAGTATTACCGGTTGTATAGGTGGTGTTACCCGCAAGATTGATGAAGTCAATGCTCATGTTGTTTTCATAGGCCAGTGCATCGAGGCGATCGCGGAAATCCTCGCTGCCCTGGTCCAGGTTTTTCGTAATGGAAATCGCCTTTTCCCTGATATCCGCTATTCTCATCTGTGTATAAAAGCTCTCCAGAAACACGATTTGAAACAGCCACAGCAGTATCAATACCACCATGACCAGAGCCATCATTCCCGCCCACAGTTTAATCCGGATGCTTTTCATCTTTTACCTCCGGTATCAAATTTATAGCCCGTACCCCAAACGGTTGCTATGTACTTACGATGCCGCCCCAGGCTTTCGCGCAGCATCTTCACGTGAGTATCTACGGTTCTGCTGTCGCCCCAAAAATCATATCCCCACACCGCATCAAGCAACTGTTGCCGGGAAAAAACCCGATTGGGATTCTGCACCAGAAAACTGAGCAGTTCATATTCCTTGGGAGTGAGGTTGACCAGGCTTTCATCAACATAAACATTCCTGGAGTCAAATTCAACCGTCAAGCCAGGAAACTGCAGCAGATTAACGGGTTCATCCGGCACTGTGCTCCGGCGTATGATGGCTTTTATGCGGGCCAGAAGCTCTTTGGGACTGAAGGGCTTGACAATATAGTCATCAACCCCCAATTCAAACCCTAACAGCTTGTCATACTCCTCGCCCCGAGCGCTCAACATAATTATGGGTACCTGGGACTTCCGGCGTATTTCCCGGCACACTGTCCAGCCATCCATTTGCGGCATCATGACATCCAAAACAATCAAAGCATAATGGTTCTTTTCAAAAAGCATTAATGCTTCCATACCATCGGTTGCCTCGTCGGCACTGAAGTTCTCCAGGCTTATATACTCCTTGATCAGATCCCTTATTAATTCCTCATCATCGACGATAAGTATCCTGTCATTAGTCATTTCGCAAAAACCCTTTCCAAACTGTAGACCTTGGCTAATTACCCCCTGTGCCCGGGGGATATACCCCGGCACTCAGCCTAATCTTCTGGCCAGGGTAATAGCAATTAGTTGTTGCTGAGTGCCGGGGCACTCGCAGCCACCCTTGATAATTGAGCCATTGGGTATCTAAGCCATGAAACGCAGTCAGTATAACATTAACCACTCCTGCCTTACAGCTCTGGCCTCACGTTTTATAATTAATTATATAAGTATTATTGTTCTAACTGAACAGCCGGACTCGCGGAATTCATTTCAGCTTGAAGTTGCCAGGCAGCTTTGTTAATCTGACATCAGCACTGGAAGAAAAGGAAACAAGAGCCGTCAGGCGGTGTGGCCCTTGTCATAATCTTCAAGACACTGCTGCAAAGTGGTGGGTGGTAAGCATTTTCGGTCTTTAAATGCCCTTTATATTTGCAGCCGCAAGGGTCGACCAAGAAGCGCAGATGGCTTCTGCACCTGCTAACGGTGCCTTGTTTACGGACAGAAAGGAGTTCAATTTGATTTATATTGGTCTGTTATTCGGACTCTATGTATTATTCACCATCGGTATTTATCATGTTTTGGTCGTTAAACTGGAAAGGTGGTTCGGCACCTGGCCCTGGATAATGTTTTTTGTGCTGGGCAGCGCCTGTTTGCTCATGTCATTAAAGGCACTCAATGCGGTTGCTTCGATGTGGTGGGGATACAACGCTTTCCTTAACCTGTGGTCAGTCAAGGAGATGTTTGACCAGCACAAGCGCGTCGGCCATTATTGATTTGCAGGGTTGAATTGCACAACTGACCCCGAAACAGATTCTAGGATACCTGCTGGAAAACCGGGACAAATAAAAGGAGTTCCTCTTTTTTCGCCTTACCGCGGTTGAGGTTATAAACCCCTCCGTGAAGGGAGGGGTTTATGCCCATCAGCTGCTTTGAACAATTTCTTCATAGACTTCCAGGGTCTGCTGAGCAGTTTGCTGCCAGCTAAAACGTGAGGCTTGCTTAAGGGACATTTCTTGATAGTGCTCTTTTTTGCCCGGTGTTGTCAACAGGTCTATTAACGCCCGGGCTATTTCAGCACCCGTCGGTTGAGGGCTGAGATAATAAGCAGCTTCCCCAAGTACTTCCGGCATGCTGGAATTGGCGCTGGCCACTACGGGAAGCCCGATTTGCATAGCTTCCAGAGGCGGTATGCCAAAGCCTTCGTATAGAGATGGATAGACAAACGCCTCCGCATGATGGTAAAAGCAGCTCAATGTAGTCCGATCCACGGCGCCTGGAAAAATAATATCCGCCTGGTGGGCCTGGTAGTCGGGGTGGTTCAGGATACCCCGGGTATGCCATCCCAGGCCGCCGATGCACACCAGTTGATGGGGACATCCGCTTTCTTTGAGAATCTTTAAAGCCTCAAACATGGCTAAATGACCTTTGCGAGGTTCTATGGTGGAGACATTCAAAATATAGGGCTTATTCACCCCGTATTTCCTGGTTAACTGTTCACGCCCGGTATCCGGCCGGTGCAGGGTTTGACCCGCTATGGGGATGACCCTTATCTTGGGGGCCAGATGTGGCATTAAAGATAGCAGGTCGTTGGCAGTATGTTGAGAGACGCAGATGATAATTCGCGCCCGGTTCAAATTGTGCTTGCTGAACAACCTGAATGCAGTCCTATTACTAAATGTAAACCATTCTGGATGCAGTAACGGCATAACATCGTGAACCGTCACCACCAGGGGATATTGGGGTGAACGAAAGCAGGGTTCACTGGGCTTTACTTCATGCAGCAAATCCAGTTTGCAATGGGCTACGGCCCATTCTCGCCAGGCGCCGCTATAGCGAGCATACGGGGACAATCTGGTCCAGGGAAACTGGACCAATTCCCAGGGCATGTTGCTGGGCAAGGGAGTGCGCATTTTACGGGAACAGATCAAAAAGTATTCGTGCTGCTGCTCAAGCTTGGCCAGGGCAGTGAGTAATTCCAGCAGATAGACTGCAATCCCGCTGCTGACAGGCATCAGATCACCTACCGGGCTGCGCTTTGAGTCCAGGATATCAATAGCCAGTCCTATACGCATTCAAACACTCCTGTAGCGACTTGGTAAAGTTGAATCATTCTTTCTGCGGCATTTTTCTATTTCTTTCTACGGAAACTTTTATTATCCTCTCTTTAAAACCTCTACAATCATACTGCATCACCGTAGTTTGAACAAGCCATGTTGAAGAGGATAACGGAAATAATGTGCGATTTTTGGGGAAGTGAGCTGCTGGGTATCTGATACACATCAGTTCCCGATCTGGGAGCTTTGCAAACTTGACCGCCCCATATCGTCCCGCTTATTAAGATAAGGCAAAGCGCAGGCTACTGCCGGTATCGCTTTTCTGTACTTCCAGGCGGGCATCAATTCGTTCTTTAAGTTCATCAATGTGGGAAATGATCCCGACCAGGCGCCCCTGTTCCTGGAGATCAAAAAGGATTCTTACGGCATCATCAAGGGAATCAGCATCCAGGGATCCGAAACCCTCATCGATAAATATGGCATCGAGGCGCGTACCGCCTGCGTAGGACTGCACCACTTCGGCCAGTCCCAGGGCCAGGGCCAAAGATGCCAGAAAGGATTCCCCACCGGACAGGTTTGCAACCGGGCGAGCGGTGCTGGTGTAATGGTCGTAAACGGTAATATTCAGCCCGGCCGCCGCATTGGCCCGGGTTAATTCCTGGCTGCGCTGCAATAAAAAGCGTCCTTTGCTCAGGATCTTGAGGCGTTGGCTGGCGGTTATGATGACATCATCCAGCAAGGCCCCCAGCACAAAACGCTGAAAAGTGACATTTTTGGGATTCTTACCGTTGGCGATATCAGCCAGATTTCCCAAGATCTTATACTGCTCTTCGATGGCCTTTAATTTATGATCATAGTTTTCCAATGTCTGCAAACGATTTCTTTTGACTGCCAGGCGCTCTTCTGCCAAAGTATGCTCACGGTGAATGCGGTCCCGCTCCGCAGATAGTTCAATAAATCGTTCTTCCAAGGCAGCTACATCAACTGCTGCCAGGCCTTCAGCTTCTTTTTGACAGCGTTTCAAATGATCCTCTGCGGAACGCAGGCCGAGATCATAATTGCTGATGGCGGCCTCAAGCTGCTGCAGCAGGTGAGCCGGCCGCCGGGCCATTTCATAATCCGCCGGAGTGGCAAAACCTGCTTCCTGCAGTTTTTGCATGAAAACACCGCCCTCATATTCAAAACGTTCTTTAGCTTCCGCAGCCTTTTGCATTAAGGCCTCGACACGGGTTTCACTTATGGAGAATCGGCGCTGTTTTTCTTCTGCCTCTACCCGGGCGCTCTCCAGAGCCAGGACTAACGATTCAGCCACGAGCGCAGCCTGCTGCTGTGCTTGCCGCAGGGCGGCCTGATCCGCGATGGTTTCAGGAAGACGTTGGGCGCGCTCAGTGCGAATGGCATCGACCGAAGTGAGCTGCTGCAGGGTCTGGTTGAGTTCCTCATAGCATTGTTTTAATTGCAGCAGGGTTTGCTTTTCCGTTTCTTCAAGCCGTTCGATCTCACTGGATAGTATTTGTTCCTGCTCTGCAGCCTGCAACGCGGCCTGATGCTGTTGCCGGCACAAATCAAGGGCCTGTTGTAAGGCGGCCGGATCTAGTTCGGCCGCTGCACCCAGCTCGCTTATCATGTCGCGAATTCTATCCTTTAGCAAGGCGTCCTTGGTTTGCAGTTCTGTTGTTCTTTTTCTGGCTTTATCAAGGTCTTTTTCCGCCTGATCAAGCTGCTGCTGCTTTTTCTTAATCTGCTCTGACCCGGGCAAACCGGTAGTGCTTGCAGCTGGAGCGGGATGGGATAAGGAGCCGCATACCGGGCAGGGACTGCCCTCTTCCAGGTTGGCTGCCAGTATGGCTGCCTGACCCTGCTGCCAGGCCTCCCGCATTTCAATTTGTTCATTTCTAAGCTGTTGCAGATATTCATAAGCGGAATCCTGTTTTGCCTGGCCCTGTGCCAGGTCAATATGAGACTGGGCCGCATCTTTTTGCGCATCATGCAACGCCCGGCGCCTTTCTAATTCCCTTTCTCGCCTGGCCACCTCTACGCTCAACAATTCGCGGCGAAGCGCCTCCTGTTGGGCAGCCTGACAGGCTTTCCTGGTATTGTCCAGCAAGCGCCGCAACTCGTCTAATTCACCCTCCGTTTGCATCGTCCGGGCCCGTGCTTGGTCACACTCCTGTTTTATCGCAGCCGCCTCTTCACAAGCCTGCTGGTGCTGGGCAAATGCTTCGCTAAGGCCCTGCAGCCATTGGAGGTGATCAAGAGCCTGCTGCCGCGCGCTATCCTTCCCCGCTTCCAGAAGATAGACTTCCTGGGCCTTCCGGCTCTCCTCTTGAGCCTTTGCCAGTTCTGCGCGGCTTTGCTGGTAATCTTCTTCGGCCTGCATATATTCATTCCGGCGTTTTTGCATACTATTGTCTACAGGTAAGATCTGCATGGCCTGTTGGCCTTTTCCCAGTTCCAGGCGCTGCTCATCGATCTCCTCTCGTTGTGCTATCAGGCTAGTATAGATTTTCTGGGCTTCATCACAGTTAGCCAACTTCTGCTCAATCTGTCTGCCCAAGAGGAGTTCGCCCTGAGCCCGGCTTACAGCCTTACTGATACTTAGAAATTGCCGACTCCAATCCTGAACTGCCTCCGCTTTGTCGGCTATTTTCCTTTTCAACTCATCTACAGATGTGCACTCCACCTCATTAAGGAGCAGTTGGCTTTTATCTTGAAGCGACCTGGCCCGGTCCTCCACGGCTTTGGCCTGCTGCTTGAAAAACTCTTCCATGCGCTTGTAAAGACCGGTTTGGAATAAGGCCTCCATAATCACCTGGCGGTCTTTTGAATCCGCCATCAGCAAGCGTCGAAATTGGCCCTGGGGGAGTATTACCACCTGGCGGAACTGGTCGCCCTTAAACCCCAGTAATTTTTCCACCATTTCCGTCACCCGGCTGGAATTGCTCGCCAGGGGAACACCATGAGGGTTTTCCGCGTCTATCTGGCTGATGTCGTGTAATTCAGCCTGTGGCCCAACTTCCGTCATACCCTGTCCGCGTTCTTTGGGGCGCAGATAGCGCATGCTCCTGTGGACGCGATAGGTTTTGCCCCGCAGGGAGAATTCAAATACAACCTCACTGCGCTGATCCCGCCCGACGAAATCACTTCTCATGTTTTCTGGATTCCGTTCTCCGCCGCTGCTTTCACCATAGAGGGCAAAGCACATGGCATCCAGCAGCATGGTTTTCCCCGATCCCGTGGGACCATGGATAAGAAAAAAGGAGCGGTCCTGCAAGCGGGTAAAGTCTACTTCATGGGTGCCTACAAATGGTCCAAAGGAAGTCAGCTGCAAGCGTATTGGTTTCATATTTATGCCCCTCTTTCCTGAATATAAAATTCATCAATGAGGCGGGCCAGTACCCATCCTTCATGCTCGGAAAGATGGCACCCGGTGACCTGCTGATAAAAAGAGTTAAATAGATCCACTTCGGAAAGATTTCTGAAATCACGCTCTGAACCTAAATTGTCCGGTATGCTGTTTAATGTGGGACGCTGCAGCTCCA
The DNA here is from genome assembly GCA_050949825.1 of Syntrophomonadaceae bacterium. GTDB lineage: Bacteria > Bacillota > Syntrophomonadia > Syntrophomonadales > Syntrophomonadaceae > DTU019. The sequence continues at coordinate 192,244 of JBMNGL010000013.1, read as the reverse complement.
GTAGATTTGGATAAACCTGGCGCAGTTTGCCCATCGGGTCCAATAAGGCTCCCTCATCGAGTAGAATCACCTTGACGTAATCATCACGGCTTTCCCCAGCCGGCGGTCCTTTCAGGATTTCTTCCATAAAGCCTTCAATACAGCGAACTTCACGACGCGGGCTTAAAGGAATGTTTTCCAAACTGAGTATTTTTCCTGCCACATCGATTTCCAGCATGGTGATGCCTTTGTGGTGTTCAGCTTCAGCAAAAGAGTACTTGAGTAGCGAGCCGGCGTAGCGGACCTGCTCTTTGCCCACATTTTGCGGACCATGCAAGTGCCCCAGAGCGCTGTAGTGAAAAGGGACAAAAATGCTGGCCGGCACCTGCCCGGCCCCACCAACAGCGGTCAAGGGGCGTTCTGATTCGCTTTCTTCGCCCCCGCTGATAAAAGCATGGGCAATCGCAACCCTTCGGGCTGAAGCAGGCAGTGCAGCCGTTAGATGCTGCACCATGGCCTGTAAACCGGCATGATGGTCATGGATCTGTTCGTTCCCGGTAAAATAACGGATAAATGCTGGATCGGCATAGGGCAGTGGACAAAAATAGACCGGACCGTATTGATCATCAATCCGTATAGGCTGCCAGAAGCCCTGCAGAGGGCCGACCATATATAGTTGCTGGCTTAGCAGCATCTGCTGTGCAAAGCCGATCCGCTCCGGGTTGTCATGATTGCCGGCAATCACTATGGTCGGTATCTTAAGCTCCTGGCATAGCGACGTCAGCACCATATTGAGCAAGCTGACCGCTTCAGCAGGTGGCTGGGAGCGGTCAAATACATCTCCGGCGATGATTATTGCATCAATCTTGCTTTCCTTTGCCAAATTAATAAATTGCAGCAAAACATGGGCCTGTTCCTCAATCAGATTATGTCCATGCAAAGACCGGCCCAGGTGCCAATCAGCAGTATGTATTATACGCATATTAAGCCTCCTTTTGAGGTCATTCCCTTTTCCCCGGTGCCGCCTTATACTCCCTATTGGTGTCATCCTGAGCGGAGCGAAGGATCTTTTCCCCGAAGGTTGTTCGCTACGCGAAAGATCCTTCGGGCGTTGCCCTCAGGATGACAAAATCGGGCATTGCCCTTAAGGCATGACAAAATCGGACATTGCCCTTAAGGCATGGCAACAAACGGGCGTTGCCCTTAAGGCATGACAACCAACGGGCGTTGCTTACTGCCGTCATCCTGAGCGGAGCGAAGGATCTTTTCCCCGGAGGGTTGTTCGCTACGCGAAAGATCCTTCGGGCGTTGCCCTCAGGATGACAAAATCGGGCATTGCCCTTAAGGCATGACAAAATCGGACATTGCCCTTAAGGCATGGCAACAAACGGGCGTTGCCCTTAAGGCATGACAACCAACGGGCGTTGCTTACTGCTGTCATCCTGAGCAGAGCGAAGGATCTTCCCCCGAGGGTTGTTCGCTACGCGAAAGATCCTTCGGGCGTTGCCCTCAGGATGACAAAATCGGGCATTGCCCTTAAGGCATGACAAAATCGGACATTGCCCTTAAGGCATGGCAACAAACGGGCGTTGCCCTTAAGGCATGACAACAAACGGGCGTTGCTTACTGCCGTCATCCTGAGCGGAGCGAAGGATCTTTTCCCCGGAGGGTTGTTCGCTACGTGAAAGATCCTTCGGGCGTTGCCCTCAGGATGACAAAATCGGGCGTTGCCCTTAAGGATGACAAAATCGGGCATTGCCCTTAAGGATTCAAAACGGGCGTTGCCCTTAAGGCATGACAACCAACGGGCGTTGCTTACTGCTGTCATCCTGAGCGGAGCGAAGGATCTTCCCCGGAGGGTTGTTCGCTACGTGAAAGATCCTTCGGGCGTTGCCCTCAGGATGACAAAATCGGACATTGCCCTTAAGATGACGAAATCAAGGGGCTTGCTTAGCAATGATAGCAGCCCAGGGTACCTGGCATTTCATTGCCGGGCTATTGCCAGGTTAACCGTATTTTAGCTCTATGTCCAGTCTAACCCCGCTAAGCGACACTTAGCTGCCACAGCAGCAAAATCCGCCGACGCTCATCTATTATCAGGCAGCTTATCTTGCCGCCTTTAAACCTCAAACAACAAACCGAGACAGAAGCACCCTGGGCAGAAAAGATTACAGCCCTCACCTTTTTGTGAGGGCTTTTCGGTCTTTACTCATAAAATGCTATGGCGGAGAAGTAGTTGACACCGGTCCAAGATCCAGTAACCTATTCTAATCCGAAAGCACAAAACCCGAAATAGGATTAAAGTTCAATCTCCCAACCTAAGCAAGTAATATACATTTAAACTAAAAACAAACCCAAACTAACGACTTTAAGGATAAAAAACCAATGACTTAAGATAGTATACTTTTACTTCTCCGCCATTGCATCTTTAGTATAATCTATGCAAAAGGATTTCACAAGCCCCTTTAAGTCATAATTATCCTTATGAAACCAGCCTGTTTTTGGCTTGTATTCCAACGTAAACCAGTTAATCAGTGACAGAAATCAACCTTGATGCCCCTGCGGAAACCCTTAATTTTGCTGTTTGAATGCATAAATATATAGGAGTCATCCTGAGCGAATACTGTCATCCTGAGCAGAGCGAAGGATCTTTCCCCCGAGGGTTGTTCGCTACGTGAAAGATCCTTCGGGCGTTGCCCTTAAGGCATGACAAAATCGGGCGCAGCCCTTAAAGCATGACAAAAACAGGGACTTTCATAGCAATGACATAGGCGTTGCGATCAGCGCCAAAAACTGGCTGCTTGAACACGGATACGATCTGGCAAAACTATTGTAGCTCATGTTTTATCGGTTTAAGTCCAATAGATTTCTCTTTACTTACTTTCTGCACATTACTATAATTTTATATATGAACATTGGTTCATATGTTCATTAATAATAGGAGGTGTGGCAGGTGCCTGATGAGGAACGATTAGACCGCTGCGAAGTTGCCATGATTCATGAAGAAGCGGTTTCTGAAGTACGGCAGTGTATGATCAGCGATGATGAAGCACAATCTTTGGCTGATATCTTCAAAACCATGGCTGATGGCACCCGGATTAAAATGTTGTTTGCCCTGTTGCACAAAGAGTTGTGTGTTTGTGATCTTGCCGCTGTCATCGGTGCGTCTGATTCTGCGGTTTCTCATCAATTGAGAATACTGCGGGCCAATAAATTGGTTAAATTCCGCCGCGAAGGCAAAATTGTCTACTATTCGTTGGCAGATGATCACGTTAAAACCCTTTTTGAACAAGGCTTTGAACACGCCAGTCATAGTGAAGCATGGGCCACCCAGTTTCTAGACCTGATGCGATAACAGCATAAATCACATGTAGCAGTGAAGGGAGCTTTGATTATGGGTAAAGCGATAAAGATAAAAGATGGGACATCCTCCTGCAGCCTGGAGGTAAACGGGATGGATTGCCCTGATTGCGCGGCCACGGTGGAAAAAGCGGTTAAATTAATGCCCGGTGTAGCCGCAGCCACCATAGCCTTTCCCCTGGGTAAAATGAATGTTGCTTTTGATGCTGCTCAAATCGGGGTTGAGCAAGTCATAGATAAGGTCAAGACCCTGGGCTATGACGCCCGGGTAGAAAGTGAGGACGGTTGTCGGAAAATAACCACCGCATTACGAATCGAGGGCATGGACTGCGCCGACTGTGCGGCCATATTAGAGCGGCGCATTGGTATAATCTCCGGCGTTGAAATGGTAAACGTCAATTTCGGGACAGCCAGGATGACCGTCAGACATCAGGGGCCTATTGCCGAAATCATAGCCACCATTGGCAAATTGGGATATCGAGCCGCAATTGACCCGCCTTTACAATCAAAAACCGAGCTTCCTTTTTGGAAGCGTAATCCCTATGCACTGCCAACCCTGATGGCTTTGCTGATGCTGGTTTTGGGCTTTGGGGCCAAAATTTTGGCCGTCCCGCAAGTGGTTTCAACAACTTTTTTCATGGCCGGAATCGTCCTGGGCGGATTTCTTCCCGCTAAAAATGGCATTGCGGTGCTGCTCAACGCTCATGAATTGGACATGAATATTTTAATGTGCATTGCTGTAATCGGGGCCTCGGCGATTGGCCAGTTTGAGGAAGCTGCCGCGGTGGTCTTCCTTTTTTCCCTGGGCAATACCTTACAGGGCTATACCCTTAACAGAACCAGGAACTCCATCCGCGCCTTAATGGATCTAACCCCTGACGAAGCCCTGGTTAAACGCAATGGGGCCGAAATTACGCTGCCGCTGGAGGAAATACAGATTGGTGATATTATTATTGTTCGCCCCGGAGAAAAAATCGCCATGGATGCCAGGGTGATCGCCGGCTTTTCCTCTGTAAATCAAGCCTCCATAACCGGTGAGTCATTGCCGGTGGAAAAAGGCATTGGAGACCAGGTCTATGCCGGAACCATAAATGAACGCGGTTCTCTGGAAATTGCAGTTACACGGCTGGCCAGGGACAATACCATCTCCAGAATCATTCAGATGGTCGAAGAGGCCCAGGGACAAAAGGCCCCTTCCCAGCAGTTCGTGGACAGGTTTGCCCGCTACTACACCCCTTTAGTAATCATTGGGGCCGCCCTGGTGGCCACCATTCCTACCGTAGTTTTCGGTCAGCCCTTTTACAAATGGTTCTATGAAGCCATGGCCATGCTGCTGGTGGCCTGCCCCTGCGCGCTGGTCATTTCTACTCCGGTTTCTATCGTTTCGGCTATAGGCAGCGCGGCCAAAAGCGGTGTTCTGGTTAAGGGCGGCATACACCTTGAAGAGGCAGGCGCCTTATCGGTGATCGCATTTGACAAGACCGGAACGCTGACGGTGGGAAAACCGCAAGTGACTGACATCATTCCGGTTAATGCCTATTCTGCGGATGATATTGTGGCCATAGCGGCGGCTATTGAATCCCGATCGGAACATCCACTGGCAGAAGCCATTCTTGATTATATCCGGCAAAAAGGAGCAACAATCCCCCCGGTTGCCAATTTTGAAGCGGTTTGGGGTATGGGTGCCACAGGTCAGGTTGGGGACAAACTCTACCAGATTGGCAATATGAGGTTTTTTGCCGCATCATCGCTTATCACGGATGAGGTTGAAGAAATGATCACCTCCTTCCAAAATCAAGGCAAAACCGTCATGATTCTTGGCGATGAGGATAAAATACTGGGACTTATTGCCGTAGCAGACGTTTTGCGGGACAACAGCAGGAAGGCAATTGAAGGCTTACGCAAATGCGGTATCAAGAAAACCGTTATGCTGACCGGTGACAGTCAAAATACAGCTCGGGCTATGGCTTCCCGGGCGGGTGTTGATGAATTCCGGGCTGATCTGCTGCCCGAGGATAAAGTTGATGCTATGAAAAAGCTTTTGGCTCAATATGATAAGGTGGCCATGGTGGGGGATGGGGTGAATGATGCGCCTGCCATGGCGATTGCAACCGTAGGCATCGCCATGGGTGTCGCCGGAACCGATGCTGCACTGGAAACAGCAGATATCGCTTTGATGGCAGATGATTTAACCAGGCTGGCCTATGCCATGAAGCTGAGCCGTAAGACCTTGCGTATTATAAAGCAAAATATCGCCTTCGCCCTGCTCATTAAAGGATTGATCCTTTTATTGGTTATTCCCGGATGGCTGACCTTATGGCTGGCGGTAGCCGCTGATATGGGCAGTTCCCTTCTGGTCACCCTCAACGGTATGAGACTTATCAAGGTAAAACATCTTGCCTAGGGGATGCTGTGGTGGGACGGGTGTCATGTGGGTGCCTGGCACATGTGTAATGTGGGTGCCTGGCACCCAGTCTCTAACAAATGCGGGGTACGTGTTCTCCTTCAAGTGCTCCTATTATACGCCGTGAGCCTAGCGTGGTCTGAAGCAGCACCATACCGGCGTAATTGTTGTACACCTCACCGATGACCGTTGCCTGACTGGTTTCAGGGAATCGATGCAAAGCTTGAAGTATGGGTTGGACCTGTTCAGGTGCAGTGAAGATCACCATCTTGCCTTCGTTGGCCATGTAAAGCGGATCCAAGCCCAACATCTCACAAGCCCCGTTAACCACCGGGGATACGGGGATACAGTCTTCTTTCACCACTATCCCCAACCCGGATTGGACCGCGATTTCATTGAGTACCGTGGCCAGGCCGCCCCTGGTGGGATCGCGCATGCAGCGAAACTGACCAGGGAACTCGTTCATCACCATATTGATACACTGCAATGCGGCACAATCGCTTATCGCAGGGGTGGTGAAGGTTAGTCCTTCCCGTTGCGCTAAAATGGCCAGACCGTGGTCCCCTATCTGTCCGGTTATAATGACCTGGTCGCCCGGTTTTAAAGTGCGGGGATGCAATTGGTGATTATGTTCAATAATCCCGATTCCAGCGGTATTTATAAAGATCTGATCGACACTGCCCTTTTCAACCACCTTGGTATCCCCGGTTACCAGTTGCACCCCGGCCAGTCTGGCAGTGTCCGCCATGGAATTTGCAATCTTGACCAGTTCCGAAATCATAAATCCCTCTTCTATTATAAATGCCGCAGTCAGGTACAATGGTCTGGCCCCGCAAGCAACCAGATCATTTACCGTGCCGCAAACTGCCAGTTTTCCTATATCCCCCCCGGGGAAAAAGATGGGGGTGATAACAAAGGAATCAGTCGAAAGCGCTACCTTCCCGCCTGGCAGAGACAGAATGGCGCCATCCAACATATCGTTTAGATAAGCGTTGCTCCAGTTATTTTTAAAAACATCTTCAATTAAGCGCTGGCTCATCAGGCCTCCACTGCCATGCGCCAGAAGAATGCGTTCTTCTTTCAATCTATTCGCTTCCTTTCAACGGGGCATACCGGTAATAAGCGGCACAAGCGCCTTCCTGTGATACCATACATGGACCCACTGGTTTTAACGGGGTGCAGGATTTGCCAAACAAGGCGCACTGCTCTGGGCTGATTTTGCCTGTCAAGATGCTGCCGCAGGCACACCCCTTGATTGGCTTGTCCTCGATTTCAGCAATATCAAACCTCCTGGCGGCATCAAAGGCAGCATAGGTTTCATGCAAGGCCAGTCCGCTGCCAGGGATATCGCCCAGACCCCGCCAGCGGGCGGTGACCGGCCGAAAGACCCTGGATAATAACTCCCGTGCAATAGGGTTGCCATCCGGTTTTACCACCCGCCGGTATTGAATCTCGGCTTTGGCCTGGCCGGCTTCTATCTGCCTCAGCAGCATGTAGAGGCCTTCCAGTATATCAAGCGTTTCAAAACCGGTAACCACACAGGGCTTTTTATACTTTTCCACCAGCTCCCGGTATGGCTGCAGGCCTATTACCAGGGATACATGACCGGGACAGATCAGGCCGTCCAGCTTCATGTCAGGGTCGGAAAATATGACCTCCAAAGCCGGGGGAACCACCTTGTGCAGTGATAATACTGAGAAATTGGACACTCCCTCCGCATAGGCCTGTTCGATGGTGATGCCTACGGTTGGAGCGGTGGTCTCAAAACCGATACCCAGGAAAACCATTTCCCGCCCCGGATTCTGCCGGGCAATCTGCAGAGCATCCAGTGGGGAATAAACCACCCTCACATCCGCCCCCTGGCTGCGGGCTTCCTGCAAGGACATTTCGCTTCCCGGGACCCGCATCATATCACCAAATGTTAATAAGGTAATGCCTGTATCCTGTGCCAGTTGAATCACTGCATCTATATCGCCTTGAGAAGTTACACAAACCGGGCATCCCGGCCCGGAGAGAAGTTTGATATGGGGAGGCAAAAGGTCACGGATACCACTACGGGCAATAGCCATGGTATGCGTTCCGCATACTTCCATAAGGACTGCCGGTATGCATGAGCCTTGTATTTCGCGCAACAGCTGCTGCTGATAAGATTGATTACAATTCATGGGCTGGTCTCCACCGCTTGCAGTTCCAATAACCATCCCATGGTTTCATCAGCAACAGTTTCATCGATTACCTGCATCGCAAAGCCGGCATGTATCAACACGTATTGACCCGGCTGCACTTCAGGGGTAAGTATAACACTTATCTCCACTTGATTACCATTGATGTCAGCTCGCGCCCTGCCATTATATATTTCTATTATCTTGCCAGGAACTCCCAGGCACATCAGGGTGTCACCTCACTTGCTATTATTGCCTGACCCAGTGCGATTCCGCCGTCTCCGGCCGGCACCTGCTTATGAATATATACTTCCAGTTCAAGCTTTTTCAGGGATTGTAACATCGTTTTCAACAGTATATTGTTGTGAAAAACGCCGCCGCTCATCACCACTTGCTTAATTCCGCTTCGTTCGTAAACCCGGCGGATGGTCTCGGTAAACAACCAGGCCAGACTGCGATGGAATCGAGCTGATATGGCAGACAGTAAAACGCCCCGGTCAAGGTCATTGAGAAGCGCCATCCATATTTCACTAACATCCATAATCAAACCGTCTGGAGATTTTTCTATCCATCCCGGGTAAATGCCATCTGTCTTCATATCCGCCATCGCTTCCAATTCCATAGCCGCCTGCCCTTCATAGCGGTTGAAATGGCAAATTCCCAGAATAGAACTGACCGCATCGAAAAGCCGGCCGCAGGAAGAGGTCACGAGCGGCTCAGGTTGTTGGAGCCGGTTAACCATAATGTCTCTTTCCTGCCATGTTAAATCAGGCAGCCAGCGCTCTGCATAAGGATAGGCTTTTTCCCCCATCAATTGATATAGATAGATAAAGGCCATGCGATAGGGTTTTTTGCTGGTCAAATCACCGCCTGGAAGGGGCATGTATTTCAGGTGCGCAACCCGGTCAAAACCCCGGTAATCACCGATCAGCACTTCTCCACCCCAGACCGCTCCGTCAGTGCCCCACCCGGTGCCGTCACAGATTAAGCCGATAGCCGGACCATTTATGCCATTCTCAGCCATTACCGAGGCCATGTGAGCATAATGGTGCTGAACGGGGACCAAGTCCAGGTGGGTTTGCTGCAAAGCCCAGCGCGTAGACTGATAATTGGGATGCAGATCATGGGCGATGACTGCCGGTTCGACAGCCAGCATATTCTTAAAACGCTTGATGCCTTCGGAGAAATTAAGATAATTGTTGTAATGATTCAAGTCACCCCAATGCTGACTCAAAAAGGCTTCGTCACCACGAGTCAAACAAAAGGTATTCTTCATTTCCCCGCCCACCGCCAGCACGGTTGGTTCAGTTTTCATCCCCTCTATTTTAATGCCCTGGGGCACGAAACCCCGGGCCCGCCTGATAATATTGGGTGTTCCCATGCTGGTACAACTCATAACCGAATCGTCACAAGGATTGAATATATCCCGATTATGGAGCAGAAAATAGTCGGCCAGGTTTTTCAATTTGCTTAAGGCCTCTATATTATCCGTGATAATCGGTTCATCGCTGATATTGGCGCTGGTCATTACCAGCAAATCCAGTTCCTCATCAAATAGAATGTAGTGCAGCGGTGAATAGGGCAGCATTACGCCCAATGTATTCAGGCCGGGATGCAGCAATTCACCGGGGATGGCTGGATTGGCCTTGCTTTCTATCACCACAATAGGCGCCTGGCGGGAGGTTAACCATTGTTCTTCCCGGGCCGTAACCTGGCAATACTTTTTCACTGCCTCAAGATCGCGGGCCATTACCGCAAATGGTTTGACATCCCGTTTTTTACGCTGCCGCAACAAGCTGACTGCCTCCCGATTGCTGGCATCCACCGCCAGGTGAAAAGCGCCCAGGCCTTTGACTGCCACAATAGCCCCGGCTTTCAACACATCAATAACCTTATCCTTACACGACTCACCTAACCTATCAGTCAATATGGCGTGTGGGCCACACCGCGGACAAGCATTGGGTTGGGCATGAAAGCGGCGGTTCAATGGGTCCCGGTATTCGGCCCCACATTCCCGGCACATGGGAAATTTCGCCATGGTGGTATTAACCCGGTCATAGGGTACATCCTGAATAATGGTGAAACGTGGGCCACAATTGGTACAGTTGATGAAAGGATAATGAAAGCGCCGGTTCTGAGGGTCAAGAACCTCCCGTTGACAATCGGCACAAATGGCAATATCCGGTGATACCATAACCTCTCGGGTTTGCTGGTTGACACTCTCTAAAATAGTAAAATCACCAAAGTGCTGCGTTGCTATATCCTCCACCTGGCAACTGGTGATCAGGGCCAATGGAGGGGGCGCTTCAAGCAGGAGACGAATAAATTCATCGATACCCGGTAAAGGGCCTTCCACTTCAATGAATACCCCACTGGCCGTATTCATGATCCATCCCCTTAGCTTTAAATCTGTGGCCAGGCGGTATACATGGGGCCTAAACCCCACCCCTTGAACTATCCCTTTAATGGTTATCCGCTTGCTGTTGATTATTGTGCTCATGGCCCATCCATTACTTACATCATATTTTTTACTGCAAGGGAGCAGCATAGATCCACCGCAGCCTAAAGGGTGGAAAGCCGGAGCCTTCCACCCCTGGAAGCCGTAATCCTGCCATGGATTTTTGAGCACTCCGCTTATAAAGCTGCTGTGCTCAATATAGTTTTAATTTCTGCCTCCACCAATTCCAGTAATCGAGGCATTTTATCGGCAATCAGCGGGGTTAATTCCAGGCCCACGTCAACAATGTAAGGTTCAACCCCAAAGACAATCACCCGGGGATGGTAACCCATCAAGTTGACCACTTTGATGGCTTCGGTAAAGTGCAATTCGTGCATTGAGGTAATGTTTCCGTTGCTCCTTAACCCCAGCCTTTCAAGGGGCGCCCGGTAAATGGTGCCAGGATCACCCCCGACCGACATAGAATCTACCACGATGATCACATCTGCTCGGCAGAAAACATCCAGAATCTCGAAACTGGCAATACCGGCATCAACCAGTTCAACCTCTTCAGGCCAGGATCGTTCGGACAGCTTCTGGATCACATAGACACCCAGGCCATCATCCTGCATGAAGATATTGCCGATTCCAACTACAACGAGTCTCAACATGGGACCTCCCTACGCACCCAGGCCGCGGCCTCCGGCGCTGCTGCTCTGCGACTCTTCAGGGGCTCCGTGGGTTCCTGCAGGAATCTTGCCGGTAAACATGGATAACAGCACCGGAATGCCTTCAGATACGTCCAGATAAACATGTACAACTACCGACAATACGAATAACCAGTTGACTACATAGTGTATCACCCGCACGGCAATCAGCCCGCCCAAAAATGCCCCCCAACCGGGAAAGGTATTGGGCGCATAGAGCACAAAGCCGGTGATGATCTGCACCAGGGCCATTATAAGCCATCCGGTATACATCATTTTCTGACCGGGATTATACTTCCCATAATAGGGGTGACTGTCGGCCATGAACAGGTAATACTTGATCATACTGGGGAAATTACGGGTATCCTTGATCGGCCGGAATACAATATTATGGGCATCTTTGGCCACAATTGCATAATATACCCGACCGATCACACCGAACAGCAACAGATAAGCCATAGCAAAGTGTAGCATACGCGCGTTATCCATATTGGCAAACAACCATTTGAATGTATGCGGGGCATGGATATAATAGCCGGTAAGGATCAGCAGGGTGATGCTGATCATGTTGCTCCAGTGAAATAATCGTATCCATATGGAGTGTCGATTTTCCATCTTTTTCATTAGCTCACCCCCTAATTAACAACAAACTGGCTAATATGTTTCTTATCCGGGGTCATGACATGGATGGCGCACCCCAGGCAGGGGTCCATCGATCTAATGATTCTTACCACCTCGATGGGATTTTGCGGATCGTTTAACGGAGCGCCAATTATGGCTTGTTCCATGGGGCCAGCCACATTATTGATATCCCTGGGGCCGCCATTCCAGGTGGTTGGCACCACCGCATTCAGTATCTTGGTGCGGCTATGTTCAATCTTATGCCAGTGTCCCAGGGCCCCGCGCGAGGCTTCGGTCAGTCCCATACCCAGGCTTTCATTGGCCACCTTGTGGGGAGTGGCTACTGGCTCGCCGGCCTTTATCTGCAGAACCCACTCTTTCATGGCGGCAGCCATGGCAGAGGTCTCCACCGCCCGCGCAAAATGGCGTCCCATTACCGAAAAGGCTTTGTTGGGGCCCATTTCCACCAGATCCTTTTGTTTAAGGATCCACTGGCGGGCCAGCGGGCCTACTTCCATAGGCTCCCCATTATAGCGCGGGGCCTTCAGCCAGGAATAACCTGTCTTCTTTTCAGCATCGGGAACTACTACCGCCTTATCAGGGCTGTTGCCGCCGGTGTCATCCTGGTACCAGGAGTACTTTACTTCCTCGGTGATCAGCTGGGGATCAAAATCCTTATACTGCCCGCGAACATAAACCCCGGAAGGGAAGAATTTCTTTTTATTGATATGATCCGGGCCTTCTTCCAGGGGAAAGCCGCCATAGGCCAGCATGTTCATGCAGCCCCGGCCGATGTCGAACCAATCCGGATAAGCACCTGCCACTGCCTTCACGGTGGGAACATAAACATTATCAATAAAATCTGTCAGTTCTTCCAATCGAACCAGGAACTCGTAAATCTTTTGGGTATCAGGAAGTTCAGTGACCCCACCGGGCACAATGGCCTGCACATGCGGCATTCTGCCGCCCCAGATGGCCAGCATTTCCTGGGCTTTGCGACGCATTTCCAGGGCTTTAAGATAATTGTTTACCGCCTGGGCATTAATATCGGCGGGCAGCCTGTAATCCCCGGCATATTGAGGATTGAGCGGGAATACCCCCTCGGGGGCTTTTACGTAATCTAAAGCCGCCAGGTGAAAGAAATGCAAGATATGCGATTGGATATAGTTGGAGCCAAAAATCAGATTGCGAATAATCCGTCCGTTTGGCGGCGGTTCGATGCCAAAGGCATCGTCTAACGCCAGGGCGCCGGCGGTGGCATGAGAAGTCGGGCATACCCCGCAGATGCGCTGCATTATCTGTTGCGCGTCCCTGGGGTCGCGACCTTGCATAATCAGTTCAAATCCCCTGAAAAGGGTGCCGCTGATATGAGCATCAACCACTGCCCCGTTTTCCACCTCGACTTCCACCTTAAGGTGGCCTTCAATACGAGTTACGGGATCTATAATAATCTTTTGCGCCATTAGTTGTCACCTTCCTTCTCACTGTTCTTTTTGGGACCAATCCGCCCGCTGGCTATGTTGCCGGCTAAATGGCCGCCAATGCCAATAGCGGTTGCCGCACCCAGTACAACACCAATCTGATCGGTGGTAGCCGTAATACCAGGAGCGATAGGCATTTCAGGCACCCTGGCATACATCGGCCAACCGGGGAATTGCGGTTCTGTGCAAGCCAGGCAAGGGGCGCCTGACTTAATGCACCAATTGGTGCCCCCATTCCACAGGCGCGTGGTGGAGTCACAGTGAGCGATGGGTCCTTTGCAGCCCACTTCCAGAAGGCAACCCGGTTCGCTCAAATTCTTGGCGAAAATGGCATTGTCGAAATACTGCCTTCTGGGGCAGTTATCGTGAATGATGTCCTTGAAGAACATTTTTGGTCTGCCGAAGCGATCAAGTTCGGGAATTTCATTATAAAGCAGGACATGGGCGATGGTGCCCACCATCCAATCGGGATGGGGCGGACAACCGGGCACGTTGATATAGGGGACATCCTTGACTACATCAGAAACCGGCTTGCAGCCTGTAGGATTGGGCGGGGTAGCCGGAATTCCTCCAAAAGCTGAACAGGTGCCAAAATTGAGAATTGCGGCGGCTTTGCTGCCCACTTCCTGTACCAGATCTACAAAGGTGATGTGTTTCCCATCCCTTTCCCCAACCACGCAGTACTTGCCATTGGCTCCGGTTGGAACTGCTCCCTCCACAACCAGATAGAATTGGCCTTTATACTGTTCGGCAACCTTAAAAATGCCTTCTTGCATGGCGAAATCTCCGGCGGCACCGGAAATGTTGGGATGATAACGCAGGCTGATTACTTTCAGCAATACTGACTTAATGTCAGGATGTACAGTGTTGAGTAACGATATTGAACACCCTGTACAACTTGCCCCCTGCAGCCAGATAACCGGCGGCGCACCGGACTCGGCAGCTTCCGCGATCATCGGTGCTAGTAACGAAGACATCGATATGGCAGCAACGCCGCCAGCGCACAGGCGAATAAAATCGCGTCTATTAATCTTGGTCGGCATGTTTGTATTCCCCCCAAATTTCATCTTTGACGAGTATTCTGCCATATAATCCCATTCACAATATATCTCTTTCTCTAACACGAGGGTTTTTTCTTTTCCACCTCCTCCATCAGCCACTCGTTCCACTTTTCTATGCCATCACCAGTCCGGCCTGAAACCATAAATAATTTTGCATGAGGATTCACCTCATTCAGGTCACTGGTGAAACGCGCTATATCAAAATCTGTATAAGGCAGCAAATCTATCTTGTTGAGAACAACCGCCCGGGCTTCCATGAAAACCAGGGGATATTTGCATACTTTGTCATTACCCTCGGAAGTGCTTAAAACCACTACTTTAAAATCCTCACCCAAATCGAATTCTGCCGGGCAGACCAGGTTGCCAACGTTTTCAATCACCAAAAGCTGCATAGATTTACGATTGAGCTTTTGCCAGGCCCCTTCCACCATAGCGGCATCAAGGTGGCAGGTGCCGGCGGTATTGATCTGCACCACATCAACCCCTTTATTTTCTATGCGCTGGGCATCCTGATCAGTGTACAGGTCGCCTTCAATCACGCCAAGCTGAAGGCGGCCCTTTAAGCCTTCAATAGTGCGCTCCAGCAGGGTAGTCTTGCCTGATCCCGGCGAACTCATGAGATTGACAACCAGGGTCCCGGCCTCTGAAAACATGCGCCGGTTCCTGACGGCCAGTAGATCATTGGCCCCTAAAATACGGGTTTGCATCTGAATCTGTGTCATATTGCTGCTCCTTTAGTCGCCTTCATAATATTCAATAAAAAGCTCTCGCCCGCTTATCATCTCAGCAGCAGTGCTGTTACACTGCGGGCAGTGCAGCCTGTAAATCACATCCACCGCAAAGGTTTGCTGACACTGGCGGCATTGGTAAACCGTCTCCTTTTCCTCTATGATGAGTTCCGCATCCTTGAAAAGCTCATCGTGACGCAAGGTATTAAAGGCGAAACGGAGGCTGTGGGGATAAGCCATGGTGAGCTTGCCAATCACCAGTTTAACCTTACTTATATGGGCAATATGGTGCTGTGCAGCACTTTCGCGGACCAAGTCCATCATACCCGCCATTAAAGATAGTTCATGCATTAACGTGCTCCTTATCCCTATCAGGTTGTCCACAAATAAAGGCAATAAAAAACCCGACCTCTTTGTGAGATCGGGTAATAGGCACAGCAATATAAGCAGGAAGACTTTTGGGATTTGCACTCATCAATCTGCTGACCTGATCTCCTTCTCACAATACGGGAAGGCATGATCGTTTCCAATCATACCCCGGCCTGCTTTCCATAGCATTGCAAGTGCCTTAGGTGAACAGGCTTGGAGATATTCTTTGATTTTCCTCAAGCAGTAGTAAATCTGCTGATATCTTCTTAATTCTACCTGCAAATCGGTTTTCCTGCAATAATATTCAGTTTATTCTCGGATCTCGTGGCTTGACAACATCATGGCAATTGCCATTTAGATTAACCGTGGGTATATAAATGTATATGACTGTGATCATCATGCTCATGATGGTATTCATCAATAAGATTCACCCTGGTCAGCAATTCCCGGTCGGCCAGGGCCTGGCGGGTAGGACCGTCAAATACCAGGCGGTGTTGTTCGGAGAGCACTACAGCACGCTGCGTCAAGAAGTGTGCCAATTCCAGGTTGTGGGTGGAGAGCACCATGGTTCTCCCCTGGTGATGCAATGCGGATAATAATTGCGTCAACCAGCGCTGCGTTTTGGGATCCAGGCCTGCGCTGGGTTCATCCAGAATCAAGACTTCAGGATTCATAATTAAAACTGCGGCTACGGCCACTTTCCTTTTTTCTCCCCCACTCAAGCGAAAGGGAGATCTATCCTGCAGATGCTCAATAGCCAGCAGCCTGAGAATGTCCTTAACCCTTCGTCTGACCTCGGCTTCGGGCATCCCCAATTGCAGGGGGCCAAAAGCAATCTCATCCCAAACCCGATTGGTGAAGAGTTGTGCCTCGCTATTTTGAAAAATAAATCCTACCCGCTGATGATATCTCATGGCCACCTCGGCCTGCTCCAAAAGGTCTTCAGTAATCACTTCACCAAACGCTGTGAATCTGCCCGAGGTTGGAAATATTAGCCCACAAAGTATCTTCAGCAAGGTTGATTTCCCGGCTCCGTTGGCCCCCAGCAAAGCTACGCTCTCCCCGCTCTCAACAGAGCAGGAAATCTCCTCCAGGACATTATGCCCGGGCTGATAACTGAAAGCAATATGCTCCAATTCAAACACCATAGTTTTCATTACTGCACTCCATAAATACTTCTACTCAACTTCCCTGTCCGTATACATGGCAGGCGCTGCGGCAGGTTAACCTCAATCTTAAATGGGTCCGGGTTCAAGGCCGGCTTCACCTGCTTGCCTCCATTATAACAGCGGGCACTCATGGCTTGATAGACCTCTTCGCAGAGAAGCATACTCTTGCCGAATAGAGCCCCCAACGATGAACCCCATAGCTTCAAGCGCTGCGGCATGTCCAGATTCCCCACCACGCGCAACTGTCTGGCTTCATAAATCTCCACCGAGATTAGCAGCAACAGCAACAGGTAGCGGTAGCTCATCTCCAGGATAATTATAAACAAAGGGGAGATACCTATACGCCGCAGCGCTTTAAAAAGTCCTGATAAAGGGGTTGTCACCACCAGCAGCACACCAAGGGACAGTGAAACGCCCACCCGCATAAACATCATTACGGCGGCAAATATTCCCTGCCGGCTCAGGTAAATGTCGGGAAAAGCAGGCAGGCCAAAACAGGATATGCTCCCGGCATGGCAAAGGTATAGCAGCGGGGTGCCCTCCACCACCACATTGAGCGCTGCCGGCAAGGCAATTAACAGGGTCAATAAAGGTATAACGCCCCAAATCCGCTTCTGCATGCTCCACAGAGGGAGACGGGAGCAAAGCATCAGGAGTATGGTGAGCAGCCACATGACCAGTACTATGAGAATATCCCTGGCTAACGAAACTGCCAGCAATAGCAGCAATACAGCCGCCAATTTACCGGTCGGATTTTGTCGCTGCAGCCAGCCATCCTGTGCAGCCCATTTTTCGGCAGCTAAATCATCGGCCAAAGCCTTTTTCAGGTTGTGCAGGCTTTTGCCAATGAATCTGTTGCCGCCAGCCCTGACTGGCTTGATATAAGTTAAAGGACGGCTCTTTTCCATCCATGCTGGCAATTTTAAATCTGCTGGCATGCCTCTTATTCCTTTACCACCCGGTTTAACAGGGTAATTGTCCCTATCACCAGAGCCACTCCAATAACAGCGGAAGCAACATATCCAATCACAGAGCCCATGGCGCTGTCAAGACCTGGAATAGCGTAATCAGGCAGTACAGCATACTTCCAAAAATCAGCCATCGCGGCCAGGCCTTGAGGGATAAATCCCACCTCTTCAGCCAACTGCTCGGTTCCCCATTCGCCAAAAGCGGTTCCAGTAGCGATCAGGCCCAGCGGGGTTAAAACCACCAGAACCAGCAAACCCCACCACAACTTGCGGTATTGTTTAAACATTAACTATCGCCTCACTCTCCCTGTACCCCGCTTTAAACCGGCCTTGAAGCAATTCCGGGTAGCTTTTGGCTACAAACCACAGCCCCGCCACGGTAAAAATAACTTCTACCGGGCCGGCCAAAAGCAAATGTTCACCCATCATGACAGCCATAGCCGTTTTCATTGGATACATAAAATATAATGGGGTGCCATCAGCGGTCTGAAACAAATGATATTGGGACCCAAACATCACCGCCGTAGACAAAGCCGCCAGGTTGAGGCCAACATAAGCTCCCACCCCGCTAGCAATCATACCACGAAGTGAAGTCAGCAGGGCTTTTCCTTTTATAACCCGGTAAACATAATAGCCCCCAAAAGACATCAACAGAGCGATGTTGAAACAATTGGCCCCCAGAGCCAGTATGCCCCCGTCGCCAAACACCAGGGCTTGAATGATCAAGGCCACCGAAACCGCCAGGGTGGCAGCCCATGGTCCCAGGAGAACGGCAATAAGAACCGCTCCTACCGCATGTGCCGAACTCCCCCCCGGCATGGGCAGATTAAACATCATAATTGTGAATGAGAAAGCCGCTCCGATCGCCAGCAGCGGTATTTGCTTTTTTTTCACCGTCTTTTGAACCTGTTTGACCGCTACCCCCAGCAGCGGAACCATTGCTACAGCCAGGGGCAAAGCGGTGACCGGGCTCAAATAACCATCTGGAATATGCATTGCAAAACCCTCCTAATCAATATCTACTTCAAGGTGATCCTTCTTGCTATGACCTGCTCCCCCTTCCCGTAAAGTGATGCTGCCAGATAGACATCTCAACCCCAACCTTTAGCGCCGCCAATGCTTAATAAAAGGAATTAACAGAAAAAGGCCATGAAGCATCCCGGCTTTAGCGCCGCCAGTGCCTTCATGGCTCAATTGTTGTTCTGATTAAGATGTCTTGCCCTTTAAGTCGCTAATAAAGGCGCGGTTCCCTTCAAGAGAACATCATAAGCTCTTTACCAGCGTAAATGTACTTATCGTATTATCGTGTTCAGTTGAGAAAAGATAGTGGCCTCGTGCCGATAGGAATATTTTGGCCTTGCCATTTTCATCGCTTTTCAAACGACGCGGGTATTCCTGACCCCTGACCCCGGTGAATGTCGCCTTGATCTCTGCCCCTGCCAATGGCTGGCCTTGATGCAATACCTGCATCTCGTAATAGTCGCCGATACGAGCATGGCTATACCCGCAGGGCACAATTTCCAAAGGCAAATTGAGGGCTTCAATGTCATGATGATGATGATGGCCTACCTCTACCAAAATCTTACCATATAACTGCTTAATCCCGGGTTGATGAACATAGATTTGCAGTAAACCATCTACTCCCTGCCCGCTGCGGATCTCATACTGGCCGTTATTCCGGTGTAATTGCAAACCCTTTTTGGCGGAGCCACTGATCAAAACCACCTGTACATCCTCCAGGTTAGCCCCGGCATTGGACTGCATATTGTAGCCTTTATAAAGCCTTAAGACTACTTCCTCTCCTTCATGGAAATGACCGTGGTCAGTATCAGGTTCCAACCATAATTCTTCATCCCGCACCACGGCCGCAGCCGGTAAGTCTTCCAAAAGAATGCGATGGCGAACCAGTTCCATCTCTCGCAAACGGGCTTTTACGACCCGCCTCTCCCCAAAGATGTTCTCCAGGAAAATGGTATCATCTTCACCCGGTATCACCCGGTCGACCTTTTCCATGAGAAGTTCTTCCTGTCCGTTGCGCAGCATATAAACATCAGATTCACACATCAGCTTCTACCTCCTCGCCTTTACAGGGTTGGCATATTAGCCCCTGAGCGGTCTTTATGGCGCGGGTTTCCATGACCCCTTCCCCACAGCAAGCACAGGTTACCGTACGGTGAATGTGGGCTAAAGGGGGTAATTCAATATCCACTTCCCGCCAGTCAAATAAATCATCAAAGGGGCAGGTCATCAGGTATTCAAAGCTATCCTGCAACAGCACCTCCATTTCGACCTGCTCCTCCGGGTCAAGCTGAACCCTGGCTCTCAATTCACGATAGCGGTTGTTTTCCCGCCCGGCAGACGCCTGGCGCTGAGCAATACGCACCGCTTTGCCGCCATCCCGAACAGCAATGGTATAAACATTCTTTCCGTAATCCCTGAATATGAGATTGCCTTTGCCAAAGGTACAGCCCAGGATAGCCTGCAGGGCATCAACCCCACAGGAGTCGGTCTCCACAATGGCCAGCAGTTCTTCATCTTGATCCCGCTCTATGCCCAGATGCTGTCGGGCAAACTCCGCAGCCCGAACCCCCATGAGCAACCCGGGGCAGATATGACCATGAAATTGAATCGCCAATTCCAGCGGGGGCATATCTTTACACATCTGCTTATCCCTTCTTTCTGTAGGCCCTAGTGACCTGATGATGACATCAGGCATTTATGGAATCTGACCCGACTGATCAGTTGGTCTACCTGTATCGGCAATGGTTCATCCTGACTGGAGCTTATTTCAATACCACAACGATTCATGGGGATTAGCAACTTGTGGGCTGGTGAAGTTGAGACCGCTTCAGCCATAGGGGTGGTGAGTTCCCCATAATAGGCATTGGCGGCAATAATGGCCACCGACCCCAGGATAATGTCGGCTTTATAAGCCCCCTGGACAACAGCATTTTCCCCGCTGGCACCATCGTTGGCGCCGGCTTTTAGCATAACCGAGGTGGCTACCGCATTGGTGCCCAGTGCCATTATATTAATATCCTGTCCGAACTCATTGCGCAATTTTTCTATAATGAGACGGCCGATTCCGCCCCCTTGTCCATCAATGACTGCAATCTTCACATCTTCCCCTCCAGCCTGGTAAGATTAAGACCATTCTACATCAGAAAAAGATAAAATAACATTCAGTCATCTATTATACAAGCTCCTCATCCCATCAGGGTTATCCCCCATAAGACAATAAAAAACCCGACCTCTTCGTGATATCGGGTAAAAGGCGCAACAACATATACAGGAAGAACTTGGGGAAAGTTGCATTCGTCAATCTGCTGGCCTAATCTCCTTCTCACAATACGGGAAGGCATGACCGTTTCCAATCATACCCCGGCCTGCCCTCCGTAGCATTGCAAGTGCCTTAGGTGAACAGGCTTGGAGATATATTAATTTTTCTCAAGCAACAGTAATCCACTTATATCTCCTTAAGTCTAACCGCAAATCGGTTTTCCTGCAATATTATTCAACTTAGTTTCAAATCTGACAGTCATCTCGTCTGCTGCTCTGCCCGCCCAGCAATGATAAACCAGGTAGAAAGCGCAGCCCGTAAATCACCCCTATGGTTATGACAACCGTCAGTACATAGAGCAGGAGCATACCGCTCACCCCGTCCCAGGCGTATGGTCTGCCTATTTTATGGACAATGCGCTCTAAAAACAGCAAAACCACCGGGTGGGAGAGATACACAAGAAAAGACTGCCGGGAAAACCATTCCACACACCGCATTCTCATAGCCGAGTATTGCAAGGCCACACTATAAAAGAAGAAGAACGATATCACCGCATAAACCATAATGGTCGGCTTGGCTGAGGTGGCAAAACTTGCCGTCATACGGCTTTCCCAGAGTAAAACCAGCAGGCTGGCCCCCCAGAAGCTTCCCCACAACAGACGCTTTGCGGCCAGTCCGGATTCAATCTGTTCTCTGAAGTGGGCTGCATACATACCCAGCCCAAAATAGAAAATCCAGCTGGGAAAGGCCCGCATGTAAATCTGCGGATATGCGATTTGAGGCAGGGGATATCGCCCGATACTGTGCAGATAAAGCCACGCCTGACAAACCGCGCCGATGACAAACAGGATCAATAAGGCCTTATGTGGATATCTTTGCAGCCACACCCTGAGCAGCGGATACAAAAGATAGCATTGGATAATAATGACCATAAAATAGAGGTGATAACCGGCCGTGCCCCATAGCAGATGCTTGCCTGCGGCGGCGGCCAGGGTCAGTGGATCAGGCCAAATCCTCAACAGGTATTGGGTCAACAGGGTATAAAACACTGTCCATAGCAGGTAAGGCCACAGGATTTTGCTAAAACGCTTTTGGTAAAAGCGGGCTGCTGATTCAGGGCGAGCAGCACTGAGGTCGCGAAAATACAATAGATAACCGGAAATGATAACAAACATGGGTACTGCAAAGCGCACTAACTGGTTGAAGAACAACCCCCCCGGAGAAGTGTCTGCATAGTTGGCCGAGACATGGATGCCGATAACCGCCAGTGTAGCCAGCGCTCTCAAGAAATCGAACACATTCAGTCGTCCTTGCATCGTTTTATTCACATTCACATGCCCATCCTATTGTCGCTGCGCTCACATTGACAGCCCGGGACAGCTTGCCCCGGCCTATCATTATCATACCATTTGCAAAAAGGCAAAAAACCACATCCGGAGCCGCTCTGCCGGCGGTCTGCTTGTGGTTCATCCTGAGCATTATTGAAGATCTCCCCAGAAGGGTTCGGTCCCTTATTTCACCAATTCTTCTGCCAGGGCTTTGCTTTTCTCTGACAATTTCAAAGCCAACCTGGCCGCATCCTTATTCTTGCCCAGGATCAAAGTAGAGGCCAGATCTGCAAGCAGGTTTTTTAATTCTAAGAACAGTTTCGTTCCCATAATTATCCTCCATTTCGGTCCTGAAATCCCACTTATCAATGCACATTATTAATATAATTATATACATCAATCGCCTGAATTCGTACCCCCTTTTTAAAAAACCAGGGGACGGCGACTGGTATAAAAAATACTGTGTGGTTTTGATACGCTTAACTGGCTAACACAATAAGCTGTATTGGAGAAAACAGACCCAGAGCCAGCTCAATATTTCCTTAATCATCCTCAGCTGTAAAGGCATAGCTTATTGACCTGGCAATTATTGCCCGCCATGACAATCTCCTGGTTTGCCCTGGTGTTATTTCAGATGCAGCGAAATGGGGCAATGGTCTGATCCGGCAACCTGATCAAGTATGGTACAATCATCAATTAATGGCAGCAGCGGCTCACTGGCGTAAAAGTAATCAATACGCCAACCGGCATTGCGTTCCCGGGCGCGGGTGCGGTAGTCCCACCATGAATACTGCACCTTTTCCGGGTAAAGGAGCCGAAACACATCAACATAGCCGAGGTTTAAAAAGCGGTCCAGCACTTCCCTCTCCACTGGCAGAAAGCCAGACCGCTTCTCATTATTTTTAGGATTTTTAAGGTCTATGGCACGGTGCGCCGTATTAAAGTCCCCGCAGATGATCAGCGCAGGCTGCTCTTTTTTCAAATCTTCACAGTAATTCATCAAGGCTTCATAGAATTGCAGCTTATACTGCAGGCGCTCATTGTTCATCTGTCCATTGGGAAAATAGACATTTAACAGGGTGAAGGCCGCATGCCGGGTAATAATAAGGCGGCCTTCACCATCTAAAATGTCAATACCGGTGCTGATGGAGCAATCGACGGGCATCTCACGAACATAAGTGGCCACCCCGCTATAGCCCTTTTTGGCCCCAATATTCCAATAACTCTGATAACCGGGTACCTCAAGCAAGTCCCGGTGCAGTTGTTCCGGCCCGGCCTTGGTCTCCTGCAGGCACAAAATATCAGGTTCTTCAGTCTGCATCCATTCCATAAAGCCTTTATTAAAAACCGAACGGATGCCATTGACATTCCAGGAATAGATTTTCATAATTCTTCCCCTGCCCCAATAGACTACAACGGCTGCTTTACGGAAGCTGTTCCATCACCCGAGCGGCAATGCTTTCCATCTCACTGGACTGGTATTCTTCAATCTTGCCTTCATCGAGCAGGGCATTCAAACGGTCATCCCAGGACAGTCCCCCCAGAAATTCCACCCCGGCTTCCTGGGCTACTTTGGCTCCCTGACTCTTGCCGAATATCTCTATCTTCTCATGGCAATGCGGACAAATCGCATGGCTCATATTCTCCACCAGGCCCAATATGGGAAGCTGCAGCTTCTGTGCCATTTTGATGGTCTTTTTGACCACCATAAAGGCCAGGTCTTGTGGTGAGGATACAATAACAATGCCATTCACCGGCAGGGATTGCATCACTGTCAGGGGAATATCCCCGGTTCCGGGCGGCAAATCCACAATCAAGTAATCGAGGTCGCGCCAGTCCACATCAGACCAAAACTGCTTAACCGCTCCGGCCAGCATGGGCCCTCTCCAGATAACAGGATCATCTTCATTCGGAAGAAAGAAATTGATTGACATTAATTTTATCCCAACTTGGCTAACCGGAGGCAGCATACCGTAGTCACCCGCTTTAATGCTGCCATTTATGCCAAAGGCCTTGGGCTGGCTGGGCCCGGTGATATCAGCATCCAAAATACCCACCCGTTTGCCCTGCTTGGCCAGACTGATGGCTAACAGAGCGGTGACCGATGATTTGCCTACCCCTCCCTTGCCGCTCATCACTGTGATGACGTTGCGGATATTGTTAAATGCTCCTACCAGGGTGTTAGGCTCGGTTTCTACGCCACAAGAACCAGGGTCGCTGCTACAGCCGGCAGCAGAAGGACAGGTTTTACAGTTGTCAGACATCACTAATCTCCTTTCACTATTCGGCGCCAGGCACCGGTTCTTTATTCTCCGGCAGACAATGCTGCAACAATTGCAGCAAATTCTGTTTAAAGCGCTCGTCCTGTGCCGGGCCGCGTTTAGCTGGACCGGGAATCCTCTGTCCAGCCCTCCTGGCACGGGCATTTAAATAACGCTGGGTGAGCAGGGTATCAATATTGGCGGCATCAAATATTTTGCCACTCGGATGAATGGCATGAGCCCGTCTGGCCAAAACCAAGGAAGCCAAACCGTAATCCTGAGAAACCACAATATCGCCTGCGCGGGTTTGATTGATAATCGCCAGGTCAACAGCTTCAGGGGCAAAATCCACCATCACCACCTGGGAATAGTCACTGCTGATAGCGTGGTGGGGGTTGCAGAACATGGTTACGGCTACACCCTGTTGCCGGGCTATTGTTTCTATAATGTCCTTAACCGGACAGGCGTCTGCATCAACCAGTATTTTCATGTGCACCCCGTATGATTTCCATCAGTAAGCCATCGCTGTCCGGCATCTTTGCCAAAAACGCCCTGACCCGGCTTATCAGTTGATAAGGCTATCTTTATCCTCCTAATTCAATCATGATTCCACTGCAAAAAACCCAATTAAGTTGTTTGAATGTATAAATATGTAGGAGCCGTTAGACGGAACATGGTAGCAACACCCTGCAAAGGCGAACGACGAAAGGGGGCGAGCCCTATGGACGGGGCGAGAGGGCTACCCTACATGGATGTGAATTAGCCCGGTACCCCTTTCGTCGTGAGACAAGTAGATGCTGTTGCCCATGAGAAGTCTGGCGACGAATATTTATGCATTCAAACCTGCGAATTATACCTTTTTGCAGCGGAATCAATCATAAAATAGTTTAACACAAATCGAGCAGGCTTATAGTTAAATATTTTATGTCCCACATTTCGGCCATGTTGGTGTAAGCTGAGAATATTAGCTTCGTATTATATATGAACGGGATTGGGGAGCTGATTGTATTGATTAGCGACGAGATGCTGGCGTGGCAGACCCTAAATGGTGATCTGGCGGCTTACGAGGAGCTGGTAAATCGATATAAAAACCAGGTTTATGCCATCGTCTTTCGCATCATCGGCCATGCGCAGGAAGCTGAGGATCTGAGTCAGGAGGTATTTCTGACCGTTTATCAGAAAATATACCAGTTCGATTGCAGCAAGCGATTTGCCCCCTGGCTTTTTCGCATTGCTACCAACACCAGTATCAGTGCCTTGCGCAAAAGGAAAAAGGTAGTTATGGTCAATTTTGATGAGGCTTACATAGCCCCAATGGATCATTATGCCTCAGTACAGGGTGGCGATCCCCATTCCATGTTCGAACAGCGGGAGCTGCATCGCGAGATTGATGAGGCCATCATGGCCCTGCCAGAGAATTACCGAGTCGTCATTTCCCTGCGTTACCAAATGGATCTAAATAATCAGGAAATTGCCGAAGTATTGGGAGTTAGCAAAGAAAATGTGGAGGTTAAAGTACATCGCGCCAGGCGGGCCTTGCAGAAGATTCTATTGAACCGTCAAGCAGAAAGGGGGATACACAATGAATTGTCAGCAAATCGATAAATATATTTATGAATTCTGTGACAAGCAGTTGGCTCCCCAGATGCATGACCGCATTCAGCGCCATCTGGACGAATGCGAAAACTGCCGTAACAAGGTAGAATCGGCTCACCGTGAAGGTATGCTGTTGCGTTGCCTGCCCATTGTGCCAGCCCTGCAGCCTCAGTTCACCGATGATATCATGGCAGCTGTACGGGGACGGTGCGCTAATACCCGGCCGGGTCTTCTGCCCGGTCGCCGCAGCCGTTATCCTCGCAAGCTGCGCTGGTGGTGGGGCGTGACCAGTGCTGCCGTTTTGATCCTGGCCCTTGGTTCGCTGTCACTTTTGGAAAAGCCTCTGGGAACAAAACTGGCAGACCAGAACACCGATATCATTGTGAAATCCGATGTTCTGTATGCCCCATCAAAAAGTATCCCTGTGGAAACGACGCAGACCACAGCGCCCCAGGGAAATCAGATAAAAGAAAGCGCCACGGAACAGCTCCAGCAGGCAACCGTGCAGGATTCTTACCAAAATAATAATACTTATCAAAATGATGCTTACCGTATGGATGCTGCTCGGTCGGCACCTGTTGCACACCAATTTTCTACAGTAGCAGTCACTGATGGGGCTACGAAGTCCGCCCTTATGTCGAACCCCAACCGGGGGGTTGATCTATTAACCCTGTATCCGGCCAACCTGCCGCCGGATTATCTGCTTCAATCCATTATCAGTCCTTCTGATCAGGAGATTACCTTTGTATATGAAAATCAGACTACCGATCACAAACTGATGCTAACGGTGGTCAATGTGCCGCTTGCGACCGATGAGCATGCGGGCACGGGCGAAGAATCACCTTTGATGAAAGACGCAACTATAACTCCCCCCGGGGAAGCTGAACCAGAGCGAGCCGTATCGCCTCAGGTTGATAACAAGCCTTCCAACTCCGTGCAGAGGACCTTGGACCATAATCAGCAGCCTTATCAGGTAATGCTCAGTGCTGAAATCAGCACTGAGGAGTTAGCCAGTATTGCCGATGCAATTACATTAGAGGAGGGAATCCATCGTGCTCAACCGGCGAATCCATAGAATAGCCCTATTCTCTTTACTGTTTCTTTTTGTCTTCACATGTAGCGGTCCTGTTCTGGCCGCTGATGTTCCCGACAAATACAGCGGTCCAGTGGTGGTAGTGACAGCCTCGGGCACAACCACTGTCGCTCCTGACCAGGCCCGACTTTACCTGGCTGTTGTCACCACCGAGAAAGACCTCTCGCGTGCTCAGAGTGAAAATAGTCGCACCACGCAAAAGGTAATGGATGCAGTACGAGCTTTGGGAATAGACAACAGCCATATTCAGACCAGCGGATTCAATATTTATCCACAATACGATTACAGCACCAAATCCTCCGGCATCCTGATGGGATACCAGGTGCGCAATGAAATCACCGTTATCATCAAAGATATCTCCAGGGTAGGATTGGTTCTGGACGGAGCGGTGGCTGCAGGAGCCAACAACGTGAATCATATTGCCTTTGAAAAGGCCAATCTCGATGCAGCAGAAAATGAAGCCCTGCTCAAGGCCATTGCCCGAGGCCGCGAAAAGGCCCAGGTTATTGCCGCTGCAGCACAAATGAACCTGGGCGGTCTGGTAAGCATTACTGAAGGTTATAATGCTTCCATATACCCCAACATAGCCAATATCGCCATGGATAGCGTCAAAGGCCTGGGAGGGGCTGGCCAGGTGCCCATCAATCCTGGCGAACTCAAGATTACCGCCTCCGTAACCATGGTCTACCAGCTCAAGTAACAAACAAGTAAAACAAGGGGAGGTTCTTTTTATTTGCATTTTAAGTAAACAAAAAGAACCTCCCCTTGTTTGCTTTCACTCCTTATTTAAGCAAGGGTGACAGCTTCTTGAATTCTGCAGTGTCGGAGCGCTGGAGAATATCAAAAAAGATGGTTTCTGTATTGGTGAGCACTGCTCCCATATCTTTCATCAAGGCCAGGCCGCTGCGATAATTGGTTTTAAAACGGGAACATACCGCATCTTCCACCACATGCACGATGTAGCCTGCCTGCAGCAGATCCCTTACCGTCTGGTAAACACAAACGTGGGTCTCACTTCCAGTTACTATAATCTTGGGTCGGTTCATGGCAAACAATGCCGCCCGAACCTCTGCCGTATAAGCTGTGAAAGACACTTTTTCGATAATATTGACACCTTCCGGGTAATGAGCTGCAATCTCAGGCACCGTAGGACCCAATCCCCTGGGGTACTGCTCGGTAACCACCACCGGCAAAGCGGTTTCAGCTGCCAAAGCAAGCAGCAATTTGGTGTTCTTCTCCACCGCAGTACGGTATTTCATAGCCTTCATAAGTTTATCCTGTAAATCAATGATCATCAGCAGTGAGTCAAGTCGATCCAGTCGGAATTTGCCTGTTTCCATGCTTATCTCCTCCACAAATCATAATATGCTTACTATTCTATCATTTGTAACCTGAGGCTCATAGAGCAGCGCAGGCGTTAACCTGCGCCGCCAAATCTGTTATAATGTAAACAGATTGCTCAAAGACGATGGTCACATTATGAAACAGATACGCTGGCTTATATTCACTATATTGTTTCTTGGGGTTGTGGCTGCCGGGATGGTCATGTCTTTTAATATGGGATGTGAAGCCTCGGTGTTGAATGCTGAATTCTATGAGGAACAGTTTACGCAACATAATATCTATGATCTTTCACAGCGCTATGTACTCCTGGAGATCCGCTCCGGCATGAACCAGCAGCTGGCGGAACCGGTGCGCGATGCCTTAATGCATGCGGTTGAACAATCTTTCTCCCCGGATTGGACCCGGCGAGAATCTTCCCGCCTGATTCATAGTTTTATCGGTTACCTTACAAATCAACAAAGCGAATTGGATCTGACCGTTGATCTTAGGCCCCGCAAAGATTTATTATTGCAGGTTATAAGCCATCAGATTAAGGCGCTACCTGTCCCTAACGGCCCCATTGTACAAATAATTGATCAACAGACTAATCAACTCTTGGAGATGATTAGCCAGTACCTGCGCTTGCCTGATACTGTAGATCTCAGTAAAGGCAGTTTCTTTGCCAAACCTGAGGTACAACAGTATATGTCAGCCTTCAAGCATTATTACACCTTCACCCCCTACCTGCCCTACTTTTTGTTTTTCCTCCTGGCAGCCTTATTATTAAACCGGGGAATTGCCAGTGGATGCAAATGGTTTGGCTTGGCCCTGGCTTTATCCAGCATCCTTTTTATGGTGTTATTGACAGCCGGGGAGGAAGAGGTTGATCGCTTCATATTGCAATTGTCCGGTAATGCTCAACTCGTTTCCCTGGGCGCTGATCCGGTCCTCCTGGCCAACCTCCTTAAAGAAGCGTTAATGTCCGCCTATCTGAAAGCTACGCTGGTTCTGGGTGCTGCAGGGATGCTAATGGCCGGTTGTGGATGGTGGTGGGAACATCAGCAAAGCGCCACTCAGAAACACAAACTAAGCAGTTGATCAAAGCATGCGCTATTCAATTTGCTTTTCCCCATGCCCGGAGCGTTTTTTATAGATTAAGATCGGATAAATGTGGAGGAACAAAATATGAAGGATTTTTTTAAGAGCAGCCACTGGAATACCTTCTATCTGCTATTGATCGGCATCCTGGCTGTATTTACTCAGGAAATTGTGACCTTTGTTATGCTGGGCTTGATTATGATCATGCTAAGCAATATCTATGATGTACTGCAGGTCATCTCCAGAAAAATGGACCGAAGTCAGTAGAAGAGCGCAAACACCCTCTTTCGGCCGGGCTACAGGGCTTATCGATGCCTGGCTGCACTTCCTTTTGCCGCTCCCGATCATTGTCATCTTTCAATCACTAATTGTCGCTATATTTAAGCAGAATGAGTTGGACATAATACGACCGTAATATCCATAGTCTTTTTAATTTGACATTAAGGAGGCGCTTCTCCTCCTCATCGACCGCCCCCCTTATCTCCTCTTTCAAGCGGTCAATTTGATCCAAAATCCTCATTAAAGACCTTTCTATACGGCTGTATCTGCTGGTCTGCATTTTTCAACCCTCTTTGATTCGTCTATTAATGGTAATATATATAATGCAGCCCTATTTTGGTGCAAGTCTCATTATTTCGCTCTGATGTATACATGGATATATTCGCGGAAATGAACCAGTTGTAAGCATGAGTTCGTAATATCTCATAAAACCCAATGAGCAATCCAGGGGATTACACCAAAGGAGGCTAAAAACAGATTGGCACCATGAAATCGGTCCCCAGAAAATGATTAAGAGGCCTTATGGCCTCATATTTCCTATGGTGCGGCAGAGAGGACTCGAACCTCCACCACCTTGCGGGACTAGAACCTGAATCTAGCGCGTCTGCCAATTCCGCCACTGCCGCATATACTGAATTTTGATCTCAGCAAGACAAATTATATTACATGCCTTCCCCGCTTGTCAAGCCTGCTTTTGCACTTATGCGGCCGCTGTTCCGGGAAATTTCCTATTTATGACTGTTGCACTCCCTGCCGCTGTAATGCTTTCCCAGCATTTGTCGTACACCCGCAAGGCCCCGGCTTTGTCCTTCTACCTGCTTTACCCGGTAACCGCAAAAAAAGCCGATATGATTTAAACTGAAACTCCGGGGGGATGCTTGTCACCCGGCTTTTCCAGGCTAGATGGCACCATACTCATGCTGATCCCTTTTTGCTTTTACCTCTCGGTTGCTAGTTTTGGCAGCTGTTGCCAGGCGCTTAGTGATGTCAACCTGTTAAGTTACACGCTATAATTGTAGGTGGCAGTATAATAATATATTTGGGGAGAATAAATATGAATTCACGAAGCAAGCAGTATATACCTTTGCTAATCATTGTAGCAGTGGTTTTGGCCTTTGGTCTTTGGACCGCCAGCCGCAGTCCGGAATTGCAGATCCAGAATCCGCTGGGGGAAAATGTGATCACTGCGGAAGATATGCAGATCAATACCGAGCGAGGCGTGGTTGTCGTCGGAGATTCAAATTCTGAACAAGTCGCAGTCCAGTTTCCTGCCGGGAAAACCCTGGGCATGAGCACGGTTTATTATGACCAGAGTCAGGGCTGTACCTTTACCTTCACCAAACGGGACAAACTCAAGGTTATGCACATTGAAAACCCCAACATAAAGACTGCCCGGGGGGTTAAAGTGGGCGATACCCTTGATCCCACCATAATCAAGGCTTATGGAGAAAATTACGGCTATGTAAAAAAGCCCGGCAATGCAAAAGAAATTGATATTGCTTATGGCGACAACGATGGTGCGGTCATTTTTCAAGTACGCGACAACATCGTAACCAAAATCGTCCTGCAAAAAGAACCTCCCCGCTAAGTAAACCGAGAGCTGTGTTACAGGGGGACGTTGTTGGTTCCCCCCGTAACAACATTACACAACTGCGGTTATTTGAAGCCCAGGACAAAGATGATAACATAGACGAGGGCCATAATGATTAGACCGAGAGGCACACCCAGGCGGGCCCATTCGGTGCTGGTAATGCGCAGCTTGGAAGCTGAGATGATGTTGGGTATGTTGCCGGGAATAAGCATGCCGCCGCTGATCAAAAGCCCCATCAAGATGGCTTCCACGGTTAATGGCTTATCAAACATGGAGGGACTCATCTCGGCTGCACACAGGGTGGCATTATCCAATACCGCTGAGATCATATTGATCCAGTACAATAACTGCGGAGCCAGGCCGAGCACATAGCGTTCAATCAAAGGCTCAAAACCGGCCCCGAGAAAAATCAAGGCCATAACAAACAGATACACCTTGGCAGCCCTCAGGGTTATTCCTTTCCAGGTATCCTGCTCCAGCGGTTCATCTTCAATCAGCGGCATCTCCAAGGCAGCAGGTTTGTCGTTAGCCGCTGTTTCCTCGCTGGAAATATCCTCAAGCTGCATAATTGTCTCTTCATGTGCGAGCTGCTTTGCAGACCTTTTCATATAAATAGCGGACAAAAATCCTAACAATATCACCAGGGGAATTATATATTTCGCCAGCAAGCGGAATAGGAAAAAGAAGTCCTGATTGAGCTTGGATATGGCGATAGTAGCCAGCGGTTCACCAATGGGAGTCAACGCGGCCCCAAAACCTATTGAAAAGCAGGCTATAACAGTAATTACTATGCGTTGAGGACGTTTTAGCGGGAGCAGGATGAGGATTTCTGCCAATAAGATAGCGGCCACAATAGCTGTAATCACACTGGAGACGAGACCCAGAAACACCACCACCAGAAACACCACCACCGGCATTGCCATGCGAGACAGGGTTTTTTCAACAAATCCGGTTACATGTTCATGAAAAACATAAAATAGCGCCCCGGCGACAAATACTGCAATGGTGATCTTCACCGGTTCGATGAGGGCTTCCTCGATTAAAAGCAGGTTCATCTTATGGGAGATCAGGGCGGCTGCTACCCCCATGACAAAAAGAAAAATCTCCAACTCTTCTTCGACCTTATGCACCGCAAAAGGCAGTACCAAAACCAATAAAAGTAAAATAATTAAACTGACAATCATTGACTAATCCTCTCTTTAGACGGTAACCGAGCAGAACAAATGGGGACATGAAGACGGTCTTTTGTTCCCCGCCTTAAGCGGAGGGATACAAAAACCATCCCATGTCCCGTCCCCACTTTCCCTTCCATCTATTTATAGCTGCTTTAAAAGATTGACCATCTCAATAGCGGTCAGGGCGGCGTCAACCCCTTTGTTGCCCGCCTTTGTTCCGGCTCTTTCAATGGCTTGCTCAATGGTGTCGGCGGTTATGACCCCATAAATAACCGGCACTCCGCTTTGCAGACCCACCTGGGCAATCCCCTTGGTCACTTCTGCAGAAACATATTCAAAATGCGGGGTGGCACCGCGAATGACCGCACCCAGGCAAATCACCGCATCATAGCCTTTTTGCGCCATTTTCTGCGCTGCCAGCGGCATTTCAAATGCCCCCGGCACCCAGGCGATATCAATGTCATCCGCTGCCACATCATGGCGCACCAGGGCATCCATACAACCGGATAACAATTTATTGGTAATAAATTCATTAAATCGGGAGACTATCAGCCCAAATCGTTGGCCTTTCCCCACCATTTTCCCCTCAAATATCTGTGACAAAACCTATTCCCCCTCTGCTTTAATTCATTACAGGTTGACCAGCAAATGGCCCATTTTATCCTTTTTGGTCTGCAGATAACGGCGGTTCTCCTTTTTACTGGGTATCTCTATGGGAACTCGCTCGGTAATCTCCAGATCGTAGCCTTCCAAACCCTTAACCTTCTTGGGATTATTGGTCATCAAACGCATCTTGCGGATACCCAAATCTACCAGGATCTGCGCCCCAATGCCATAGTCCCTCAAGTCTGCGGCAAAACCGAGATTGAGGTTGGCTTCCACTGTATCCATGCCCTTATCCTGCAGTTTGTAGGCCTTTATCTTGTTGCATAATCCAATGCCGCGGCCTTCCTGACGCATATAAAGCAAGACCCCTCTGCCCTCGGCCTCAATCATTTGCAGAGCCCTCTGCAACTGATCCCCGCAATCGCAGCGGGACGAGCCCATCACATCTCCGGTCAGGCATTCCGAATGCACTCTGACTAAAATCGGCTCATCCGGCTTCCATTCCCCTTTAACCAGGGCCAGATGCTCCTTGTTGTCCAGCAAGGACTGATAAGCCACCGCATGAAAATCGCCGAACCTGGAGGGCAGTTTGGCATCCGCCACCCGCACCACCAGTTTCTCTCTACGGCGGCGGTACTCGATAAGGTCCGCAATGGTAATGATCTTCAAACCAAATTTCCGGGCAAATTCTATCAATTCCGGTATCCGGGCCATATTACCATCGGAACTCATGATTTCACAGATGGCAGCGGCCGGATAGAGACCGGCCAGGCGAGCCAGATCGATGGATCCTTCCGTGTGCCCTGCCCTGCGCAATACGCCGCCTTCACGGTAGCGCAGGGGAAAAATATGCCCGGGACGCCTGAAGTCAGAGGCGGTGCTGTTCGGATCTATCAACCCGCCAATGGTGGCGGCCCTCTCATGGGCCGATATACCTGTGGTGGTGGTGAAATAGTCTACGGATACCGTAAAAGCGGTTTCATGGCTGTCAGTGTTGTTGGAGACCATCTGTTTGATATCCAGCTCATCCAGGCGCTTGCCCTCCATGGGCACACAGATTAAACCGCGGGCATGGGTGGCCATAAAGTTAATTATCTCCGGAGTGGCTTTTTCCGCAGCCACCACTACATCCCCTTCATTTTCCCGATCTTCATCATCCACCACTATGACCATTTTGCCATCCCTAATGTCAGCAATGCCTTCTTCGATGGTGTTAAACATAATGAGTTCCTCCTTTACAGAAATCCGTGTTCGGATAGAAAATCCATACCCAGGTTATTGCTGTTAATCGGTTGAGGGGAACTTGATTGTAATAGTTTCTCCACATAACGGCCAATAATATCACTTTCCAGGTTCACTGATTCTCCCGGTTGTTTTGATCCCAAGACGGTAAGATTAGCGGTATGCGGGATCAAAGCAACACTCAGAAAGTCGCTGCCCACCTCAACTACCGTAAGACTCACCCCATCAATGGCAATGGATCCTTTGGCAACCGTATATTTCAACACCTCTGCAGGTGCTTTAATGCGATATACAATGGCGATGTCGAAGCGCTTTCGCTCGATAATGGTGCCTATGCCATCCACATGGCCTTGCACCAGGTGACCGCCCAGACGATCACTTAGCCGTAAGGCCCGCTCCAGATTGACCGGAGCCCCGGAATGTAACCCTTTTAAGGTAGTATTGGCATAAGTTTCCGGCATCACATCTACCCAGAACTGCCGGGGTTCATATTGCACCACAGTTAAACAAACCCCATTTACAGCAATGCTGTCGCCCAGTTTCACGTCCTCCAGCACAGTCCGTGCCCTTACTCCCAGGCGAATTGAATGAGCTCCCCGCCGAATATCACGAATAGAACCGATCTCTTCGATTATGCCAGTAAAAATCGTCCTCACCGCCACACTGTTTTATTGCTGTCCTGACGATAAACCGGTTTCTTTATATAACCGCTTATCAATAGATCCGGACCTATAAATTCACTGTTAATATCCTCAACCTCAATAGCTTCTGCCATGGTGCTTAAACCACTGCCCTGCACCGGGGAAGGAGCCGTACGTCCCCCAATGATTTTGGGAGCGATAAACCAGTAAAGCTTGTCAACCAGGCCGTATTTAAGCAGGCTGGCATTGACTGTGCCCCCGCCTTCAACCAGAATGCTGCATATTTTGCGATGAGCAGCAACCTGCAGCACCTGCTCCAGATTGAGGTCGTCAGGCAAGCCATCAACGGTTATCACCTCCATGCCGCATTGCTCCATTTCCCTGGCCCGCTGCCGGTCTGCACTCGGTGAAGTAAAAACCAGCGTGGGCTGCTCGTGGCTGCTGGCGGCAATCCGGCTTGTTAAAGGCAAATCCAGGCTGCCATCCAGTATCAAGCGCACCGGATCCCGGCCATCTCGATCAATTAATCGGGTGTTCAGCAGGGGATCATCTGCCAGTACGGTGCCAATCCCCACCATGATCCCATCTACCTGGTCCCTGAGCCGGTGCACCCATTGCCTTGCCGGTTCAGATGTAATCCATTTGGAATCACCGCCGCTGCTGGCGATCTTGCCATCCAAGGTCATAGCGGTCTTTAGAATCACAAAAGGCAAACCGCTTTCCATATATTTCAGAAACACTTCATTCTGCCGTTCGGCCCGTGAGCGCAAAACCCCGGTCACGATTTCAATACCGGCCTCTTTCATCCCGGCCAGGCCGTGGCCATTGACCAGTGGATTGGGATCCTCGGTAGCAACCACACATCTTTTTATCCCGGCGGCAATAACAGCCTGGGCACAAGGGGGGGTCAAGCCTTGATGGCTGCAAGGTTCCAAAGTGACATAAAGGGTAGCCCCTTTAGCCAGCTCCCCCGCCTGCTGGAGGGCATGCACCTCCGCATGCGGCGTACCCGCCTTTTGATGAAATCCTTGACCGACTATGGCACCATCCTTAACCACCACAGCCCCTACCAACGGATTGGGACTGGTTCTTCCCCGGGCCCGGGCGGCTAGATTGAGTGCCTTATGCATATAGAACTCATCTCTGTGCTGCAAATCATCGCCTCCCAGACTTGCAGAAACAAAAACCCGACATATTTCATCGGGTTGGGCGTGACAAAGCCGGGCTGAGTATAATCCGAACTCAACCAGCCCCTCTTCTACCATCCAGACTGTTACTGTCGGCCCCGGAATTGCACCGGATCATGCCTTGCGGCTAGCGGGCTTTACCGCCGATAGGGAATTGCACCCATCCCCGAAGAAAGGTTCATTTAAGTATTTGAATATATTTGATAGTAGCACTAGTGCCCCCGACAGGTCAAGTGCTGAGACGTTTAAGGTTCTGTATGGCCCGGGCAATATTGCCGCTGTTAAATACATAGGACCCGGCTACCAGCACATTGCATCCCGCCTTAACAACCGCCCGGCCGGTCTCCTCATTGATACCTCCATCCACTTGCAAGTAGCAGTCGGCATTGAGACGTTGCAGCATGACTTGGAGCTGCTCCAGCTTGCTTACCACCCCGGGAATAAAACGCTGCCCCCCAAAACCGGGGTTGACTGACATGGCTAAAACCAGATCCACTTCAGGCAATATCGGCTCCAGTAACTGGGCCGGAGTGGCGGGATTTATGCTCACCCCTGCTTGGGCGCCGGACTCTTTGATAAGTGTGACCACACGATGCAGGTGAGTACAGGCTTCCAGGTGAACCGTAACCATATCAGCCCCGGCTTGAATAAAGGCCGGGATCAATTGTTCCGGTTTTTCTATCATCAAATGGACATCCATAAAAAGCCCGGTAATCCCTCTGAGATCGGCTACCACCTGTGGTCCCACGGTCAGATTGGGAACAAAATGGCCGTCCATGACATCGACATGCAGCCAATCAGCGCCAGCCCGCTCTGCCTGCTGTATATCCTCCCCCAGGCGGCTGAAATTGGCGCTCAATATAGAAGGAGCAATCAAAATCACCGGTAGCACCTCTCATTCTTCATCACTTCCTCCAGAATAGCCACATAGTTGTTATAGCGCGGGGCCGATACCTGTCCTTTTTCCAGGGCGGTCTTGACGCCGCAGTCCGCCTCCCGGTAGTGCAAACAATCCAGGAAGCGGCATTCATCTTGATAGGGCTTAAATTCAGGATAGTAGGTTCCCAATTGGCGGCTGTTCAAGTCCTCGGGCAGATCCATGTTACTGAACCCCGGGGTATCTGCTATCCAACCTCCGCTTTTTAATGGATATAATTCGACATGGCGGGTGGTATGTTTGCCGCGGCCGATCTTATGGCTGACCTCCTGTGTCTTAATGCTCAATCCCTCCACCAGGTTGTTG
Source organism: Syntrophomonadaceae bacterium (assembly GCA_050949825.1). GTDB lineage: Bacteria > Bacillota > Syntrophomonadia > Syntrophomonadales > Syntrophomonadaceae > DTU019. The sequence goes on along the minus strand of JBMNGL010000013.1, from coordinate 154,855 downwards.
AGCAGGGTTGATTTGCCGCTGCCGGAAGGGCCGGCCAAAACCGCGATTTTACCAGCAATAACAGGCTGTAATTGCTCCAGCCCACAGCGCTGCTTGGCAGAGATGCTGATCACCGCCACATTCAAATCCGGGTATAATTGCATGACCAGAGCGGCCTTCTCGCTGGCCGTCAAGTCGCATTTATTCAATACAATCACCGGAGTAAGGCCGCTGTGCAGGGTCAAAATCAGCATGCGGTCCAGCAGCATAAGACTTGGTTCAGGCCGGTCATAGGCAATAACAATCAGCATCAGGTTGACATTGGCAATGCGCGGTCGGTACAATTCATTGCGCCGCGCCCTGATTTCTTCCAAAATGCCATGGCGTTCATCAAGAGGGGTAATAACCGCCTGATCTCCGGTCAATATGACCTGATTCTTGGCCTTGCCCCGCAGTTTGCACTCATAAATAACGCCCTGTTCATCCTGAACATAATAGAATCCGCTGTATTTTTTTAATATCAATCCAGTGACCGGTTTATGGGGCATGCACTCCCTCCTGTTTACTTCAGGGTAAACACCTTGAATCGTTCTGAGTCCAGCTTCACTTCAGCTTTACCGCTGTCATAATAGCTAACCGCTACACTGATAGCTGTGCCGCCGCTATGGGTTTGATCATAGACATGCCTGCTCCCCTGGCTGTCACTTACAGTGATGGTTACCCGATAGGTCTTTTGCTCTCTGGGTAAGGTAAATGGCAGGGTGCTGGTTTTGGCAACTGCCTTGGCGCCATCACTGACTACCAGTTTGACCGTGCTGCCTTCCTCAATCAAGACCCCTTCAGTGGTGTCCTGTGTCATAACCACATCTGCTTTATAGGTGCTGCTATTCTGACGGGTGATCTCACCCTTCAGATTGTTGTCTGCAAGCTTTTGCTTAGCTTTCTCCAGTGTCAATCCTACCAGCTTAGGCATAGGTACTTTAGGCGGTGCCTTACCTTTGCTTATCAGGAGAACAACCTTTGAACCTTTGGCAGCTTCCCCGCCGGAGACAGGATCCTGGGAGATTACCATCCCTGCCTGAAAACGGTCATCGTAGCTTTGATCGGTTGCCATCGGCAATAAACCGTTGTTGCGTAATTGTATCTCCGCATCACCCTGCTTTAAACCGACTACATAGGGGACAGTAACCATTTCCGGTCCTTTGGACAATATCACCGCAATTTCCCGCCCGGTCTTTACGGTCTGCTCAGCAGCAGGCTGCTGCGAGATGATCCGATCCTTTTCCACTTCATCACTAAAATTCCGCCCTGCCTCAGCTATTTTGAGGCCATAAGCGGCCAATACTTCCCGGGCTTCTTTCATTTCCATATTCTGCAGGTCAGGTACCTGCACTTCCTTGCCAAACAGGCTGCCTCCCATCACATACCATATGCCGGACAATAGACCCAGAACAGCCACGGCAACTATTGCCAATCCGGCGGGGCGTATCCTGCGTTTGCCCCGTTTGGGATTGTTTCCACCCTGTATCGGGCTCATGATAATAGTGGCGCCATTGCGGTCTTTTCTTACCATGTTGAGCGAACCGTCCAGATTGAAAAGCGCATTGCGCATCTCCTCAGCACTGGAAAAGCGGTGGGTGGGGACCTTTTCCATCGCTCTAAATATTATCGCTGAAACGGCATCGCCTGCTGCCGGATTGATCTTTTGCGGGGGCAGGGGTTCATCATGGATGTGCTTTAATGCTACAGTTATACTGCTTTCAGCATCAAAAGGAGGCTTCCCGGTCAGCATTTCATAAAGCACACAACCTAATGAATATATGTCAGTAGCCGGGGTGACCGGTTCGCCTTTGGCCTGCTCAGGGGAAATGTAGTGCACTGTCCCTACCAGATCACGGGCAAAGGTAAGGGTTTTTTTACTGATGGCTTGAGCAATGCCAAAGTCGGCAACCTTGACAATACCCTTTTTAGTGATGAGTATATTATGGGGTTTTATATCGCGATGAATAATACCATTTTCATGGGCATGATGAATGCCCTCACAGATCATTATGGCAATCTCCACAGCCTTATCCGTCGCCAGAGGCGCTTCTGCGGCAATGACCTCCTGCAGGGTTTGGCCTTCAATGTATTCCATTACAATGTAATGAACATTGCCTTCCTGGCCTACATCAAAGATATTGACAATATTGGGATGAGATAGGCGTGCTACCGCCAGGGCTTCGGTTTTAAAACTCTGCACAAAAACCTGGTCCTGGGAAAACTCGTCCTTGAGGATCTTAACAGCCACAATACGGTCCAGGCTCCTGCAGTGGGCTTTAAAAACAGTGGCCATGCCGCCTTCGCCTATTTCCTCAAGGAGTTCATATCGTTCGCCTATAACCTTATCTTTCAATCTCGCAACCTCCTAGTCAATGAGCAGAAGTATGAGGGTTATATTGTCATAACCACCCCGGGCCAGCGCATTGCGGACCATTTCCTGAGCAATCTTATCCAGGTCATTAGGATAACGCTGATAGATAGCCAGCATATCCTGTGGTGTCAAAAGGTCACTGAGTCCATCACTGCAGATCATAACCGCATCCCCCACAGCGATGGGTACCTGGCAGCTGTCAATTGCCACCTCGGGGGCAATCCCAATAGCCCGGGTCAAGATATGGTTATAAGTGCTGCTGCGGGCTTCCTCTTCACTGAGCAGTCCCTTGCTCACCATTTGCTCAGCCAGGGTGTGATCCCGGCTCAGTTTGTCAATTTGGTTTCTACTAATCCGGAATAGAGCGCTGTCTCCCACATGGCTCATATAAAGCCGATTTTCCCATATTAAAGCCACCGTAGCGGTGGTTCCCATATCCTGCAGCTCCGGGTCAGCCTGGGCTTCTTCCCAAACCACATGATTGGCCTGCTGTAGAGCCCCTTCCAGTGGAGTAATGGAACTACCCGGGGGATTCTGTTTCATCCAGGCGTGAATGGTTCTAACCGCCAGGCGAGAGGCTACATCGCCGCCGCGATGCCCCCCCATCCCATCACAAACCGCAAATAAGCCCCTGGCGGTATCCACCAGGTAGCTATCTTCATTTTTGGTCCGTACATGACCGGTATCGGTTACCACACATACTTTCATAATTGATCTGACCCATCAGATGCTGGGCTTGTCCCCTCCACACCTTATCTAAATATGAGGATATCCCTCCGCATCAGGTTGGTTCGCTTTACCGGCGGATGATACCCTGCCTCCAAACTTCAATCAGTCACGTTTTACCGCCAACTGCCCACAGGCCGCTTCAATGTCGCTGCCATGCTCCTGGCGTATGCTCACATTTAAGCCCGCCTCGCTCAGCCAGCCATAAAACTGCTTTACACGATGTAGATCAGGCCTGCGATACGGCAAACCATCTACTTCATTATAGAGAATTAAATTAACATTCGCCAGTATAGGTTTTACCAGCTTAGCCATGTTTTCTGCGTCAGTCTGACCAATATTAACTCCGTCCAACATGATGTATTCAAATGTCACCCGGCGCCCGGTTTTATCCACATAGGTTTTAACTGCCGACATCAAATCTTTTAAGGGATATCTCTTATTTATAGGCACCAACTGATCGCGCAGAGCGTCATTGCAGGCATGCAGGGAAATGGCCAAAGTGACCTGCAAACCTTCTTCAGCCAGACGCAAAATCCCCCGGGCCTCTCCGCAGGTGGAAATAGTTATATGTCTTTGCCCGATCTGTATGCCGCGGGGATCGTTGATGATATGAATGGAGCGTATCACTTCGTCATAATTGAGCAAGGGCTCACCCATACCCATATATACCACATTGGTTAGCAGCGGTTCCTGATAGTTCTTCAAACGGCGCTTCAATTCACGACGTGATCCCAACACCTGTCCCACTATTTCATGGGCGGCCAGATTGCGCTGATAGATCCCCTGCCCCGTGGCGCAGAATGCGCAGCGCAGGGGGCAGCCTACCTGTGAAGAGACACACAGGGTATAGCGCCGACCGGGGTTTTCTTCCTGGGGAATTAAAACCGTTTCCACCTTTTTTTTGTCATTCATTTCCATCAGGAATTTGCGGGTGCCATCTTCCGAAACCCGTTGTTTTAAAACCCGGGGAATGGAAATACGGGCCTTTTCATCAAGCTGCTGGCGAATTTCACGAGGAATATCACTCATTTCATAAAAGGAAGAGGTATCTTTGATATATATCCAGCGATGCAACTGGCGGCCGCGAAAACGCGGCTGTCCCAGGCTGGCCATGTAATCCTCCAGTTCCAGCCTGTTCAACCCCAGAAGCTCGGTCTTATCAAGCATAGTATTCATATGACGGCCTGCCTCCTCAGTAAAGCATAAAACATCCCATCACAATCATATCGACCGGGCAGCAAGGACAACCATCCCCGGGCCGCCTGCTCGTAGTCAGCCGCTGCCAACGGAAAAAATCCGATCTTGTCTGCGAAGCCTTGCATTGAAAAAGGGGCCTGGTCCAGGAAGCGGGTTACCACTTGCTCGTTTTCGCGCCTATTGATAGTGCAGGTACTGTACAAAAGGAGTCCCCCTGGTTTAACCAATTCCGCAGCGGCCTGCAGCATTTCATATTGCAGTTGGGGCAGAGCTGCAATCTCCTGCCTGCTTTGGCGCCACCTGGCGTCAGAGCGACGATTTAAGACCCCCCATCCCGAACAGGGCGCATCCAACAACACCCGCTCGGCTGGGCGGCATTCAGCGGCAAGCTGCAGCAGATCACTTTGCAGGGGGAGCACATTGCCAATTCCCAGGCGTCGGCAATTCTCTTCCAACAGGCGCAGTTTATGGGCATGCAACTCTACCGCTACGATCTGCCCCTGATTCCCCATAATTTCTGCCAGGTGAGTGCTTTTCCCTCCCACCCCGGCACCGAGGTCGTACACCATCCCCTGTAAAGGCGGATCCAAAATGGCCGCCGCCAGCATGGAACCTTCATTTTGCAGATAAAACAGCCCTTCTTTATAGGAGGTCAATTCTGTCAAAGCCTGTTTAAGACCCTTGAAGCGCACTGACCAGGGTGTATAGAGGCCGGCCTCGCTATCTACCCCTTCCCCTTGCAGCCTTTTTACCAGATCATCCCGGCTGATCCTCATGAGATTGTTGCGGGCCACCAACGCGGGGGGCTGATTCATGTAGCCCAGCATTTCCTCTGCCAGTATAACATCGCCCAGCTCCACAAATTCTTGGACCAGCCAATCGGGATATGAATACTTGATAGCCAGGTGCTGCAGCATATCGTCAGCAGGTATCTGGACCTCTCCTTGGCGGCGCAAATAATTGCGCAAAACCCCGTTTACAACGGAGCCAAGACGCTGACCGGCAATCGAGACGGCCATGCTTACCGCGTCATTTACACAGGCATAAGCAGGGATGCGGTCCATAAAAATAAGTTGGTAAAGGGAGACGCGCAGGATATTGCGCACCCAGGGCTGCTGTTTGCTGATCGGTTTGGCTAAAAACAGATCAAGCACCCAATCAAGGTGCCTGACCATTCTTATGCTGCCATTTACAATTTCAGTTACCAGGCTGCGGTTCATCCCCGCCAGGGAACTGCTGCGCAAGGTGCGTTCCAGGGCCACATTGGCATAGGCCCCTTTTTCAAAAACCTCATAGACGATCTGCACAGCGATCTGGCGCGCCTGCGCAGCATGTTCCTTTAGTTGCCCATCGCGGACAGAAGGCTGCTTAATTGTCGTCTCCTCCCATAAAAATTAATAAGTAATAGACCAGGTTGGACAGCGCCGATATTGTAGCTGCCAGATAGGTCAGAGCGGCTGCGCCTAAAACCTGTTTTATCATGGGGATCTCATCATGGCTCACCAGACCGGCTGAACCAAGCTCAGCAATGGCCCGGCGCGAGGCGTTGATCTCCACCGGCAGGGTCACCACATGAAACAACACCACCAGGCTGAATAATACTATGCCTCCCAGGATTAAGCCGGGGCTTCTCAATATGAAGCCCAGCAAGAGGATCGGAAATGATGCCGAGGAGGCAAAATTGCTAATGGGCACGATGCTGTGGCGCAGTTCCAACAGGCCGTAGCGCTGGCTGTGCTGTATGGCATGACCACTTTCATGGGCCGCCACCCCAATGGCCGCCAGAGAACTGCTGCCGTAAACCGGTTCTGACAGCCGCACCGCATGGGCACCGGGATCATAATGATCCGATAAAGAGCCCCCCACCGCTTCGACGGCAATGCTGCCCAGCTGGTTGCGGCGCAATATGGTAGCGGCTGCTTCACGCCCGGTAATGCCCCGCTGGGAGTGAACCCGAGAATACTTTTCAAAGGTCGATTTGATCTTAAACTGCGCATACAACGATAGAGCCAGGGCGGGTAGTATAAAAAGCAAATAAGTCATCAGGTGCCTCCTTTGCTGATGGTCTGCAGAGCCTTTTCTATCTCTGCCACGTCAACGTCGGTATTAATACAGGGCCCATGGGGCCTGCAGTTGAGAACCCCCAGTACGGGAAGTTCTCCGGTTTCGTGGATCCCCGAGGACAAATCTCGCTCGCAAGCAATAGCGATAACTGCCTTGGGTTGGTTTTCTTTGATCCATTTTCGTGCCAGGGTGCCGCCGGTAGCCACCCGCAATTTGACCCGGTAGCGGTCGGCCAATTCCCGCAAGGCACTAATCTTACATTTTCCACAATCCTTGCAATTATCTATGTCGATGGTGATCTTAAACTTGCACTCTGCATTTTGCAGGCAATGCGGCAGTAAGATCAGAATATCCTGACCCTTTAGGGCCAGTTTTTTGTTCCCTACTAAATAGTTATTCACAGAAATATAAGATTTAAGGATTTTTTCTTTTTCAATGCCAAAAAATCTCCCTATTAATAATGCCAGGGGGAAAAGCAATTCGTTAGCCCACTGAGTCAGATTTTCCAGCGACGGTATGGTTTTGGAACGAATAATCATTATCACAATGGCCAAAATGCCCAACCCCAGGATGGCAAAGAGCACCACCGTAAAGACCGCCACCCCCACCAGCAAGACTTGATTGATGATCATTTCCCGGTGTGAAAGCAGGTACCATACCAAGATGACCAGAGCTGCTGCCATTAACAGACTGGCACCGAGCAAACCCACATACAGACGTTTCCTGGTTTCCATAACCTGTCCCTCAGCTCCCCAGCATAATGCCGCTGGCACCGCGCTGACCAGCCATAAAATCGCGGATCGGCATGCGTTTACGGCCTTCTTTTTGCACCTCCAAGAGTTCCAAGCGACCCTGCCCGGTTTGCACCACCAATCGACTGCCGCTGGCCTCCACCAGACCCGGCGTACCCTGCCCGGAGAAGCTTGCTACCCGACTCTTATAGACCTTGAGCTTGCTGCCCTGCCAGCGGGTAAAGGCTCCGGGTTGAGGGCTTAAAGCCCGAATCTGATTATGTATGTCCACCGCCTTCATCTCCCATTGGATCAGTTCATCGGCTGCTTTTAACGCCGGCGCATAGGTGGCCAGGCTCGATTCCTGTTTTTCTCGGGGCGCAGTGCCGGCTGCGATGGCGGCTACGGTCTTCAGCAGTAAATCAGCGCCCACCTGGGCAAGCTGCTGCTGCAGTTCCCCGTAATCGACAAGATCATCGATAGGAATGGCGGCCTGCATAATCATATCCCCGGTATCTACGCCTTCATCCATGTACATAGTGGTAACCCCGGTCTGAGTTTCCCCATTCATAATAGCCCGTTGAATCGGTGCTGCTCCGCGATAGCGGGGCAGTAAAGAACCGTGTACATTGATGCATCCACTGGGAGGCAATTCCAGTATCGTCGCAGGTATAATCTGTCCATAAGCCACTACCACGATTAAATCAGGCTGCCAGGCCTGGATTTGCTCCAGGGCGTCCGGTGATTTAATGCTGACAGGTTGGATCAGGCTGAGCTTATGCTGCAAAGCCTGCTCCTTAATCGGGCTGCTGGATAGTTTACGCCTGCGCCCACTGGGTTTGTCCGGCTGGGTGACAACACCGCTTATGGTCTGCCCGGCATCAATCAAAGCCTTTAATGAGGCGACCGCAAATTGGGCTGTGCCCATAAATACAATTTTCAATACTAAGGCCTCCGCTTATCGTTCTTTTCTGGTTTCTATGGCTTTATCAATAAAAAGGATGCCATCCAGGTGGTCAATTTCATGCTGCAATGCCTTGGCCAGCAATTCACTGCCTATTATGGTAATCTGTTCGCCATGGCGATTCAAGCCGCTTACTTTGACATGCAGCGATCTCTTCACCCGGCCTATTATACCGGGTACACTGAGACAGCCTTCGGTGCTGGTCTGCTCTCCTTCTCTTTCAATAATCTCCGGGTTGATAAGTTCAATATACTGCTCCCCGGTATCGACTACAATGATCCGTTTTAAGATCCCGATTTGTGGTGCTGCCAAACCCAAGCCCTCTTCTGCATAAAGGGTATCGCGCATATTATCCAGCACCCGCAAAACGCCGTCATTAATCTTCCTGACAGCAGCCGAACGGGTCCTCAAGGTTTCGTCTGGCAGCTTTAACACTTGGTATACGGCCATTAAACACTCTCCTTACCTCTCAAATAAGTCCTGGGACTGTCCCCGAATACCGCGCTACATAGTTGACATCGGGTCCATATCTACATCTATGCGCTGCCCCTGCAGATGTTTCAGTCCCTGCAAGGAGCGCCCAATACTGCTCAATAAAGTGCGGTTTTCCGCCTTGACTATGATCTGCTGGCGGTATTTTCCCCGCAGTCGGGCGATGGGGCATGGCGCCGGTCCCAGAACCGTGATTTGATCTTCTTTAGCATCTATTATCTCATAAATCGACGTAAAAATATCCTCTGCAATTTCCCGTGCCCGCTTCTCCTGCCTCTCCCCAACCACTATGCGCAGCACATGGGTGAAAGGCGGGTACTGCAGCAAGCGCCTTGATTCGATTTCACTAAAATAAAATTGTTCATAATCCTGGCTGGCGGCCATTTGTATAACCTTACTATCGGGGTTATAGGTTTGAATTAACACCTCCCCCGGTTCCAGGCCGCGGCCAGCCCTTCCGGCCGCCTGCACAATCAACTGCAAGGTACGCTCGGCAGCGCGAAAATCCGGCAGGTTAAGGGTAATATCCGCATCCACTATTCCCACCAGGCTTACCCCGGGATAATCAAGCCCCTTGGCAACCATCTGGGTGCCGATTAAAATATCCATTTCCCGCATTTTCATGCTATTCAAGATGCTTTTTTGCGCACCTGCCTTGCGGCTGCTGTCCACATCCAATCGCCCAATTCGGGCCCGGGGAAACAGGGTTTTGACTTCTTCCTCCACCTTTTGGGTACCGTAACCCAGGGGAGCAAGCCCTTCCTTTCCGCATGAGGGGCACAGCTGCACCGCAGCCTGGCTATAGTAGCAGTAATGACACAGATAACTGGCCCGGTCGCGATGATAGGTTAATGACACCGCACAATGGGGGCACATCATGTTCTGTCCGCAAGACCTGCACATGATCAGGGGAGAGTGGCCGCGCCGGTTTAAAAACAGTATGATTTGCTGGCCCCGTTCCAGCCTGGCTGCCATCTGCACCGCCAATTCCGCCGATATGGCCTGTTGCCGACCAGGGCGATAATGGCGGCGCATATCTATTACTCTCACCTGGGGCAAATGGGACGGATAGATGCGCTCTTTCATGGTCAGCAGACGAAAATCCCCCTTTACGGCTCGGTAATAGCTTTCCAGAGATGGGGTAGCGCTGCCCAGAATCACCATGGCCTGCTCTATCCGCGCCCGTGCCAGAGCCACTTCCCGAGCATGGTAGCGCGGGGTTTCCTCCTGTTTATAAGTCGATTCATGCTCCTCGTCGAGAATGATCAAACCCAGACGATTAAGTGGCGCAAACACCGCCGAGCGGGTTCCTAAGACCACATCTATTTCACCCCGCTGGATTTGCTGCCAGGCCTGATAACGCTCCCGGGCGGGCATAAGGCTGTGCAGCACCGCCAGGCGTGACAGGCGGGCTCGATAAACCTGTTCCAAATGCCGGGTCAAGGCTATTTCAGGAACCAGCATGATAGCCTGTCGCCCGGTTTTTATCACCTTATTAATGGCCTGCAGGTATACTTCGGTTTTGCCGCTGGCGGTAACCCCGTGCAATAGCCAGGTGCTGGACCGGGCAGACTTTAAAGCCGGTTCCAGTGCAGTCAGCACCGCACCCTGCTCCGGGGTCAGAACCTGTTCCTCCTCCACAGGGGCAGGCGCCGGTTCGGTCAGGCGCAGCCAACCTTTGTTCAGCAAGGCCTTGAGGCTGGACCTGGGCACCAGCTTCTCCAAGGCTTTGGCTTCGATTAATCCTTTCTGCTGGCAGATTTGCATGGCCTGGGCTTGCCGGGGGGCTCTTTTCTGCAGCAAGGCTTCATTCCGAGCGGGGTCATAGTCCCCCACCACATAATATCGTTCCGGTTCCACGGCGGCCATATGATAATAACTGGATAGTATCACCCAGCCTTTTTTCATGAGTCGCTGCAATTCTTCATCAGAGAGCATTTTCAAGGCCTGCTGATAGCCCAGTTGACCAAATGTCCAGAGCTGCTCCAAAAGATCCCTGGCGGCAGTACCGATCTCCCCGCTGTCGGTTTCCTCATCAGGCTCTATAAGAGGTATCACCACTTGGCCCCTTTTACGATGCAGGGGTCCGGGCAGGATTGCGCCCAGGGCCATGGATACCGGGCATAAGTAGTTTTCAGCCATCCAATGGGCCAGGTCCAGCATGGCAGGGCTTATTACGGCTTGTTGATCCAGTACCTGTAATACCGGCTTCATATCCTGCCGGACCGCAGGGGTATGATCAGCTACCACATACCCTTCCACCACCTGAGTCCCCAGGCGGACCAAAACACGCTTGCCAAACAGATCCTGGTCCTGAATATGCTCAGGCACCCGATAGGTTAGATGTTTATCCATGCGCGTTGTAGGCAGGTTGATAAGGATTTGTACACAACGCATTTCTGTGTCCCTCTTTCCCCAACGGTCAGCAAAAAAGGAGACCGCAGATTGATGCGACAACAGCCTGTAGGCTCAATGTCTGCATTGATCTGCGGAATGATAGTCCTTTTTTCAATAATTATGCTCTATATTCCGGCCTGCTGCCTTAAAGATTCGGCTTTATCGGTGCGCTCCCAGGTAAAATCAGGATCGTTGCGGCCGAAATGACCAAATGCTGCGGTTTTTTGATAAATTGGTCTTCTCAACTGCAAATCCTTGATAATCGCTCCGGGGCGGAGGTCGAAATTCTTATCAATCAATGCAGCAATCTGTTCGTCAGATATCCTGCCGGTGCCAAAGGTCTCCACCTGCACCGATATAGGTCGGGCCACACCGATGGCATAGGCTAATTGAATCTCACAGCGGTCAGCAATGCCTGCGGCCACAATGTTCTTGGCTACATAACGGGCTGCATAGGCTGCCGAACGGTCAACTTTGGTGGGATCCTTGCCCGAAAAAGCGCCGCCCCCATGACGGGCCATACCGCCATAGGTATCGACAATGATTTTGCGTCCGGTCAGTCCGCAGTCGCCCTGCGGACCGCCAATTACAAAGCGTCCGGTCGGATTGACCAAATACCTGGTTTTTTCATCCAGCATTCCAGGAGAAACCATCGGTCTAATCACATGCTCCAGGATGTCCCGTTCAATGGTGGCATGATCCACGTCGGGATGGTGCTGGCAGGAGATCACGATGGTATCAATGCGCACCGGCCGGTTGTCAATATATTCTACCGTGACCTGGGTTTTGCCATCCGGGCGTAAATAGGGCATAAGCTGCTGTTTGCGCACCCAGGAGAGGCGCTGGGCCAGCTTATGGGCCAGCGCAATCGGCATCGGCATCAGCTCTTCGGTTTCATTGCTGGCATAGCCGAACATCATACCCTGATCGCCGGCTCCCAGGCTTTCGATGTCTTCGTCCTGCATGGCGCCGCTTTTGGTTTCATAAGCCCGGTCAACCCCCATGGCAATATCCCCGGACTGTTCATCCAGAGAAGTAATAACCGCACAGGTTTCTGAATCAAAGCCAAATTTGGCGCGGGTATAGCCAATTTCCCGCACCGTCTGTCTAACCAGCTTGGGAATGTCCACATAGCAATCAGTGGTGATTTCACCTGACACCATAACCAGGCCGGTGGTAACCAGGGTTTCAGCCGCTACCCGTCCATAAGGATCCTGGGTTAAAATTGCATCCAGTATGGTATCGGAAATCTGATCCGCGATTTTATCGGGATGACCTTCCGTAACCGATTCGGAAGTGAATAATGTTTTGGTCACCCTGTTTTCATCTCCTTCTAATGGTATTACAGCAAAGCAACAATCTTATCAATAATCGCTACCGCCACTTCTCTTTTGCTCATCTTGGGCAGGGCTAATACCTCACCATTGCGATCAATCAGGGTCACAATATTAGTGTCAACTGCAAAACCGGCACCTTCCATGGTGACATCATTGGCAACAATGAAATCCAGGTTTTTAGCGGCCAGCTTCTTGCGGGCATTTTCCAGTACATGCTCCGTTTCTGCAGCAAATCCGACCATGATCTGGCCAGGCGCTTTACTGACCCCCAGCGTTTTAAGAATGTCGGGGTTTCTTACCAGTTCCAGCATCAAGGTCTGCTCTTCATCATCCGACTTCTTGATTTTCTGTTCGGCTGCCCGGGCCACGGCAAAATCCCCCACTGCAGCTGCCCCAATGATAATATCGCAGGCCGGTTGATAGTTAAGCATAACATCACACATCTCTTGTGCACCCCAAATAGGGATTAATTTGACCCCTGGCGGGGGATCAAGCGGGGTATGACCACTGACGAGAATCACATCGGCGCCCCGCAAAGCTGCTTCTTCTGCAATACAATAACCCATTTTACCGGTGCCGCGATTGGCAATAAAGCGCACCGGATCGATATTTTCACAGGTTGTCCCCGCATTAACCATAACCCTTTTGCCCATCAGATCGGTTCGGGGATAGAGCAGTCTTTTTATTTGTTCATATATTAAGCCCACCTCAGGCAGCCTGCCTTCGCCAGTGACCCCGCAGGCCAGCAAGCCCGTGCCTGGATCCATGAAATGAACCCCCATTTTGATAAGCTTTTTAATATTTTCCTGCACCACGGGATTCTTATACATATTGGTATTCATGGCGGGAACCACCAGTACCGGCGCGGTGTTGGCCAGAACTACCGTGGAGAGCAGATCATCACCCAGTCCATGAGCCATTTTGGCGATAAAGTTGGCGGTGGCTGGTGCAATAACTAAAAGATCGAGCTGTTCCGCCACCCCGATATGCTGCACCTTCCACTCCTGTGACTCAGCCCATAAATCTGTTAAGACCTCGCGGCCGGACAGGGTTTTCATTGTCAAAGGGGTGATAAACCTGGTTGCTCCTGCGGTCATGAGGACAACCACATCTAAGTTGCCCGGGTCTTTTTTCAGTTGGCTAACCAGTTCCGCCATTTTATAGGCAGCGATACTACCGGTGATACCTATTCCGACTGTCTTAGGCATATCAGTCCTCCATTTGATTCTCCGGCAAGAGTTCCACATTCAGCTTGCCCTGACTAATCTCTTCCAAGGCTTCCGTAACCATACTCGATAAACGATTATTCTCATCATCTTTGTTTCTTTCCGATAATACCCGCGCGCGTTTGGCAACCGCCACCACGACTGCATATTTGCTTTCTGCAATCTTTATAATATCCCTGGTAGACGGATGTATCATGAGCAATCACCCCAGATTCAAATTATTGATTCTACACCGTTCCGCGATTATAATGGAACGCACCTTTTCTGACGCAACTTCAATGTGGTCATTCACCACTACATAATCATAGTAATGCATATGAGACATTTCTTCCTGACAGGCTGCCAGGCGGATTTGAATACTCTCTTCACTGTCGTTGCCCCGGCTGCACAGGCGCCTGCACAGTTCTTCCACAGTAGGGGGAGCAATAAAAATGAATACACCCTCCGGCATCTTTTCTTTAATTTGCATGGCTCCTTGTATGTCAATCTCCAAAAGCACATCTTTTCCCTGTGATAACATGGAAAGCACAAATGCACGCGGCGTGCCATAAAGGTTTCCATACACCTGGGCCCATTCCAATAAATCCCCTTGCGCCCGCATTTGTTGAAACTGGCCAGGAGTAGTGAAGAAATAGTCCTTGCCGTCTACTTCACCAGCCCGCGGTGGACGCGTGGTCGCCGAGATCGACATCTGCACCTGGTCGACCTGGGATAATACCGCACTCCTCACCGTGCCTTTACCTACCCCGGAGGGTCCCGATATAACGAAGAGGATGCCCTTTCTTGTTACCAAATACAACACATCCTAAAGGTTATAGTATTCCTTGATGTCCCTTAAAATCTGCAAAATAAAATATCAGACATCATCATTGATGTCTCTGGAAGTCAGACGATTGGCAACCGTCTCCGGTTGAACGGCAGATAGGATAACATGAGCACTGTCTGCAATGATAACTGCCCTGGTTCTGCGGCCATAGGTGGCATCAATGAGGATTCCTTTTTCTCTGGCCTCTTGAATGATCCTCTTTATAGGTGCTGATTCCGGACTGACTATGGCTACAATGCGATTGGCAGCTACAATATTCCCAAAACCGATATTAACTAATTTGATATCCATATTACCCGGGGAAACCCGGTTCACCTCCCAGCTATTCAATGTTTTGCATTTGTTCACGGATCTTTTCCAATTCAGCTTTGACATCAACCACTATCCGGTTCATTTCCAGGTCATTGGCTTTGGATGACACAGTATTGATTTCCCGGAACATCTCCTGCACCAGAAAATCGCATTTTCGACCGACAGCCTGGTCCGAATTCATCAACTCATCCAGATGCATTATATGGCTTCTTAAGCGGACTATCTCCTCAGTAACATTAACACGGTCGGCATATAATGCCGCCTCCTGCAAGATACGCTGTTCGTCTATAGCTTCATGAGCAATCAGTTCAGCCATACGGGTTTGGAGCTTGGACTGGTATTCCTGCACCACTGCCGGAGAACGGGATTCCAATGATTCTACGGCTTGTAAAATGCCCTGATTGCGGGCCAGAATATCCTGGGCCAGATTGGCCCCCTCCTTAAGGCGCATTTCCACAAGGCTTGTCAAGGATTGTTGCAGGGCAGTTTGAACCACCAGCCAGACCAGTTCCAGGTTTTCCTCCTCATCTTCCAGACTGAACACTTCGGGGAGCCTAAATACGTCAATTATGTCTATTTCCGGTGAAATATTTAGATTATCTGCTAATTCCTTCAAATAGTTATAATAAGCTAAAGCTAAACCTTTGTCAACCTTGAGGGCCCGGTGTGTATCAATGGTTTTTTCGATGGTTAAGCTGACTTCAATGCGTCCTCTGCTAAGATTCTGTTTTATCTCTTCCTTGACCTTTTCTTCCAATACACTGTAGCGCCGTGAGGTTCGGATGTGAATGTCCAGAAAGCGGTGGTTGACCCCGCGCATCTCACAGCTAACCACATAACCCTGGTCTCGCACCTGGCTGCGGCCAAAGCCAGTCATACTTCGTACCATGCTGCACAACCCTTCTATTCAATTCGTATAGATTCGGCAGATTATCCCACCGAATCTTTATTATTATACACTATCCGGGACCGTATGCCCATGAAGGAGTCAGGGGGACGGGAGTGAGTCAGGGGGACGGTGACTCACTCCCGTCCCCCAGACTCCTCAGGCCGGCTGCGGTGCCGCTGCCCGGATACGCCTCCATTGATACGCCAGATAGCGCCCTAACAGCTTGCTGCCGGTTACGGTCAGGATGAACAGCCATTGCCAGCCATTTAGGGCGCAGGTGGAGAAGATTTTTTGCAGGACCGGTACATACAAGATTAGTAGATGCATAGTGATGGAGATTGACACCGCCAGCAGTAAAAAGCGGTTGCTGAAAAACCCCAGTTCGAAGGGCGAATAGCGCTCCGAACGGCATTCAAAGACATAAGACAACTGGGCAAAAACCAGAGTAGTCAAGGCCATACTGCGTGCCAGCACCAGAGGGTCTGGCAGCCTTTGCCAGGCGGTCGCAGCCATACCCATTATAAAAGCCAGCAGGGTAACCACCGCAATGTAAGATCCCCGGCTCACAATAATCCAGCCCAGGCGGCGGGCAAAGATGCTCTCATGGCGAGGACGGGGTTTATTTTCCATAATACCCGGTTCCGGCGGTTCCAAGCCCAGGGCCATAGCAGGCAAACCGTCGGTTACCAGATTGACCCAAAGGATCTGTATAGGCAGCATCGGCAAGGGCATGCCGAAAAGGGAGGCCAGGAACATTACCAGCACTTCACCAATATTGCAGCCTAACAGGTAGCGAATAAATTTGCGGATATTGTCGTAAATTGCGCGGCCTTCGTGCACCGCCTTGATGATGGTGGAAAAATCATCGTCAGCCAGTATCATAGCAGAAGCTTCCTTGGTCACATCCGTGCCGGTGATGCCCATGGCTATGCCGATATCAGCAGCTTTCAAAGCCGGGGCGTCATTAACCCCGTCACCGGTCATGGCCACCACATGCTGCCGGGCCTGCAACACTTTGACAATACGGTGCTTGTGCTGCGGAGAAACCCGGGCAAAAACTCGCCCTTGCAAGGCCCCGGCATAAAGTTCTTTATCCTCCATCTGATCTATTTGGGGACCGGTGATCACCGCATCCTTTCCTATGCCTACCTGTCTTGCTATGGCGCCGGCGGTCAGGGGGTGATCACCGGTAATCATCACCGGAATAATTCCTGCCCGGATACATTGATTGACAGAGTGCTCCACCCCCGGTCGGGGCGGGTCAACAATGCCACAGATGCCGGTTAAGATCAATTTGGATTCCAGGTCCTCATCTGACAGGGAGATGTTTTCCTGCCTGGTGATATGGCGATAAGCAAACCCCAGCACCCGCATGGCCTCTCTAGCCCACTGATTTTGTATCAGCAGCAGCCTTTCAACATGTTCTTTGCTGATAGGTATAACCCGGCCATGGGCCATAATTCCACTGCAGCGGGGTAAGAGCACATCCAGAGCCCCTTTACTCAATACCTGATGTTGACCGGCTTCAACCAGGACTACACTCATCATCTTGCGTTCCGAATCAAAAGGGTATTCCCGCAGCCGTTCTGCTTTTTTCCCATCGAGGCCGGCTTTCATGGCCAGGACCCGCAAAGCCCCCTCAGTGGGATCTCCCTGTATGACATATTCGCCATAGACCTTTTCCACATAGGCGTTGTTGCAATAATAAGCCGCCTTGAGCAATTGCTGCAAGGCAGTATCAGAAGCGATTGAAAAAGGCTTTCCATTCCAGAAAAAACCACCCCGGGGCGCATAGCCTTCACCAGTTACTTCAAAAATGCGCTCCAGAGTAGCAGCCTTTTTCACCGTCATTTTGTTTTGGGTCAAGGTTCCGGTTTTATCCGAACAGATCACCGTGGTGCAGCCCAGAGTCTCCACTGCGGAGAGACGGCGCACGATGGCATGATTTTTGGCCATGCGCTGCACCCCCAGGGCTAAAACCACCGTCACTATCGCCGGCAACCCTTCGGGAATTGCTGCTACCGCCAGACTGATGCCGGTCAAGAGCATGGTCATAAGATCCTCACCGCGATAAATGCCCAGTAAAGCAACCCCGGCACAAACCAGCAGACAGATAATGATAAGTATTTTTCCCAGCTGATCCAGTTTTATCTGCAACGGGGTGGGAGACAGCCTGGTTTCCGATATCATCAGGGCAATCTGTCCCATTACGGTACGCATGCCGGTCTCAACCACCACGGCAGTGCCCCGCCCCCTGGTGACGGCAGTACCCATAAAGGCCATGTTGCTGCGTTCAGCCAGAGGGGTTGAAGAAGGTATGATCTGCAAGGCCTGTTTGCTGACCGGTATGGATTCCCCGGTTAAAGGGGCTTCATCAATCTCCAGGTTGCTGGAAGCGACCAGGCGCAGATCAGCCGCTACCTTATCCCCGGTTTCCAGGAATACAATATCCCCGGGCACCAGCTCGGCTGCCAGTATCTTGCGGCGCTGCCCCTCGCGCAGTACCATGGCGTATGGTGAAGCCATTTTTTTGATCTCGTCCAAAGACCGCTCTGCCCGATATTCCTGAGCAAAACCGAGCAAGGCGTTCAAAACAACTATCAGCATAATGGTGACAGCATCTGCCATATTGCCGACCAGACCAGATATCACCGTGGCTCCCAGCAGAACCAGCACCATGGTATCTGTAAATTGAGCAAGAAGCATAGCGAATGGTTTCGGTTTAAAACCCTGTTCTAAAACATTGGGATAGATTCCTTGCAGGTTTTTGACCTGTTGTGCAGAGAGCCCGCTTTCAAGCCCGGTATGAAGCCGGGCGATGGTTTCTTCAACACTGTGCTGGTGCCACAAGGTTTGTCTCATAATAGGCCCCCGTTTGCTTTTTTAGAATATTATTCAAGCTATAGGGGCATAAGAACGGAGGACAGGCTGACAGCATCTGACAAGTCTTGCCAGAAGGTTAGCGGCCTTACAGCCCGAACTGAAGCGAGTGATTAATATATAGGTAAATACCCATTGATACGAAGCGATTTTCAGGCAGGTTGACCGGCTGCTCAAGCTGATTGATTTAAGCGGAAAGACTGGCCAGCAGCTTGCAGCAGTCTTCATTGCTAAACAATTGCTCACTCACGGCGGTAAGTAGTTGCATGTGGTTTACGCTGAAGGACTGTCCCGGACTGGGGGAAGTGAAAATGCCATAGCATTTGAGTACATACTCGCAGACCCGCTCACCTAACAGCAGGACGTAACGAGGTCTAAGAATATCTATTTCCTCAATAAGGTATGACAGGCAATTGATGATTTGGTTGGTATCGGGAGGAACCGGCAATCCCATACAGGGCTGTTCAGTGAGAATGCAGTAATGGTCTCTGTCCAGCAGTTTGCTGTCGGTATAACAGAAGGCGCTGTGCCTGCTGGAGCAGGCTTTCGGGGTGCAGCGTATCATAAAGGTATGATAGATCCTTTCCAGTTTAAACTGGGCTTTGACCAGTCGGCGCAGCTCAATCACACGCTCCAAATCGCGGGCGTACTGATTCTCGCATTCGAACACGATCATGATATCGGGTTCCAGCTCTCCTTTGCCCATGATGGGACTGCGTACACAAGGTAACGGCTCTGGGCATCGACGGCATGCACTGATTCGATCCTCCAGATCGATAATACGTCGAATATTGTCTTCCCTCCTCCCGCTAACCAATTGTTATCCCCCCACCCATTAGCATTCTTCTCTCCTCATAACATAACGAGCGTGGTTTCTTACCCCGAAAAGGTGACTTCAGTCCATTTTATAGAGATATTCCCGGGTGCGCTGGTTGATACCCCAGGTAGCGTCTGATAATTTGTTGGTTATATAGCTGCGCATATTATCATCCAACTCGGGATCAACTTTGTCCCAAACCAGGTAAAAGACCCGTAAGACATCATTCATGTTTATCATGAGACGTTTGGCCGGGGCCTTATTCAATACATCGTCTTTTCGCCCATAGAAATATATCATCCTTTTTATGACCCAGAGGATCTCTATATTGGTCCAGGTCTTTTGCTGCAGCAATTCATCCAGTAAAGCATCGGGACCCTTGGCATATTCACGCTCCTCCATTTTCTTCCACTCTACGCTGCCGAAAATGGTTTTGGGTAAAAAAAAGATATGTTCGCTCTGATCTGTCAATTAAATTCCTCCATTTATTAAATGATGCGTTTGGCGCCTACATAGGTTCGGGCATAAAAACCTTCTGATAATGATGAATAAATCACCCCGCCGCTGCGTGGTGAGCTGGAGTGAATGAACTGCCCGCTGCCGCTGTATATGCCGACATGGTCAATGGAGGAGCTGTAGCAGGCAAAAAAGACCAGATCACCGGGCTGAAGATTGCTTTTTGCGACTGCAGTCCCCAACCCATACTGCCCCGATGCGGTGCGCGGCAGGTTATATCCGCTCTGTTTAAAAACATACTGGGCGAAACCGGAGCAATCGAAACCACCAGGCCCGTTTCCACCGTATTTATATGGTGTTCCCAGATATTGTGCCGCTGTCTTAAGAATGCGCATGGCATCGCCGGGAGCCCCGGACCGGGACACCGGCACCGCTTCCGGTAGAATGCGCAGAGTGACCCCTGCATCTAGGATGTCACTTTGGAGATTATTTATTTGCATCAAATAGGAAACTGAAATGCCATATTTCTCCGCTACGCTGTACAGGCTGTCTCCGGGCTGCAGCACATACTGCTGCTCAGCAACTGCGGTTGATTCCGGAGCGGACGCAGGAGCAGAAGCCGGAGAGGAACTGACCACCGGGATATTTTTAACCAGCAGGGTTTTGCCGGCTTTTATCAAATCAGTTTGCAGGCCGTTCAAAGCCTTGAGTTCATCTACGCTCATGCCGTGTTTGATGGCAATGCTGCCCAGGCAGTCACCAGGCTGGATGACATACATGCTGCCGCTTGAAGCGGATACCGGAAGGGCTTTCGGCGCCGAGGCGCTGCTTAGCTTCAAAATCTGACCAATTTGAAGACTGTCGTTTTTAAGATTATTGATAGTCTTGAGGTTGTCCACACTCAGACCATATTGATTGGCAATTTCCCATAATGAATCACCGGACTGAACGGTATAGGTGAGCGGTTGAGCTCCAGCAACAGTTGCCTGGGCCCCCAGGATAATCATCAGGCTGAATAGAATTGCTACATATTTTTTCAAGACATCTTACCCTTTCCAGAATATTCCCAATTATCTGATCTATTCTACAAGGTAAGCATATCTTCCTGCCCATTAAAGGTCATTAATTATATTTTTAGCTTTTCTCTGATAATAATTACACAATTTTCCCATATACTCTGCATTGATGCCGCAGCAGCCGAGTCGATTGCGGGTGATGTCACCGCCGGTGCCATGAAAATCCGAACCTCCTGTCACCAATAAGCCGCGCCGCTTGGCCAGGGCCAAAAAGTGTTCAGTATCCTGTTTGCTGTGCTCAGGGTAAAAGGCTTCCAGTCCTTCCACTCCCATTTCAAGGATGGCCTCCACCATTTGAGGCTGTCGTACCAGACCCGGGTGGGCTAAAACACTGATGCCTCCAGCGGCCTTGATTAATTCCAGGGCCCTTTGAGGGGTAAATTTATAGCGCGGCACATAGGCCGGGCGTCCTCGGCCGATATGTTTGTGGAATGCCTCACGAATAGAGCCTACATAGCCATTTTCTATGAGCGCCATAGCCACATGCGGCCTGGCGATCAACTCCCCCCGAGCCAAGTTCTTTACCTGTTCAAAGGTTATCATATATCCCATGTCACGCAGGCGGGCTACCATGCGCCGGGCTCGTTCATAGCGGGCTGCTTTGATTTGCTGGAGATTGCTGAGCAGTATCGGGGAGCAGTAATCGATAAAGTATCCCAGGATGTGTATTTCCCCCTCATCCACTTCGGTATTGAGTTCAATGCCGGGTATCAATACCAGGTCAAGCTGCTCCCCTTCCCGGTAAGCCACAGCCACCGGCAGCTCCCCTACGGTATCGTGATCGGTGATGGCAATTCCGGGCAGTCCCATTTGGCAAGCCTGGTCAAGTAGCTCAGGTCCAGACAGGACCCCATCCGAAGCCCGGCTATGAACATGCAAATCATAGTACATATTGCTACCTCGCGATATTTCTGTTTATGATGCCCCTGCGAAAACCCTACATTATGCTGTATGAATGCATATGAATGAAGGAGCTATACACAAGGTTTTGTCATCCTTAAGGGCAACGCCCGGTTTTGTCATCCTTAAGGGCAACGCCCGGTTTTGTCATCCTGAGGGCAACGCCCGGTTTTGTCATCCTGAGGGCAACGCCCGAAGGATCTTGCGCGAAGCGAACAACCTCGGGGGAAAGATCCTTCGCTCCGCTCAGGATGACAACCTCCGCTCAGAATGACACCAAAGGGCAACGCCCGGTTTTGTCATCCTTAAGGGCAACGCCCGGTTTTGTCATCCTGAGGGCAACGCCCGGTTTTGTCATCCTGAGGGCAACGCCCGAAGGATCTTGCGCGAAGCGAACAACCTCGGGGGAAAGATCCTTCGCTCCGCTCAGGATGACAACCTCCGCTCAGATGACACCAAAGGGCAACGCCCGGTTTGTCATCCTGAGGGCAACGCCCGGTTTTGTCATCCTTAAGGGCAACGCCCGGTTTTGTCATCCTGAGGGCAACGCCCGAAGGATCTTGCGCGAAGCGAACAACCTCGGGGGAAAGATCCTTCGCTCCGCTCAGGATGACAACCTCCGCTCAGAATGACACCAAAGGGCAACGCCCGGTTTTGTCATCCTTAAGGGCAACGCCCGGTTTTGTCATCCTGAGGGCAACGCCCGGTTTTGTCATCCTGAGGGCAACGCCCGGTTTTGTCATCCTGAGGGCAACGCCCGAAGGATCTTGCGCGAAGCGAACAACCTCGGGGGAAAGATCCTTCGCTTCGCTCAGGATGACAACCTCCGCTCAGGATGACAACCTCCGCTCAGGATGACAACAGCTAACAGTAGAGTCAATAATTAGTATCCCGGCTAAAAGGCCTGCCTACATTATATATCATGTATCGCGTTTTTTAAGAAATGCCCTGGTCAGGAAGTTATAAGCATTATCATGCAAAATGGCAGAGATTTCAGGGTCCGAGAAACCCCGCCCCTTAAGCAGACTGGCCCAGTTCCGGCAGGCTTCAACTCCGCTTAGCAGCAATTCGTCTGCCCCGTCAAAATCGGACCCCAGCGCCACATACTGCACCCCAATGAGATCACAGATATATTCGATATGATCGAGCAGATATGACATATTGGCAAGTCCGGAATGAACGAAAGCAGGCACCAGATTGACGCCGATAATACCCTCATGTTCGGCCAGGGCAAGGAACTGCCGATCATCCAGGTTGCGAGGATGATTGCAGCGTGATCTGGCATTGGCATGAGACACCATCACTGGACCGCAATAGTAATCCAAGGCTTGATAATAGCTATCCTCAGCCACATGAGCCAAATCCAAAACACTCCCCAGGCGCTCCATCTCGTCCAGCAGCCTCCTCCCGGCAGCGCTCAGACCGATCGGATGTGCATCCAGCACCCCGCCGGCAAAGGCGTTGTTGTGATTCCAGGTCAAGCCCAGACTGCGCACCCCCAGGCGGTGAAACAGCGGCCACAGAGCAGCATCATTTCCCAGGGCATCAGCCCCTTCCAGGTGCAATATACAGGCCAGTTCCTGCCTATTTACAGTTTCCCTCAGGCCATCATACCCCATAACCGTTTGTGCTCCTACCGCCCCCTGGAGGTTGCTGTTAAAGACTGCAATCTGTTCCAGAATTACCCTCAAGGTAACATTATAATCTCGATGATAGTGAAAAAGCGCAAAAATCTGCCCGGTCATCCCCGCCTCCCGTGCCCTTTCTATATCCAGATGAAATGGATTGCGCTGCAGGGAATAGGCGCTGTTCACCAGCCTGGACAGGGTGTCACAATGCAGATCTATCATACTGATTCCCCCCTTTGAGTAATTCACTTTATGCAAATAAAAACCTGCTGTGGCAGCAGGTTAGCTGGTATTGTTTCTCTCTGTTTTCTTTAGAATAGTATGGTCGGACCGATTTATCTGGGCTCAATGATGAGCTTAATTGCAGTCCTCTCTTCGCCATCTATCATTATATCTGTAAAGGCCGGTATACAAATAAGATCCATACCGCTGGGAGCAACGAATCCTCTCGCTATGGCGATTGCCTTAACTGCCTGGTTAATTGCGCCGGCTCCAATAGCCTGTATTTCGGCGGCCCCTTTCTCTCTAAGAACGCCTGCCAGTGCGCCTGCCACCGAATTCGGGCTGGATTTAGCTGAGACTTTTAATACTTCCATATAATAACCTCCTCCTCAAATAAATAGAAAATAAATACGTTGCTCTCCTAAATCTATATTCTAAATGGAAGTATCAATTCCCTCTTTTAGCTTTATTTTTTTGGATAATTTTACATAATCATTCGGGCAGTATCTTTGAGATTCTCGTGATTTTCCTAACCTGGTTGAAATCCTCGTCAAGCATTAAAAGAACCCCTTGCAACTGCGCCGTCCCGCTGGCAACCTCGAGACGGACGGGCCGCCCGCTGAGGAATTTCTCCAGGACCTGTTCCTTTTTCATCCCCAGTATGGATTCATAAGGGCCGGTCATGCCCAAATCGGATATATACGCAGTACCCTGCGGCAGGATGCGCTCATCACTGGTTTGAATATGGGTATGGGTGCCTAAAACCGCCTGCACCCGGCCATCAAAATAATAACCGAAGGCCACCTTCTCCGAGGTTGCTTCGGCATGAAAATCCACAATAATAATGTCAGCCTGATCCTGCAAATCGTTTATTACAGCATCGGTGCAGGCAAAGGGGCAGTCCAGCGGGGGCAGAAACACCCGCCCCGAAGCATTGATAACCGCAATTTTTTTACTAAAACCAGCGGTATAGACATGATAGCCCTGACCCGGACAGGGTCCGGGATAATTAAGGGGCCTGATCAAACGTGGTTCATCGTCAATAAAGCGCAGGATGTCCTTGTTATCCCACACATGGTTGCCCATGGTCAAAACATCAATACCCATGAAAAGCAGGTCTTCCATTATGTCATGCGTCAGACCTCTCCCTCCGGCAGCATTCTCCGCATTGGCAATGACGAAATCAAGCTGATATTCCTGCCGCAGCACAGGCAGCAAAGCCCTGATGGCACGCCTCCCGGGCCGACCCACAATATCTCCGATCACTAAAATATTCAAAAGACAACCCTCACTTATTGAAAACCAGCACCCGTCCCCCTTCCCGGTAGGAGAGAAAGCGATTGGTCTCCACATTCTCTCTGCTTATCTTCTGTATTAGGTTCCTTTTTACCTTCCGTTTGACAGATTCTTCTACCTCCATGGTGGCACAGTCTTTATAAACCTGGTTTTTGAATGCAGCAGCCAAAAGATCGATGAACAGCTCGGTTTCTTCCTCACAAATGCTATGACTGTCCCGGTGGTAGCGCAATAGAATAAGCCCGGGCGCATAATTTCGAAATTCCAGGCTAATCCACCGGGGCTCAGTTCCTTTAAAACTATGAAATAATTTTACGGCGGCAATAATCTGCTGCTCGAAACTGGCTTGTTTTTCTGGACTCAAATCGCCTTGCAGTGCGGCCTCAAAGATCAACTGTTCCTGATCAGCTTCATATCTCACAGCACTTAACTCGGGATATTTCAGGCTGGCACTTATAAAGACATCCAGACCGGAATCCTGATACATCTTAATTTTCTCCTTATACTGTATAATATAAACCTTTTCTGCAATACGGGGAGAATTCCTGCCGTAACAAATATGTAAAATATAGAAAACAGGGCTTTGACCAAGCCCTGTTCCCATTATTTCAATATTATTTGCTTCTATTAGCTTCTACTTGGCAAACTCCACCGAGCGCGTCTCGCGGATCACAATCACCTTGATCTGCCCGGGATAATCCAAATCCTGCTCTACCTTGCGGGCAATATCACGAGCCATGTTAATGGCGTGCAGGTCGTCAATCTGATCCGGTTTAACAATAATGCGTACCTCGCGTCCAGCTTGAATGGCAAAGGATTTATCCACACCTTCAAAGGAGTCGGCCAGGTTCTCCAGTTTCTCCAGCCTTTTGATATAGGCCTCCAGGGTCTCCCGACGGGCGCCCGGTCGTGAAGCTGAAATGGCATCGGCAGCCTGCACCAAAACCGCCTCAATGCTTTCCGGTTCAATATCGCTGTGATGAGCGGCGATAGCATGAATAACCTCTTTGCCCTCCCGATATTTTTTGGCCAGTTCCACCCCGATCTCCACATGGGGACCGGACATTTCGTGGTCAACCGCTTTGCCGATGTCATGCAGCAAACCGGCGCGCTTGGCCAGAGCTACATCGACCTCCAGTTCTGCGGCCATCACACCGGCCAGATGCGCCACCTCAACGGAATGCTTCAATACATTCTGACCATAGCTGGTGCGATATTTAAGCCGCCCCAATAGCTTGATGATTTCCGGATGCAGATTATGCACCCCCACTTCAAAGGCAGCCCCTTCACCAGTTTCGCGAAGCTCTTGTTCCAGTTCCTTTTGCGCCTTATCCACCATCTCCTCGATGCGGGCAGGGTGAATGCGGCCATCAGACACCAGGTTGGCAAGGGCCTTTCTGGCCACCTCGCGGCGAATAGGATCAAATGAAGAAAGAATAACCGCTTCCGGGGTGTCATCAATTATCAAATCCACCCCGGTTTGGGTTTCAAAGGTTCTGATGTTGCGGCCTTCGCGGCCAATAATGCGGCCCTTCATCTCATCGTTGGGCAGAGCCACCACGGAAACTGTAGTCTCTGAAACCACATCGGCAGCACATTTTTGGATCGCCAGGGAGACAATATTTTTGGCCCGTTTATTACCTTCCTCGCGGGCTTCGCTTTCCAGGGACTTAATCATGCTTGCTGTTTCCTGACGAATCTGCTGTTCTACATTATATAAGAGTAACTCCTTGGCCTCTTCTGAACTTAGACCGGACAGTCTTTCCAACTCCTGAATCTGCTGTGAAAGCACTGTCTGCAGATCCTGCTGGGTCTTTTCGGCTTCCTTGATCTTTTCCTGCAACTGGTTGTCCTTTTTCTCCACATTGTCATTCTTCCTATCCAGTTGCTCTTCTTTTTGGATCAGACGCCGCTCCATGCGGTCTAACTCGCGGCGCCTTTCCCGGATTTCCTTCTCCGCTTCCTGCCGGAAGCGGTGCAGTTCTTCCTTGCCTTCCAGGAGTACTTCCTTTTTGCGGGCTTCAGCGGCTTTGCCGGCTTCATCGACAATGCGTGCTGCTTCTTCTTCGGCAGCACCCATGCGGCTTTCTGCAATCAGGCGCCGACCATAATAGCCTGCAACCAAACCAATGGCCAAGGAAAGGGTTATAACAAAAAACTGTAGTAATGTATTGATTCGTGTCACCTCCTTAAAAATAATCAAAATATTCAAAATACAAACACGGACAAATAAAAAAACCAGGTTCAAAACCCGGTTTTTTAGCATCAATCCCATGTATCGGCTCACAGCAAACGGTCAGTTGACAGCCTCTCTCCCAAAATTCCATCACAATATCAGGAGCCGTTATTCTGCAAGCTTTCTCAACCTACAAGACATCTTTTTAAATATATTTATTGACTACGTCAGGCTTCATTTCCCAAGACTTGTATCCCGCCTGTTAACTTTCTCATCAGTGTAAATATATATAAACTTGGTCGTCTTCTTTGGTCAAGCTAATCCATTAGATTGATACTTCTACCAGAGTCCTATCTAAATTCTATTTACTTTCCCGCACAGTGTCAAGATTCCACCTCAGTTGGAGGATGGGGATGACGCAGAGAAAGCTTCTCACGGATTAATTCCTGAACTGTTTTGGCAAATTCGGGATTGTTTTTTATGTATTCTTTGACATTTTCTCGGCCCTGGCCCAGACGCTCACCTTGAAAAGAAAACCAGGAGCCGCTTTTTTGAATGATCTCCATACCGGTGGCGATATCCAACAGGTCTCCTTCACGGGAAATACCACTGCCGTACATAATATCAAATTCTGAAGTTTTAAAAGGCGGGGCTACTTTGTTCTTGACTATCTTAACCCTGGTACGGTTGCCAATCAATTCGGTGCCCTGTTTAATGGACTCCGCTTTGCGGACCTCCATACGCACGGAAGAATAAAACTTCAAAGCCCTCCCCCCGGTAGTGGTTTCAGGGTTGCCGTATACAATACCTACCTTCTCGCGAATCTGATTGATAAAAACACAGGTGGTTCGCGATTTACTGATATGTGCGGTCAACTTCCTCAAGGCCTGCGACATCAAGCGGGCCTGCAGTCCAACATGAACATCACCCATTTCTCCGTCCAACTCCGCCCTGGGCACCAGGGCCGCCACTGAATCGATTACAACCACATCTATGGCACCGCTTCTGACCAGGGCTTCTGCTATTTCCAGGGCCTGTTCACCATTGTCAGGCTGCGCCACCAGGAGATTGTCAATGTCAACCCCAAGACGTTTGGCATAGAGGGGATCAAGAGCATGTTCAGCATCAATGAATGCTGCCATACCCCCTTGAGCTTGCGCCTCAGCAATGGCATGCAATGCCACCGTGGTTTTACCCGATGATTCCGGTCCAAATATCTCCACTACCCTTCCCCGCGGCAGGCCGCCTACCCCCAGAGCCAGATCAATAGACATACAGCCTGTGGATATAACCTCCACATTCATGGCCGCATTCTCGCCCAGACGCATAATAGAGCCTTTGCCAAATTGTTTTTCAATATTTTTAATAGTGCTGTTTAAAGCCTCAATCTTGCCTTGATTGCCATCAATTTTATCCACCCGCTCCTCCTCCTCAAACATATGTTCGCCTTGAGCTGATTATAAACTATTGCTTTCCACGCTGTCAATCCATATGTTATATTATGGTAATGTTTATTCCTGCAAGGCAAAGACCTGTTCTATCCTGTAATGAGGTCCGATCTGCGACAGACGGCTTTCCATAAGATAGAAGGCCTGTACCGGGAACAGTCCGCTGCTGACAGAAGGCTCTATTTGACGAACCTTGGCCAGCAATGCTTCCATGCTGCGCTCGGAACGAATCCTCCCCAGGGTCAGGTGTAAGCGATGGCTTTTCTCCGGCTCAAAGCCCAAATCCTGCAGATAAGCATCAATGCGCTCCGCCAGGAATTCGGCCTTATTAAGCTCGCCGTCCATACCAATCCATGCCACCCGGGGCTTGCGCCGGTTGGGGAAAAAGCCCATTCCCCTGATAGCCAGATAGAATGGCGGGCTGCATTCACCCACCTGGCGCAGACGTTCCCCTATTTTCTGCACCTGTTGACCGTTGATTTCGCCCAGGAATTTCAATGTGAGGTGATAGTTGTTGTATTCAACCCACTTAATATCCGGATTGACCTGCAGCAGCTGGCTTTTCGCCTTTTCGACTTGCTCTTTCACTGCTTCAGGCACCGGAATGGCAATAAAGGCCCTCATGATTGCGCCTCCCCGGATAAAAACCTGCGCCGCACCAAATCCAGGGCACTTTTCGCTGCCAGGGTGCGAATAGCATTGCGATCACCCACAAAACGCATTTCTTTAACCTTCACCTCTTGCTGCCAGGCTACACCAAAATACACCAGGCCTACCGGCTTATCCTCGCTGCCTCCGTCCGGACCGGCTACTCCCGTAATGGAAACCGCCACATCGGCCCCGGAAACCTTCTGTAAACCCAGAGCCATCTCGGCTGCCGTCTCGCTGCTCACCGCCCCATAGGCCTGCAGGGTCTCCTCTTTAACACCAAGCAGCGTCCGTTTGGCAGCATTGCTGTATGATACTGCCCCGCCCCAGAAGTATTCCGAACTACCGGGCAAATCGGTGATCATTTTGCTCAAGAGGCCTCCACTGCAGGATTCAACCACAGCCAGAGACAATCCTTGCTGCTGCAGTTGCTTTGCCACCACCCCGGTCAAAGTTTCTTCATCATAAGCGAACACATTCCGGCCCAGTGCCTTTTCTATGCGCTGGCAGAGTTCGTTGAGACGCTGCCTGGTCTGGTTTCCATCAAGACTATCGGCAGTGAACTTGATATGCACTTCGCCCTCCTGTGCCAGGAGGGCCATGCTATAATCCTGCTGATCATCGAGAACGCCCTTAAGCATTTCCTCCACCTGCGATTCTCCTGGTCCAAACACCTTTATAAGCCGCGATTGCACTCCCGATCCAACCAGGCCTTTTTCCTGAAGCAGCAGCGGTTCTGCCGCCATAATGTACATATCCTGCATCTCTCGCGGTGGACCGGGCAGCAATATCACCACCTTGCCATCCCTGGCCAGATACATGCCCGGAGCCGTACCCAGGCGGTTCTTTAAAACCCTGGCTTCCTGAGGAAACATGGCCTGCTTGCGGTTGCAATCGGCCATTTTACGATGTCGCCTGGCAAAGAATTCTTCAATCCCATGCAATTCTTCCTCAACCATCTGCAACTCGCAGCCCATCGCTTCGCAAGCCACCTCTTTAGTCAGGTCGTCGCGGGTCGGGCCCAGACCGCCGGTGGCCACCACCAGATCCGCCAATTCCAGGCCTGTTTTAAAGGCCACGGATATAGTCTCCCGATTATCCCCGACAATGCTCTTGCCAATAACCTTTATACCCGTTTCAGCCAGTTTTTGCGCTAAAAACATGGAATTGCTATCCACCGTATTGCCCAGCAGCAGCTCAGTTCCGGTGGAAATTAAATAGGCTTTCTTCATACCCCAAAATCATCTCCTTCGATCCATCCCTATTATTATAATCATTTTCTGCCCGTACGACACTCCGCTTTACTCCGTTCTAGTGCCGAGCAGCAGTACTGTCATTCTGAGCGCAACCCCCCCGTCATTGCTATGAAAACCCGGTTTTGTCATCCTTAAGGGCAACGCCCGTTTTGTCATCCTTAAGGGCAACGCCCGGTTTTGTCATCCTGAGGGCAACGCCCGAAGGATCTTTCGCGAAGCGAACAACCCTCGGGAGAAAGATCCTTCGCTACGCTCAGGATGACAACAATGGGCTACTTCCATTCTGGGCGCATGCTCCTGTCATTGCTATGAAAACCCGGTTTTGTCATCCTGAGGGCAACGCCCGGTTTTGTCATCCTGAGGGCAACGCCCGGTTTTGTCATCCTGAGGGCAACGCCCGAAGGATCTTTCGCGAAGCGAACAACCCTCGGGAGAAAGATCCTTCGCTACGCTCAGGATGACAACAATGGGCTACTTCCATTCTGGGCGCATGCTCCTGTCATTGCTATGAAAACCCGGTTTTGTCATCCTTAAGGGCAACGCCCGTTTTGTCATCCTTAAGGGCAACGCCCGGTTTTGTCATCCTGAGGGCAACGCCCGAAGGATCTTTCGCGAAGCGAACAACTTTCGGGGGAAGATCCTTCGCTACGCTCAGGATGACCAGCTTGTTTCAGCATGACAACCTTGATTCAGGATGATAACCCGGTTTGTGACACGCTCTACTTAAACTATGACATAGGGAACCCTTCATGCCCGTAATGGGCACAACCAACAATTATTGGGGGTTAATTGTCTTACTTGGCAAAGCTATTATGCAAAATTAACGCTTGCCTACATGATGCCTCACTAGTATACTGGTATCATAGTGCACTAGATTGGGGGTGTGCCGCTTGATTTTTGACCCTTCCCGTCCGATTTACCGGCAGATCATAAGTGAATTCTTGAAGAAGATCATTCGCGGTGATCTGCAGCAGGGTGATAAAATTCCTTCACAGCGCGAATACGCCGAACTGGCTCAGGTCAATCCCAATACCGTACAGCGCGCCTACCGTGAAATGGAGCAGCAGGATATTGTGGAAACCGTGCGCGGACAGGGGACATTTGTGAAGATATCCGGGGCGCGACTGGAACAGAGCAAAACTGAAATGGCCCGCGAATACGTGCGGGAATATCTGCGGGAAATGCGCGATCTCGGTTTTAAGGACCAGGAGATTGTCAGCAGATTGGTCAGTGAAATGGGCTTAGAGGGAGGCAAAGAGCATGATTGAATTTCAGAATGTTAGCAAGCGCTTCGGCAGCGCAGTAGCCTTGGACGATTTTTCACACCAGTTTTTGCCGGGAAAGATCATCGGCCTATTCGGACCCAATGGCGCAGGCAAGTCGACCACGCTGAAGATGATAGCAGGCCTTAATCGCCCTGATCGGGGGCAGGTACTGGTGGATAGCCGCCCTCCGCAGGAAGTCAAAAGCCAGGTCGCTTTTCTCCCCGAAATCGACCACTTCTACAATTGGATGAATATCAAACAAGCCGCCCATTTCCTGCGTTCCTTTTATCCGGATTGGGATCAGCAGCGCTACCGGCAGCTCATACATTACTTGAATTTAAGCGAAGACATGAAGGTATCATCTATCTCCAAAGGGCAGCGGGCCAAGGTGAAATTGCTCCTTACCCTGTCCCGCAAAGCTTCTTTTGTTTTAATGGATGAGCCTCTATCCGGCATCGATGTACTGACCCGGGAAGAAATAATCAGCACACTGATCCAGGACTTCCGGGCGGGTGAGCAGACCATTATCATATCAACCCATGAAATCGCCGAAATCGAAGCAGTCATTGACGAGGTGGTATTCATTGACCACGGCAGCATCAAGCTGAAGGGCAATGCCGAAGATCTGCGGCAGGAGCGGGCCATGTCCCTGGTGGACATTATGAAGGAGGAATTTCGTCATGCAGGCTAATCGTTTCAATATGTTTGCCGCTTTATATGGAAAAGAAATGCGTGAGCTATTGGCGGAAATCACCATCGTGGTGTTGCTGGCGATAGTAGTCAATGTAGTCTTGTTCTTTAGATTGGATCAATCCCCTTTTCGTTACGTTCTATTTGTGCCCAATATGATGCTGTTCGGGCTGGCCTGTTTCCTGCCCTTTATATCATCTTTCAAGCTCATTTACCGGGAATGGAGAAGCAATACCATTTATATGCTGCTCTCCTTGCCGGTCAAGGGGGCTTCGGTTTTAGGAGCCAAATTGGCAGCTTTATTGACACAATATGTGATTGGCTCCCTGGCGGTTATGGGCACCTGCCTGCTCCTTGTACTGGCTCTGATGGGGCCGGAATTTAGCCAGGGTCTGCAGGAACTATGCCGGGAAAGCGGTTTGAGTACAAGCCAGCTTTTGGGTGAAGGACTGTTGCTTTATATGCTTAGCATTGCCGTGTTGATATATCTGGTAAGCATCAGCTTTGGCAGCCAGATGGTGGGTAAACTGGTACGGCGCTATTCCGGTTTACTGACCATAGTTGTATTTATCGCCTTGTATTCCACCATGCAGAAGTTAATCGGTCTATTCTGGAATCAGGTCGACTTGCACTTCAATATTGGCCATGCTTATTCCATGAGTATTGGCGTTATTAATCAATATCTCGGCCTGGCTCTGCTGTCATTGCTGAGCGCCAGCGCCCTCCTGTATGCCGGCACCATCTGGATATACAACCGAAGAATCGAACTATAGCAGAAACAAATAAGGACAGTGAAGCTAAGCACCATACCCTATAGTTTCTCGGACGCATGTTGATAAAGTTCATAATAGCATTACAATGTACCGTATGATCAGATTATGTGAGGGATTAAAATATGAAGAAGACTGTAATCGGTGGAATACTTATGTTGTCCGGTGTTATAACAACCATCGGCATAATTGTGGCTGCTGCAATTTATGCTCCCAGCATCTCATCCTGGTCGGGATCAAAGCTTTGGTTTATAATCTTTGGCGCCAAGCAATACGGAAACGAAGTAATACAGAGTTTGTTTCTGGGTATACCTTTTATAATGGGAATAGTATTGGTTGTGGTTGGATTAATAATCCTGGGAAAAGAGTATTTCAATAAGTAAAGAAAAGTGCCAGGCACCCAGGTTCAGTTATTTAACCCGGGTGCCTGGCACATACAGTGTTCTTTCTCTGTTTCCCCCATGCCTTCGTTTTAGTGGATAATTTCTACGAAGCGTTGACGGTCGATGGTTTCCTCTTCCTGGATGCGGGCGGCCAGGGAGAAGAGGGCTTCTTTTTTGTCCTGCAGAAGCTGCAGGGTCTGTTCTTCCAGTTCTACGATGATGTTCTTGCATTCCTGAAAAAGATTTTCCTGGGGCAGGTCTTTTGCGTGCACAATACCCAGTGAGGACAGGCCGGTCTCAACAATCTGGCGGGCAGTATCCCAGCAGGCTTTGAAATCCCCCCTGGCACCGGTGCTGCGGTTGCCATATTTGATCTCTTCGGCAGCGGCCCCGCCCAGAGCGATCATGATCTCGTTCTCCAGTTGCTCCCGGGTGTACAGGTATTGGTCATCTGGCGGATTCTTGCGCATAAAACCCAGAGCCTGTCCGCGCGGCACGATGGTTACCGAGGACACTGAGCCCGGCATTAAGGTTTCGCTCAAAAGGGCATGGCCGCTTTCATGCACACTGACCCGCTCCACTTCCTCCGGGGAGGGCTTGCGATCCAGTTTCTCACCCAGGATGACCTTATCTATAGCTTCATTGAAATGATGGCTGTATACATGAGGGCTTTTATCCCGCATGGCCAATATGGCCGCCTCATTGGCCAGGCTTTCCAGATGAGCACCGGAAAATCCAAAGGTGGCAGCAGCGATATGTTCCAGATCCTGGCGGTTGGCCAGGGGTTTGTTGCGGGTGTGAATCTCCAAAATCTTTTTACGCCCGCTTTTATCGGGCAGATTAACCTGCACCTGACGGTCGAAACGGCCCGGCCTCATTAGAGCCGGATCGAGCATGTCAGCGCGATTGGTGGCCCCGATGAGCAGGATGCGCACCGTATCATCCGGGTTGATGCCATCCATTTCCACCAGCAGCTGGTTTAGGGTTTGATCATATTCCATATGGCTGGTGTTCTTGCCCCGCCTGGCCCCTAATATTTCTAATTCGTCAATGAATATGATGGCACTATGGCCGTTTTGATTAAGGGCCTTTTGGCGGGCCTCTTTAAACAGTTGCCTGACCCTTTTAGCCCCCACCCCGGCATACATTTCGATAAACTCGCTGCCTGAAGCGGCAACGAAAACCGAACTGGTATAATTGGCAGCCGCCCTGGCCATTAATGTCTTTCCGGTTCCCGGAGGCCCTACCAATAAGACCCCTTTTAAGGGGCGAATACCCATGCTGCTGATCAGATCAGGGCGGATCAGGAATTCCAGGGCCTCCCCCAACTCATTGATAGCCGAGTCCTGTCCACCTATATCGTCGAAGGACACCTGTTTGATATGCTTTTTACTGTTTTGACCGCCCAGATTACTAAACTTCACGGCCCCCTGCATATGCAAAAACATGTAAGCTACCACCGCCAGGCCGCCAAACAGCACCACAGGTAGAATATTAAAACCAATTATGGCCATAAAGGCCAAACAGGCTGCTCCAATCCCAACCAGATATTCTTTCATGTGAAATCTCCTCACCTAGGTTATGTTTTGGGCCGCTTTCAGGTCGATGACACGATACAGATTGCCATCTCCATCGGCCAGATGCAGGTACAGAAATCGTTCATCAACATAAATGTGGTATGAAATCCCCGTACTTGCCGCGTATTGGCTCAGGGTTTGATCCAGCCAAACATAGCGGTTGCTGGCCACCGCTTCATAAATAGCGGGCTGCAGGCGCACATATGCATCCCGGAGCTTATCTTCTGCGGGATCGGTAATGGTCAGCTTATAGGGGGTTTTCTTTAAGGTTTTGTCCAGGGTTTCCTGTATGGCAATGTATTCCTGCTGCAGGTTGTCGACCTGCTGCAGTTGAACCGCAATCCGGTATTGACCATCTGCCCTGGCCACATCAACATTAGATATGGCGGGCCGGGCCTGTAGCTGTTGTTTGACCGGTTCCACCATGGTATATTTCACATACAATTGATAGCCGCCCAAAAGCAACCCCAGGGATATGACAAAAACCACCAGGGTGATGGCAGTTTTAAAATCGCTGTTTTTCATCCTGCAACCGCCCCTTTCCCCTGGAATAAGTCCGGGAACTGTCCCCGGACTTATTCCGCTTTCCCAGCTATTATATCATAGACTATAGTCCCAAACTTCGGACAATATATGGCAGCGAAACCAATTCCGATCCCTGCAAAAACCCCTGGCGCAGCCTCATCTCATTGCTATGAAAGCCCCTGTTTTTGTCATCCTGAGGGCCGCGTCACATAGCGAACAACCCGAGATTAAGATCCTTCGCTACGCTCAGGATGACAACAGTGGTCGCTCAGGATGACAACAGTGGTCGCTCAGGATGACAACAGTGGTCGCTCAGGATGACAACAGCGCCCCATATCATAGCGATGAAAGCCCTCTGATTTTCTTCTTATTTCAACCTTTTCTGTATAAATCAGCGCTATCTGCGTCTTATAATTACTTTTAGAAAGCAAAAAGACCGTTTAATACGGCCTTCCATTAATATATGATTGCTTGTTCTTCCTGCAACAGGTCCCGGTTCAGTTTAACTCATACACCTTGAGGTAGCGATAGAAGTATTCCGCTCCAGAATAAACGGTAATAATGAGCGCCAGGTAGAGCATTATTGACCCCAATGCCATGGAGGTAAAAAGGGCAAAATAGTCCTGTAAAATAACTACCACTACGGCTACAATCTGACTGACGGTTTTGATCTTGCCCCATACGCTGGCGGGAATGATAACGCCCTCCTCAGCCTTAATCATGCGCAAGCCTGATACGGCAAATTCACGCCCCAGGATGACAATTGCGATCCACCCGGGAATACGCCCCAACTCCACCAGGCTGATCAATGCCGCCGTGATTAATAATTTATCTGCCAGCGGGTCCAAAATTATTCCCAGCTTGGTCACCTGTTTCATCTTCCGGGCCAGGTAGCCGTCCAGACTGTCGGTTAATGCGGCCACAATAAAGATAGCGGCAGCAATATAATCGCCATTGGGCACCTTGACCGATATGATTATTACAAATAACGGAATTAATATGATACGCAGCAGGGTCAGGCTATTGGGAATATTCATCAGCAACTTCTCCGATCATGTCGTAATCTTTGACCGCTTTAAGGTCGACCTGAACAAACTCTCCTCTGGCGAGCGGGCGGACATCCTTAACCATGGTCAGGCCATCTACTTCCGGGGCTTGATAATAGCCGCGTCCCAGGTAAAGACGATTAGAAACCTTTTCTGAAATGAGAATCGCATGCCGACTCCCAATGCGTTCAATATTTTTTTGCCGGGTGATGCGGTTTTGCAGTTTCATCACCCTGTCCAGACGCTCCTGGCTTACTGCCTCTGGCACTGCATCCGGCATGGCATAGGCTGCGGTATCTTCTTCCCGGTTGTATCTGAAGGCTCCCAGCCAGTCAAAAGCGGTCTCCGCGACAAAGTCATAGAGGCGCTGGTAATCATCATCGGTCTCGCCGGGGAATCCGGTCATAACAGTGGTTCGCAGCACCAGCCCATCAATGCGCTGGCGCAGCCTGGCAAACAAACTCTGCAGATGCCCGCTGTCGTGCCTGCGATTCATAGCCCGCAGTATCCGGTCGGAGGCGTGTTGCACCGGAATATCCAGGTAAGGCAGAACCCGGTCATGGCTGGCAATGGCATCAATGATAGCGTCATCCATATGAACCGGATGCAGATACATGAGCCTTATCCATTTTAAGCCGTCAATATTTTGTAAGCCTTGCAGTAAGGCCGGCAGGCACTTGCTTCCATACAGGTCCATTCCATAAGCGGCGGTATCCTGGGCAATGACTACCAACTCCCGTGCATTCTTCTTTTCCACGAGATCTCCTGCTTCTGTGAGCAGCTCCGGGAGAGGGCGCGAGCGCAGCACGCCGCGTATGCCCGGAATAGCACAGTAACTGCAGCGATTGTCACAGCCATCTGCGATGCGCAGGTAAGCCATTCCCGCCGGGGTGGTCAACACCCGCCCACCCGGGGGTTGAGCCTGCAGATTGATTTCATCGCAGCAGACCACCCGCTTTCCAGCCGCTACATCCTGCACCACCCTGTCGATCTCATCATAATGAGAGATGCCCACCACACCATCGAGTTCAGGCATCTCTTCCAATAAATATGGTCCATACCGCTGCGCCAGACACCCGGCCACCAGCAGATACTGAAGCCGTCCCCGGCTCTTCAAAAGGCCGGTTTCAATAATCTCGTCGATGGCCTCTTGACGAGCGTCCTCAATAAAGGCACAGGTATTGATGATAATCAAATCAGCTTTTTCGGGTCGGGATACCAATTTATAACCGGCTTTTTTAAGCCGGTATAACATGATTTCACTATCTACTCTATTTTTTGAACATCCTAAGCTAATCAAGCCAATATTCACTAATAAATCCTCTACTATGAACTCAAGTGGGCTACCCGAAATTCTTTGTGGATGACCTCGCCGCTTTCGCCCAGGGGTCCCATCTTGTTACCATTATAGTAAATCTCAATGCCCCCGGCATTACCCACTGTTAATAGAACCGCCTCACGACCTTCAAAAACCTTCTCCTGTCCGGCCGTCAGTGTGCTCGAAAAAACCGTCTGCCCATCGACAATGGCTTTTACCCAGCAGTCGCTGAGGGCAGCCACGCGCACCGTAGCGAGCTGTGTGGCGCTTTCCGGAGCCACATTATCACCAGGAGTATAATTCTCTGGCTGTTGAGCAGGGGTGTTTTGCTGCTGAGGGGGGTTATTGACCACATCGGGACTATTTTGAGAGATGGCGTCAACAATAATATTGCCCACCCACAGGGCTGCCAGCAAAAAAACACCCGCAACCACTACATTGCGCCAATTCATGCCATAGAATTGGAAATCAGGCCGAACCGGTTTCGTTTGGGGTTGGGGCTGTAAAACTTCAACTTCATCATGTCCATAGGCCATTTCCACAAATTGCTGCACCATGACCTGTTCATCCAAACCCAGGTAACGGGCATATTTTTTGACAAATCCGGTGGCATAAACGCGCGGCGGCAGGATATTGAATCTTTCCTTTTCGATCGCATCCAAGTACAATTTGCGGATTTTGGTCTCTTCTTCAATATGACCAAGAGTCAGGCCCAGACTCTCTCTCTTTTCCTTAAAAAGCTGGCCAAATTGCATGTTTTCATCTCCTTGGCTACTAGAACGATCTAATCTAGCATCATGAACCCGTGGATGCAGTACCTACCCCCATGCGAATCGCCTGACGCAGGGGATAGTTATTGGAGAGGCCATAAACCAGGCCGCACAAAAGGTACAACAATTGATGAGCATGATGGAAAGATTGATTGGGCAACAAGGGAAACTCCTGTAAACCATGCTGGTTCATATGCATTACAATAGAATGGCCATCCGTGATGATACAGTGATCCATTCCCGCTTCAATCATCTCCTGTAAACGGTCTCGGTAAGAATCAAAACAGGCTATGTCCGGCAAGCCGATAACCAACAGATTAAAACCGTTCAAATACCGAGGTATTGGTTGAGCATGCTCCAGGTCAATACAGGTACACAAGCAGGGCAGCTTTTCTTCATCCTTGTTCTGCGCCTTGCGGTGTACATACTCTTGCCAGGCCGGTTCAACCACCAGCCATTCACAATTAAATATTACCCATTCCCTTAAGTTTACCGCCTTTTCATAATCATCGGATATAAAGCCCTCTTGGAATAGTATATCCCCATTGCATAATACCTGACGGGTGGTACGCCTGGTGTTGTGGCGGTATATATTGGATACATCGACCTTTTTCCCTGCCAGTTGGTTGACAATCTCGTCTCCCTGTTCGTCATTACCTATGACCGTGACAATTTTGACATTGGAACCGAAATCAGCCAGAGATTGGCTGGCTTTATAGGCAAAGCCGCCCCGGTTGATATCTATTGATGGTGCTCCGCCCCTATCTTCCACCTCAATAATGAGCAGACAATCCCCCAGTACTACTACTGAAACCACCTCGTTCAGGACATAACCCTTACCCAGGATAGCACCCTTTTTCATCAGGTTGGAAATGTGCACCGCGATCGAAGAACGAGTGATTCCAAAACGCTGCGCCATTTCCTCCTGGGAAATCAGGGGCTCCTTCTTGAGCAAATCAAGGATTTCCTTTTCCCGAGAGGTTAAGCGCATGACAAATCCCCTTACTGAAACGTTCATCTCTTAAATTTCATACTAACATAGTTTATTCCTGGCGTATAGCTTTTCAAACTGCTCCTGATCAATTAGGACCTCACGCCGTTTATTATTGTCTTGCTCGGATATTAAGCCCCTTTCTTCCATTATATCGACCAGTCTGGCCGCACGCGCATAACCGATCCGTAAGCGTCGCTGCAGCAATGATACCGAAGCTTTCTTGCCGTCCACAAAAATCTTTAAAGCATCCCAAAAAAGATCGTCTTCAGTGCCTTCATCGTCGGGCGACACCAGTTCCAATTCCTCAATTTCATTGACTATATCGCTGACATTAAACTGCTCTTTAATAAACTCCACTGTTTTTTCAATATCCTGATCAGAAACATAGGCCCCCTGGACCCGGAAAGGCTTTACTGCACCTACCGGCAGGAATAACATATCTCCTTTGCCCAGTAATTTTTCAGCTCCCCCAGCATCTAAAATGGTGCGGGAGTCAGTCTGTGAGGACACCGCAAAAGCAATCCGCGAGGGGATATTGGCCTTGATAACCCCGGTCACCACATCGACCGAGGGGCGCTGGGTGGCCACAATCAAATGCATTCCCGCCGCCCGGGCCATCTGTGCCAGGCGGCATATAGCATCTTCTACATCGACTGGCGCTACCATCATGAGGTCGGCCAGCTCATCAATCACAATAACCACATAAGGCAGTTTTTCGTCACTGATCTGGTTAAAACGCTGAATATCGCGGGCTCCGCTGCCGGCAAAGAGCTGGTAGCGTTTTTCCATCTCCCGCACCATCCAGCGCAGGATCAAAGCAGCCTTTTTGGGGTCTGTCACTACCGGTGTCATCAGGTGTGGAATGCCATTATAAATGGTCAACTCCACCATCTTGGGATCTATAAAAACCATTTTTAATTCCCTTGGCGTGCTGTGATACAACATGCTCATAATGATGCAATTCAGACACACGCTCTTTCCGGATCCAGTGGAGCCGGCAATCAAAAGATGTGGCATCTCATGCAGGCGCGCCACCACCGCATTGCCGCTGATATCCTCACCCAGGGCAAAAGCAAGCGGGCTTTTCAGCTTCTTAAAAGCGGGCGCTGAAATCAAGTTGCGCAAACCGACACTGAGGATTTTACGATTGGGCACTTCGATGCCGATGGCTGATTTGCCGGGAATGGGGGCCTCAATGCGGATGCCGGGAGCGGCCAGGTTTAACTGCAGGTCATCGGTCAGGCTAATAATACGGCTGATTTTTACCCCCGCCCCCGGGGTCAATTCATAACGAGTCACCGCCGGGCCGCAACTGACTTGATTTACCTTCACCTTTACCCCAAAGCTGGCAAAGGTGTCCTCCAGCACGGCAATGCTTTCCTTAATATTCTTCTTATCGATAAGGCGTTCGTTGCTGAAATCACTCAGCAACTCCAGGGGGGGCAGGCAATAATCATCCTCCTGGCGCAAACGCGCTTTAACCAGTTTCGCAGGAAGCACTGGTTCCACATCTGCCGAGGCGGCAGCCGTTGGCAAAGGCTGTTGAATTTCAACGATGGGCACCGGTGGACGTTCTTCAGGCATGGAAATAGAGGCAGGCTTGTCAATTATCATGGCAGCGGAGCCGTCAGCTTCACTACTGCGCGCATCGAAGCTTTCCTGGTAAAACATAATATTATCAAGCCTTGATTTGGTTTGCAGCGCAGCTTTTTGCAGGAATTGCAGAACCACCGCCGCAGGCTGGTTAACCAGCAGCAACAGGGCCACCAGCGACCCAAACAGAGCGAAAATACGCAGACCTATATGGCCTACCAATTGGGTTAACAGGTAGGTCAGACTGCCGCCTACGTATCCCCCTCCCATAGCAGCCTGTCCAGCCTCCCAGGCATTCATGCCGTTGGGGGTCTTGTACAGGGCAAAAAGCAACAGGCACACCAGGCCCAGTATGCCCAATCCCCACATCTGCGTAGACCAGGTCTTTTTATTGATGCCCAGATGAGCTGACCATCCCAATAGGAGCAATGGCCCCAGGACTGCTCCATCACCAAAGGCGTACTCCAAACCGGCCTTGATACTGGTCCCCAGCCAGCCGATAATACGGCTGTCATCTGGTAGCCCCTGGGCCTTGCGCAGGCTGACGAAAGCAAAAACCGCCACGGTAAAGACCACAATCGAGAAGATATCAAACTTCAAATGCTCCAACTTTCCGCTTGCCTTTTTCTTGGGCGGGACAACCTTTACCGTCCTGGTTTTTGGA
Source organism: Syntrophomonadaceae bacterium (assembly GCA_050949825.1). Classification (GTDB taxonomy): domain Bacteria; phylum Bacillota; class Syntrophomonadia; order Syntrophomonadales; family Syntrophomonadaceae; genus DTU019. Next base: position 112,901 of record JBMNGL010000013.1, on the reverse strand, counting down.
GTGCTATTTTTCGGGGTGCTTTTTTTCTTTGATGCCATCATTGCCTCCCCATTTTGATGCGGACTTGTCTACTGGTAAAATTCTCCTGTCTGCTCCAAATTCCTGCTGTCTAAGAGCTATATGGCGAGCCCGGGCTCATCTTATCTAAAAAAGTAAACCGCCAGGGTGATAAGACCCAATCCCCAGACATACCAGGAAAACATGGATAAACGGCCTTTGTTAACCAGGTGCAGCACCAGCTTAATAGCAATATAACCAAACAGGGCCGCGGAAAACAGACCGGTGGCAATCGCCGCTCCGGGAATAGAGGCCATAGTGCCGCTGTCCAGGTCCTTTACATGTATCAATCCAGCGCCCAGAATAACCGGAATAGAAAGCAGAAATGAGAATCGGGCCGCAAAGGGGCGTTCCAATCCAGCCAATAAACCGGCGGAAATGGTGGATCCTGATCTGGAGATCCCCGGAAATATGGCAATAGCCTGCAAAAGACCGATAAACAGTACATCCCGGTAACTGGTTTCCTCAATCTCTTTTAATCCGGGCCTGGCCAGGGCCCATTTTTCGGACAACATTAAAATCGCACCGGTAATAAGCAAGCCAACACCCACTACCAGCAGCGAAGTAAAGGCTTCTTCAAAAATGGGTTCTAAAAGCACTCCCGCCAATCCGGCCGGGATGCATCCCACTACAATTAAAAAAGTTAGCTTGCTCCAGGGTTTTCTCAGCAAGGCGGCGATATCGCTCCAGAACGCCACAAACACCGCTATCAGAGTCCCCATATGCACCAGCACATCAAAGGCCAGCGGGGTGTCCGCCAGCCCCAGCAAATGTTGGAAAATAACCAGATGTCCGGAACTGCTCACGGGCAGAAATTCGGTCAATCCTTGCACTGCGCCCAGGATCAAGGCTTGTATTACTGTCAAATTCTTATCCTCCCCAGAAAACTACTTCATAAATTATAGCACAGCGATCGCAAAACAGAACCGTGTTGTGGGGAGTATCGCTGTTACACATTAATAAAACCGCAATCCTTTCGTTGTGGGCAAAAGTTGTCATCCTGAAGGCAACGAAGGATCTTTTCCCCGGGAGTTGTTCGCTTCGCGAAAGATTCTTCACTGCGTTCAGAATGACAGGGGCGCGGCGTTCAGAATGACAAAACCGGGCATTGCCCTTTGGTGTCATCCTGAGCGGAGCGAAGGATCTTTTCCCCGGGAGTTGTTCGCTTCGCGAAAGATCCTTCACTGCGTTCAGAATGACAGGGGCGCGGCGTTCAGAATGACAAAACCGGGCGTTGCCCTTTGGTGTCATCCTGAGCGGAGCGAAGGATCTTTTCCCCGGGAGTTGTTCGCTTCGCGAAAGATTCTTCACTGCGTTCAGAATGACAGGGGCGCGGCGTTCAGAATTACAAAACCGGGCGTTGCCCTTTGGTGTCATCCTGTTGTTCGAGCGAAGCTGTCATTCTGTACGAAGCGGGCATGGGGGCAGTAAATTATGGTGTATCTTTTGGCCGGCAGGGGAATGCTAATTAATGAATTTATCAAGGAAGGGGTAATTTTCTTGACAGAACCCATCATACCCAATCAGGCAGAGCCAAAACAGGAGGATAAAATCACCGCTATTAAGGAATTGGGCACTGTTGAAATACCGGCTTTCAGAAGCGACATTCACTGTCTTACCATCAGTGGTCAGATTGAAGGGCATATGGTCTTGCCGCCACAAAATAAGACCACCAAATATGAACATATTATTCCCCAATTGGTTGCTGTGGAGGAAAATCCGAATATCAAAGGATTATTGATTGTGATGAATACCGTAGGTGGCGACGTGGAAGCCGGTTTGGCCTTGGCAGAAATGATAGCCACCCTGTCCAAGCCGACCGTATCTATTGTCATGGGCGGCGGGCATTCCATAGGCGCAGCGATTGCGGTCAGTTCCAACTATTCGCTCATAGCCCCCTCCGCCACCATGACCATACATCCCATACGCCTCACCGGCCTGGTTATCGGCGTGCCCCAAACCTATGAGTATTTGGATAAAATGCAGGACCGGGTGGTGCGTTTTGTGGTGGAGCATTCCCATATTACAGAGGAAGCCTTCCGCGAGCTGATGTTTAGCACCGGAAGCCTGGCCCGGGATATTGGCACTGTTCTGGTAGGTGAAGATGCAGTAAAATGCGGCTTGATCGATGCAGTGGGCGGTATTCACGATGCCATAGTGAAAATCAATGAATTAAAAGAACAGAAGGGGCTTTTACAATGATAATGTATGCGCCTGATCCCATGAGTATTATAGACCCAAAGGCTCCCCAAAGCATGACCATCCCCCTGGCATCGGGAGGACATGTCCTGGCTGAGAACGACGATAACAACCGCATTCGCATCATTTCTATCTGCAGCACCGATCCCATGGACTTCCTGGATCCACGCTACCAACCCGGCAATATCCTCACCCTCGATCCAACTGCCGGCCGACTGGAATAAGACCAAAGGGGGTATGACGGTGGGACCGGGCAAGTAGGGACGGTTCTGGCTTGCCCGAACCGTCCCTCTGTAACACCCGCGTCTGTTATACTTCCATTATAATGGGCAAGATCATGGGCCTGCGACCGGTTTTTTCGTGCAGGTAGCGACTCAGCTTCTCCCGTACCTGGGCTTTGATCATAGCCCATTCGGTGAGTCCTTTCTTAAGACATAACTCCATGGCTTCACGCACCTTCTCGCGGGCATCTTCCATCAATTGCTCAGACTCACGCACATACACAAATCCCCGACTGACCAGATCCGGTCCGGCTACCATCTCCCCGGCTTCTTTATCAATAGTAACCACCACAATGATGATTCCGTCCTTCGCCAGTTGCCGGCGGTCGCGCAGCACGATGTTGCCTACATCTCCAACCCCCAGACCATCCACCAGTATCTTGCCTGAGGTCACCTTGCCTGAAATGGCGGCCTTCTCCTCACCCACTTCCAGCACCTGCCCATTCTCCATCACAAAAATGGAAGAACGGTCCATCCCCAAGCTTTCAGCAAGTTTGGCATGTGTCATGAGGTGGCGGTATTCGCCATGCACGGGCATAAAATATTGGGGCCTGATCAAATTCAACATCATCTTTAACTCTTCCTGTGCGGCATGACCGGAAACATGCACCCCCATGCTTTTTTCATATATGACTTCTGCGCCCTGCCGGTAGAGCAAATCAACGGTACGGGCCACCAGCTTCTCATTTCCCGGAATAGGGGTAGCCGAGATAATCACCGTATCGCCAGTTTCAATCCCTACCCAGCGATGATCAGCGGTTGCCATACGGGTCAAAGCAGACATCGGTTCCCCCTGTGAACCGGTAGTCACAATAACCATCTTTTCAGGCGGATATTGATTGATATCCTCAATATCGACCAGCATGCCGGGGGGAATGTCAATATAGCCCAGTTCGCTGGAGACCTGTACATTATTCACCATGCTGCGGCCTGATACCGCCACCTTACGATTGAATTTCTGTGCAGTGCAGATTACCTGTTGAATTCGATGCACATTGGAGGCAAAGGTAGTTACTATAATGCGTCCATTACACTTGCCAAAAAGGTCGTCAAAGGTGTTGCCGACCACCTTTTCAGACATGGTAAAACCGGGCCGTTCCGCATTGGTGCTGTCAGACAGCATCACCAGAACGCCTTTTTCCCCGATTTCAGCCAATTTGCGGAAATCAACCGTTTCTCCATCGACCGGGGTCTGATCCAGTTTGAAATCACCGGTATGGAATACGATTCCCAGCGGGGTATGAATTGCAATGCCCATGCAGTCAGGAATGCTGTGACATACGCGAATAAATTCCACCTGCATGTCCCCAAAATCAATGCACTCTCGCGGTTTGACCACATGCAGGCTGGCCCCGTCAACGTCATGCTCGCTCAGTTTGTTAGCAGCTATCCCCACCGTTAATCTGCTGCCGTAGACAGGTACATTGACCTCTTTGAGCATATAGGGCAGACCTCCCACATGGTCTTCATGACCATGGGTAAGCAGCACGGCTTTTACCTTATCCTTGTTTTCAAGCAAATAGGTAATATCCGGAAGAACTATATCGATCCCCAGCAGTTCTTCCTCAGGGAACATCAGCCCTGAGTCAATAACCAGAATGGTGTCACCGTATCTGATTGCCGCCATGTTTTTACCTATTTCCCCCAAACCGCCCAGGGGAATGATCTGTAAGCGGGAATCAAGTTCTGACACTTGAACACCTCCTTATTAAATTATCATCTCATGAAAGATACTACCGCACGCTTCCACTTGGCTTATTATAGCTGATTATGTAGGCATAAACAACATCAACCAAACGCCGCAAAAGCGGGCACTTGCCAATAAACAGACGGCGTTATCGTTGTGCCCTTTCCGCCATAACAATGCGCAATCCTTTATTATTGCTGCTACAGAGCCGGATTAATTCATCCGCGCTTAAGCTTGAAAGGGGAATAATACCATAAAACGGCCTGGCTCCAAAATAAAAGGGGATGGGTACATCTGTTTAAGCAGGTAAACAGATATACCCATCCCCTTCATATTCTGTTAACTATAACAAATGATAGCGCTGCAGCAATCCTTTAATGACTGCTTTTTCACTGTCGGTCGGGGGGGTCAGGGGGAGGCGGAAACCGCCCAGCTCATGGCCCAGCATATTCATGGCTTCCTTGACCGGAATAGGGTTGGTTGTGATAAAAAGGCCCTTGAACATGGCGAATAACTGGCGGTGCCGCTGGCTGGCTTGTTGCACCTGCCCTGCTGCAAAAGCCTCGATCATGGCGGCAATCTGGCGGCCGATCACATGAGAGGCGATGCTGACCACACCGTGCGCCCCCAGGGCCATGAGCGGCAAGGTCAGGGAATCGTCGCCTGAATATACTGTGATCCTTTCCGGGATCAGCGTCATCAACTGGGAAACCTGGTCCATGGAACCGCTGGCTTCTTTAACCGCAGTGATATTCTCCACTTCGGCCAGACGGGCAATGGTCTCGGGCAGCAGGTTGGAACTGGTACGGCCCGGCACATTGTAGAGCATCACCGGCAATGACACACTTTCCGCCACCTTGCGGAAATGCTGGTATAAGCCTTCCTGAGTAGGCTTATTATAGTATGGTGTGACCACCATAATGCCGGCCACACCGGTTTTAACCGCAGCCTGGCTGAGTTTCACCACCGCTGCCGTATCATTGCAGCCGGTTCCTGCCCAAACCGGAACCCGATCCCCAACTTGATCTTGTACCGTCTGGTACAGTTTTAATTTTTCCTCATCACTCAACACCGGCGACTCGCCGGTTGTGCCGCAAACCACCAGGGCCTGGCTGCCGTTATTGCAAAGGTATTCGGCCAGCTCGGCCGCTTTGGCATAATTTACACTCAAGTCCTGTTTATAAGGGGTCACCATCGCCGTCAATAGTCTGGGAACTGCCATCCTACGATCACCACCATTTCTTAAATATTTTTCCCCAGTTCAAATTTGTCATGAAGGGCTCTGACCGCCTGTTCCATATGTTCTCTTTTCACCAGACACCAGATATTGGTATAGGAGTCACCCGACTGCAAAATAGGAATTTGGTACTCAGCCAGGGCCTCGACCGTACGGGCCATCACCCCCGGTATCCCTGTCATAGCAGCGCCTACGATAGCCACCTTGGCACAATTTACATCCATGCCCGGTTTAAAACCCACTTCCAGCAAGGCTTGCTTAGCCTGCAGGGCATTCTCAGCGGCCACGGTAAACATAATCGACTCCGGTTGTACACTGATAAAATCCACACTGATGGAAGCATCCGCCAGGGTTTTAAAAACCCTTAAAGGCAAATCTGTTTCCTGGCGCAGATCGAAGTTATCAATCCTTATCTGGGCAATGTTGGAGGTATAGGTTACACCGGTAATAAGGGCGTCCCTAATAATGCTCACATCCTCCTGGTAGAACATGGTCTGATGGGAAACCAGGGTGCCGGTAGAATCGGAAAAGGTGGAGCGCACCCGCAGGGGTATCCCTCGCTGCATAGCAATCTCCACTGCGCGGGGATGAATTACCTTGGCGCCATCCCGCGCCAACTGACATATTTCATTATAGGTTATCGCGCTTAAAAGCCGCGCATTGGACACAATGCGCGGGTCAGCGGTCATAATACCGTCAACATCGGTAAAAATATCAATAAAATCGGCATTCAAGGCAACTCCCAGGGCGCTGGCCGTGGTGTCGCTGCCCCCCCTTCCCAGGGTGGTCAAACCGCCTTCTTGAGACAACCCCTGAAAACCGGCTATGACAGGGACAATCTCCTCTTCCAGGCATTCCAGCACATTCTTGGGATGGACATAAAGAATGTGGGCATTGCCGTAATTGCCATCAGTGACCAGGCCTGCTTCAGCCCCGCTCAAAAAACGTGCTCTGATACCCATGGCATTTAATTGTGACGATAAAATGATGCCCGAAATCAGTTCACCACAGGATATGACCAGGTCTAATTCCCGTGGGTCAGGTTGTGGGTTCACCGCCCGCATCAGGTTAATCAAGGTATCGGTTGCATAAGGATCCCCGGCCCTGCCAATAGCGGAAACAACCACGGCTGCCTTATATCCTTCAGCCAGGGTTTGGCTGATAATTTCACAGACTCGGGCTCTTGACTCCTGAGTGGCCAGCGAGGTGCCACCATATTTCTGAACCACGATTTTCAGCTTGAACACCTTCCTAATAGAGGTTTTTCTCGGCAACGATCTCAGCGATCTGAATGGCGTTTGTCGCGGCGCCTTTTCTGATTTGGTCGGCAGCTACCCACAGACCCAGGCCGTGCTCACAGGATAAATCCTTGCGAATGCGACCCACAAAAACCTCATCTCGGTTGGAGCTAAAAAGCGGCATCGGATACATGTTCCGGCCGGGGTCATCCTGCACCACGATACCCGGTGCAGCAGCCAAAATACGGCGTGCTTCATCGGGTGACAACGGTTGCTCGGTTTCTATAAATATTGACTCGGCATGACTGCGGTAAACCGGAATGCGCACGGCTGTAGCCGCAATCTTCAAATCCGGGGCATGCATGATCTTTTGGGTCTCCCCGACCATTTTCATCTCTTCCCGGGTATAGGCGTTATCTTCAAATACATCAATATGAGGAATTACATTAAAAGCAATCGGATGTAAAAATACATTCAATTCGGGTTCCTCACCTTGCATAGCCGCATGAATATGCTGATTAAGCTCATCCAAGCCCGCCTTGCCGGCGCCGGAAACCGCTTGATAGGTGGATACCAGCACCCGTTTAATCTGCGCAGCCCGATGCAAAGGATTGATAGCCACCACCATAATAGTTGTAGAGCAATTGGGATTGGCTATGATGCCCTTGTGCAGTGCAATGTCATCGGCATTAACCTCCGGCACCACCAGGGGCACCTCCGGATCCATGCGGAAAGCATAGCTGTTGTCTATCGCCACACAGTTCTGGGCAACAACCTCAGGGGCCATCATCTGGCTGACATCGGATCCGACTGCTAAAAGCGCTATATCGGCACGCTGAAAGGCTGCCGGGCTGGCCCCGGCCACAATATGCTCTTCACCCCTGAATTTCAAACGGGTTCCGGCTTCACGGGGATCTGCCAAACAGATCAATTCCCGCACCGGAAAATTCCTCTCTTCCAGCACCTTGAGCATCTCCTGGCCCACTGCACCTGTCGCACCCACCACTGCCAACCTGATACCAACGCCCATCGAAATGTTTACCTCCTACATGAAAAGTCTGTTAAAAAGTCTATTAATATAATATAGCACACCCCCAGGGCCGACTCAATAAATTAGCGGGCTCCAAGCAGGACCGGCTGCAGCTGTTTACCCTGCAGTGCCTGCACAATAGTATCATAGACGAGATCCAAATCAGCCTGCAGGGAATTGCTTTTCTCCTGTGGATTATCCTGCCTGAAGGGCACAAAATAAATGTTTTTGGTATTGAGCAAAAGCCCAATATTCTTGGCATTTAACCCCAGGCCGTCATTGGTGGAAACGGCAATAACTACCGGGCGCTGATTCCTGAGCTGTGCCTTCATGGCCATTAGAGCCGGGGTATCAACAATCCCGTTGGCCAACTTGGCGATGGTATTCCCTGTGGCCGGCATGACCACAATAATATCCAGATACCTCTGGGGGCCGATCGGTTCCGCCCCTACAATAGTGTTGATAATGCCGCGTCCAGTGATATCCTGGATTTCCCGTTTCAAATCATCAACCCGGTAAAAACGGTTGTCGGTTTGGTCAGCCGCGTATGAAAATATGGTATAAAGCTCTGCCCCTGCCTTTCGCAAAGTCTTGAGCTGGGGGACCATTTCCCCAACCGTACAATGCGATCCTGTTACAACCACCCCGATTTTGATATTGTCCAGCCGCGAGTCTATTATGCCTCGCATCTTGTTCACCTCCATTCAATCCAGTAGCAGGGGTTCGCCCAACCTGGACATTTCTTCAACTATAAGCCTGGGGATAACCTCGGCCAGAATTTTGCCCGAGGTCACCGGGGCCACTTTGCCCGGCAAGCCCGGAGCCAAAATGGCCTTCAAGCCATAAGTATTGGCAGCTTCAAAATCAGTACCCCCGGGTTGAGTGGCCAGATCTATAATGATCACCGCGGGGTTGGCGTGTTTTAAAAGCTCAGCGGGGAGAACCACAGCCGGAACCGTATTAAAAACCAGATCACTCACTTTCATGATCTGCTTGAGCTGGTCAAAACCGGCACGATGGCAACCCATCTCCCGGGCGCGGGCCAACTGCCCCTGATTGCGCGCTACCACCGTGACATCCGCGCCCAAAGCCTTTAAACTGCGGGCCAGTGTCATGGCAATGCGGCCAAAACCTATGACACAGGACTTGCTGCCATGGATGGTGCTGCGACTTTCCATCATAGCGATCTGCAAAGCGCCTTCAGCAGTGGGAATGGAGTTGGGAATAGCTATTTCATCGATTTCGGCGATTTCCAGGAGGCTGAGGCCCAGGGTCTCACACCACTGTTTGAGAAAAGGACGAGCTGAACCAATTATTATAACAGCGTGGGCAGGCAGCATTTGCAGGGCCGAAAAGGTTAGAATCAGCGGCTCATCAGCATAGACTGCACGGATAACCCCCTCGGGGTTGGTTCCGGGGAGAGGCATAATCACAATTTCGGCCTCTCTGCAGGCTTCATCGACAGTGTTGACCAGGAGGGCGCCATGGCAAACCATATCGCGGGGAAAACCGGCTACCGTGACCGTAGCTCCCATTGTTACCAGCGCATGCACCAGGATTACTTCCCGATCATCCCCACCCAGTACGGCTATCTTTATTCCTGACAAGACTGAACTCACTGTCTTCCTCCTTTATGGATGTTCACAGCCATAATTAATAGCATTATATGTGTTCCTGTTAATGCTGGTGCCTGTCTGAATATGATGGCCGGTACCTGGAAGCAGGCCAACAGGGGGACGTTCTTTTTGTTTGGTTTTCAAAAAACCAAACAAAAAGAACGTCCCCCTGTTGGTAAAGAACGTCCCCCTGTTGGCCCTGTCATTCTGAGCGCAGCGAAGAATCTTGCGCCAAGCGCATAACCCCCTGGGTAAGATCCTTCGCTGCGCTCAGGATGACAAAAGTGGGCTCAGGATGACAAAATAGGCTCAGGATGACAAAATGGCTCAGGATGACAAAAGTAGGCTTCTATAGCAGGGCATCCATACCGTAGACCAGGCCTTTTATTCCCTGAATTTTTTGCACCACCATCAGGACCCCCGGCATAAAACTGACCCGATCATAGGAGTCATGGCGAATAGTCAGGCTCTGGCCGGGGCCCCCAAAGATGACTTCCTGATGGGCCACAAAACCAGGCAAACGCACACTATGAATGCGTATATCTCCGGCATTGCCTCCCCGGCTGCCGGTTAATTTCTCAAATTCATGGACATTTTTGGGAGCCATGGCACCCCGATTGGCATTGATCATCTCGGCGGTTTTCAGGGCTGTTCCCGAAGGGGCATCCATCTTTTGGTCATGGTGAATCTCGATAATTTCGACATCTGGGAGGTATTGGCTTGCTTCCCGGGCAAATTTCATCATCAATACCGCCCCTATGGCAAAATTGGGAATAACCGCAACGCCAGTTTCATTGGCATGGGCCAGTTTTTCCAACTGCTTCAGCTCCACCTCATTTAAACCGGTGGTTCCTACCACACAGGCTACCCCGCCGGCTAACGCCGCCCGCGCATTATTGAAGACCGCCTGGGGGTTGGTAAAATCAATCATAACATCCGGTTTCTCCCGCTGGATTAGTGCCTCCAGGTCGTCCTCCACAGCCAGCTGGGGACCTGTCCCAGTCAGCTCCGCAAATAAACACCCGGCATGCGTCACATCAAGCAAACCTACAATTTCCATGTCAGACTTTTGGCTTACCGCCTGAACGGTTTCCCGCCCCATTTTGCCCAAAGCCCCGACAATAATAATCCTTATCGGTGCTGCCATATACTATAAACCTCCCATTATTTCCTCGCCTATAGTTTTATACATTTTGTTGATGCCGTCAAGATTTGATATAATCTGCTATATCAAGTCATTGTATGGAGGTGACCTTATGGATGCGGTAATTTTCCATAAAGCCCTGGTGGCAGTGGACGGCTCCGAACAAGCGCAGCGGGCTGTAGAAATGGCTATAAAACTAGCTCAGTCAGGTGTGGTTGAGCAGGTGGTCTTGTACCATGTCTATGATAATTCGCCGGTGGATGTAACTAAACTGCACAACCTGGAAAGACTCGATGCTATCCGCGCTGATTCCCAGGCCTTGCTGACCGGCTACGCGCAGCAATTCTTGGACGTGGGTTTGCAGCCCAAGCTGAAAAGGGCGGGCGGCGATCCAGCTACCTTGATCGTTGATTTGGTGGAAAATGACGGCGAGTTCGACCTGGTGATTATGGGCAATCGTAGATTGAACCAGTTTCAAAAGCTGGTCCTGGGCAGCGTCTCCGATCGGGTCACCCGCCTGGTAGAGGTGCCGGTGCTGACAATTAAATAGATCCTAACTGTAAAGGGAGATCTTCTGTTCTGTAGAGATCATTTTCCTTTAGATGTACTTTGATAGCTTGACGGAGAATCTTGCGATCTTTCACCAGGGATTCTTCACTGCGTTCAGGATGACCGGCGCTTTTGGGATAACAACAGAGGACTTCACCTGTTTTTCGCATAACGCAGTCTTCCTATGTCCAGCTTAAAAATGTGCAGATAAAAAACACAGAAAATACTGCCCGGTCTTGATATGTTTTTTGGAGTTTAAACCTGATTGTAGAGTCGCGCCTGGGCGACCACAAACTTGATGATCTCCTGCACCATACGCCGCTCAGAAAAGGTGAGGGCCGATTTTTCGTCTTTGGCGCGGCTGACAACCTTCATAAAGCGTTGTGTGCATTTGATTTCATACCTGATTTTATCTATCGTTTCCTCTTCCTCAACCGTAGAATAAAGGCGATTCAGATGTTCCAGAACCAGTTGCTCACGATTGGTCAGGGCAATCACCGCGGCTTGTTCTAAAAGTTCATGTTTGCTCAAGTCATAACTGAGGAAATTATATATCAAAGCCAGGCGTTTACGCTCTTCACGGGCCAGAAGGAGCTCGGTGCTGATCTCCTTCTTGGAGTTTTCCAGTTGCATGACCTGTTCCAAAATATTATTGTATAGTGTGACCACCAGTTGGGACGTCGTAATCACCTCCCGGCTATTTTAGTTATATTTTTAGTTCTCCGTTTGCTTTGATATTCCTTTTCATATCGTAATTTTCTGTACAGGGAATATCGACAGCAGACTGATTTTCCTGTATGTTCCAACCAATTCAGGAGGGTTTGCCATGCCTTTTGACGGATTTACCATTGCAGCGCTATGCAACGAATTAAACCAGGACCTTGCCGGGGCTCGTATTGACAGAATCCACCAGCCGGAAAAGGATGAACTGGTCTTAACCATCCGCATGGTGCGAGGCGGCAGCAAGCGCCTTCTGCTGTCGGCCAACCCGAGATGGGCGCGCATGCATCTCACCGATACCCGCAAAGCCAACCCGCCTCATCCCAGCAGCTTTTGCATGCTCTTGCGCAAATATCTGGAGGGCGGCAAAATCCAATCGGTCAAGCAGGTGGGTTTTGAGCGCATGGTGATGATAGATATTGAGGCCCTGGATGAGTTCCGGGAATGGACTACCCGGCGCATGGTCTGTGAGTTTATGGGCAGGCATTCAAATATTATTCTCATCAATCCTGACAGCCGTATAATCATGGACGCCATAAAAAAATACGGCAGCGATGTCAGTTCTTACCGGGAAGTACTACCTGGCAAGCTTTATGTTACCCCGCCCAGCCAGAACAAGCTCAATCCTCGGGAAGCCGATTATGAAGCCTTTTGCAGTGGCATCTGGTCAGTGGATGAGCAGACCGCTATCTCGGCTGCCCTGTTCGCACTCTATTCCGGCGTCAGCCCTTTCACAGCCCGGGAAATCTGCCTGATGGCAGGCATCAATCCTGCCCTGCCGGCGGCACAATGCGGTGAATATGAACTGGGCAAGCTCTATCAGCAAGTGAACGCTTTGCTGCAGGCTGTAAACAGCGGCGTTGCCCAACCCAGCCTGGTTTATGACAACAACGTCCCCGTCGAATTCGCTGCTTATCCAATTAGCGCCGCCTCAACCCATAGTTTTGATTCCATGAATGCGGCCTGTGACCGGTATTTTACCGCTAAACTGGACGCCCTGCGCCTGGAATCCTGGAAGACCAACCTGTCGCGCAACATCAAATTGATCCTCGACAAAGCCTACAAGAAGCGATTTTTTCAGGAAGGCGATCTGGATCAGGCCAGGAATCAGGAAAAATACAAAACCTGGGGCGAGCTTTTAACCGCATATGCCTATCAACTGGAAAAGGGGATGACTGAAGCGGTGCTGGTGGACTATACTTCCGGCGAAGAGATCGTCATCCCTCTGGATGTACGGCATACCCCCATTATTAACGCGCAGCGCTATTATAAGATTTACAATAAAAGCCGCAAGGCCATAACCCACCTGCAGAACCTCATGGCCGCCAATCAGTTGGAGATAGATTACCTGGAATCAGTATTGTTTTCTATTCAACAGGCCGAGAGCATCAATGATATGGAAGAGATCAGCGATGAGCTGGGAAAAAACAGGGGCAGCAAAAGCAAGGGCAAAGGCCAAAAGACAAATGGGCCGCGCACGGTGCCGCGGCGCTTTCCATCCAGCGATGGCCTGGATATCCTGGTAGGTCGCAACAATCGCCAGAATGACAACCTTACCTTGAGGCAATCCGACCCGGGCGATCTCTGGCTGCATGCCAAAAACATCCCCGGCAGCCATGTGATTGTGCGCCTGCCGCGCAGCATGAAATCCATTCATGATCTTCCTGATGCCACCCTGGAAGAAGCGGCCCTGTTGGCAGCCCACTTCAGCAAGGCCAGCCAGTCTGAAAAGGTGGAGGTTGATTACACCTTCCGCTCGCAGGTTAAAAAGCCCGGCGGTGCCAAACCCGGCATGGTGATCTACGATAACTACTGGACCATCATCATCAACCCCAATGAACCCCGCCTCGAAAAATTGCTGCAATCCGAAACCAAACCGGACAAATAAGTGTAACTGTGGCACCAGGCACCATAGTTACACTCATTCTACGGTAAGGGAACCGTCGGGGTTGTCGGTTACGGTATTACCGGGTTCGAGGATGTAGATTTTATTATTAACCTCGTCAACGGCTACATCACGGTTGATGAGGGTGGATACTTCTTTGGCGGTGGCCAGGGTTCGGATCTGCACCCCATTGTCATATAGCTGCAAGGTCAGCTCACCATGATCCTTTTTGATTACATCACTCTGGCTGCGCCGATAAGGCTTCATGAACACGTACTTATAGCCGCCCTCTTTAAACTGCATCTCTTTGCCATTCAGATAAACCTTTATTCTCATCCACCTCCAATCCCATAACTTTAGTCTTGGGTCGAGTAAACATATCCTTTCAGCTTTAGGAGACACTTTGTATTAATCCGTTTCTCTCCGTTTCCTCTGAGAGTGTCACAGTATTTGCTCCATGGATGATTGGCAATATGCTCCTCACAGAACCGTGCTTGCGCAATTGACGCACACGGCTCCTCACAATGTCATTCACTTGAGATAGCTTAGCAGCTCGGGCTCTACATCATATATATTCACATGGGAGTTTGGTGCCTGTGGTGGCACCTGGTATCCAAGTTATGCGCCTAGGCTCGGCTGCCGGGCTTGAGGACGGGCAGTTTGCCTTCCTGGCATAAGGGGCAGGCTTCCGGTTCCCAGGAAGTGATGTCCAGGGATAATACCGCGGCCTGCTTCACCCCGAAATCAACCGTTCCGTTGCTGCGGTCCACCAATACCCCCACCCCAACAACCTTGCCGCCACGCTGTTCTACCACTTCCAGCACTTCTTTAACCGATCCTCCGGTTGTTACCACATCCTCGACCACCAGGACGCGCTGGCCGGGTTCAATGTAAAAGCCGCGCCGCAGAGCCATGGCGCCATTTTCCCGTTCCGTGAACATAGCCGCAACCCCTAACTGGCGGGCCACTTCGTAGGCTACCACAATACCTCCCATGGCAGGTCCGATCACCAGTTCCACCTTTTCATCCCGGAACACCTCGGCCAGATGCCGGGCTAATTGCTCGGTATAGGCGGGAAACTTCAAAACCTGAGCGCACTGCATGTATTGATTGCTGTGTCGCCCGGAGGTAAGGGAAAAATGCCCCTTTAACAATGCTCCGGCATCGCTGAATATCTGTATAGACTGTTGTTTCTCTAGCATTTTGCTGCCTCCAATTCTGCAATAATCTTGCGAGCTGCAAAAACCCGGTCAGCGGCCGCAGTAATGGGACGTCCAATGACAATATAATCCGCCCCCAGTTCTACCGCCTGGGCCGGAGTGGTAATGCGTTTCTGATCATTGGCCTCTGCCCAGGCCGGACGGATGCCTGGAGTGACGATTTTAAAATCCGTTCCACAGGCAGCGCGAATGGCGGCAATTTCCTGTGGCGAGCATACCACCCCGCTGATGCCGCAATCACGAGCTGCAAGTGCCCATTTGACCACCACCTCTTCGACAGTCAGGCTGGAAATGAGCATATCCTGCTGCAAATCTTGCGGGGATATGCTAGTTAGTACGGTAACCGCCAGGGTCAGGGGCAGAGGAACTCCGCAACGCATGGCTTCGCTTTGCACCTCACGGCTTAACTGGCTCATCATGGCCCGCCCCCCGGCGGCATGGATATTGAACATCTGGCAGTTGAGCCGGGTCATCACCCGCCCTGCTGCCGCCACCGTATTGGGAATGTCATGAAATTTTAAATCCACAAACACCCCTCCGCCACAATCATTGATTTCCGCAACAATAGGCGGACCGGTGCTGTTGAAAAGCTGCATGCCCACTTTGAAAACCCCTACATAAGGGGCCAGTTCCTTTACCAGGGCCAGGGCCTGCCCTTTGGTGTCCACATCCAGTGCTAAAATAATACGGTCTTTGGCCTGCAAAACGAATTCCTCCTTGTTTTATACTCAGTGCCGGCAATCAGGAGAACTCCCCTGCTGCTGTGCTGTCGGTCCGGACATTTGCCGTCCTCGGGGCAGGTCTTGGATAAAGCGGCGGGCAGGGAGCGGAGCGGACAGTTGCCATCCTCGAGATGGTCACCCCTGCTGCGCCCCTACTGGTGCGCAGCACCGACCAGGTCAAGTATGCCTGTTATATTGTGTTCCAGCAGGTAGTCTCTAATGCCGGCGGTAATTTCCGTTGCCAGGGCGGGGTTGACAAACAATCCGGTGCCTATGGAAACCGCCCGGGCCCCTGCCATGATAAACTCCAGGGCATCGGTAGTATTGACTATACCGCCCCCGCCTAAAATAGGCAGGTCCACCTCGCGGTACACCTGATAAACCATGCGCAAAGCCACCGGCTTTATGGCCGGTCCCGACAAGCCACCGAAGACATTGCCCAGCACCGGGCGCCGGGTCTTTATATCCACCGCCATACCCATCAGGGTGTTGATCATCGACAAGGCGTCGGCGCCGCCGCGCTGTGCCGCCCTAGCAATAGCAACAATATCGGTAACATTGGGAGACAGCTTGGGTATCACCGGCAGGCCGGTCTGTGCTTTTACCGCTGCCACCACTGCCTCCACCATGCCCGGGTCAGTTCCAAACTGCAGCCCTCCCTGTTTAACATTGGGGCAGGATATATTTAGCTCAATGGCCGCCACCCCGGGTTGCTGACCCACAATAGCCGCCACCTGCTCATAATCCTCCACCGTATTGCCGGCAATGTTGGCCACCACCGTCACCCCGCGCTCAAGCAGCAGCGGCAAATGTATATCCATAAAAGCTTTCACCCCGGGATTTTCCAGACCGATGGCATTTAGCATCCCGGCTGCGGTCTCATGGATGCGGGGAGGCGGATTGCCCACCCGTTTTTCCAGGGTGGTCCCTTTGACAATCACCGCCCCAATCTGGGCAGGATCGGCGTAATCCTGGTATTCAAAGCCATAACCGAAGGTTCCGGACGCTACTGCCACCGGGTTCTTCATCTGCAGTCCCCCCAGGTTGACAGACAGGTCCGGTGGGGATGCTGCTGATTTGGCCATATTATTCTTCAAATCTGGCCCTCCCATCGCAAAATAGTTAACCTGGATTTAACAAAAGGCTAATACCAAATTAAAATAATTACGATACAATACGTAATAAGTGTTGGCAAAAATTTAACGTCCCTTTAATCCCCAAATTGATTAATGGCCGGTCTTCCGGTCATTAATCTTTAGTCATTAATGACATGGCAAACACCGGTCCATCCTTGCAAACCTTTACATACTCGCTGTCTTCGGGTTTGAGCCTGCGGGCGCAGCCCAGGCAGGCCCCCACCCCACAGGCCATATATTCTTCCAAAGATACTTCTCCCTCAATCCCGTGCTGATGAGCAAATGCAGCAACCGCTGTCATCATCACCTCCGGCCCGCAGGTGTAAATCATATCCACCTGCGCTGCCGCAATCTTATCATGCAATAAGCCGATCACGGTACCTTTATAGCCCAGGCTGCCGTCCATGGTGGCCGCCAGGGCTTCAACCCCCAGCTCGGCAAATTTGCGCTCATAAACAGCGGCATCGGAGCGAGAAGCCACACCATAAGCTGCTTTAACCGGATTCCCCTTCTCTCTCAATACCCGGGCCAGGTAAATCAGGGGCGCGATGCCTACTCCGCCGCCCACCAGCAAGGCGTTAAGGCCGGGGTCGGGCAGTGTAAAGCCATGCCCCAGCGGGCCCATGATATCCACGTATTCCCGGGTCTTTACCCGGGCCAGTAAATCCGTGCCCCGCCCCACCACTTTATAGAGCAGGGTGATGCTGCCCAGCCTTCGCTCTACATCGTAAAGACTCAAAGGCCGTCGCAGAAAAGGGTCATAGGTTGCCCCGGGACGAATGTGTACAAATTGTCCCGGCTGTGCTTCACTGGTAATATTGGGCGCCATGACTTTCATTTCATAGAGGCCGTCGCCTACCTGCTGGTGAGCCACGACCAATCCTTTTTCCAGAGCAGGCATATTATTCCCTCCGCATTTAATAATACCATCAAACCACTACTGTTGAAATTATTCCTTAATCCCCCTGTCATTGCTATGAAAGCACCCTTTTTTCCGTCCTAAAGGACAACATCCGTTTTGTCATCCTTAAGGACAACATCCGGTTTTGTCATACCTAAAGGACAACATCCGGTTTTGTCATACCTAAAGGACAACACCCGGTTTTGTCATGCCTTAAAGGACAACACCCGGTTTTGTCATACCTAAAGGACAACACCCGGTTTTGTCATCCTGAGGGCAACGCCCGGTTTTGTCATCCTGAGGGCAACGCCCGAAGGATCTTTCGCGCAGCGAACAGCCCCGGGGAAAGATCCTTCGCTTCGCTCAGGATGACAATGACAGCAGGAGGCTTCGCTCAGGATGACAGCAGGAGGCTTCGCTCAGGATGACAGCAGGAGGCTTCGCTCAGGATGACAGCAGGCTCCGCTACTGGCGGCGAAACTCGGCCACATATTCCTGCAAAGGGCAGACCTCCTGGATCTTGGCGCTTTCCTCCCCTTTTAAGACCTCCAGAATCACCTTCAGGGTGTCCAGTGAAGTCAAGCAGGGTACATTCAACTCCACTGCGGCACGGCGGATATGAAAGCCATCGCTGAACGGCCTGCGCCCCTGTGTCAAGGTATTTACCACCACATCCACCTGGCCTTCACGAATCAAATCCACAATGTTGGGGGAGCCTTCCTTCAGTTTTTTAACCCGCTCTACCGCCACCCCGTATTGTTCCAGGGCCCGGGCGGTGCCTTCGGTGGCGATGATTTTGAATCCCCGGGCGGCAAACTCGGCAATGACCGGAATGGCCTCGGCCTTGTCTTTGTCTGCCACGGTGGCCACCATGCTGCCTGTCCGGGGGATGTCCACCCCGGCGGAGTGCAGGCCCTTAAAGATGGCGCTTTTCAAATTGTGGGCAATGCCCAGTACTTCTCCGGTCGATTTCATCTCCGGACCCAGATTTATGTCCACCTGATGCAGCTTGCTGAATGAAAAAACCGGCACCTTGACGGCATAGAAATGAGGAGTCTTAAACAGCCCGCCGGCATATCCCAACTCGGGCAGACTCTTGCCCAACATAATCTCGGTAGCCAGCTTCACCAGAGGAATGCCGGTGATCTTGCTGATAAAGGGTACGGTGCGGCTGGAGCGCGGGTTGACTTCCAGCACATACAACTCATCTTCAAATTCAACAAATTGAATATTGATGAGCCCTTGGACTCTCAATTCCAGGGCCAGCCTGGTAGTGTAGTCCACCACCTTGTGCTGGATGGCTTCGCTTAAGCTGTAGGCGGGGAAGACCGCCATACTGTCGCCGGAGTGCACCCCGGCGCGCTCAATATGCTGCATGATACCGGGAATCAAAACCCGGCTGCCATCACAGACCGCATCCACCTCAATCTCCTTGCCCAGCAGATACTTATCCACTAAAACCGGATGCTCGCGGCTGGCCTTGACCGCGCTTCGCATGTATTCGCGCAGTTCATCCTCGCCATAAACGATTTCCATGGCCCGCCCCCCCAGGACATAGGAGGGCCTGACCAGAACCGGATAACCGATCTGCGCGGCCACCGCCACGGCTTCATCGGCGGCAAAAACAGTTTTTCCCGGGGGTCGGGGAATACCCAGTTGCTCCACCATGGCGTCGAAGCGGTTGCGGTCCTCAGCCCTATCAATGCTGTCATTGCTGGTCCCCAGGATTTTAACCCCCGCGCGGGAAAGCGGTCCGGCCAGGTTGATGGCGGTCTGCCCGCCAAACTGCACAATCACCCCTTCAGGACGCTCCTCTTCAATAATGTTCATGACATCTTCATAGACCAAAGGTTCGAAGTATAGGCGGTCTGAGGTATCAAAGTCCGTGCTCACGGTTTCGGGATTGTTGTTGGCAATAATAGCCTTTATTCCGGCTTCCCTTAAGGCCCACACACAATGCACCGAGCAGTAATCGAATTCCACCCCCTGCCCGATGCGAATGGGGCCGGAGCCAATGACCAGCACCTTGCGCTCCCCGGGGGTTTGCACCGCTTCATCCTCATCCTCATAGCAGGAGTAGAAATAAGGGGTCCCTGCATCAAATTCGGCTGCACAGGTATCCACCTGTTTGTAGGTGGGCATTATCCCGTAGGATTGGCGCAGGCAGCGCACCTCGTCCTCGGTAATGCCTTTGCAGCTGGCGATTTCACTGTCTGAGACCCCTATTTTCTTAGCTTCATTGAGGATTTCCAGCCCCAGCGGGGTCTGTTCCAGACGCAGGGAGAAATCGATGATATTTTTAAATTTCTTTAGAAAATACTTGTCAATGGCGGTGATGTCATAAAGTTCATCCATAGAGAAACCGCGCACAAAAGCCTCGGCAATAATGAAGATACGCTCATCATCAGCCTGCACCAGGCGTGCCTTTAGTTTCTCATCACTCAGTTCCTTAAGCTCCGGCAGGCGCAGACCGTTGATGCCGATCTCCAAAGAGCGAATCGACTTGAGGAAGGCGGCTTCAAAGCTGCGGTCAATGGCCATAACCTCGCCGGTGGCCTTCATCTGCGTTCCCAGGCGGCGGTCTCCAAACACAAATTTATCAAAGGGCCAGCGGGGCACCTTTAAGACCACATAGTCGACAGCCGGTTCAAAGCAGGCCGTGGTTTTACCGGTGATGGCATTGGGGATCTCATCCAGGTTGTAGCCGATAGCGATCTTGGTGGTCACCTTGGCAATAGGATAGCCGGTGGCCTTGGAAGCCAGAGCACTGGAGCGGCTCACCCGCGGGTTGACCTCAATGACAAAGTATTTCTTGCTGAAAGGGTCCAGGGCATACTGCACATTGCAGCCCCCGGCAATCTTCAAGGCGCGAATGATCTTTAAAGAAGCAAAGCGCAGCATCTGGTATTCTTCATCAGTCAGGGTTTGGGCCGGGGCGGCCACAATGCTGTCCCCGGTATGAATCCCCACCGGGTCGATATTTTCCATACTGCAGATGGTTATACAGTTGTCATGGTGGTCGCGCATCACTTCAAACTCAATTTCCTTGTAGCCCGCCACGCTGCGCTCAATCAAGGCCTGGTGGATGGCGCTGCTCTTCAGGCCGCGGGTGGCGATTTCCAGTAATTCATCATCACTGTTGGCCGTGCCCCCGCCGGTGCCGCCCAGGGTGTAAGCAGGGCGCACAATCAGGGGATAGCCCACCCCGGCCGCAAATTGCAGGGCTTCGTCAACAGTATGCACAATGGCGCTTTCCGGAGTCGGCTCCCCAATTTCCTCCATGGTGGCCTTGAACATCTCCCGGTCTTCGGCACGATAAATGGCATTAAGCGGCATGCCCAGGACCGGCACCCCTTTTTCCGCCAATATGCCTGCCTTATCAAGGGCCAGGGCCATATTCAAACCCACCTGCCCGCCCAGATTGGCGATAATCCCGTCGGGTTTTTCCCGCTCCAGGATCCTGACCACGGTTTCAACGGTAATCGGTTCCATATACACATAATCGGCGATATCGGTATCGGTCATAATAGTGGCCGGATTGCTGTTTAACAAGACCACTTCAATGCCTTCTTCTTTTATGGCCTTGCAAGCCTGGGTGCCGGCATAGTCAAATTCTGCCGCCTGCCCGATAATAATGGGGCCGGAGCCGATAACCAGCACCTTTTTAAGGTTTTTATCCAGTGGCATAAATCTCTCCTCCAGTTTTTCAAGCAGCTATTTCATCAGGCCCACAAAATCATCCAGGAAAAACCCGGTCTCACTGTATCCGGAAAAGCCTTCCGGGTCGAACTGTACTGAAAATACCGGCAGGCGGCGGTGTCTGATGCCTTCCACGCTGCCATCATTAAGACTGCGCAAGGTCACCTCAAGGTCCAGGTTAGCCAGGGATTCTTCATCTATATTAAAGCCATGGTTCTGCGTGGTAATGTAAACCCGGCCATTGCCTAAATCCTTTACCGGATGGTTGCTGCCGCGATGCCCATAAGGCAGTTGAATAATCTTAACCCCCTGGGCCAGGGCCAGTACCTGATGGCCCAGGCCGACACCGAACATGGCTTTCTTGCCCAGGAGTTCACGGCAGGCATCCACCGCATATTGCATGGCATGGGGATCACCCGGCCCATCCGACACATACACCCCGTCTGGCTTAAGCTCCAGGATTTCCCGGGCCGTGGTCTGGGCCGGCACCGCAATCACCTCACAGCCGCGTTGGGTCAAAAGATCGATATAGCCGCGCTTGGTGCCCAAATCCAGCAGCACCACCCGGCGCTCCCCGGCGCCAAATTTCATGATATTCTTACGGCTCACAAACTGCACCAGGTCTCCCTGCAGTTCCTGGCGGGCGTTTTTGGCCTTTTCCACCAACCAGGGCAGATTGTTCAAGGAATCGGTTATGATGGCCCCCATACTGCCTTCCTTGCGGATCACCCGGGTCAGAGCGCGGGTGTCCACCTCGGTTAATACCGCAATTTCGCTCTTGTTAAGGAAGCTTATCAGGTCGGTTTCCATCTCATAATGGCTGGGAAAATCGGTGGCCTCACGCAGCACCAGGCCGCGTACCATGGCCCCTTTGGAAGCATAGCTTTTCTGCACCAGGCCCACATTGCCGACCAGGGGATAGGTCATAACTACAATCTGCCCGTAATAGGACGGATCAGTAATAATATCCTGATAGCTGATCATGGCGGTAGTGAAGACCACCTCACCCCCGGCCCGCAGGCAATCGTTCAGCAGCTTCCCGGTAAATACCCTGCCGTTTTCGAGCACCAGGTAGCCTTTCATGTTTATCTCACTCCTCAATTATCTTGCCGTCACGGTATACTACCTTGCCCGCTACAATGGTGGCCCATGGCCAACCGGTAAAGCGCATGCCCTTGAAAGGGGTGTTCTTGCCCTTGGAGTAGAATTGCTGCGGGTCAACCGTTTTAGTCAATTCCGGATCTATAATGGTGATGTCAGCCGCAGCTCCGGGATTAAGACGGCCTTTATCAAGCCCCAGAACATCTGCCGGTCCTATTGTAAAAAGTTTCACCATCTCGGGCAGTTCCAAATGGCCCTGGCCTACCAATTGATCCATAACAACCGCCACAGCGGTTTCCAAACCTGAAATACCAACCGCCGCCAGGTTGTATTCGCAGTCCTTGGCCTCCAGGTGATGGGGGGCATGGTCGGTGGCGATGCAGTCAACTGTTCCGTCCAGGAGGGCTTCTCTGAGGGCTTCGATATGCTGCTGCGACCGCAGCGGGGGCATCACCTTGGTGTCGGTATCATAGCTTCCCACAATCTCATCACTCAAGGTGAGATGATGCGGGGTCACCTCACAGCTTATGTTCAAACCCTCGGCCTTGGCCCGGCGGATCAAATCCATGGACCCGGCGGTGGAGGCATGACAGATATGCAAATAGCCGCCGGCCAGGCGGGCCAGGATAATATCCCGGGCTACCATGGCTTCTTCCGCGGCTGCCGGGATGCCTTTCAAACCGTAATAAGTAGAATAAAAACCTTCGTGCATCTGCCCGTCCCCGGTGAGATCCAGGTCTTCACAGTGCGCTAACAAGGGCGCTCCGAACATGCGGGTGTATTCCAGGGCGTTGCGCATTACATCGGCTTTCATAACCGGTTTGCCGTCATCTGAAAAACCCACACAGCCGGCTGCCAACAAGTCCGCATACTCGCTCAACTCCTCGCCGGCCTGCTTTTTGGTGATGCTGCCAATCGGCAGCACATTAACCACCCCGCTGATTTTGGCGCGCTCCCTGATAAAGCGGGCTACGGCCAGATTATCAATCACCGGGTTGGTATTGGGCATGCAGCACACCGTGGTAAATCCGCCCGCTGCTGCCGCACGGGTACCGGAGGCCAGATCTTCCTTATATTCAAAACCGGGTTCCCGCAAATGCACATGAATATCTATGAATCCGGGGCATACAATCTTACCGGTAGCATCCAGGACTTCCGCATTCTTAATCCTGATGTTTTTGGCTATTTTGACGATATGGCCTTTTTCCGCCAGTATGTCTGCAACCTCGTCCCGGCCGCTATCAGGATCAATGACCCGCCCGCCTTTAACCAGCAATTTCATCTTTAGCCCCCCCCATCATCAGGAATAGAATAGCCATTCTTACCGCCACACCATTGGTTACCTGCTCATTGATCAGGGCGGTTTGACTGTCGGCCAGGATGCTGGAAATCTCCACCCCGCGGTTCATAGGCCCGGGATGCAGTACCAGCACATCATCTTTGGCACCCTGCAAACGCTCCGGGCTGATCATATAGAGATCGGCATATTCATCCAGGGAGGGAAACAGGGCGTCCCGCTGCCGTTCCCGCTGCACCCGCAGGATATTGACAACATCTACCCCACGGACGGCCTCTTCCAGGCTGTAATAGCTTTTTACCCCCAGTTTTTCCACTTCAGGAGGAATCAATGTGGCCGGTCCCACCACCCGGATTTCACAGCCGTACTGGGTCAGGCCGTAGATGTTGGACCGGGCCACCCGGCTGTGGCGGATATCGCCCACAATGGCCACCTTCAAATTTTCCAGAGTGCCTTTATGCTCCTTGATGGTGAACATATCCAACAAGGCCTGGGTGGGATGCTCGTTCTGACCGTCTCCGGCATTGACCACCCGCATATAGGTGTTGCGGGCTACGTAATGGGGAGCGCCGCTCATGCTGTGGCGTATCACTACCAGGTCAAATCCCATTACCTCAATGGTTTTAATGGTGTCCCGCAGGCTCTCCCCCTTCTGTACGCTGCTGGTATTCACCGCCAGATTAACCGTGTCCGCGCTCAGGTATTTGCCGGCAATTTCAAATGAGGTGCGGGTGCGGGTGCTGTTTTCGTAGAAAACGGTCACCATCGCCTTGCCTCTCAGGGTGGGAACCTTCTTGATATCACGTTTGATGACATCTTTCATGGGCACTGCAGTATCCAGAATTTGATTGATTTCGTTCCTGCTCAGATCCTTTATCCCCAGCAGGTCTTTCCTCCGGTCCAGCTTCACCTTAAAGCCTCCTTTAAATTAGCCTTCCCCAATCAACGAAAACCAAAAGAACGGGTTCTTTATTGCAAACGTCTCCCATGCCCGCCGGACATAACCACCGCTGAAAACCGATGACAAGTGAGGGCCAGGAAATGTCTTTTATGCAGGTTTGCCGCCGCCCCTCAACCGGACCCGCGGGCAACAAAAAAACCTTCCTTGTTGCTGTGGGCAAGGAAGGCGCCTGTTTCGCTGATTGGCTGACTCCCTTGCCGGCCTCTCGGGACCAGATTAAAGGGATCTTATTTATGTTTCAGTTATAGGCTCTTGAATTACTACTTTGTCTATTCCATCAATCTCCTCCACCAGGACGGATACTATTTCCTGGGCGGAGGTGGGAACATTTTTCCCTATATAGTCCGCTTTGATGGGCAACTCCCGGTGCCCCCTGTCCACCAGTACTGCCAGTTGTATGCGCCGCGGTCGCCCCAGATCGATCAATGCATCCATGGCCGCGCGAACCGTGCGCCCGGTGTACAAAACGTCATCTACCAGGACTATTACCTTGCCATTGATATCGAAATCCACTTCGGTACGATGCACCATAGGCTGAGTGGCCAGGGTGGTCAGGTCATCGCGGTACAGGGTGATATCCAGAATCCCGACCGGCACTACCACATCCTCAATCTCTCCGATGCGCTCAGCCAGCCGTTGTGCCAGCGGTCCGCCGCGGCGGCGGATGCCCACCACTGCCAGATCCTGCACCCCTTTATTCTTCTCAATGATCTCGTGGGCGATGCGGGTCAAGGCCCGTTTCATGCCCATATCATCCATAATGACGTTCTTGTCACGCAGGTTCAAGCACTATCCCTCCTGATCCTTAAGGCGTACAAAAAGCCTGCCACGGTCCGCAAAACTCAAGGCAGGCATCATCCGACATGTCATTTCCTTGCTAGCCTCACGGGGCCAACTTAAAGGCTCTTTAGAAATTCTAATCAACCTCAATCCCCCTGTCAAGCATGAAAAGAAACATACTTCTAGAGGTCTCATGTCACTTTGTTGGCCGGTTTTAACAGTACTCGTTCCTGTTTGCTTGGAGCCTTGCCACAGCAGCGTTCAGGTCAGAAAAGCAGCCCCTGCAGGTTTCCGCTAAACCTTGCCGGCAAAGCACCATGGCCCCGGCCTTAAATCTCCTTCCCAGCAGCCTTGACACCTACCCTGGGGCCGTGGCCGCCTCCCCGTAGCTTTCCAAATGCTGCCACTCTGCAGTTTTATCAGGAGGATCCCTTAAGAAGCCTGTCCAGGGTTTGGTAGAAATCCGCAAAAATCCCGTCCCAGTTCCGTGCGCGGGCATGTTCCAGGGCGCCTCTGGCCAGGGCTTGGCGCAGGTCGTGCTGCGTCATCATGATTTCAATCTGTGCGGCCATATCTTGCGGATCGCCACTTTTGAAGGCCAGGCCATTTTTCCCGTGCAGCAGATTATCTTCTACCCCGCCGGCCGGAGCCGCCACCACCGGCAAACCTGAAGCCATGGCTTCCAGGATTACATTGCCAAAGGTTTCCGTCACCGAGGGAAAAACAAAGATATCTGCCGATGCATAGAGATCATACAGATCCTGACCGCGCTGATAACCGCAGAACACCACATTATCCAGGTGCATCTGCTCCAGTTTGTGGCGCGAAGGGCCATCTCCAACCATCAGCAAGCGGTAGGAAAGACCGCGCTGGTTGAGCAGGCGGACTGCATCCATCAAAACCTCCAAATCCTTTTCCGGAGCAATGCGCCCCACATAGAGCAAAAGCATCCCATCCTTATCAGACGTGTAGCGCTTCCGCAATTGCATGCTGCGATAAGCCGGATTGAACAGGTCACTGTCAATGCCATGCGGGCAATGCCGCAAAGACGGAATACCGTGCTTCTCTAGCAGACGCAGGGTACTTACCGAGGGGCTGAAGTTCAGGGCGCAGCGGGAGTGAAACCAGCGCAAGTAACGCCAGCCCGGCTTTTCCAGGAAAGGTAACCCATAATAACTCAGGTACTGCACGAAATTGGTGTGATAAGTGGAGGTTAAGGGCACATGGCGACGGCGGGCGTATTTCATCCCCTGCCAGCCCAGCGTAAATTCAGTGGCCAGGTGTACCAAATCCGGTTTAAACTCATCCAGTATCTTTTCAATCTTAGCGTAGCGGGGTACGGTTATCAGCAGCTCCGGGTAGAGCGGGAATTTCATGCCGCCAAAAGTAAAAACCCCAGGTTCTGCAGCATCCCCCGGAACGAAGTAAACATATTCTATACCCTGCTGATCCATGTATTCTTTCATCTTGCCCAGGATTACACTGACCCCATTGACCTGAGGAAAATAGGTATCGGAAAAAACAGCTATACGCATGATAATCTAACCCTTGCTTCCATAATTCAATAAATCAATCTATATCCAATAGTGCGCTATCGCATAGAACGATGCCAGGGCAATGCCCACTCCGGCCAGGACGTCACTGGGATAATGGGCGCCCAGGTACACCCGGGAAACACCCACCATGCCTGCCAGGCTTAGAACCAAAGGGGCCATTTCCGGCGCCAGATGACTTACCGGCAAAGCTATGGCAAAAGCCGCACAGGTGTGCCCTGACGGAAAAGAACGCTTGGAAGTGGGCGGTTTGCTGGCAATAATATCCTCCAACACCTTAAAAGGGCGTTCCCTGTAAACCATGAATTTGATAGAGTGCACCAAAAATTGGCTGATTATCAGTACGACTGCAATATAATGCCCCAGGTTGACCAGGTGTTCATTATCAGAGAGCATAAGAATCAAGGGAAATGCCAGCACCACCGGCAACGAACTCATTTGTGTCAAAACATGCATGAGTACATCCAGCCCCCGGCACTTATAATGATGATTTATAAAGTATAGCAATTTCAACTCGCGGCCACGAAAATATCCGATAATCGAATTCAACTTGCTATTTCCTCCCCCTCAAGCCTTGAGCAATGTCCCCGCATAAAACCAACGATAGGGTTTTTCATTATATGAATCCCCGGCCGAAATATGTCTGTGCCATAGCATCATCTCATACTATATTACCTAATTCGAATCATATTGTAACTAATTTTTTACCCCACAGGTATGGTGCCAGGCACCACAGGTAAAGTTATTTGGTTTTTTGGTGAAGGTGGGATAGGGCTTGTTGGAATTCGGGGGGTAAATCGGCGCTAAATTCCATATAATCTCCGCTGCGGGGATGTTTAAAACCCAATAAACAGGCATGCAGCAGCTGCGAAGTGATCCCGAAAGGGGCTTTGCGGGCTGTGTAGAGGGGGTCGCCTACCACCGGGTGTTTGATATACTGCATATGCACCCGGATCTGATGGGTACGCCCGGTAAACAGCTTTACCCGCACCAATGTATAATCCTCAAACCGTTCCAAAACCTGATACTGGCTCAGGGCTGCGCGTCCGTCGCTCACCACCGCCATCTTCTTGCGGTCGCTCTTGCTGCGCCCGATAGGGGCTTCAATAGTGCCCCGGTTCTCTTTGACAACCCCATATACCAGCGCCAGGTATTCGCGCTGAATGGTATGCGCCTTAATCTGCTCAGCCAGCACCCGATGGGCTGTATCATGCCTGGCTACCACCATTACCCCGGAAGTATCCTTGTCCAGGCGATGCACAATACCCGGTCGCAACTCACCGTTGAGGCTGGAAAGGGTTTTGACATGATAGAGCAGAGCATTGACCAGGGTGTGCTCCCAGTTGCCGTGTGCAGGGTGCACCACCAGCCCTTTGGGCTTATTAATCACCACCACATCGCTGTCCTTATAAATGATATCCAGGGGGATAGCTTCGCCCTGCAGTAATATGGGCATGGAACGGGGAGTTGCCACCACCACCGTTTCCCCTTCCCGTACCTTGTAGCTGGCCTTGCGAACTTCCCCATCAACCCAAACCTGCCCATCCCCAATCAGCTTCTGAACCTGCGAACGTGACAGGTTGTCGAGCTGTTCCGCTACAAAGATATCCAAACGCTCGCCTTCCATATCCTCTTGCACCAGTATGGTGCTTTTATCACTCATTGCTTTGCTCATCCTTGTCAAACCATATGAAATATATGCCCAGCAGAATCCCGCCGCATACAATAGCCATATCGGCAACATTGAATACCGGCCACACCCGAAAATCAATAAAATCCACCACATGGCCAAGACGGCACCGGTCCAACAGATTGCCCAGCGCTCCTCCGGCCATCATCCCCGTAATCAGCTGCAAAACCGGTGCCGGCTTTGCCAACAGGTTATATGCTATCAGGGCTAAAACCACCAGAAATGCAGCCACGACAAAGAAAACGGTCTGCCCCTGCATCATACTGAAGGCGGCTCCGCGGTTAAACACATAGGTAAACCACATCACCCCGGGCAGCATCACTACACTCTGACCCGGCGCCAGGCTCATTCCCACCATCCATTTGCTCCACTGATCCAGCACAACAATCACTGCTAAGCACAACCAAAAACGCACTTTTAACCTCCATTGCCGATAAACTGGGTTATGTACCATTTCATTGTACGCCACCCCCTTCACCAACACAAGGGAGACAGAGCGTGACAAAAAGCTACTCCTTGGGAAGCAAAGGACGTCCTTTCTTCTTCCTCTATAAGAGGAAACATGAAGAACGTCAGACTGTGTGGCAATTATTAAAATCATCAAGCTGTTGCTTCAAAGCGGAGGATGGAAGAACTCCCAAGCTATATTATGGTGCATTCACAGGCACCATCCCCAGTTCCCCCGTGCCCCGGCGAAAATTATAAAGGGACGGCTCTCTTTATGGCACGTCCCTCATTAAATGTAGTTATTAGACAGCAAGCCTGACGTTGTTATCCTGAGCAAAGCGAAGGATCTAAACCCGGGATTATTAGCTTCAATATTACCGAATCACCCGAATCATCCCGCCGCTAAGCTGATCTTCATATCGTACAACTTGCACCTCTACCGGGGCAAAAGCCTTGCTGCCATCCCGGCAGATCCATTCCATGGATTCCACCTTATCCCGATGGCCCAGCAGCTTCGTCTGCTGCTCATCCCCCAGCAGCACGGCCAGCTTTTTGCCCACCACCTGGGATGCCATCTCATATCCCAGCCATTCAGCCAGTGATTCAGTACACGAATCGATTTCTCCCTGGACATCATAACTCAAAACCTTTACCGCTGAGCTGTTCAACGCCGCGATCAGCCTCTTGTTATGGGCTTCGGCCTGGCGCAGCCAATCCTTGTGCTGCTGCAAAGCAATGTAACGATCGGTTACATCGCGCAGGCATTCAATAGCGCCCAGCAACTGGCCATCAGGGCTGTACCAGGGCATGGCGCGCCCCCACAGGTTGCGCCCCTGCCCCCGCAGTTTGGGAGTTTTAAACTCACTGATTACGGTAAAATCATCCACTTCAATAACGGTATAATACTGTCTGACCTCTTCCGGTCGCAGCACCAGGTCAACCATAATAGGACGTCTGGTTTCATAAAAGGCCAGCGCATATTCGAAATCCCCTTTACCCAGCATTTCCTCGGCCTTTATGCCGGTGAGGCGCTCCATGGCCTGATTCCAGATCACTACTTTCCCTTCCATATCAATGGCCATGGTGGCATCCGGGAGGCAATCCACCATACCTTGCAGTTCCCTTTCCGTGACCTTGAGGCGGTTCATCTCATTTTTCAAACGGGTGATACTGCGCGCTATCCCCTGTACTGCCACAATCTTGCCATTGGTATAAAGCGGCCAAATGCTCACATCCAGGTGCACCTGAGTATCGTACTTGTTGATAAGCCCCATTTCATAACTGATATGCCGCCCCGGCGCCAGGCGCTGGTACTGAAAACCACGCAAGAGATCCAGGGAATCACTGTCGGCCAGTTCCTGAATATTCATACGCACCAGTTCAGCCATGGAATAGCCAGTGATGCGCTCGGCGGCGGGATTGACCGATATTAAATTGCCCCCCAGGTCATGTACAAAGATAAAATCACTGGCATTATAAAAGAAGTCCTCATAGTCTTCACGGGAGCGGCGCAGTTTCTCGCCCGCCATCTTAACCGGGTTGATATCACGAATGGCAGCCATCAAACGTGTGCGTTCTTCGAAAACCACTCGTTTGGACTTGACCTCAATCCAGAACACCCTGCCATTGCGATCGCGCATCTTCCACTCCATGGATTGGGAGCGTGAATCTGACGACATGCGCAGCCAGCGTTTGAATTCTTCGCTGCTATAGGGCGGCTCTTCCGGGCACAGAGCGCCAATATTCAGGCGCGCCATCTCTTCACGGCTGTAGCCAAACATATCACAAGCAGAGCGGTTCATATGAAGAATGTCGGTGGTGTAAGTATCCAACAGGAAAAGGGAATCCCAGGCTTCATCAAACACCTCATGGTACTTGTTGCCCAATTCCTGCGCCACCGCTTCAAAACGCCGCGCAGCGCTCAAATCGTCAAATATCGAAAGCAATCCGTCCGGTGTGCTATAAATACGTTCCATGAAAAAGCGGTTGCTGACCTTGCTCTCCACTGTTCCCATACGCCCGGTTTCCAGCACCTTCATATAGGCGGCCTGAGTATTGCTGCCCACCAATTCCGGCAAAACCTGCAGCCACTTATGTCCGATGATTTCGTCCACAGCCTGCCCGGCCATATAAGCATAGGCGGCATTGCAATACACAATCTGCAGGTCTTTGTTGATAGCCACTAGCGGCGATTCAATGCAATCCAGGAAGTTTTTGTAACGCACCATATACTTCAACTCCTCTTCTACCCAATCAATTCCCATCTGTGCAAAAAGGGCATAGTCTTATATCTATCCCCTGCAACACAGTGCTCTTCTCTCTCTAGTTGATTTATGTTCCTACCATTCTCTTTATATCATGTTTTTCGACTGAAAGTATACATAATCCTGCTAAGCCTGCAATTTTTATATACCCCGCAAAACCTCTATTTGGGCGCTAACAGGCCCCGGCCTTCCCTTGCTGAAATCGGGGAAGACCGGGAGTCTCCAGATTGTGAGCTACTTGTATTTCAGCAGCAGTCCGCTGGTGTAATAAGAACCCAGGATTTCCTGCCACTGCTTGTCATTGACCGCTGCCACATGAGAGTAAATTTTATTCAAATGTTCAATTTCAGTGATTTCCATATGATATAACATTTTGCTGCGCTGATAAATCAAGGCGGTCTGCTCGCCATCGTTCTTCAAGACTTCCAACTGGTAGCTGCGCTCAGTCTTATAGGCGCTATCCCGCACGGTCACCGTGAAGGCGAAGCTGCCATACTCGAGGGTGGTTCCGCTTATGATCCCATCTGCCAATTCCAAGCCATCAGGCAAGCGCCCCTTGCTAATCTTCCACTCATAATTGCCATAACCGCCAAAACCCAGCAATTTTACCCGATAGGGGATCTTTTGCAGTCCATCCGGCAGTGACTCCACATAGATGCCCGGATGCATATTGCTTCCCACTGCAAACTTCATAATATAGGCCATCGGGTCAGGACTGTCCTTCATCCCGGCATGCACCAGGGCCTGCCCGTTGCCCTGCTGCCAGAGCGGGTTCAAGCGACCGTTTACTGCCGGCTGGCCTTTATCATCACTGAATGACAACACTTGCAGCGCGCTGGAATGCCAGTCCACATAATCGTTCGTTCCTAAGAGGCCATTGTCACCGAAGAAGCTCAAGGCATAGGCTGTCTTCTGTTTGGAGTTGACCTGCAGACTTCCGCTGATGAGTTCGGTATGCCGGCGCAGCTGCGCCCGCATCTCGTTTAAGGCCGCCTGGCCGTCATTATCGATCACCCCGGCCACCCCCCTTTGCATCGCCAGCAGGGTCTGCACATTCCAACCTATGCCGGCCAGGGCTTTATCAAACCATTGATACTCTTCTTCTGCGCAAACCTTCTGCCAGGCCTGAGCATTGTAAATAGCCATCAAAACCTGGACCTCGGCCTCACTGCTGCCATATGCCTGGAGAAGCTGGCCGCGGTTGGCGGTCATGATGCTCTCCCGCTCCGCATTGATCCGATTGAAAAGGGTGAAAAACTGTTCTGGCTTGACATCGGGGCCAAACAGCCGGCGCACATTGGTACCCTGGTTATTCTGCCATGTTTTCAAGGCTTGCTGCAGCTCATTGGCACTGCTGGCGTATTGAACCTGTCCCAGCACCGTACCCATTGATTTCAAAGCGGCATAAGCCCATTTGGCCTGCTGTGCTGAGGTCGGGGCCAGGACCTTCACCATCATGGAAGCGGTATCAGCATAATCATCGCCTTTATAAATGCGGAAATTCACCACCGCTCCGGTGTCAAAATAGTAGGGCGGCACCCCCACGGTGCCATTGGTTGCTACCAGTTCCGGTTTGCTGGTGTTCATAATTTTAATATTATAGTCGCCCGGCATCAGGGGAAATACAAAACGGTCACCAAACTGCATCGGCACTTGCTCCGCAGTGATGGAGTCAGCCAGCAGACGGGCATTCAACACCAGTGGTGCGTATACTCCCATCCGGGTAATGCGCCCCACCACATAAAGAGACCCGTTTTGCTTGACCAGCTTGGATTCCGGCACTATCTCCCAGGCCGGCCAGGGCGTGCGAGCTTCATTATAATAAGCCAGTACCACCTGGTCACCGCTGCAAGGCATCTTCAGCAGCAAACCGCTGGCCAGCGCTTCCGCTGACAGCTCCCTGGCTTCCAGTTTAATCACCGGTCCGGCAATCACAATACCCTGCCGTGCCACCAGGCTTACCGGTGTGGCTTTAATCTGCGCTCCCGCCGGCACACCCCGCAGCAGGCTATGATCGGCAAACTGGATCACACCATCACTGACCACCGGAGTATTACCCTCGGGCACATCCGTATCCGCAGCGACCATCGCCGGCCCCAGAGAGCACAGCAGCAGCACCATCAAACAGCAACTCATTAATTTCCTGCCAGACATCCCAAAGCCTCCTTTTATTACAACCCTTCGCCAGGATCGTGAGGTTCCTCTATTGCCAATGATCCCCTCATTTGGTTGTCCCTATGCCCATTGTACTGGTTTTCGGGTTGAATGGAAACCATCAGATAGAAATATGCAGGAGCCAGGTGGCATTTGCCTGAGAACGTCCCCTTGTTGGCCCGCCAGGACTGCAACTGCCTCATGCACCCGGAGGATAAAGGACCGACTGCCAAATGATTTCAACGCTTATTGGGCGAAGTAGCGGCTGATGTGCCCAGCCAGGAGTTTCTCGTCTTGCTGGCCTGATCATAGCAGAGCCTCCCACCGCTTCCACACTGCCGTCTACCTTAACCAAAAAGGGTCGTTTTTTGGTCACAAACCTTGCCAAAAAGCAAACATTAATACCATAATATGGTTATGCCAGACTTAATTACCTTGCTGCGGATCGGTTTAAGTTATTGGTATAATAAAACATAGCAGGGGGAAAAGCGGATGATCCAGAAGAAGTATCCCTTGATGGACCCCAAGGTGGATTTTGCTTTCAAACAGATATTCGCCGGCAAGGGCAAAGAAAGCCGTGTAGTACTGATAGAATTTCTAAACACCGTTTTAGATTTAAAGAATGATAAAAGGATCAACCGCATAGAATATCTGAATCCCTATACCGACAAAGAATATGAAGAAGCCAAACAATCCATAATGGACATAAAAGTTAAAACCGAAGCCGGGGAATATATTGATATAGAGATACAAATCAGAAATGTCGACAACTATAGAAAAAGGGCGCTATTCTACTGGGCCAGTATGTATAGGGAGCAAATGGGCGAGGGAGAGGCCTACGAAAAGCTCAAAAAGTGCATTGTAATAAGCATCATTAATTTTGACCTGATTCAAGAAAACCCGGGCTATCACAGTCAATTCAGAGTAATTGCCCCTTCCACCGGTATTGAATTGATGGATGATCTGGAGATACATTACCTGGAACTTCCGAAGACACCTGATGAAGAAGACGTTGACCGGTTAAACAATCTTGAGCAGTGGCTGATTTTCATCAAAGATGCTGCCAACCTGAACAGACGAGAGCTGATTAAAAAGATCTGTGAAAAAAACGAGGTGATAAAAATGGCTGAAGAAGTGCTGGAGACGTTAAGCCAGGATGAAAAAAACCGTGAGCTGTATCTGCAGCGGGAGAAGTGGCGCTTGGATAAGATATCCAGCGAGTATTACCTGCGCAACAAAGCCCTCAAGGAAGGTAGAGAAGAGGGCAGGAAGGAAGGCCTGGAAGAAGGCAGACAAGAAGGCAGGCAAGAAGGCAAACAAGAAGGCAAACAAGAAGGCAGGCAAGAAGGCAGGCAAGAAGGCAGGCAAGAAGGCAAACAAGAAGGCAAACGGGAAATAGCCCTGAAGATGCTGAGTAAGAAGATGCCTATTGATGAGATAATTGACCTTACCGGGCTATCCGCCGAAGAAGTGGAAAAACTCAAATAGGGCCAACAGGGGACGTTCTTGGTGTTTGGTTTTCTTTGAAAACCAAACACCAAGAACGTCCCCTGTTGGCCAGCAGTGGCTTTCATAGGCGCAGCTTCCTTCTATAATTACAATAGCCTTTAGCCTTTCATCTATCCAGATTGATACTGAACATGCCTGACCTCCATTTTCTTGCGATACCTCAACAGGATGTGATAAAAGGGAGGGCCGAACAACAGGGCAAAAGCGATATTGCCCAGGGCGTGGACGGTGTCAAAGGGGAAACTGGCCAAATAAGTAGCCAGGAATGTCTGCAGGGTTAAGGGATAGATAAAACCGACCCAGTGCCAGATGTTCATCACCCATCCGAAAAGATAGCCGCAAATCCCTGCAAAGGCTGCAAAGCTCAAGCGATTATAACCCTTCTCCCGGCCTGACATGCATCCGGCCGCAACTCCACACATCCCCCAGCAGAACATCTGCCAGGGCGTCCAGGGACCCTGTCCCAGGAAGAAATTAGAGACCAGGGCCGCCACCGCCCCAACCATAAAACCAGTTTGAGGGCCAAAAACATAGCCCGAGATCATAACCACGAAAGTGGTCGGCTGCAGGCTCATTATCACTGCAAAAGGAACCCTGACAATAGCTGCCAGCGAGGCCAGGCTGGCAATAACCGCAATTTCTTTGGAAGTGGTCCCCCTCTTTTCGAAGCGACGGAAAAAGGTGATGATACCCAGGCAAAGGATGAGGACGGAAAATAAGGGCCAGTTCATGGCGTACAAGGGGTTTTCCGGAACCAGGCTTAAACCCAGCAAGACCGCCGCCAGGATGCATATCAAAATCACCGGTGAAATTCTCATGCGCGCTTCCTCACTCCTCACCCCTCACCCCTCACCCCCCCTCACCTCTCACTTCTCACTTCTCACCGCGCAGCTGCACCATGCTGTAGGCGCACTGTGCCCGGCTGGCTTTAGCGTCAGCTTGAAAACCAGGATAGAGCAGGCCGTGTTCGCGGGCACAGTCTACGTAGCCCGAATACCAGCAGGGTCCTGCCTTAAGCGCCGCGCTGTCATAGTCAGGCAAGGCTCTGACCAGCATGGCCGCCAATTCAGCTCCGCTAATATCCCCGGCGGGCCGAAAGGTGCCGTCATCAAACCCTTGCACATAGCCTTTGGAAACGCAAACGGCAATACTCTGATGGGCCCAGTGATCCACCGGCACATCGGTAAACTGTGGGGAAGCGCTGTCGCTCCTATTATCCACACCCAATCCACTCACCATGATTTTGCTGAACTCAGCCCTGCTGACGGGATGGTCAGGCTTGAAGCTGCCATCCCCGTAGCCGTTGAGTATTCCTTCCCGCACCAGTTCCATGACCGGCTCATAGGCCCAGTAAGCGGGCTGCACATCAATAAACAGGCTTCCTTTAGATGCTGCTGGGGAAAGTGCGGAATAGTCAACATTAACCGGAAAAGGGCGGCCCGTCAAGACCATCAAGGCATACGCGGTCATGGTAATATTGGAAGAAGATACCTCCGCTTTCCAGTTGAAGGAGCCGTCTTTGGCCTGTAAACTCAGCAGATGGTCGACAGGGTTTTTGCCCTTCACCATCCACCGCTCCCCGTTAAGGTTCTCGGCAGCGGCTATCAAGCCCAGCACTCCCCAGGAGTCGGAAGCGGCATTGGATTCAATCCCCATCCACTCGGCGCCGCAGCTTAAACCTGCGTCAGGCTGCTGGCAGGACTTTAGATAAGCAATCGCTTTCTGAATGGCTTTACTATCCGCCTTCTCGCCCAGCAAGACCAGAGCCTGAATAGCGATCCCGGTGTCGTCGGCATCACTGGCAATTCCCCGCGCCCAGCCAAAACCACCATCGCTGTTTTGCTGATTTAACAGCCAGGCCTGGGCCTGCTCCTGATGCGGAACCGGGCTGCCGGTGGAAGCAATAGCCAGGACAGACCACATGTGCGCATTGATAAATTCTGCCTCCCCCAGGGCCGGCTGGGCAAATTGTCCGTCGCTTTGCTGAAAGCTGACTATCTTTTCCAGCAGATTAACCCCCTGATACTGCGGTGCTTGCCCGGCAGCAGACAAGGCCAGCAAGAGGCGGGAGTATTCATTGGTTTCCGTCAAGGCCTGAGGATGATCGCGGAGATAATCAAGCGGGTTCTTGCCCGCCGGAGCCCAGGCGCTGCCAAGCACATGCTCTCCCGCCGCACTCAATCCCATCACCACCCAACTGGTAACCGTACGGCTGCTCGCGCCCCCTTTGCTGCTGGGAAAACCGCCGTCATCATTCTGTGCCTCATGCAAAAAGCCGACCGCCCGCTGTATCTGCTGCAGATACGGTTTGGAAGCAGCTTCACTCGCCCAGCAGACTGCGCCGCTTTCCAACACCAGCAAAGCAGCCATAATAATACTGATAATCAACCGTTTTGCCTTCACACCAAATCCTCCCTTACTGTCCGTTATAATCATCCCACCGATGGCGCTGAAATGCTTGGGCCCATCATTCCCCGTGGATTTTTCAGCCTTGTCTTGCTTTTTGTGCCGGCGGTCTTGGACTGATTTATAAATTGGTCTTATAAGATTTTTTCCGGCGGCTTCCCAACAGGCTTATCAACGTTTTAACCGCGCCTTGGGGCCGTTTTAGAGGTGTTTTTATTCTCCCGCCGGTTAGGCGGGCGGCTATAGGCCCGGCCCATTAAAATAGCGGCGTTATTCGAATCTGGCGGCACACCTTTCTCTTGCCTTTACCGAAACGAATTCAAACCACCACTTTCTTGTTAAAGCTTGCCATGATTCTTTTCAACATCTTCAAGCCTTGTTCCATAGTGACTATGCCATCGGCGATATTGTTAAACAGCTTGCTGGTTTGCGGGGAATAAAAAGTGGAATTGGACAGCATGGAATACTTGTCTCCCTGGGCAATAATGCCCCCCTGGTCCATTAATGCAATTTCATCAGCGAATTCCGCTGCGAATTCCACATCATGAGTAATGACCAGAATCGCCGTTCCCCGGGCCTGAATATGCTTCAAAATGGCCCCTAACTGCTCCTTCAAAACATAATCCAACCCTCGCGTCGGTTCATCCAGCAAGAGCAGTTTGGGTCGGCTGAGCAAAACCGAAGCCAGGGCCACCCTCTGCCGCTGCCCGGTGCTCAAATCACGCGGGTTGATCTCCAGGCAGCCATCGATTCCCAAACCTTCCAGGAGCTGTCGGCTGTATCCGTCATCTGTAAGCCCCAGGTTGTGCAAGGTGAAATCCATTTCATCGCGCACTGTGGGCAGGAATAGATAATCACTGGGGTTTTGCGACAGGTAGCCGATATCCGCGGCCATATCCTCCACCGAACGATGTTTGGTGTCCTGCCCCAGGAAGACTACCTGTCCCCGGTCCGGCTTTAACAGACCGTTAATCTGTTTCATAAGGGTGGTTTTTCCGGCGCCGTTTTCCCCCATAAGCACAATAAAATCCCCCGCATTTATCTTAAAATTAACATTTTTCAACACTTCCTTGCCATGGGGGTAGGAGAACCACAGGCTGCTTATTGCCAACAATTCTGACTTCTGGCCCATCTGCTGATCCCGGCGGGGTTTATCAGCGGGCATTGCCGCATAGACGGCATCCGGGACCGCATAGGATCTGATAATGCGGCGGCCTTGCTTTACCGTGGCGGGAATTTCAGAGGAGCCGGCCCGCATAAACAACTGTGCCAAAGGCGGCAGGCAGGGGATGTCCCTGGCAAAGGCCAATTGGCCCGGAGATGCCGGGTTGGTTTGGTCGTGGATAATCTTGCCCCGCTCCATGACCAGGATGCGATCCGCCAAATGAAAACATCTTTCCAGGCGCTGCTCCACCAAAACCACGGTTATACCATTGTCTTCGTTAAGCCTTCTTACCATGGTCAGAATCTCTTCACCGGCGACAGGATCCAACTGTGAGGTAGGTTCATCCAGCAGCAATATGCGCGGCTGCATGGCCAGTACGGAGGCCAAAGCCACCTTTTGCTTCTGCCCTCCCGACAATTCCGGTATGAAATGATGCAGGTACTCGGTAATGCTCAAAGCACTGGTGACTTCCATGACCCGCCGCTTCATCAGCTTATTGGGCAAGCCCAGGTTCTCCATGCCGAACACCACTTCCTGCTCCACACCGGTCATAACCAGCTGGCTTTCCGGATCTTGAAATACCAGGCCCACCTGCTGCGCCACCGTACGGCGGTCCATCTTTAATATCTCCTGCTTGTTCAGCAGCACTTTGCCCTGGTATGTCCCGCCGTAATATTCAGGAATCAACCCGGCTATGGCGCGCACCAGGCTCGATTTTCCGCTGCCGGAGCCGCCCAATAGCAGAATCATTTGCCCCTCGTGAATATCCAAATTGATTTTATCCAGGGCCGGGGGTTCAGTATCAGGATAATAGTAGGTCAAATCTTTGATCGCAATAACCGGCATTTAAGCCACCCCCAGTTAAGCCAGGCCGGCACACTCAACATCAGTACAATAAAAGCGGCCATTTTTATCTCCTCCGGCCGGAAAGCCGCCAGATGGGGATAATACAAATATGCCGACCATCCCTTAAGCGCACTCCACAGGCCGCAAATCAATCCGGCCCCCAGAGCGCTTAAAATGACAAAATCCCGGGGCCGCCATAATTCACGATCATAACTGCTGCGGCTGCCGCTGCCATAGCCGCGGGCCTGCATGGACTCGGCCAGCTGCAGGGCTCGATCCAGGCAGGATACCAGCAGTACGCTGACTACGGACAAAACCTTGTTCAAGCGCTCCCACCAACTGCCGGAAGCGAATTTCACTCCCCTGCAGCGCTGCACCTCGGTAATGCGCAGATAATCCTGCACCAGGAGGGGGAACAAGCGCGTGGATAAAGTGATCACCAGCACCGATTTGTGGCCCCATTTGCTGAACAGTTTCAACACCTTGTCAGGATGGATGGCATAAGTGTAAAGACAAAAAACACTGATGATAACCAGAAGCCTCATCCCCATTCCCCCCGCATAGGCCAGCGCTTCCAGGGTTATATTCAACTTTCCTATCACCGGGAGCCTGGGTCCGGCAAACAGCACGGTATCCCCTATATGCACAAAAACAACATTAATAATCATGAGCATGGCGATCATGAGCAGGCTGAACTTAAGATAGACGAGCCATTCCTCCCAGTGCCCGGCGGCAATGATCACCATGCCTGTCACCGCCAGCAACCCTAAGAGGTAAATAGGATGGGAGCAGGTCAGGGACAGTACAAAGACCACCCCGATGAAGGTCAGACTGGTGATGGGATGCAACTGATGTATTAAATTATTCTTTTCGCGAAAAACCAGCATGGCCAACTTCCTTCTACTCCAATGGCAAACGAATAACCTGCCCGGATATGACCGCCGCGTGATATAAGCCGTTAAGCTGCTGGGGATGATGCACCATGGTGTTCACTGCATTTTGCAGGCCATTCTGATCCGTGCCGGCCAGCAGCCAGAGCACTTTATAGTTTCCCAAACCGGCAGCCGAGGCGGCTATAATACCTGTACCGGGACCGCTGTTTTGGATCACTTTGCCGCGGCCGTCCAATAATTCCACTCCATCGTCTTTAAAATGAACGCTGGTGCCGTTTTTTCTAAAGGATTTATTAAAACCATCCAGCCAGGGCAGTTGTTTTAATTCATCCCAGGTTCCCACCACTATAATGGGTCCGGGGCGATTTTGCAGCAGTTCATTGTTTAAAGCGCTGCATTGAACCGAGGCCGCCCCTTGAGCCTGCAGGGCTTGCTGCACGGCTTGGGCCAGACTGCTGTTTGCGGCTGAACTCATGACCGTCGTCGGTCCTGATTTACCGCGATAGCCATGGACAAACGGCTCTGGGTAGCAGCCTATCACCGCCGGGTTGGTAAGCCCCGTGTTTCCCCAGGCATGATAGTCCCACCATACCTTTTCCCCGGCTCGCAAAATGTATTCAGGGGCGCCCACATCGGCGCAAATGCCGTTAATAAAGTAAAACCAGTCATGATTTTTACCCGTTAAACCGCCGGAATTCGATTGCATTCCGTTAATGCTGTCTACAAAGCTGCCATCCCATTTGGTAGTTACTTGCGCTGAGGTATTCAAAACATCAAGAATGGTCCATCCCGGCTCAAGGGATATATGTTCCCGGATCAAATTTTGCCGGCCGTAATTGCGGCTGATCAATAATGAAACCGTGCCCTTGGCGGTGTTTGAAATCTGACTCTGCCTGGCATTATCAACCCCGGCGCTGCTTACTGCGCCGGATTGAGCTCCATTGGCATCTTCACCGGCGCTGGCGGTCCGGGAATCCGGCGCCGCTTTATCTGGAGAACTGTCCGCACCTGCATTGGCCTCTTGCGGGTCAAGGCTGTTGGCGGTCCCGGAGCCGCCGACAGCGGCAGGATTCACCGGTGAAAACTGCTCGTTTTTCACCGTGCAGCCGGATATGCCCAGCAGCAGGAGGGCTGCCAGGAAGACAATGACCATATTGCGTATACTGTAATTCACCATTACCCCCCTCATCTCGTTGTACATTGGGCTGTGCACTACCTCCGGCCGTCTCCGGCCGTCTGCCGCAGCAGCCGGCCGGTTCGGTAATGCCGGCAGAATAATCGCGATCAGCTTGAACAGCCTAGCTTATCAGCCTGGCGTTCAGATACCGGTAGATGATAACGGCAGCTTCAGCCCGGGTGAGCGGTCTGCTGCCGCCAAAGGAACCGTCTTCATAGCCTTGCATAAGCTTGGCGGCCTGGACATATTTCACCCCGCCAGCGGCCCAATCGGGAATGTTATTGCTATCTGCATAGCTTAGTCCTGTCGAACCGTTCAGCACTTTGTTTTTATCTGCATTGTGCAGAATAACCGCCACTTCATAGCGACTGATACTCTGGCCCGGTTTGAAGCTGCCATCAGCATATCCTGCCGTCAGTTGGTGCGAACAGGCACTGCAAATGGCGGGCTCGAACCAATCCCCGGCCTTCACGTCGCTAAATTGACTGATCTGTCCCTTTTTGGCCTCCAATCCTGCTGCAGTCACCACCAGCTTCACAAACTCCGCCCGGGTGATGTTCCGGCCCGGTTCAAAGCCCTGCCCGGTGCCGGCAATGACATTTTGACCGGCCAGGATTTCGATGGCCTCCTGTGCCCAGGCATAGCCTTCCAGGTCGTTAAAACTCGGGCGCGGCGGCTTCTGAATAATGGCAAAACTGGTGAAATGATCAATCCTGAATACCACTTGACCAGTTTCCAGGTCAATTACCGCCGGAAGCGGAATCCATTGCCCGGATTTTTCATCATACCAGGCCGGGGTCAAATCCTCCAGGTTAATATCGTCGGTTAAGGCAACCGTAATGGAAATGGTCACCGGCTGGGCAAACACCAGGCCATCCGGTCCGAACTCGTAAACCGATGAAGCCAGCCTGACTGCGTATTGCTGGGGCGCTTCCTGAGTCCCCAGTTCTTTTACCGTAAGGTTGGTCTCCTCAAGGAGAGCATTCTCAGGAACCAGCAAAGCGATTTCATTGTCGACCATGAGCGTTTCTTCAGCTCCGGCCGGCTGCTGCAGGTGGACCCGGTTGTTGTCCAGTTCTTTCTTCAGGGCAACAGCGTCAAGCGGCGTCATCCTCTTGTCGGCGTTCAATACCAGCAGCGGACTGCCGTCGGCATTTTGCACCCGTGCGAAAGCCGTATCCAATTGCTCACCATATTGCGCCAGATTATTCTTAACTTCATCTTCATCGGCAGGCTTTACAACTGCCGCCGCTCCTCCTGCTGCTGCGCTCAAGTCCAGCAGTTCCTGCCAGGTGGGTCCATTTGACATGGCATCGGTGCTGTACCACCAGATCACTCTGCTGCCGGATGAAACCGCTTGATCCATGGCTAAAACCGTGGCGCTTTGACCATTGACACTGTAGCACCACCCGTTTAGTCCCGCATTCCGAACACCTTCAATAGCCACTACAAAACCTTCCCATTCCGTGGAAAAACTCCAGCTCAAACCGGTGGCCTCCAAGGCTTCCATAGCCGTCAGGCCGAAGCGACCCTTTTTCGATATAGTGACCTCGCCCGGTTTGAATAAAAATTCATTCCCCGGCCCGACAACCGCAATTT
The DNA here is from genome assembly GCA_050949825.1 of Syntrophomonadaceae bacterium. Classification (GTDB taxonomy): domain Bacteria; phylum Bacillota; class Syntrophomonadia; order Syntrophomonadales; family Syntrophomonadaceae; genus DTU019. Next base: position 69,738 of record JBMNGL010000013.1, on the reverse strand, counting down.
TCACACTGATGGTGTCCGCGCTGCCTTCGCCTCCGCCGCCAGTATGCGATGGATCAGAGCCGTTTTCATCCAAATCATATTTTGCCGCGAACATCACCAGGGCTGTCAGGCTGTCGGCCGTGCCGGCCAGGTTGCCTATTTCCCCCGAAGCCTTTTGCTGGTTGAGCAGGTAGAGCACGGGATTATATCCATCCATGCTCCAGGTGTCGCCGGATGGATCTATATCCAAATCCACCAGTGCTTTTATCACTTCTGCGGTTGTCCACACATTGGAATCAGATGTCCAGCCATTATCGAAGCCGGCGTCTTCATGCTGATAGGTCTTGAGATAGGTCTTGGCATTGGTGATGGCGTCGCTATCGGGCGCTTCTCCCAAAACCAGCAAGGCTCTGATGACATAAGCGGTCATATCCGGTGAAGGACCTTCGCCAACCGCCCAACTCCAGCCCCCATTGCTGCTGACATTTTCCAGCAGCCACTGCCGGGCTTGCTGGGCTTGGGGAATATCAACCCCGGCTTCATGCAAGGCCATTATGGCCCAATACTGGGTAACAATATAATCCTGCTCCTCATTGGTGCCAAAAAGCCCGTTGTCATCCTGGAGAGCGGTCAATTCCGCGACCAGATTATGCCCGGCAAAATCAGCCGGGTCGCCGCCTCCGGCCACAATCTCCATGATGGTTAAAGCCAGCCGGGAGGTGCTGTTAATATACCCGGCATAGTCGTCCTGCAATAGGCGCTGCAGGTAATCCAGGTCGTTTTTGCCGTTTGTGGTGATTTGCGAAACATCCCGGCCCGCTTTATACAGGGCCAGGGCCGCGTTGGGTCCCAGCTTCCCATCCTCCTCTTGCTGGGCGATTAAATAATCGATGGCTTTATCAATACCTTCCTGCAGGTCATCATTTCCCGCCGCCACTACCGTTAGAGGTATGGCGCCGCTCCTGACCAGGGCCGGATAGCTGCCCGGGACATCCTTGCTCACCCGCAGCGTATAGCTTCCCCGGGCTAATCCCGGTATGGTGGCTTCCCCCTGCGCATCGGTGGTGTATTCCCGGCCGTTGCAGGCCACCGTGGCGTTTTCCGCCAGCACGTTTACCGTCTTCTCAGTCTCCCAATTGTAATAACTGGAGCTGACCGTAACGGTGATTTCTTCGCCGCTTTCAGGCTCTGCCGGGCTGATTCTTACTTCCGGGATCAAGGTGTCAGGCGGGTACTTCCCGTAGTAAAATACCAGTTCGTCCCCGTCCTGTATTTCATACTGGTCTGCACCAGAGGCGGCCATGCTGCCGTTGACCAAGTACAGCCAGCCGTCATAACCGCCAAAATCCCCGGCGGCTTCTCCTTTAATTGATTTTATATACTTCCCAAAGGTGGGGTCATCAGTGATTTCATAATCGATCACCGCCCCGGTCAAGGCCTGTTCCAGTGCATCCAGAGCGGTTTGCTGCTCCCCGCTTGAGGCTACCGTAACTTCATCATCGAAAAGGTTTTGCCGGCTGCCTTCCACCCTGACCTGCACGGTTTTGTCGGCAGGCAACGATACCGTCAGGGGGATAGCTCCGCTTCTGACCAGGGCCGGATAGCTGCCCAAGACATCCTTGCTCACCCGCAGCGTATAGCTTCCCGCATCCAAACCTGCTATAGTGGCAACACCCTGCTCATCCGTGGTGTATTCCTGGCCGTTGCAGGCCACCGTGGCGTTTTCCACCAGCACGTTTACCGTCTTCTCAGTCTCCCAATTGTAATAACTGGAGCTGACCGTAACGGTGATTTCTTCGCCGCTTTCCGGCTCTGCCGGGCTGATTTCAACCTCAGGAATCAGAGTATCGGGCGGGTACATCCCGTAGTAGAATACCAGTTCGTCCCCATCCTGTATTTCGTATTCGGCCACACCCAATGCGGCCATGCTGCCGTTGACCAGGTACAGCCAGCCGTCATAACCGCCAAAAGCCCCGGCGGCTTCTCCTTTAATTGATTTTATATACTTCCCAAAGGTGGGGTCATCAGTGATTTCATATACGACCCCCGCCACTGTCAAAGACTGTTCCAATACATCCAGAGCGGTGGCCCCCGGCTCCACTGCCGCTGAACCTTCATAAATCGTCTCTGTTATTCCCTCTACCCGCAAATCAACCTCTACAGTCCCTGATCCCACAACAGGAACAGCCAATAACAGGCTTAGCAGCATGGCTGCCATAGTCAAAAGCACTAAAAAACGTTTTTGCATTAATATAGCCCCCCTTATCCACTTAATGCAGAACGAATAATAATTTTTCTGTTGTAATATGTCTAAAATTAAGATTAGGAATAACGGACGCCTAACGCCGACCACTATTCAATCCATTCAACAGCAATCGACATAATGATGATTTTAGTCGAGATTGTTTATCGTCCCTATCATTGACCTCATAACATACAAAAGCCTCAACTTCCCTATAAAGAAGTTGAGGCCATATATTTTCACATGCACCTATCCCCCTCTCTACGCGAAGGTTGATACTGCGATGCATTGGGCAGGTTTCCTGACTTGCAGTTAACTTTTTCCCCCTTCCCAGGCCTGCTTGGACCCAGTGGCATTTGGAAAAGCATATCTGCTCACAGTGGCGCGACCGTCCAGGTTTCTCACCTGGTTCCCTATTATCCTCTTACAGAGGCACCCAGCGCAACCAATATTGTTTTTTCCCATTATAGGACAACTATATATGAATAGGCAAATACTATCACAATATTCTTGTCTTTTTAACAACCGTTAGGATATGGTGCTATCAAACATCTCGGGAGGACTGGCGAAAGGGGCCGTGCCCACGAAGGCAGGGCTAAGAGCCACTGCCCCCCCTTTGTCATCCTGAGGGCAAGGCCCGTCTTTGTCATCCTTAAGGGCAACGCCCGTCTTTGTCATCCTTAAGGGCAACGCCCGTCTTTGTCATCCTTAAGGGCAACGCCCGTCTTTGTCATCCTTAAGGGCAACGCCCGTCTTTGTCATCCTTAAGGGCAACGCCCGTCTTTGTCATCCTTAAGGGCAACGCCCGTCTTTGTCATCCTTAAGGGCAACGCCCGTCTTTGTCATCCTTAAGGGCAACGCCCGTCTTTGTCATCCTTAAGGGCAACGCCCGTCTTTGTCATCCTTAAGGGCAACGCCCGTCTTTGTCATCCTTAAGGGCAGCGCCCGAAGGATCTTTCGCGCAGCGAACAACCCCCGGGTAAGATCCTTCGCTTCGCTCAGGATGACACCTCAGCAACGCCCGTCTTTTTGTCATCCTTAAGGGCAGCGCCCGACTTTGTCATCCTGAGGGCAACGCCCGAAGGATCTTTCGCGCAGCGAACAACCCCCGGGTAAGATCCTTCGCTTCGCTCAGGATGACACCTCAGCAACGCCCGTCTTTGTCATCCTTAAGGGCAGCGCCCGACTTTGTCATCCTGAGGGCAACGCCCGAAGGATCTTTCGCGCAGCGAACAACCCCCGGGTAAGATCCTTCGCTTCGCTCAGGATGACACCTCAGCAACGCCCGTCTTTGTCATCCTTAAGGGCAGCGCCCGACTTTGTCATCCTGAGGGCAGCGCCTGAAGGATCTTTCGCGCAGCGAACAACCCCCAGGTAAGATCCTTCGCTTCGCTCAGGATGACACCTCAGCAGCGCCCGACTTTGTCATCCTGAGGGCAACGCCCGTCTTTGTCATCCTTAAGGGCAACGCCCGTCTTTGTCATCCTTAAGGGCAGCGCCCGACTTTGTCATCCTTAAGGGCAGCGCCCGACTTTGTCATCCTTAAGGGCAGCGCCCGACTTTGTCATCCTGAGGGCAACGCCCGAAGGATCTTTCGCGCAGCGAACAACCCCCGGGTAAGATCCTTCGCTCCGCTCAGGATGACACCTCAGCAACGCCCGTCTTTTTGTCATCCTGAGGGCAGCGCCCGACTTTGTCATCCTGAGGGCAACGCCCGAAGGATCTTTCGCGCAGCGAACAACCCCCGGGTAAGATCCTTCGCTTCGCTCAGGATGACACCTCAGCAACGCCCGTCTTTTTGTCATCCTTAAGGGCAGCGCCCGACTTTGTCATCCTGAGGGCAACGCCCGAAGGATCTTTCGCGCAGCGAACAACCCCCGGGTAAGATCCTTCGCTTCGCTCAGGATGACTAGCTCCGCTTAGAATGACAAGCTTAGCTTAGAATGATATACTCGCTTGGGATGACAACCTGTTTATCGTATTAATAATCTCTAATTAAAAGGGGCGTGAATTAATGGAACTCAGTCGGACCATTCCCTTTGGCATATTTTCCTGGTTCGGATGGGTCATGCCCCTGCCGGAAAGGCTGGCCTTAATTCGACAGGCCGGTTTTTCCTCAACCTCACTGTGGTGGGAGGACGAAATCGGCTCCCCCGCCATCAGCAAAGCCATAATGCCACGTATGGTGCGGGATTCCGGTTTGATTCTGGAAAATGCGCATGTTCCCTATGATCACATCGACGACCTCTGGTCGGAGAGCAAAAGCAGACGCAATAGCATTATCAATAAACATCTAACCTGGATAGAGGAATTTGCGCGATGCAACATACCTATTATGGTGATGCACATCCTGGATCGTTCCTATCCCCCACAGCCCAATAAGTTCGGTTTGGACAGCATCAACCGCATTGTTAAAGCGGCTGAAGAAGCCGAGGTGGTAATTGCCATCGAAAATACCGGTGATGTTCACTTCATTGATTATGTTCTTTCCCGCATAGAAACGAAATATCTGGGCTTTTGCTACGACAGTTCCCATGATTGGCTGTACAGCAGTGACAAAGAGTTCATTCTGAAAAAATGCGGACCCAGGCTCCTGTGCACCCATTTATCGGACAATGACGGCATAAAAGACCGCCACTGGCTGCCAGAACAGGGCCATATCGATTGGCAGTTGGTATGCCAGCTCCTGCCTCTTGACACCTATTCCGGAGCAATCAGCCTGGAAGTAACCGCCAGCCCTACCCAGCAACTTGCCATGACACCACAACAATACCTTAATGAAGCCTATCGCAAAGTTGCCGGCCTCTTCAGCCATAAAACGGGATGACCGGGCAACGAGGGTGTCAGCCTGTATTCCCGCTAACTCATAACGAGGGCTCAGCGAAAATCCAACAACTCCAAGGACTTCGAGACTACGGCGGTCTTTCAGCCATCGTTATGATAAAAACACCTAACGATGAACTTTCTTATATTTGTGCGGGTTTTGGGCCCCTGGTTATGTATTCCCGGGAATCAAGGGGAGGCCACCAAGGTCCGAAAGCAAAAGTCCAGGACTGTGTTATGCTCCCCTAAAGGTAGACAGGTCAGATAATAAAAACCTCCTACCAGAAACGGGCGCATGTCACAGTCCCGGACTCATGGTTTGTTGCTAGGCCATTTGGGCCATAATGTCGCATAAAGCGTTAGAAAATTGTACCGGGTCCTCGATGCTCATGCCCTCAATCAGCAGCGCCTGGTTGTAGATCAATTCCGCATACGTTTTAAGCTTGTCCTGATCTTCTTGATACAGCCTGGAGAGGGTTTCAAAAATAGGATGGCTGACATTAATCTCCAAGATCCGTTCCGCCTTGATCTCATGATCCGCAGGCATGGCATTCAATATCTTTTCCATCTCCAGGGACAGCATGCCCTCGCTGCTCAAGCAAACCGGGTGCGATTTCAAGCGCTGGGAGAGGCGAACCTCCTTCACCTTGCCGGCCAGAGCGTCTTTCATAAAGGCGAACAGCTCCTTATAGTCCTGGGCCTGTTCCTGTGCTGATTGCGTTTCCGCTTCATCTTCCAGGCCCAGATCGCCGCTGGAAACGGAGCGGAACTCTTTGCCGTCATAGTCATGCAAGATCCTCAGGGCAAACTCATCCACATCATCGGTCAAATAGAGGATTTCAAACCCCTTGTCCTTGAGCAGCTCGGTCTGGGGCAAGCGGTCGATTTTATCCACGCTGTCTCCGCTGGCATAGTAAATATATTTCTGTTCTTCCGGCATGCGACTGATATACTCGTCAACCGTAACCAGTTTTTTCTCATGCGAAGAATAGAACATCAAAAGCGGCTTCAGCAACTCCCGTTGGGCGCCAAAGTCCTTGTAAACACCCCATTTCAATTGCAGCCCGAAGCTCGCAAAAAACCTCTCATAGGTTTCGCGCTCATTGTTCAACATATCCAGCAATTCGCTCTTGATCTTCTTCTCCAGGTTGGTGGCAATAAGCCTCAACTGGCGGTCATGCTGCAGCATCTCCCGGGAAATATTCAGCGACAAGTCCTGCGAATCCACCAGTCCCCTTACGAAGCTGAAATGGTCCGGCAAAAGGTCGCCGCATTTTTCCATAATCAAAACCCCGTTTGAATACAGCTGCAAGCCCTTTTCATACTCCTTGCTGTAATAATTATAGGGGGTGCGAGCAGGAATGAACATAAGCGCATTATAAGTGGCCTTCCCCTCAATATTGCTATGAATCACCCGCAGCGGATTGTCGAAATCGAAAAACTTGTCTCTATAGAAATAATGGTAATCCTCATCGCTTATTTCGCTTTTGTTCTTCCGCCAGATGGGGACCATACTATTGAGCGTTTCGGTTTCCCTATAGCTTTCGAACTCGCCTTCCTGGCCTTCCAGGGGGCGCCGCTTTTCCAGCTCCATTTTGATGGGATAGCGGATATAATCCGAATACTTCTTGACAATGGCCTGGATGCGATACTGGTCCATAAACTCGTCATAATTGTCCGCTTCGCTATTATCCTTGAGGGTGAGTATGACCTCGGTTCCCACCCCTGTCTTATTGGCAGGAGTAATCAAATACCCATCCAAGCCTTCCGACTCCCATTGAAAGGCTTCATCAGCTCCATAAGCCCGGGTGATAACCACCACCCGTTTGCTGACCATAAAAGCGGAATAAAAACCGACCCCAAACTGGCCAATGATATCAACGTCCGCAACCCCGCTGTTCTCAATCTCCTGCATAAAGGCCAGAGATCCGCTATTGGCGATAGTCCCCAGATTGCTTTCCAGTTCAGCGGCAGTCATGCCGCAGCCATTATCAGATATGGTCAGGGTACGCTTTTCCTTATCAATTTCAATCTGAATGGCGAAATCCGCCCTGCTCATCCCTACCTTTTCATCGGTTAAAGAACGGAAATACAACTTGTCAATGGCATCGCTGGCATTGGAAATCAACTCGCGCAAAAAGATCTCCCGGTTGGTGTAGACCGAATTGATCATCAGATCCAACAGCCGCCTGGATTCCGTTTTGAATTGAGTTTTCTCCATCAGTATCTCACCTCTAAAAAATCAAATACTATAGTAAACCCTAAAACAAGAGCTCAAAATAATAAATATCCAAATTATTAAACTAAAACGATGCCGGGCAGTTCCGCTTCTGCCGAATTTATCCCGGCGGCCATTGTGCCCAACCCGTTATACGCCCCAGCAGGGTTTGCCAATGATACAAAGCTTTCGGCTTGTTGCAGGATAGCAGGTAAAACCCACATCCCGCCAGGGCGCGGCCCCAGGTGTTGGCAACAAACCACAGCGGGTAGCGGTAGGCTCTTAAAACTCCCCCCATACCGGCACCGTAGGAGCGAGCGCGAAGCAGGGCTTTAGCATCGTAAACCGGCACCGGGTTTTCGTGGTAAATGGTCAGATCAGGCAAGTACTGAATGTAATAATCCTTCTCCACCGCCTGCAAGACATATTCGACATCCTCAGCGCCCCCCCATATCCCATCAATATTCAATCCCAGCGCAGTATTAAAGCCTGCCAGGGATGCGATCATCGCGAGGCGCAGGAAAATGGTGTTGGTATTGGTCCGCGTCCAAATGTTGTAACGGTTAAGCCGGCCTGCTTCGCGGTCGTAGCGCCCCAGGCTGGTGATGCCTCGGGCATCTATGGTTCGTCCTGATAGCCCGTCCCATTCCGGGTGGCTTTCAAAATGTGCCACAACCTGCTCCAAAAGCCTTTCCCCATACCAGCAATCATCATCAGGAAATCCCACCAAATCGCCATTGACATGCTGCAAACCCAGATTCCGCGCCAACGATACCCCAACGGTGTTGCTGCGGATATGACTAATGGGAAAACGCGTTTTATAATGACAAATCAGGTCGACCAACCGATCATCGGGATTCTGGTCAACCACAATGAGCTCAAAATCACGATAGCTCTGCTTGTCGAGGTGTTCCAGGAAACGCCTGGGTTGATCAAAGCGGTTCAGTGTAGCCATAACCAGGCTGAATTTCATGATGATCTCCTAGCATAATCTATGTAAAAGACTGCAATATCTGCGCAAGCTACTCTTCTACTTGAAAACCAAAATTGATTTCTTTGGCTCCACCGAGGAATTGGCCGGGGTCGGTCGCATATTCCTTGCAATCCATTTCAGCTACCTTCTCCGCGGTCATATCTTCCGGATAATCGGTGGGGTAAAATTCATACTCGACTACCGCTTCCATAGTTATTTTTATTTTGGCCATAATAATTTCCTCCCTTTTACTTTAATTTAATAAATTAAACCCAATGAAAATTTATTCACGGGGCTTCGGCCTTCATACCCTATTATGCACAATATAGCCAAAATATCCAGCCTTTCAAAGCAAACCGGGGCATCATACACGGGTGACACGGGGTTGTTGTCACCCCCGTCCCCGTGTCATCCGTGTAACCCGTGCTTGCTCCAAAATGGAAGATGTTTGCTTCAAAGCCAGTGCTGTAGGGGAAAATACAGTATACTCTATATATAGGGCAATAATAAGAAATGACCAGGGAGAAGGTGAATAATATGAGAGCAGGCGTATGGTATCATCCTGATTTTGCTGAAAAGGGACATCCGATTCTGCGCCACAGAGTTAAGCCGGGCTTCGAGGCACTGCAAGACCTGATAGCGACTAACCGCATCACCCATTTTACACCCCGGCTCAGTGATGATATAGAAAAACTATTGGCTTTATGCCACGAACCCGGCCACATTCAGCGGGTTCGTTATGAGGGCTATCACCAGGTAGCTCTGCTTTCCGCCGCCGGAGTAGTGCAGGCCGCTGAAATGCTCTCCCGCGGTGAGCTGGACTTTGCCTTCTGTTTTGTAGGGACTGCCGGACATCACGCCTCGCGCCGTGAATTCTGGGGTTTTTGTTATTATAACGATGCGGCCATGGCGGTAATGAAACTGCGCCAGTTGGGAGCGGGAAACATCATGATAATAGATGTTGACCCCCATTTCGGTGACGGCACCCGTAATCTGTTGGGGAAAGATCCCGGGGTCATCCATATCAATTTCCATTCTCAATACAAATTGGGTCAGCAAGATGACAAACTCAACAACTATGACATAGGTCTGCCATTATCGGCCACAGACAACGACTTTCTTCAAGCCATTGACCGGGTGTTGGAGCGCAGCTGGGACTATGAATTATTAATGGTCATTTTCGGTCATGACTCGCATCATAATGATTATGGAGCATTTGCTCTAACAGAAACCGCTTTTGAACATTTCGCCCGGAAAATCCATGACTTTTCCCGGGGCAAGCCCGTGCTTTTCATCCTCTCCGGCGGCTCCAATGCAGCCGTAGCCAAAGCAGTAATACCCATGATAATAAAAGCCTTCGTCTGAGGGGCAAAAGCGGCAATAAGTTCGGGGTCTATCCCCGGACTTATTGTCCTACCCATCATAAATAAACCCCATTTCCTCCAGCACCGTTCCCTTAACTGAAATCAACGGCCTTTTCGGGCAGCTGCAAGGCTTTCGCTCCACAGCCCATAACCGTTTTCAACTGAATAACTCCATTCGCTCCAGGCAGTTATTGTACTGCTTTCATACCACCATACGCAATCAAACTGAGCAGCCCTTCCCCATTTAAACATTCCGCAACATTCTGCAAATTGGCCATAATTCCCTTCATAATGCAGCCCAGGATAGATATATCCCCCCTTCCGGCTGCACCATCATATAACGCCGGGTGCAGGTCAAATTTGGATCTGCCCTTGTTTTTACAGTGATTGGGGTGGTATCCGCACACATTATATGCTATACAGTAGTATAATTAAAAAGATGTCCCCGGAAATGGTGAAACAGGGGATAGGGAGATTTTTGGGGCCTGCCTGGCGGCTTGCTTTTGAAGGGAGTACTATGTTCAATCTTGCTTTGTTAGCACTGATACCTTTTATCGCTTTATTCTTACCGGAATTAATAATCCGTGGCAGTCTTGCCGCAACCCTATCCTGGATAAGCAGTTACCCCAATCAGTTCCTGGCCGGGTATGCTATAGTTTTTGGTTTAATCAATATTTTTTATATATTGCCCCGCAGGATATATGGGGCTTGCGGGGTATTGTTTGTGACTTTATTCTCTGTGGCCGGATTCATCAGCCGTCAAAAACTGCTGTTAAGAGGAGAGCCTCTGCTGCACTGGGATTTTGTGATCGGAAAAGAAGCCCTGAATATTTCCAAAAGCTTTGAACTGCTCAACCTGGTATCACCTATTTTGCTGATTGAGATCGTTAGCCTGGCAGTGATTGTCTTCATCGCCTTCTTGTTTACTCCCAAGGAAAAATATCCTTTACATAAAAAGGTTGCCGTTGCCTTGCTAAGCATCTCAATATTATTGACTACATTCCAATCCAATACCCTGGAGAAAACATTTGCCCTGCATTTTATAAACTGGAATCAGAAAGCCAACTGCGAAGAAAATGGCATGATGCTTGCTTTTGTTCTCAATGCCAAATGCCAATCTGTTGAAGAGCCGGGTTTTTATCAAGCAGGAACTATTGAAACCATTGTCAGGCAGTGCGTTCCCTCCTATGCTGTAGATCGGAACTTCTCCCCCAATATCATCCTGGTAATGAGTGAGGCCTTTTGGGATCCCACCGTATTGCCAGGAATATCCTTTAGCGAAGACCCTCTCCCTTATTTCCATGCCTTGCAGCATAAGCATAACAGCGGAGTTATGCTGGCTCCGGTTTATGGCGGCGGTACGGCAAATACCGAATTCGAGGTGTTGACGGGATTTTCCACCCAATTTCTTCCCCAGGGTGTCATTCCCTATATTCAATTCGTTCACAAACCTATTGAAGCCTTGCCCGCCATATTGAAAAAACAAGGCTATGCAGCCACTGCTATTCACACCTATGATGACTGGTTCTATCGGCGCAATAGCGTTTATCCGAATTTGGGATTTGAATGCTTTATCAGCAAGGACTCATTTAGCAATCCTGAGTACAGCGGGCCCTATATCCGCGATACTGAACTGTCCCAAAGAATTCTGCAAGTGCTGGAACAAACGGATAAACCTGATTTCATCTTTGCAATCTCCATGCAGGCTCACGGCCCTTACTCCAACATGGAAAATCCGGATTTACCGATTAAAATCAGCGCTGAGCTTGAACCCGAAACCCGGTTTATCCTTGAAAACTACACCAACATCATATCTGATGTGGATAAATCCCTGGAGCTTTTAATTGAAGGCCTGAAAATGCAAAATGAGCCTACCATGGTGGTGTTTTTTGGTGATCACCTGCCCATGCTGGGGAATGACTGTGAGGTGTACAAAGAGGCGGGTTATTTTCAGAATGATTCTTCCTATGACGATTACTTGAAAAAATACAGCGTTCCTATCATAGTCTGGGATAACTTTTCCAACCGCAGGGAAAGTCTGCGGCTCTCCTCAAGTTTTCTCAGTTCCTACGTCCTGTCCCATAGCAAGAAAACCGGCACCCCTTTAACAGACTTTCTCTACACTTTAAGCCAAAAAGGCTCCAATCTGGTTACTGCGGCTCAGCATCTGCATCATGAAAATATAACCAAAGAGCAATTTACTCAATATGAAATCCTTCAATATGATTTTCTCATCGGAAATAAATATGCCTATGCACTTAATCCTTACGACCAGCCCCTGACCAATCCTCAATATGCTTTAATCCATAACCCGGTCGTTATTGAATAAAATACTATACTATAAACCCTGATTCGGCTGCCCTTTTTATTTTCCTATTTGTTGTCTATACATTCAGGCTGCTGTCAATGGGCGGAAACTATTTTGTCATGCTTCATCGCTCCAGCCGGAGTACAAATAAAAGTTATTTTGGGACAAAAGCCTACATTAAGCCCGGATTTTTCTGACTTTTTCAGACGAGTACCTGTAAAGCCATCTGATATAATCACCCCGCACTCTTCCTTGATCTTACTGAAGTACAAAAATTTAACCAAATAAACGGCAGTGTTTGTGACAACTCTCGTAATGCTCCGAAATGAGCTGATTAAAATATCGAACCTATTCTTAAGATTTATTCCTAAACAGGTCGAAATTTGGCCATAAATAGGGCGACCTTAAAAGTGCAGAATTACATCGTATGACGTCCTTTGATTATCGCAAAACGTATTTAAATAAAATTTGATTTTTCATGCCATATTCGACATTATTTACCATCAAATTGGGTTATTGTATATATATAAAGTGAAACAAATCCGCTGGAGGCAATTGCCCGTGGGTCATGAAGATAAAACAAAAGAGCAACTCATAGCGGAAATAACCGAATTGCAGCAAAAGCTTGCGGAACTGGAACGTGCCCAACAGGAACAAAACCCCAGGATTATGAGACCTGCGCTGCAGTCTACCGATTACCGCTACCCGATTGACAGAAACGATTCCTTGTCCCAGGATCAGAAACCGCAAAACCCCATTAATAAAGCACATAAATATCACATCTCGGATCTCATAGATATTGCGCTGATTCAACAATTGTTTGATTCTTTTTATCAGCTTACAGGAATAGGGCATGCCTTGCTTGATAGCGACGGCAATATTCTCAGCAGGAACGGTTGGTCAGATATGTGCCTCAAGTTTCATCGCACTTGTAGGGAAACAGAAAAGCAATGTAAACAAAGTGATAAATACATATCGGCCCATCTGCAAGATTCCTATATCAGATATAAATGTTTAAACGGACTTATCGACTATGCTACCCCGATAATATTGGAAGGCCGACATATAGCTACCATCTACATGGGGCAACTGTTGGAAGAGCCCCCGGACGAAGGTTTTTTCAGAAGGCAGGCCCGGCAGTTTGGTTTTGATGAAGATGCCTATATTGATGCACTTCACAAAATTACTATCGTTCCCGAACAGCAAGTCAAACTGGTAATGGATTTCTATTCAAAACTGGGACAAGTACTGTCAGCTATAGGCCTGGAGAAGATGCGCCAGTTAGAAGCATCGGACCTGGCCTTAAGTGCAAGTGAAGAACGCTTGCGGATGGTATTGGAGGCGAGTAATGACGGCTATTGGGATTGGGATTTGCAATCGGACAGAGTCTATTTTAGCCGGCGCTGGGCTGATGTGCTTGGATATTCACTAGAAGAACTTGAACCAACCATCAGTACCTGGAAAAATCTTATTCATCCCTGCGATTTTCCTGAAGCGAAGAATTCGTTGTTTGCTCATTTACGCGGGAAAACCCCTAAATTCGAATCAGAACTGCGCTTGTTAACCAAATCGGGAGAATGGAAATGGATTCTAGAGCGCGGCAAGGTGGTGGTAAGAGATGAACAAGGCAAAGCACTGCGGTTTGCAGGCATTTCTATTGATATCACTGCTCGCAAGCAGGCGGAAAATACCTTGCGCATCTCAGAAGAAAAGTTCTCCAAGGTTTTTCATGAAAGTCCTATCATGATGACCTTATCCTCAATCCATGAAGGAATATTTATTGATGCCAATGAGGCAATATTTGCGGGCATGGGCTACAATCGTTATGAAATTATAGGCAGACCCATCAGCGAGATAAATCTTTTCGCCGACACGGCACAAAAGCAAAAGCTGGACAGCTTGATTAAGAAAAAAAGAAAGCTGGAGAGTTTTGAAGTCGATTTCCGTACCAAATCAGGTAATATCCGTCGCGGTCTGCTGTGGAGTAATTTATTATACTTAAACGAAAAACTTTGTCGCATTACCACTCTGATTGATATTACTGAACAGAAACGAATTGAGCAAGAGATGGCGCGCCTGTCAAACTTAAATCTCATTGGAGAAATAGCAGCCAGCATCGGGCATGAAATCAGAAACCCGATGACATCAGTCCGCGGCTTCTTGCAGATGTTTAAAGAAAAGTACCAAGAAGACAGTGAATTCCTGGATCTCATGGTGGAAGAACTCGACCGGGCCAACGTAATCATTTCCGAGTTTTTGGGTATGGCCAAGGATAAAATGGTCTGCCTGCAGGCTCAATATATTGACCAGGTGGTAAAAACCATTTATCCCATGCTTGAGGCCGAGGCAAATTTTAAAGGGCAGAAAATAAACCTGGAATTAGGGAGGCCTCCCATGCCAATGATTGACCAGAACGAGATTCGCCAGGTAATCTTCAACCTGGCCCACAATGGCCTGGAAGCCATGTCACCCGGCGGAACCTTGACTATCGGCACCACGGTTGAGGAAAGCGACATCGTATTGTATGTGAAGGACGAGGGACCGGGGATAAAACCCGAGATAATGGATAAAATCGGTATACCCTTTTTCACTACCAAGGAAAATGGCACCGGATTGGGATTGTCCATTTGCTACAGCATCGCCGCCCGACATAATGCCAGACTCGAAGTCAGGAGCAACCCTGCGGGGACTACTTTCAAGCTGCGGTTTCCCCAGCAGGGAAAAGCACACTATTAAGCGTCCTCTTTCCGGCTCCCCCGGTTTACCACATGCAGCAATAAGTTCGGGGACAGTCCCCGGAATTATTTATAATGCAAACACCTATTTGACATTGTATTAAATTACAGGGGAGGAATAAAATGGATATTATGCAAGCCATCAAGGAAAGGCGTTCCCACCGGAGTTATTTGAACCAGCCCGTTGAAGATGAAAAGCTGAACACTATTCTAGAAGCAGGCCGGTGGGCACCGTCGGTAATGAATCTGCAGCCCTGGAAGTTCTTTGTTATTAAAAATGCTGATGTTAAGGCAGAGCTAAAAGCAGCCTGTCAGCATACCCTACAGAAGATCTACCAGTCCAGCGGCTGGAAATGGGTAAGCAAATTCAGCCTCGAGTTCTTGACCGAAGCCCCGGTAATAATAGTGATAGCGGGCGACCCTAAAAAAACCGGGGCAGATCAGTTTCTGCCCGGTCGGAGCACGGGATATGCTTTTTCCTGCTGCGCCGCCATTCAAAACATGCATCTAGCCGCACATGCGCTGGGATTGGGCACCCTCTGGTTTAGCTTATACGAAACCGACAGAGTAAAGGAGCTGTTAAATATACCTGTCGAGTTGGATGTCGTAAGTATGGTCGTGCTGGGCTACCCGACTCAGCCAGCCGCTCCGATGAAGAGAAAGCCCCTGGATGAATTGGTAACCTTTATTAGCTAAGATTCTTAATAAGTCCGGGGTTCAGTTCACTGTCCTCGAAATTATTCCGCTTCGAATTTCTCGGCAATGATTTCATAGGTGGGTAGATGTACACCATACTGTCTGCCCAAACGCAGGACTTCAAAGATGAGACCGTCAATCTCGGAATTCTTACCCTGTTTTAAATCCCTCTGCATGGAAGTAGAAGCTGTGGGGGAGAGATTGTCCAGAATCTCCAGATTGGTTTTCACGATATCTTCAGCAAAGTGTATGCCCATAGCCTGGGCCAATTCATCAATCTCCCCCATCAGCGCAATAAAAGTATCCCTAACTTTTCCTTCCTGCTGAGCAGCTCCAGCATTAATATCATAAAATGCACCGCAGGCAGCCATGGGGGACACGTAAGAGAATTTTTGAAATGCATCCCTTCTGATGTTATCCGACACAATAGCCATGATACCGCTGTCCTGCAGATCTTCGGCCACCCGTTCAAGAACAGGCCGGTACTCCTGCTTTTTTCTCACACCGTATAATACCCGGAAAATATCCCCTTTCTGCAAGATTACTCCCGGCTTTTTAATCTCTGCAGCTATATAAATACATCCATCTGTCACCAATATATCCGGCAATAGTTCCTGCATCTTGCCCCCGGTGCCATAGATATTCAGCAGCGGAATTACTACCGTATCTTTATGAGCCACTCTTTTGATAAAAGGAATGGTATCCTCCAGTGAATAGCCTTTAACACAGTTAAATATTACATCCGGCTGATCATGATAATGATCCATATCAAAAGCCTTCATGGGATAAACTGTATAGTTCCCTTTAGATGACGTTTCCATCTTTAAACCATATCTTTGAATCGCCTGCAGATGTTTGCCTCTGGCAATAACGGTTACATCCTTACCCGCCTCGGTCATAAATGCTCCGATGCTTCCGCCTGTCCCTCCGGCTCCGATTATTAAGTATTTCATCGTATCCCTCCCCCTGAATATGTTCGGGGACAGTCCCCGGACTTATCCCCTCCATCTGTCTACTAAATAGAAATTTATCAATTTCGCATATTCCAGCATTACACTCTTGGCATGCTCCCGTGAACGCCACCATTTCTCGGCTTCAAAATTATCATATGGTGTGGGGCAGGACAGCACCCTGCTGCCCGTTCCGCTCCTCCCCAGGGCCCAGCGGAAAATCTGTGCCGAGCGCAGAGAATGATAGCTTGAAGTCACCAGCAGCACCGTTTTTATCTGAGCATTCTCCTGCACATATTGCGCCACTATTAAAGCCTCATCCTGAGTGCTGCAGGCATCCCCCGGCAGTATAACCAATGCCTCCTCCGGCACCCCCAACTGCACTGCCGCCATAGCTGCCACTTCCGCATCCCGGGGCAGCTCAACTCCGCGAGGCTCCAATAGTTCAAAACCCGACTGGCAGTTCTCCACCATAAGGATATGGTCAGCATAACCCTGCTTATAAAGGTCCACCGCCCCCAACATGCGGTCAGGTCCACTGCCCATGAGCACCACAATCAACTCAGCCTCTTGTGGAGCGTCCTTTACCACCAGAAGCCGTCCAGCATTATATAGAAAAACTGCTACCAAAACCAGTAACAGCAACCCAATACATAGATTACGTCTACATCTGGATTTCATGAAAACACCTACCCCACCGGGACTCACCAATTACATCCCCCTCGCCATTCCTGACATTTATCCCCAAATAATATACGAGCTCCTTCCCAATGCTGTCTGCCATCCTCTACCAGGTACCCCCGGATGTCATCAAACTCAAAACGAAATTCAGCAAGCTTTTCGGTAATTTCCCCCGGTATCTCCACAAAGTTGTCAAGCCGCCCTCAATCCTTTTATCAACATTTCTAAACCAATCAGCTTCTGGCCATTAACCTCAAAATTATATAACGACATCCTATATAATTCTCGCTATCTTCATCCGAAGATGGGGCCTTACAATCTGATGCATTCCTTTCCCTAAAATGTTATAATTTTTTTATCGAAAGGAGGCATTTAATTGATGGCATCCGATATTTTAATCAATCAAGCTTTTGAAAATCTTCTAAACAAAATAAACTCTTATCAAATAGAATTAACCAATATGATTAAATCAGAATTAACAAATCAAGAGGCTTCAGATTTTGATATTAATACGCTTATAAACCTTATAACAGAAATAGAACTTAGAAAGAAAACCCTTACGGATCTCAGGGATAACTGGCCTCAGCTACCCCCTAAAAAGTCCAAAAATACTACCAATACGCAGATAGATGCAGACTACGCAAATAATGAAAAAAACCATGTAATACGTATTGATTATGACTCGCAAACTGTAATTGTTCCCCTTGAGGTATGTTCACAGCTAATACAAACTATTGTAAAGCTGCTTGAAAAGGAGTCCTTTTTTACTATATCAAAGATTTTAGAACAAAATATAGAATTAATTCGTTCCAATACAAATTATAAAAAAACCCCTCGCAGACTGGTATATTTTTTAGTAAAATATCTTTATGATAACGGTCTTTTGATGAGAAGTCCAGATAACTCCAGAAATTATGTGCTTCACGATAATGTCACTCTTAATGATTTTGAAATCCAAGCCAATAATTTATTGAAATAAAACTCACCACGGATAAGTTGATAAGTTGGTGTCAGGCACCCAGGGTACTGGCAGCCAGTCTCCGGTGTCCCCTTTCCCGATAAACCTCCAGAGCTCCGGCAGCACCAATTCCCGGGGTGCTGATGTGTCGCCCTGCTCTCCTGGGGAGATAAGTTTGATCTTGGAGACCTTGTAGAGATCAACTGGCTCCATGTCCTCGTTTGTCACACTAATCGGGTTGTTCTTCCATTAATTCAGCTAGAATATCAAGAGCATCAACTGTTCCGCTAAATTTGCCCTGATCAGTAACAATTAGTTTGGTGTGCTGGTGTTGGATCATGGTCTCGATTACCGATTGCAGCCGCTCACTTGACACCACTAACCTGGGCTCGCTGGGCTTTAAATCGCTGACTTTGACATCCTGCAGACTTAACAGTTGGTTACACTCATTGTTCTTCAATCTCTTCTGAATATATAGTAGTAAATCGTTAGCGGTGAGTACTCCGGTTACCTCATTTTTTTCATCAATCACTGCAAGTATTGATAGCCGTGATGCTACCAGGTTGTTTAACACATCAGAAAAACTGTCTCCTGGTTTAACTTGAGAACCGGCTCTGATTTTTGTCTTTATGTTCGCTCGGTCCATAGTCCGCACCTGCAATTCCTGCTTAAGGCGCATATTCAGAGGGAGTTTCTCCAACATATATTTTCCTCGAGCGAAACCAGCAGTCCCGGCAAGAAACACCAGCAGATATAATGCCACCATAGGCAGGCTAAAGATTATATTGTCGATACTGTTCATGTTAACTGCAAATTCACATATTCCCCTGTTGTGTAAGTATACTAATCCACCGCAAATGAAAAAATATATTCCCAATAGCACTATGAAAGCCCATCCTGCATCCTTTGAATACTTCTGATCCATTTTTCTCCCTCCCTTGCCCAGTTTTTGTCAATAATCTGTAAGTTCACACGAAAATGAATCGGATAGTCTTAAATTTAATTTGATTAAGAATTTGTTTCGAAGGATCTTTGATTAATAAAGTTTTTAAATTATATTGCTTAAATATATTGATAAGTTGGTGTCAGGCACCCGGGGTCTTCTTCTTTGGCAGCGATAGAAAATGCATACAAATACCTATCATGGCAAAGAACCCAAAATAGCCGCAAATAGGCAGGATAATGGCTATGAGTTCTTTGAAGCCTACAATGCTCCCCATGAAAGCTACGACAACCAGTATTGGAACCACGGCGCTTCCCTTCACATTTTTCATTCTCTTTATACGGAAGGTTACTCCAAAAAGGCAAGACAATGAACTCCCAAACATTCCGCAAAACAGGAGAATTGCATAAACTCCCCCCCAAACAGGATGTATTCGTTCAGCAAGGGTAAGCATGGGGAGTTCTGCATCCGCCAGCATAGCATGATTTAAAATCAAAGGGAGCAAGATACATGCGAATACAATCAATAGTTGAACCGCACCCTGAAAAACACCTTTACGAATAGTTTTTTCTTCTCTTACCCCCGTTGCAATCGGCACCAGTATAGAGATGATTACCATCATATTGTAGGAAACAAACACAATAGTAGAAAACAGCCAGTTCCCAAGCAACGGATTGGCCTCGGAAAAGGGCCGGGCAGCCAAATCGGTGCCATCAAAACAGAAAAATGATAAAACTCCGGAAATCATGGCAACTACAATCAAGAGAGGAACCGTAATACTAAATGCTGTAAGTACCCCCCGGGCTTCCCACAGTGCTACTACTCCCAGGAGGACAGCCATGAGTGCCTTTCCCGTGATTGTGGGGATACCGAAGACCTGATTCAGCAGTGCTCCCGCCCCCGCGATCATAATAACGACAACCCCAAACAGGAAAAAAATAAATACCCCGCCAAAGACTGCACGGAGCCATGTTCTTTCACTTCTTACAATGATTTTATCAAACTCGGTAATGCCTGTTTGTTTTGAAATGTTCATGACGAAGTAGCTAAGCACGAAGAACAAGAGGATGGCAAGAAACATACCTACCAATCCGCAACTACCGAATACTGCAAAGAACTGCATAAGTTCCTGCCCTGACACAAAACCGGCCCCTAGTATACTGCCGGTAAAGGCCATGGCGATCTCTCGTGAGCTTATACTTTTCATATGCAAATGGATTACATCCTTTAACAATTAATATTTTGATTAAGACCGTCACCGACCCAGAAATATGGGAGGTGCTCCTTCTCTGAATGGGGCCTTTGTGGTGTTTTTTCTTACCATTTCTGTTCCATTTCTATCTCACACCCAATTTATCCTGGTTTCATCTGTTTATATTGTATGTGGTAACATTAATTTGTCATCTGGCTTACCTAATACGGTCGGCAGGGGATGGAGGCTGAGGCTTTGGAGAAGGGGAACTTATTGATAAGTTGGTGTCAGGCACCGCCATGCTTCCGTGGTGGATACGGTTACATTCAATGCATCTTAACCTACGAATGATTAAAACTATCTTTTCCCCTGAGGCAGTAATACATTTTCTCTGGCGGCTACCGATTACTTTTAATTTTCCACTACAACACGGGCAGGGAAGTTGCTCCAAGCTCCTAACAAAAAACTCCCTTATTGGGGTTTAAATCTAATTCATAATTTGATACAATTACCATACCTTTGGGGGACGCTTCTGGTGCTTTTGTTGTTGCTGCATTAGCACATTTAACAGAAGCGTCTTTTCCTTTCCCTAAGATATGGTCATTATATCCAGCAATTCTCGGTCAGGCAATACCGTCAGCTTTTGGACGGTTTAGGCTAGCTATAACAATAACCTTCAATCGTAATGCTAGCAATATTATCTCTTATTTCAGGATCTTTAAAGAGAACTTTAAAGTAAGCGGGCATAATCTCATTCAAAAAAGCTTTTCCGGCTGGCTTTAAGTTGATAAGTTGGTGTCAGGCACCCAGCACTGTCAGGCACCAGTCTCACACAAACCTGCCCCCTGGGTAAGTCCGGATCAAACCTTCCAGTTCCATCAGAGAAAGAACCTGGATCAACTGAAGCTGGTCTATCTGGGTGTCTGCACTTATTTTTTCGATGGTCTTTGGAGCCGAAGAGAGACTGGAGAGAATTTTCTGCTCGGTATGGCTTAGCTGTCTATCGGGTTTACGGAGATGTTCACTGCTTGGGTCCACCCTGGTCAGGTTAGGTATTTCTTCATTTTCAGCAGGAAGGTGGTTATTTATTGAAGCTATACCCGCTGAACCTAAATCAGAGTTTGGCAACAATTGTGACGGATGCAAATAGATATGAGCACCTTGGGCAATCAGCCGATTATTGCCTTTTCCGCTTGGATTAAGTATCTCATGGGGTAAAACGTGGACTTCTTTTCCCTGGGCTCTGGCAAACCCTGCTGTAATTAATGCCCCGCCGTTTTCTCCCGCCTCAACCACAAACACTTTGTGGCTCCAACTGCTGATGAGTTCATTTCTCTCCGGGAAGTATTCAGGACGCGGTCTGGTCCCGGGCGGGTATGCAGAAATAACCGCGCCGTTTTCAATGATACCGGCCAATAACCCATCATGTTCCTTGGGATAACAAATATCAACCCCATTTCCCAGAAGGGCAATGGTGTATCCTCCGGCTTTTAAACAGGCAGTATGGGCATAGCCATCAATGCCCTTGGCCATCCCGCTGATTACCGGAATATCATGTTTGGTCAGAAAATAGGCTGCTTCCACGGCCGCCTGTTTCCCATAATCTGTACATCGGCGGGAACCCACAATGGCCACGCCGGTGCTATTTTCTCTAATCTTTCCCTTATAATATAAGATGGTGGGAGCTTCCGAAGATTGTTGGGCCATAGCAGGATATAAGGGGTCATGGTAGGTCAATAAGTTTATATCCTGCTTCAGAGTCCCTTCCAATAGGGTCCTGGCTTGATCTAAAGACCGCTGCTGTCGAATGACTTTGGCCAAGGTAGGGCCTATTCCCTCCACTGACAGCAGTTCTTCTGCACAGGCTTCATAAATTGCTTGAGGGGATGGGAAACGATCTAATAATCTTTTTTCCAGGATAGTTCCGATACCGCTGATTTGTTTTAACCAGATCCAATACTCCATGCCTGTCTCCTAAATGACCATCATACCCGCCTTTTCCTTCTCCAGATCCCGGGCCATCAGGGCTGACGCCACATCCTTTTTGCGAATGCCTGCTGCACCGTCCAAATCAGCAAAGGTTCTTGCCACCTTCAGATATTTATAATAGGTTCTGGCACTGTATTTGAATCGGTCATAAGCCACCCTGCAGCAAGCGTTGGCATTCTGTATCCAACTCACAAAATTCCTTAATCAGAGCATGTCCCATCTGAGCATTGCAATTGATTCCTGCAATCTTTGCAAACCTCTTCTTCTGAATGCCTCTGGCCAATTCAACCCTTTCCCGAAGCTCTGTGGAGCTCTTGCCAAAAGCATACTCGGATAGATTAATAAAATTAACCGGCTGAACATATTTTTGAATATCCATCCGATCCATTATGGGGCCTGATAATCGTTGTCGGTATTTGATCACCTCATAATCGCTGCACCGGCATTTGTCACTTCCATAATAACCACAGGGACAGGGATTCATGGCTGCTACCAGCATGAAGCTAGCCGGATAAGTGTTGCTGTATTTCACCCGGGAAATGGTAACCTCTTTATCTTCCATAGGCTGCCTTAAGGCATCCAGCGTTTTCTTGCTGAACTCCACAATTTCATCCAGAAATAATACCCCGTTATGGGCCAGGGATATTTCCCCGGGGGTAGCATTGTTCCCTCCTCCAATTAGGGCATTTGGTGGAAGCATTGTGATGAGGCGCCCGGAACGGACGTTCCTTGATCAAATGTCCCTTTCCTTTTAGCATTCCGGCTACACTGTAAATTTTCGTGGTTTCCAGAGCCTCTTCTTCGGTCATGCTGGGAAGAACTCCATGATTCGCGAAGGATAAACAAATATAAATGTACATTTGAAAACCGCAATAAAAAAAGCCCACCACAACGTGATGGACCGACTTCCTTCCTATTATTATAGGTCTTACTAAATTGCTTATTTATTTGAACAAAAAAAAAGACTCAGTAAGATTTCCTCTCCCCTCGGTACTGTGCCGAAGTTAGATTCTTTCTTACTGAGTCTTTTTCAAATGCACTAATCCTTATTATTTGTTAATTCGATCCCATCAAGACTATTTAATTTTCATCTTCAACCCAAGAATAAAGATAACACTTAGAGGTGTTTCCTTGCTCCTGTTTCAATTTACCGGCTTTACAAAGTGGTTTGAGTATCCGTTTATCAAAGGAGTTATTCGATTTAATGCCTAGATGGGTTCGCGTATCTCTTTAGTTGTTTTTGTAGTTTTACAGAATTCCTTCGTTTCCATTACCTCACTGGAATTAAGAAGTTCTTCAAGCTGGATCTTTGCTTTTTCCTTTTCAAAAGTTTTTTTATACTCTTCATATATCATATCAACCCCAAACTCAATACCCTCAGCAAACTTGTATTTTATGCGGCCATCACCGTCAATTGTTCCGCTAATAACTTGTTCCCTAAACACATCTTCCGGAAAATAATCCTCACCTGCCGGATCAATATAGCTACTATTCCTTGCATTATTTGTAGTTGAATAAATACTATCCCCTGGCTTGATGCGAGGGCGCATGTGGTGAAATTTTTTAAAAGATAGAGGCTTCATTTTTTCACAGTAATTCAGTAGCTTTTCCAAGCGCTCACGATCTCTCTTTAGCTTTTCCATCCTATCCCAATAGACCTGAAGCCGCTGACGCAGGTTAACAATGTCACTTGTGATTTGATTAATCTGGTTTGTGTCTTGGCCATTTTTTTGAACCTGGGTATCCACGGCCCTAATATAGCTCTTGATTGAGCTTGTCTGTTTGCTCTTCTAAGAATTTCATATGCTTTTGTTCCTCTGGCTTAAGTTCCAAGAATTTAAAATAATCTCTCATCAAATTTCTAAATTCATGACTCTTTTTAATCGCCTTAAGAGTAAGCACAAAATTATAATCCAAGTATTGCTCCAGTATCATCCGTGTAACATTACACGTAGTGCTGGCTATTTTATTTGAGTTTCTACATCTCCATGTACTTCCTTCTTTGGAATCATAGCAGCTGCTACTATACCTGGAGATTAAGCCCCCGCACTCACTGCAATAAAACTTTTGATAGTACAATTCTCTCCCTGCGGTTCCATCTTTTCTGGCCTCCCAAGTAATTGTCCTTTTGTTTTGATTTAGAATTTCCTGCACCTTTTTATAGAGGTCTTTATCTACAATCGGCTGATGATGCTTTTCTATATAATATTGGGGCACCTGGCCACGATTAACCCTAGGCTTGCTTCCTACTATGCTAGGAGTATAGGTCTTCTGAAAATTATAGTCCCCCCATATATTTTTCACTTCCTAAAATTTGTTTTATCGTATGGTAATTCCAAAATTCATAACCATTAGGACTTGGGATTTTCTTTTTATTTAAGTACTTAATAATTTCAAAAATGCTTTTCCCGGCAGCATAAAGCTGATACATTAAACGAACAACCGCCGCCTCTTTTTCTACAATATGCCATTCTCTATTCTTGGTAATGTGATAACCATAAATATCAGTTATCCTTGTGATGATGCCTCTTTGAGCCAAGCTTTGGATACCCTGTTACAGCCAACCTAAACCGTCCAAAAGCTGACGGTATTGCCTGACCGAGAATTGCTGGATATAATGACCATATCTTAGGGAAAGGAAAAGACGCCTCTGTTAAATGTGCAACTGCTCCAACAGAAGCACCAGAAGCGTCCCCCAAAGGTATGGTAATTGTAACAAATTATCAATTAGATTTAAACCCCGATAAGGGAGTTTTTTGTTAGGAGCTTGGAGCAACTTCCCTGCCCGTGTTGTAGTGGAAAATTAAAAGTAATCGGTAGCCGCCAGAGAAAATGTATCACTGCCTCAGGGGAAAAGATAGTTTTAATCATTCGTAGGTTAAGATGCATTGAATGTAACCGTATCCACCACGAACTACCGGATATGCTTGTGCCATACAAACTCCATGTTAGTGAAAGTATTGAGGCAGTGGTTAGCAATGATTCAGAGCTTAGTGTTATCTCTGATGAATCTACTCTGAACCGATGGAGAAAATGGTTTAATGAGAAGGTCGATTACTTTCAAGGTTGCCTGGAATCAATTACAATCCGTTATGGCAAAGAATCTGTGGAAGATAAATCCGATCTTCCTGAGTCCAAGCTCCAAAGGATTTGGCATTATGTAGGGGATGCTCCGGGATGGCTAGCCAGAGTTGTCCGCCCCATAGCCAACTTAAATTTATGGATACATACCCGTTTCGCCTTTTGTCCATAACAGTATAGCTTTACACTCATGCTGAAACCTGAAAAAGGAGGTAATCAGCATGAGAGACCAAAAGAAAGCAGACGAAATTGCCGAGCAGCGAGTGCAAATCCTGTCCCCACTCCTGGCCGAAGGGCTGGATAGCGCTCAGGCCAGGCAGATTAAAGCCAGGATATGCGAACAGACCGGCATATCCGAACGTACCCTGCGCAGATACCTGGCCCAGTATCAGAAGGATGGTTTTAGCGGACTCAAACCCAAAGGTAAGGGCGAGCGACGAAGTGACGAAGCAATACCGGTTAACATCCTGGAACAGGCAATCCTTTTGCGCAGGCAGGTACCGAGCCGTAGCATTGCACAGATTATTCAAATTCTAGAATGGGAAGGGGTGGTAGAGCCAGGACAAATCAAGCGCAGTACCCTGCAAGAGAAACTGGCCGAACGAGGTTACAGCGCCCGGCACATGCGTATGTATGCCGATACCGGTACAGCTGCCCGGCGTTACCAGAAGAAATACCGTAACCAACTTTGGCATTCCGACATAAAATATGGCCCATACCTACCCATAGGCAAAGACGGGAAAAAGAAGCAGGTTTATCTTGTGACCTTCGTGGATGATGCGACCAGATATATTTTGCATGGTCAGTTCTATCCCACTTTGGATCAGGTAATCGTAGAAGATGCTTTCCGCCAGGCCATTTTAAAATATGGGGTACCAGAGAAAGTATATTTCGATAACGGTAGCCAGTATCGAACCAAATGGATGAAAAGAGCTTGCGCTAAAATGGGGATTCGCTTACTCTTTGCCAAGCCCTATTCCCCTGAAGCTACCGGGAAATCAGAACGATTTAACCGGGTAGTAGATTCCTTCCTGGCTGAAGCGGTTCTGGAGAAACCTCAAACCCTGGATAAATTAAACCAGCTATTTGAGGTCTGGTTGGAGGAGTGTTATCAGAACAAGCCCCATTCCGGGTTAGAAGGAAACATTAGTCCTCAGACTGCTTATCGCAGTGACAGGAAAGCATTAAAATTTCTAGACCCCGAAACAATAGCCAGTGCTTTCCTCCATTGCGAAGAAAGAAAAGTAGATAAGGCAGGCTGCATCAGTTTTGCGGGGAAAAAATACGAAGTAGGACTAACCTTTATTGGCTGCAAGGTAGATGTTATCTATGATCCAGCCGATATCAGCGAACTTACTATTGAATACGAAGGCCACAAACCTTTTAAAGCTAAAGAACTGGTTATCGGAGAGCGGAGTGCTCCCAGGCCTAAACTACCCGAGCATTTACAGAAGGCTCCAGCTAATTCTTCAAGGCTACTAAATGCAGCCGCCAGGAAAAACCAGGAGCGTAAAGAACACCAAATCCCTGCTGTCTCCTACCGGAAGGTAAGGAAGGAGGGGGAAAGCCATGTTTGAGAGTTTTTATGGTCTGGAAAGAACACCGTTTTCCAGGGATATCCCCACTGATCAGTTGTATCAATCGCATATGCTGGAAGAAACCCTGGGACGTTTAGAATATACCGCTCAGCGCCAGATGTTTGCAGTGTTAACCGGGGACTGTGGAACCGGCAAGACTACCACCATACGTAAGCTTAAAGAAACTTTAGATACATCCCGGTTTATGATGATGTACCTGGCTGATTCCAAATTGACCCCCCGGCATTTTTACAAAGGTCTCCTTGAACAATTAGGTTGTGAGGCCAAGTTCTATCGGGGCGATGCCAAACGCCAATTACATAAAGAGATTGAACTTATGCAAGGCATCCATCATCTAGAGCCCGTGGTTATCGTAGATGAAGCCCATCTTTTAGACAAAGAAATGCTGGAAGAAGTCCGTTTCCTACTAAACTTCAAAATGGATGCACAGAGCCCGATGGCTTTAATCCTGGTAGGACAAAACGAACTCTGGGAACGGCTTAAACTCCAATCTTACGCAGCAATCAGGCAGCGCATTGACCTGCAGTGCAAGTTGCCTTATCTGGACCGGGCAGAAGTAGGCGAATACATTAAAACACACCTGGCTTATGCCGGTGCCGACCATGATATTTTTTCGGATAATGCTGTAGATGAGATATTTAAGTTTTCTAGTGGAGCTGCCAGAATGGTAAACAAGGTTTGTACTCATTGCCTGATATATGGAGCACAAAACAATCGAAATATTATTGATGATCACATGGTGAAGTTTGTTGTTCAGGGAGAATTGAGTTAGTTCTCCCTGCCCCCAATGGGGCTAATATCTTCGGTCACTACGTCCGTCAGTTTTTGGACATTTAACATCGTCTATTGCTGGACATTATGGGGTGGCAGTAACACCTTGCGCCAGGAAATTTATATGCTGTTCCATGCGGAAAATATAAGCGGGCAATGTTTTGACGCCCAACCAGTGGGCTTTGACAACCCGGTGATGTCCGTCAATTAAATTATATCCCCGCTCATAGTAAATGTTCGGATTTACTCCCATACCCATCTCTAACCTGTCTGGCGCAATTTCAGCCAGGATAACCGGACGTTCCAGATCAGCCTGCCGAACATAGTCATCTTTAAACTCATGGTGCTTCACTAAATTATAATAATAGGCAACATCAATAACATCAGTAGTCAATTGCTCTGAATGGGCGTCAATAAACTCATTCATCCTGCTAATGTTAAATACAAATATGCCATTTCTCCATGATTCTAAAAGGATAAATAGAAAACTAGTATATTTCAAAATGTCAAGTAAAAAGTTGATATTCTTAGTAGCTATCAGTTTTCTGCAATAAAAAATAACCCACCCTAGATGCCCTCTACCTCGGTACTCTACCGAAGCAAGATTCCATCTAAATGGGTTCCTGATAATTTAAGGAATAAATAAAAGCCCACCACAATAGAATGAGCTAAATCGTTATAACAAAATCACGCTAAAACATTATAATTTTACGGAGTCTAAAAAATCGAGCCCCCAGTTTGCCCCGTGTCCGCTTTTTATTTGGTTTAGGACCCATAGTTCCCCTAAAGAATATCACTGCTTAAATAGCCAATTTTCGCTTTTTAGGATTTTTTTCTTCCAATGTTGTACTACTTTTTGATTTATCTGCATATATTAACTATATGTAGTTTCTCTATCTCTAGCCAGTATAGAATCAGCAATTATGGGTAAAATACTGTTGATTCGATCAAAACCATGTGATATTATACATTCACTGGATGATCGATTAAAGGCTGCGGGTTTCTCTAACCTCCAGCCTTTCTAATTTTCATCTTCACCAATCAAATTTTTGGTCGTTTTGGAATTATTATGTATTTTGCTATTGATTCAAATTCAAGCTGTGTTATAATTTATTTAGAAAAGATCGATTAAAGACCGCGGGTAATTCGTTGCCCTCGGTCTTTCTACATATATGGGGGAATTAATTTTGGAAAAATATTTTTCTACACACAGCGAAAGAATCAAAATATTAAGAAGCCGGAATATGACTATTCCTAATGGAAGCGAGGAAAAAGAGCTTCTTAAGAAATATAATTATTATAATTTGATTAACGCTTATAAAGACCCCTTCCTTTACCAGGGATCCAGTAGTGTTGAGAAATACAAAACTGGTACTAGATTAAGTGAGTTAGAGGCGCTATTAATCTTTGACGCAAACCTTCGCCTCATTTTTCTGAAAGAAATATTAAGGGTTGAAGAAATTATAAAAAACCAGATTGTACAATCTTTCTACAACTACCATCTCAACGGTAACCCTGATAATTCAGATGTTGAAAAATCAATTCTTCATAGAGACAGTGAATATCTTCGGAGAAAATATTACGATTTGACTTCTTCTTACAGCATACATAATATCGATAGTTATGGAATTGTCAGCACAACAGTACATAGAACTCGGCCAAATGGAAAATTTTCTACATTGGATAGACTTTCAGTTTATGACAATTACATCTCTACGGTATACCGAACACTTGGGCAGCAAAGAAAAAATAAAAATGATTCAATAAAATCTTACTTAGAGCAGCATGGTTACATGCCAATGTGGATCTTAATGAATGTCTTAACTTTTGGAAATGTCAGCCATCTATTTACACTACAAAAGAAAGATGTTCAACTCCATATGATAAAAACTCTAGGTATTAATAATTTCTCTTGCATCTCTGATGATCTACATATTATAAATACCTCCCGTATTTTACAGGTACTAAGTTTATTCAGAAATACGTGTGCTCACAACGAGAGATTCTATCTTTCAAAGATAAGGGTCCCCATTGATGATAACTTCATGAATTTTGGACACAAATTACCATATGCTGTTAATCCGGCTCATAGAAGGAGATTAAATACTTCTCGAAAAAACAAACGTCTAAATGCCCGTCGAGGAATTTATTCTCTTATATTTTCATTATCGCTATTTATGGACAAGCAGCAACTTTATAACTTCATTAAAGAAATTCGCTCTGAGTTTAAAATTTTAGAAGGTAAATTGAGCACAATAAAAATTGATGAAATCGAGCGTTTTATGGGAATGAACTTCAACTGGTACGACCTAATTAAAAGCAGCAAATGGTTCTGAACACGCTTTAGTGTAAACGGAATAATCATCCAAAATTTCGTTAATACTTTTATAGTAGCACAAACAGGGCAATGCTGAGGAGCAACCCCACGCATGCTACGGCTTATACGGTGAAACAGCGGGTTTATTGCTCGCTGTTTTTCGTTTCACCGGTAAGCCCCAAGCGGATAAATCTCGGGGGTTTGGGGGCAGAGCCCCCAGGCGGCCTTTAAGCCGCAAATCTATCTGCAAAGAAAATCATAATCTGGCTGTATGCCATTGCCCAATCTCGCGCCGGCTTCGTCCATTTTTTCGCGATTTCCTTGACCGACAGGAAAACAACCTTTCTTATTGAGTCGTCAGTCGGGAAAATCGCCTTTGCTTTCGTGAATTTGCGCACCATTCTGTGATATGCTTCGACTGCATTGGTCGTATAGACTAAATGCCTTATCTGCTCGGGATAGTTGAAAAATGTAGTAAGTTCAGCCCAATTTGCATCCCAGGAGCGCATAATCGATGGGTATTTTTTATCCCATTTTTCCCGAAACTCTTCTTTTGCATACTCCGCATCATCAAGATTTACTGCGCCGTAGATTTTCTTGAGATCAGCACAGATTTGCTTTCTGTCCTTGTATTGCACAAACTTAGTTGAATTGCGGATTTGGTGTACTATGCATAACTGCTGCTTAGTCTTTGGAAATACTGCGTTAATGGCTTCTCCAAGCCCTTTCAGGTTATCGTGGCAAGCGATAAAAATGTCTGTAACACCGCGTTTCTTAAGGTCGGAGCAAATGCTTGCGTAAAATGAAGCACCCTCGTTCTCGCTTATCCAAATCCCTAAAATATCCTTCTGGCCGTTCATATCAATGCCCAAGACTGAATAGACACACTTGTTAATAATTTGGCTGTCTTTACGGCTTTTGAACATAATGCCGTCAAAGTAAACTATAGGGTAAATCGCTTCCAGCGGACGGTTTTGCCATTCATTTACTTCCGGTAAAATTTTATCTGTGATCTTTGAAATCAAGGTTTGTGAGATATCTGCCCCGTATATTTCGCGCAGATTATCCTCTATGTCGCGCTGTGACATACCTTTAGAGTACATCGCCATTATCTTCTGCTCAATTTCATCGGTTCGTGTTTGTCGCTTTCCAAGAATTCTTGGTTCAAATTCACCGTTACGGTCGCGGGGTATGGCGACTTCGCTTTCACCATAATCGCTGATAATGCTCTTGTGATTGTACCCATTGCGTGAATTACCGCTATTGTTGCCCTCTACCGAATGCTTTTCATAGCCTAAATGTTCATCCATTTCGGCTTCAAGCATCTGTTCAATCGTTCCTGCAAACAAGCGTTTCAACTTCGTCTGAATGTCCCCGGTGCTTTGGCAGTCTTGCATCAGCAGACTTACCAGCTCCATTTCTTTGTCCGTGAGAATGTTCTTTGATTTTGCCATTTGATAACCTCCCTTAATAAACTAAGCTATACTTCCAGTATCGCTTGTTTTCTCACGATTACATTTTGTTTACGGACAGCCCATCTCTTGTTTGTTACATCTATGTGTAATTATGGGTGATGGTGAGTAGAGCTCCGCTAAGCCGCTTGGTTTCTTGTATTGTGGCCAGTGGGATTCCACACCATCTCCTGGCAGCAACCCTCCCATGTCTTCCTGGGTCTAAAGCCCTTAATTCCTTCGTCCTGCCTATCCAAGAGGTGGAACGTCAGTCATGCTCCTAAGCGGGGTCATTGCCCTTATGGTGAAATTCAACCTGACTGTCCCGGCTCCCGTTTTTATCGTGATATTTGGTTCTTGAAGCTTCGTTCATCGCTGCATTTAAGTGACTGCGGGTAGCCATCTTATGCTGGCAATAACGGGATAACAATCGCTATGGTATAGTCTCTATTGCCAATCTAGGCGGCTACTCTAATTGACTGCTCCATGTCCCCCAGCATCTTCTCTGGGCTGTAATCAACGCCTTTGGTTAGTATTGCAAAGAAGACCCGGATCAACTTACCGCAGAGTGCGATGATGGACTGCATCTTGTTGAGCGGATTATTTTCCCGCATCAGGTTTCTTTGGTGAAGTAGCCGAAACTCTTGGTTTTTTCCCAGCATGGCAATCATGGAAAAGAATAAGCTGTGTCTCAGTCGTCTTCTACCCCTACGGCTGATAGTGGTCTTTCCCTTGTGTTTGCCGGAACTGTTCTCTACCAGATTGAGTCCAGCCAGCTTCTGTATTTGTCTAGGATCTTGGAACCTACTGATATCGCCTACTTCGCCGACAAAGGTGGCTGCTGTTATCAGGCCAACCCCTTTGATATCCAGGAGTTTATCAGCATTAGGTACTTGCATCAGCAGTTCTTGCATGAGCTGTTCTTGCTTGTCGTATTGCTGACAGTACAGGTCATATTCTGCCAGCAGGTTTTGCAAGCTGGCCTCGGAGGCCACTTTACCGCTAGTTCGACCTACGCTTCTACTTGCCGCTTTTACCAGTCTTTCTGCACGTTTTAGGCTGGCGCGCTTCATTTGCTTTCTCCACGTCTCGACAATCGCATCAACACCCATTTCCATAACCTTCTCTGGTGTTGGAAAGCTTCTGAGAGCCATCAATGCTGCGTTTCTTCTCCAGTCCTTGAAGACTGTTGTGAACTCTGGAAACCGGATGTCAAGCCATCTAACGACCCTGTTGTAAATAGAAGTCAATTGCTCCTGCAGCCGTTCCCGTTCTGATACCGCTTCTCTTAGTTCTTGATAGATGTCGTCGGGTATGTACACTTCCCGATAACGTCCATCTTTCACCAACATGGCGATAGTTTTCGGGTCTTTACGGTCGTTCTTGGTAGGACTATTGTCATCCAGTTCTTTGGTTCGCTTGACGTGGAACGGGTTGACTATGGCCAGTTTGTGTCCTTGGCGTTTGAGATGATCCCCTAGCGTAAACCAGTAATGTCCTGTGGGTTCAAAGCCGACAATGATCTCAGTCTTCTCTTGCTGCTTACATATATCACGCATCCACTGGTCCAATCGTTCAAATCCTTGGTCTGTGTTGCTAAATTTCAACAGCCTGGCCAGCTCTATCCCTCTGTAATCAAAGGCTCTTGCATAGTGGGTCTCTTTACCAATGTCAATTCCAACAACCAGGGTCTCAAATTTAATTTGCGAAATCTTCTCGTTTTGTGTACTTTTCATATAGGGACGCCTCCTCAATCTTTTGTTTTGTGCCTTTCTGTCGCGGATCAGCACAATTCAATTGTATTGATGGGCGTCTCTTTTTTCAAAGATCGTTCTTAAGCATTACAGGAATGCAAGCAAATAAAAATAACCCACCAAGTAGCCTGATAATTTCTATCTAGCTACTCAGTGGGTTTCATTCTTAATAAGATATTCAATTGCGTTTCTTCCTGTCAACCGAATAGTATTTTTGTAATCTATGAACGGGTTGATCCGGTATGGTCATCTTTACAATTCCCTGTTTTAACAAAGGCACAAGTATGTGTTTTCTAAAAGAATGATAGGCTGTATACTTACCTAAAAAATTCTGCATTTCTTTAAAAGTCTTTGGCTCTATACAATATTCTAATAATTCTGTTACCTCAGGCCCCTTTAAATACTCTGCTTTTTCTTTAGCTCTCTTTGCCGCAATTTTTCTTCTTGCTTTTATTTGAAAGTTTGAATAGTCAATTGGTGCTGCCCACTCAAATCCCG
This sequence comes from Syntrophomonadaceae bacterium, assembly GCA_050949825.1. Classification (GTDB taxonomy): domain Bacteria; phylum Bacillota; class Syntrophomonadia; order Syntrophomonadales; family Syntrophomonadaceae; genus DTU019. The sequence goes on along the minus strand of JBMNGL010000013.1, from coordinate 36,217 downwards.
ATTTAAATTTATATATAATTTTCCCATCACCAGCAACGGTTCCTTTTTCTATATGTTCTTCAAATATTTCTTTATTAAATTTAGGCGCTTTCATATAATATCCTGTGCCTGTTTTTTTATTATCTTTATAGTCTTTTAAACTCTTCATTATGGCAGCTATATCTTCTTCAATTAACTCAAGCTGTTCTTCTCTTTGTGTAAACGTATTTATCTGTTGTCGTAACTTCATAATCTTATCAATCAATTTATCTACTTGTTTTGCATCTTTGCCTTTTTTATTAAGCTCTCCTTCTACTTCTGCATATAACTTTTGATTTAATTCTTCTCTTTCTAAATTTAACCTTTCTCTTAATTTTTCTTCCTCTGGAGTGATTTTTACTGACTCTTTATATTGATTGATATATTTTCTAAAAGCTTCATTATGCCTTATGTCCATTAAGCATTGAGAAAAGTTTTCCTCTATATACTCCTGTTTTAAATGTATAGAATCACAACCTTTACCTTTTCTTGCACTATAACATCTCCAATGCCTATTTCCCTTATTATTTTTTCCCCTATCTACCTGTCTTATATATCCTAAATAACTATGGCATTTTTCACAGTATAGTTTTTTAGAAAACGCTTCATTCTTTTTAGTATCTGGTAGATATTTTTCTATTTTATCTTGCCTCTCCTTATCTCTAATTTTCATTATTTCTTGAATATTTTCCCATTCTTCACTATCAATTATAGGTTGATGATGATTTTCAATAAAATACATTGGTAATTCACCTTGGTTTTTTGTTTTTTTCTTTATTAAACCTGACGAATTATAAAATTTTTGAAAAACATAGTTGCCTCTGTAAGTCTCTGAAATTAATATATCCTTAATTGTATTTGGATCCCAATTTTTTCGTCCACTTGGAGATGGGATTGATTCACTCTCAAGACCCTTGGCTATTTTTTGAATTTTCTTTCCTTCTTGATATTCTTTGTAAATTCTTTTTACAACTTTTTCTTCCTCTTTATTTATTAACCATTCTTTATTTTCCCCGTAATAATAGCCGTAAGCTAATCGCCCGGGATTAACTATTCCTCTTTGAGCTAAACTCCTTTTCGCCCAAGCAATAGACTCGCCCATATTCAAACTTTCTTCCTGCCCAATAACTGAAAGTAGTTTTATTAATAGATCGCTTTTTTCATCTAAAGAATAAAGATTTTCTTTCTGAAACCACACATTTACCGGAGGATCTAGATTTTTTAGAAGATTTAAACATTTGAGAGTATCTACTGTATTCCTAGCAAATCTAGATAAGGATTTTGTGATGATTAAATTCACTTTACTATCGACGCAATCGTCTATTAAGCGATTAAATTCTGTCCTTCCTTTTGTAGTCAGCCCACTCTTTCCATCATCTATATAGATATCAACCAGAATATACTGAGGATCCCGCAAAATGTAGTACAAAAAATACGTATATTGCGTCTTTAAACTTATTTCCTGTTGGTCGCTTTCTGTGGAAACTCGAATATAAGCTGCTACTTTCAGTTTTTTCTTACTAGGTATAGGCACAGTAGTTTGCATTACTACAGAATTGCTTATTTGCTTTTTTATATTTAAAAACATTAAATCAGACTTTTTTTCAGACTTTAGCTTTTCAGACTTTAACCTTTTTGCAGCTTGCACCATAACTCCCTCCTTACTCTGTATATCACCTCCTTTCTCTAAGGTGATTTTATTTTCTTCAAAAGAACCTTTGATCTGTAATTCTATTAAATTCTCATCTACCAAAGGCTCTTCAAGTTCTGGTTTAATTGATATACAACTTCCGATCTCTGTGTTTTTTCCATCAATCCAGTGGATTTTATAATCGTTTAATGAATATATGGTAATTTCTTTTATCCAGCCACGCATATATTCAATTGTGGCTTGGTTTTCGAAGGCTTCAAAATTTTCTACAGTATCCAACCATTTAATTGCTTCTAATCGGAACTTCCTATCATCTTCTATTTTTACTAGTTCTTTTTCAAATTCCTTATAACTTTCTTCCATTTGCTCGATATCTTCATCTGTGTATTCAACGCCTCGCAAGCTTTTTGCTAATTGAATCTGGTTCAAAGCTTTGAGGCGGTGGAATTCAAAATGATCATTTTGATTTATTCTGATTAAAAATCTTTGCAGCATCTTTATGATTTTCGGATTTTCTATATCAAACCGTTCTTTGAATCCTCCAAGCATTATTTTTATTATGTCATCTTCTTTAATCACAGGACTTACACAAAGGCTCTTATTGGTCATTTTACTAACACACTTAAAATAATCTTTACCCCTATTTTTATTTCTGTTAAATTTATAGCCACAATTCCCACAATGAACGCGTTTAAGTAACGGATTATATCTACGAGTATAAGGGGAACTAGGTTTTCCATTTTTCTTTATCTCTTCTTGTACTTGTTCAAATACTTCTTTACTTATAATTGCTGGATGATGATTTTCAATAAAATACTGATCTTCTATACCTTTGGCTGATCGTATTTTGTTTGTCAGCATATCTTGAATTGTTTTTCTAACCAATATATCTCCTGTATATGAAATATTTGATAAAATGCCTGTAATGGTGCTTGAATTCCAAAGCTTTTTTCCCTGTTTAGTCTTAATATTTCTTCTACTTAGTTCTCCAGCTATCTTATAAGAACTATACCCGTTGAGGTACATCACAAAAATCTCTCTTACAATTTGAGCAGCTTCTTCATTAATCTTAATTATTGTTTCACCATTTACTTCGGCTTTATCATATCCATACATATCTCCAATATCAGCTTTACCTTCAAGTGTCCTTTTCTCATAGCTCCATTTTATATTGTAAGATATCGCTTCTATCTCGGCCTGGGCGATGCTAGCAAATATATTTAGAAGATAGGTAGTATCACTTCTAGTGCTCTCGATATTTTCCATTTCGAAATAGACCGTTACGTTAATTTCTTTTAGCCGTTCAACAATCTCAATAAGCTCTTTTGCATTTCTGGAGAACCTGGATACATTTTTGACTAGTATAAGGTCTATCTTCCCTTCATCGCAGTGCCTGAGCATCCGTGTGAAGCCTTGTCTTAGTGATGCCTTTCTGCCTGAAACTAGATTATCAAAATAGATGCCGACGAACTTCCAATTCTTTTTTCTGCCGATAAAATGGGTATAGTGACTAACCTGGCTCTCCAGTGATTCTGATATATTAAGCGAGTCTAAGCTCACCCTGCAATAGGCCGCGACCTTAATACCGTCTTTTTTACTATGAAGTGGACTCTGGTCTATTTTTTCAAGTGGATCCCACAGGGTGTGTACCCACATGGCCTTATTTTTTTCATCCATAAAAAAAACTCCCCACCTATCAACGATTGCATTTGTTCGTATGTTTGCATCCATATCAAACTATTGCAAGTACAATCTTTATAGGTTTACGGAGTTTTCTTGTTTATATAGGCTTTAAATATTTTAGCTATTTAAGGCTACCAGGGTTACAGGCTGTTTTTATAGTCTATTTCTTGCTCAATGCCTGATTCCATTGGTTCCACCGGGTTTTTCCCTCTTCTCCATCCGTAGGCTTTTCTTCTTATGCCGCATTTAAATATAAATTCTATTTCGTAATCTTCATGAAAAATACCGCTTTCTACAATCTCTTTAAAGATGTTGGCATTAAAGGTTTCATAATCCTCTATGGTTTGTAGGTGTTTAATCAGCGTCTCCAGGTTCTTTCTTATATAGTTGCTTTCGTCCTGGCTTTTAAGCAGTGCCTCATATTCTTGCTGATATATCTGCGACTCGTAAATTAGATTCCTTAAGGTAGCATCATAAATTTGATCATTGGTTACGCTCTCCCTCATGGATAGCTCACTTATTCGATTGCCAATCCGTTTGATAATCTCATCCAGCTCTTTCAATCTTCTGGTCTCATCTGCTGATAGATCTACATCTTCTATGGCTTCCTCACCTTCGGCACGGATCTGGTCAATTTCCTTGGACATTTTAAGCAGCATTTCATTGTACGCCCTCTCAATAACCTCTTCCCAGATATACTTGGCGTTACATTTGAAATCTGCTTTATATTTATGGGATGCTACCCGGCAATGCCAAGTAGTAAAGTGATATTTTTTTTCTTTATTTCTTGAAGTAATTCTTCTCCGGATTATTGGCATTCCACATGTTCCGCAAAAAAACATATTAGAAAAAGGTGACCTGCCGCTATAAGCCCTTCGATATTTTCCACCCGGGTCGTGGAGCATTTTACTTCTCCGGTCTAGTTCTTTTTGAGCTTCATTCCAGTCTTCTTCCGAAATAATAGGCGGATGATGATTCCTGATAAAGTATTGAGGTTTGTGGTTTTTATTTCTCACCCGTTTATGGGTAAGGGGGTCAAGGGTGACCGACTTCTGGCAAAGGGCATGCCCGGCATATTTCTCATTTCGTAGCAGCTTAAGAACCGAATCGCTGGTCCATTTGGTGTTTCCCCTGGCGGTTTTAACTTTATCCTTGGTCAATCCTTTTGCAATTAGCACGGTTCCTTTCCCGGCAAGAAGTTCTCTATAAATCCGTCTTACCGTTTTAGCTTCCTTTTCATTTATAATAAGATTGCCTTCTTCATCCTCGTCATATCCTAGAAAATAAGTTGTGGGGATATGGGGGATACCTTGAGAAAATCTTTTGGTTACGCCCCAGCAGACATTGGCACTAATGGTTTTGCTCTCTTCTTCGCTAATACTGGCAATTATTGTAAGTAGCATTTCGGAGCTACTATCCAAAGACGAAATTCGTTCACGGTCAAAAATCACGCCCACGGGCTTTTTTAAGCCTTTTAGCATACGTACATAGGTCAAACAATCAAGGGTATTTCTAGCAAACCGGCTAATTGATTTAGTTATGATTAAATCGAATTTTTGTTCCTTTGCATCTTCAATCATCTCATTAAAGGCGGTTCTATTTTTTGTATTTGTTCCAGTAACTCCATGGTCGGCATAGACTTTATACAATTCCCAGTTTTCATTATTGGCAATCATTTCTTTAAAGTAGCTTTCTTGAAGCTCCTGGCTTGATTGTTGTTCCTCTTCAAATGTAGAAACACGAGCATAAACGGCAATCTTCTTTTTCTGCCCTTCTGGATTTCCTCCATCGCTGTTTGTTTCAACCTTTGCAGGAATAACTCGAACCCGGGGATTTACAACAGCTGGAGTATTCATTCTCATAACATATACCTCCTTCTGAACTGCCCCGCTACCGTTTTGCTTCCATCAATCCACTTTACGGTAAATAAATAAGGTGACTCGATTTTAATTCGAATCACCCAGGCTCTCATAAAAGATATATCCAATATTCTATTTATTGATTGTACCGACCCTTGTAGGTCTTTCAGTTTACCCAGTGCCTTTCTTCGGAAGGCTTCATCCCTATCAAATAGCTCCCAATCAGTGGCTCTTTCAGCAATTTGCTTTTCTAAAGCAATTCTCTTTTCTTTTATCGGCTCTATATTTAAACCGTCTATTACAGCCTTGTTTTCTTTTATTAGATACTTTCTCTAGCTTTACCCTTAGAAGGTTTTGTTCCCTGTCCCGGGCCGCTTCAGCATTCATCAGCTCTTTCATTAGCCGCCTTTTTAGTTCTCCGCCATCGGTAGCAGCATTAATTCCATATCTTTTATAAAAGCCTTCGATTAGCAATTTTTCAATTTGTTCCTGAGTGATTGGCTCCATCTTGCATAATTTCTTGCTTTTCTTGCTGGTGCTACATATCCAATCAACCTTCCCATTTGGATTCTCCTGCCGATGAAAATTAGCCCCACAATTAGTGCATTTTAATCTTTTGGATAAGGGATATGTTTTTTTCCTAATTCCTTTTGCAGTAGACACACTTTGAGAAAGAATATCTTGAACCCGTTGGAAATCTTCCTTTGATATAATTCCTTCATGATGATTTTCAATATAATACTGGGGCTTGTGACCATCATTTACTACAGATTTATGGCTTCTAAAATCTAGAGTGCAGGTCTTTCTGCTAAGCACATCACCGGTATAGCGTTCATTAGTTAGAAGTCCCCTAACACCGCTTCCGTCCCAATCAATTCTTCCATTCTTTTTTCTGTAACCCCTTTCAATGAATATCTCGGCAATTTCCGACATGCTTTTGCCTTCGAGAAACAACCTATAAGCTTCTCTTACAATTCCGGCTTCACTTTCTACTACTATCCATTCTTTATCCTTATTGAAATCATACCCAAGTATCTTTACAGCTCTTACTTCTCCATTCTCAAATCGCTTTGTTAATGACCATTCAATGTTTTCAGAGATGTTCCGACTCTCTTCCTCCGCAAATAAGGCGAGTACAGTCAACAATATTGAACTGGACATTTTCGAAGTATTTATCGCTTCTTTTTCGAATATTACTGTCACGCCTTTTTCGCTTAGTGATTTTACAATGTTTAGAGTGTCCAGTACATTTCTCGCAAACCGTGAAATAGATTTGCACAGAATAATATCGATTTCGCCGGCCATGGCTCTACGGATCATTCTATTAAACCCGGTACGGCTTCCAGTTTTAGTCCCTGATTTGCCTCTGTCTGAGAATACCCCTACAAACTGCCACTCTTTATTTGATCTGATATGGTTCGTATAGTGGATAATTTGATTTTCCAATGAACCCAGCTGTATCTCTTCTTCGGTACTCACTCTACAATAAGAGGCAACTCTAGGCTTTCGAGGGGCCTGATCAAAATTATTCTTATCCGAAATTGGAACCACACTCACCATTTGATCTAAACCGGGATTAATATTTTTTGTAGCTACAGCATCCAACAACGCATTACTCACTTAGTTTCCTCCTTTCTTTATCCCGCTTTTCGTATCATGGTTAGTAGCCATTTAACTTAAAAGCGGAAAAATATATATCGCCCCAAAACCCTTTGAAATAGGGGCTTTTAAGGCTTTTCGCATGTCACATATTCCCTCTAAGTCGAGTATTTATCAAGTCATTTCCGATCTAAAAAGGGATAAAAAAAAGAGCTGATGTGCTTAACACACCAACTCTCTCGGAGCCCCTTTATTCATATTTCACATAGGCATTGAACCCTGCCCGGGCCAGTTCTTTCATCAGCTTTTCAGCATTTTCTCGATTGCCAAAAGCGCCTACCTGTACTCGGTAGAATTTTGCTGAACCGGTTTATCCAGCGGAACTGAGACTGGATCCACAATCTTACTGAAAAAGAAAAAGGCGCTGATTTCTCAGTGCCTTCATCATCCGTAGTACTATTATTTTATAAATAACTTCCCTCAAAACGTTATTTTAAGGTTACCTGTACCTCTTTTCCAAGACAACGGGCTACTTTAGCCAGAAAATCAAGAGATGGATTGTAAGTTCCGCTTTCCAAGCGACTGATGTTGGATTTTTTAGTTCCAACCCGAAGTGCCAGTTCCTCTTGGGTAATGTTTTGGCTTGTTCTTGCTTCAATAATTTGTGAAATGACATCATAACGCGGTTTTAGCTTTTCATACTCTACTTTGAACTCTTCATCTTTCATTAAAAGCTCCTTCACTTCCGAAAACTTTACTCCTGCTTCACTCATCCTTACACCCCCAATCCAAGTATATGCCGTGTTCCGCATTTGTGTTATCATAAATGATAACATAAATCGAGAAGTTATTCATATTTCACATAGGCATTGAACCCTGCCCGGGCCAGTTCTTTCATCAGCTTTTCAGCATTTTCTTGTTTGCTAAAAGCGCCTACCTGTACTCGGTAGAATTTTTCCGCCCGGGCAAGCTGTTCTCCTTCCTTTACTTTGGAAGATATTAAATTAAGCTCATCGATATCCACCCAAGTCATTATGCCTGCAGACACATTGCCTGTTAGTTTATGAACTTTATTCCCCAGGAGTACACTGTGTTTACCGCCTTTGTAAACTTCTTTCCCGCTGGCTGTTATTTGCGTTACTTCATGATAGGTATCTTTAACCCAAGGAGGTATTAATGGTCCACTGGGAAAATACCTAGTTGCCGAAGCTCTAATTTCCACTACATCTCCTACAGCAAGTCTAAAACTGTTCTCATTCTCGGTTTTATTAAGTGCCGCTTTTACTGCCGCTCGGAAGGTGTCCATACTCTCCCCATGTTTTGGGTACCAGTGCAAAGGATCTGCATGATTGCTAGCAATACCTTGTCTATGGCCTTCAGCATGGCCGAGGATATCCTTCTCCGTCAGACCATATTGTTTGCAAAGAAAGATACATAGGTCCACTGCATTCTTCCAAGCAGCACGAAAATAAGCTTCATTCTTTTTTACATCATAGCCTACCATGGTAGAGCCAGAATAAGAAAACCCACCCGGTTCACAAAGCTCTATTCCGATATGAGTATCGTTGGCTTTACCCCCGGCATGCCAGCCCCGATGGTTCCAGGGCAGGTGCTGCCAGATTTCCTTATCATCTACGAAAGCATGAACACAAGCCTGATGGTTTATCTCCCCCACCTTATAGGATTTATTCCACCGGCTAAACCAATCCGCCGCCATCACACCCGGAGTTGCGGTGGAGTGAACCATGATTCCTTTTGGTGTGATCTTCCTGCCAGCAGTGTAGCAGTCATTTCTGGTCATGTATTTGGTCTTAAGATTACTTGGTTTCATCCTTATCCCCTCCATCCTTTAGCTGTGCCAGGATATCTTTAAGCTTTTCAGGAACCGGCAGTCCCATCTGAGTAGCATTTTCGATGATACTGATGCCTTCATTAGATAAATAAAAGCAAATTACTGCTGTGCGAATTACACTGCCCTCTCCGATAATATTGCTATCAATAATATGGGCCACGCCCACCAGGCAAAAGATCATCACTTTTTTAAAGATCCCCCGAGCACCTATATCACTGGATAGCCTTTTTTCCAGGAATGCCAACATCACCCCGGTAATATAATCTAGAACCACAAAGGCTACCAGAGCATATAAGAAGCCATCAAGGCCGCCTAAAAACCAGCCCAGCCAGCCACCGATGGCGGTAATGGCGATTTGTATGTAGGTCCATATTTCTTTCATGTTCATTACCTCGCTTTCTGCATATAAAAAAAACGCCCTAATCTCTTAAGGCGTAATTCTTCTCCCTAGTATTAAGGCGTCTTTAATAGGGAGCGTAGTAGACATAGCCGGTGGCCTTTATATAGAAGCCATCTCCCGGCACATAAATAGCACCTTCAAAATTGTCGTACTGGCTAACACTAAGCCCTGGCTGTTCTACCCCTTCCCAGGTTAGGCCATCGTCTGAAACATAGAGCATCTCTTCTGCAAAGAGGGCATATTTACCCCAGTCTGCCATCCAGATGATGTTGTTGGGATTGGGGATATTGTTATCAGCTAAGCCCCCCACATTATATAGATTAGTCTCTGTCAGCTCCGTAGCACTGTCGTTTAAAACACATAATTTTACATGGTAGATACTATTGATATAATTCCACTTCATGACAAAGAGCTTCCCATTAATTGAACGGATGTTCATATAATTGGTTTCATTCAAATCTGCGGCAATGGTAGTAGACCAGCTGCCGGGACTGCTTGAACTGGCCTTGGCGATAGCTTTGCTGCTGCTAACGATTCCCACAAAGTTTCCTTTATGCATAGTCAGGTACCTGAAAACCGGGACTGATGTTCCGTCAGCCCCGACCAGTGTCCAGGCGGTACGTTCCTTCAAAGAATCGTAGCTATAGTAAAGGGGAGACTGATAGTACCACCAAGATACTACCCCGCAGCTAGTTGCAGGGTCGTAGGCACCGCAGGTCATATCGTTCTTGGCACCTTGACAATAACCGGCATTATACCAAGTTATCCCGTCAAAGGAGGCGATGATATTAGCTAGACCCACAATGCAAGCTAAAAAGACCCCTTCTCCTGCCCAGAGGATATAAGGCTGTCCGTAGCTCCACCATGGTACACTAACTACTGTCCACTGTTTAGTACTTTGGTTGTAGTAGGACATATAGGGGGTTTTGGCATAATACACCGCGATTTGAGCAGATCCGTTGTCATATACATCAATTTGGGTTTCACTGCCATACTGGGTATAGCCGAAGTCGCTATAGTATTTCTTACTCCAATTGAGAGTTGGAGTAGCCACAGTAACGCTCCCCCGGCCTCCAAAGGCGGTCCAGATAGCTAATGGGTTATTATAATTACGATGATAAGTCATGTTTCAACCCCCTTTAGACTTTTTCAATGGTGGTGATTCTGCCGCTACTGTCAGTAGTATAGGTGTAATTTGCTGTACTGGCGTCTGCATAAGTAACAGCAAAAGAAGCTTCATCAACCATTAATGAAGATACTTCTTTTAACAAAAGCTCTGAGAATATATCTTCTAAGGTAATGGAGGTAATCCGCCCGCTAGCATCGGTGGTAAAACTGTACTGGGCATGGTACTGATGGCTTGCTCCTTTTTCTACTTCATAGGTAACATTGACGGTGTTATCCACCACAGATAGTTCCTTGACAATGGTGTAAGAAACCTGCAGGTCATAGACCTGGTTTTGCAGATTATCTACCGAACTGCTCACACCACTAATAGAGCTTTCTATCCGGTAGAAGGTATCGGAAATACTGGGCCGGTAGGAACCTACTTCCACCCGGATGTTATATCTATAGAAGGGATTGTACTCTAAGGAAATAATCCTGGTCTTGACGTTAATCCCCAGGGGGGTAAAGACAATCTGAACATTATCCCCCACAGATAAATCCAGCAACTTAAAAAAGGCAATATCATAGGAAGAACTATTCTCCCGGGAATCATAAGATACGGCCACATTAGTTACGTTCTTAGAATCCATTACCGGCAGGTAGTCAATGCTGCCCCGATGTTCTCTGATATTAATCTTGTAACCGTCGTATTCAATCTCCCCGCCTAAGATGGCGATGTACTGCATCAGGGCCGCTCTTCTGGAGACCTTTTGGTTGATTTTCATAGTAACACTATCGGTGAAATCTACGATACCGGCTGTAAAAGGTGTTCCCGCTAAAACTTGAGTTAATCCTGCGGTAGGATCTCCGGTAAAATCAAATTCAGTGATGTTATACATTTCATGATTAAGTAGATATGACACATGTTCACAAAGGACTGAGCAGATAGGTAGATCCCCCTGAAGGGATTTACTAATCTGCACAATCTCAAAGGACTGGCCATCTATTTTAGCTACCTGCCGGGTTTTTAAAGCCAGGGCAGACTTGGCCAGTACTGTAAAGGATAGGGTATATTCCCCATCCAGGGTTTCTCTTAAGTTAGCACTCATGACTTTTTTAATGGATTGAATCAGGGTACTTCCTGCATATATGTCAATCATGGCCGGACTGCCCTCCTTTAATTTATTTAAGCTCCGGCTACTCCCAGGTTTCTAACGGTGACCGTATTTTGGTTCCACTGCAGCTGGGCAATTACTCGGGTTAAGATATTTCCGTCAATGGTTAAGGGAATGGTCACATCAAAGACTGCTCCGCTGCTGCCGGCTTCTACCCCGCTGACTACACTATTCATATCTAAATCAAAGTCGGTAGGAATAGCCCTAGCCATTTCTTTTTCTACATCTTTCATAGCACTACTAAACCCTTCTCCAATTCCTTGCCCCATGTTTTCACCAATACCAGCAAAGACTTTAGATGGTGAGCGGATCCCTAGTACCCCTTTCATACTGCTCACGATACCGCTTACCATGCTGTTTACTTTACTTTGGATCCAGCCTAGCATAGATGCAATTCCACTCCAAAGACCGGTCATGATATTTCTGCCAATTTCCACTATGGAGACAGCAGCTTTTCCTATGCCAGTTATAATGGCGAACACAATCTGCGGCAGGCTTGCGACTAATTGAGGCAGGGCCTGAATTAATCCAGCCGCAAGCATAATTGTAAGTTCAACGCCTAATCCAATAATTGTGGGCAGATTTCCTGTAATAAAATTAATGATGCTAGTAATGATATGAGGCAACGCCTCAATAAGCTGTGGCAGAGCATTTAAAAGCCCTTCCGCCAGTCCAGTTATTATGGCAAAAGCCGCCTCGATGACTTTATCCATGTTCTCAAGCAGCCCTTGTACGATTGTTATCACCGCACTCATCGCCGCAGGAATCAATTCCGGCAAAGCAAGGCCTAAGCCTTCTACAAGAGCGGTCACTAATTGCACCGCCGCATCGATTATTAGCGGGAGGTTATCGATTAGTGCACCGACAATCGTCATAATCGCATCAACGGTGGCCGGAATAAGCTCCGGAAATAGGTTCAGGATTGTTTCCAGTACCTGGCTAAACAAATTCGTGACAGTATTAAGCAGTGTAGGAAGCAGATCGCCGACCGCCGACAGAATCGCATCCATTGCTATCGGCAGTGCAGTTACGATATTCTCTAAGACAGGCACAATGTTTTTAACCACCGCCTGAAAAGCGTCCACTAGGTTCTGTGTTAGCTTCGTCATGTCAGCGTTGGTGTTGCCAAGCCCCGCTGTGAACGAGCCGAGCGCAGCCTTCATCAACCCGATGGAGCCGGTTATGGTTTGTGTGGATTCCCTGGCAAAGTTTCCCGCGTACTGCTCTGTATTCTCAAAGAACATTTGCATTGCGACTTCAGCTTTTTCGGCGTTTGTAGCAGATGCCCAGGTGAAATCCAGGCCCTTGGCGAGGGCGTAGGCTTCAATGTTGGTAGCATTCATCGCAACGCCAAGGTTATCCATCATCGTGAAGTTGCCCTTGGCTGCTCCCGCAACAGAATCCAAAGCCATCTGCATATCAATGCCCATCACAGATGCCATATCTGCCGCCCGCTGCATTGCCTTTTCCGTCAATTCAAGGCTTTTTTGCTGTTCAATGCCGGAGCCTTGGAACAAGGCCCCCATCTTGTTAGCGGTAGCCAGATAATCACTCTGTGACACGCCGAGGTTCTTGTAGGCTTCCTCGCCCGTCTTTTGGATTGACGCGGCATATTGGCCGAACACGGCTTCCGACCCGCCAAGATTCTGTTCCAGTTCACCGAACTGTTGCACCACCTCTTTGCCGAGTTTTATCGCAGCGGCACCGGCTGCGACGGCCACTGTACCCATTGCCGCTCCGACACCTTTTAAGATACCGCCTAGTTTCTCAAACCTACTGCCAGCACCATCTGCAGATTTACCTGTTTCCTCCAGCTCGTCGCCAAGTTTGTCCGCATCGGCGGCGGACTCCTCCAACTCTCGTTCCATATTGTTAAGTTCTGCTTTGGCATTATTAAGCTGGGTAGCCCAGTTCTGAGTTCTTCGATCTGTTTCACCAAAGGAATCGGAGGCGTTTTTTAGGGCAGCTTCCAAGGTGCTGATTTTCTCCTTCTGTGCTTCAATCTCTTTATTTAGTACATTGTTTCTGGCTGTTATCGCTTGAATGGATTTATCCTGCTTGTCAAACTGAGATGTGACCAGATTCATTTCTGAACCCAGCACCTTAAAGCTCTGGTTGATTTCCCTTAGGGCATTTTTAAATTCCTTTTCTCCTTCAATTCCGATTTTAAGGCCAAAAGAATCTGCCACAGTGTTTCACCTCCTCCCTTATAGGCATGAAAAAAGACACCCTGGTTTTAGAGTGTCTTGTTATATTTTTCAATTATTTATTGACTCACAGAACTATAAAATAACCTCTTGCCTATACATTATTCCATATCTGTATCCTCCGTAAATTGAGGTTCTTCAAAAAGTATTCTTATATAATCTCGTCTGGCATAAAGTATTCGACAAATAGACACATAGGTATCATCTAATTTATAAAACACTATATACTTGCCACTAATCAAATATCGATAATCGGTTTCGATGTTGATTTTTGGTGACAATTCAATACCTAGTAGCGGAAACTCCTTTAGCTTTTCATAGCTTTCAACAATTTTTGAAATTACATTAATAGCAGCACCGGGACTATCCAAATCATTTGTAATGTATTCTTTAATACCAAGCAAATCTTGTCTTGCCAGAGGGTTAATTCTTAGCTTGTGCATAAATTACACTCCAAGTTCTTTCCTGACTTGTTCCTCTGAAAGCCACTCTTCACCTGTCTTTATAGCTTTTTCCGCCTCCAACAACTTTGATAGAAGTTTAATAGTAGCCTGGCTCTTTTGATATTCTTTAATATCAAGAATTACATATTTCCCCCGGCCATTTTTAGTTAAAAATACAGGTTCCCCTACATCAATATCTTTTAGAACTTCGTTATAGCTTCTTAAATCTGACACCGGTTTTATATTAGGCATAACATCAACTCCTTTGCAGCTATTATTGTACCCTTATTTTACTTAAAATACAACGGCAAAAGAGTACGCTATTCCAGTTTATCTCCTCCGGTGTCCTTCGAGTCTGAAGATTTTTTCATCCTTTATGGTAAAATATTGTAACTTTGAATCGGAAAAATCAAAGCCACTCAGGAATTACCTCATCAATGAAGGCGATTTTTTTAGGCTTGGCAATCCCACAATAAACTGCTTATGACATTCCCACAAATCCATCAAATAACCAATAGGCATCAGCCAGACTTCTTCTTCCCGGCGATTCAATTGTACCGTCCCATAGTGGAGTAGGAAAATGCCGCCTTGCCGCATTTCTACGGTAGGTTTGCACAGTCCTCTCCCGGAACCGGACTTACCCCTCTCAAGGTATCCGGCTCCCCATTGTTGTTTGGTCAGTTAAACTCTTAATGATGAATTGTGTTATGACAGTTTCTGCAAACCACCATAGTTTTTCGCCGTTTGGCTATCATCGCCACTTTCCAAGGCTCTTTCCCTTTGAGGTCTTTTACCTTGTGAATGTGATGAATTTCATAGTGTTCTGCATCCGTTGTCCCACATAGCTCGCAAACTTTCGCTTTCAACCTGTTTTCAAAGGTATTTCTTGCGCTCATGTGGATTACAAAAGCGTTTGGCAATATATCCGTACAGAATTTTGCCCCTTTGCAATCGGCTAATTTAGCGAAATAACAGCGCTTTTCACCCTTTTTAGTCGTATAAGGAATACCCCATTTGCCATGACCGTCTTTGAACTTCTCCTTGATTTTGCTAACCTTTGATTTGTGTTTTCCTGCAAGCGTTCGTAAACAACTATATTCCATCAGATATGCAAAATACCCAAGACTATTATAGTTGCTGGCTAATCTGTAATAATTGCATATTCCACGGAGTTCGGCGTTGTAGGTCATCACAATTTCAAGGTCGGTCAATCGTTCCAGGGCGGGTCTGTGCGTTGGGTAGACAGTACCGTTCAGCCGTTGTTTAACAACACCCTTTGAGAACAGGAATTTATTGATTTTATCTTCAAAGGGCACTAAGAGTTCCACATTATTGCTAAGCGTGCGTTTAGTACAACCATTTTTACCGCCGCGCTTAATTTTTCCATTTCTCCTCACACGTACATCGTAGCCCAAAAACCGCGCGTAATCATTGCTATGGGTAATCAACGTTTTTTCGTCGCTGAGTTCCATTTTCAAGGTCTGTCCGATAAATTCGAATAACCTGCGCTTGATTTCCGCACAGTCCTCACGACTTCCGTTGACGGCAATCAAAAAATCGTCTGCATATCTGATATACTTGATTTTCTTATCAGTTTGTGACTTCGCGGGGGTTTGTAATAACTGTGCGCGAGTTGCTTTATATTCATCAAGCAATTGCCCACGCTTGTCACCGTCCGCGTTTTCGATTTCCTTACGGAGTTTTTTCATCTTTCTTCTTATAACCCCGTATTCATACGTGGAATGGGTTTCTCTCGGCTTGTTAAACTCTGCCTTTAACATCATTACAAACTTATCCAGTTCGTGCAGATAGATATTGGCAAGCAACGGCGAAATAATTCCGCCTTGCGGAGTACCGCTGTAGGTGTTGTGGTACTGCCAATTTTCCATATAACCTGCTTTTAAAAATTTGTAAATCAGTTTGACTATTCGTGCATCCTTCACTTTCTTGTTCAGCATACTTATTAAAACGGCGTGGTCGATATTATCAAAACAACCCTTAATGTCGCCCTCGACAAACCAACGCGCCCCTGTAAACTCTTTCTTCAAACTTGCCAGCGCGGTATGACAGCTTCGGTTCGGTCTGAAACCGTGCGACCAATCCAAGAAAGACGGTTCATACACAGCTTCAAGTACCATACGAAGTGCCTCCTGCACCAGTTTGTCCGTAAAAGTCAGAATGCCCAACGGTCGCTTTTTCCCGTTTCCCTTATCGATATAAGTTCTTCGCACTGATTTTGGCGTGTAGGTTTCATCACTAAGCGATTTTATTATTTTATCAATTTTCGCTTCGCTAAAACCGTCTGCGGTATCATTATCCACGCCACGGGTCGCTGCTCCGTTATTGGCATACAGGTTTTTATATGCTTCAAAGTAGATATCTGGTCGCAACAAATAGCGGTAAAGTCTTGTAAAAACTTCATCCTTGTTTGCGTTAGAGTTTACGCTGATTCTTGCTAAAATCTCTATTGTTGGTTGCATATGAGGTTTTCCTCCCTAATCAATTTTGATTTTAGTACACAACAACTGCGTCCCTTCGCCATGTGGACGGCTTTCCCGTCCTCGGACTACTACGAACGCTCCGTACCCATGCAGGGTATTCAAGCCCTGTGGCTATAGCCGCGTTGTGGCGTTCCTGTTTAGGGTATCCCCAGTTAACACTGCCTACAGGTATGTGCGGATTGTCGGTTTTGCTTTCGTTTCGTTATCACAAGTTCTCTTGCGTGTTGAACAGGATATTTGATAACCGATTGTCCCTCTATTAATGACAACCTTTCCTGCTCCAGAGGTTACAAACACATTTCCTCCGCCTACGACTAACAGAAACTGGAAACTCGCATTCAATAAACCCAATTTAAACCTTATATCCGCTTAATATTGCAGTTCAGTCGCACCAATGTGTTTTAAGGTGACTTACCGCTTTCCCACCGTGCTTTGTTCCCGTGCCAGCTTTCGCCTTTCGGTTAAGTGGGTTATTTCCCGAGTTATCGTTCGGAGTGGCTCCTACACCACATTAGGCAATGCCCTATCTGGGCGCACATAAAGGAGTCGGGTAAAGAGTGCCTCCTCACTTACCCGACTGCCTCGTTTTTTGATTCTTCACTCTCCACATTTCTTTTGGTGCCCTTCAACATGCTGGCCATAATAGCATTTTTGTACTGGGCCAGATCCAAAGGCGAGGTCAAAAGCTCCATCTCTTCTTCGGTTAAGAGTTCCTGCTTATCCTCTTTGTTCCTGAGATTGTGGATTAGGATGGACTGATTGGCCAGCAAAGTAATCAGAAAAATAATCTCGTCTAAGGCCATTTCAAAGTTTTCTGTTTTCATGAGTTTTTCGCCAAGCTTCTCTAGCCCCCCATAACGCTTGGCAATGGCTTTGGTCGCTTTCGTGGTGAGAATCAGCCGGTACTCCCTATTGCCAATGGTTATCACTGTACTTCTTTCTTCAGAAGCCTCATCTATTTCTAACGGTTTTACTTCATTAGTCATAAGTCATCCTCCCATCCTTATTCTGAAACTACCACGGTAGCCACAGTGGTGGTCACGCTCTCAGCTCCACTTAAGCTTAAGACACAGTAGTAATAATAGGTACCAGCTACCAAATCAGTAGGAATGTCAAAGCTGGCTGAGGTTTCCCCATTGATAATTGTGCCGCCGGTGGAACTGTCCACGGTGTTTTCATACCACTGGTAAGTAACCGGGTTACTGGTATTGCTGCTGGCTACCACCGAAAGGCTGCCGGTAATGCTGCCTGCGGTCACTTCCGTTGTGGCTGCCGGTTGAGTCGTAATGGTAATGGTGGGGGTCACCTCGGTGAAGTCGGGTTCATAAACAGATGCGAACCAATTGGTAATGGTGGAAGCTGCCACTCCGTTATCTCCTTCCGTCACTTCTGCTTTCCAGGGATGTTTATTCTCCCCGTCCAGTTTGTTTCTCCTAAAAACGGTACCTTCTATGGTGGGACTGCTAAAGGTAATAGAATCCCCCTTGGTGGCAAGGCTGGTGGCGGGAACACTAAAGATAACCCGGTAAAGCCAAAAGTAACGATATTTTCCGTTAGACTTTTTAGCCCGAAACCCGATAGCTACCGGACTACCTCCATCTTCACTTCTGGAAACTACTACATTGTTGCTGTCAATTTTACATCCGGTTAAATCCTGGGCCACTAAAGGCCCTATATCATCCACCCCCAGGCTTAAAGACCCGCTTTTAAATTCCTTAACTACTTCAGATGCCGCATCATTTGCATAAAGGATTGCTTCAATAAGCTCTACACTTAGCTCAGCGGTCATGGCCTTGGCCAATATTTGGGGAGTGCCGTAAGTTTCATCACCATTTGTATCTTCGGTGATTTTGGCGTAATATAGCCGATCCAATCCTATGGTTGCCACGATCCATCTCTCCTTTCAAAATAAAATCCGGCAAGCTAGCCGGTTATAGGGTTACTGCATATTCTTTAGCCACATCAATAGCTATATGGTGAAAGCCTGTTTCCGCCTCTTCTCCTATATAGCGGCGGTCAGTAATAGTAAAGTCACTGGATATGAGTAAAGCCACTACCTGGTTTTTTCTGGTCATATAGTTGCCTTTACTAAACAAAGAAATCCGGGCTTCCTGTAGGTCCATCTGAGGCAGATTGTCAGCAAAAAGGTCGAAGAGATCATTCATAGGAGTAATTACTAGATACTCTTCGGGAGCCTGGTCGCTGAACACTCCGGTTTCCATAGGAAGCCCGGTACTCGTTAACGTTTTTTTGATGTCTCTTAAAATACTGTTATAGCTGTTCACCATCTGCCTCCCTTCCTAGGATTTATTGATTTCTTCATCCAGCTTCCTTTTCATAGCTTCAATACAGGCTTTTTTACTGGCGGTTTTAGCTGGTTTTAAGAATGGCTTAGCAGGTTGACCGGATTTACCATATTCTAAAATATTGGCAATCTTGGCATTGGACTCCCCATCATCCCGCGGTTCATCAAAGCCCACCTTGACGTTATAATTGCCGTTTCGATCCAGCCCTGCCGGGCTTACCCCTAAAGCTTTTATAAGTTCCCCGGTGGAGCGAGGTTTTGTTTTCAGATTGCTGCCCACCACTGCCTGTAGGTTAGCTTTCACTTTATCCGCTACCACCTTGCCGCCTTCCTCAAGCACCTTGGGTATAATTACATCGGTTTTATCTGCCAGAGCTGATACTTTTAATAAAAAATCTTCCGGCATTTTATAACTTAGTCTTGCCAATGCTCCCCCTCCCCTTTTTATGCCTTGGTGGGTTCCAGCTTTTTTGCCAAAACCTCAAGGTAGAGTCCTTTTACTTTTTCTACATTGATGATGGTGTAACTCCCAGTATCACAGACCAGAATCATTCCAGCTTTCAACTCAAGGTCAGGAATCACCCGCAACTGGAACAAAGCATCGGCTTCGGTGTAGGCAGCCAGGTTAACCCATTTCCGGGAAGGGTTACGTTCTTCCCGGTATGCCCGCGTACTGGCGATGATGTTATCTTCCTTCTTCACAAAGCCTTCTTCGTCTTGGCTGGTGGTAGTCTCGATAATATCCACCAGGATTATCATTTTCCCAAAGCTCATCTATTTCACCGCCTTTTTTTAAGGCTTCATCGTATCCATGGTTGCGATTCTTGTGTCTGCCTTTTCGGTAGCAACATTTCTGTCTTTTTCTTTGCCGGCCAGACCCGGTTTTTTTCACACCTTCCACTCCCTTCCCATGCGCAAAAGAAGATGAACAGCGTTCCAGACCTGCTCCGAGGCCTTAACGTTATCGCCGAAGAAACCGCCGGTAGAGCCATCCCGGGATTCGTAAAAGTGAGATGAAAGCATAATGACAGCCTGCTGGGTGGTAGCTGACATTGGCATTTGTTCATAGGTTCCCGGGTTTAAATGTTGAAAGCTCTCTGCATAGGAAATAGCGGCGGCGATATACATCTCCAGTAACTCATCATCACTGTCATGGTCTAAAATAAGGTTGGCCTTAACCTTTTCAAGTAGTGTCATCTCCGCCACATCCTTTCCTTATTCCACTGCTGGAGCCACTATTTCAACCATAAATTCGGTTTCTTCATAGCCGGAAGACCACAGCGTAAAGAGCTTAGGGGTTTCTATAATCTCATCACATTTTAGCCACATAATGATATCTCCGTCTGTGCCGCCTACACTGGCTGCTTCTGTTACATCAGCCTGTGTTAGCTGATAATCGTTGTATTTGATTTTGGTGATATCAGAAAGTCCGGTAGATATTAAAATCCCTACCCATTTATGAATGCCTTGTGCAGGATTAGAACTATCAAACTCCACCAGCCCTTCCACATCAACCGTAACACTGATTATGCCATCGGCAATGGTAACATCACTAACCTTGCTTTGATTTTCTGTTATCGGCTGCCCCTCAGTAGTTATCGGTGCTTTAGCAACGGATAAGTTCCAGGTGTCAAATTCCATGAAACCGGCATCCTTAAGCTTGGCCAGCAAGTCGTTGAAGTTATTCTTTAGATCACTGACCGTGGCGGCGGTGCTGTTGGCCTGGTTTGAAGCTATAGGGAGTCCCTTTAAAAATGCTCCTTCTTTAATTTCCAAAGAACCCCCCGCTTTAACTTCCAAAATCCCGCCAATGACAGTTTTCTCACCGCCTTGCTCGGTATAGTTTTTTGTGTTGTATCCCATGGTTCTACCTCCTCAAAAATTAGGCAGGTAGCCAAATAGACTACCCGCCCTTATTTATTCGCTTAGGCTTTCTGCTGAAGAACCTTTATAGATTCGCTAAGGATTAGCTTAGCATCAAGGCGCTGCCAGGCTAAAAATCCCACTTGCCCATTAGCTGCATACAATTCGTTCAGGCGTTTAAAAGTTCTGCCCTGACGGTCAGCAATCCAGTAATAACTGAGATCACCAAAGAGGATGGTTTTCTCACTGGCGGCTGCTGTCGGCATATATTGAGAGGTTACCACTGGACGGTTTAAGATTGTATCCGGGGTTCCTTGAGTGATGGAAGGCTGCCACAAATACTGGCCCTGCCCATCTTTCAGCTTGCGGATCGCTTTTACCGTTGCATCGTTGACCACAAAGGTAGCATTTTTACGATAAGGTGCTTTTAGGCTAAAGAATAAGTCAATTACTTCCTCCATGGTAATAGCGGTGGGACTGGCCGCTGTGACACCAACCTCAGCTCCTCCAGTGGTATGAAGTAGCCCTGTGGGCTTGCTGCTGCCGTCTCCCAAAAGGAAAGCCTCTTCTTCCGCAGCTCCAATTCGTCTGGCAAATTCGGTGGACACATATCCTTCCAGATCGAAGAAGGCATCATGCAAAAGTTCATCAGAGATTTTCAGCATGGTCCCCAACTTATAGGCTGAAAGGCTAACCTGGGTGAAGCTATCATCGCTTTCTACAAAAGGTCCCGCCTCATCCATCCAGGAAGCCTGGCCATGACTGGCCACTACCGGAATCTTCCTATCCCCGTAGCTGGTGGAAATCACATGGCAGAGCTTTCTCATCACATTGACTTCTTCTAAAGCCTGAATCAGCTGACGCTCGTATTCATCCGGGACCAGATACCCGCCTTCCGTATCCTCGCCTATCCTAAGGGCATTTTGCACTGTTGGGTTTACCCGATTTCGCATAGCCCCCCAAAATGCAGCCTTATATTGATCGGTGGCTCTGCCGGTCTTTTCTTCTTCCATCCTCTCCGGACGGGTAGTCAAAGGTTTATTAATAGGGGCAGCTAACTCCCTATCCATCATCTCCTGGCGCTCCAGACGTTCTATTTCTTTGCCCAGATTGACCACTTCTTCTTCCATCTTTTCATAGACTGCGGTGTCTTCCGGAGAAATAAGGCCGTTTTCCTGACGGTGTTCGTCTAAGAACTTTTTGGCCTGTTCCCAGACAGTGGCCCGTTTTTCTCTTAATTCTTGAATTCTTTTCATTTTCTCTACCTCCAATTTTTAATTAGATTCAGTCGTTTTTGTAGCTGGCTTACAGGTACCTGGTTTAAATCAGCTTCAACCGGTTGCTCCGGTGTTTCCCGGGAATCGTTAGGCTGTTTGTTGTCTACGGGTTCATCTGCTCCTTTGCTTCCTGTCTGCTCCAGCATCCTGGCTTTAATCCCCGGCAGCTTTTTTAAAAGGGTGTTAGTTACGGTAAGCTGATCAAAGATAAAACCATGATCCGCCGTATCCATAGGGGTAGCCTCATATAGAATCCTGTCGGCAAACTTAAGCTCAATAGCCTTATGGGCACTCATCCAGGTTTCCGCATCCATCATATGAGAAATTTTCGTTCGGGAAAGACCGGTCTTATTTTGGTAGGCGTTGATGATGCTCTCCTTCACTTCACTGAGTAAATTAATGCCAACCTGAAGATCCGCCACTTCTCCTGCAATAAACATGGCAGGATTATGGACCATAATTACTGAAAGGGGAGAAACACATACTTCATCTCCGGCCATGGTGATTACCGATGCCGCACTGGCTGCCAGACCATCCACATGGACGCTGACCTTGCCGGGATATTCTTTAAGCATGTTATAGATCTGAGCTGCAGCAAAACAGTCTCCCCCCGGCGAATGTATCTTTACGATGATGTCATCAGAACCAGATCCGCTACCATAAAGCTCACTCTTAAACTGTTTGGGGGTGATGTCATCATCAAACCAGGAAGACTCTGCAATATACCCTTCTAAATAGAGGGTTCTTACTGCAGCATCCTGGGCTTCGTTCATCACCCAGCGCCAAAATTTATCCATCCCATCAACCTCCTTTTTTAGGCACAATAAAAAAGCACTCCTTCGAAAAGAAATGCTTGATTATTCTTGAAGTTATTTACTTTTTCACCCGTATTACTTCATATATATATACATATCCTCATGACTCGCCCCCGCTTTCCTCCAAGGCCTTCTTGGCATAAGCCCCCGCCAACTTTAGAGGCAGCATATTACCATTGGTAAGATAAAGGTCCCCGCCTTCCTCTTCAGGAATCGGATCCAGGTTTTCCATTCTTCTTACATCATTAACAGAAAAGAATCCGTTTTGAATGCCAATGGCATAACCGTCCATCCGGGATTTATAATCACCCCGCAAAAGAGCTGAAGCATTAAAGGAAACAAAATATTGACCCTTTTCTTTTTCCTTAAAAAGCTTACGGTTTATGGTCTGTTCAATCCGTACCAGCCAGGGACGGATGGTATGAACCACAAAACTGATGGCCATGTTTTCTATATTGGAAAAGCTGGATCGGCTTAATTCGGCCACCATATGTGGCGGCACCTGAAAGATTCGACAAATTTCTTCAATCTGAAACTTCCGGGTCTCTAGAAACTGGGCATCGGAGTTGGGCATGCTGATGGCCTGGTACTGAAGGCCATCTTCTAAAACCGCCACTTTATGATTATTACTTCCCCCATAAGCGGCCTGCCAGGCATCCCTTACCTTGGTGGGATCCTTTAAGGTCCCGGAAGTGGAGAGAATCCCCGTGGGGGTGGCGTTGTTGGCAAAGAATCTGCCTCCGTATTCCTCGGCGGCGATGTTTAAACCGATGGCGTTTTTAGCTAAAGCCACTGGCGAGTAGCCCATGACCCCATCAAAACCCAGGCCGGGAATATGCAGCACTTCATCAGTACCCAGATAATAGCTTTGTCCTTCCTTACGGTAGGTGTAGTAAAGCTCACCCTTTTGATCCCGGTCTACCACCATCTTATCCGGTAAAAGCGGGTATAACCCCAGCACATCTCCCCGACCATTTCGGATAATCTGACAATAGCTGTTCCCCCAGAGGAGAAGATGGGTCATCATAGTCTCTCGCAAGGTAAAGGAGCTCATCTCCGGATTAGGCTCATCATGCAAAATCCGGTACAGGGGATGGTCATACATCTTTTCTTTTCCTTCCCCCCGGTACCGGTAGGTGTGCAGAGGTAATGAGGCCACTGTCTCAGCAATGATTCTTACACAGGCATAGACTGTTGTGGTCTGCATTGAGGTTCTTTCATTGACTACCTTGCCTGCTACACTTTGCCCCATATAAAAGACCGGTGCTCCACTGACACTATCATGTGGCTTATCCCGGGCTTTAAAGAGCCATCTAAATAAGTTTGCCATATTTTACATCACCCCTTTTCATTAGCAGCTACTCCTATTCATTCATTAGAACCAGTTAGTTCAAAAATCCTGCGTTCCAGGTACCATTTAGCTTTTTTCAGATCTTCCACTTCGGTAGCGGGATTTTTCTTACCAGCTCTGGAAATGTATTTAATGGCATTACCCAGACAATACCCTAACTTTTTATCTTCGATATAATCGATGACTTCAATCTTGGAATCGGTATAATGCTTGGGCCTATTTATCACATCAAAATCTTTAGCCATGTTGATCTACCCCCTCTACAAAATGATCATATCCCGCTGGTCGTAAATAGATCCCCCGTCATCCGGCGGATTTACTGTGGCTCTGGCTAGGCCCATGATCATGGCTACAATTCCGTCTATCTTCTCTGCCGACTTTTCCTTATCCACTTTAATGTTGCCGGCAGGATCGGTTCTCACCACAATATTGTCTGCCATCCATCTAAGCACCGGATGACCGCCATGAGCGATTTGTTGGCTTAAAACCAGGCGCATCATTTCCTTGGTGGGTGGTGACATATCCTTAAAACCCTGGCCGAAAGGCACTACCATAAAGCCCATCCCCTCTAAATTCTGGCTCATCTGGGTAGCTCCCCAGCGGTCATAGACAATTTCTTTGATGTTGTATTTCTCTCCCAGTCTTTCGATGAACTTTTCAATAAAGCCGTAATGGACCACGTTCCCCTCTGTCAGGTTTAGCAGCCCCTGCTGGTACCAGATGTCATAAGGTACGCTGTCTTTTTTCACCCGCTGGTAAAGAGTCTCTTCCGGTATCCAAAAGAAAGGCAACACATAGTATTTGTCCCCTTCCTCTTCTGGCGGGAACACCAGCACAAAGGCAGTGATATCCGTGGTAGATGATAGGTCCAGACCAGCGTAGCAAGCTTTACCTTTTAGTTCTTCCGGATCCACCGGGGAATTACACAAATCCCATTTTTCCATAGGCATCCATTTGATATCCTGCTTCAACCACATGTTTAACCTTAGCTGTTTAAAAAGGGCTAAATCCGCCGGGTCATCTTTCGCCTGCTGGTAATGTTCCCGTACCCGATCTATCTGAATGGTATGGCCAAGACTAGGGTTGGCCTTATACCAGTTGTTTTCATCTTCGATATCCGCATCATCTTCCAGTCCATAAATTATAGAAAGAAAACTGGGATCTACTCTTCTGCCTTCCAAGATATCTTTGGCCTTGCAGTGCATTTCCCAACCATAGCCGGAAAGCTGGTTGCCTGCAGTAGTAAGATATAAAAAGAGGGGTTGGGTCCTGGCATCACCGGAACCGGTGGTGAGCATCTTGGCCAGATCCGGATTAGGATAGGTCCAGATCTCATCCAAGATAACACAGGAAGCGTTCAGTCCTGATTTTGATTTTACATCAGAGCTTAAGACTTGATAAAAGCTCCCGGTCCTGGGATAGACAATCCTTTTAGTGGAGCGCACTAAGTTTGTGACTTTGGAGAGGGTCGGGTTTCCCTCCACAAAGTTAACACTGGTGTTAAAGATAATACTGGCCTGCTGCCGGTCACAGGCGGCCACATACACTTCCGCGTTAGGCTCCCCATCAGCTAAAAGCATGTAAAGAGCAATGGCTGCGCCGAGCTCCGACTTCCCATTTTTCTTCCCTATCTCTACATAGGCGGTCCGATATTTCCGGGTACCATCTTCCTTAAGAGTTCCAAAAAGCTTTTTAATCAGGTCTTTCTCCCAAGGTAACAGGATGAAAGGTTGGCCGGCCCATCTGCCTTTGGTGAGTTTTAATTGTTGGATAAAATTGATAGCGTGGTTAGCATGAACCTCACTGTAGGGCATGATGATCACCTCCTTCATCTTTAGTCATCTTCTTCCAAGCCAATAAAATTCTCTGCGTTCGGTACCCCGGCTAAAAGCTCTGCCATGGCATCACCTTCGATAATACCCCCGGTGTTAGTAATATTGAGCCTGCTTCGGGCTGATGGGGTAAGCCCCAGTTCCGAGCAGAAGTTTCGCATCTGCTTTAAGTTCTGCTGAGCAATGGACACCTGGGGAATCTGCTGAATATATCCCGATGCGGTTTTTAAAATGGAACCGTGCTTGGAGATAAATTCCTCAGCTTCCTTCCATCTAGCGTAGGCCTGGCAGTAACCGGCAAAGGCGGCCATGTCTATTCGAGTTAAAAGCCCCATGCTCCTCCAACTCTTTTGATAACCTGCGCCATTCTTTCTTGGCATCCGGAAGCAGCCATGACGGGCAGTTGGGTGCTTTCTTTTCGGGTTTGGGTTCATTTTGATTTAAAGGTCTTTTGCCGGGATTACCTTCCAACACCTTAAGAGCGGTAGGCTTCGGGGGTCTTCCTCTGCCTGCCATAGGCCTTCACCTCCTTACTTTGCTTTTGTTTCCAGTAAAAAAAGAAGCTCCCTTTAGAAAGCCCCTTCTTCACATTCATTTTCATTTATTTATCTGCACCAACCTGGCCTTAAAAATAAACTATCCTTTAATGCCCTTGAAATTATAATTTCCCTTCTTGATTTCTTCACGGTCAGCTTTTACTGCCTGGTCATAATCAGGCTCCTTTAGTTCCTTTTCCTTACAGCTCATGCAAAGGCAATCCTCATTGAACATGGACATAATCCTACCACCTTCTAAACTGCCGCCGCAGCGGTCACAAGTTTTCTGAGTAAAGAATCTATCTGCTTTATTCATGTTCTCTCACCGTCCTAAAAGCCGAGCTACCCCCCAGATGAGCCAACATCGCTTTTCTGGTAGCCTTATATTTTTCTCCATTCATCCCCAGCCGAATAAGCCAAGTCCTTAAAGCATATTTGGGGTTTTCCTCTTGGGCCTGTTTAAAGGATGCCCGTTTCAATGTTTTAGCCAAAGTGTTAATTAAAGCCGTAAACTCTGTAAAGGCGTTTACAATATCCGGCTCTGGATTTATTCCATCCAGTTTAAAGGTCAAGGTTTTTTCTGAAAAATCAAAGGCCAAACCAGGACACCGGTCTGCTCCTAATTTTTCAAAGGCTGCTTTAAAATCTTCTACAGTGTTAATCTTTTCTTTGCCTAAATCCTCAGCAAAGGTATCATCCATGAAGGGAACCTCTGTCTTAAAAGCTAGCATTAACAAGTTTTGTTTGCTGTAAAGCATGTTAATGAGATTCCGAAGGCTTAAAGCCGAATGGCCCTCTAAAGGAAACTTTACTTCAATACTGTCAAAAGCTTGTATCTCACCGTTATCCTCGATTACCCCGGCTTCAGGTTCGGCCTCCATTGTCATCTCCCCGGTAATATCCTCTTCAGCTACTACTGCACTCGGTGGCGGTGCATTTAAGATTTCCTCCATGCTGACTACTTGCCCATCGCTAGTGGTAATAACCCCATGCCGGTCAATGGTGTAGACCTCATCAGCGCTTGTGATTTGGTAGTTAAAGCTGGGAACCGACAGGTATTTTGGAGTAACGCCTAAGTGCTCACCCAGCTTTTTAACTATTTCTTTACGCGTCATAATTTTTTCCTCCCTTGTGTTTTTGGTACTCTATACATCACTCCAAACACAATATATATCAAGCTATTTATGCATTTACATTGCTTTTAATTTTCATCGCACCTGACTTCTTAAGCCTTTCCTTTTCCGCTGATTTCAAGAGCGGCTTCAATGTATTTTTTATCAAAGCCAGCCCTAGCATAACCGGCCTTTACGGTTTCAAGATAGCTCCGGCTAGGTAGGTTAAGCTGAATCCTCTCCATTACTTCATCTGTCATGATATACACCATGGCGGTAATTCTCTCGCCGGTTTCAAGGTTCAATTCCACTTCCATCTTTTCATAAAACCTGGGGTAACCTTCATAATAATCTAGTGCCTTTTCATCTTCCGGCTGCAGCTCCCACACCAGCACCGGCACCTTACTTCCCCGCTTGGGTTCAATAGTGGCATAGGCATTATCTTCTCTACCTTTAAAAAGCAGCCGGTAATCTAAAAGCATTCCTTTGCCATAGACTTTAGCAGTAGGACAGCGATAAGCCATTTGCTCCAGGTTCAAGTTAGAACCGTAGGCTAAGTTTAGATTTCTATCTTCCTTCATTTTTTCACCCATCCTTTCCAAAAGGCCCCTTTTCTCCCCCGCTATAGCCCCCGTTTGGGCCTTTATATTAAGGGGAGCCCTTCTACCACCTAAAGGGCGGTCCCCCGCCCGGTGGCTGTTAGGTCGCCGCCTTTTGTTTTTATCTAAGCGGCTCTGCGAAATCTCCAGGCTGCTGAACCGTTCAAGTGCTTGCAAAGATGCTCGCGGCAGTTTTTGAATTCGTCCCCAATAAAGCCGATTCTGTTCAGCCAAGTTCTCATGGAGAATTTCGGGTTTTCAACCTGGGGCTTTTTGCTGCTGGCGCTCTTTTGAGTTAAGGCTTGGTGGTTCATGGCCAGGGCCAGGGCAATGTAGGTGCGAATCTTCCCTGCATGTAGGGTTCCATTAAAACCCCTAAGTTCAACCGTGCCGCATCCGTTGAAAAAGCTATGTAGGTTTAAAAAATGGTAGCGGCTTTTATGGTAGTGTCTGGCCCTGTTGTCGTTGTAGCCTTGGTACCAGATGTCCTCTATCTGCTTAAAGGTGGTGGGCTTTTTCCAGTTCATTCTTTCCACCAGGTCTTGGTCCATCTTTTTGCAATAGTGCATCCTGCTTGGCTCTATCTCAAGGCTTTCATAAAGCAGGTCGTTTCTTGAGTAGATAATGTTAACAAAGTTTCTAACGCTTCTTGGGGTGTGGTCGGCTCCGTTCAGGTGTATGTGTATTCCGGTACAGTTTTGCTTTTCTGAAAAGGCCCCGGCCTTTCTAAGTTTTCTAATTAGCTCCTGCAGGGTGGCCATGTCTTTTTCGTAGGTGAGGATGGGGCTGACCAGCTCAACGCTGTATTCCTTTCCGGCTAAAACCTTCTCCCCGTTGACCTTCTTTTGGGTGTAAATGCTGCCATCGTAAACAAATTTCCAAGCCCTGCCGTCTGGTGCTGTAACCTTGCAGGTGTTGTAGGAGTCCCTTG
Source organism: Syntrophomonadaceae bacterium (assembly GCA_050949825.1). Taxonomy (GTDB): domain Bacteria; phylum Bacillota; class Syntrophomonadia; order Syntrophomonadales; family Syntrophomonadaceae; genus DTU019. The sequence continues at coordinate 7,101 of JBMNGL010000013.1, read as the reverse complement.
TCTCTGCTATGGTTCCCCCCAGATGCCGGGCAGCAATCTCGGCTGCTTTTCTCCTGGTAATCCCGGTAAACTCTACTTCTATTCCAAACTTGGCGGCTAAAAAATTCTTGTTTTCCATCTGTATTTCCCCTTTCGTGTGTTTTTGGTAGTCTATATATCACTCAGAACCACACATATAGCAACTCATTTACTGGGGAAATACAGTATTTATTTCGATACAATTTAGGGTTAAAACCTACTTTGCATCCACGTATTCCATGATGATTTTTAAGGCCTCATCATAGGAGCCACAAGCCATTACTCGTTCACTGACTTCTTGGGCTTGATCATTTTTCCCATGGGCTTTCAGGGTTTGTCGCACTCTGCCCAGGATGAAGAAGATGTTCCCGTCCTCTCCGGTTAACTTACATGGTGGTTTGCTATTTTTATCCATGCACTGACCTCCATCTATTTTCGGTAGCAGCATATTGCCATAGAATTGCTCATTAAGCAACACATCCGCATCATAAAATCCTTCGTCCTCTTCGGTAACAATATCTGGTTTGGGTACGTCCCCATAAGGAATCTTTTTCCCTTCTCTTAAAAGAAACACTTCCTGGTCAGTGCCGGCATGCTCAATAAAACGCTTCACAATTACCGTCGCATATTTAGGATCCACTTCCATGGTGTAACAAATCCGGTCAACTTGTTCACAGGCAATCAGTGTAGAACCACTGCCACCAAAGATATCCAGTACAATACCGTTGACCTGGGAGGAGTTTTTAATGGGGTAACACAAAAGAGGTATCGGTTTCATGGTAGGATGTTCCCCATTTTTCTTAGGCTTATCATAGTTCCAGACTGTCGTTTCCGACCGCCCGGTAAACCACTTGTGCTTCCCGCCTTTTAACCATCCAAAGAGGATGGGTTCATGAATCCAATTGTAGGGGCTTCTTCCCAAAACCAGTGAATTCTTCTTCCAGATACACACTCCGCTAAGATGAAAACCTGCGTCAATAAAGGCTTTCCTAAAATTTAAGCCTTCGGTATCGGCATGAAAAACATAAGCTGATGCACCAGGAACCATATTCTCAGCCATGTTCTTGAAGGCTGACAAAAGGAATAAGTAAAATTGGCTATCCTCCTGCTTGTCATTTTGGATTTTTAGACCGCTGGCACTTTTAAAATCAACATTATAAGGAGGGTCCGTTACCACCAGATTGGCTTTCTTGCCATCCATAAGTTTAGTAACATTTTCTGCACTGGTGGCATCCGCACACATGAGCCGGTGCCTGCCTAAGAGCCACATATCACCCGGTTCTACAAAGGAGGCTTCCTCCAAGGCCTTATTTACATCATAGTCATCATCTTTGGCATCTTTATCATGTACCTGGCTGAAAAGATCCTCAATCTCAGCAGCATCAAACCCGGTCAGGGTTAGGTCAAAATCATGCTCATCAAGATCCTGCAGTAAATCAGCTAGGGCTTCAATCTCCCAGTCACCGGTTACTTTATTAAGGGCTACATTCAGGGCCTTTTCCTTATCTTTTGGTAACTTCACTATCACACATTCAACTTCTGTATGGCCTGCTTCCAATAATATTTTGTATCGCTGGTGGCCGCCTACGATGTTTCCGGTCTCTTCATTCCAGACGATAGGCTCCACATAACCAAATTCAGTCATGGAACGCTTTAGCTTTTCATAAGCCGGATCTCCCGGTTTTAAGTCTTTACGTGGATTGTATTGGGCCGGTTTAATAGCGGATACCGGCACCTTTTTAATGGTCATTCCTTGATTCATCTTCTGATCTCCTCCGTTTTGTGGCATCAAAAAAGCCCGAAGACAAGAGTCATCGAGCTATAATAAGCTGAGAATGCCAGTTAAATGGCGCTTTTCAGCATTCTATTCAATTGATAATTATTTCTTTATCCAACTACTAGTATTGGCGTGTATCTCGGGTTTGATGGGATTTAGAGCAATTTTTCCTCATTACAGTTTTTAACCTGAAACCCCGATTATACCCCCCTTGCGAATTATGCGATTTTTCACACAAGCCCCTGGCGCGTTGTCGTTTCGGGGTTTTTGTAGAGATTCAGACCCCCTAGGGGTAAGGATGGTTTCCTTTTTTGTACGATATTATTATTTTAATCGTACAACTTTTATTGCAATTATCGTACTCATTTGTTATAATATAATTACCAAAATCCATAGGAGGTGCTAAAATGTTTATCACAGCGACCGAATTAAAAAACAACCTTGGCAAGTATCTAGACCTCGCTATTAAAGAGGATATTATCATAACTAAAAATGGTAAGTATATCGCTAAGCTTACCAGTGCAACTAGAGATAAACAAGCTGTTGCCGAATCTTTAATAGGCATACTTCCCTCAGATATAACCTTAGAAGAAGCTAGAAGGGAGCGACTACAGCGCCATGAAAGTATTGATTGATACCAATGTCATACTCGATGTCCTAGCAAAACGTCCTCCTTTTTATAGTCATGCCGAAAAGATATTCTTTCTTGCCGCAGAAGAAAAAATTGAAGCTTTAATCACTGCCAGCAGTGTTACGGATATATATTACCTAATACGTAAACACCTTAAGAATTCTGAAGAAGCAAAGTTAACCCTACTAAAACTTTTTACCCTCTTTCAGATTATTGATGTTACCGGAGATGACTGCAAAAAAGCATTGGAACTAAATCTCACCGATTACGAAGATGCATTACTTGCCACTTGCGCCCGAAGAGAAAAAGTAGAATATATCATAACCAGAAATATAAAGGATTTTACAAGCTCCCCAGTTCCAGCAATTTTACCAGATCATTTTATTTCGACATACTCTTTTTAGCCCGTTATCTATTCCCAAAGCCACCATCTTCTTCAGCGGTCTTTTTACTGTGACAACTTTTACAAAGAGGCTGCCAGTTCTTTCTGTCCCAGAAGAGTTTTCTGTTCCCGCCATGGGGAATGATATGGTCCACCTCTGTTGCCGGAGTAAGCCTTCCTTCTTTTTGACATTGAACACACAAAGGATTCTCATTTAAAAAAGTTTTACTCGTCTTACGCCATTGGTAAGTGTAAAGCCTGGAGCTTTTAAGGTTTTGTTCTTTTGTTATCCGTTTCCTGTGCTTCTCGCAGTACCTGTCATAAGTTAATGTCTGGCACCCGGGGTAACTACAGATAGTTTTTGGCTTCCGTGGCATCAGTCTTCACCTTCCTCTCCCCTTGGTCACAGCCAGACCAGGAGATCCGTTTATGTTTATCGCCGTTTTCGGAAATGTTAATTAAGGATTTATGATATTCGCTTTCTGGATTACCGCACTCATAGGCTTTCCAATTCCTATCGCTGGCGGATTCATCAATAGTAGCAAAGCGACAGGATATACATTTGATTTTCATAAGACACCTCCCCCGTTTTGGGCATAAAAAAAAGCCCCGATAACAAATTAAATGTTTCAGAGCTTTTTTTATATTAAATTAGGTGGGTGGCCTAAAACCACCCTAGGAAATCCAGTGTGCCCAACCAGATGCTGGGCTAATCTATCCTTCAACCTCGCCGTTCTCATTGATTATTGAATTCATAAAAGCCATATTTAATGCTATTTTATTTATTTCAGCGATCGCTTCTAAATCCTCTTTCTGTAAGCTGTTTGGCCGAAAAGCAATTGACATTGGTGTATATTTTTCATTTTCATCTTCAAAATATTTCAAAGTACAACCAAATAGATTGCAGGTTTTTTCTAAGATATCTACCCCGATTTTCCGTTCGCCTGTTTCAAATTTTGAAATATAACTTTGATCAATATTTAAAAACTCAGCTATTTGTGATTGGCTCAATTTGTTGTATTCTCTTAACTCTTTAAATTTCTTACTCGCCAAGTTTATATTTGTCGTGGGTAGCACCTCCCTCAAACATATTCTATAATAGCTTTGTCTGTTTCCAATAGAGTGATCAACAGATTCGTTTTTTAGTTACTTAACCAGCAATCCCTTTTAGACAATAAATGTATCCCGTGCAATACTCCTATTTTTCTAGATCTGCAAAGAGTTCATCCAAATTATCGTATCCTTTAACAGTCGGATCTTTTGCCATCCTTTCTACCTCCAGCATTGCTTCAATAGTTTCTCTATTTGGCTGCTTCAAAGCAATTTCAAAAGGTATTCTTCCTTCACGCAGGCACTGGCGAACAAAAATGTTAAATGCAGTTGAAATATTCATACCTAACTCCGCAAATAGTGCATCTGCTTGTGCTTTCAATTCTGCATCCATACGAATGCTAATATTTGTAGTTGATCGGTCCATTTCAATCATCCCCTTACTAAAGGTAGCTATATTATGCGCATATTGCACGACGACATATCAACCTATAGCACGAAAATATTTTTATTTAGTCCCCCGATACTAATAAAACCATCCTTTTTCAATCAGATAAATCTTTTATTAATATTTTTTTATTTGGGGCATAGAAAAAGCCCTGAAGGATTTAATCCCTGAGGGCTCTATATCAAGAATGCTGCGTTTCCCGGGAGTCGTGGTCGATCTATCCCTAGGGCCTATTCAAACAGCATCTGGTGTTCTTGATTTTCTATACCATTACACTTTATAGTATAGCACGGGTTGGCTGTTGCTTCTTGTTGTTTTTATTGCTTTTTGTTGCTTTTTGATGCGTGTTTCATTTTTTTCTCGATTTCTTTTAAAGCACTACCATGCAAACGTGAAATCCAACTCCTATCAAATCTTAATTCCCCGGCTACAGCTTCCCAAGACCAACCGTTAACATATCTCATCTCCAACAGCAACTGGCAAATAGGATCATCCACCTGGCTAATAGTATCCATGATTTCTGCCTTCACACCCACCAGATGGTTAATGTCCCGATTAATTTCTTTTTCTAAATCCACAATTTTGGCTATGGTATTTTCCATATGGCTTTTTGTATTTTTGCCGCCGGACACTTTTTCCTCTGTAAGATTAACACTTACCTTCATAGCCAATGCTCTTAAAGTTTCTAATAGCTCCAGCTTGCTATTAATCCGCTGATCAAGCCACAAGGCTTGAGATAAATATTCCTTAGCGCCCATGCTTTACACCTCCATCTTGTAATACTTTTCAAAGATGTGTTTTTGCTTCTTAGCATCTAAACCTCGAATTCTCTCCAATGCCTTTTCTTGGTCCAGTAAATATTGCTCCTTGGTTTTATAGAAACTGCAGCCTTCACATTGTTTTACTTTCAAAGCTATGCAGCTATTTCTTTTATAAGCAAAGCAGTCTTTCATGGTTACCCCACCTCCTGATTAATTCTGGCTTTAACTGCTCGTAACAAAGCCTCTTGACCAGCTTCCTTGTTAGCCAGCACTTGCATTACATCTTCATCTATAGTTTTTTTAGCCACTAAATGATGAACTACCACTGTGTCTTTTTGACCCTGACGGTGGATACGGGCATTGGCCTGCTGGTACAATTCCAAACTCCATGGCAGTCCAAACCAGATGATAGTACTTCCGCCGTCCTGTAAATTCAAGCCGTGACCTGCTGAAGCAGGGTGGGCCAGCATCACTGGTACTTCGCCTTTGTTCCAATCCTCAATGTCTTCTGGTTTATCCAGCACCCGGCAGTCCAGACGTTTTTGAATCCTCTCCAAGTCATGTCGGTAAGAATAGTAAACCAGCACCGGCTTGCCATTGGCCGCCTCGATTAAATCCTCCAGGGCATCAAGCTTCTCATCATGGATCTCTTGCACTCCGCCATCTTCGTCATAAACCGCCCCGCCGGTAGTCTGTAAAAGCTTGTTAGCCAAAACTGCTGCACTCCCGGCTACTACATCACCATCTATTAACGGTAGTATTAAATCTCGCTCCAACTGCTGGTATTTCTCCATCGCTTTGATCGGTAGCTGCACCGGCACTATGTTGTCTATGCGTTCCGGGATGTTTAAGTAATCTCCACTTTTCATACTGATGCAGATGTCGGAAAGTTTATTGTAAATTGCTTTTTCGGCACCTTCTTTCAGCTTGTAGGTGAAGATGATGTTATGATTGCGTTTATCGGGCAAGAAGTAACGTTCCCGGTAACCGGTTAAGGTTTTTCCCAGCCGCTGCCCGCTATCTAAAAGGTAAACCTGCGACCACAGATCAATTAGTCCGTTAGGAGCCGGAGTGCCGGTTAAACCCACTACTCGCTTAACAAAAGGTCTTACTTTGCGTAGAGCCTTAAACCGTTGGGCTTTAGGAGATTTAAAACTGGATAGCTCGTCTAACACCACCATATCGAAAGGCCAGTTTTTCTTGTAATAATCAACTAACCACTTTGTGTTTTCCCTATTTATCACATAGATGTCGGCAGTGGAGTTTAGGGCTTGGATGCGCTCTTTTTCCGAACCCAGCACTTTAGATATGCGCAAGTGGTTTAGGTGATCCCACTTTTTGACTTCCTCTTCCCACACCATACCAACCCGAAGGGGAGCAATGACCAATACCCGGATTATCTCAAAATAGTTATGCAAAAGTTCTGCAATAGCTGTTAAAGTAATCACGGTTTTACCCATGCCGCATTCCAGAAATATTGCTACCGCCTTTTGGTTTAAGATGAATTTTGAGGCATAATCCTGATAATTATGGGGATTGTATTTCAACCCATCACCTCCCTCATAAAAGCACTCACCGCCTGAACAGAATCTATAACATAAACCCTAAAGCCCAATTTCCTTAGCTGCTCTTTCCGTTTAAGCTGTAGGGGTCTCAATCGTTCCTCCGGTGCCTTAAGTTCCACAAAAATTACCTCTTTACCGGGGAGAAGCACAATTCTATCCGGCACCCCCGCTGTTCCAGGGGAAATAAATTTTAAGGCTAAGCCTCCCGCTCGTTTCACTTCTTCTTTCAATCTGATTTCTATCTCTCGCTCCCTCAATATAAACACCGCCTTCCTGCTGACCTTGCTGACACCTTTCGTCATGTTAAACTGCCCAATGGTTAACTAATAACATCAATCCTATTTTTTATGTCAGTTCGGTCAGGTTTTTTTATGCTGACTACTGACACCTACTGACTCATTTTTTACTATTAATCTATAGAAAAATAACTTTACAAGAGGTATATAGGAATTTCGGTCAGTTGGCGTCA
>JBMNGL010000012.1:0-11919 GCA_050949825.1 Syntrophomonadaceae bacterium | reverse complement strand
CCCGGGCATAATAAGCAAGGAGATGTTTTGTTGCTTCAGGATATTATTAAGCCTCTCAACAGCTTGAAGTATTTTCTGTCGTTTATTGTCGAATATGCCAGTAATTACGTGTGGGGTGGCGATGATGCCCTGCATGCCGCTTTGGGCAGCGATTCGGGTCATCCCCACGGCTGTTTCTATGCTCCGCGCGCCATCGTCCAGGCCGGGCAAAATATGATTGTGTATATCAATCAATTTTATTGCTCCTCCGTTATGTACTTCTTATCCGTTGTTCATCCCCACAACGACGATTTCCGCATCACTCATGGAGTTCTATGTCTCCCCCGGGGTTGTTTCTCTTCCCGTTCGCTGCTGAATTGGTCGTATTGCTTCAAGCCAGTAATGCCAAAGCCGCCTGCCATCCCATGTGCACGTTAAATAAGGCATGCAAAAAAGCTATGCAGCCTGGCAGTATTTGTGCTTGCAATTATATGACTGTGGTCTTGGGTTGCGGGCTACTCCTTACAAGTGAGAAAGTTTCTCTGTATTTATTTTCTGACTACAATGATACCCAATTGCAGGCTTCATTTCCACATTTTTTTACAATTTAGGTCTGATGTCATCACAAGCACACCATTTTACTTATGTCCTAGGGTAAGCTTCAGGCGCTAAGGATTTGTGGTTGTCCCGCGTAATCAGGAAAGGCTCACGGGGTTAACCTCCACAGTAGTGGTTGTGCAGTTTGGTATCCTCATTGGCCTCAGGAATAAGCCCCAGGACCGGCAGTCCGAGATAATTATGTATGTCTTCGCTGCTCTTCAAGGTATTATCGAGATATTCCATCACAAAGGCCAGCAGGGTGAATACCATTAAACCCATTACCAAGGCCAGGGCGATGTTGAGTCTGGTGTTGGGCTTGACCGGAGTGGTGGGGATAAAGGCTTCCGATAAGACCATCACGCTACTGTCGCCCAGGTCAATGGATTTGGCAATCTGGGTCTCGGTTTCTTTTTTGGCCAGGGTTTCCGCGGTTTCCTTGAGGCGCTCCACCTCGCGGGCCAGTTTGTCCTGCTCTGATTTCTTGGAAACCAGTTCCGCCTGCAGAGCGTCGAGCTGACCTTTCATATTGCCTACCATGGCCGATAAAGCAGCCGCTTCACCTTGTTTTTCCGCTAATTCGGCGCGTTTGGCGGCCAGCTGCTGGGCAATGCTGGTGTAGACCGGATTAACCTCTTCATAAGCCTGCTGGCTGGAACCGACCGTGGTTACTATGATGCGCGGGGTGATCAGCAGTTCCTGCTCCAGGGAAGCTACCCCGGCATAGAGGCGTTCGACCTCCACCTGGGCGCTTTTGAGGCGGGAGTCAAAGCCCACCATGTCGGCAGATACCTTCTCGAATTCGGCTTCCAGGACGGCAACCCCGCGCGGCTGGCTTTCAAAGCGGTTCAGATTATCGACCGCGGCCTGCAATTCCTGATCGGTTATGCTGCGCTGCTCCTGGAAAAAGCTCACCGAGCGGCTCATTTGATCCTGGTTTTTCTCGTTCATCATTTTTTGATATTCTGCGGCCAGGGTATTGGCAATACGGCTGGCCAATACGGGGTCGGTGTTTTGCACCGTGACTTCAATCAAATTGGAGTCTTTGACAATGCCGGTGTTGATCATTCCCGCCAGGGAGGCGGCTTTTGCGTTGAGATGCAGTTTTTCGCTGACCCGCTGCATTAAGGCCTCGCTTTTTAATTGGCCTTGATAGGTGTTCATGGTCCATACCGGCATGCGCACCGCGGAGGCAACCACCTCTTCCAGGTTGTTTTGCTGTTGGCCGACATTGGTCTGCAGTTTCTCGGTGGCCTTGGTGACCATTAACAGGGTTTTGGCCTGATATACCGGGGCCAGCACCAGTTTGCTGATGACTCCAGCCGCCAGGGCCAGCAACAGGCTCATGACAACTATGAGCCTGGCCCATTTCTTCAAAATGGCCACTATATAGAGTAGATCCAATTCTATTTCATCGTTTTTCGCGTATGACCTGTGGTCTTGGTCGCTCACTGGTTTTCGCCCCCGTTCCCCAACTGTTATAGGGTATTATCGCTTTGTTTTCGTAAACACCGCCTGGTAACCTTATCGCCTTCCAGTTCTGTTCACCTAATGGGAACACTGGGATCCAGGATGTGCAGGCTTTTGCCGTAGCTGCCGCCCAGTTCCCTGAGGGCGGCGATATCTTCCGGGCTGAGATTATTCAAGAGAATATCTCTGACCTGAATCAATTCCTCCCTGCTGGGGCGGTCTTTTCTGCCTACCTCATAAACATAATTAAGCTGCTCCCGGGACAGGCTTCCTACCAGTATCAGTCCGGCCTTGATAAGGTCTTTGCGATTCACCGGGCGATTGAGCCGGGCCTGCACCTCTGCCGCCATCGCTTCCTGCTCAGGGCTGAGCGGGTTAAACAGGCCTGGAGTCGGGCTGCCGAAGCCGGATGGTTCATAACCGGGGGTTGACGGTGTTCCCGGGGCAGTTCCGGTTCCGCCAGCGAATTGGCCGCCGTTTTGGCTATTGTATTGGTCCAGATCAGGAATGCCAAATCCATCTGCCATCCGGTTTAGCTGGCTGTTTATGATTATGGCCAGGCTGCTTAAGACGATGATGGCCGCTGCGATGATTATAAATAAGGTCTTTTTGTTCATGAGCATCCTCTGTTTACTTCGTGGTTTCTCGGGGAAACAGCGGGATAGTCACGCTGTTTACCCTTGTGCTTTACCCGGGAAACAGTTGGAAAACATTGGGGAGACCCCATGGGCACACGCAATCCCTCTATTTACCTATCGAAAAAACAACCGGGATACCCAAGGGGTACATGCAGTCCTAACTGTTTTTCCAATGGTTTCTCTGTTGTTTTCCTGCCTTTTTTTCGGGTGTTGCGGTGTTTTCTATGGCGACATTTTCTCCAGCAGGCGCAGGATTATGACCCCGGCTTCGGCGCGGCTGGCGTGGGCCTGGGGTGCAAAGGCTTCATTTCCCCGTCCTTCCATAAGGCCTAACTCTACCGACTTGGAAACGGCAGCCGTGGCCCAGCTCGAGATGGCCTGGCGATCGATAAAGGGAGCCAGAATGCTGGCATGCTCTTGCTCCGGCAGGGGGAGTTTGCCCTGCTGTTGTAATGCTCTGATAATCATAACTGTCATCTGTTCTCTGCTAATGGGGTCATGGGGGCCAAACAGGTTGGCTTGATAGCCTTCTACAATACCGGCATCGGCAATTATATTGACGGGATTAACACCAGCTATCGGCGGGGACGTCGTGAAAGCGTCCCTGTATAATCGGACTGTTTTCCAGGCGCAGGGCTCTGACCAGCATGGCTGAGAATTCGGCCCGGGTGACTTGAGCATCGGGGTTGATGCGGCCCTGCTCGTCGCCGCTGATGATGCCCAACGCGATCAGGCTTTGCAGCTGGCTGTTGGCCCAATGCGGCTGGATTTCCTCCAGCTGTGCCGGGGTAGGCATGATGGCTACCGGAGTTTCAGGTGGAAACTGCGGCGGGGTCCCTGCCGGGGCTGCTATGGGGATTTTGCTCCCTGTGCCGCCTCCGCCGCCTGTGCCGCCTGTACCCGGTTTAACGTTCTGGGCGGTGTCTACCGCTTTAGCGATGATGGTGCAGATTTCGTCTAACAGGTTTTCGTATCGTGATTTCACATCGGCGTTTTTAGGATCATCGATCTGCTCGGCCAGATAGGTCAACAGGCTGTCGTAATTGGGATCGCGCAACAGCCTGCGGGTGGCGTATTTGTTGACCTTATCATAAGTGGATTCAGTGCTCTTATAGTTGGCCATGGTGTCGTTGTAAACGTCCTGCACCAGTTGGTCCATTTTGGCGGCCATGCCGGTATCGATACGACGGTAAATGTCGCTATGCGCGGCCTTGAAAGCTGCCATATCGCTGGCCAAAGAGGCCTGCGCCACCGTGGGCAGAAGCAGGAACATGATCAATGTTATTATCGGCAGGGCTTTTTTCAAATTCGAATCACTCCGTTTTTTGTTTTTGGCCGGACCGCCAGGATTCATTGCCACATGCTGGTTCTGTATCCCCCGCCGGGTTTCCCATCAGGCCCCGGGATTAATGTTAATCCTGGGGCGTATCAGGGAAACGGTTTGCCAGTGATTTCTGCTATGGTTTGTTATTTTTATCGGTAAAAAGAGCTTTGAACTTTCCCGGGTATCCTCTTAAGGTTTACTATTCAGTCTCTTGATGACCTCTGTGGTCAATAGCGGATCAATTACGGTTTCCCACTGGGTAGAGGTCAGGCTCATGGTTTTGCCCTGCGCAGCCTGGATGTTGTCCTTTTCCGGCTGCTCCAGGAAGTAGCTGGCCTGGCCCAATTTATAGGCCAGCTTGTCGCGTTGACCGGTATTGGGATTGACGGTCAGGCGGTAGGCCTGAGTAGCATCAATGCTGTTACTGCTTACTTTGATGGTAAAGTCGTAGGTGCCGGCGCTGGTGGGTAAACCGCTGAGAATGCCATCGCTCAGGCTCATGCCCGGGGGAAGAGCTCCGCTGCTTACGCTCCAGGCATAGGTGCCATCGCCGCCGTAAGCATGAAGCTGTAGTTTGTAGGCCTCGCCTGCAAGGGCATCATAGAGGCGGGTGGTTTCAATCTTTGGCGCGCTTTGATCCACTCCCACCTTGAATTTCAAGACATAATCCAGACTATCGCTGCTGTTCATACGGCGGGCGGTGATGGTGGTGGAGCCGGCCGAATCACCAGCGGTCAGAGGATTATACACACTATCAAATCGGGCCACGCTGTCCGTGCTGCTGTGCCAGTCAAATAATTCATTTGCCTTGCCATCAGGATTTTTGTTAAGAATAGTCAGGGTATAGGTAGTGGATGCACCTTTGTCCAGACCGCAGCTGCCGCCGGTCAACAATGTATTGGCGCGAATATAGCCCAGCACCAGGGCGGTGCGGGCCTCCATTTCAGGATCGGCCAGATCAGCTAAAACCACCTGCTGCTCTGCTATTTTATCTACAGTCAAGCCCAGATCATTGATGGCCCCTTTGAACCAGGAGTATTCAGGCCGGGCGCATACATTATCAATGGCGTCAATGGTCCAGGCAATTATTTGCTCCTGTATTTCCTTATCAGAGGCATTCTTGAGGCCGACCAGGGTGCTCTTGTTCCCTGACATTATATCCAGCAGTTCGGCTTTTACTGCAAGGGCCAGGTCAAAGAAATCACCCATCTTCACCTTACTGCCCACCAATTCCTGCAGGGTATCCAATTGCTGGTTTTCAAAATCCTGCAGATTCTGTTGGAATGTGGCCACATCGCTGCTATAGGTTACCCCGGCTATGGCCTTATATAATGAGACTAATGAGTCACGGGCCGCGGTCTTTTCAGCAGACTCAGAGGAGCTGGGTCCGCCTCCACCGCCTCCGCCGGTGCCGGCTGTGGAGATTTTTAGTTCAGTTACACCCGGGGCGTATTGTACGGTCTGGATGTTGATATTGGGTGAGCGGGTTGAACCGTCTGCGTTGACCTGGGCGAGAACGATAAGGCCGCTGCCGGTCAAGCGGGTGAGTGAATTGAGGATGACCTTTTTCACCGTAGCACCACTGGCCACATAAAGGGTGCAGTCGGAAGCCGGGGCGGCGGCTTCAAACAGGTCTATGGTGCCGCTGAACAGTTTAAAGGTGGTGTCTTTGGATTCCACCTTGACACTGGGAGCGTTGCCATTCATTTCAATTATAGAACCGCCCCGTACATATATTGTCCCTTTGACCTGCACATTGCGCAGAGATACAGTGCCATTGCCGACTGAGGAGTCAATGATCAGGTCGCCGTTGATGATCCAGTTCTTTAATGATACATCCCGGGCGGTAACGGTGACATTGCCGTCGATAACCGCGTTTTGCCCGTCAAAAAACCCGGCGGCATCAAATACCCTGGAGTCTTTTAGAGGTGTCACCCCGGGTTCGGCAGCCATGCTGCGTTTCAGGAAAACTACCGACTCGCCGCGGGTCATATTTTGGGCAAATCTCAGGGTGTTGTCCGGGTAGGCAGTGATAAGGCCTTTTTCCAGAAGGGCGATGATAGCGCCGCGGCTCCATTCGGGAATCTGGGCGCCGTCTTGTAAACGCTGTAAAATGGTATTATCGCTGGATAGATCCAATTTCAATACCCTCGCAATCATGGTGAAAACTTCCTGGCGGGTGATGAGATTTTGGGGTTTGAAGGTGCCGTCCCCGAATCCCTGGATATATCCTGCTGCAACTGCACAGGATACCTGCTGGGCGTACCAGTCGGCAGGTGCAACGTCGGTAAACTGTGTTGTTGCTGGGGTAGTGAATTGGAAGGCGCGGTTTACCAGGGTGACAAATTCGGCCCTGGTAATGGTGTTGTCCGGTCGGAAGGTGTTGTCCGCAGAGTAGCCTTGCACAATGCCTTTGGCCACCATTTCGTCAATGTCCGCTTTGGCCCAGTGAGCCCCGGTGTCTTTGAATCCGTTGGCTCCGGCAGCCGCAGTAACAAAGCCGCCGCATACCATGGTACACATCAAGGTCAGAGTGATGATCAGGCTGATCCATTTCTTGTTACGCAATTTCTCCCCTCCTATATAATTCTGTTAGGCCGAAGCAGGTCCCGCTTCGATGCGCACATTAAAATAAAGCACTGCAAATAAAGGCTTCACAGCCTGGCAGTCCTTGTGATTAGGTTATTTAGTTGTGGATATTGGGCTACTGCTTACAAGTAAGATAAGTAAGGTATTTTCTCTATATTGTTTACCCTGAATACAATGATAACCAATTGTTACCTTCATTTCCACAAAATTTTTCATTAATTTTTTTACAAATTGGGTCTGATGTCAGTGTAAGCATAATTTTTGTATATATAACCCGGTGTAATTTGTGATATTATGTCGTTTTATGCCATCCGCATGGTGAGGAGCAATAACTTTACCGATAGCACAAAAGGCTGCAGCGCCGGGAAGAGGGCTGTTATTGTGGCAGGGGAAGATGGTTAAGGCCGGAGAGAGCCTTGCCACAAGGCATCACGATAAACGAAAACGTCACTCCAATTAGAAGAACCCTCGGGCTTTGCTGTCAGGTGTCATCCGGTGCGAAGCGAAGGATCTTTTCCCGGGGGTTGTTCGCTGCGCGAAAGATCCTTCGGGCTTTGCCCTCAGGATGACATGACCGGGCTTTGCCCTCAGGATGACAAAACCGGGCGCTGCCTTCGGGATGACATAAACACGAGGCTTTCATAGCTATGACAAAACCCTGCTGGTGTCATCTTGAGCCTTCCCTGTTGTCATCCTGAGCGAAGCGAAGGATCTTTTCCCGGGGGTTGTTCGCTGCGCGCAAGATCCTTCGGGCTTTGCCCTCAGGATGACATGACCGGGCGCTGCCCTCAGGATGACATAAACACGAGGCTTTCATAGCTATGACAAAACCCTGCTGGTGTCATCTTGAGCCTTCCCTGTTGTCATCCTGAGCGAAGCGAAGGATCTTTTCCCGGGGGTTGTTCGCTGCGCGAAAGATCCTTCGGGCTTTGCCCTCAGGATGACATGACCGGGCGCTGCCCTCAGGATGACATGACCGGGGGCTGCCTTCGGGATGACAAAACAGGGGGCTTCTCATTGCAATGACAACGGTTATAATACCATTAGTGGAAAAAAGGCCAGCAAGTCATTTTGGCTTTTCAGGGAGTTTTTAATGTAATGTGGAAATTATTTGGCGGTTTAAAGCCGTATACTGGCATACTGGTGCTGGTAGGAGTGGTGCTCTTGGCCCAATCGCTGGCTGATCTGTACCTGCCTACGCTGATGGCGGCCATGGTGAACAACGGCATGATGAAGGGCGATACTGCCTATATCTGGCGGGTGGGCCGCTATATGCTGCTGGTTGCCCTGGGCGGCAGTCTGTGCTCCATCGCGGCCAGCTGCCTGGCGGCCATCATCGGCATGAGCTTCGGGCGCGACATCCGCGACCGGGTGTTTACCCGGGTGAGCAGTTACTCGCTGCATGAAATTGACCAGATCGGCACGGCTTCGCTGATTACCCGCACCACCAATGACATCACCCAGGTGCAGACCCTGCTGGTGGTGGGGCTGCGTTTTATGGTCACCGCTCCGATCATGTGTGTGGGCGGTATTTTCATGGCCTACACCCGCGATCCTGCCCTGACTATGCTGCTGGCGGTGGTGCTGCCCCTGATGCTGCTCTCCATTGCCCTGATTGCCCGGCTGGTGGTGCCCCTGTTCAAAGCCATGCAGATTAAACTGGACCAGGTCAATCTGGTGCTGCGGGAGAATCTGACCGGGATCCGTGTCATCCGGGCTTTTAACCGTTTGTCTTACGAGAGCAGGCGCTTTGGGGCGGCCAATCGTGATTTGACTGACAATGCCATTCGGGTGAATCGCATAATGGCCGCTATGCATCCGGCCATGAATATCGGCATGAACCTGACTTCGGTGGCCATCGTCTGGTTCGGCGGGCTGCGCATCAGCCAGAACAGCATGCAGATCGGCGATATGATGGCCTTTATTCAGTATGCCATGCTGATTATGTTTTCCATTATAATGGTGACCTTTATGTTTGTTATGCTGCCGCGGGCTGAGGCTTCGGCCTTGCGCATCAATGAGGTCCTGGACCTGGAGGCGGACATTGTGGATCCGCCCCAGCCTCAAGCCCCTGCGGGAACACGGGGGCAGGTGGAATTTCGCCAGGTCAGCTTCTCTTATCCGGGCGCGGCTGAGCCGGTGCTTAAGGATATTTCCTTTGCCGCCGGTCCGGGCGAGGTGACGGCCATCATCGGCGGCACCGGTTCGGGCAAATCGACTTTGATCAATCTGATCCCGCGTTTCTATGATGTGGACAGCGGGCAGGTGCTGGTTCAGGGCATGGATGTGCGCGAGATGACACAGGCAGATCTGCGCGCCAAAATCGGTTTTGTACCCCAGACCCCGGTGCTGTTCAGCGGCACCGTAGCGGAAAATATTCGCTATGGCAATCCCGAAGCCAGTGCAGAAGAGGTGCGCTATGCGGCCCAGGTGGCCCAGGCCAGTGATTTTATCGAGCTTATGCCGGATGGTTATGATGCTGCCATTTCGCAAGGGGGCGCTAACCTTTCCGGGGGGCAGAAGCAGCGTTTATCCATTGCCCGCGCCCTGGTGCGCAAAGCGGATATTTTAATCCTGGACGATAGCTTTTCAGCCCTGGATTTTAAAACCGATGCCCGGCTGCGCGCCTCTTTGAAGCGTGCAAGCGGCCAGGCTACGGTAATTATGGTGGCACAACGGGTCAGTACGGTGATAGATGCGGACCGCATCCTGGTCCTGGATGAAGGCCGTGTGGTGGGGCTGGGCCGCCACCAGGAACTGCTTAAAAGCTGCCAGGTGTACCGGGAAATTGTATTTTCACAGCTGTCAGAGGAGGAGATCGCTTAATTATGAGTAGCCATGAGGCCGGAAAAAGCAAAGCCCCGGCACGGCCGCCGGGCCGGATGGGTCCGGGCCGCCGCGGTGCCATGGGTATGCCGGTTCAGAAGGCCCGCGATTTCAAAGGCACCATGAAACGGCTGGCTTACTATCTGCAGCCGCAGCAAAGCCGTTTTGCAGTGGTGTTTTTTCTGGCCATCGCCAGCACCGTGTTTTCCATCGCCGGCCCTAAGATCATGGGCCTGGCCACCACCAAATTGGGCGAAGGGGTATGGGCTCGTTACCAGCGTGATTTGCAGGTGCAGCAGGCGCTGGATAATAATATGCCGCTGCATTTGATTGAGCAACTGCGCCAGCAGCCGGTGGCCGGTTTTGATTTTGATTATATTGCCCGCATCCTGCTGTTGCTGGTCGGGCTGTACCTGTTTAGCGCTCTGCTGTCCTATATCATGGCTTATATCATGGCCGGCGTATCCCAGGAAACAGTTTTTCAGATGCGCAATGATGTCAAAGACAAGCTGGATAGGCTGCCTTTGCGTTATTTCGATCAGCAAACCCATGGGGAAATCCTGAGCCGGGTGACCAATGATATGGACAATATCGCCAATACTTTGCAACAGAGCCTGACACAGTTGATTACCTCTCTGGTTACGGTGATAGGCATTATTATAATGATGCTTTCCATCAGTCCTTTGATGACCTTGATTGCTTTTGTGACCCTGCCGGTCAGTGTGGCGGTGACAGCCCGGGTGGCCCGCTATTCGCATAAATATTTTGCCGCCCAGCAGAAGTGTCTGGGGGAATTGAACGGGCATGTGGAGGAGATGTATGCCGGGCATAAGATTGTCAAGGTTTTCGGGCATGAAGAGGAGTCGGTGGCGAAATTCAAGGAAATCAATCAGCGTCTCTATAATGTGGGCTGGAAGGCGCAGTTCATGTCCGGGTTTATTTTTCCGGCCCTGAATTTTGTCAATAACATCGGCTATGTGGTGGTCTGTGTGGTGGGCGGGCTTTTAGTGGCCCAGCGGGTTATTGCCATAGGCGATATTCAGGCCTTTATGCAGTATATTCGGCAGTTTACCCATCCCATTGTGCAGGTGGCCAATATCGCCAATATCCTGCAGTCCACGGTGGCTTCCGCGGAGCGGGTTTTTGACATACTTGATGAAGAGGAACAGGTGCCAGAGCCGCTTGATGCTGCGGTGATTCCCTTTCCCAAAGGAAGGGTCCGCTTTGAGCAGGTTCGCTTTGGCTATGGTGACGGCCCTCCCCTGATGGAGGATCTGAACATAAATGTAGAAGCCGGGCAGACGGTGGCCATTGTGGGGCCTACCGGGGCCGGCAAGACCACCCTGGTCAACCTGATCATGCGCTTCTATGAGGTGCAGGGTGGGCGTATAACCGTGGATGGGGTCGATATCCGCGACATCAGGCGGGGCGATTTGCGCACCATGTTTGGCATGGTTCTGCAGGATGCCTGGCTGTTCAATGGCACTATCCGCGATAATATCGCTTATGGGCGTGAAGGAGCCGTTATGGAGGAAATCGAGAATGCGGCGCGGGCAGCTCATGCCCATCATTTTATTATGACGCTGCCCGATGGTTATGATACGGTTTTGAATGAAGAAGCTTCCAACATTTCGCAGGGGCAGAAGCAGCTTTTAACCATCGCTCGGGCCATTTTGGCCGATCCGGCTATACTCATCCTGGATGAGGCTACCAGCAATGTGGATACGCGTACGGAATTCTTGATACAGAAGGCCATGGGCCATCTCATGCAGGGGCGCACCAGTTTTGTCATCGCTCATCGTCTGTCCACCATACGGGATGCGGATCTCATCCTGGTGATGAATGAGGGCGCTATCGTTGAACAGGGGACGCACCGGGGACTGCTGGCCCAGGACGGTTTCTATGCCGAGCTCTACAACAGCCAGTTTACCGCCGTTGCCCAATAGTCCCCCGGTTTTTGTCATCCTGAGGGCAGCGCCCGAAGGATCTTTCGCGCAGCGAATAGCCTCACGGGGAAAGATCCTTCGCTTCGCTCAGGATGACAATTGTAGGTTGCTCAGGAGGACAACGGCAGTATTTAAGGGCAGCGCTCCTGACATTGCTATGAAAGTCCCCCGGTTTTTGTCATCCTGAGGGCAGCGCCCGAAGGATCTTTCGCGCAGCGAATAGCCCACGGGGGAAGATCCTTCGCTTCGCTCAGGATGACAATTATAGGTTGCTCAGGATGACAATTGTAGGCCGCTCAGGATGACAATTGTAGGCCGCTCAGGATGACAATTGTAGGTTGCTCAGGAGGACAATTGTTGGTCGCTCAGGAGGACAACGGCAGTATTTAAGGGCAGCGCTCCTGACATTGCTATGAAAGTCCCCCGGTTTTTGTCATCCTGAGGGCAGCGCCCGAAGGATCTTTCGCGCAGCGAATAGCCTCACGGGGGAAGATCCTTCGCTTCGCTCAGGATGACAATTGTAGGTTGCTCAGGAGGACAATTGTTGGTC
>JBMNGL010000011.1:0-18402 GCA_050949825.1 Syntrophomonadaceae bacterium | reverse complement strand
CCAACCTCTCAACCCAAAAGGAGACACACCCGCCGAACACGCAGGAATGTCCCCTATTCTGTATCCCTACCCCACCTGTTCCTTCTTCGGCTTGGATGGCATTTCCGCCACATTGCCCCGCTGGTACTCGGGCACCAGTTCTCTGACCATTTTCAATATTTCGGTATAACCGTTTGCCGAACGGGTCAACATGGCGTTGATGGATTTGCTTATGTCGATATATTTGTCATCTATGGGTTTGGTGGATATGAAGATGCGTTCGTGCGGGGTTGCGGTCAGGCCTTCGCGATCGGTGAACAACTCTTCGTAAAGTTTTTCCCCGGGCCTGATGCCGGTATATACTATGTCGATGTCCTTGTCCGGTTTTAATCCTGATAGCTGTATCAGTTCCCGGGCCAGGTCGTCGATTTTGATCGGCTCGCCCATATCCAGGACGAAGATCTCCCCGCCCCTGGCCATGGATCCGGCCTGGATTACCAGCAGTACGGCTTCGGGGATGGTCATGAAGTAGCGTTTCATCTCCGGGTGGGTGACGGTGATGGGTCCGCCGCTTTCAATCTGTTTCATGAATATCGGTACCACACTGCCCCGGCTGCCCAGTACATTGCCGAAACGCACCACGGCAAAACGGGTTTTGCTGTTGCGGTTGATGTCTTTGACCACCAGCTCGGCGATGCGTTTGCTGGCTCCCATGATGCTGGTGGGGTTGACGGCCTTGTCAGTGGATATCATTATAAAGGTTTCAGTCTCATATTTGTCGGCCAGTTCGGCCACGATGCGGGTGCCGTTGACATTGTTGCTCATGGCCTCTTCGGGGTGTTTTTCCATCATGGGCACATGTTTGTAAGCAGCCGCATGGAAAACCACCCGGGGTTTATGTTTAATAAAAATCGACTCCAGTTTGTCGCGGTTGCGCACATCAGCCAGTTCGGCAAATAATTCTACACATAGACCTTTTTCCAGCAACTCGTTTTCAATTTCGAATAATCCGTTCTCGGAGTTGTCCAGCAGGATGAGGCGAGATGGTTTTAGCTCCAATATCTGCCGGCATAGTTCCGAGCCGATGGAACCGCCCGCCCCGGTCACCAGGACGGTTTTGGCCTGTATATACTGTGCGATATGCTCCATATCCACCTTTACCGGCTGCCGGCGCAACAGGTCTTCCATCTGCACCTGGCGCAGCTTGCGGAACAGGTTGGCGGAAACATTGCTCAGTATGCCGGGAAGAATGCGCACCTGGGCCGGGGTTTTTTTGCAGATTTGATAAATCTCGCGGATAATGCGGCCTTCAGCAGAGGGGATGGCGATGATGATTTCATCAATGTTTAATTCCTGCACCAGGCCGGGGACTCTATAGATATAGCCCAGGACCGGTATCCCGGCCAGGATCATTTTGTATTTGTTAGCATCATCATCCACAAAACCGACTACGGTGCGTTTCAAACCCGGGTTATTCTGGATCTCCCGGGCCAATAGGGCGCCGCCGCTGCCGGCCCCTACGATTAATACCCTGCGGGTGGCCTCCTTATTGTTTTTGGCCTCAAAAGCCCTTTCGCGAATCATGCGCCAGAAGATGCGGGAACCGCCGATAATTGCAATCAGGTTAAGCCAGGATCCAATATAAATGCTGCGCGGCAAGAAATCCAGGCTAATCATATGGGTAATAGCCAATACGATCAGAATACTTACACTGCTGGCTTTCACTATTGACCCTACCTCGTCAAGACTGGCATACTCCCACAGGCGGTTGTATATTTTAAAAAAATACAGGGTTGCCAAGGTCACAATGGTGAAGAGCGGCGCGGAAATGAAATACGCCTGTATTTCGTCCGGGGGTATGTGTCCGGCAAAGCGAATCAAGAGGGTCAATAAAACTGCCAAATTGATTAAAAAGGCATCAACCATCATTAATACAGTTTTGCGCAGTACGATTTTCATAATCAGGATCCCTTAAACCTTTTTAGCCACACCACTAAATGGAGGCTTCACTGCTGTAGTAGTAATACTGATACTTGCTTTTTGCTATTTTGGCCCGGTTCAAAACCACCCCGATAATGTGGGCATTGGCCTTGTTGAGCTGGTCCCTGGCTTCCCGGGCATGATCGATGCGGGTGCTGCCGCTGGCGAATACCAGCAGCACCCCGTCCACCTGTGAGGACAGGATAGCGGCATCGGCCACGGTTAAAACCGGCGGTGAATCAATGAATATATAATTATAATGATCCTTCAGGCCTGCCCAAAACGCCCTGGTATATTCAGAGGACAGTATCTCTGAGGGGTTGGGCGGAATGGGGCCGGAGGTCAATAAACTGAAATTGTCGGCTATTGAAGAATGTACGGTCTCGGCTACGGTGGCGCGGTTTAGCAGGCAGTTGGTCAGCCCGCTCTGGTTGCTTACATTGAATATCTGATGCTGCCGGGGTTTGCGCAGATCACAGTCCACCACTAAAACCTTGTGCCCGGCCTGAGCCATGACCACGGCCAGGTTGGCGGTTATAGTGGATTTGCCTTCCATGGGATGAACACTGGTGACCAATACCGTGCGGCAGGGGCGGTCCATTTCAGTAAAACCCATATTGGTGCGCAGGGTGCGGTAGGCTTCAGCCACGACTGATTTAGGGTTTTCCTGTGTAATCAGGAAATGCTCACGGGTTGCTTTTTTTTTCTTGACCATGCTGCTAACCTCCCTAATAGCGGCTGTACAGTTTGGTGTCCCCATTGGTTGCGGGAATGACCCCCAGGACCGGCAGCCCTAGATTATCTTCTATATCTTCGCTGTTCTTTAAGGTATTATCGAAATATTCCATTACAAAGGCCAAGAGGGTGAAAACCATTAAACCCATTATCAAGGCCACGGCGATGTTGAGTTTGGTATTCGGCTTGACCGGGGCGCTGGGGATAAATGCCTCCGACAATACCACTACACTGATGTCGCCCATGTCAATGGATTTGGCAATCTGGGTTTCGATTTCTTTTTTAGCCAGGGTTTCTGAGGTATCCTTGAGGCGCTGTATGTCCTGCTCCATTTTGGACTGCGTGGTTTTCTTTATGACCAGTTCGGCTTCCAGGGAATCTAGCTGCGCTTTCATGGGCATGATCATAGCCTGCAGAGACCCGGCTTCGCTCTGTTTTTCAGCCAGCTCGGCGCGTTTTTGCGCCAGTTGCTCAGCAATGCTGATATAAAGGGGGTTGGCTTCTTCCAGGTCGGCATAATTTTGCTGTCCGGAACCGATCGAGGTGACCACGGTGCGCGGGGTGGCCCGCAGTTCATCTTCCAGGGTGGCCACACCGGCGCTGAGGCGTTCGACCTCTACCCGGGCATCTTTGAGGCGGGACTCAAAGCCCGCCAGATCCTCGGACATGCTGGTAAATTCGGCTTCCAACACCGCAGCCCCGCGGGGCTGCCGGTAAAACTCATTCAACTGCTCGGTGGCAGTCTGCATTTCTTTATCTATAACGGCACGCTGCTCCTGCAAGAAACTGACCGAACGATTCATGGCGTCCTGGTCTTTTTCATTCATCATTTGTTGATATTCCACCACCAAGGTATTGGCAATGCGGCTGGCCAGCACCGGATCGGAGTTCTGCACCGTGACCTCAATCATGTTGGAGTCTTTTATAATGCTGGTATTGATCATGCCGGCCAGCTGCCCGGCACTGCAGTTAAGATTGGCTTTTTCCACTACCCGGGTCAAAAGGGCTGCGCCTTTGAGCTGGCTTTGATAGGTGTTCATAGTCATAATCGGCATACGTGCAGCACTGGAAACCACATCTTCTAGATTTTTGTTTTGCTGCAGGATGGCGTTGGTCTGCAGTTTTTCCGTGGCCTTAGTGACCATCACCAAACTTTTGGCTTGATAAACCGGCCTGATCAGCAATTTGCTGATGAGCCCCGCGCATAGAGCCAAAACCAGGCTCACGATGACAATGAGCTTGCCCCATTTCTTTAAAACCGCCACTATTTGGCGTAAATCGAGTTCGATTTCATCGTTGGCCATATCCGAACTGTGGTCTAGTTCGCTCATTGGTCCCTCCCCATCTTTTTGACTCCCCCCTGTAAGGGTCAGCATAGTTACTTTAGTATCAAAATATTACCATATTGCCTGCTCAAGAGGTCCGCACCATCAAACGCCGCAAGCACGGCCAGATATTGGGCCGAACCACGGGGCAGGGTTCCAAGTCCAGGCCTTGAGCAACCCGCTGGGGGTTTTCAGAACATAAGATTTGCGCCGCCTCTTTCCCTAAACGAGCACAAATTTGCAGATAGGCTACATCCAAGCTGGGGACCCTTCCCCGCGTGGAATGAGCGTCTGTGGCGACTATACTGCTGTGCCCGCCACCGCTTATAAGCCGCCAGGCGTTATTTTGCACCACACTGCCAAACAAACCGGTCAGGCTGGCAGCGGTTAATTGCATAACCGCTCCGCAAGCGCTGATGGTTTGTAGCAGGTTTGGATTGGTCATGAGGTGCTGGTTGCGCTCCGGGTGGGCGATGACCGGGGTAATGCCCGCCAGCTGTAATTCATAGAGAATCTGCGTGCTGTAGTCGGGCACCAAGGTCTCGGGCAGTTCCACTAACAGATAACGCCCGGTGTCATTTAAAGTGAGCAGTTCGCCGGCATTAAAACGCCTGACAAGGTCAGGCTCCAGGTGGTATTCAGCCCCGGGCATAATAAGCAAGGAGATGTTTTGTTGCTTCAGGATATTATTAAGCCTCTCAACAGCTTGAAGTATTTTCTGTCGTTTATTGTCGAATATGCCAGTAATTACGTGTGGGGTGGCGATGATGCCCTGCATGCCGCTTTGGGCAGCGATTCGGGTCATCCCCACGGCTGTTTCTATGCTCCGCGCGCCATCGTCCAGGCCGGGCAAAATATGATTGTGTATATCAATCAATTTTATTGCTCCTCCGTTATGTACTTCTTATCCGTTGTTCATCCCCACAACGACGATTTCCGCATCACTCATGGAGTTCTATGTCTCCCCCGGGGTTGTTTCTCTTCCCGTTCGCTGCTGAATTGGTCGTATTGCTTCAAGCCAGTAATGCCAAAGCCGCCTGCCATCCCATGTGCACGTTAAATAAGGCATGCAAAAAAGCTATGCAGCCTGGCAGTATTTGTGCTTGCAATTATATGACTGTGGTCTTGGGTTGCGGGCTACTCCTTACAAGTGAGAAAGTTTCTCTGTATTTATTTTCTGACTACAATGATACCCAATTGCAGGCTTCATTTCCACATTTTTTTACAATTTAGGTCTGATGTCATCACAAGCACACCATTTTACTTATGTCCTAGGGTAAGCTTCAGGCGCTAAGGATTTGTGGTTGTCCCGCGTAATCAGGAAAGGCTCACGGGTTAACCTCCACAGTAGTGGTTGTGCAGTTTGGTATCCTCATTGGCCTCAGGAATAAGCCCCAGGACCGGCAGTCCGAGATAATTATGTATGTCTTCGCTGCTCTTCAAGGTATTATCGAGATATTCCATCACAAAGGCCAGCAGGGTGAATACCATTAAACCCATTACCAAGGCCAGGGCGATGTTGAGTCTGGTGTTGGGCTTGACCGGAGTGGTGGGGATAAAGGCTTCCGATAAGACCATCACGCTACTGTCGCCCAGGTCAATGGATTTGGCAATCTGGGTCTCGGTTTCTTTTTTGGCCAGGGTTTCCGCGGTTTCCTTGAGGCGCTCCACCTCGCGGGCCAGTTTGTCCTGCTCTGATTTCTTGGAAACCAGTTCCGCCTGCAGAGCGTCGAGCTGACCTTTCATATTGCCTACCATGGCCGATAAAGCAGCCGCTTCACCTTGTTTTTCCGCTAATTCGGCGCGTTTGGCGGCCAGCTGCTGGGCAATGCTGGTGTAGACCGGATTAACCTCTTCATAAGCCTGCTGGCTGGAACCGACCGTGGTTACTATGATGCGCGGGGTGATCAGCAGTTCCTGCTCCAGGGAAGCTACCCCGGCATAGAGGCGTTCGACCTCCACCTGGGCGCTTTTGAGGCGGGAGTCAAAGCCCACCATGTCGGCAGATACCTTCTCGAATTCGGCTTCCAGGACGGCAACCCCGCGCGGCTGGCTTTCAAAGCGGTTCAGATTATCGACCGCGGCCTGCAATTCCTGATCGGTTATGCTGCGCTGCTCCTGGAAAAAGCTCACCGAGCGGCTCATTTGATCCTGGTTTTTCTCGTTCATCATTTTTTGATATTCTGCGGCCAGGGTATTGGCAATACGGCTGGCCAATACGGGGTCGGTGTTTTGCACCGTGACTTCAATCAAATTGGAGTCTTTGACAATGCCGGTGTTGATCATTCCCGCCAGGGAGGCGGCTTTTGCGTTGAGATGCAGTTTTTCGCTGACCCGCTGCATTAAGGCCTCGCTTTTTAATTGGCCTTGATAGGTGTTCATGGTCCATACCGGCATGCGCACCGCGGAGGCAACCACCTCTTCCAGGTTGTTTTGCTGTTGGCCGACATTGGTCTGCAGTTTCTCGGTGGCCTTGGTGACCATTAACAGGGTTTTGGCCTGATATACCGGGGCCAGCACCAGTTTGCTGATGACTCCAGCCGCCAGGGCCAGCAACAGGCTCATGACAACTATGAGCCTGGCCCATTTCTTCAAAATGGCCACTATATAGAGTAGATCCAATTCTATTTCATCGTTTTTCGCGTATGACCTGTGGTCTTGGTCGCTCACTGGTTTTCGCCCCCGTTCCCCAACTGTTATAGGGTATTATCGCTTTGTTTTCGTAAACACCGCCTGGTAACCTTATCGCCTTCCAGTTCTGTTCACCTAATGGGAACACTGGGATCCAGGATGTGCAGGCTTTTGCCGTAGCTGCCGCCCAGTTCCCTGAGGGCGGCGATATCTTCCGGGCTGAGATTATTCAAGAGAATATCTCTGACCTGAATCAATTCCTCCCTGCTGGGGCGGTCTTTTCTGCCTACCTCATAAACATAATTAAGCTGCTCCCGGGACAGGCTTCCTACCAGTATCAGTCCGGCCTTGATAAGGTCTTTGCGATTCACCGGGCGATTGAGCCGGGCCTGCACCTCTGCCGCCATCGCTTCCTGCTCAGGGCTGAGCGGGTTAAACAGGCCTGGAGTCGGGCTGCCGAAGCCGGATGGTTCATAACCGGGGGTTGACGGTGTTCCCGGGGCAGTTCCGGTTCCGCCAGCGAATTGGCCGCCGTTTTGGCTATTGTATTGGTCCAGATCAGGAATGCCAAATCCATCTGCCATCCGGTTTAGCTGGCTGTTTATGATTATGGCCAGGCTGCTTAAGACGATGATGGCCGCTGCGATGATTATAAATAAGGTCTTTTTGTTCATGAGCATCCTCTGTTTACTTCGTGGTTTCTCGGGGAAACAGCGGGATAGTCACGCTGTTTACCCTTGTGCTTTACCCGGGAAACAGTTGGAAAACATTGGGGAGACCCCATGGGCACACGCAATCCCTCTATTTACCTATCGAAAAAACAACCGGGATACCCAAGGGGTACATGCAGTCCTAACTGTTTTTCCAATGGTTTCTCTGTTGTTTTCCTGCCTTTTTTTCGGGTGTTGCGGTGTTTTCTATGGCGACATTTTCTCCAGCAGGCGCAGGATTATGACCCCGGCTTCGGCGCGGCTGGCGTGGGCCTGGGGTGCAAAGGCTTCATTTCCCCGTCCTTCCATAAGGCCTAACTCTACCGACTTGGAAACGGCAGCCGTGGCCCAGCTCGAGATGGCCTGGCGATCGATAAAGGGAGCCAGAATGCTGGCATGCTCTTGCTCCGGCAGGGGGAGTTTGCCCTGCTGTTGTAATGCTCTGATAATCATAACTGTCATCTGTTCTCTGCTAATGGGGTCATGGGGGCCAAACAGGTTGGCTTGATAGCCTTCTACAATACCGGCATCGGCAATTATATTGACGGGATTAAAACACCAGCTATCGGCGGGGACGTCGTGAAAGCGTCCCTGTATAATCGGACTGTTTTCCAGGCGCAGGGCTCTGACCAGCATGGCTGAGAATTCGGCCCGGGTGACTTGAGCATCGGGGTTGATGCGGCCCTGCTCGTCGCCGCTGATGATGCCCAACGCGATCAGGCTTTGCAGCTGGCTGTTGGCCCAATGCGGCTGGATTTCCTCCAGCTGTGCCGGGGTAGGCATGATGGCTACCGGAGTTTCAGGTGGAAACTGCGGCGGGGTCCCTGCCGGGGCTGCTATGGGGATTTTGCTCCCTGTGCCGCCTCCGCCGCCTGTGCCGCCTGTACCCGGTTTAACGTTCTGGGCGGTGTCTACCGCTTTAGCGATGATGGTGCAGATTTCGTCTAACAGGTTTTCGTATCGTGATTTCACATCGGCGTTTTTAGGATCATCGATCTGCTCGGCCAGATAGGTCAACAGGCTGTCGTAATTGGGATCGCGCAACAGCCTGCGGGTGGCGTATTTGTTGACCTGATCATAAGTGGATTCAGTGCTCTTATAGTTGGCCAGGGTGTCGTTGTAAACGTCCTGCACCAGTTGGTCCATTTTGGCGGCCATGCCGGTATCGATACGACCGTAAATGTCGCTATGCGCGGCCTTGAAAGCTGCCATATCGCTGGCTAAAGAGGCCTGCGCCACCGTGGGCAGAAGCAGGAACATGATCAGTGTTATTATCGGCAGGGCTTTTTTCAAATTCGAATCACTCCGTTTTTTGTTTTTGGTTTTCTAAAGGAAGTAGTGGGAATCGTCCCAACTGACTTCAGTAATCGCTTCCTTATCTTCCGTGGAAGTCCGGAGAGCGGTTCACCTGTACCAGCGCCTTGTCATTCTGCAGAACGTTGAAGGATCTTCCCCAAGAAGCCCCTTCGCTTACACCCAGAATGATACGCGGTGACGGTTGTTATTTTTTTCTGGTGCTCCCTTGATATTGCGATTGTTTGGTTGGAAGCACGAAGAACTGTCCCCGTGCTTCCGCTCATTACCCTGCCTAATACTTGTTAATCACCTCAGACGTTAAAAGTGGGTTGACTACGGTGTTCCATTCAATCTCGGTTAGTGTTTGTGTTGCGCTACGGGCATTATTAATGCTGGTTTTCTCAACGGTATCTAGGTAGTAGTATATCTGGCCCAGGATATAGGCGAGTTTATCCCCTCGTCCCTCATTGGCGCTGACTTGCAGAGAATAGTTCCCGGTTGTTTCCTGGTCATTGCTGCTAACCTTCACATCAAACGAGAATGAACCGGTTTCAGTTGGAATACCGCTGAGTATGCCGCTGCTGCTCAGGGTCATTCCGGCTGGCAAGGCACCGCTTGCTATTGTCCAAACATAGCTTCCATCGCCGCCATAGGCTAACAATTGCTTTTTATAGGACTCGCCTTCGAGGGCATTATACAGGCTGTCGGTGTAGATGCCGGGTTCGGCCTGATTTATGCCTACTTTGAATTGCAGCACATAATCCTGAGGGTCACTGCTGTCAGCACGACGGGCCGTTACGGTAATATCCCCACTGGCTTTTGCGGTCAACTCACTGAATGGAAAATCAAATGCAGCCAGTGCACTATTGGAGCTATACCAATCAAACAAGGTGGCAGCAGCATTACCGTAGCTGTGACCCAGGATGCTGAGCTTGAATTCGGTACTGGAAGTGTTGCTCAATCCGCAACTGCCTGCCGTCAACAAGGTATTGGCCCTGATATAACCGAGGGTTAAGGCTTTACGGGCTGCCATATTAGGATCAACCAGATTGGCTAACACGTCCTGCTGTGCAGCTGCCTGTGCAAGGGTCCAACCCAGGTTGTCCATCGCGTTGGTAAACCATGAGTATCCGGAATTGGCACATACATTTTGCAGGGCCAGGATGGTCCAGATGCTGATTTGATCCTGTAATTCCTTCTCTGAGGCGTTCTTCAGGCTGACAAGACGAGCCCGGTCGTTGGACATGATGTTCATCATCTCTGCCTTCGTGGCCAGGGCCAGGTCATAGAAGTCGCTCACGGTTTTGTCTGCTCCAACCAAGGTCTGCAATGTGTCGGTTTGACCAACCTCGAAGGCTTGCAAGTTTGTTTTTAGCTGGTTGACATCCGTAGAATAGGAAATTTCGGCCAGGGCCTGGTGAAATGCGATTAATGCGCTGCGAGCATCTTTAGCCGCGCCGGCTTTGCTGGATGCCAGAACCCGAACGGTAACTTCCTGGGATTCGGCGCTACCGTTATAATTAACTGTGAAAACTACGTTTGATTGTTGAGCCGATCCCGCCAGATGGACAGTACCGTCTGTCTTGATGGCACTTGAATTGCTGCTGCTCTTAATACTGATGGTACAGCCGCTGGGAACGGTTGGATATATAAAAGAAGTTAAATACTGAGCCGGAACCGGATTGCCGATTGTGGCATCCGTACCGGTTATGCTGTCAGCGATTAATTGTGCGGTCAGTTTTAGAGGCGCATAGATGGAAAAGTGGTCGACACGACCGATAACATACCATTTTCCGTTTTCTTTAACAGCCTGTGAACCTGGTACTATTTCCCAGCGGTCGTTGTTACAGTATCCCAGCACCGAGGCGCTCGAGCTGGTCGGCATTTTTATAATGATCCCGGCGGCCTGCTGGTCAGGTGATAATCCTTCTATGGAAATATCCATCGGTATGCCGGTCTGGGTAATGCCGTCCTGAGCAGCCACATCTATGCGGCTACCGCTGACATCTACACCATCCGGCAATCCAGACAGGGTGGTTGCATTGTCAAACGAGGCTGAACCAGCAACAATACCAGGGGTCTGCAGCGGATAGGTAGGAGTGTCTCCAGTGCCGCCAGTGCCGCCAGTGCCGCCACCGCTACTGCCGCCTCCGCCTCCGCCGGTGCCGGCTGTGGAGATTTTTAGTTCAGTTACACCCGGGGCGTATTGTACGGTCTGGATGTTGATATTGGGTGAGCGGGTTGAACCGTCTGCGTTGACCTGGGCGAGAACGATAAGGCCGCTGCCGGTCAAGCGGGTGAGTGAATTGAGGATGACCTTTTTCACCGTAGCACCACTGGCCACATAAAGGGTGCAGTCGGAAGCCGGGGCGGCGGCTTCAAACAGGTCTATGGTGCCGCTGAACAGTTTAAAGGTGGTGTCTTTGGATTCCACCTTGACACTGGGAGCGTTGCCATTCATTTCAATTATAGAACCGCCCCGTACATATATTGTCCCTTTGACCTGCACATTGCGCAGAGATACAGTGCCATTGCCGACTGAGGAGTCAATGATCAGGTCGCCGTTGATGATCCAGTTCTTTAATGATACATCCCGGGCGGTAACGGTGACATTGCCGTCGATAACCGCGTTTTGCCCGTCAAAAAACCCGGCGGCATCAAATACCCTGGAGTCTTTTAGAGGTGTCACCCCGGGTTCGGCAGCCATGCTGCGTTTCAGGAAAACTACCGACTCGCCGCGGGTCATATTTTGGGCAAATCTCAGGGTGTTGTCCGGGTAGGCAGTGATAAGGCCTTTTTCCAGAAGGGCGATGATA
The DNA here is from genome assembly GCA_050949825.1 of Syntrophomonadaceae bacterium. Classification (GTDB taxonomy): domain Bacteria; phylum Bacillota; class Syntrophomonadia; order Syntrophomonadales; family Syntrophomonadaceae; genus DTU019. The sequence continues at coordinate 6,930 of JBMNGL010000011.1, read as the reverse complement.
GCGCCGCGGCTCCATTCGGGAATCTGGGCGCCGTCTTGAAAACGTTGTAAAATGGTATTATCGCTGGATAGATCCAATTTCAATACCCTCGCGATCATGGTGAAAACTTCCTGGCGGGTGATGAGATTTTGGGGTTTGAAGGTGCCGTCCCCGAATCCCTGGATATATCCTGCTGCAACTGCACAGGATACCTGCTGGGCGTACCAGTCGGCAGGTGCAACGTCGGTAAACTGTGTTGTTGCTGGGGTAGTGAATTGGAAGGCGCGGTTTACCAGGGTGACAAATTCGGCCCTGGTAATGGTGTTGTCCGGTCGGAAGGTGTTGTCCGCAGAGTAGCCTTGCACAATGCCTTTGGCCACCATTTCGTCAATGTCCGCTTTGGCCCAGTGAGCCCCGGTGTCTTTGAATCCGTTGGCTCCGGCAGCCGCAGTAACAAAGCCGCCGCATACCATGGTACACATCAAGGTCAGAGTGATGATCAGGCTGATCCATTTCTTGTTACGCAATTTCTCCCCTCCTATATAATTCTGTTAGGCCGAAGCAGGTCCCGCTTCGATGCGCACATTAAAATAAAGCACTGCAAAAAAAGGCTTCACAGCCTGGCAGTCCTTGTGATTAGGTTATTTAGTTGTGGATATTGGGCTACTGCTTACAAGTGAGATAAGTAAGGTATTTTCTCTATATTGTTTACCCTGAATATAATGATAACCAATTGTTACCTTCATTTCCACAAAATTTTTCATTAATTTTTTTACAAATTGGGTCTGATGTCGTTGTAAGCATGATTTTTGTATATATAACCCGGTGTAATTTGTGATATTATGTCGTTTTATGCCATCCGCATGGTGAGGAGCAATAACTTTACCGATAGCACAAAAAGCTGCAGCGCCGGGAAGAGGGCTGTTATTGTGGCAGGGGAAGATGGTTAAGGCCGGAGAGAGCCTTGCCACAAGGCATCACGATAAACGAAAACGTCACTCCAATTAGAAGAACCCTCGGGCTTTGCTGTCAGGTGTCATCCGGTGCGAAGCGAAGGATCTTTTCCCGGGGGTTGTTCGCTGCGCGAAAGATCCTTCGGGCTTTGCCCTCAGGATGACATGACCGGGGGCTGCCCTCAGGATGACATAACCGGGCTTTGCCCTCAGGATGACAAAACCGGGGGCTGCCCTCAGGATGACATGACCGGGGGCTGCCCTCAGGATGACATGACTGGGAGCTGCCCTCGGGATGACATGACCGGGCGCTGCCCTCAGGATGACATGACCGGGCGCTGCCCTCAGGATGACATAACCGGGCGCTGCCCTCAGGATGACATGACCGGGGGCTGCCCTCAGGATGACAAAACCGGGCGCTGCCCTCGGGATGACATGACCGGGGGCTGCCCTCAGGATGACATAACCGGGCGCTGCCCTCAGGATGACATGACCGGGCGCTGCCCTCAGGATGACATGACCGGGCGCTGCCCTCAGGATGACATGACCGGGCGCTGCCTTCGGGATGACATGACCGGGCGCTGCCTTCGGGATGACATGACCGGGGGCTGCCCTCAGGATGACATGACCGGGGGCTGCCCTCGGGATGACATAACCGGGGGCTGCCCTCGGGATGACATAACCGGGAGCTGCCCTCGGGATGACATAAACACGAGGCTTTCATAGCTATGACAAAACCCTGCTGGTGTCATCTTGAGCCTTCCCTGTTGTCATCCTGAGCGAAGCGAAGGATCTTTTCCCGGGGGTTGTTCGCTGCGCGAAAGATCCTTCGGGCTTTGCCCTCAGGATGACAAAACCGGGCGCTGCCCTCGGGATGACATGACCGGGGGCTGCCCTCAGGATGACATAAACACGAGGCTTTCATAGCTATGACAAAACCCTGCTGGTGTCATCTTGAGCCTTCCCTGTTGTCATCCTGAGCGAAGCGAATGATCTTTTCCCGGGGGTTGTTCGCTGCGCGAAAGATCCTTCGGGCTTTGCCCTCAGGATGACATAACCGGGCGCTGCCCTCAGGATGACATGACCGGGGGCTGCCCTCGGGATGACATAAACACGAGGCTTTCATAGCTATGACAAAACCCTGCTGGTGTCATCTTGAGCCTTCCCTGTTGTCATCCTGAGCGAAGCGAAGGATCTTTTCCCGGGGGTTGTTCGCTGCGCGAAAGATCCTTCGGGCTTTGCCCTCAGGATGACATGACCGGGCTTTGCCCTCAGGATGACATGACCGGGCGCTGCCTTCGGGATGACATGACCGGGGGCTGCCCTCGGGATGACATAAACACGAGGCTTTCATAGCTATGACAAAACCCTGCTGGTGTCATCTTGAGCCTTCCCTGTTGTCATCCTGAGCGAAGCGAAGGATCTTTTCCCGGGGGTTGTTCGCTGCGCGAAAGATCCTTCGGGCTTTGCCCTCAGGATGACATGACCGGGCTTTGCCCTCAGGATGACATAACCGGGCGCTGCCCTCAGGATGACATGACTGGGAGCTACCTTCGGGATGACAAAACAGGGGGCTTCTCATTGCAATGACAACGGTTATAATACCATTAGTGGAAGCAAGGCAAACAAGTCATTTTGGCTTTTCAGGGAGTTTTTAATGTAATGTGGAAATTATTTGGCGGTTTAAAGCCGTATACTGGCATACTGGCGCTGGTGGGAGTGGTGCTCTTGGCCCAATCGCTGGCTGATCTGTACCTGCCTACGCTGATGGCGGCCATGGTGAACAACGGCATGATGAAGGGCGATACTGCCTATATCTGGCGGGTGGGCCGCTATATGCTGCTGGTTGCCCTGGGCGGCAGTCTGTGCTCCATCGCGGCCAGCTGCTTGGCGGCTATCATCGGCATGAGCTTCGGGCGCGACATCCGCGACCGGGTGTTTACCCGGGTGAGCAGTTACTCGCTGCATGAAATTGACCAGATCGGCACGGCTTCGCTGATTACCCGCACCACCAATGACATCACCCAGGTGCAGACCCTGCTGGTGGTGGGGCTGCGTTTTATGGTCACCGCTCCGATCATGTGTGTGGGCGGTATTTTCATGGCCTACACCCGCGATCCTGCCCTGACTATGCTGCTGGCGGTGGTGCTGCCCCTGATGCTGCTCTCCATTGCCCTGATTGCCCGGCTGGTGGTGCCCCTGTTCAAAGCCATGCAGATTAAACTGGACCAGGTCAATCTGGTGCTGCGGGAGAATCTGACCGGGATCCGTGTCATCCGGGCTTTTAACCGTTTGTCTTACGAGAGCAGGCGCTTTGGGGCGGCCAATCGTGATTTGACTGACAATGCCATTCGGGTGAATCGCATAATGGCCGCTATGCATCCGGCCATGAATATCGGCATGAACCTGACTTCGGTGGCCATCGTCTGGTTCGGCGGGCTGCGCATCAGCCAGAACAGCATGCAGATCGGCGATATGATGGCCTTTATTCAGTATGCCATGCTGATTATGTTTTCCATTATAATGGTGACCTTTATGTTTGTTATGCTGCCGCGGGCTGAGGCTTCGGCCTTGCGCATCAATGAGGTCCTGGACCTGGAGGCGGACATTGTGGATCCGCCCCAGCCTCAAGCCCCTGCGGGAACACGGGGGCAGGTGGAATTTCGCCAGGTCAGCTTCTCTTATCCGGGCGCGGCTGAGCCGGTGCTTAAGGATATTTCCTTTGCCGCCGGTCCGGGCGAGGTGACGGCCATCATCGGCGGCACCGGTTCGGGCAAATCGACTTTGATCAATCTGATTCCGCGTTTCTTTGATGTGGACAGCGGGCAGGTGCTGGTTCAGGGCATGGATGTGCGCGAGATGACACAGGCAGATCTGCGCGCCAAAATCGGTTTTGTACCCCAGACCCCGGTGCTGTTCAGCGGCACCGTAGCGGAAAATATTCGCTATGGCAATCCCGAAGCCAGTGCAGAAGAGGTGCGCTATGCGGCCCAGGTGGCCCAGGCCAGTGATTTTATCGAGCTTATGCCGGATGGTTATGATGCTGCCATTTCGCAAGGGGGCGCTAACCTTTCCGGGGGGCAGAAGCAGCGTTTATCCATTGCCCGCGCCCTGGTGCGCAAAGCGGATATTTTAATCCTGGACGATAGCTTTTCCGCCCTGGATTTTAAAACCGATGCCCGGCTGCGCGCCTCTTTGAAGCGTGCAAGCGGCCAGGCTACGGTAATTATGGTGGCACAACGGGTCAGTACGGTGATAGATGCGGACCGCATCCTGGTCCTGGATGAAGGCCGTGTGGTGGGGCTGGGCCGCCACCAGGAACTGCTTAAAAGCTGCCAGGTGTACCGGGAAATTGTATTTTCACAGCTGTCAGAGGAGGAGATCGCTTAATTATGGGTAGCCATGAGGCCGGAAAAAGCAAAGCCCCGGCACGGCCGCCGGGCCGGATGGGTCCGGGCCGCCGCGGTGCCATGGGTATGCCGGTTCAAAAGGCCCGCGATTTCAAGGGCACCATGAAACGGCTGGCTTATTATCTGCAGCCGCAGCAAAGCCGTTTTGCAGTGGTGTTTTTTCTGGCTATCGCCAGCACCGTGTTTTCCATCGCCGGCCCTAAGATCATGGGCCTGGCCACCACCAAATTGGGCGAAGGGGTATGGGCTCGTTACCAGCGTGATTTGCAGGTGCAGCAGGCGCTGGATAATAATATGCCGCTGCATTTGATTGAGCAACTGCGCCAGCAGCCGGTGGCCGGTTTTGATTTTGATTATATTGCCCGCATCCTGCTGTTGCTGGTCGGGCTGTACCTGTTTAGCGCTCTGCTGTCCTATATCATGGCTTATATCATGGCCGGCGTATCCCAGGAAACAGTTTTTCAGATGCGCAATGATGTCAAAGACAAGCTGGATAGGCTGCCTTTGCGTTATTTCGATCAGCAAACCCATGGGGAAATCCTGAGCCGGGTGACCAATGATATGGACAATATCGCCAATACTTTGCAGCAGAGCCTGACACAGTTGATTACCTCTCTGGTTACGGTGATAGGCATTATTATAATGATGCTTTCCATCAGTCCTTTGATGACCTTGATTGCTTTTGTGACCCTGCCGGTCAGTGTGGCGGTGACAGCCCGGGTGGCCCGCTATTCGCATAAATATTTTGCCGCCCAGCAGAAGTGTCTGGGGGAATTGAACGGGCATGTGGAGGAGATGTATGCCGGGCATAAGATTGTCAAGGTTTTCGGGCATGAAGAGGAGTCGGTGGCGAAATTCAAGGAAATCAATCAGCGTCTCTATACTGTGGGCTGGAAGGCGCAGTTCATGTCCGGGTTTATTTTTCCGGCCCTGAATTTTGTCAATAACATCGGCTATGTGGTGGTCTGTGTGGTGGGCGGGCTTTTAGTGGCCCAGCGGGTTATTGCCATAGGCGATATTCAGGCCTTTATGCAGTATATTCGGCAGTTTACCCATCCCATTGTGCAGGTGGCCAATATCGCCAATATCCTGCAGTCCACGGTGGCTTCCGCGGAGCGGGTTTTTGACATACTTGATGAAGAGGAACAGGTGCCAGAGCCGCTTGATGCTGCGGTGATTCCCTTTCCCAAAGGAAGGGTCCGCTTTGAGCAGGTTCGCTTTGGCTATGGTGACGGCCCTCCCCTGATGGAGGATCTGAACATAAATGTAGAAGCCGGGCAGACGGTGGCCATTGTGGGGCCTACCGGGGCCGGCAAGACCACCCTGGTCAACCTGATCATGCGCTTCTATGAGGTGCAGGGTGGGCGTATAACCGTGGATGGGGTCGATATCCGCGACATCAGGCGGGGCGATTTGCGCACCATGTTTGGCATGGTTCTGCAGGATGCCTGGCTGTTCAATGGCACTATCCGCGATAATATCGCTTATGGGCGTGAAGGAGCCGTTATGGAGGAAATCGAGAATGCGGCGCGGGCAGCTCATGCCCATCATTTTATTATGACGCTGCCCGATGGTTATGATACGGTTTTGAATGAAGAAGCTTCCAACATTTCGCAGGGGCAGAAGCAGCTTTTAACCATCGCTCGGGCCATTTTGGCCGATCCGGCTATACTCATCCTGGATGAGGCTACCAGCAATGTGGATACGCGTACGGAATTCTTGATACAGAAGGCCATGGGCCATCTCATGCAGGGGCGCACCAGTTTTGTCATCGCTCATCGTCTGTCCACCATACGGGATGCGGATCTCATCCTGGTGATGAATGAGGGCGCTATCGTTGAACAGGGGACGCACCGGGGACTGCTGGCCCAGGACGGTTTCTATGCCGAGCTCTACAACAGCCAGTTTACCGCCGTTGCCCAATAGTCCCCCGGTTTTTGTCATCCTGAGGGCAGCGCCCGAAGGATCTTTCGCGCAGCGAATAGCCTCACGGGGAAAGATCCTTCGCTTCGCTCAGGATGACAATTGTAGGTTGCTCAGGATGACAATTGTAGGTTGCTCAGGATGACAATTGTAGGCCGCTCAGGATGACAATTGTTGGTTGCTCAGGATGACAATTATAGGCCGCTCAGGATGAATTGTAGGTTGCTCAGGAGGACAACGGCAGTATTTAAGGGCAGCGCTCCTGACATTGCTATGAAAGTCCCCCGGTTTTTGTCATCCTGAGGGCAGCGCCCGAAGGATCTTTCGCGCAGCGAATAGCCCACGGGGGAAGATCCTTCGCTTCGCTCAGGATGACAATTATAGGTTGCTCAGGATGACAATTGTAGGCCGCTCAGGATGACAATTGTAGGCCGCTCAGGATGACAATTGTAGGTTGCTCAGGAGGACAATTGTTGGTCGCTCAGGAGGACAACGGCAGTATTTAAGGGCAGCGCTCCTGACATTGCTATGAAAGTCCCCCGGTTTTTGTCATCCTGAGGGCAGCGCCCGAAGGATCTTTCGCGCAGCGAATAGCCCACGGGGGAAGATCCTTCGCTTCGCTCAGGATGACAATTGTAGGTTGCTCAGGATGAATTGTAGGTTGC
>JBMNGL010000010.1:0-19599 GCA_050949825.1 Syntrophomonadaceae bacterium | reverse complement strand
TCAATGGCTGCAGTTGGATGCCTTCAGTGCGGTGGTTTATGGAAGGGTAGTCTATTTCAATGAAAACAACCAGATCCTGTATGTTTTTAATAAAGACAATCAGATTCAAGAATGCAAGTTCACCGGCAAGACCCAGGCCTTCCGCCGCGGCAGCCTGATGATTCGACCCGCTTTTGAACCGGGCTCCTGGGTACGGGTGTTTATGTCAGGACAGGGCAGCGAGGCCTTGCGCCTGGACAGCGCTGAAACGTCCGAGCGGTCAGAAAAGACCCTGCTCAAGTATGATGCCGTCAACCAGATGTTTACCATGACAGATGGTAGCGTTTATCAGTGGCTGCCCAGCACCCTGGTGAGCAGCGGGGGCTGTGCCGTTAAGCCTGAGGATATGATTGCCGGCCGCCCGGTGTGGGTGACAACCCTGGCTGGGGATGCTATCAGATCATGTCTGGCAGCGATCGAAGCCTATCGTGATGCCAACGCCCCCTTACCGGTTTTAAATGTTAAGGCCAGCGTTTTAAACGGTACCTTGATCCTGCAAGGAAAAAGCGATGCCGATCAGGTCGCAGTGTACCGGCGGGATGGCCGCCGGGTTTCATTACAGCCTGACGCTGATGGCAGCTTCAACCTGTTGATGCTGGAAGATTCTGCTGAGAACACCCTGCGGGTAGTTGCCGTCAACAGCATCAACGGTGCAGTAATAAACCGGGATATAGCCATTGAGAGCTATCAGCCTCCGGCCTCAGCGACCCTTCGCTTTACCGATATAGAACACAGTCCCGCCAAAGACAAGATACTGAGACTGGCCGAGCAGGGTGTGCTATCAGGCTATGATGACGGGGCTTTCCGGCCCTATGCCGCTATCAGCCGCCTGGAACTGGTGGGGCTGATATGCCGCAGTCTCAACCTGTCCCCGCAGGGGGGCTGGGAGGGGACCCGCTTCATGGATCAAGAACAGATCCCCTGGTGGGGCGTCGGCCTGGTGCAGGCAGCCCGTGAAAATGGCTTGATTGAAGGCTATGACGACAATACCTTCCGCCCCTTGCAACCGGCTACCCGCAGCGAAATGGCCCTGCTCATGGACCGTATTTATGAAATCAAGGATAAACCGGGGGGCCGCTCGCTTATGCCCCCACAGGACATTCCCGCCGTGCCCCACTGGGCCAAAGCGGCCGTGGTCAGGGGTTACGAATACGGCGCCTGGCCGGCCGCCTGGCAGAGCGCCTTCAAGCCCCACAGCTATCTATCCCGCGAGGAAGCGGTGTTGATATTATCGGGGCTGAGGAGTCAGGAGTCAGGAGTCAGGAGTCAGGAGTCAGGAGTCAGGAGTCAGGAGTCAGGAGTCAGGAGTCAGGAGTCAGGAGTCAGGAGTCAGGAGTCAGGAGTCAGGAGTCAGGAGTCAGGAGTCAGGAGTCAGGAGTCAGGAGTCAGGAGTCAGGAGTCAGGAGTCAGGAGTCAGGAGTCAGGAGTCAGGAGTCAGGAGTCAGGAGTCAGGAGTCAGGAGTCAGGAGTCAGGAGTCAGGAGTCAGGAGTCAGGAGTCAGGAGTCAGGAGTCAGGAGTCAGGAGTCAGGAGTCAGGAGTCAGGAGTCAGGAGTCAGGAGTCAGGAGGATAGCCCGGCAGCAGATGGGGTCTGCGCGGCCGCGTGACCCATGGTAGGCAAAAAGAGCAGAGCATATTGGCACAATAAAAGAGGCTGTTCCTGATGGAACAGCCTCTCTGTAACCATGATAATTTAAAATATGTTTGAATCCACTGTCATACGAGCGCAGCGACTGTTGTCATTGCTATGAAAGCCCCTGTTTTTGTCATACTTAAGGGCAACTCCCCTGTCATCCTGAGCGCACACCCTATGTCATCCTGAGCGCACACCCTATGTCATCCTGAGCGCACACCCTATGTCATTCTGAGCGAAGCGAAGAATCTTTCGCGAAGCGAACAACCTCCCAGGGCAAGATCCTTCGCTTCGCTCAGGATGACAAGATTAGTTCGCTCGGGAAGACACCAGAGGGCAACGCCCCTGTCATTCTGAGCGAAGCGAAGAATCTTTCGCGAAGCGAACAACTTCCAGGGTAAGATCCTTCGTCATATCATGGTTTAATCCTAATCCTGCACCCACAAGACCACGGTGGACATACCGGCCTGCCGCTTCCAATCACTCAATTGCTTCTGCAATCCGGTTATTTGCTGTTCCAACCGCTTGATCTCAGCCGGATCCTTGCTTTCGCCGCGCTGGGTGCTCAGGCGAAGAAACTGTTCCAGCGCCTGTGTATAGGCCTGGGAAATATCCTGGCGATCCTCGTCGCGTGTAACGACCGTTCCCAATGAGGAGAGGCGGCTGAGCAAAGTATTATTCTCACCGCGGTCAACGGTAATCTTAAACAGATTGTAGCTGACTCCATCTTTGACCTGCTGTCCCAGCTTTTCTACAGATCCTCCGCAGCGGGCGGCAACAGACTGCACCTGCTCCCCAACTGCGCCCTGATCCTCCTGGCTGCGAACAACCAGCATAGTAGTCAATATATTGCGATCCTCCATGCTTAACAATACCGAGGTGGAGGGGGGCAGCATTAAAGACGGGTCAGTGGGCGGATTTTCAGCAATCACCACTGGCCCTTCAGGTTTCATTGTGGCAGCAGGACTTTCCGGGGTCGTAACAGTGACGGCGCCGGGAGACACAATCTGATTTGGCTCCACAGTAGCATTTGGGGTCACTTCAGATTGGCTGCCGTCCTGCACGGCAATGTGATCCATACCGCGATTATCCGGCAAGAACCCGTTCAGGGAAGCAAAGACCAGGAATACTGCCGCTGCCACCGCTGGCCAGGCCTTCTTCCAGGACAATTTGGCCCAGGCGGCCCGCAGCCGGGGGCGAGCTGCCCTGGCGGCTTCGGTCTGCACCGCCTGTATCACCGCATCCTTAAACCCGGGTGGCGCCGGTTTAATATCCTTGCCCATAAAGCGCAGCAATTCGGACAAGCGGACTTGATCCCGGTAATCCGCGCGGCACTGCTGACAGCCGTCCAGGTGCAATTGCACCAGTAGGGTTTCTTTGCTGTCCAGCACCCCGTCCAGGTAAGGGGATATCGATTGTCTGGCTTCTCTACAATTCATGGTATTCACGCCTTCTATATTATAAGTATATGCATTAAACCTTGCTTCTGATATCGGTATTTACTCTGCCTTGATTTCTTTCAACAGGGCTTTGCGAGCCCGGTTTATACGCGATTTGACTGTGCCTAAAGAACAGCCTAAAAGGCTGGCGATTTCCTCATAACTATAGCCTTCCATCTCCCGCAGCACCAAAACCGCCTTATATTCCGGGTGGAGGCAATTCAATGCCTGCCGCAGCTGTTCACTGAGTTCGGCCCTTTCCAGGACTTCCAGCGGGGAATCCTGGCCGGCGGCCAGTTCCCGGTTTAGCTCCTGGTCTCCCAAGAGTAGCGGTTCATCCAGTGAAAGCACCACCGCCTTTTTATTCTTGCGGCACCAGTTGATCCACAGATTAACCGCAATGCGATGCAGCCAGGTTCCAAAATCTGCTTCCTGCCTGAAGGAACGGACATTTCTAAAGGCCTGCACAAAAACATCCTGGGCCAGATCCTGGGCATCGTAATTATTGTTAGCCAGGTGGCAGCAATGAGTGAAAACCCGATCCTGATAGAGCAGAACCAGTTCTTCGAAGGCTTTTAGGCTGCCCCCCTGGGCTTCTTTAATCAGATCATTTACCGGAACCAAGCTTAATAACACTCCCGGTCCAACCAGGCCTGAGCCCGGTTATTTTATTAGACATGGTCAATAGGCAAAAAGTTCCCAACATTGTTGAAAAAACCGAGCCATAATTAAGATATCTTTTCTGCAGAATCTATACCCCGCAGGTCATCACCATTTCCAGCAAAATGATTGCCAGGTAATCTACATTATAGCACGGTACAAAACAACCATTCCAAAAATACCCCTTGATCCAGGCGGCTAGGCTCTTGCCACCGCAGCTAGGGTCTGGAAAGAGGACAAACAAATTGCTTTCTTACCTTATATATGAGCATCTAGGTAAACTCATCTCATTTGAAAAAGATTTCTCTAGCTGGGAACAAATTCTCTGGTTCTGTTGTCTAAATAAAACAGGTAGTCCAGCATTTTACCAACCAACCAACGAATGCCGGGCTATAAAAAGCCGATAAATTAGAATCGGTACCGAAGGAGGGAAGAGTACAGCGCAAGCTTTCAGATTGAAGATCACCTGAAAGAGAGAGTAAATACTCTGATCACCTATTTTTATTCAAACATAAACAAAACAAGGAGGTAAACACATTGCTGAAAAGACAAAGCAAACATCTGGCCTTATTATTAGTACTCACCATGCTGGCAACTCTGTTTGTTGGCGTAGGCGTAGCCCAGGCCAAGTCACTGAACAGCGTCAACAAAGTGATCAGCGTTGCTGACGGCTATAAAATGCGGGACTCCGGCATTAATCTGACCCTTAAAGAGGACAAGGATTTCGAAGACCATTTTCAGACTAACGATGTTTTCGAACTGAGACTGCCCAGTGGGGTCAAATGGAACGATGTTGCTTGGATGGATGGCCGAGTTTCCAATGCAACTATTAAGAAAGTTTCCAGTAGTGTTGTCGAAGTTAAAATGGGCACCATGGACGATAGTGACGTAGATACTATTACTATCCCCCTTTCTTTTGAAATTGATGGTGCAACCGGTACCGTGGCCATAACGGTGGATCCCCTGGATTCAGGCGTAACCGGTGGCGATTATAATTTTGCTATAGTTGCTGAAGGTGACATGACCGCTTCCGTGGATTCGGTCAAGAAGATTTCCAGAAACACCAGCAACAAGGCCGGCACCATCCAACTGAGAGAATCCTCTGTTGGGGCTGTTTATGGCGAAACTAAGGTAGTCGTTAAGCTCCCCAGCAATTTCAGCTGGATTGAGGGTTCTGATCCCGACAAAGCAACCTCAGTTAGGTTTAGCGGCGGTTTCAGTGGTGTCTCAACTACTACATTTGATGCTGACGGCCGTGAACTGACTATCGAATTTAATGCTCCTACCAGCAGAGAACAACGGGGTACTATTTATATTACACCGTTTATCAACCCCAATCGCTCTGCTGCCTTTGGTGAAGTAGAAGTAGGCATCAAGGTAAATGACGATGATGGCTCCGTATTTGACGGTGACCTAGTCATCGCAGAATATGTGGGCTGGGGCGTCAAAGGCAAGGTTAAAGACGTTGAAGAACTCTTAGCTGGTAAATTCAATCAGAAAACCGCTGAGATTACCATTGAAGAAGAAGTTGCCGGAACCCTCCTGGCCAATCGCGACCTGACCGTGGAACTGCCTGACTGGGTGAAGATTACTGACTTCACTAAATGTAACGGCACCACAGTGGATATCTTAGATCCCGATCTGGGTGATTTGGATCAGAACTATGTCGACATTCCGATCGATAAAGGAACCACCAGCACCGCTGGCAAAATCAAGTTCAAATTAACTATGAGCATGGATGGCGCCAAGTCAGGTGACATCGAAGCCAAGATCTCCGGTGCTGGCGTAGAAGAAACCAGCCTGGTAATTGCCAAGGCGCTTGCTCCTGCTGCCGTCACGATCGACAAAGTTGATGAAGTTAAGATCGGCGTACAGAACCAGCCTATCGCTGATATTACCATCACTGAAGGCAAGAAAGGCGCATTCTTTAAACCATATGTGAAGAAGTACGATGGAACAACAGACACTGCAAGTGCTAGGGTTCTCTTGACCTTGACTGAAGGTGCAAGATTTGCATCCACCCCGAGTGTAACGGTATCCGATGGCAATCTTGAGATCAGCACAGCCGGTGTAAGACGTGTCAACAACGATACCCAGGTTGAAATTCCTATTAAATCAGAGGGCACCAAAGTTAGCACAATTAAAGTAACGAATATCAAGCTGACCTTGGATAGAACCATTCCAGAGGGCGACCTTCTGGTCAGAGTAGGTGGTTATTCAGTAGTTGAAAACACACGCACTGTCAATGGTAATGACACAATTGACGCAGGCGAATTTGCGACTGCTAATGTAGTCAGCCTGGTAGCAGCCAAGGTTATCACCCCGGCTGATGCCAATGTCCATGCTGTAGCCACCTATGTGATTGGCAACACCATCTATCAGATCAACGGTGTTGACCAGGCCGCTATGGATCAGGCTCCTTACATCAAGAACGACCGCACCTTCCTGCCCATCCGCTTCGTAGCTTATGGATTGGGAATCGGCGACAACGGCATCATCTGGGATCAGGTCAACCAGACCGTAACCCTGATGAAGAATGACAAGGTTGTTCAGCTCAAGATCGGCAGCACCACCATGCTGGTTAACGGCGCAGCTATCACCATGGATGCTGCTCCTGAAATCACCGCTGCCGGCCGCACCTGCCTGCCCATCCGCTTCGTAGCCGAGGCTTTCGGAGCTGTAGTAGGCTGGGATGCAGCAACTCAGACTGTAACCATCACTCTTTAATAGCTACTACAGTCTAATATCTAGCCAACAGGAGAGGCCCGGGCAACCGGGTCTCTCTTCATATTATGGGGATGATCCTTTTAGTAAAAAAACAAGGTTAATCAGAGTAGAGGGAGATTATGAGATAATTGGGTTGAGGCGCAAGAATGCAGAGGGTAAAACGTACTGGTTTTTTAAAGGAGGTTTGAGTTATGAGAATGCAGTCTAGCAGAACATGCCTGGTCGTGCTGCTGGTCTCCTTATTCATACTGTTGGTGGGAGTTGGAGCAGTGCAGGCGGCCACAGTAAACTCGGTCAACCGGATAGTGGCAGTGGGGGATGACTACCAGGGATATCCGCGTACCGACCTGACTATAAGCGAGGGCGAGCATTTTTCAGGTCATCTTCAAGCCGGGGACCTCTTTCAATTAATATTGCCTGATGGGGTCAAATGGTATGAAGACGCCGTGAGCGGCAAGGCGACCTTTCACAGTGGGGACATCTCCTGTCAGAACTGCGCCGTGGCAGCGGAGCTGAGCAATGAACGGGTGGTTGACATAACCATAGTGGATGCTGCTCCTGATGCCGTATCGCGTCTGGAGATTCCCCTGATTTTTGCGGTGGACGGTTATCTGGGGGATATTGCGGTAACCATCGATCCCCTTGATTCAGGGGTAAGCAATGGGCAATACCTGTTTGCCCAGGTCCCGTATAAGGAAGTGGTTATTCCCAGTCCCAAGCCTAAGCCTGAACCTGTTCCTGAGCCGACCCGGCGAGAGGCCGTTTTCACCATCGGCAGCCCCCTTTATAGCATTGATGGGACAGTGCAAATCGAAATGGATGTCGCCCCTTATATCGAAGCCGGGCGCACCTACCTGCCGGTGCGCTATGTCGCCTACAGCTTGGGGATTGATGACGAGCATATACAATGGGATAATGAGACCCGTAAGGTGACATTAACCAAAGGGGAGCAAATCGTTGAAATTCAGATTGGCAGCAACATCTTGATCCACAATGGAATATCCTCCACCATGGATGCTGCTCCGGAAATCCGGCAGGATCGCACCATGCTGCCCATTGCGGCGGTAGCCCGGACTTTCGGCGCCCAGGTTGAGTGGGACCCGGAGCCGCAGACGGTTACCATAACCATGGAAAAATAAGCCGACGGTCACTGCTGAACTCTTGTTATGAAAGTCCCTTTTCTTGTCATCCTGAGCGCAGTGTCCCTGTCATCCTGAGCGCAGCGAAGGATCTTTCGCGAAGCGAACAACTCCCGGGGGAAGATCCTTCGCTCCGCTCAGGATGACAAAAAAGGGCTCAGGATGGCAAAAAAGAGGCTCAGGATGACACCAGAGGGCGGAGGATGACAAGCCTGCTCAGAACGACGACCTTGCTTGTGACAATCTACTTAAACTCTGACACAGGGAACTCTTCAGGCCCGCAGGGGACATAACAATGAAAATATTGGGGTTTTATTATCTTATTAACCCCCTCTATTTATTAAGAGTTGACCGGCCGGTCGGCTTGAGGATATAATCATATTACATATAGTGCCAGGAAGGATGGTTTTTGTGCTAAAAAGAATTATTATTCTATTGCTGGCAGCCTTGTTATCATGCGCTATGATCGCGCCAGCCTTGGCCGGAGACGGGGAGGGAGCACCACCGCCGCAGGGATTGACCATCGAACAGGCGATTAATATGGCGTTAACCCACAGCAAGGCTATAAAACAAGCCGCCTATGATGTGGAGCGCCGGGAAGAGGTGCGTGATGAATTGGCCCGGCAGATAGATTATGTGCCCAAAGGGCAGACCGATTATGTCACGGGGCAATTATATACCGGTCTGGTAACCTCTGATATGGCCTATCGCATGGCCAAGAAAAGTCTGACCATGGAAGAAGATAAGGTGATGCTGGCTGCCTTCAAGGCCTATACCGATGTAGTCAAAGCCGGACAAAACCTGGAATATGCCCAGAAATCATTTAACCAGGCCGCCTGGCTGCAAAATGTGGCTTATCTGAGCTTTGCGCAGGGCATGGCCAGCGAGTATGACAAAACCGCTGCCGGGGTGCAGTACCAGGCCGCCAAGAACAGCCTGGACAGTGCTCAAAAGGCGCTTGACAATGCTTTCCTGACCTTAAACCAGTTGATCGGCAAGGACGCCGAGGCCCGGCCGGTTCTGTTGGATAAGCCGGCCTTTCAGGCGGTGGAACCGGTGGTCATGAGCGAAAAGATCGCCAGGGTTCTGAATACCAGCCCGTCGGTGTGGCTGGCGGAGCAGGCGGCCCGAATAGCTGAAACCCAACTGGATTTGTATGATTTTTCCTATCCGAACCAGGATCCCTATGGGGCCAAGGAAGTCGATGTCAGCAAGGCCAAATTGACTGCCCAGGATGCCCGGGAACAGATGAGCCAATTTGTGCGGACCCTCTACAACAACCTGTTAACCATGGAGCAGGGCTATGCTTCATTGCAGGAAGCGGAGCAGTTGGCCCGGGAAGACCTGCGCATCATAAAGCTCAAATATGAGATCGGCATGGCCACCCGCACCGAGGTGCAGGCTGCCGAACTGGCCCTGCAGGCCAGGCAAAAATCCCTGGATGAATTGGCTTTCCAGCACGAGGCCTGGAAGATAGTTTTTGATAAACCCTGGACCTACAGTGTAATGGTAGGAGCGGGTTCGTAGGTTTCAGCAGCGCTGAGGTTAAAAATCGTGGTGAGGCAGTGTCCGGGAACGATCGGATTGTGAACATTGCCTTTGCTGCTGATGACCGGGGCAAGTTCATGGCACCGCTCATAATAGCAAGGAGTCATGGTACGATTCTGTGGCTTATTCAGATGTATTATGGCTGGAATGACTATAAACCGGCTCAGGCCGGTTTTCTTTATGGAATAAAAAGGACTACCTCTTGCTGATGGTGAATAAAATGATGCAGAAACTCACATATGATTAACCCAAGTTCGAATGCATAAATACTCGTCGCTCGCCTTCTGAGCGCAGCGTCCCGTGTCATTGCTATGAAAGTCCCCCGGTTGTTGTCATTCTGAGGGCAAAGCCATGTCCTTCTGAGCGCAGCGTCCCGTGTCATTCTGAGCGCAGCGAAGAATCTTTCGCGAAGCGAACAACCCCCGGGTTAAGATCCTTCGCTTCGCTCAGGATGACAACAGTAGGTGGCTCAGGATGACCAAAGGGGGCTCAGGATGACACCAGATGGCAGCGCCCTGTCATTGCTATGAAAGTCCCCTGGTTGTTGTCATTCTGAGGGCAAAGCCGTGTCATTCTGAGCGCAGCGTCCCGTGTCATTCTGAGCGCAGCGAAGAATCTTTCGCGAAGCGAACAACCCCCGGGTTAAGATCCTTCGCTTCGCTCAGGATGACAACAGTAGGTGGCTCAGGATGACAACAGTAGGTGCCTCAGAATGACGACAATGTTTGCTCAGGATGACAACGTTCGCTCTGGGCGTTTTTACAGGGGAATCACATATAAACTGGATTAAATGGGGGTAATCAGTTGAGAAAAGCCAATTACACAGCAATAGTGCTGGCTATGAGCCTTTTAATCTTTTGGGCCGGGCATAGCCCTGTTCTGGGCGCCGAATACGATACTCGCCAGGAGGTCATAGACCTTATCAAAGCATATTATCCCCACCCGGTAGATGACGCTGTTTTTGCCCGGCCGTCAGCCCGAATGGTGGTTGAAGGCTTGAATGATCCCCATAGCGAATATATGAGCCTGGATGAGCTGAACCTTTTTATGGGGGATTTGGACGGCAGTTTTTGCGGTATCGGCGTTGTCATAGAAATGCTTCCCCAGGGTATGCTGATCACGGACATCATTCTCGGTTCACCGGCGCAAAGCGCCGGGCTGCAGGCGGGGGATGTGATCACGGCCGTCAATGACCGATTACTGGCCGGGCTGTCCGAGGAAGAAGCCCGCTTTTTGCTGCAAGGCCGGGCCGGGAGCCGGGTTACAATCACCGTTATGAGGGATGCGGAGCAGTTGGTGATGTTTTTGAAACGGGCTGACCTGGCGGTTCCCTCGGTCTTGGCCCGGCAGCTGGAAGATGGGGTGGCTTACCTGGCGGTTATGGCTTTTGGCAGCAACACCGCCGAAGAAATGGAACAATACATCAGACGTCTGGATGCGGTAAGCGACCAATGGATAGTTGATCTGCGCGGCAACAGCGGGGGATATATCATGAGCGCCGCCGAGATTGCCGGTTATTTTCTCAATGTGGGCAACCTGGTCATTTTGCAGCAGAAAGAGGAACGGGTTCACCTGCCGGTGATACCTCAGTCCTTATTTATAAATGAACCGGTAATTTTTTTGACCGACGACTACAGCGCCAGTGCCGCAGAGCTTTTGGCTGCAGCCGTTAAGGATTATCGCCGCGCCTTGTTGTTGGGTGAGAGCACCTATGGTAAGGGCACCATGCAAGAGATTTTTGTGCTCCAAAACGGCGATGTGCTCAAGTTGACCGTGGCCCAGTTCTATTCTCCCTTTGGCAAGAAAATTAATCAGCTCGGGGTGCAGCCTGATTTGCAGATATCAGCCCAGGAGGCTGTGGATGCCGCCTGGCTGTTGTTTTCAAAGCCCCGTGGCGGCAGCAGCCTGGCCCGTATTGAAGCCGGGGGGCAGAAATATTTGGTTGACCTGGAGCTGGCCCGCGAGCAAAAGCACTGGCAGTCCTGGGCCAGCCTGACCGCTGCCGTGAATTCATTTACAGTGGACAGCGGCCTGACTTCGCAAATGCACACCATAAGCCTGTCCGCGCGGGATATTGCCCGCCGCTGGCCGGTATATTATCCCGACTACAGGCTCCTGGGGGAATTCCACCATCTCCCGCAGGCCGGGCCGCTTTATTTGTCTTTGAACGGCCTTGATGACTATGGGCCTGATAACGCAGCCGCTTTGGAGCTGATTGACAGCCACAGCGGGCAGCGCGTAGCGTTTGATCTGCACCGGCAGGGAACCCTATTCTGTCTGGAGCCGATTGCTGACATGCCGGGCAGCGAATACTGGCTCGTATGGCATGGCCTTCCCGAACCCACCGGACAGCGCATCCCTTCCCGACCAGGGATTGCCATTCTCCATTATACCCATTGACCGTTAATGAAGGATCTTCACCCGGGAGTTGTTCGCTTCGCGAAAGATCCTTCGGGCGTTGCCCTCAGGATGACAAAAACAGAGGCTTTCATAGCAATGACAGGAGCGTTGCCCTCAGGATGACAAAAACAGAGGCTTTCATAGCAATGACAGGAGCGTTGCCCTTAAGGATGGCAAAAACAGAGGGCTTTCATAGCAATGACAGGAGCGTTGCCCTTAAGGATGACAAAAACAGAGGCTTTCATAGCAATGACAGGAGCGTTGCCCTTAAGGATGACAAAAACAGAGGCTTTCATAGCAATGACAGGAGCGTTGCCCTTAAGGATGGCAAAAACAGAGGGCTTTCATAGCAATGACAGGAGCGTTGCCCTTAAGGATGGCAAAAACAGAGGGCTTTCATAGCAATGACAGGAGCGTTGCCCTTAAGGATGGCAAAAACAGAGGGCTTTCATAGCAATGACAGGAGCGTTGCACTAATAATGAAAATGGTGAGTTTTTGTCATTCTGAGCGAAGCGAAGAATCTTAAGAGGTGATGGTTTGTACTATGTATATATCATGACCAACTGGAACAATAAAGTTCTATATATAGGTATCACTAATAATCTAGGGCGTAGAGTATATGAACACAAGAACAAATTAGTGAACGGTTTTACGGCCAAATACAATGTAAATAAACTGGTGTATTTTGATTCTACTTCGGATGTTAAGTCGGCCATATCAAGAGAAAAACAGATTAAAGGATGGACTAGACGAAAGAAAAATGAATTGATAGCAAGTTTAAACCCGGGATGGGATGATTTATCTGATGATCTTTAAAGAAAGGATTCTTCGCTGCGTTACAGAAAGATGGTTGTATTTCGAGCTGGCAGAAAGGTATAATTCTGGTAGACCGACCAGTCGGTCGGCAAAGGAGAGAAGCGGAGGTATTTTTGTGAAGAAACATAGGAAATGGCCGGCTTGCCTGGTTCTTATGGCCTTGCTGGTAAGCCTGCCGCTGCTGAATGGATGCAGCAAGGCCAAAGAGGTGGCCCAGGAAACCGAATTAACGGTAGCTGTGGCCAAGGCCCAGAACCAGTTTATCGCCAGGAACTCCAGGTATGTGGGCAAGCTTCGCGGGGCTAATGAGGCCGCGGTTAACGCCAAGATTGCCGGTCGGGTGACCAACATATTGGTCAAACCCGGCGACCGGGTCTATTCTGGTCAAACCCTGGTAACGCTGGACAGCACCACCCTGCAAGCCGCCCTCAAGCAGGCTGAAGCCATGGTGGCATCCACCCGGGCGCAAATGACTGCCAACCAACTGCAGCTCGAAAACGCCCGTCTCAATTATGAACGCCTGCAGCAGCTCCATGAGGCCGGGGCTGTTGCCGACAATGCCCTGGAAGCGGCCCGCCTGCAGTACGAAACCCTGCAGTCCGGGGCGGTGGAAGCCAGCGTGGCTTCTGCTGAAGCAGCCTTGCTCAGCCTGCAGGACCAGGTAAACAACTGCAACCTGACCGCGCCGATCAGCGGGATAGTAGGAAGCATTTCTGTTTCTCTCGGTGACACCGCCACTCCGCAGACCCCCGTCGCTGTCGTCAGCGACACCAGCCAGTGGCAGGTAGAAGTATTGGTCAGCGAAGCGGATATAAATCATATTCAGACCGGAAGCAAGGTTGATTTATACATAACTTCTCTGGGTTCTCAGCCCCACACGGCTACCGTTGCCAGCGTAGATCCGGTGGCCAATGTGATTAAACGCAGTTTCGCTGTCAAGGTGGTTGTGGACAACCCTGACCCGGCCATGCGTTCGGGCATGTCTGCGGAGGTCTCTATCGCCACCGAGAAGGCTGAAAACACCCTCTGTGTTCCTGCCGAAGCGGTAATCGCGCGGGGGGACAAAAGTGTTGTCTACACCGTGGATGAACAGAACCGCGCCCACCCCCTGGAAGTCAGCACCGGCATCGCCAATAATCACCTCATTCAGATTGTGCAAGGCCTGGAGGAGGGGACCACGGTGATTACTAAAGGCAACACCCTGGTGAGCGATGGCACCCTGGTCAGGGTGATATCCGGGGAGGGCAGGGTATGAAACTGGTAGAATTTTCAATCCGCCGCCCGGTTACCATGATCATCCTGGTGGCAGTCTTGCTGATCCTGGGGAGTTTTACCCTTTCCCGGTTGTCGCTGGATCTGTACCCGGAGATGAAATTTCCGGTAGCCGCAGTAATCACCAGTTATACCGGGGCAGGACCGGAGGAAGTTGAGTCACAGGTAACCAAACCCCTGGAAAGCATGATTTCCAATATCAGCAATATTAAGGAGGTCGACTCCATCTCTGCCGAGGGCAGCTCAATCATCATCGTGCAGTTCAATTGGGGCACCGATATGGATAGCGCCGCCCTGGACATCAGTGAAAAGGTGAGTTTTATTGAAGCCATGCTTCCTGAAGCCGCCACCAAGCCTATGGTGTTTAAGATGGATCCCAATATGATGCCCGTTATTCAAGTGGGCATCAGCGGCGGCGCTGACCTGGCCCAACTGCAGTCGATAGCCGAAGATGTTATTGAACCCCGTCTGGCCCGCATTCCCCAAATCGCCTCGGTAGTTATAACCGGCGGTGTAACCCGCGAGGTGCAGGTGGATGTGGACCCGGTCAAACTGGAAAACGCCGGCCTGACCCTGGCCCAGGTTACCCAGGTATTGCAGATGGAGAACTTCAATATGGCCGGGGGCAAAGTCGAGCAGGGCGGACGCGAGATGTTTGTGCGCAACCTGCAGCAGTTTGAATCAATGGAGCAAATCCGCCAGGTATCCATCCAAACTGCCGACGGACGCACGGTGCGGCTGGGAGAAATAGCCGCCATTGTGGACGGCAATCAGGAAATAACCCAGATAACACGGGTAAACGGACAATCCGCAGTCGGTGTACACTGCCTTAAACAGAGTGACGCCAATACCGTGAAGGCCTGTGAAGCCGTAAAAAAGGAACTGGAGAAAATACAACAGGAACTCAATATGGACTTGGATATTGCCGTGGTTTTTGACCAGTCCCAGTACATCCAGGAGTCCATTCATAGTACAGTGAAGATGATCCTGGAAGGGTCTCTTTTAGCCATGGTGGTCTTGTTCCTGTTCCTGCGCAAGGCGCGTAGCACTTTGATCGTGTTTACCTCCATCCCCCTTTCGATCATAGCCACCTTTATTGTTATGTATTTCAGCGGCTATACCATCAATCTGATTACCATGGGCGGCCTGGCCCTGGGGCTGGGGCGCATCGTAGATGACTCCATTGTGGTTTTTGAAAACATTTACCGGCACCGGGCATTGGGGCTGTCCTCCTATGAAGCCGCCCGCAAGGGAGCCTCGCAGGTAGGCAATGCGGTTATTGCCACCACCCTGGCCATCATTGCGGTATTCCTGCCCATGGCTTTTGTAGAAGGTATTGCCGCCATACTCTTTAAGCCTTTGGCCATGACGGTCTGCTTTGCCATCTTTTGTTCCCTTATGGTGGCCTTAACCATTATTCCCCTATTATCGTCACGGCTGCTGACCAATGCGGTTATGCTTGCTGAACCGGATCCCAACAAACGCTTATCCCGGCTGCTGCTGCAGGTTGGGTCCTGGTTAGATGGCCTGGGGGATCGCTACAAGGCCTTATTGGAAAAAACCTTAAAGAGACGCCGCCTGGTGGTTATAGGGGTTACCGTCATGATGGTCCTGTCCCTGGCCGCCATTCCCCTGGTGGGTGCAGAATTCCTGCCCAGTATGGATTCCGGTGAGATTTCTGTGACCATACAGACTGATAAAGGCAGTAAACTGGCCGGAACCGATGAGATCACCCGGCGGGTGGAGGACAAACTGCACGAGTTTCCAGAAGTTGAAACCATTTTCAGCAGTATAGGCAGCTCCTCAGTTATGCTGATGGGCTCCGGTTCGGCTACGGACACCTCCACACTGTACGTGCAGCTTATTCCCAAAGGGGAACGCCAGGATGTCAAAACAATTGCCGAACAGATACGCACCTCATTACAGGATATTGCCGGGGCCAAAATTGAGGTCTCGGCCATGGATGCCACTATGCAGATGGGCTCTGGCAGCAGCGCTATAAATGTACAGGTGCGCGGCAATGACCTGGAGGTTTTAAAGCAGCTCTCCACTGAAATTGCCACCATCGTCCGCCAGGTGCCAGGGACCCGCGAAGTGGTCTCTTCCTTGACCGAAGGCAAACCTGAGCTGCAGGTGCGCGTCGACCGCGACCGCGCCGCTGCTTTCGGTTTGACCCCGATGCAAATATCCAATGAAATCAGTAATGCCATGCAGGGCAAGGTAGCCACACAGTATAAGGTGGAGGGGCAGGAAGTGGATGTACGGGTTCGCTACACCCCGCAGACTGAAAAAGACCTGGATTATCTCACCAATCTTTCCGTAAGGAACAACCAGGGCATGGTCGTAAAGCTGTCCACCGTAGCCAGCTTTGAAATCATGCAAGGCCCCATTGAGATCAGCCGTGTTGACCAGGTTCGCAGTGCTAATATCAACGCCGAGTTATTAAACCGCGACCTGAACAGTGTTATGCAAGACATCAAAGCGCAGGTCAACCAGCTTAATCTCCCCGCCGGTTACAGCATTGAATACGGCGGCAGCACCAAGGAGATGATGGAAACCTTCTACAACCTGTTCCTGGCCTTAATCCTGGCCATTATTCTCTGTTATTCTGTCATGGCCATCCTATACGAATCGTTTTTTGATCCATTTGTGATTATGTTCTCCGTACCTACAGCGTTTATCGGGGTAGTATTGTCGCTGCTCTTAACCGGGAGCCACTTTAGCGTGTCCGCCTTCATTGGGGTGATCATGCTGGTGGGTATCGTGGTTGCCAATGCCATTGTGTTTGTCGACTATTTAAAACAGATGCGCGAAGAAGGCATGGAGCGGAACGAAGCCATCATGGAAACCGGGCGGGTGCGGCTGCGCCCCATACTCATGACCGCTCTGGCCACCATCCTGGCCATGCTCCCTTTGGCCCTGGGTTTGGGCGAAGGCGGGGAGTCACTGTCGCCGCTGGGTATAGTGGTTATCGGGGGACTGCTGGTTTCCACCCTGGTCACCCTATTGCTGGTGCCGGTGGTCTACACCATCTTTGATGATTGGCTGGAGGCTTTCAGGAACAAAAAAGCATCATCCCCTAAACGCAGCCTGACTCCACCAGCCTAGCTTAGAATAACCTAAAAGATCCTTCGTTTCACTCAGGATGACAAAAAGGGGCTCAGGATGACACCCGTAGGGGGCTCAGGATGACAAAAAGGGGCTCAGGATGGCAAAGGACGCTTCACTCGGGATGACAACGCTACTGTGATTGCTATGAAAGCCCCCCGGTTGTTGTCATCCCTGGGGCAAAGCCTCTGTCATTCTGAGGGCCAAGCCTCTGTCATTCTGAGCGTAGCGAAGAATCTTTCGCGAAGCGAACAACTCCCGGGTTAAGATCCTTCGTTTCACTCAGGATGACACCGGTAGGGAGCTCAGGATGGCAAAGGAAGGGCTCAGGATGGCAAAGGAAGGGCTTGGGATGACAAAGGACGCTTCACTCGGGATGACAACGCTACTGTGATTGCTATGAAAGCCCCCCGGTTGTTGTCATCCCTGGGGCAAAGCCTCTGTCATTCTGAGGGCCAAGCCCCTGTCATTCTGAGCGTAGCGAAGAATCTTTCGCGAAGCGAACAACTCCCGGGTTAAGATCCTTCGTTTCACTCAGGATGACACCGGTAGGGAGCTCAGGATGACAAAAAATGGAAAAACTGTGGTGCCAGGCAGTGCGGCAGGAGGAAATAGCGTGAAAAATACTTTTTCATCACTATTTGTATCACCGCTTGTGCGGCGAGATGGAGGTTTATATGGAAGCAACAGGCTATAAAAAGACCGGCAAGCGGGAGGCTATTGTTGAGGCGGCTATCCAGGTGTTCTCCCGCAAAGGGTATCACAACACCCGCATGGAAGAAATCGCGCTGGTAGCGGGGGCCGGGAAAGGCACCATTTATGAGTATTTTAACAGCAAACTGGAGCTTTTTCAGGAGATATTATTCAAAGGCTGGCGGGTTTTTGAGGAAAACACCACCGTTGAAGAAATCGATTCCATGCCCATCCGCGAGCTCTTGCAGGGGCTTATCAGCGGCCACCTGCGCTTTTTTAAGGAACACAGTCAATTAACCCGGGTCACCTTTTGGGATGTGGAAAGCATTGATCAGGAACTGATGGCCTGGGCGCGCCGGATAAGAACTGATAAAGAGCAGCGGGTGCAGTTGCTGATCGAAGCCGCCATAGCACGCGGAGAGGTCAGGGCCGATCTGGATGCCCGGGTGATAAGCCGCCTGGTATGCGCTATTATCCCCTATTTCGCCGCTGCTGAGGTCATAAATAACGAAGACATTGATCCCCACAGGTTGGCCGCCCAGCTCACCTCTGCCCTCTTAAACGGCATCAAGAAATAAGTCCGGGGACTGTCCCCGGATCATAATACCTGTGGTGCCTGGCACCACAGGTAAAGTTTTTTGCGGCTGCTCATATTTTTGACTTGCTTATGGTAATGTATTACTATGATGCTAATTAATTGGCAAGCCAGGAGGTGGGCATAATGGACGCGGGTTTGATTGAAAAGGCCGAAAGGCTTTTGAATGCAAATTTTATATCTACTACGCTGAGTACGGTTGATGAGCAATATAATGTCAATGTGGCTGTTTTGACGGTTCTGGAGATGATTGGTGAGGACCGCATTATCTGCGCCCGGTTTGGCGCTGATCGCACTTACGCCAACCTGAAGCAAACCGGAAAAGGGGTTTTTTTAGTCTTATTGACAGATGAAAACCAGCAGACCAAAGATGGCATCAGGGTTTATGTGGAATTGGAGGACGATACCACCAGCGGAGAGTACTATGAGCGCATGAAGCAGAAGCTGGCCCAAACCCCGTACAGACAGTTTCCCCTGAAGAATTGCCTGGTTTTTAAAATTACTGCTATTGCGCCGGTTTCAACCCTTAAGAAGAAGTAGCCGGGCAACGAAAAACATCCAGCGGAAAACTCGAAGGAATCAACCTTGAAAAACTGGCCGAAACGTTTTTGAGCTACTGTCGTTTCTGGGCGTTGTAATGGGCTATTGTCATCCTGAGCCTTTTTTTGTCATCCTGAGCCTTTTTTTGTCATCCTGAGCGAAGCGAAGGATCTTACCCCCGGGAGTTGTTCGCTTCGCGAAAGATTCTTCGCTACGCTCAGAATGACACGGGGTGTTGCCCCCAGGATGACACGGGGTGTTGCGCTCAGAATGACACGGGGTGTTGCCCCCAGGATGACACGGGGTGTTGCCCCCAGGATGACATGGGGTGTTGCCCTCAGAATGACACGGGGCGCTGCCCCCAGGATGACACGGGGTGTTGCCCCCAGGATGACATGGGGTGTTGCGCTCAGAATGACACGGGGTGTTGCCCCCAGGATGACACGGGGTGTTGCCCCCAGGATGACACGGGGTGTTGCCCCCAGGATGACACGGGGTGTTGCCCCCAGGATGACACGGGGCGCTGCCCCCAGGATGACACGGGGTGTTGCCCCCAGGATGACACGGGGTGTTGCCCCCAGGATGACACGGGGTGTTGCCCCCAGGATGACACGGGGTGTTGCCCCCAGGATGACACGGGGTGTTGCCCTCAGAATGACACGGGGCGCTGCCCCCAGGATGACACGGGGTGTTGCCCCCAGGATGACATGGGGTGTTGCGCTCAGAATGACACGGGGTGTTGCCCCCAGGATGACACGGGGTGTTGCCCCCAGGATGACACGGGGTGTTGCCCCCAGGATGACACGGGGCGCTGCCCCCAGGATGACATGGGGTGTTGCCCTCAGGATGACACGGGGCGTTGCCCTCAGAATGACAAAAACTGGGGTTTTCATAGCAATGACACGGGGTGATGTGGTCAGAATAACAGGCTGGATTAAAATTAGGAATGTTGAAATACCTCGCATTCCCCATTAACTCTGCTTTTTGCAG
>JBMNGL010000009.1:0-20412 GCA_050949825.1 Syntrophomonadaceae bacterium | reverse complement strand
CCAGAGGGCAGCGTCCCTGTCCAGATGGCAGCCCCCCCCTGTCATTCTGAGCGCAGCGAAGAATCTTTCGCGCAGCGAACAACCCCCCGGTCAAGATCCTTCGCTTCGCTCAGGATGACATGTCCCGGTGGACAATCATTACATAAGAGTGGAGAATAACATGTTGATAAAGATTGCTGCCCGGTGCGGCCGGGGTGTGGCCGCCCGACTATTGCTGTTGTGTTTGCTATCGTTGATATTTTCAACCCCGGTGAATGCTTCCGGTCCCAGCCTGTTAAGCGACAGGGCTGCCCATATTGTCAATACCGCCCCTTTTACATCGGGGCCTTTTATCATTCCCGGCGGCTTAAGCGGAAAAGGGGAAATCATTGGTCTGGCCGACAGCGGTTTGGATAAAGGCAGCCTTGACGAACTTCATCCTGATCTAGCCGGTGAAACAGGACAAGCGCCCCGGATAGCCAAACTTCAATCCGTCTCCGGGCGCGCCATTCCCAGCGACCCGTCCGGGCATGGCACCCATATGGCCGGAATCCTGGTCGGCAGCGGCCAGGCTTCACAGGGGAAATACCGGGGTATCGCCCCCGGCAGCTCGCTCTATTTTCAGGCCTTGTTGGATCAACAGGACCGGCTCGTGATACCGTCCAGCCTGTCCAGTCTGTATAACCCTGCCTACCTGGAAGGGGTGCGGGTTTATGTAAATGGATGGGGCAACAGCGGCAATGTTTATCGGAGCAGCAGCCGCCAAATCGATGCCTTTGTGGCCGAGCATCCCGATTTTTTACCTATTTTCGGCGCCGGTAACAGCGGCCCGGATTCAGGGACCCTGACCATGGAGGCCAATAGTAAAAACGCCCTGGTGGTAGGAGCCAGCCAGGCGCCCCGGCCTGCTTTGGATATGAAACTGGCCGATGCCGGCCAAATATTATCCTCCTCCAGCCGCGGCCCTGCCGCTGATGGCCGCATTAAACCGGAATTGCTGGCTCCGGGATCCAATATCATAGCCGCTTGCTCTGCCATGGTACAGAGCAATTTCACTCCCAACCCGTCCTACACCGCCATGAGCGGTACCAGCATGGCTGCGGCGGTGACCGGGGGAACAGTAGCCTTGCTGCGGGAATACCTGGACGCCTACCGGCATCTTGACAATCCCTCCGCGGCTTTGATAAAGGCCCTGCTGATAAACGGCGCTCGCCTGCCCGAAAGTGGTGCGGCCTCCTCACACGGGTTTGGCATCCTGGATCTGGCCGGGACCATACTGCCCGTACGCGATCGAACTGTGGAATTTATCAACCAGGCGGGCATATCAGCCGGACAGACCCGTGAATATCATATCAACATCGATCAACCCGGGGTCTTGTTCAAAGCCACCCTGGCCTGGACCGATCCCGCCCCGGCGGCAGGAGCAGCGGGGGCCCTGGTCAACAACCTGGACCTGGTGGTAAAAGACCCTGCCGGAAAGCTTTACCGGGGCAACGATTTTAGCCGCAGCGGACAGGCGGATGCCGTCAATAATGTTGAACAGGTCTCTATCCCCAACGCTGCAGCAGGCGTATATACCGTTGAAGTGACCGCATCCTATCTGGACCCGGCTTACACTCAGCAATCGTATGCCCTGGTCTATGGAGAGGCCCTGCAGCACGATACAGTGGTCTCCAACGCCGGGGGAAAAATTGTTTTAAGCAGCGGCCAAAGCTATAGCGGATTATTGGAATATGATCAGTCCAAAATGGCTGAATCGGGCCATGAGGTCAACTCACCGGTCGGTGGTGAATTGTACTGGCATGGCCATAAGGCATATCTCTTGCTGCAGTCCTGGGAAAGCGCCGGGGTGCAGATGCTTGCGGCTCCTGCCGGCAATTTAATTATGGAGGCCAATCCCCGGACCCGGGAAGGCGGCTACTACCTCACCAGCGGGGATCTATCTGCGCAGATCCTGGTGAATGGGGCAGCCATTGACGACAGCAGCGATTTTCCCGTTGGAGCGCATATCAAGGCGGCAGTAAACCCCTTGCATCAGGTACTGTGGCAGGCCAGGGCTCAGGCCCGGTCGGTGGAAGGCTATATCAAAAGGGTTGATATGAACGGACGCCAGATTTGGCTCATCAATGATGACCAGCCCTACCGGATTTATCCCGGTGCAGCCATCAACGTCAACAACAACCTGACTGACAGCATGTTTGCTGCCCTTCCCTATGGATTCGCCGACTGCATTGATATGGAAGGACTGGAACCGGGCATGAAGGTCAAGATGCAGATTACCCCGCAGACCCGCTGGGTGAACTATATTACTGTGCAGCGGCAGGTGGTGATCGGCACAGCGGTGCGGGTTTCTCCCGAGGATGAAACCGTGGAGTTGAATACCGGCGTCGCCTATCGGCTCTTTCCCGGGGCCAGGATTTTTCGGGATGGGGCGGCAGTGGACCTGAAGGCCGTTCAGGCGGGAGATTATGTGGTGGGACAGCCCTTGCCGGATTCTTCCCAATGGCTGCAGTTGGATGCCTTCAGTGCGGTGGTTTATGGACGGGTAATCTATTTCAATGAAAACAACCAGATCCTGTATGTTTTTAATAAAGACAATCAGATTCAAGAATGCAAGTTTACCGGTAAGACCCGGGCCTTCCGCCGCGGCAGCCTGATGATTCGACCCGCTTTTGAACCGGGCTCCTGGGTAAGGGTATTTATGTCAGGACAGGGCAGCGAGGCCTTGCGCCTGGACAGTGCTGAAACATCCGAGCGGTCAGAAAAGACCCTGCTCAAGTATGATGCCGTCAACCAGATGTTTACCATGACAGATGGCAGCGTTTATCAGTGGCTGCCCAGCACCCTGGTGAGCAGCGGGGGCTGTGCCGTTGAGCCTGAGGATATGATTGCCGGCCGCCCGGTGTGGGTGACAACCCTGGCCGGGGATGCTATCAGATCATGCCTGGCAGCGATTGAAGCCTATCGTGATGCCAACGCCCCCTTGCCGGTTTTAAATGTTAAGGCCAGCGTTTTAAACGGCACCTTGATCCTGCAAGGAAAAAGCGATACCGATCAGATCGCGGTGTACCGCCGGGATGGGCGCCGGGTTTCATTACAGCCTGACGCTGATGGCGGCTTCAACCTGTTGATGCTGGAAGATTCTGCAGAGAACACCCTGCGGGTAGTTGCCGTCAACAGCATCAACGGTGCGGTAATACGCAGGGTTATAGCCATTGAGAACTATCAGCCTCCGGCCTCACCGGCCCTTCGCTTTACCGATATAGAACACAGTCCCGCCAAAGACAAGATACTGAGACTGGCCGAGCAGGGTGTGCTATCAGGCTATGATGACGGGGCTTTCCGGCCCTATGCCGCTATCAGCCGCCTGGAACTGGTGGGGTTGATATGCCGCAGTCTTAACCTGTCCCCGCGGGGGGGCCAGGAGGGGACTCGCTTCACGGATCAAGCACAGATCCCCTGGTGGGGCATCGGCCCTGTGCAGGCAGCCCGTGAAAAAGGCTTGATTGAAGGCTATGACGACAATAGCTTCCGCCCCTTTCAACCGGCTACCCGCAGCGAAATGGCCCTGATCATGGATCGTATTTATGAAATAAGGGATAAATCAGGGAGCGGCCCGCTAATGGCCCCCCAGGATCTCCCCACCGTGCCTCACTGGGCTAAAGCGGCCGTGGCCAGAGGTTACGAACGCAGCCTCTGGCCGGCCGCCTGGCAGAGCGCCTTCAAGCCCCACAACTACCTATCCCGCGAGGAAGCAGTCCTGATTGTGGCGGAGCTAAATAGTGAGGAGTCAGGAGGATAGCCCGGCAGCAGATGCGGTCTGCGCAGCCGCGTGACACATGTAGGTAAAAAAAGCATATTGGCACGTTAAAAGAGGCTATTCCCAACGGAACAGCCTCTTTGTAATCATAATAATCTAAAATGTTTTTGAATCCACTGTCATCCTGAGCGCACTCCCTATGTCATTCTGAGCGCAGCGAAGAATCTTTCGCGAAGCGAACAACCCTCGGGGAAAGATCCTTCACTTCGTTCAGGATGACAACAGCCGGCAACTATCACTCTAAGCATACCCCTATGTCATTCTGAGCGTACTCCCTATGTCATTCTGAGCGTAGCGAAGAATCTTTCGCGCAGCGAACAACCCCTGGGGCAAGCTCCTTCGTCATATCATGGTTTAATCCTAATCCTGCACCCACAAGACCACGGTTGACACACCGGCCTGCTGCTTCCAATCACTCAATTGCTTCTGCAACCCGGTTATTTGCTGTTCCAACTGCTTGATCTCAGCAGGGTCCTTGCTTTCGCCGCGCTGGGTGCTCAGGCGGAGAAACTGTTCCAGCGCCTGTGTATAAGCCTGGGAAATATCCTGGCGATCCTCGTCGCGTTTGACGACCGTTCCCAATGAGGAGAGACGGTTGATCAAAGTATTATTCTGACCACGGTCAACAGTAATCTTGAACAGATTATAGCTCGTGCCGTCTTTCACCTGCTGTCCCAGCTTTTCTACCGATCCTCCGCAGCGGGCGGTAACAGACTGCACCTCTTCTGCAACTGCGCCCTCATCCTCCTGGCTGCGGACAACCAGCATGGTAGTCAATATATTGCGATTCTCCATGCTTAACAATACCGGGGCGGAGGGGGTCTGCATTGGAAACGCGTCAGTGGGGGGATTTTCAGCAATCACCACCGGATTTTCGGGTTTCACTGTGGCATCAGGGTTTTTTGGCGTCGTATCAGTAACGGCGCCGGGAGACACAATCTCATTTGGCTCCAGAGTGGCATTCGGGGCCGGTTCAAATTGGCTGCCGTCCTGCACGGCAATGTGTTCTATAGCAGGATTATCCGGCAAGAGCCCGCTCAGGGAAGCAAAGACCAGAAATACTGCCGCTGCCGCCGCCGGCCAGGCCTTCTTCCAGGACAATTTGCCCCAGGCGGCCCGCAACCGGGGACGATCGGCCTTAACGGCTTCAGTCTGTACCGCCTGCATCACCGCATCCTTGAACCCGGGCGGCGCCGGTTTAATATCCTTGCCCATAAAGCGCAGCAATTCGGACAAGCGGGCTTGATCCCGGTAATCCGCGCGGCACTGCTGACAGCCGTCCAGGTGCAATTGCACCAGGAGGGTTTCTTTGCTGTCCAGCACCCCGTCCAGGTAAGGCGATATAGATTGTCTGGCTTCCCTACAGTTCATGTTATTCACGCCTTCTATTATAAGTATATGCACTAAACCTTGTTTCTGATATTGGTATTTACTCCGCCTTGATTTCTTTCAACAGGGCTTTGCGAGCCCGGTTTATACGCGACTTCACGGTACCTAGAGAACAGCCTAAAAGGCCGGCGATTTCCTCATAACTATAGCCTTCCATCTCTCGCAGGACCAAAACCGCCTTATATTCCGGGTGGAGGCGATTCAATGCCTGCCGCAGCTGTTCATTGAGTTCGGCGCGCTCCAGGACTTCCAGCGGTGAATCCTGGCCGGCGGCCAGTTCCCGGTTTAGCTCCTGGTCTCCCAAAAGCAGCGGTTCATCCAGTGAAAGCACCACCGCTTTTTTATTTTTGCGGCACCAGTTGATCCACAGATTAACCGCGATGCGATGCAGCCAGGTTCCAAAATCTGCTTCCTGCCTGAAGGAACGTACATTTCTAAAGGCCTGCACAAAAACATCCTGGGCCAGATCCTGGGCATCGTAATTATTGTTAGCCAGGTGGCAGCAATGGGTGAAAACCCGGTCCTGATAAAGCAGAACCAGTTCTTCAAAGGCTTTTAGGCTGCCCGCCTGGGCTTCTTTAATCAGATCATCTACCGGAACCAAGCTAAATAACACTCCCGGTTCAACCAGGTCTGAACCTGGTTATTTTATTAGACATAGCCGACAGGAAAAAAGTTCCCCGGCCGGGCTGAAAATTTAAATCCCGGCGGCCATAGTTATCGCTTATAGTCTATGCTCGCAGCTTTCCAGTAAGAGCCATGAGATTACGATTCTACTGCATGCGCAGATTAACGCTGCCTCATTATGATTAACACTGATCTGCAAAAAACAGAAATTAGGAGAAAACCAAGGTATCTCAACGATAATTCCTAATTTTAATTATTTCATTTTGGATTAAAAACTATCTATTTTTAAACCATGTATTTACCAATACGTCATCAAAAAGGTTTTTTGCAGTAGAGTCAATTATGGCCAGGCAATCTATATTATAGCATGGCCGAAAACACCTGTTCCAGAAAATGCCCCCTAATCCCGGCGACCAGGCCCTTACCACCGCAGCTAGGGTCTGGAAAGAGGACAAACTATTTGCTTTCTTACCTTATATAGCAGCATCTAGCTAAAGCCCTCTCATTTGAAAAAGTTTTCTCAACCTGGGAACAAATTCTCTGGTTCTGTTGTCTAAATAAAACAGGTAGTCCAGCATTTTACCAACTGACCAACGAATGCCGGGCTAGAAAAAGCCGATAAATTGAGAATCGGTTGCCGAAGGAGGGAAGAGTACAGCGTAAGCTTTCAGTTTGATGATCACCTCAAAGACAGAGCAAATGCTCTGATCACCTAATTTTTATTTCCATTCAAAATAACAAGGAGGTAAACAAATGCTAAAAAGACAGAGCAGACATCTGGCCTTATTATTAGTACTAACCATGTTAGCAACTCTGTTCGTTGGCGTCGGCGTAGCCCAGGCCAAGACCGTCAACAGCGTCAACAAAGTGATCAGTGTTGTTGACGGCGAGACATACAATCTCAACGAATTGACAATAAAGGCGGACACAGATTTTGTCGAAGATTTTAAGGCCAATGAAACCTTTGAAGTGGTGTTGCCCGACGGGGTAAAATGGCATAAATTTGACACAAATGTCGAGCCTATAACTGGTGCAGTAGCCACAAAAATCTCCGACACCGTGGCTGAATTCAAAATTACCAGTGCGGGAGTTACTGCTGGAAAAGTCGTCATCCCCCTGTCTTTCGAAATTGACGGCGCAAGCGGTACCTTGGCCGTTAAAGTGGATCCCCTGGATTCTGCTGTAACCGGCGGCAGTTACAATTTTGCCATAGTTGCTGAAGGCGACTTGACGGCTTCTGTGGATTCGGTCAAGAAGATCGCCAGAAACTCCAGCACCAAGGCCGGCACCATCCAACTGAGAGAATCCTCCGTTGGCGCAGTTGCTTATGGCGAAGTTAAAGTAGTCGTAAAACTACCCAGCAACTTCAGCTGGATTATGGATGGTACTGAGAAAACCTCTGTAAACTTTAGCGGCGGTTTCAGTGGCCTCTCAACTACGAAATTTTCTGCTGATGGCCGTGAACTGACTATTAAATTTAATGCTCCCAAAAACAGAGACCAACGTGGTACTCTTTATATCACTCCATTTATCAACCCCAACCGCTCAGCCTCTTACGGTGAGGTAGAAGTCGGCATTAAGGCTGACGATAAAAACGGCAGTGTATTCGACGGCGACCTGGTCATTGCCGAATATGTCGATTGGGGCATAAAAGCCAAGGTTAAAGACGTTGAGGAACTGATCGCTGGCAAATTCGATCAAAAGACTGCCAAGATTACCATTGAAGAAAGTGTTGCCAACACCCTGCTCGCTAACCGTGACCTGACCGTGGAGTTGCCCGAATGGGTTAAAATTACAAAATTCAACAGAGATTCAGTAAGCGGGATAGAAATTGGCACTCCTGATGTAGACGGCGAAGACAATTATGTTGATATTCCCATTACCAAGTCTACCATTAGCAGCACTGGCAAGATTGAGTTTAAGCTTAACCTGAGCATTGAGGGCAACAAGTCTGGTGACATCGAAGCCAAGATCTTTGGTGCCGGCGCAGAAGAAACCAGCCTGGTTATTGCCAAGGCGGCTGCTCCTGTTGTACCTACCATTGAAAAGGTCAATGAAGTCAAGATCGGTATTCAGAGCCAGCCCGTAGCCGACCTGACCATTGTTGAAGGCAAGAAGAATGGCGTTAGGTGCGATGTGAAGAAAGCCCCAGAAGTAGATCTCAATAAAAAGGGCCAAATGGTGCTCAGCTTGACTGAAGGGGCCAGATTCGCAAAAACCCCGAAGGTTACTGTAACCGACGGCAACCTGGAAATCATCCAGGAAAATGTACGCTTAGATTCCAATGAAGAAAAAGTTGTAATTCCAATTAAATCTGAGGGTACCAAGCTCAGCACCGTCAAGGTTTCTGATATCATGATCACCTTGAGCCGGGCCGTACCGGAGGGCGACCTGAAGATTAAAGTCGGCGGCAACGCTGTAATTGAAAACAGCCGCCCAGCCGGTAACGATGCTGAAGCTATTGAAGCCGGAGAATTCACCACCGGCAGCATCCCTGTAGTTGCAGCCAAGGTTATCACCCCGGCTGACACCAATATCCATGCTGTAGCCACCTACGTGATTGGCAACACCATCTATCAGATCAACGGTGTTGACCAGGCCGCGATGGATCAGGCTCCTTACATTAAGAATGACCGCACCTTCCTGCCCATCCGCTTCGTAGCCTATGGACTGGGAATCGGTGACAACGGCATCATCTGGGATCAGGTCAGCCAGACCGTAACCCTGATGAAGAACGACAAGGTTGTTCAGCTCAAGATCGGCAGCACCACCATGCTGGTTAACGGCGTAGCCATCACCATGGATGCTGCTCCGGAAATCACCGCTGCCAACCGCACCTGCCTGCCCATCCGCTTCGTAGCCGAGGCTTTCGGAGCTGTAGTAGGCTGGGATGCAGCAACTCAGACTGTAACCGTCACTCTTTAATCACAGCAACAGTCTAAACACATAGCTCAAGCAAACAGGAGAGGCCCGGGCAACCGGGCCTCTTTGCTTTTGGGGTGAGTGAGAGGTGGGGAGTAAGTTGATACTAGGGTTGTTCAATTGAGTTCCTAGCCTTTCCGATATCAAGTCGCATCCAATCTGCCATAATTTATGAGATAATGTGTGTTGAGGCGCAAGAATGTAGAGGGGAAAACGTATTGGATTTTTAAAGAAGGTGATGGTTTGTACTATATTATGACCAATCCCCAGCGCAGCGCCCCCGTCATTCTGAGCGCAGCGAAGAATCTTTCGCAAAGCGAACAACTCCTGGGGGGAAGATCCTTCGCTCCGCTCAGGATGACAACAGTATGTGGCTCAGGATGACACCAGATGGCAGCGCCCCTGTCATTCTGAGCGCAGCGAAGAATCTTTCGCGAAGCGAACAACCCCTGGGAGAAGATCCTTCGCTTCGCTCAGGTAATGCTTAAGAACAAAAAATTGAAAAAAGAGTGGTATTTTAAGTATAGCCCTGTTTTATAAAGGAGGTTTTGATTTATGCGAGTGAAGTCTAGCAGAACATGCCTGGTCGTGCTGCTGTTGTCCCTATTCATACTATTAGCGGGAGCGGGGGCGGTAGAGGCGGCCACGGTAAACTCGGTCAACCGGATTGTGGCGGTGGGGGATGACTATCAGGGATATCCGCGCACCGACCTGACCATAACCGAGGGCGAGCATTTTGCCGGGCATCTTCAAGCCGGGGACCTGTTTCAATTGATACTGCCTGAAGGGGTCAAATGGTATGAAGACGCCGTGAGCGGCAAAGCGACCTTTCACAGCGGGGACATCTCCTGCCAAAACTGCAGCGTAGCCGCGGAGCTGCGCAATGAACGGGTGGTTGATATTACCATAGTGGATGCTGATCCTGATGCCGTGTCGCGCCTTAATATCCCCCTGGTTTTCGCGGTGGACGGTTATTTGGGGGATATTGCGGTAACCATCGATCCTTTTGATTCAGGGGTAAGCGGCGGGCAGTACCTGTTTGCCCAGGTCCCGTATAAAGAAGTGCTTATTCCCAGTCCTGAGCCTAAGCCTGAACCTGTTCCCGAGCCGGTGCGGCGAGAGACTGTTTTCACCATCGGCAGCCCCCTGTACACCATTGATGGGGACGAGCAGGCCGCCATGGATGTCGCTCCTTATATCAAAGCCGGGCGGACCTACCTGCCGGTGCGTTATGTCGCTTACAGCCTGGGGATTGGTGATGAGCATATACAATGGGATAATGAGACCCGCAAGGTGACATTAACCCTGGGTCATGTAATCGTTCAAATTCAGATCGACAGCAACGTTATAACCCATAACGGGCTGTCATCCACCCTGGACGCGACCCCGGAAATAGTTCAGGATCGCACCATGCTGCCCATTGCCGCGGTAGCCCGGGCTTTCGGCGCCACTGTTGAATGGGAGCAGGAAGCACAGACGGTCACCATAACCATGGATAAATAAGCGGACGGTCCATTGCTGAACTCTTGTCATGAAAGTCCCTGTTCTTGTCATCCTTCAGGGCAGCACCCCTGTCATTCTGAGCGAAGCGAAGGATCTTTCGCGAAGCGAACAACTTCCGGGGAAAGATCCTTCGCTCCGCTCAGGATGACAAAAAAAGCTGGGGATTACAAAAAAGGGCTCAGAATGACAAGCCTGCTTAGAACGACAACCTTGTTTGTGACACTCTGCTTAAACTCTGACACAGGGAACTCTTCAGGCCCGCAGGGGACACAATAAACAATGAAAATATTTGGGGTTTATTATCTTGTTAATCCCCTCTTATTCATTAAGAGTTGACCGGCCGGTCGGCGGGAGGATATAATCATATTACATATAGTGCCAGGAAGGATGGTTTTTGTGCTAAAAAGGGTTATTATTCTAATGTTGGCAGCCTTGTTATCATGCGCTATGATCGCGCCGGCCTTGGCCGGAGACGGGGAGGGAACACCACCGCCCCAGGGATTGACCATTGAACAGGCGATTAATATGGCGTTAACCCACAGCAAGGCTATTAAACAAGCCGCCTATGATGTAGAGCGCCGTGAAGAGGTGCGCGATGAATTGGCCCAACAGATGGATTATGTGCCCAAAGGGCAGACCGATTATGCCATCGGGCAATTATATACCGGTCTGGTAACCTCTGATATGGCCTATCGCATGGCCAAGAAAAGTCTGACCATGGAAGAAGACAAGGTTATTTTGGCTGCCTTTAAGGCCTATACCGATGTAATCAAAGCCGGGCAAGACCTGGAATATGCCCAGAAATCATTCAACCAGGCCGCCTGGCTGCAAAATGTGGCTTCTCTGAGCTTTGCGCAGGGCATGGCCAGCGAGTATGACAAAACCGCTGCCGGGGTGCAGTACCAGGCCGCCAAGAACAGCCTGGACAGTTCTCAAAAGGCGCTTGACAATGCTTTCCTGACCTTAAACCAGTTGATCGGCAAGGAGGCCGAGGCCCGGCCGGTTCTGTTGGATAAGCCGGCCTTCCAGGCGGTGGAACCGGTGGTCATAAGTGAAAAGATCGCCACGGTTCTGAATACCAGCCCATCGGTGTGGCTGGCGGAGCAGGCGGCCCGCATAGCTGAAACCCAACTGGATTTATATGATTTTTCCTATCCGAACCAGGATCCCTATGGGGCCAAGGAAGTCGATGTCAGCAAGGCCAAATTGACCGCTCAGGATGCCAGGGAACAGATGAGCCAATTTGTGCAGACCCTCTACAACAACTTGTTAACCATGGAGCAGGGCTATGCTTCATTGCAGGAAGCAGAGAAATTGGCCCGGGAAGACCTGCGTATCAAAAAGCTAAAATATGAGATCGGCATGGCCACCCGCACCGAGGTGCAGGCTGCTGAACTGGCCCTGCAGGCCAGGCAAAAATCCCTGGATGAATTGGCTTTCCAGCACGAGGCCTGGAAAATAGTTTTTGATAAACCCTGGACCTATAGCGTAATGATGGGGGCGGGTTCCTAGGTTTCAGCAGCGCTGAGGCTAAAAATCGTGGTGAGGCAGTGTCCGGGAACGACCGGATTGTGGACATGATGCCTTTGCTGCTGATGACCGGGGGCAAGTTCACGGCACCTTTCATAATAGCAAGGAGTCATGGTACGGTTCTGTGGCTTACCCGGATGTATTATGGCTGGAATGACTATAAACCGGCTCAGGCCGGTTTTCTTTTTGGAATTAAAAGGAATACCTCTTGCTGATGGTGAATAGAATGATGCAGCAACTCACATATGATTAACGCAAGTTCAAATGCATAAATACTCGTCGCTCGCCTTCTGAGCGCAGCGCCCTGTGTCATTCTGAGCGCAGCGAAGAACCTTTCGCGAAGCGAACAACCCCCGGGTCAAGATCCTTCGCTTCGCTCAGGATGACAATGTTTGCTTTGGGCGTTTTTGCAGGGGAATCACATATAAACTGGAGTAAATGGGGGTAATCAGTTGAGAAAAGCCAATTACACAGCAATAGTGCTGGCTATGAGCCTGTTAATCTTTTGGGCCGGGCATAGCCCTGCTCTGGGCGCCGAATACGATACTCGCCAGGAGGTCATAGACCTTATCAAAGCATATTACCCCCATCCGGTAGATGATGCTGTTTTTGCCCGGCCGTCAGCCCGAATGGTGGTTGAAGGCTTGAATGATCCCCATAGCGAGTATATGAGTATGGATGAGCTGAATCTATTTATGGGGGATTTGGACGGCAGTTTTTGCGGGATCGGCGTTGTCATAGAAATGCTTACCCAGGGTATGCTGATCACGGATACCATTCCCGATTCGCCGGCGCAAAGCGCCGGGCTGCAGGCGGGGGATGTGATCACGGCCGTCAATGACCGATTACTGGCCGGGCTGTCCGAGGAAGAAGCCCGCATTTTGCTGCAAGGCCGGGCCGGGAGCCGGGTTAAAATCACCGTCATGAGGGATGCGCAGCAGTTGGTGATGTTTTTGAAACGGGCCGACCTGGCGGTTCCTTCGGTCTTGGCCCGGCAGTTGGATGATGGGGTGGCTTACCTGGCGGTTATGGCTTTTGGCATCAACACCGCCGAAGAAATGGGACAATACATCAGACGTCTGGATGCGGTAAGCGACCAATGGATAGTAGATCTGCGCGGCAACAGCGGGGGATATATCATGAGCGCCGCCGAGATTGCCGGTTATTTTCTCAATGTGGGCAACCTGGTCATTTTGCAGCAGAAAGAGGATCGGGTTCACCTGCCGGTGATGCCTCAGTCCTCATTTATAAATGAGCCGGTAATATTTTTGACCGACGAATACAGCGCTAGTGCCGCGGAGCTTTTGGCTGCAGCCGTTAAGGATTATCGCCGGGCCTTGTTGCTGGGCGAGACCACCTATGGCAAGGGCACCATGCAAGAGATATTTGTGCTTCAAAACGGCGATGTGCTCAAGTTGACCGTGGCCCAGTTCTATTCTCCCTTTGGCAAGAAAATCAATCAGCTCGGGGTGCAGCCTGATTTGCAGATATTATCCCAAGAGGCTGTGGAGGCCGCCCGGTTGTTGTTGTCAAAGCCTCGTGGCGGCAGCAGCCTGGCCCGTATTGAAGCCGGGGGGCAGAAATATTTGGTTGACCTGGAGCTGGCCCGCGAGCAAAAGCACTGGCAGTCCTGGGCCGGCCTGACCGCTGCCGTGAATTCATTTACGGTAGACAGCGCCCTGACTTCGCAAATGCACACCATAAGCCTGTCCGCGCAGGATATTGCCCGCCGCTGGCCGGTATATTATCCCGACTATGGGTTCTTGGGGGAATTCCACCATCTCCCGCAGGCCGGGCCGCTTTATTTGTCTTTGGACGGCCTTGATGACTATTTGCCGGAGAACGCGGCCGCTTTGGAGCTGATTGACAGCCGCAGCGGGCAGCGCGTAGCGTTTGATCTGCACCGGCAGGGAACGCTGTTCTGTCTGGAGCCGATTGATGAAATGCCGGGCAGCGAATACTGGCTCGTATGGCATGGCCTTCCCGAACCCACCGGGCAGCGCGTCCCTTCCCGGCCAGGCATTGCGATTCTCCATTATACCCATTGAGCGCTAATGAAGTATCTTCACCCGGGGGTTGTTCGCTTCGCGAAAGATCCTTCGGGCGTTGCCCTCAGGATGGCAAAAACAGAGGCTTTCATAGCAATGACAGGGGCTACGCTCAGAATGAAAATGGTGAGTTTTGTCATTCTGAGCGAAGCGAAGAATCTTAAGAGGTGATGGTTTGTACTATGTATATATCATGACCAACTGGAACAATAAAGTTCTATATATAGGTATTACTAATAATCTAGAGCGTAGAGTATATGAACACAAGAACAAATTAGTCAAAGGTTTTACGGCAAAATATAATGTAAATAAACTGGTGTATTTTGATTCTACTTCGGATGTTAAGTCGGCCATATCAAGAGAAAAACAGATTAAAGGATGGACTAGACGAAAGAAAAATGAATTGATAGCAAGTTTAAATCCGGGATGGGATGATTTATCTGATAATCTTTAAAGACAAGATTCTTCGCTGCGCTCAGAATGACAGAGGCGTTGCCATTAAGGCATGACAAAAACAGGGACTTTGATAGCAATGACACGGGTACTGCGCTTAAGAATGACAGTAGTGTAGCGCTATGTTCAGAAAGATGGTTGTATTTCAGGCTGGCAGAAAGGTATAATTCTGGTAGACCGACCAGTCGGTCGGCAAAGGAGAGAAGCGGAGGTATTTTTGTGAAGAAACATAGGAAATGGACGGCTTGCCTGGTTCTTATGGCCTTGCTGGTAAGCCTGCCGCTGCTGAATGGATGCAGCAAGGCCAAAGAGGTGGCCCAGGAAACCGAATTAACGGTAGCTGTCGCTACCGCCCAAAACCAGTTTATCGCCAGGAACTCCAGGTATGTGGGCAAGCTTCGCGGGGCCAATGAGGCCGCTGTTAACGCCAAGATTGCCGGGCGGGTTATTGACATATTGGTCAAACCCGGCGACCGGGTCTATTCTGGTCAAACCCTGGTGATGCTGGACAGCACCACCCTGCAAGCCGCCCTCAAGCAGGCTGAAGCCATGGTGGCATCCACCCGGGCTCAAATGACTGCCAACCAATTGCAGCTGGAAAACGCCCGTCTCAATTATGAACGCCTGCAGCAGCTCCATGAAGCTGGGGCTGTTGCCGACAATGCCCTGGAAGCGGCCCGCCTGCAGTACGAAACCCTGCAGTCCGGGGCGGTGGAAGCCAGCGTGGCTTCTGCTGAAGCAGCCTTGCTCAGCCTGCAGGACCAGGTAAACAACTGCAACCTGACAGCGCCGATCAGCGGGATAGTAGGAAGCATTTCTGTTTCTCTCGGTGACACCGCCACTCCGCAGACCCCCGTCGCTGTCGTCAGCGACACCAGCCAGTGGCAGGTAGAAGTATTGGTCAGCGAAGCGGATATAAACCATATCCAAACCGGCAGCCAGGTCGACGTATACATAGCTTCTCTGAGTCAGTCCTACACGGCTACCGTTGCCAGCGTAGATCCGGTGGCCAATGTGAGTAAACGCAGTTTCGCCGTCAAGGTGGTTGTAGATAACCCTGACCCGGCCATGCGTTCGGGCATGTCTGCGGAGGTTTCTATCGCTACCGAGAAGGCTGAAAACACCCTCTGTGTTCCTGCCGAAGCGGTAATCGCGCGGGGGGACAAAAGTGTTGTCTACACCGTGGATGAACAGAACCGCGCCCGCCCCCTGGAAGTAAAGACCGGCATCGCCAATAATGTCCTCATTCAGATTGTGCAAGGCCTGGAGGAGGGAACCACGGTAATCACCAAAGGCAATACCCTGGTGAGCGATGGCACCCTGGTCAGGGTGATCTCCGGGGAGGGCAAGGTATGAAACTGGTAGAATTTTCAATCCGCCGCCCGGTTACCATGATCATCCTGGTTGCGGTCTTGCTGATCCTGGGAAGTTTTACCCTTTCCCGATTGTCGCTGGATCTGTACCCGGAGATGAAATTTCCGGTAGCC
The DNA here is from genome assembly GCA_050949825.1 of Syntrophomonadaceae bacterium. Classification (GTDB taxonomy): domain Bacteria; phylum Bacillota; class Syntrophomonadia; order Syntrophomonadales; family Syntrophomonadaceae; genus DTU019. The sequence continues at coordinate 4,654 of JBMNGL010000009.1, read as the reverse complement.
GCAGTAATCACCAGTTATGCCGGGGCGGGTCCGGAAGAAGTTGAGTCACAGGTAACCAAACCTCTGGAAAGCATGATTTCCAATATCAGCAATATTAAGGAGGTCGACTCCACCTCTGCCGAGGGCAGTTCAATCATCATTGTGCAGTTCAATTGGGGCACCGATATGGACAGCGCCGCCCTGGACATCAGCGAAAAGGTGAATTTTATTGAAGCCATGCTTCCTGAAGCCGCCACCAAGCCCATGGTGTTTAAGATGGATCCCAATATGATGCCCGTTATTCAGGTGGGCATCAGCGGCGGCGCTGACCTGGCCCAACTGCAGTCGATAGCCGAAGATGTTATTGAACCCCGTCTGGCCCGCATCCCTGAAATCGCTTCGGTAGTTATAACCGGCGGTGTAACCCGCGAGGTGCAGGTGGATGTGGACCCGGTCAAACTGGAAAACGCCGGCCTGACCCTGGCCCAGGTTACCCAGGTATTGCAGATGGAGAACTTCAATATGGCCGGGGGCAAAGTCGCGCAGGGCGGACGCGAGATGTTTGTGCGCAACCTGCAGCAGTTTGAATCAATGGAGCAAATCTGCCAAGTATCCATCCAAAGTACTGACGGACGCACGGTGCGGCTGGGAGAAATAGCCGCCATTGTGGACGGCAATCAGGAAATAACCCAGATAACACGGGTAAACGGACAATCCGCAGTTGGTGTACACTGTCTTAAACAGAGCGACGCCAATACCGTGAAAGCCTGTGAAGCCGTCAAGAAGGAACTGGAGAAAATACAACAGGAACTCAATATGGACTTGGACATTGCCGTGGTTTTTGACCAGTCTCAGTATATCCAGGAGTCCATTCATAGTACAGTGAAGATGATCCTGGAAGGGTCTCTTTTAGCCATGGTGGTCTTGTTCCTGTTTCTGCGCAAGGCGCGCAGCACCCTGATCGTGTTTACCTCCATCCCCCTTTCGATCATAGCCACCTTTATTGTTATGTATTTCAGCGGCTACACCATCAATCTGATCACCATGGGCGGCCTGGCCCTGGGGCTGGGGCGCATCGTGGATGACTCCATTGTGGTCTTTGAAAACATTTACCGGCACCGGGCATTGGGACTGTCCTCCTATGAAGCCGCCCGCAAAGGCGCCTCGCAGGTAGGCAATGCGGTTATTGCCACCACCCTGGCCATCATTGCGGTATTCCTGCCCATGGCTTTTGTAGAAGGTATCGCCGCCATACTCTTTAAGCCCTTGGCCATGACGGTCTGCTTTGCCATCTTTTGTTCCCTGATGGTGGCCTTAACCATTATTCCCCTATTATCGTCGCGGCTTCTGACCAATTCGGTGATGGCTGCTGAACCGGATCCCGGCAAACGTTTGTCCCGGTTGCTGCTGCGGGTCGGGTCCTGGTTGGACGGCCTGGGGGAACGCTACAAGGTCTTATTGGGGAAAACCTTAAAGAGACGCCGCCTGGTGGTGATAGGGGTTACCGTCATGATGGTCTTGTCCCTGGCCGCCATTCCCCTGGTGGGGGCAGAATTCCTGCCCAGTATGGATTCCGGTGAGATTTCCGTGACCATACAGACCGACAAAGGCAGTAAACTGGCCGGAACCGATGAAATCACCCGGCGGGTGGAAGACAAACTGCACGAGTTTCCGGAAGTTAAAACCGTTTTCAGCAGTATAGGCAGCTCCTCAGTTATGCTGATGGGCTCCGGTTCGGCTACGGACACCTCGACACTGTATGTGCAGCTTATTCCCAAAGGGGAACGCCAGGATGTCAAAACCATTGCCGAAAAGATACGCACCTCATTACAGGATATTGCCGGGGCCAAAATTGAGGTCTCGGCCATGGATGCCACTATGCAGATGGGCTCTGGCAGCAGTGCAATAAATGTACAGGTGCGCGGCAATGACCTGGAGGTTTTAAAGCAGCTGTCCACTGAAATTGCCACCATCATCCGCCAGGTGCCAGGGACTCGCGAAGTGGTCTCTTCCTTGACCGAAGGCAAACCTGAGCTGCGGGTGCGCGTCGACCGCGACCGCGCCGCTGCTTTCGGTTTGACCCCGATGCAAATATCCAATGAAATCAGTACTGCCATGCAGGGCAAGGTGGCCACACAGTATAAGGTGGAGGGGCAGGAAGTGGATGTACGGGTTTGCTACACCCCGCAGACTGAAAAAGACCTGGATTATCTCACCAATCTTTCCATAAGGAACAACCAGGGCATGGTGGTTAAACTATCCTCCGTGGCCAGCTTTCAGATCATGCAGGGCCCTATTGAGATCAGCCGCATCGACCAGGTGCGCAGCGCCAACATCAATGCTGATTTATTAAACCGCGACCTGAACAGTGTTATGCAAGACATCAAAACGCAGGTTAACCAACTCAATCTCCCCGCCGGTTACAGTGTTGAATACGCCGGCACCGATCAGGAGATGATGGAAACCTTCTACAACCTGTTTCTGGCCTTAATCCTGGCCATCATTCTCTGTTATTCTGTCATGGCCATCCTATATGAATCGTTTTTTGATCCATTTGTGATTATGTTCTCCGTACCTACAGCGTTTATCGGGGTAGTATTGTCTCTGCTCTTGACCGGGAGCCACTTTAGCGTTTCCGCCTTTATTGGGGTGATCATGCTGGTAGGCATTGTGGTTGCCAATGCTATTGTGTTTGTGGACTATTTAAAACAGATGCGCGAAGAAGGTATGGAGCGGAACGAAGCCATCATGGAAACCGGGCGGGTGCGGCTGCGCCCCATACTCATGACCGCTCTGGCCACCATCCTGGCCATGCTTCCTTTGGCACTGGGTTTGGGCGAAGGCGGAGAGTCGCTGTCGCCGCTGGGTATAGTGGTTATCGGGGGACTGCTGGTTTCCACCCTGGTTACCCTATTGCTGGTGCCGGTGGTCTACACCATCTTTGATGATTGGCTGGAGGCTTTCAGAAACAAAAAAGCATCATCTCCCAAACGCAGCCTGACTCCACCAGCCTAGCTTAGAATAACCTAAAAAGATCCTTCGTTTCACTCAGGATGACAACGATACTGTGATTGCTATGAAAGTCCCCCGGTTGTTGTCATTCTGAGGGCAAAGCCCCTGTCGTCCTGAGGGCAAAGCTCGTGTCATTCTGAGCGTAGCGAAGAATCTTTCGCGAAGCGAACAACTCTCGGGGGAAGATCCTTCGCTTCGCTCAGGATGACAAAAAAGGGGCTCAGGATGACAAAAAGGGGCTCAGAAATAACTTTGGTGCCAGGCAGTGCGGCAGGAGGAAATAGCGTGAAAAATACTTTTTCATTACTATTTGTATCACCGCTTGTGCGGCGAGATGGAGGTTTATATGGAAGCAACAGGCTATAAAAAGACCGGCAAGCGGGAGGCTATTGTTGAGGCGGCTATCCAGGAGTTCTCCCGCAAAGGCTACCACAACACCCGCATGGAAGAAATCGCGCTGGCAGCGGGGGCCGGGAAAGGCACTATTTATGAGTATTTTAACAGCAAACTGGAGCTCTTTCAGGAGATATTATTCAAAGGCTGGCGGGTTTTCGAGGAAAACACCACTGTTGAAGAAATCGACTCCATGCCCATCCGTGAGCTCTTGCAGGGGCTTATCAGCGGCCACCTGCGCTTTTTCAAGGAACACCGTCAATTAACCCGGGTCACCTTCTGGGATGTGGAAAGCATTGATCAGGAACTGATGGCCTGGGCCCGTCGGATAAGAACCGATAAAGAGCAACGGGTGCAGTTGCTGATCGAAGCCGCCATAGCACGCGGAGAGGTCAGGGCTGATCTGGATGCGCGGGTAATAAGCCGCCTGGTATGTGCCATTATCCCCTATTTCGCTGCTGCTGAGGTCATAAATAATGAAGACATTGATCCTCACAGGTTGGCCGCCCAGCTCACTGCAGCCCTCTTAAACGGCATCAAGAAATAAGTCCGGGGACTGTCCCCGGATTATAGAACTTTACCTGTGGTGCCTGGCGCCACAGGTAAAGTTTTTGGCGGCTGCTCATATTTTTGACTTGCTTATGGTAATGTATTACTATGATGCTAATTAATCGGCAAGTCAGGAGGTGGGCAAATGGAGGCGGGTTTGATTGAAAAGGCCGCAAGGCTTTTGAATGCAAATCTCATATCGACTACGCTGAGTACGGTTGATGAGCAATATAATGTCAATGTGGCCGTTTTGACGGTTTTGGAGATGATTGGCGAGGACCGCATTATCTGCGCCCGATTTGGTGCTGATCGCACTTACGCCAACCTGAAGCAAACCGGAAAAGGGGTCTTTTTAGTCTTATTGACAGATGAAAACCAACAGACCAAAGATGGCATCAGGGTTTATGTAGAATTGGAGGACGATACCACCAGCGGAGAGTATTATGAGCGCCTGCAGCAGAAGCTGGCCCAAACCCCATATAAACAGTTTCCTTTGAAGAATTGCCTGGTTTTTAAAATTACTGCTATTGCGCCGGTTTCAACCCTTAAGAAGTAGCTTTTTGAGCTACTGTCGTTTCTAAGCGTTGTAATGGGCTATTGTCATCCTGAGCGAAGCGAAGGATCTTACCTCAGGGGTGGTTCGCTGCGCGAAAGATTCTTCGCTGCGCTCAGAATGACATGGGGTGCTGCGCTCAGAATGACACGAGGTGTAGCCCGCAAT
>JBMNGL010000008.1:0-7826 GCA_050949825.1 Syntrophomonadaceae bacterium | reverse complement strand
CGACCGCATTGCATTGGTTATAATCAGACACAAACTGCTGGCATTTTATAAGATGCTTATGCAGTAAACGGTATTCGCTATCTGGCAGGGTGCAAATTCGAGGGAATACAGTTTCCAAATCACTATCCGCACGGTCCAATAGCTTCTGTCCCCAAATTTTTATATCGGAGACTAAATCCTCTCCAAATTGTGCTGGATATTTTAGTGTAGCATTTAATATTACTGCCGCAACCGGGTTTAAGTCATTGGCAATTACTCGGTAGCCTAGCCGCAAGGCTTCAAACGGTATTGAACCCCCACCCGAAGTAGGGTCTAATATCGTTAATGATTTGGATTTTTGTTGATAATGATGAGAATAAGCTCGGTCATAACCATATAAATCTTCGTTATCCCAGGAAAAACCAGTCCCTAAAACCCTGCTTATACTTGCCATCTTGCGAAACTCAATTCGCTGGTTAACATAGGCGGGATCTGCTGTTACCCGTTTTACCTCAAATCTGCCTAACACCGCCGGCCATGGTTCAGGGAGGGGAATTGATTCCTGTTGCCAGCGTATTATTATTGGATGCTGCCCCAGTACCGGGTCTGCATCGTTTATGGTTTTTATTACTTGCCGGTTTTTCTCCCGGCGGGCTTGTTCTTTCTTCAGAGCTTTTACGACTTTATCATTAAGCGGGAGCCATTCCTGGCCATCAGGTTCCACCTCTATTTCCGATTTTATGGCACCAACCAGCACCCACTCCACATCCCCGACCAATGCTACCGCCTTCTCAATGCCCAACTGGCGCAGGAAGCAATCGGGGTCGGTATCAGCCGGAAGCAATGAAGCCAGAATCGCCGCCCGGCTGGGGGTGAGTGGCCGCCTGGCCCACCAGACATGCATTCTATGAGTCGGTGGAGCTTGCCCAGTATCCCGTTCCCGCTGGGTTTCCGCTCCCACCTGGTGACAGGGGAAGCCGGCCTCGATCAGCCGTTTATCTTCATTTATTCCGTCATTTATAGCGATCATCGACAACTCCCTTCTCATCTCCCCCACCTGACGACTGACACCTGATAACCGACGACTTTATAGAAACTCCCCTCTCATTTCCGCAAATTGGCGAGCATTTCTGGTATAGCCGGGTCGCCGGGCTGGCCTCCCAAGATGATCCGCATGCCGGACTGAGCCCAGCGATTACCTGCTGCTCCATACTGGGTGGCCCGGGTCAGCCAGTAGGCGGCTTCCTCCGAGGTAAACCTTTCTACCCTCCAGGCTATAAGTTCTACTCTGTTCTGGTCATTTATGCGCTCCTGCAGTTTGAATATCAAGGCCAGTTTGCAGCCAGCGGCGGAATCAAGGGGCAGATTGCCGCGAAACTCCATTTGTCCGCAATGGATATAGCGTTGAATTCCCATCGGAATGCCAGCTTCATCGACGACTTCCCCGGCGATGGCCTGCACCGTCCTGAGACAGCGCCGCAATGATTGACCATAGAGCAACCCCCGGTCCCGCAACACGCGACCTGACCGGGTCGGGCTGTTTTCCAGACTCATATCCAGGCTGCACCTTTCCTTTACCACCAGCACCGGAGATGGTTTGTTCTTTAAATCGGTAATCCGCAGTACCCAGGGAGCGATTCCCACCCGGGGAGCCAATGCCTGCTGATAATGTTGCTGTAATTGATTGCTGCTATAAACCTTGTCGCTTGCCATTGCCATCATTCCTTACTCATTACTTTTTAATTCCTGCATGAATAGGCAGGATTCATCCGGATCTTTGACCTCCAAATAGACATCGGAATCCGCATCCCATTTTACCACCTGCTCGATTATTTCAAACAATTCGCCCAGAGCCTTGATATCATCAGGCCCGGCGTTAAGCAGTTCCAGGCGCATTTCTCCTCCTCCGGGTAATTTAAGGTTGCTGATATCCAGGCTATCCATCCTGGTGGTGGCCCCCCGGTTATAGATGCTGCCCAGTCGCCTTAGTAACGGTTGTAAGCGTTTAACCCCCTCGCTGCCGGATAGTCTGAAGCCGTTTTTCGAGCTTTCCTGTAACCAACCTCGCGCCTTAGCCTCCTGCACGGTGATAATTACATCTCCTGCCTGTGGGGTGTACATCACCGCAGCCGTGCCACTGATCAAATCCGGTTTTTCCTCTTGCTCAGGGGAACCGTGATAGGCAACCAGCTGGCCGGACTTGACCAGTGTTCTAACCGCATCATTCAATGTGGCTGCCGTGGCTTCGCCAGCGGAACCATCCAACGAACCTAATATATCCTCTACCTTTACCTTCCCAAGCTGGGAGACCTGCTGGTAGATCTGCTGGCGTAGCTGGTTGAGATCGGCCTGGGGATGAGGCATCCAATCCCGCTGCCTGGCTCCAGCAACAGTTACCAGCCCATAGCCGGCATCAGACAGGTTGATGCCAAGGGGAATATTCTTTTCCTGATAATAGAATTCCTCAGGGCTTTCATTGTTTTCATCTCTATAGCGATAGAGGCACCAGTTGCCTTTACTCACTCCTGCCCGGACGATCTGTTCCAATACTCCGCTGTCTTCCAAAACCGGCCAGCGCCGTATACAGTTGAAGTTCTGCCGCAGCTTTTCCAGGCTTATCGTATCTCCTTGCTCAAAGAACAGCACAGTGATATTAAGCAAATCGGCCCGGGTTATATGATTGGAAGTAAGTAATTCTCCGTCATCCAGCAGGCTCTCTCTTATCACTTCAATAAAGGGCACCCCGCCTTCGCCGCCCGCTGATTTGATTTCCTTGCGGACTATACTGCCCGTAGTGGAGGGATAATACAGTCCGGTATAGGTGCTGGCTACGGCGGTGGCCAGGGCCTGCTCCCGTTCGCTTTGCCGTTTCCTGTAATCGGATTCCTCCAAACGGCGGGGATGAATGCCCCAATTCTGCGGTTTTTGTGCCAACAACCGCATGGCCATGACCTGACGGGCCAGGTTCTCCAGGTATTGCCGGGCTTCCATTGCCCGGGTCTGCTGAGTAGTGAACAATCCGGTTTCTTCGCCCAAACCCTGCACTAGTACCGTATCCGGTACTAGAATAAAGATCAGGTTTTGCTGTTCACGGGGGCGGTTTTCTCCCCGAGTGGTAACCATGGCTTCCACATCAACTGATGAGGCACTCAGGGATACGACCCCCAGCATTGGCTTCCCCTTGCCGTCAGGCAGATGCTCTGGCAGGGAAATATCGGTTTCTATATGAAAGAAACCTGCTCTGGCCGTTATCTGTTTACGCGCGCTATCAGCCAACAGTTCCTTCACCTGGTCAACCCCGATATTGCGGCGTATACGCGCCAGGATGTTATTGATGGTCGGCTCTTCACCAGCAAAATAGCGGCCCTGTTCGGAACGCAGGTAGTAGGCGCTTTCCCGGATTTCGTCCAGGGCCGCCTTTACCTGGGGAGGGGTCAGGCCGGGAAAAGATACCGCCAACATGGCTTCCGCTTCACTAATGCCAAAGAGGTTGGAATTCAACCCCTCGTTCCTGCCTACCAGACTATGCAAAAAAACCGTCTTCCAGGTATATTCATAGAGGGAATACCCGGCTGGATGGGGATTCCTGACATCAGCCTGCTGGGCGTTGCTGCGTCCGCCCTCCAGGTCTTGCGTATCAATGCTACCCACATCGGCATTCAAAATAAACATTAGATTGGAGCTGCCCGTGCGGCCCAGCAGTTCGTTCACCACCCGATCCGAACGCATATCCAGGTGACAGACGTGAATCATCGGCACCGCAGCCTGTTCCAACCACAGGTTGCGCACTACCAGGGCCAGAACCCGCAAGACGCCCCGGGTCCCTTGGAAGTTCTCGGCACTGGTCAGTTTGTGGGTAAGGAAATCAACCAGGGTAGGATGAAATGGATAATTGGCCAGTATGCGTTTATTCATATTATCACTGCTGGCTTCCTCGGGCAGACTGTGCTGGTTGCGTTTGTAGAGCTGCAGGTATTCATCAGCCGTACTGTGCGCTGCCTCACGGTCAACCGATATAAAGAGCCGTTTGGCAAAGACCGAGGATATTTCAGCCGCCTGAACCGGAGTCACCTGTACGGCATCGCGGGCCACTACACTACTTATCCCTTTAAGCGCCTGCTCCCCTAAACCCAATGCGGCATCCTCGCTGACCTCTTCGCCCTTGACCTGACTAATCAATAGAGCCAGCTGGGCGGTTTGCCGGGCAAAGGCGTCCGCTGCACTGGCCAAAGTGAGTACAATTGCAATACCTGGATTATAACGAGCATATCCGATTAAGGACATTAGAAAGGCGGCTAATTGTTGTGCTCCTTCCGGATGGGCTGCTTCCAGGCGGGCGGCATATTGAGCTAACTCATCCAGCATAATGAGTACCCGTCTGCCGCTAAAAACCCTTTCGAGGTAGGGAAGCCCCGGGGCAGCATGAGAGGCAGCTTCCGCCTCAACTTCTTTGTACAGGGTCTCCCCACCGATCTGGTAGGCGATCTCCCCCCACAGGGTATAGGGTATGAGACGATCCCCCTGTGGTTTATGTACGGGTATTTCATCCCCGGCTATGCCTACTACATTTACTGACCCTGGGCTTGGAAGTAGCGATTTATCTATAATCCCGGCCACATCTGCAGCCAGATTAGTGCCCCGACAGGCTATATGGGTACAAGCAATCAGAGTGTGGGTTTTACCTCCGCCAAAAGCGGTCTCCAGGCGATGTACGGCCGGGACAGTCATATCACCACCCAGACGAGCAAAGACTTCGCTTAATGCCTGCTTTAACCCCTGGGTAGGATAAGTAGCATCTTTAAAAAAAAGGCTGGCATTGGTATAGACATTGTCAACCCCGCTACCACCCTGTGCATAATACTTAATAATCGGGCTCAGTGATACGGTAAAAACTTCTGGATTAAAGGTTCCTGCCAGAATCTCCCGTCGTGGCTGGCAGGTTTCCAGTATGGACAACATATTAATCCCTCCCGTTTTGCTCATTGTTGGCAATGATCAGTCACCAACCTCATTGTGATCAAATGATATCTGTATTGCTGGTCTGACCTATTTTTTGCATAGATATCAGATTCTTTGTCAGTCAGGTTGAAAAATGCATTCAGGCTTAAACCGATATATTTCTCTATTTATTGGCAATATTCCTCCTGGTTACCTCCACCCATTTCGATATCAGCTAGTGTAATTAGCAAATTGATATATCTATCCGATACCATTATCTGTAGAGTTGTTGGCCTCATCATGTGTTTTAGAGTGAGTACAGCTCCTGAGCTTTTTCTGTAGCTTTTTGGCCTTTCTAAACCGAATTAGCTAGAAAGATATCGTTGGTTCTATTCACACTCCTCTGATTTGTTGCGGGCGTATACTGGGGGTATTGGATTTGTTGTCCACCGAGCTTAATAGTTGGGTACAAAATCCTTTGAATACTTAAGCTCCGCATCAAAATTAACAGAAAAGAAATAGTGACCCCCTATATAAAGGAAGTCACTGTTCTTGGCAAAAATATTGATATAATACTTAAACTCCAGCTTGAAAGTCCTGATAAGGCTGGTGTCGGAGGGGGGACTTGAACCCCCACGCCTTTCAGCATACGCCCCTCAAACGTACGTGTCTGCCCGTTCCACCACTCCGACAGGTCTGGATTTGTTGGCAAGGCTGATTTAGCCCTGCAAAGGGTATTATACAACAGCCTTAATCGGGTGTCAATTCAGTAATAAAGCCGTTCTCAAGGCGTATAATACCCGCTCTTTTGGACCTATTATAGCATAGAACGTGATGTCCCGGGCTATACTTTGCCATCGCCGGGTGCGCCCGTCACGTCGCCTATTGCCGTCTTCTTTAACTCTACTTTATACCAGTCTATAGCATCCATCCCGTCCACCTTCAGATTGTTTACGTTTTCACGTACCATTTTGGCGGTGGCAGTTTGGAAAAGCCATATACAGGGGGCGTCGTCAATAATCATCTGCTCTGCTTTTTGCAGCAGCTTGACCCGCTCCGGCGCATCCCCGGTGGCAGCCCTGGAAGCATCAAGCACCCGGTCTACCTGATTGTTGTTATAGGCAAAATAATTGCTGGTTCCGATCTGCGAGCTATGAAAGAGGCTGTATAGAAAGCTATCGGCGTCGGGGTAATCGGCGGACCATTCCACCCTGAAAAAGGCCAGGTTATAATTGCTCATTTGTTTTTTATAATAATCCCAGTTAAGGGGCGCAAGCTGCACCGGCACACCTACTTCTGAAAGCTGGCCGGCAACGGTTTCAGCCACGCGCTGATGTCCCTGCCCCTGGTTATAGGCCAGTATCAGGGGGCTTAATCCCTTCCCGCCAGGATAACCGGCCTGCTCCAGCAACTGGCGAGCCTTGTCCGGATCGTATCCGTATCCCGGTATGTCTTTATTGTGCCCGGGTATTTGTGCCGGAAGTACACCTTTTAAAGGCACATAGGCTTCACCCAGCACATCAGTGTTGATAGCCTGGCGGTCAACAGCATAGTTTAAGGCGCGGCGCAGCAGGTAATTGCCGCTGTAAGGCTTCTTGCTCATATTAAAGCCCATACCGTACAGAGTAAACAGCGGCTTTTCCAGCAGCATCTTCCTCAAAACTTCATCATTACGCACCCCGGGTAAATCCTGCGGGGCAACCTCATCCAGATAATCCAATTGACCCCCTTTAAATTCTGCCAGGGCCTGGGCGCAATCCTTGAAAATTTTAACCTCAATGGCTTTTACCGCCGGCCGGCCACGATGATAATTCTCATTTTGGAGCAAGGATAGACCCTGTCCGGTGTTTTGCTGCATAATAAAAGGTCCGCTCCCGGAAGCGAGTATTGCCGTATCCTGGCTATCATACACCCAAAAAACGGGATGGGTGAGCATAAAGATAAACGCAGCGTTGGGATTGTTGAGGTTGATTTCCAGGGTCCGGTCATTGCTGGCCTTTAACCCTGCAATTTCCGCGCTCTTACCCTGCACCAATTCTGTGCTGCCTTCTATAGAGAGAAACAAGGATATATGGCTCCATTCTTTGCTGGCTGCCAGGGTCTTTTCCCAGCAGGTTTTAACATCAGCGGAGCGAATCCTTTTGCCGTTGTGAAAACAGGCATCATTAAGCTTGAAAATGATCTTTTGGCCATTATCTTCATACTTCCAATCGCTCGCCAATAGAGGTTTGATCCGATTCCCCCCTTCATCGTACTGCACCAGGGTCTCATACATCATGGAACCGACCAAGCGTTCTTCATGGCTGTTGATCCTGGCAGGATCCAGGCTATTAACGGGGCCTGTGAGGCCGATAATAAGGGCTCTGGAATCGAGGCTGGCGGTGTATACCAAACGTCCTGCCGCATAGATGATAGTGGTTGTCAAAGCAAGGGCCAGTAGCAGGAGCAATAATAACATTATGCCGGGTCTGCGCCGGTACAGCATTCTCAATGCAAGTCCCTCCCCTCAGGTTTATGTTTCCATTATATTGTAATTAATGGTCTGATATGCCAGTTGTGAAAGGCGGGCTGTTGATACCCTTAGTGGGCCGTATGAACAGGGTAGGGGTTGAGATTACAGCCAAGCGCTTAACCCTTTATAGGTTAAATGGCGGAATAGCTGAAAAACAACGGCTGGGGTATTAAGACCTTCTTCAAGGCTCTTTCCCCGGGGTTGTTCGCTTCGCTAAAGATCCTTCGGGCGCTGCCCTCAGGATGACAAAAACAGGGGCTTTCATAACCATGACAGGAGTCCTCGCTAAGCTAAGAATGGCACTAGCCCACTGTTGTCATCCTGAGCGGAGCGAAGGATCTTTCCCCGGGCTTGTTCGCTTCGCGAAAGATTCTTCGCTGCGCTCAGAATGACAGGA
>JBMNGL010000007.1:0-554795 GCA_050949825.1 Syntrophomonadaceae bacterium | reverse complement strand
TTCACTGCCGGTTTGTCAGAAAGCGAAAGCATACTGGAAAACGAACTCCTGCATGCTTCGCAGGGAGTTGCCAAACAATACGGAGATGTTTCCATGCAAGCCATAGAGTTTGCCCGGGAATTATCGCAAAGCATTGAAGAAAACACGGGACAACTGGGCATACCCCTGTCGAATCTACAGGATCATCCCGAGGTTTTGGAAAAGGTTATATCCGCTGAATTGAACCGAGCCTTGTTTGCTCTGCAGATATCCAAGAGCAGCGGCGTTTTCTTTATTTTAAATGCCACTATCAATCCGTCCCTGGATAATGCTCAAAACTCCAGGGCGGGGTTGTATATTAAGAATATGGAACCCAATGTCATTAGTTCATTTTCTCCGAATATTACTATCCTGCGAGGGATGCCCAGTATCAGCCGTAAAAAATCGCTTTGCCTCCATTCCCAGTGGCAGATGGAGTTTGATGTCAGTAACGCTCCTTATTACCATCTTCCCATAAATGCCGCTCAATCCAACCGGAATCTTCCCCTGTCACGTCTGTACTATTGGAGTCCTATGCTAAAACTGCCTGATAGCAGCGAGGAAGTGATGCTTTGCACGGTCCCCTTGATTGATTCCCGTGGCAATGTCTTTGGGGTTGGCGGCATTGAAATAAGCAGCATGCTCTTCAAACTAACTCACATGCCCAATAATCATATTTACAACCGCCTGTTCTGTGTGCTCTCCCCCATAAATGAAAAAACCTTACAATTCCATCAGTCTATGTTTGCCGGTGGTTATTCAGCCAAAATCACCTTCAAAGGCAAAGATGCTCTTCAGATTTCGGAGAATCGCGGGGCTTTTTACTCTTATAGACGGAGTGCAGACAGTTCATTTTTAGGGGTTCACAAACCAGCAGCCTTATATCCTGAAGATTCAGCATTTTATAATGAACAATGGGCCGTAGCCATTATGATTCCCGAAGCGGACATCGTTACTTCCATTACTAAACTGAATTTGCTGTTGATTGGTTTGCTGATGATGCTGGTTATCCTGGGTATAACCGCATCCTTCTTTTTAAGCAGAACATTTATAAAGCCTATTACCGAAGGGCTCGATATCCTTAAATCTACGGATTTGAGCGCCGCCCCCCGCACCAGGATAGCAGAGATAGATGATTTAATCGATTATCTGGCCCTGCATAATCAGGAGTTATACGAAAAGGCCCGCCAGGAGAACCTTTCCCTCTCTATTCTGGATGAATTCCTGGAAAATATTAAAAAGCTCTCTCCGGCAGAACGTACCGTCTTTGACCTTTATGTGAAAGGCCATACTGCCAGAGAGACAGCAGAAATACTGTGCCTCAGTATAAACACCATAAAAACCCATAATAAGCGCATCTACATGAAGTTGAATGTTGCCTCCCGGGATGAACTCCTGCTGTATATCAGTATGCTGAATGAAATAGGCACCGAGATTGATTAAGGAAACGGAGGGACAGGTCCCTCCGTTTCTTTCGTACCCGTCTTTTTTTTGCGGAAAATCTATGCCTGTTCATTTTTGTAGCGGGCCGCTTTCCGTTTCCGATAAATATAGCGGAATAGCAGGAACAACAAGAACACTACCACCAGCCAGGGCAGGATGATGACCAAGAAAACCACCGTATGGCTGGCAAAATCAATCAAGTGATTAAGACTGGACACCAGTCCCTGCGCGGCTTTCCCCAGGGTTCCCTGCGGGGCTTTCAATGTCCCGGGAATACCCTGGCGCAGATCTATTTTTACCAGGCTGTATTCGGTGGCATTGGACAAATACTTGAGGCGCCCGGCCAATACTTCAAGCTCGCTGCGGGTTTTGCCCAGTTCATTTTCAATGCTAATGATTTCAGTTATATTGGCTGCTCTGCTCATTAAGCCCAGCAGGCGTTCTTCCTTGGCCTTGAGCACTTTCAAGCGCGCCTGGGCATCGTAGTATTCCTCGGTGACATCCTGCGTTGATATAACCTTGTCAGTCACTTCGCCCAACTGGGAGATGGAGTTAATGATGCTGCTCAATTGCTGCTGCGGTACTTTTATAGACAGATTAGCCGAAACCCGCTCTTCATCGCGGTACAAATGACTGTTGACCGTATAGCCTTCATTTTGATCACATAACGCGATAATCTGCTCCACTGCCTCAGGGACATTCTGAACGCTCAGGTCTATGTCGGCATTTTGAATTATTTTGCGCTCCATGCTCAGCGTTTCCATTGCTGCATCGGCCTGTTGCGCTGTTTCCAGATTGTCGAACTGGCTGTAAGTTGCAGTTGAACCGAGCTCCGCCACTGAGATATCACTTATTTTTCGAGCACCGCAGCCTCCCATAACAGAAGAAAAAATAATTAGCAGCAATATAACCAATATGTATTGAAAGCGTTTCATGTTCGTAATCCTCCTCGCCTGATTGTCTCACAGTCTTCAACGATATTAATAGCCAAACCGACAAATCATAGATGACCCAATGATTGTTACTGTATAATACGGAAAAGTATTACAAGACTTGCAAATCGTATTATGAAATATGTTTCTCCACCGATATTGGTAGACTTGTCCTGAACCCAACAGGACTCTGGTGCTTATTGCTCGCCAGACCTTAAAAGGGCATCCTTTCTTACTGGGTTTGATGCTTCACCAGACCAAAGGCTTTGGATATTTCCAGTACAATAATCGGCACTATCGCCAAACCCACAGCCAACAGGTAGGAGTTGCCTGCCAACGGCATCATTCCGAAGGCAGAGGCCACTGCCGGGATAAATACCACCATACCGATCAGTGCGATTGATATCAGGGCGGCGCCGTTCAGGTATTTATTGGTGAAAAAGCCGATGGAAAACAGGGAGTGGTTGGAGCGCATATTAAAAGCATGAAAGACCTGTGACAAAGCCAGGACTAAAAATGCCATGGTCCGGCCCGCCTCAATCTCTCCCGTGCTTTTCCAGGCCATTATAAAGCCAAGCAGTGTCAAGACGGCAAACATTATACCTTGCAATACGATGCGCATCCCCATTCCTTGCGCAAAGATGCTCTCATTCCTGGGCCTGGGTCGGCGCCGCATAACATCATTTTCTACAGGCTCCATGCCCAGAGCAACCGCAGGCAGGCTGTCGGTGACCAGGTTAATCCACAGCAGGTGCACGGCCAGCAGCGGAGAAGTTTGCCATAACAGCATGGCCGCGAATACGGTTAAAACCTCGCCGATGTTGGTCCCCAGCAAAAATCCCACGGTTTTTTTGATGTTGTCATAAATACAGCGTCCTTCACGCACCGCATCGACAATGGTGGCAAAATTATCATCTGTCAAAATCATATCTGAGGCGCCCTTGGACACATCGGTGCCGGTAATGCCCATGGCACAGCCAATATCGGCTGCTTTCAAAGCCGGGGCGTCATTGACCCCATCGCCAGTCATGGAAACCACCTCGCCCTGCCGCTGCCAGGCACGGACGATGCGTATCTTGTCTTCCGGGGCCACCCGTGCATACACGGCGATATTGCGCACCCGCTGCCGAAGTTCTTCTGTGGACATCATCGCCAGTTGGCTCCCGGTGACGGCGTCATCCCCTTCCAGCAGAATGCCCAGTTGCCGGGCGATGGCAGAAGCGGTGACCACATGATCACCGGTGATCATGACCGGCTTAATCCCCGCCTGGCGGCAGACTGAGACCGCTTCCCCGGCCTCAGGCCGGGGCGGGTCGATCATGCCCACCAGTCCCATAAAAGTAAGATCGTTTTCCAATTCTGCACTACTGGGTGTCTCCGGCACCACAGCGATTTCTTTACAGGCTACCGCCAGTACGCGCAAGGCCTGGCGGCTCATTTCTTCGGTATATTGCCGCCCCGCTTCCACATTTCCCGCATTGCACCTGCCGGCCAGCACGTCAAAGGCGCCTTTGACAATTACTATGTTCTTTCCCTCCATGGCATTGACGGTAGTCATCAGTTTGCGTTCGGAATCGAAGGGCAATTCCGCCAGGCGGGGGTACATCCGGTTTAATTCGTCTTTAGGCATGCCGTTTTTATATGCGGCCAGTACTATGGAGGTTTCGGTAGGATCACCAATATGGCGCTCCTGCCCATCTTCAAACTCCACCACCCCGTCCGAACACAAAGCGGCATATTGCAGCAGCTTCCTGACAGGAGGAGAGTTTTCCTCATTAATATCCTCTAAAACACAAGCATCCGCGTCAAAGGCCTTTACCAGCGTCATCTGGTTCTGGGTCAGGGTGCCGGTCTTATCCGAGCATATCACCGAGGCGCTGCCCAGTGTTTCCACTGCCGACAATTTCCTGATGATGGCATTGCGCTTGGCCATGCGCTGTACGCCAATAGCCAGCACAATGGTCACAATGGCCGGAAGGCCTTCAGGAATAGCTGAAACGGCCAGGGCCACCGCTATCATGAAGATTTCCACTACCTTCATACCGGCCATCAAGCCGATCACCAAAATAATGGCGCAAACCCCCAGGGCCAGGAAACCCAGGTATTTCCCGAGCACATGCAGTTTATGCTGCAGCGGGGTAGGCGCTTCGCCTTCAGATTCCAGGAGATCGGCGATTTTTCCCATCTCGGTACGCATGCCGGTAGCGGTAACCACCGCCTGGCCGGTTCCATAGGTAATGCTGCACCCGGAGTAAAGCATGTTTATCCGGTCCCCCAATGAGGCGCCAGCAATCACCTCGGCATGGGCATCCTTTTCACTGGGGACGGATTCTCCTGTCAAGGCAGCTTCTTCGGATTTGAGGCTGGCGCCTTCAATAATCCTGGCATCAGCCGGTATATAATCACCGGCTTCCAATTTAATGATATCGCCCGGCACCAATTGCACGGCTTCAATAACTGTCTCTCTGCCATCGCGCAGCACCCGTGCATGGGGAGCGGAAAGCTCTTGCAAGGCTTCCAGGGCATGTTCCGCTTTGCTTTCCTGGGCCACGCCCATTATGGCATTGAGCACCACAATAAATAGGATTAAGACCGGTTCATAAAAGCCTTCTCCTTCATGAACGGCCACCACAAAGGATACGGCGGCCGCAATAATCAATATGATGATCATTACATCTTTAAACTGGTCCCAGAAGCGTTGTATGATGGTCTTCTTTTTTTTAGACTTGAGCTGGTTGGGACCATACTGTGCCAACCGCTGCGCTGCTTCAGCAGAGCTTAAACCGTTATGCGGGGCAACCTGCAGTTGGCGCAATACTTCATCAATACTGGTATTATGCGGTGTCAAAATGGCGTTCCTCCTCTATGACAGCCATGTCCGGTAGTTGTTGCGGTGAAACCCCTGGTGTTCTCCAGATCATTCTTCGCTGCGCTCAGAATTCCCATGGGTTACCCCCACCACGATAAACGAAAACGTTGCTCTTGATATACAATCCTTCGGGCTTTGCCCTCTGCTGTCATCCTGAGCAAAGCGAAGGATCTTGGCCGGCTTCTATGAGATTATAATTCATCGTTTTGCAAGGCCTTAAAGAAAAATACTGCTACCAATATTATGCCACCAGGAGTGATGAGTTTTCTACACACCGTCCCCCTGTATGCTCCCTTATTTTAAAAACCGATGGTTTTATTTTATGATTATATTATGAGCTTTTGACCATGCAAAGATGGCAGGAGGTAAGTTAATGCAAAAGTATAATCAGGAAATCGCCCAGGCCTGGGAACGATTTGTTTCAACCGGAATCCTGGATTCGGACAAGGTGCCCAAGGCAATCGAAGAATCGTGGCAGCGCTGCCGGGCAGCAAAGGTCGACCCTTATACCGGCGGGATAAGCCCGTTTATCGAGGGAGCGGAACTAGAAGAACTGCGCGTGAAAAAGAGGAATCTTATATCAATAACCCGGCCATTTATGGAAAATTTGTACGACTTTGTGACCGGCTCAGGGTTCATGGTCCTCCTATCTGATGAATATGGCTATATCCTTGAGGCCCTGGGGGATAAAGATATCCATTCTAAAAGTATGGAAATCAATTTAGTGCCCGGCGGTATTTGGGCGGAGCGGGAAGTCGGCACCAATGGAATCGGAACAGCCCTGGTTATGCGAAAACCGGTACAGGTGTCGGGTCCGGAACATTATTGCCGAAAGATCCATCCCTGGACCTGTTCAGCAGCGCCGATTTTTGATGACAGCGATGAAATTATTGGAGCATTACAAATGTCAGGTCCTTCGGAGGCCAGCCACAAACATACCCTGGGCATGGTGGTTGCGGCGGTAAAGGCTATTGAAGAACAACTGCGCGTTCAATATACGAACCGGGAATTGATCCTGGTAAACAGCCGTTTGAACAATATATTTCACACCATGTCCGATGGTGTTATTATCATTAACCCCAATGGCACTATCGACCAGGTAAATCCGGCTGCAGAACGGAATCTGGGAAAATCCAAAAACATGCTCCAGGGTATTCATATCGAAGAAGTTTTTCAAAACCTCCCCAAAATCAAGGAACTACTGCATTCCGGCAAATCTTTTTCCAATATTGAAGTGCTGGCCGAGTTGGGAAAGGTCGATATGCATTGTCTCATTTCCGGCGAGCCTATAAGGAATCACCAGGGCGTTCATACGGGCGGAGTTATCATCATCAACCCGATAAACAAGATTAAGAAACTGGTTAATCGCTTCAGCGGCGCCGAAGCACGATTTGAATTCAGTAATATCATCGGATCGGGCCCTGAATTGCAGAAGGCTATTCGTATTGCTTCCCTGGCGGCGGAGAGCGATAGCAATGTCCTTTTGGAAGGAGAGAGCGGAACGGGCAAAGAAGTCTTCGCCCAGGCTATACACAACCGCAGCCAGCGAAGGAACGGTCCCTTTGTGGCCTTGAACTGTGCGGCTATTCCTCGGGAGTTGATGGGTAGTGAACTGTTTGGTTATGTGGAAGGGGCCTTCACCGGAGCCTACCGTGGGGGACGCCCGGGCAAATTCGAATTGGCCAGCGGGGGGACGCTTTTTCTGGATGAAATCGGGGATATGACCCAGGGAAAACAAGGTTCGCTGCTGCGCGCTATACAGGAAAAGCAGATCGTCCGTATAGGGGGCAATAAGGTGATACCGGTTGACGTGCGTATTATATGCGCTACCAATAAGGATCTGCGTGCGGCGGTCGATAAAGGGAACTTCCGCGAAGATCTTTACTACCGATTGAACGTAATAACTATCAAACTGCCTCCTCTGCGCAACCGCCGGGAAGATATACCGCAGCTTTTTGAGTATTTTGTGGAGGAAATAAGCAGACGTCTGAATATCCACATTGATAAATATGAACCAGACATTATTCCCGTCCTGAAGCAGTATTCCTGGCCGGGAAACACCCGCGAGCTGCAAAATGTAGTGGAAAGAATGCTCTGCGTCACTCAGGGCAATAAGCTGTCGGTGCGGGATCTGCCTGAAGAAATGCTGCCAGGGCCTGCAGAAAAGCCTGCTGATGAGGAGCAGTATTCAGACGATAATACAATCAGCGTAGGCCGGCAAAGAGAGCTAAGGAGGCAGCAATTAGCAGCTTCGGAATACCAGGAGATTATGGATTTACTTGAACGGTACGGCGGCAATATCAGCACCGTGGCCAGGCAGATGGGGGTTTCACGAAACACCATCTATCGCAGATTACGGCAATATAACATTCAACTTTAACTACATCAGAAGGTAACAAGCCTGTCATACTACTGTCACATCGTTGTACCAGCAATGATCATTGCTGGTACATCTTTTTGCCTTTAAAAACTAAAAGCATATCGAAATCATATTTTAGTGTACTGCAACGGTTTAGCCGCAAAATAACCCTTTCATAGGACATTGTCCCCTATTTGTTGATATATATTACCAAATCGCTCATTCTGGCACGGTTTATGCATATAAAGTGGTTAAGAATGGGACAAGGAGGTGAAGTCCTGGCTTCATGGTTGATGGAGCCAGGCGGAAATGGAGAAGAATCTAATCGTTCAACCGGAAAGGTGCACGGGGTGTCGAACATGCGAAATGGTATGTTCCTTTGTGCATACCGGGGAGTTCAACCCACTGCGTTCCAGAATTACGGTTTTTAATTTTGAAAAAGTGGGGTTGAGCGCTCCCATAGTATGCCAGCAATGCAGTGTGGCGGCTTGCATGGAGGTGTGCCCGGTAGCAGCTATTTACCGGGACGAGAAAACCGGGGCCATGATGGTTTCCCATGACCGGTGTCTGAAATGCAAGATGTGTACCATTGCCTGTCCTTTTGGCGCGACAACTTATGATCCGGTCGGGGACATGATCATGAAATGCGACCTCTGCGGTGGAAATCCCCAGTGCGTGGTCTACTGTCCGTCGGGAGCCATCAGCTATCAGGATCCTATAGAGGCAAACCTGGCCAAACGCAAGAGTTATGCGGAAAAATTCAAAACCGTTTACGAGGAGGTGATCTGATCATGTTCGGATGGATGGGTAAAGTATTGAGGGTTGATTTGACCAGTGGCACTACCAAAATGGAAGATTTAAATCGCAAGGATCTGAGAGACTATATCGGCGCCCGGGGTCTGGGCACCAAAATATACTGTGATGAGGTAGATCCTAAAATTGCTCCTTTAAGTCCTGAAAATAAAGTCATTTTTATGACCGGACCGCTTACCGGAACCCTGGCAACATCAGGAGGTAGATATAATGTAGTCACCAAAGGCCTCTTGAACGGAACCATCGCCGCCTCTAATTCGGGAGGTAGCTTCGGACCGGAACTGAAATACGCCGGTTTTGATGGAATCATCATCGAAGGCAAGGCTGAACATCCCGTATACCTATGGATTTATAACGAACTTGTTGAAATCCGGGACGCCAGCGAATTATGGGGGAAAGACGTAGTTGAAACCACGGACATGATTAAAGCTGCCACCAATGATGAAGCCAAGGTAGCCTGCATCGGACCGGCCGGGGAAAACCTGGTGAAATTCGCCTGCATTATTAACGAGTATAGTCGGGCTGCCGGCCGTTCCGGGGTGGGAGCCGTCCTGGGCTCTAAGAACCTGAAAGCCATTGCCGTTCGAGGAAGCGGGGGCATCAAAGTGGCAAGTGTCCAGGGCTTTATGGAGGCGGTCACCGACGCCCGCAACAAACTGGTTAACCACCCGGTTACCGGCCAGGGCCTGGCTGCTTATGGCACCAATATCCTGGTCAATATCCTTAATGAACACGGCGGACTACCGTATAAAAATTTCAGTGAAGCTTCAGTTTTCAGCGGAGCGGAAAGAATATCCGGGGAATACCAGGCCGAAAAATACCTGGTCAGAAATAAGGGCTGTTTTGGCTGCTCGATCGGCTGCGGAAGGGTGACCAAAATCAGCCAGGGCAGATTTAAAAGTCGTGGTGAAGGCCCGGAATACGAAGCTACCTGGGCTTTCGGAGCCGATTTGGCCATCGATGACTTTGAAGCCGTGTCGAAAGCCAATTTCATCTGCAATCAACTGGGCATGGACCCCATAACCCTGGGTTCCACCTTGAGCTGTGCCGTAGAGATGTATCAGAAGGATATTATCCCGCCCCAGGATGTAGAAAGGCCTTTGCATTGGGGAGATCCGGACATGATGGTGGAGATGGTTACCAAGACCGCCTACCGCCAGGGTTTTGGTGATCAACTAGCCGAAGGCTCCTATCGCCTGGCCGAAAAATACGGACATCCGGAGTTCTCCATGACCGTTAAAAAGCAGGAGCTGCCAGCCTATGATCCCCGTGGGCAACAAGGCATCGGCCTTAATTATGCCACATCCAACCGGGGCGGCTGTCATGTAAGGGGCTACATGACTTCACCGGAGATTTTGAGTATTCCAGTTGCATCTGATCCGTCGGTTACCGAGGGTAAAGCGGCTTTATTAAAACTTTTCCAGGACCTGACCGCTCTGGTAGACTCATCGGGCATCTGTCTGTTTACCACTTTTGCCATTGGGCTGCCCGAGATTGCTGCTCAAATCAGAGAAGCCACCGGCGTAAACATGAGTGATGAACAGTTCCTGCAGGCTGGAGAACGCATCTGGAATCTGGAAAAACTCTTTAATTTGGGAGCTGGTTTTACCCGCAAAGATGACTGTCTGCCCAAGAGACTCCTTGAGGAGTCTATAAAAGGCGGACCTCAGAAGGGCCGGGTCAATCATCTGGATAAAATGCTTCCCGAATACTATCAACTGCGGGGTTGGGATGAAGAAGGGGTTCCCAGCCCGGCCAAGAGAGAGGAACTGGGCCTGTCATAGTGCATTTTATAAAGCAGGGGCCGGATGCCAGTTGGCATCCGGCCTGGATAAGGAGGCAATATGGATATGGCTGGGGAAGCAAGCCGTTATGAGGCGGAAATCGAATCAATTATCCGGTCTTACCCGGGTGAAAAACGCTATATACTGGCCATGATGCAGGATTTACAAAAAAAGTGCAATTACCTGCCCCGGGAAGGGCTGGAACAAATAGCTGAGCATGCACAGACACCTTTTAGCCGGGTCTATGCTATGGCCACCTTTTATAAGGCTTTTAGCCTGGTGCCCCGGGGCAAATACCATATAAAAGTGTGCGACGGCACTGCCTGCCATATTAAAAGCTCGGCAGTTCTCATCGATCAAGTATATAACACCCTGAGAATCAAACCGGGGCAAACCACAGAAGACGGGGTTTTTTCCATAGAAACCGTCAACTGCATCGGGGCCTGTGCCATTGCTCCGGTAATGGTAGTGAACGAAAAGGTCTATTCCAAGGTTTCTTCATCGGGAATCCTGGAGATCATCAGCGTTCTGAGGGGGCAAGCAGATGAAAACTAATTTGAACGCAAAAACAATACTGGTCTGCTGCGGAACCGGTTGCCAGGCCAACGGCAGCATGGATGTTTTTCATGCCTTTTGCAGTCAACTGGCTCCCGATGCGGGAGTGCAGGTAAAAGCTTATACTAAAGCCACGGGCTGCAACGGCTGGTGTGAACAGGGGCCCCTGGTAAAAATCGTACCTGACGACATCACCTATTGCCGTGTGCGGCCTGAGCATGTTGAAGAAATCATCGACAAGACCATCAATAACGGAGAACTGGTAAAAAAGCTGCTCTACCGTGATCCGGCCACCAAGAAGAAGGTAAGATCCCATCGCGAGATCAATTTTTACCAGAAGCAGCATAAGATTGCCCTGCGGCATATCGGTGAAATCGATCCTGCCTCCCTGGATGATTACCATGAATATGGGGGCTATCAAGCCCTGCACAAGGCCTTTGCCATGTCGCCGCAGGATATCCTGGATGAAATCAAACGCTCAGGTTTACGTGGTCGTGGAGGAGCCGGATTCCCCACCGGCATTAAATGGCAGAGCTGCGCAGATCAAGCAGGAGCAGACAAATATGTGGTTTGCAATGGCGACGAAGGAGACCCGGGGGCTTTTATGGATCGCAGTATCATGGAAGGCGATCCGCACACGGTCATTGAAGGCATGCTCATTGCCTCGCTGGCGATTGGCGCCCACAAGGGCTTTATTTATGTACGTGATGAATACAGTCTGGCCATCACTAATCTTACCCTGGCCATTCAGGATGCCAGAGCCAATGGCTACCTCGGTCAGGACATCCTGGATCGGGGCTGGGCTTTTGATATCGAAATCGTCCGCGGGGGCGGCGCCTTTGTTTGCGGTGAAGAAACAGCCCTTATTACCTCTATCGAAGGAAATGTGGGAGAACCCCGCGACAAGTACGTGTTTCCTACCGAGAAAGGCCTGTGGGGAAAGCCGACGGTGATCAACAATGTAGAAACCTGGGCCAACATCCCGGTCATTATTCTGGAGGGAGCGGAAAGGTTTGCTTCCATCGGAACTGAGAAGAGCAAAGGCACCAAAGTGTTTTCTCTGGTGGGCAAGGTGGTCAATACCGGGCTGGTGGAAGTACCCATGGGGACCACCCTGCGCGAAATAATCTATGATGTCGGCGGAGGAATTCTCAAAGGCAGAGATTTCAAAGCAGTACAGACCGGGGGACCTTCCGGAGGGTGCATTCCCGCCGATCTTCTGGATCTGAAGGTGGATTTCGATTCTCTGACTGCCGCCGGATCGATGATGGGGTCCGGAGGGCTTATCGTTATGGACGACCACACCTGCATGGTGGAGGTGGCCCGTTATTACCTGCAATTTCTGGCCGGAGAGTCCTGTGGCAAATGTGTCCCCTGCCGGGAAGGAATCGAGCGCATGCTGGAGGTTATAAGCCGAATTTGTGAAGGTCGGGGAGAAGAAGACGATTTGGTGATGCTGGAAGACCTGGGAGAAACCCTGCAGTTGGCTTCTTCGTGCGCGCTGGGCAAGACCGCCCCCAACCCTGTGCTATCAACCCTTAAATATTTCCGGGAAGAATATGAAAGCCACATCAGGCAGCATCGCTGTGCAGCCGGGGTCTGCCGCAGCCTCACCGAGTTTTATGTAGACCCGGAAAAATGCAATGGCTGTGGTTTATGCGAAAAGAACTGCCCGGTGAATGCCATACTCGGTGAAATGAAGCAGCCCCATACCATTAAGCAGGACGTATGCATTCGCTGCGGTGATTGTTTCAACCGCTGTAATTCCCAGGCCGTAAAGGTAAAGTAGGAGGGTAGGAAAAATGAAAATAATAGTTGACGGGCAAGAGATCAGCGCAGTACACGGGGAATCGCTATTGGAAGCGGTTAAACGAGCCGGGATCAATCTTCCCACCCTCTGTTATCATGAAGCTTTAAAGGGTGAGGGACGCTGCCGCCTATGCATGGTGGAGGTTAATGAAGGCGGACGGCGGAACCTGGTGGCGGCCTGCACCTATCCGTTGAAGAAAGAAATCGAGGTCAGGACTTCGAGTCCGGTTATTGATAAAATCAGGCGCAATATTATTATGCTGTTATATAAACGGGCTACGGGGAGTCCGGAACTGGAAAAGCTTTACCGGGAATACGGATGCGGTGAAAACTCGCTCAAGGAAAACCCCGAAGAACGCTGCATCCTGTGCAACCTCTGTGTCAAAGCCTGTGAAGAAATCGGCACCAATGCCATATCCCTCATTTTGCGGGGAACCGAGAAAAAAGTGGCTACCCCTTATGAGCAGGCGGCAGAAACCTGCATTGGCTGCGGCACCTGCGCCCGGGTCTGCCCCACCGGAGCGATTGAAATGGTGGAGGAGGGAAACCGCAGAGTCATCTGGCACAAAAGCTTTGAGCTCCAGGCTTGTTATCACTGTGGCAAATTCTTTGCCACTAAAGAGGAATTAGATCATCTGGCCAGCAAGCATCAGGAGTTTGTCTACCCGGAAAGGCTCTGCGAAGACTGTAGAAAACGGGATACAGCGGTTAAAATCAAGCATTTTAATACCAACTAGCCGGTCGGGACAATAAGGCCGCGACAGCAACGGAGGATAGAGCGATGAAGGTAACCATAAAGTTATTTGCTTTCCTGCGGAAAGGTCGTTTTAAAACCAGTATCCTTGAATTCCCGGAAGGAACGAGTGTGCTGCAGGTTTTAGACGCCCTTTCCATCACCGCCAATGAACGAAATATCGGGATCTTGTTTGTAAATGGCAGACATACCAACCTGGACAGCATATTGAAGGATGGGGATGTTTTAGCCATCTTTCCTCCTGTGGCAGGGGGGTGAGGTGAAAATGAATATGGATAAAGAAATCATTGATTTACTGATGGATTACAGCGGCGCGGGCTGGGTCTCGCTTAAAAATGCCCGAGATCTGGCAGTCAGAGCTGGCATCTCGCTGCCGGATATGGAAAAGCTGGCGATGCAGCAGGAAGTTGTACCCCTGCGCTACCGGCGCAATATTGGAACCATTACCGCAACGGAGCAACAGGTCCTGATGAACGCCAGAGTGGCGGTTATCGGTTGTGGTGGTCTGGGCGGGAATGTAGTCGAACAGTTGGCCCGCCTGGGCGTGGGAAATATACTGGTCTGGGATTATGACTGCTTTGAGGAGCACAATCTGAACCGACAATTGCTGTCCAGCCTTCAGGCAATCGGACAGAGCAAAGTTGAAGCTGCGTTAAAAAGAGTGGCGGCCATAAACCCGGCGGCAAATATCCAGGGAATAACCATTGAGTTTGACAGGGTGAAGGGACTTCCCCTGCTGGCCGGATATCAGGCGGTGGTAGATGCTCTTGACAACATCCCGAGTCGACTGCAATTATCCGCCTTATGCCGGGAGCTGCAAATACCTCTGGTGCACGGGGCAGTTGAAGGCTGGATTGGCCAGCTGACCACCCAGTTCCCCGGTGAATCAGTAATTGAAAAAATCTATTCAAAGGTCTTCAGCAGCGAGAAAAAAAGTATATCCACCCCGGTTTTTACCCCAGCCCTGGTGGCCAGCCTGCAGGTGGCCGAAATAGTCAAGATACTGCTCGGTCGCGGTGAACTCCTGCGCAATCGAATAATGCTGGTCAACCTGTTAGACATGGATATGGAAACTATTGATTTATTTTAAAGAGGCCCACAAGAGAAGCGTGCCCTTATGTATGTCGTTGCCTTGTGTGTCTCAATTACCGATTTCTAGTTTTTTCAATCTATAATAAAGAGTGCGAACTGGTATTTTTAATCGTTCAGCGGCAAGATCAACCTTGGAATTGCATTGATTTAGTGTTTTTATTATTATCTGCCTTTCCAGGTTATTCAATATCTCTTTGAGGCTGTCACCTTCAATAGCCAAATTGTCATGTGCTGTTATACAGTTGGCGTTGCTGTGAATCTCATAAGGCAAATAGCAAGGCAGAATAATCTCATGGTCTCCCAAAAGCACAATGGTTTGTTTGAGGACATTCTCCATTTCCCTGACATTTCCCGGCCATGGGTAATTTTTTAGAAGCATCGCTGATTCAGGAGCAATCACCAGCTTTCTTCCGGGCTGCAAACGCTGCAGCAAGTATTGGGCCATAGGGATAATATCTTCTTTTATATCCTTTAATGAGGGCATGGCTATGGGGAAGGCATTAAGCCTGAAGAACAGGTCTTCGCGAAATTTCCCTTGTTTTACAAGCTGCTTGAGATCCTGATTGCTGGCCGCAATTACCCTGAAATCGGCCTTGAGGGTCCGGGTTCCACCCACTCGTTCATACTGTTGTTCCTGCAATATATGCAAAAGGCTGGCCTGGGCTGTTAAATCAAGGCAGCTGATTTCATCAAGGAAAATGGTGCCATTATTGGCGCGTTCAAACTTGCCGATCTTCCTTTGTACAGCGCCGGTGAAGGCCCCTTTTTCATGTCCGAATAATTCGCTCTCAATCAGATTGGAAGGGATAGCGGCACAATTAACATTAATGAAAGGGCATCTTTGGCGTGAGCTGTGTTCGTGAATAATCTTGGCCAATAGGCTCTTTCCGGTCCCGCTTTCTCCGGTTATTAAAACGCTATAATCAGTATTAGCGACCTTTTCCGTCAATTGCCTGACTCTTTCAATGCTTTTACTGTTGCCAACCAACTGGGCAGGAGTTGTTAATACTTTCAACTGCTGACGCAAATAGCGATTTTCGGAAACCAATTCCCAGGTGGATAAGGCTTTGGCAACGACACCTTCCAGTCGGTCAAGATCGAAGGGTTTGGAAAGAAAATCACTGGCGCCCTTGTGCATGGCCTCTACAGCTATATCAATACTCCCATAGGCCGTAATCATTATAACCACTGCTCTATGGTCTAAAGCATGTATTTTTTCCAATACTTCCAGCCCACTTAAACCGGGCAGCTTAATGTCTAATAAAGTAATGGCTATAGAGTGGTCCTGATGAGCTTGCAGTGCATCCTGGCCATTATTGACGGTGAGGATCCGATAACCCTTGCGGGACAGGACTTCTTCAATTAACATGGACATATGCTCTTCATCTTCAACAACTAAGATCGTGGGGCATTCCCTGATCAAGGATTCTCCCCCCTCTATTATCTCAGAATCAAATATTGCCTTTATTATAATCTTTTATATTCCTTCTATGGGAAATCTTAAGACAAAGGTGCTGCCTTTTTGGGGATGGCTGCTAACCTGTATATGCCCTCCATGCCTGTCCATAATCTGGTGCACAATGGCCAGACCCATACCGGTTCCTTTTTCGCGGGTGGTGAAAAAAGGGTTGAATATCTTGCTTAAAATTTGGGGAGGTATACCCTCCCCGCTGTCGCTTATGGATATCTCCACCCACGATGGCACCTGCCTGGTAGCTATGTTTATGGTGCCGGCATTATTGCCAATAGCCTGAATGGAATTTTGCAGCAGGTTGATTATTACCTGCTGAAGTTGTTCCTCTGAAGCATATATGTCTTTGATTGTCTCATTGAAGTTGCGAATATAGGTAATCTTTTTGTTGGTATTCTCCATTTCAATCAAAAACAAGACCTTCTCTATGAACCAGTTGACATTGAGATAGGATAACTGGGTTTTTGAAGGTCTGGCAAAGTCCAGCAATTCCTGGGTTACTTTTCCCAAACGTTCAGACTCTTTAATGATTATATCGATAAACTTCTGCAGGGGATGGTCCGGCGGCAGATCTCTTTGTATTATCAGGGCAAATCCCTTGATGGAGCCCAGGGGATTTCTTATTTCATGAGCAACCCCAATCGCCAACTGCCCCAATGCAGCCAGTTTTTCCGATCTTAGCACATGTTCTTCCATCTGCCGCTTCTCGGTCACATCGTCAAAGATCAGAACCATGCCCCAGATTACGCCTTCACGGTCCCTTATTGGGGAAATAAACGGCTTTACAATTATATTGGCGCCCTTGCGAGTGGTTATTTCAACATCGTTGCCGATGAAAGGGCGACCTGATTTAACCACATAGTTAAATGTTTTGATGAGCAATTCCCGGCTCTGTTCAGCCAAAACTTCAAAATAGCTATTTCCCAGGGCCTCCTGTTTGCTCAAGTCAAGTATGTCTTCGGCAGCCTTGTTGATCAGGACCACGCGGGCATCGTTATCGGTAATAATTACCCCGGTTGCAATGCTTTCGAGAATGACTTGATCAACATCGGCAATCTTGAGCCGTCCATTATTTGCTGCCATATCGATCTCCTTTAAGACTGCTGGCAAAGTTAAAGAAAGGGACAATCGAAGCTAATAAATGGTAAATAGTGAATATTATATTAGCATAATCATTGGACCTGAACAATTGTCCCAGCCCAAAATATCTGTTTTTAATATTTATTTATGAGCCATTCGCATTGCTCCATCAATTCTAATGGTTTCGCCGTTTAGCATAGGATTTTCAATTATATGTTGAACCAATTGAGCAAACTCGTCAGGTTTTCCCAGGCGTGAAGGAAAGGGCGCCATTTTCCCCAGCGAGTCGCGTATTTTCTCAGACAATACGTTTAGCATGGGAGTATCAAATATCCCCGGAGCCACCGCTACCACTCTTATCCCCTCGGTTGCCAGGTCGCGAGCCGCTGGAAGAGTTAAAGCTGCCAGTGCTCCTTTGCTCGCTGCGTAAGCTGCCTGCCCAATTTGGCCTTCAAAGGCTGCAATAGAAGCCGTATTAATTATTACGCCTCTGCCGCCCTCATCATTGAGATCATTGTTTAACATCTTGACCAGGGCCAACCGCATTACGTTAAAAGGCCCCACCAGGTTTACTTCAATTACCTTTTTGAAGTAATCCAGATCGTGCGGCCCCTTCTGAGAACAAATCTTCATCATGGCAGGAATGCCGGCACAGTTTACCACAATATCAATTCTATCTACCCTATCAACAATTTTGTTTATGGCCGCCTGTACCTGTGGTGCCGAGGTGATATCTGTTTTTAAGAAACAGCATTTGTTGCCCAGCTCTTTACATAGCGCAGCTCCGTTTTCCTCATTAATGTCCAGCAAAGCCGCCTGTGCTCCCCGGGCAGCCAGCCTGCGGGCCACTGCTGCGCCCAGGCCCGAAGCCCCGCCTGAAATGACAACAACCTTTTCTTGAATGATCATTTTTGGCTCCTTTCATGCTCCACACGCAACTGTTAAACCTTGATCAACATGGCAGTTCCCTGACCCAGACCTCCGCAGATAGCCGCAACGCCATATCCTCCTCCGCGGCGCCTCAGCTCCCATATCATGGTTTGCACAATCCTGCAGCCTGAGGAGCCCAAGGGGTGCCCCATGGCGATGCTGCCGCCGTTGACATTACATTTTTCCTGAAGCAATTCCCATTTTTTGCGCTCCTGCCCGGCCAGCAGCCACAGGCTGGTCATGATCATAGCCGCAAAAGCCTCGTTGATTTCAATAATGGCCATATCATCAATGGTAAGCCTGGCCTTTTTCAACACCATTTCGATGGCGGCAGCCGGTATGGATGCGATTTGCCTTGTTGACCCGGCACAGCTGGATGTAGCAACTATTTCAGCCAGGGCCTCTATACCCAACTCCCGGGCCCTGCCTGCCGCAGCAACCAGCACCCCCGCGGCGCCGTCATTTAGTCCGGGCGCATTGCCTGCGGTAACAGTAGGACTGCCGTATACGGTAGGCTGGCTGCGCAGTTTTTCTATAGTTGTGTCTGACCTGGGGAACTCATCATGTTGAAAGTAAATCGCACCCTGGCGGGTTGAAACCTTAAGCGGTATAATTTCTTGCTCCCAATAACCCTTATTTAAGGCGGCATAATAGCGTTGTTGCGATTTTAAGGCCCACTGGTCTTGCTCTTCCCTGCCCATTCCATACTGCAAGGCCACTTCGCCCGCGTCAACAGCGACCTTTTGGAAGCCTTCATAACCCAGCCCGGCAAGAGGGTCCTTGATTGTCACCGGGCCGATTCTATTTCCCCATCTTAACTCCCGGATAACCTGTGGAGTTCTGCTCATGTTTTCTACCCCGCCGCCAAACGCAATGCTGCAGTCACCCCTTTGAACAGCGAAATGGGCAGCCTCCACAGCCCTCATCCCCGCACAACACGCGCAGTCCAACGTCATTGAAGTGGTTTCCTGCCGTAAACCTGCTTTGAGCAGGGCCAGTCGCGCGATGATGGGAGCAAGAACATTCTGGTTCTCAGCATGGGTGCAGCAGCCCAGATAAACGTCTTCAACCATATCCGCTTGAATTTCCGCCCGAGCCACCAAAGCTTTCATCACTTGCGCCGCCATATCTTCGCCCTGTAAATGTTTCAAGCTTCCTCCGAAGCTGCCGATCGCAGTTCTTCCAGCGCTTATAAACACTGTTTTTTTCATGAGTATTCTCCTCCAAGATGAATATGCTTTAACCCTTTTAAGTGCAAAATTCATGCCACTCAGAAATAAAGACAAAACCCTGATAAATCAGGGTTTTAGACCATCAAGCCTTTGCAACTTATTGCATAAAAATGCAGCTGTTTTGCGTTTTATCGGCTTTTGCAATAAGTTGCCTGTATGTAATTATTTGCAAATATCCGGTTCTCTCCTCCCCCGTCTTAAAGAGTTGCCCGGACCATGGATGTCAGTCCCATTTCTGTAGAGGGCCGCACCATGCTGCCGATGCGTGTCGTGACCGAAAAACTGGGCTGTACGGTTGAATGGATTCCTGATTCACGCCAAATCAAGGTAGATTACCTTGACCATCAGCCAGAACCGCCTCTATGAGCCATTTTAGAGGTCGTGTTTATTTAACCAATTGCTCTACTGCTTCTAATTTAAAAGAAAAAGCCCCGGTGGGAAGGTGAATTCTCTCACGGGGCTTTTCTATCCCAACCCCCAGCTAACCCAGGGAGCATTCTACGCCTTAAGAAGTTGGGGTCTTTTAGATTTATGCAGTTGCATCCTTGAGTTGTCCGTTATCTCAAACCTTCGATAAAACGGTAGCGTTTTCTGGTGGCAAGCAGATAAATTATTTCGAATATGCCCACAGTGTTAATTATTAATAGAGCAATAAACCAGCCTTTGTGATTCATGCGGGCTGATCTCCACAGCGCCAGACCTTTCCAGAACAAAGACCAGATGAGCAGTGGATACAGAATCATGGGATTAGTTAATGCCTGCTGGATAAATTCCACCATCAACAACTCCTCTTAAAACCTTATGTTCATATTATAGCAGGTTTATATTTTTATATTACAGACCAGATAAGTCCAGGGACAGTCCCAGGATTCATTAGGCATTATACCCTTCATCACAGTTGTCACAGGCTCCTTGAATACATCCAGGGCCTTCATAACCATCTGCATCATGTTATTGTACATATCCGGTAGGGCATCAATCATGTCCGGTATCATGGTCGCCATCAGCTCGGCCATGCCCCAGGGGGTCATCAGGCTGATAATAACCTCGAATACACCCCTCTTCTCATCCACTAGCGCGTCGGAAGACTCGACCTTAAATCCCAACGCATCAGCGGTCAGGGTAGCCAAATCGCGGATCTCCATGGGCAGATCCCGCAAATCCCGTGAGCACTTAAACTGCACCCGTCAACAGGGGCAGGCCACTTTATCGAAGGCCTCCCCGCGCCGGCAAATCGGCAAATCGTGGATATTCCGCACTATATGGAGCCACCCATCCGGTCAGTGAGATGCGGGGACAGTCCCCGTATGTACGGGGACTGTCCCCGGACATATTCCGGGGTGGCAAGCTTTTTCAATTTGCCGCCGCACTCGGTTTTTTCTAAAGCATATCCCTGAAAAGCACCGAGTCAGTATTGTAGATGGTGGTACTATGCTGGGATCTTTTCTGGCTTGGGTATAACTGCTTCGGTTTCCGTTTTTCTGCGAGTTTTAAGCAGTTCTATCCGGCCTTTCGAACGACCATCCGGCCTTCTTCCAGAAGCTTTCAATACTCAGAGCTTCTTTCCTCTAAGTATTTAGCATAGTGTAATAGTTCCTTTTTTCTGTCCTCGGGCAGCGATAAATACAAATCATTAATTATGCTAGTTTCTTGGACATAGCGATTGTCAGTGAAACCAGTAAGATAGCTAAAATCCACATTCAAGGCTTCGGCTATGGCCACCGCATGGATCAGTTTGGGCGGATGACAGGCTGCTTCATACTTTGATATAGTAGCCTTTGATAATCCTGCCATTCTGCCAACATCTTCTTGAGACAACCCCCTTTCTTCTCTAATTTCCTTTAACCGTTGGGCAAACACTTCTCTTATCTGTTTTGCGTTTGGATGTCTTTGTGTGATCATTTTTACCACCCTCTCACACATACCTAATGAAAAGTATAACGCACACATTCCTAATGAAAAATATAACATAAGTTAACTAATTGCGCAATAAATAATGCGATTTGTTAACAAAAGTTGTTGACAAAAACTCGCCTAACTGATAACTTTAAATTACAATAGTTGCAAAAAGTTAACTTACGGAGGGGAGACATCAATGACGTTTTCCATTGGACGCAATATCCGCGCTGAAAGGGTCAGGTGCGGATTGACTCAGCTTCAAATGGCTCGAAAGTTGGGATTATCAGCGACTGGATACAACCATAAGGAAAACGGGAAAAGGCAATTCACCCTAGAAGAATTCATTTCAATATGCAAAATACTGGGAGCAGACCCAGATTCCTTAATCAGAAAGTCCGATTAGAGGACTTTTTTTGCCCAGGTGTTTCGAAAAGTTAACAGGGGAAGGCGGGTTGCCGGGAAAAGGTCAGGAGTATTTCATGGCTGTTATGTTTTAATTACGGGATGAAAGGAGGGTTACTGGTGAAAGGATTACTGGTTGCGTTTGCCATAATGGTTTCACTAATATCTGGAATGTTAAGTATATTATACGTTTTTACCAGGATATACATGGAGACATAGCAGCAATTTTGACAATAATAATTTGGTCCGATAAGAGATAAGGCAAAAAAGAGATAAAAACGGGAGGTTAAAATCCGGAGGAGGAGGATAAAAGTGACACCATTACAAGAAAAATTTTTATTCGGCGTCTTCATTTATTATATCTTTAAAGGCTCAATATTTGTAACTTTATATGTGGCATTGATAATTGTGGAAAAACATGCTCGAGAACGGCAAAAACAAATTCGAATTTATTTAAAGAGAAAGAGAGCTAATGAAAGGGAAAGATGGAAAGTGGCATACAATTTATATGAAAAGCAACAAGAAATTCCAGCAGCAAGTGCTCCAGCAGGAAAGCCCTTATCCCAATTGATAAATAACCCACATTCATTTACAGCATATTCCACTGAACAGGAAAGATGGAAAGTGCCATGCAGTTTACATGAAAAGCAACAAGAAATTCCGGCATCACGTGCTCCAGCAGCAAAGTCCGCCGCAAAGCCCGCAGCAAAGCCCTTGGATTTTTGCCAATTAGCAACTATGCAACATTCATTTACAGCCTAGTCCGATGTTGACATGGTTTATAGACTTGATGTGAGTCAAGTAAAATGAACAAGCACCATTCTAACTCGAAATGATTCGAATATGTCCGGGGTTGTCCCCGGACATATTTTTGGCTCGCCTCCTGGACTTTTCTATTTTTTTAGTTTATCCACCCCTTTGCTCGCAGTTCATTTATCTTGTCCCTGGCTGTTGCTACTTCAGCGGCATTTTGATTAAGTTCAACTGTTTTATTAAGATAATTGTATGCAGCATTATATTGTTTTTGCTTTAGCTTGAATAACCCGTAAACCAGGTTGGCCCGGGAATCATTCTCATCAATTATTAGGGCTTTCATATACGAGTTATCTGCTTGAGCCAAATTCCCCAGCTTTTCCTGAAGAATCCCTATGTTTATCAATACAGATATATCTTCAATTCCCAAATCAATTATCTTATTAAAGTTTATTAGAGACTGTTGGAACATAGCCCGACCAGAAGTACCCTGACTTTCATTAAGCAGGCCATAATCATAATAGACTTTGCCCAGGTCATTATAAGCTTCCAGCTCTTCTACTTCGTTTAGCAAAGCTATGGCTTTACTGTAATTTTCATTCTTTTCGGCATAGCTCAAGCCCGAGTTATTGATAGCCAAATACAGATGGGCAAGACTCAATTTATACCTGTTATTGTTTGGTTGAAGCCGGGAGGCAGTTTCGAATTCCTGCCTGGCTTGATCATAGTTTTGCTGAATTTGGAAAAGCTCTCCTTTGATATAATGAGAGATATCCTCGTCAACTTTTTTATTATTAGTTAAATCATCAAGGATGTACTGGGCATTTTGATAGTCGCCAGCTCTCCCGTAACTTACTGCCAGGTCCCGGTAGGCGGTAACATAATCTGCTCCTAATACCTGCTCCCCGTCTTTAGCTGCTGCGGAAAAATGCCAAATGGCTTTCCGATAGTCTTTAAGGTTAAAATAAGCACTCCCCAGAACATATTTGACTTTGGCGTTATTGATAAGATTGCCCTTATTTGTCTCATCAGTTAAATACTCAATTACTTTATCATTGAGGTTTTGCGCCAGATACACTTTAGCCATGTTTAAATATATTTCCTCTTTAGGATCCAGTGCCATAGCTTTGACAAAAACCTGTTCTGCACCGGCATAGTTTTTTGCTTCAAGCTCCTGGATACCCTCCTTAACATATTGATTGTACAAAACTTGCTTTTCCATTTCCTTATGTTCGATGTATTGTGTTATGCCAAACCCGCTTAAAAAAAGAGCCATGATAACTGCAAGAACCGCTACACGTCTTTTTAACCGAGCCATGCGATATTCTTTATTCAGCTTGTGTATGTTTTCTAAGGTTTCCAAGAGTTCCTGGGCAGATTGAAATCTTTGCCGGGGATCCGTCTTTACGCATTTTTGGATAATTAGTTCCAGTCCTTCGGAAAGATGTGGGTTCACCTGTCTGATGGGCAGGATTTCGTAAGGCGGGTCATGGGGGCCTTTGCCGGTAACCACATGATACAGAGTTACCCCCAGTGAATAAATATCGGTGCGTTCATCACTTTGATTGGTCCCATACTGCTCCGGAGCAGCGTAACCCCTGGTGCCAATATAGGTGGTGTCACTTTCTTGTCCCACTTTATATTCACGCGCAATACCAAAGTCTATTAAGCGTACAGAGCCCTCATTATCGATGATTATATTGCCTGGCTTCATATCCCGGTAGATAATAGGATTAGGTTTTATAGAGTGCAAATATCGTAATATTTCTGCCAGTTCTTTGGCCCATTTAATTACATTGGCTTCACTACAAAATTCTTTATTGTTAATTAATTCCTGCAGGGATTTGCCTTCAAAATATTCTTCCACCACATATAGATAATCTTGCTGTCTGATGATATCGCTTATCCGGGGTAAACTGGAATGACGAATCTGTTTTAGTATTTCAGGTTCAGCCAATAAATTTACTGAAGAGTTTTTATTTAGTTTAATTGCCTTTACCGCACAATTAGTACCCAGCTTGGTATCACGAGCCAGGTAAACCGTACCCTGCCCCCCTACACCAATCACCTTGAGCAATTCGTATCTTGAATCCAAGATATCACCGCTCTGTAAAAAATCCCTGGTCTTTTGCTTATCGTAGCTCTGCTCTAATAAACTGGTCGCAGTCGTATCTGCCATAAGTTCGGTTTCATTATTCATTAAAACGGTTGACTCTACTGAAGTTGTTCCAGACATAATCTCTGTTTCTAACATTAATTCGGTTTGCGATTCATCCTTGTCACCGTTTTTATTGGAATTCCTATCTTGACTGTGCAACAAATTAACCCACTCCCCGACTTATAAACCATTACTTTAATCCAAGTCCTCTTTATAACGGCTATATATCTATAAACGTTATATTTTCGATTGGATATCCAACTCTTTTCAAGTGTTCTTCCAAGGGGATATCTCCTTCCATCTGCACAGGAGACGCCCAACCAATTATTCCTCCTGATCTTGGTTCTGTCGCCCTCAAAATATATTTAAAATCTGATGGTAAATTGTCCCAATGATCGGGACTCCATTCCCTCATTCTATTGATAATTTCCGAAGGGATATTCTCTTTTGTATACAATACGGGTGAATGATATCTATGAATAATAGGTTCCCAGTTATCGGAATATTCACCCCAACCTTGATAAGCAATATTATTTTTCGTATCCAGGTAAACACTTGCTAAGATTCGGTCACCTTTAAAATGTATTCTTTGAGCATAATCTTGGTCCACAACTATTCTTGCGACGATTTTTTGGGAAGTTAATTCGCTCTCTGATTGCTTTTGGGAACCAGGTACTATTTTGCAGTCTGCCAAATTGGAAAGACTACCTTTATATGATAAAGGACTTGCAAGCACATATTTGTATGCCCACATTTGAGCCAGTTTCTTATCTTCGCTCTCATAACTCTTGTACATGATTACATAGTTTTCTAGCCCTGTATCATCCACATCGATACCCTGCAGGGCAAGTTTGCGGGCTTTATCCTTATCTCCATTTTCCAGATAAAAATTAGCCATATCTGCAAGCATTCCGGCATCTTTTATATCTGCTATCTTTATTGGCTTCATTAGCTCAACTGACTGGTCTTTTTTGCCCAGCTTGGTATATGCCTGGGCTGCAATGTATCTCACCCGGGCACTGTCTTTCACATCTGTTGCTAGTTCTCCGTATAATTTGATTACGTCCTCATATTTGCCCATACCTAATAAAGCCGATAGTTTAAGTAGTTGCCCAGTTTTGGCCTGGTTTTGCTGTATATACTGCTCTCCCAGGGTTATTAGCTCGGTCCATTGGTCCTGGTATAGTTCTGCCAACTGTTTATAGGCAGCGGATTGGTTAGGCTCAGCCTTTAATGATTTGTTTATCGCTGTCAGGGCTTTTTCTTTCTCTCCGCTCTTGAAGTAAAGCTCAGCCAGCATGGAGTTTAGCTTGTAGTCTTTGCTGTTCCTGGCTGCAGCCTGCTCCAACAGGGCTATGGCTTCTGCCTGTTTACCTTGCCGATTTAAGTAATATGTATAGGCCTGGTAAAATGATAAGCTGGGATTATCGGAATTTATTAGTTCTTTATAAATAGCTTCGGCTTGATCTCCTTTATTCTGGTCCAGCATTAATCCTGCTATGGCCAGTTGCAGCTGTTCATTGTTAGACAGGACCTTCAAACCATCGTGCAGGGCCTTTTCTGCTTCATCCGGTTTTTCCTGTAAAACAAATGCCAGGCTCCGGCCCTTGTAAGCGGTAATATTCTTGCTATCTATTTTGATTACTTCCTGATAGGCAAGTATGGCTTTTTCATACTTCTGCTCGCTCAGGTATTTCACTGCCAATTCCAGCTTCTGATTTACATCGGCACTGACGGTCTTGCTGTTCGAGCAACCAGACAAATAACCAGAAAGCATAAACACTACCAGCAAAAATGATACAATTCTCTTTTTGTTTGTATTCATTCTCCTTCTCCATCCTTTAGCAAGTTTATAACCTTTTATTCTTGATGACATTGGTGATATATTATCTTTTTACGACAATTATTACGGTAAAATCATAGTTATATTTATTAATTTCATTTTTCATGATTTCGATAGACTTATTTATATTAAATCCTCCAGAGCCAGCACCAATTACAGGAAATGCAATGCTTTTGTAGTCGTTTTTCTCAGCAATACCAAGTGCATTCCTTACTGATAACCTAATAGACTTTTCGGATGCTCTCCATAACAGATTTATACCCGCAACGTGTATAATAGCCTTATAATTCAGCTTGCCTGCACTGGTTACTACTGCTTCCCCTAATGGCAAAATCCCATATTTTATCAATTCGTTAAAAGGTCTTACCCCTGCTTTCTTTTTTATAGCACCCGAAACTCCCTGGGGTAAAAGTAGCCACCATGGAAATAGGTTTCTGTTCCATGCATTGACAATTACTTCTACCTTTTGGTCTAATATGTTGCCATTAACTACAGTTACTTCCATATAACTATCAATGCCTCCTATTGTAATGAACATGAACCTTCCCTTATGACCCGGTTTCCAGGTCATCCTTTGCAATAAATAGGTAATTACATATCTACAAAAGTTATGTTCTCAATTGGGTATCCTGCTTTTTGCAAATGTCCTTCCAAGGGGATATTATCTTCAATGATAACTGGGTTTGGCCAGTTAATTTTTCCTGTAATTCCGCCTCCGCATACCAGGATAATCTTATTAAAAGGGTTACCCTGGTCGGATAAGAATTTATTCCAGCCTCCATCATAATTGCGGTTTATATTATCAAGTGCGCTTGCCGGTATATTATCTTTTGTATAAATTGTGGGTGAATGATATCTTTTAATAAAAGGCTTCCAATTATCGGATTTTTGAGCATAACCTTGATAAGCAATATTGTTTTTCGTGTCCAGGTAAACCAGGGAATTTGATTGCGGAGACTTTGGATGAACCCTGTCGGCCCATGTTTTATCCCTTACTATTCTTGATATAATTTTTTTGGAGGTTAATTCTTCTTCTGATTGAGTTTGGGAGCCAGGTACTAATTCATAGTCTGCCAATTTGGAAAGACTACCTTTATACGATAAAGAACTGGCAAGCACATATTTGTATGCCCACACTTGAGCCAGTTTCTTATCTTCGCTCTCACAACTCTTATACATTACTACATAGTTCTCTATCACTGCTTCATCTGCTGCAATACCCTGCATCGCAATTTTGCGGGCATTATCCTTGTCTCCTAATTCGAGGTAGATATTAGCCAGGTCAGCTATAATTCCAGCATCTTTCAGGTTGGTTATATTTATCGGCTTCAGCAGTTCAATAGATTCATCCTTCTTGCCTAGCTTTGAATAAGCCTGGGCAGTAATGAATCTTGTCCTGGGGTTATCTTTAAAATCCGTTGGTAGATCTTCATATAGTTTGATCAAATCTTCATATTTACCCATACCTGATAAAGCCGACATTTTCAACATTTGCCCGGTATTGGACTGGTTCTGCTGTATATACTGGTCAGCCAATGTTATTAGCTCTTCCCATTTGTCTTTATAAATTTCTGCTAATAGTATGTAGGATGATGATTGATTGGGTTCTTCGGTCAGGGATTTGTTTATGGAGGCCAGGGCTTTTTCTTTGTTTCCGTTCTTGAAGTAAAGCTCAGCCAGCATGGAGTTCAGCTTGTATTCTATGCTATTTTTGCCAACCGCCTGCTCCAATAGGTCTATGGCATCTGCCTGCTTGCCTGACTGGCTCAGGTAATATGTATAGGCTTGATATGCTGATACAGGGGGATTTTCTTTACTGAGGATTTCTTTATATATGGCTTCCGCTTTGTCTGCTTTATCCTGGTCCAGCATCAATCCGGCCAGAGCTAACTGCAATTGGATATTTTGCGGCACCGCCTTTAAACCGTCCTGTATAGCCTGTTCTGCCTCACCTGTTTTTTCTTGCAGCACATAGGCCAGGCTTAGACCTTTGTAGGCAGTAACATTCTTGCTGTCTATTTTGATTACTTCCTGATATGCCAGCACTGCTTGTTCGTATTTCTGTTCACTCAGGTATTTTATGGCCAGTTCCAGCTTCTGCCCTACTTCGGCGCTGGCAGTCTTACCGTTAGTGCATCCGGCCACGATTATTGAAAGCATCAGAAACAGTAAAAGCAACCATGCTATACGTTTTTTAAACCCCATTTGATTCTTTCCCCTCTCCCCTGGTGTAAATATTGTATTAACGTAATGTTGGGTAATTAATAATACCTACAAAACACATTACATAATATTAAACTATTACGTAATATTTTCCAAGAATTCTCTACCCCTTTCTCTATACCCCTATGAATTAGCAGTTCCATTCCCTGTTTTCCTG
This sequence comes from Syntrophomonadaceae bacterium, assembly GCA_050949825.1. GTDB lineage: Bacteria > Bacillota > Syntrophomonadia > Syntrophomonadales > Syntrophomonadaceae > DTU019. Next base: position 526,219 of record JBMNGL010000007.1, on the reverse strand, counting down.
TAAAAAAGTTTCGCACCCAGAAAACCCTTAGCAAATAGCAATAAAACGGAGACCCCTTACCCCTTTCGACCTTCTAAGCCAGGCCAAAATTTTCAACTTCCCGAGTTACCACCTGAGCTCCCACCTTGCCGCTGCAATCGCCAGTGGTTTTGTTGAATATGTCCGGGGACTGACCCCGGATTTATTGCAGCATAAAAATGCTCCCCTCTTTGCAGCAGTTATGGCAACCGTCTGCTTGGAGGGGAGCATATCATTATTTTCTAGCCCCTAATATATTTATTGCCCTCTCAAATACTCTTCCATATGGGGCATGAAGTAGGGTATGATTTCGTCCAGCATTTTGGGCATCAGGACCTCCATGGTCCTGGGCATGAGATCCGGCATCTGTTCCAGCATATAGTCCGGCATGGGGATGGCCTCCGCCACCTTGTCCAACATCTTCGGCATTACCCTGGGCATTATTTCCGGCATCAGTTTGGGGAAAAGACCGGGCATTACACTCTTCATCATAGTGATCATAGGCTCCTTGAATACGTCCGGGGCCTTCATAACCATCTGCATCATGTTCTTGTACATTTCCGGCATAGCAGCGATCATGTCCGGTATCATGGTCGCCATCAGGTCGGCCATGCCCCAGGGGGTCATCAGGCGGATCATCGCCTCGAATACACCCCATTTCTCATCTACTACCGCGTCGGAAGGCTCGACCTTAAATCCCAACGCCTCAGCGGTCAGGGTAGCCAAATCACGGATCTCGATAGGCAGATCCCGCAGATCTCGCGAGCGCTTCAACTGCACCCGGCAACAGGGGCAGGCCGTGATCAGGGTATCCGCTCCGGTATCGATGGCCTCATGCAACCTTTTCGCCCCTATGTCCTCGGCTACATCCGGATCGGCGACCAACGTCAAAACCGCTCCGCAGCAGTGGGCATCCATCTGGTTAAAGCGCATCTCCCGGAAATTGCTGCCCGGTATGGCATTGATCAGGGTCCGCGGTCCTTCGAAGCGTACCCCGGCTCGTCCCATGTGGCAGGGGTCGTGGTAGGTGCATTTGCGGTCCAGATCGATCGGTATGGTAAATTCCCCTTTATCGATCTTCTCCGCCAGTATATCGGCATAATGCATGGCATGGAAGGGATATTCCTCACCCCGTTCTTCGGCCCAGTGCCGGTAATAGATATCCCAGACCAGCCAGCAGGCCGGACAGGTAGTGATGATTATATCCGCCCCGGTATTCTTCATCAGGTCGATATTGTGGCGAGCCACTTCATCAAAGACCTCCCAGCGTCCGGAGACGAGCATGGGAATGCCGCAGCAGAACTCTTCTTTACCCATATAGGTATAATCGATTCCGGCCGCATTCAGCACCAGGGCGGCAGAGCGGGCTACATCCTGTTCAACAAAGGATGAGGTGCAGCCCGGGAAGAAGACATATTCCGCCTTTTCCTTGACCATGGGTCTGATCTCATCGGTTATCCAGGCATCCCGGTCTTTGGCGTAACTGCCCCAGATATTCCCCTGTTGACGCATGGTATTCACCATCATTTCAAACGGCGGGAAGGTATGATATCCTTTGCCATCGACCAGCAATCCCCGCAGTTTGAGCCAGGAGCTTTCATTGGGCAGATCCAGCTGACAGGTGCGGTTGCACATCTCACAGGTGGTACAGGCCAGCATATTGTTGACGGCCTGCTGGTCCCACTCCACATCTCCTTCCAACAGCATCTTGATATAGGTCCACTTGCCGCGGGGGGATTGCGATTCCCAGCCGCGTCCGTAGTACTGGTCGCAGTGGTCCACACAATAGCCGCACTGGGAACAGGCATAGGCATACCAGGCGATATCACCGGAAATACCCTTGCGCTCCTTGAAGACCTCACCAGCCTCTTTGCCCTGGGCCCAGTTGCCGAAGATGCGGATCACCGGTTCCAAGGCACTGGCCATATTGAGCCCGGTCCCGATCAGGCTGCCATCGATAACCTTGCCCGGGTTCATAATCCCCTTCGGATCTAGTTCCTGCTTGTACTGCTGGAGGCGTTCGACCACCTCCCGCCCCAGGATCTGCTCGGCAAAACCAGCGAAGTACAGGCCGGTCGTATAGTTCCTCCCACCATATTTCTGCGCTATCTTCATCGCGCTGAGCGAGAGACCAAAAGCCAGATTGAAATTGAATTTACGTTCATCATGGGGGATAAAGCCCAATATTACCAACTCGCGGCGGTTGGTAGCGAAACCTTCCATGATATATGGATGCCTTATCTCTTGGGCAATATCGGCAATAAACGCTGCCAGGTTCTCTACCGGGAGCACTACCTCACTGGGGATCAGGGAAGGCGCAATGCGTTTGGCCCGCATCGGCTCAAAGCGGCCTTCCCACTCATGCCAGGCAATCTCTTCCGGCAGCAGTTGCCCGCCAAAGCGACCCGCCAGTTCCAGGACATCTTCCCGAATCAGATCACAGCGATCCTCGGTACAGGCCATCAGCACAATATATTGCTCTGGTATAACTACCCGGGGGTGGTCCACCGGACGGCCATGATGCAGGTGAGGCGGCAGTTTGTTCTTCATGCGGGCGGCCTCGGGATTGATGAAAGTTACCGACCACAGGGGCACCTTGCGGTCGTACAAGCCCACCATGAAATTCCCCAACTGTGCGACCTCATCAAAGGCTACCGCGGTAATATGCATATCTTTTAAGGGCTTCACCCGGAAGGTGATCTGGCTGATGAACCCGGTAATGCCTCCGGCTCCGGATACCAGGTCCAGGTCGCGCCCTTTTAGTTCACGGACCGTCCCGTCAGGCTGTACCAGGCGGACGGATACGACATTGTCGATAAAATCCCCAAACTCATATCCGCCGATGCCGGTCCCCCCCTGGGCCAGCCAGCCGCCCACGGTGGAAGCAGGGAAACTGCTGGGATAGAGGTTCAGGGTAAGTCCCTGGTTATTCAAATGATATTCGATTTCTTTCCAGACAGCTCCGGGTTCGACAGTCGCCGTACGCTCATCAGTAGAAATATCGATTATATGGTTCAGGCGGTTGAACTCCACCACCAGGCCGCCCTGCACCGGCAATACCCCGCCATAACCGGAGGTAGCCTTGCCTCTGGGGGTCAATTTGATGTTCTTGGCCCGAGCCAGACCGACCAGTTCGACAAGTTCCTGCTCAGATTCCGGCTGCACGATACCATCAGGGATAGCTTCACCTACCAGGGGTTGGACCATTGAAGGCATTACTCCCATGTCATGGGCATAGATCTTTCGCTCCAGTTCGTCAAAACTAACGCGCTTGGAAAAGCTGTTGCTCAGTTGTTCCTTCGTCTCGCGGTCGATTCGGCTCAAACCCATCCCCCCTTTATAATTGTGATTACATTCTATCATTCATCAAAATATTAATACTATCTTTTTCACCGGCAAATCATGGATATTTCGGGGTAAAATCAGGGGTATTCTATGGCTGTTACATTTTTAATAAGGGATGAAAGGAGGGAAAAAGGCTGAAAGGGACCGGGGCAGTATAAATTTGGTTCTATTTTCCAACCCTATAGTGTACTATTTTGCAACTGGCGGAGTTTAGATATAATATATTAACGGACCTTATTTGCAACAGGAGGGCAATCTAACCTATGACTAAATGCGGTGATAGTTTCAATCTGTATAAAGTTGCCGAAGCCATCCTGGAGAATCCCCTCATGGCTTGCGTTGTTGTCGACAAGCATGGCATTATTCGGTTTATCAACCAGGCCTACTTGCAATGGTTGGACAAAACCAAAGACGAAGTAATGGGACGGCACATCCTTGAGGTTACGCCCCATTCCAAATTACCTGGGATCCTGCGCAACGGAAAAACTGACCCGGTTGACCTGTGGTCGGTGAATGACCGTGAGACGATAATCACCCGCTACCCGTTGATTAAAGATGATCAAATCATTGGAGCAGTGGGGCAGACTCTTTTCCTGGATAAAGCCGGGGCCAAATTACTCGTGAAGAAGCTGCAAAGTATGGAAAAGGAGTATGAGACGGTATCGGAAGTGCTGGTGCAAAGTCCGTACCTCATATATGTGATTGTTGATAAAGACGGCATTGTCACTTTTATAAACCAGACCTACCTGCACTTGCTGGAGATGAAAAAAGAGGACGTGGTGGGAAAACACATCCTGGAGATAACCCCCCATTCCAAGCTGCCGGAAGTTCTAAGAACCGGTAATATACACAAAATTGACATATGGACCGTCAATGGCCGCGACACCATTATTACCAGAACCCCTATCATAAAAAATGGTGAGATTACCGGAGCGGTAGGGAGAAGTCTGTTTTTAGATATGTCTCAGGCAAAAATGCTTATAAATAAGCTGCAGGAAACGGCGAAAGAACTCAATTACTATAAGGAGGAGTTCCGCCAGCATTATCAAGCCCATTGGCAATTTGATGATCTTATCGGAGCCAGTACCGAGTTTACCATGATCAAATCCATGGCCCAGCAATTAGCTCATACAAGGTCCACCATTCTCATAACCGGGGAAAGTGGAACCGGCAAAGAATTGTTTGCCCAGTCCATTCATAACCAGGGCGAACAGGAGGGGCCTTTTGTACGTGTAAATTGCGCTGCTCTACCCGAAAATTTGCTGGAATCTGAGCTGTTTGGTTATGAGGAAGGAGCTTTCACCGGGGCTAAAAAAGGCGGCAAGCCAGGAAAATTCGAACTAGCCAAAGGAGGTACCATCTTTCTGGATGAAATAGGCGACATGCCTATCGGTATGCAAACCAAACTACTCTCAGTGCTTCAAGAACGGGTGGTTGAAAGGGTGGGGGGCACTAATCCCATTTCCATAAAAGTAAGAGTTATCGCAGCCAGCAATCGCGATCTGGAGGAGATGGTTGCCAACCACGAGTTCCGAGAGGACCTTTACTACCGTTTGAATGTAGTACGTTTGCACCTCCCGCCTTTGCGGGAACGAAGGGAAGATATTCCCTTGCTGGTTGATTATTTAATGGATGGTATCAATGCCAATCTTAACACCCACGTGACGCATATTTCCAACGAAGCCCTGCATATGCTGCAAAATTATAACTGGCCGGGTAATGTGCGGGAGTTGCAGAATCTGCTGGAGCGCGCTATAAATCTGGCCTCGCTAAAGCAGGGCGTCCGCTTGGATGTACAACATTTCCCCTCGTTGGGTGAAGCTCTTCCACCCGCAGTTACTGAAAACGGGTGTACTACCTTGAATGCTTCGGTGCAAAGATTGGAAAAAGAGCTGATCGAGCAAATGCTGAAATCAACCAATTATAATAAAGCCAAGACAGCTAAAGAATTAGGCCTTAACAAATCGGTTTTATATAGTAAAATGCGCAAATACGGGTTGTTAGATTAATCCGCAAAAAGAAAGAGCACCTCCCTGACGAAGGCAACTAAAGGGCAGAGCCAGCAATGCTGACTCTGCCCTTTATATTGTAAGGGTTGTTAAATAGGTCGCATGGTCCATAATTCGTTCGCTTCTCTAAAGGTACCAAATAAGTCGCTTGGTTAAAAATGTCCTGTGCAAACAGTTGTAATATTATACGCAGGAATATAATGGGATAAGGGGTGAAGTTGGACAAAAGCCCGAAATACCGGATCTTCTATGGCGCATACGAGAGTTGGCATAATTATTGCATTGATAGTCTGAAGAATACATTTCAGACTATTTTTTTGCTCCATGGTTATTTCACTTAGATGCTTATTATACATACGGGAAAGGAGGGCAGAACCATTATCTTAAAGGGCCTCTAAATCACAGTAACATCTTTTGTCTAAGCAATTATTAAGGAGGAAAGATTGATGGATTTTAATAAGATTGCAGTTCTGGGGGCCGGCACAATGGGAACCGGTATTGTGTGGGCATTTGCCGCTGCCGGAAAGGAAGTCATTGTCTACGATATTTATCAGGAAGTTGTGGACAGGTGTATTGCCAATGTTAAAAAAGGTGTGGCCAAACAGGAAGAAAAAGGCAAGGTACCGGCGGGAACCGCGGATGGTCTGAAAATAACAGGTACTGTCAAGTTGGAAGATATTTCTGAGGCAGACTTTGTTCTGGAAACAGTACTGGAAAAAATGTCTATTAAGAAAGATGTATACGGTAAACTTTCCGCCATCCTGGGAGATGAAATCATTGTAGCTACCAACACTTCAGCATTATCCATTACTGAAATCGCCACTGCTTACAAGAAGCCCGAAAAAGTTGTAGGTATGCATTTCTTCAACCCGGCCCAGGTCATGAAGTTAATAGAAGTTATAGCGGCTGCTCAAACAGCGCAGGAAACAGTTGATGATGTTTTTGCACTGTCCCTCGCCATTGGCAAAAATCCCATTCAAGTTAAGGAAGGCCCTGGATTCGTAGTAAACAGAATCCTAATCCCGGCTATCAATGAAGCAGCTGCCATCCTATATGAAGGTTTAGCCAGTGTTCCCGACATCGATACCGCTATGAAACAAGGTGCAGGATGGCCCATGGGCCCTCTGGCTCTTGGAGACTTGATAGGAATAGATATATGTTTGGAAGTCTGTGAAACCCTTTTTGAAGAAACCGGCGATCCAAAATATCGTCCTGCAGCACCGTTGAAACAATATACACGAGCCGGCTGGCTGGGAATGAAGACCAGAAAAGGCTTCTATAATTATTAAACCCGATTGCAAAGATGCCCAACGCTTAAGCAAGAATCAGCTAACTCGGGGTATACGGGCAGATATTGATACCGCTATGGCCATTAAGCCATATGTTTAGGTTGTGCTTTGCCATTGAAAAAGGAAGCAATAGCAGCTTTTCATTGGGAAGCGCAAAGCCGAGTTCAAATGCAAATAACATTAAAATATAAAATTGATAAGAGGGTGCATTTAAATATGATGAAAGAAATTCAGGATGTAGTACTCGTTAGCGCTTGCAGAACGCCCATAGGCAAATTTTTGGGTCAGTTTAAAGATGTACCCGCCAAGGATTTGGCGGTAACAGCAGGTAAGGAAGCCATCAAGAGAGCAGGAATTCCCGCTGATATTATTGATGAAATTGTAATGGGTCAAGTTTACCAGGGCTTGCAGAAATCCCTGCCCGCACGTATTGTTGGTTTGGCCTGCGGTCTTCCTGAGCGTAGTAATGCCTGTGTTGTAAATCAGAATTGTACCTCTAGCATGAGAGCGCTGGAAATTGCCAGTCGCAACATTATGCTGGGAGTGACGGATATCGCACTGGTTGTCGGTGTCGAAAATATGACCCAGGCTCCCTATATGGTTGCCAGTGCAAGAACTGGCGCCAGAATGGGCGATGCCAAAATGATCGATTCGTTAACCCATGATGCTTTGGTTGATTCACTGGTTCCGGGACACATGGGAATGACTGCTGAAAACGTTGCGGTTATGTATAACATTACTCGCGAACAGTGTGACGAATTAGCGGTCAGAAGCCATACCAACGCAATAAATGCAACTGATAACGGTGTTTTCAAGAGAGAAATCGTTCCGGTTGAAGTTAAAACTAAAAAAGGTGTAAAAGTAATCGACAGCGATGAACATCCTATTCGTGGCTGCAGCATGGAAAGCATCGGCGGGCTTAAAGCGGCATTCAAGAAAGATGGGGGGGTAGTAACCGCTGCTAATGCATCCGGCATCAATGACGGTGCCTCCGCCGCTGTTTTAATGTCCAAACAAAAAGCTGCAGAACTGGGAATTAAACCGCTTATGAAACTGGTCGCTTCGGTTGGTGTTGGTGTTGATCCACAGGTCATGGGAATCGGACCTGCAGAAGCAATTCCGGTAGCACTCGAAAGAGCTGGTTGGAAATTCGATGATGTTGATTACTGGGAACTGCATGAGGCGTTTGCACCTCAGTTTTTAGGCTGCAAAATTCGCCTGAAAGAAAAATATGGCATGGACCTCTCCATGGATAAAGTTAATCACAATGGATCAGGTATTGCTTTGGGACATCCTATTGGATCAACCGGACTGCGTATCGTTGTTTCTTTATACTACGAACTAGAAAGACTTGGCCTTACAAAAGGCGGTGCTTCTACCTGCGTAGGAACCGGTCCCGCCATGGCCTCTTTGTGGACAAGGGACATATAACCTCTTCTTCATAGTAGGTGATGGTTTGCACCACCATCACCTACGTCTTTTGAAAAAACAAAAGGATGTAATAACTCGATTGCGACAATTTGGCCATCAATGTTCCTGTTGATGTTTCTGAATATTAGGATATAAAGGAGGTCAAACCACAGTGGATTACGGTGCAGAATACCAGCACAAATTAAAACCGGTGGATGAGGCTATGACTGTGGTAAAATCGGGGGATCTGGTTCATTACGGCGAATTCATAATGAATTCCAGCTACCTGGATGCTGCTTTGGCCAGGCGGGTTGACGAATTATACAATGTAGTTATTAGAACTACAACCTGCCCCTTTACCCCCAATACGGTGCTGGCTGATCCAGAAAGGAAGCATTTCATCTACACTGATGTGCATATGAGTGCCGCCAGCCGCAAACTGCATGACCAGAATCTATGCAATTATGTACCCATAAACTACCATGAAGTGCCCAGTTTTTATGAGCGCGGCTATGTGCAGCCAGATGTGGCCTTAATCAAGGTCGCACCTATGGACAAGAATGGTTTCTTCAATTTTGGGACCTCGGTTTCATTCACCCCCCAGATCTGTGATACGGCCAAAACGGTTATTGTGGAAGTCAATCAGTCAGTTCCAGTATGCCTGGGCGGCAAGCGGGAATCCATTCACATTTCTGAAGTGGATTATATCGTGGAGGGTGACAACCAGCCCATGATTCAACTACCCGAACTGCCTATATCGGATATTGACAAAAAGATTGCCTCTATTGTAGTGGAACAAATTGAGGATGGAGCCTGCCTGCAGTTAGGCATAGGGGCTATGCCCAATGCAGTAGGAGCCATGATTGCCCAGTCCGATCTTAAGGATCTGGGGGTGCACACCGAGATGTTGGTGGACTCCTATGTAGATATGTACAATGCTGGTCGAATTACCGGACGCCGCAAGCAAATCGACCAGTGCAAGATGGTCTACACATTTGCCATGGGCACCAACAAGCTATATGACTTCCTGGACAACAACCCGGCCTGTGCCGCCTACCCGGTGGATTACACCAATAATCCCTTTATTATCGGACAAAATGACAATGTCATAGGCATTAACAATGCTGTTGAAGTGGATTTATATGGCCAGGTGGCCTCTGAATCCTCTGGAATTCGGCATATCTCCGGAACCGGAGGGCAGTTGGACTTTATCTTTGGCGCCTACTGTTCCAAGGGCGGCAAAGGCCTTATTTGCCTGACTTCTACATTTAAAGGTAAGGACGGCAGCCTCCAATCCAGAATCAGGCCGATACTGACTCCCGGCGCTATTGTAACCGTGCCTCGCAGCATCAACTTCTATGTGGTAACCGAGTACGGTGTGGCCATGCTCAAAGGCAAATCCACCTGGGAAAGGGCGGAGTCGCTGATTAACATCGCTCACCCGGACTTGCGTGATGAACTGATTAAGGAAGCCGACTGTATGAAAATCTGGGTAAGAAGCAACAAAATAGCCTAGGCATCAAGTGCCGTTTGTACCGGTTGGAATATGTCCGGGGACAGTCCCCGGACATATTCTTTTCCAGAGTTTTTTTCTTTTGCCTTGCTAATAATTAATCAAGCGAGCTGAGTATACCAGTAGAAAGCGCCGATTCTTCTCGCCTCCTGGGCTTTCTATTTTTTGATGCCAGCCATTTTTTCTGCACATGCCTTGAGAAAATTGAGATTGGTGCCCTGGCGCATTCCCAGTCTCTGCACCGCTGCTGGTCCGCCCCCATGGGATGATTCGGTGGGCACGATAGATCCCTGTCCGACCAGGTACTCCACCAAGCGAACAATACGCACCCGGTTTTCCGTGGATATATCCGCTTTCCCTTTAAAGTATTTATCCACATAGGCGGATATTTCAGGATTATCGAAGTCCTTTTGGACCGGGGCCGTACAAACCACACCACCCGCCACTTCAGTGGCCAGTTTAGAAGCCAGCCAAACCGCCTCCACGGCCTGTAATTTGGCGGCATTAACCAGCAAGTCATCGGGAATGTATACACCCGACGGAGTCGCTTTGGCTTTATATCCGGCTGCGATGGCAGTGCCAAAAGCTAATGCTGATTGGAATGACATTTCCACCAGCTTGTCCCGAATATGGCCCATTTTTTCACAGCCGTTATATTCCGCTGCTACCGCTGCGGCCCCACAGGTTAGATCACAGTGGCCTGATTTGCAGGCCGCCGTGGCCAGCCGTTGGAAAGTGCCAAAGGTAGCCGCCATAATTCCGGCATATTCATACTCCCCGCACATAAACACCATTTCTTTAGGAATAAAGACGTCATTGAAAACCACCAGGGTAGATCCATGCACTCCGTATTCAAAATTGCCAAAATCCATGCCATCCGAATCCATTAATCTACGGGCATTGGGAGCTGGAGCTTCAGCTATATGGACTATGCCCGGAGCATTGGGAGGAACGGCAAAAGCCAGGGCAAATTCTTTTTCATTTTCGCGCATGGAGGTGGTCGGCACCACCAGGTTATAATGAGCCAGAGCCGCCTGTCCAGTGACCACTGAGCCACTAGTCCGGCATTCGTGAACCACTTTCCGGCTCATAAAGCCAGAATGTCGGGTTAGGGTTAGGTCCTTTAGAGGGGCTTGGCCCCGGAAAGGATGAATATCCTTTCCAGCACAAGCTGACGGCTAGTCATCAACAGTTCTTACTCAACTTAATCTTAAACCTGCTGCTTATGATTTATACCATAGTATTCCCGCATGGATTTGTCCTTTTTGGGGTCACTGTGGATTTCAACCGTTTAAGAATCATGGACAATACGATCAAGGATAGCATCAGCTAAAACTGCTTCTTCGATCTTGGTGTGCCAGCCGGCGTACGAAAACTGGGAACAAAAGATAGTGGAACCTCTAATGACCTCATTTCTTTCTGTACAAGTTTAGTTAAGCCTATCCATACAAATTGTTTGAGTGCAGCGTATAGCTGTTGTTGCATAGTATATGTGAATCCTGAAGTTGCTAGCCCACTCCTGGATTTAAATAGCAGATTTGATTTTGCTGTAGGCATCGCATATGGCAGAAGCAACGTATTCCACTTCTTCCAAGGTGTTATACATTCCATATGAAATACGAATCGCAGATTTCGCTTCCTCCTCTGAAAGCCCCAGGGCAAGCAACACATGTGACGGTTCATCCTTACCGGAATTACAGGCAGAACTTGTGGATACGCATACTCCTTTCAGATCAAGAAGATGCATAAGCGATTCTCCAGAAATATTATCAAAGCCAAGATTGACCGTTCCTGGTAGCCGGTTCTCACAATCTCCATTAATCCTTATAAAGGGGATTTTTTCTTTTATTCCCTTTACCGTTTTTTCGACCATCGCTCTCAAGAGCTTTGCTCTTTCGGCCATTTCACCGACGCTTTCCTCAATAGCGTAACCTGCCGCAACTATACCGGCAACATTCTCTGTTCCGGCACGGAGCCCGTGTTCTTGTTGGCCGCCAAACACCAACGGCGATAATTCTAATCCTGACCGCTTATATAAAATTCCCGTGCCTTTTGCACCATTAAATTTATGGGCAGATGCAGATAAGAAATCTACATTCAAAGACTTAACATCGACAGGGATGTGTCCGACTGCTTGCACCGCATCGGTATGAAAAAGGATACCTTTGCCTTTCAAAAGTCGGCCTATTTCTTCAATCGGCTGTACTGTTCCAATTTCATTGTTGGCAAGCATAATTGAAACCAGTTTTGTGTTTGAGTTAATGGCTGCTTCAATATTTTCAACTGATACCCGTCCTGCATTATCGACGGGTAGAAAAGAAACCTCTACGCCACCCTGCTCAAGCGCATGGCAAGCGTTAAGAACAGAGTGGTGTTCTATTGCAGAAGTAATAACATGCATCGGCTCGTTGCGATAAACATCCGCAACACATCGAAGCACCCAACTATTTGCTTCCGAACCACCGGAGGTAAAGGTGATTTCCAAAGCCCCCGCACCAATAGAAGATGCAATTTGTTTTCGTGCCAGGTCAACAGCATGTTTAGCTGTTGCCCCAAAGGAATACTGGCTGGAGGCATTGCCGTATTGTTCGCGCAGAAACGGAATCATCTTTTCAAAGGCTCTATCTGATATTCTCGTTGTCGCGGCATTGTCAGCGTAAATCACGGTATTTCCCTCCTCAGCATTAGTCTTTATATTGAATGTCTGGTACATTAGGATTGATATATTCCTTGGGTGCAATAATGTGCAATTGGTTTCTTATAACTTGGCGCATAGCCTTTGCGGGCTCAAGGCAATACTTCACGAACTCATCCCGCGGAATATCCGAACTGGTCATTGCGTGTGGGAATAGGAGTTTCACAAAGCCTGTGCATAGGCGTGTTATTGCGTCGAGGTCACGCTTATACGCTTTTGGAGGAACTGCAAGACATGAATCCACTAACGTAGAATAGTGAAGTTCATCACGTAACGAATGCAGGACTTCAGCAAAATACTCAGTATTCAGCGCCCAACCCTTAGCTACCAAGTTTTGATGAAATTTGGGTATTTCCCACCCCGGAATTAATCCATGTATACGGTCAAGGGTCTCTGCTTTGCGAAAAATTGGATTGATTGCGTCAACCATATTAACCTGTGTGTTGAATTTTTCCGCTTCGATGTTCCCCAAGACAACAATTCCTGAACTTGCAGGAATCTCGGAATCGAACCCCTTAACGACACCGTCTTGCATATAAGTAGTAAGCGCAGCCTGTATCTGTGCGGGTTCAAGAAACTTCATGTTTTGTATTTCATCAAAAGCCACATAGTCAAAACGGGTGACAAGCCCAGCTGTCTTCAGGTTATTGTCATAAAACAACGTTGCTCTTGATACTGTGCCGCCAGAAACAACCCATCCGCGTTTGCTAATTTTTTCATACACATAGCTTTTCCCTGTGCCGCGCGGCGCAAGCTCAATCAGGTTTACACGTCGTTCAACAAAAGGCAGTAACCGACGGATAAAGTACATTTTTTGCTCTTCTGTGTCATAGCCATTCGGATTATAGTCTACGGCAGAAATGAGCAAGTCAAGCCACTCCTCCGTAGTGAAGCTACAGCGGGCTTCTCTGTAAAACTCCAAGTCAACGCTGTAGGGACAGAAAGGCTGATATCCAATCAGTTTGACATACCCGCGCGGAGGCTTCTTGCTAAAGTCCTGCTCCCACACGAGGTCGATGATTCCCCAGTTCTCACTTTCACGAAGCAATGTGTCCTGCCATCTGCTGACCACGTCATTAGCGACCTCACCGCCGGCGCCAGTCTTAGTACCACCGAAGTCTGGCAGTTCAAATAGGGTTTTTCCAGTTTTAACATCTACAGCAACGCGGATTCTGGCAAGAAAACGCACACTTTCCCCGTTGACCATTTGGAACTTAAATTGCTCGTAGTCCTCACGGTTTGGAATGTACTGCTTAATATAACGAGCCACACCGTTGTAGTCGATGTTCCCGCTTTCATCTGAAAACTTCATTACAAGCCAATCTCGCATATAAGATGGCAGACTGAGGTCGGCGAAAAATTTCGTCCGCTCTGGGTTCTTGAGTACCACCATCTCAGCGAAGACTTCCTTAATCTTGTCCATTCGCTAACCTCCTAAAGAAACAAAGTGCAGCCTTGTTCCTTGAATTCTTGTATCTTAACCTCTAAGTCATCGCGGTCACATTCGAGGTATTCGGCAAGGCAATAGATACAGTAAAAATCGGTTATTTCTCTTCCGAGCATCTTCTGTGAAAGGGCAACCTCGTCCTTACTCAAATTTTTACCGCACTCAGTGCATATTTTTTTCGCTATCATCATGGCAAACACCCAACATATCATCATTAATCGTTATCCCTTTTGGCTTTTTCGTGGCCTCCTTCGGTGGGAGCGTTTTTTTGCGCGAAACCACAATTACAGGAACAAGGTACTCTTCAGGCGTCATGCCACCGTGAATCTCACCCTGCAACTGCATTTTCATCGGTATTGCCACCAGCGGCATTACCTGACTGCTTAAAAATGCTCGTAGTTTTTCATTACAATGAAATGTTTACCATTCAGTTCTCTGCGCTCCATCGACGGTGTCATAGAAACATAGCCGTCGTCTTTAAGTTCGACAAATCGGCCAAAAGAACGCACAATAGCATTCTTCGGAGGTTCAACAGCAAAGTTGTCCTCATCATGGAAAAGTAATGCGGCAAGACGACTGCTTCCGTGATCGCCAGTAACAATAATCCTGTTAACCTTCGTTAGCATTTCTGCTACATGTTCAACTATCTCATTCATGATTTCAAGTTGACGCGCAATGCAAAGGAAATAGTCCTTATCGTCCGGCATTCCGTTATGCGAAAGTTTGTCTAGTTTGTCCCATTTCTTGTCTTTGGCAGTCCATTTGTGGTTGTATTCAGTTTCGGTCGGCATTAGTGCTTTTGTTACTATTGGTTTTACGGATGCTGCTATTTCGAGTGCTTTTAGTCTGGTTAGTAAAACAGGAATCCACTCTGCGCCTAAGCCGTCAACCCAAAATGGAAGGCTGTCGTCAGTGGTGTTTTGCTGTATTATTTTGTTTCTGCTGTCGATGGCATCGAAATCGATGGCGCATGGCACGTCAGTATTTGGTCTGTTTATTAATTTGCTGCGGCGATACCAGTTGAAGTATTGTGTTATTTCATTTGCATCGTTTGACTGTGGTTTCAAATATTCTGCCAAGTCGGGGTAATCGGATTTTAGCTGTTCTGCGACTGCGTTGACATCGGCACCGCTTCGCAACAGTCCACTTACGGTTTTTACCGCGTAGGCACGTTCTGCGAGCGTTCTGTATGTTAGCATCATCAGTCTTGATTCTGGTGCGGCGATTTTATCGAGTTTTGTAAAATACTCGTCGCTATAGGAAACGTCAAGCACCCGTAATGCCGCGGTCCTTTGCTGTATAAAAGAGTCTGTCAGCTTTGGTAATTCAAATATTGAATCTCGCAAGGTGGCGGGTATTGCCGCTGCTGTTGACGCTTTGTTTATTGCATCTGTATAGTAGTCGTCTGATGGGTAGAGTTTGTACCATATGAGCAACAGGTTTAACTCTGTGTCTGATAGTTCATTATAGCGTGCCAGGACACTTATCGGGTCAAAGCTGTGTCCGATATTTAGGAGATATTTTATTGTTTCTGCAAAAGTTTTCCCTTGCTTTATGTTCTGTGCGATGCGCTTCCAGAATTCGTCGCTTCCGTCAGTCTTTTTTAGTCTTTCTCCATCTGTGACAAGAGAGGTGACATAAGCGAATGTTTCATCAATGATGCTTAATTTCACCCCGCCGTATGTCGGTTCTGCATAGCGATGCAACTTTGTTTGCAGGGAGAAGCTGTTCCGGCTCTTGTCGCCAAACAGAGCTGTCCATTTTTGGAGCCATTCCTGCAGATTTTCAGCGTCTACGGTCACAGCATCAGCAAAATCAGGAGAGTATAAGGCAAGACCGTATTCAGATTCTGCGGACGATTCATTGACTTCCCAAATGAATCTTTGTTGGCGCTCGTCCTGTATGGGCATAATGGAATCGAAAATTTCCCGACTGCCAAAAATAGGGATAATGTATTTTGTTGTGGAATTTTTCGATTGCTGTTGCTCCCACATTCCGGGGAAGGCTGCTGTCGTTTTATCACGCTCGCGTTTAATGCAAATACGGAGATATTCCCCGAATGAAAGGAAGAGCAGTTGCTTATTGGAGTGCTTAGCAATTTCGATTTTCAAGTCCTTAAAGCGAGGAAGCAAATCTCCTTTGGTATAATCCGCAAGGTCAAACACAGCATCGCAAACGGCCTTAAGCTCACCGACTAAAGTGAGATAATCGGCGAAGTTGTGTACAAAAATCAGCCGTGTCGGAAAGCGCCCGGGCGTTTGACGTTCGTTTGATATTTTTGAGACAACTTCGATAATGGTCATCGTAATGCCTCCTATTTCAAGAAATTGCTGTACAGTTCAGGGTTCTTGTCAAGAAGCTGAAGTACTGCATCTCTAAGTTCCTCGTCGGACATCGACTTCACACGCTTCTTAGCTTCTTCTTGATACGTTTTTTGTAAATAAGAATCAAGAATAGCACGTATCTCTGGGATTTTACTCTCCCATGAATATACGTCAGAAGTCAGCTTCGAATTGGTCTTGAGTCTGTCAATAAGAATTTTCCTATCGGTGTTGAAAGCAGATCGATAGTTTTCCCCAATGTAGGCAAAAAACCTGTCCGTGATGTACGCAGAGTCTTTCAGCACAGCAAGTCCACTACTATTCAAAAATATTAAAGCCTTTGAAAGCGCATCCTTTTCTACAGTACGCCCATCTTGCAGTGCTTTTATCGTCCTTATTACTGCGATGTTTGCCCCCTCAAACAACCAAGCAATTGGCGTATTTGTATTGTTGCACCATTCGCGTATGTTGGTTGTGCCTGTAGTATCTTTCCATAGTTTTTTTGCTTTTGCGGAATCACGGGTATACTGGACATTGTCCAACAAACCACTCAGTTTGGTGTCAAAGGCAGTTATCGGCGTTTCATAGGTCTGCTGTTTTAACGACGTATAGACTTCTTCCAGCTCATCCTCGGTAACTGTTATACGACGAGCATTGAAGACGGCTTCAAGCAACAACTTAGGCTGTGAGAGGTTCTCCCATGCGGTTTTTGCGCTTCCTTCCAAGGTTGCCACTACACTGTTTTTATCAGCAAGTTCAGACCATGCGGTTTTTGAAATTTTTCGCAAGAGTTTAAGTGAAGGAATCCAGCTAACGGGCAATGTCTCTACGACCGTTCCGGGAACCTTCATGTGTTCGAAAACATTATTCAAAGCGTTCTGTGCGGCACGGTAGGTTTTTACGTTTGCACCAATTTCGGATTTTATGGTATCAATCACTTTGAATTCCTGCGCTAATTCTGTGAGTTTTTCCGACACTTGGTCTTCACGCCAAGCCGATATGGAATCCTGCAAATAAATTCGAAGGGAATCGAAAATGTCCTTGTCAGTCAAGTCAAGGCTCTGGCTTAAACTCTCTATTTCGTTAACCCTAGAAAACATAAACTGCTTAAACGCAGAAAGCATTGCCGTTTTATCAGCAAGGGCAGTTGTCATGGCTTGGCGAAGCTGTCCACGACCATTAAATTGTGTAAGCACTTCTGCCATTACAGTTTCTTGGTCTTCAGTAGTTTCGTAGATAAAACTGCACAGCAAGTCCGTTATCCGAACGACTACCGACTTAAATTCATCGCCGCCGAATTTGTCGCTCGGCATATATTTCATTGCCCATATCGGCACACCATTTCTCGTAATTGTCTGCTTAATAAATTTTCGCGCCTCGGCCTCGCTCACGGCCTCCTGACTTGAAAGACCAAACAGTTTTTGAATATACTGCTTGAACTTTTGCCAAATAGCAGATCCGGATGAGAGATTATGGTTAATGGTTTTGCCGTCAAGCATTTTACTAACCATGCTTGCCAGATTACCCACTGTTGGCGGCAGGGTATTCACGCCATCAAACCAGTTAAATGATCCATTGACGAGCGAACGCATGGCAAGCCCAATAAAGCACCCAACAGTCATCGAATTGTAATATCCGAATGGCGGTTGCTGTAACTTTGCCCAGAGCAAATCAAGTGGGATTTTTGCTCCCTGAGCAAATTCATGCTGAAAATATGACGCGAGTACAGAAATGATATCCGCATTGCCACCGCTCAGATTTTTTAGCCCATCCAAATCGTCTATTTCCCATGCACCTATTGCTTTCAGCGCATTTACAATGTTATTAACCTGTGTGTTGCTTACAACTTTTGTGAGGCCGGTTAGGACGACCTTATCGGTGCATTTTCTGTATGCGGTGTTGACAGTCACAAGACGCTCCGGAGCGGCGGGGAAAACGCTATAAAGAACATCTTTTTCAATGCGCTTCATCAGGTCGCTTTTCCCGTAAACGCCTGTAAATTGGATATCACCATAGCAGGCATAAATCTGAGAATCCACGGCGGGACCCGCCCATGTTGCCACAATCATGTTTGCCTCAGTTTCATACTTGCCCGCATCTCCGGTTTTTCCGTCTTCTGCACATAATTCTTTATGAGTAATCGCTTTATGCCAACGGGCAATTATCTCTGATGTACACGGCTCACGAAACATGGCTATGACAAGCCGTTTGCTTTCATCTTCAGCTGCAAGCTGTTTAATTTTTGCCTGAAAACTCATGTATTCACTCGCCTCTGAAAGAGTTACCATGAGAATTCCTATTTTATACGGATACTTCTGCAATTCCTTTTTTACCTCACCAAGTCGAGTTGAAAGCGATGTTGTTTCAGAGGAACAGGCTGCAATATAAACACGACCAAATGTTGCCCTTGTGTTATCCCACATAGCGCTTTCGAGTGCCTTAGAGAATACACCCTTGTCAGTAAACAGCGCGTAGCGAGTATATTTCTTTTGCGTCATCTCAAGGTGAACATCGAAGGCGTCAGTGTTTCCAGTGTATGGCAACTCTAACCGTGCGTCACCATTAGGCTGCTCACCAAGGCTGAGAAGACCAATTTCCTTGAACGATGTGAGGTACTCGTCAATCGTTTCCTGCTCTAACTGTCCGCGAAAACATTTGTAGAGTGTATTCCTCGTTGCCCCAATTCTTCCTGATGAACGACTTTGTTTGCTGTATAGATTGCTAATGTTGCTACCGCTCATTACGGCAATGAGGAGCAACGCGGCCTTAAAGACGTGCAACGCATACTCGTCGGAAATCGAATCAGCTTTGTTTTGAAAATATTGTATGGCTTTGAGTGCTTCTGGAGTAAATGACTTTACATCTTTATCGCGTGTATCGGATTCGATAGTAAAGAAATAGTCCCAGAGATAGTCAACAGTTAACCACTGCCATTTGTCCGGCTCATTATTTTCTATATAGTGGATAAAGCCAATACCTTTAGAGGATTTGGCTCCATCTTTCATAAAGCGGAACAAGGTCCTCTGGGAAGCACCGAAGTGTTCTGCCACGGTAGCAAGCATCGCAAGCGTCATGGGATGAATCGGACATAGCTTCGCAAGACGCTCATTTATGTTAATGCTCTGGTCAAGATTGTCAAATTCGGTCTTATATTTTGCGATTGACTTCATTAAACCTTTTTTAACATCTTCCCACTGGTGAGCCATGCCTGGTCGTGGAATAATTGAGTCACCTATTAGGTCATATGCCGCGCTCTCTGTAATATGGAATTTCAATTCGTGATAGCGGTGCAGTATTCTCTCGTATGTTTCATCGCCAAGTTCTGATACCCAAGTCGGGTCACGGTGGACGATAAGGCACATGAAGAATGGCGCGTTGGGTTTTGCCTTACCGTCCTTATCCACTGATTTGCAAAACTCGGAAAGGCGCTGAAGCACGTTGTCGTTACCGCAATCACGCAGAAAGCCTGTAAACTCATCCCAAATAAAGACGATACCGGTTTCCTGAAGTCCGTTGCCGGCAATGACATCCTTTATCCACTCTTCAAATCGGTCAACGACGCCAGTGAACATAGTGCGCTTGTTATCATCACAAATACGCTTGACCAAATGAATAGCATCCGAATCGCCGTCCAAAACCGCCTGCTGGAATTCGGCAAAATCGGAATATTGATCAGACAGTCCATACTGAATATCCGCAAACAAATAGTTCCAATTTATGCTCTGGTCGTTAATGGCATCCTTAGCAGCGTTGATGAGCGAACTTGTTCCATAGTACGCTTTTTCGCCGAACTTATCCTTAAGCTTTTCCTTAATCTTGACTTCCATCTCCATCATGAGGTGGGTTCCGCTCTTGATATCGGTCGCGCCGCTTTTCCAAACTACAAGGAAGTCGCCTTTCTCTCGTATTTTAATGAACCTCTTCTTATACTCAGCAAGCGAGGGCCTGCTCATGAAAGACTCAATGTTGGAAACGCTATCTTCGAAGAGGTGCTTCAGGACAATAGCGGCGTAGCTTTTGCCCGTTCCGTAAGTACCATGAATCCAGAACGAACGACGTTTGTCGTTGTCTTCCCACAGCATGGTTTGGCAGACGGCATCGATGG
Organism: Syntrophomonadaceae bacterium; assembly: GCA_050949825.1. Classification (GTDB taxonomy): domain Bacteria; phylum Bacillota; class Syntrophomonadia; order Syntrophomonadales; family Syntrophomonadaceae; genus DTU019. The sequence goes on along the minus strand of JBMNGL010000007.1, from coordinate 506,067 downwards.
CACTCTTCATGTCGTCATGGACGATATACTCTTGCCACAGATTCGGATTACGCTCTTCTGCATCTAAATCAACGACTGACTCGTAGTTTGCAGACAATTCAATGTAATTGCTGTATTTCATAATTCGCATCTCCTTTACTCTGTGACTATATCGAGGACATCGATTGCTTTCTTTTCGGGCACGAGCATAACATTGTCGAGGTCTTGGACGAACGCAACACGGATGAATTCGGGATACTGCAGCGCGATGTCCTGCATGATAGCTTTGAAATTATTTGGGTTCAAACCGAAGATGGCTACAGGGTCTACACCTTTCGCCTCGGCATTGCCGCGAGCGTTATCAAGCTGCGTCAAGGTGAATGTGTAGCGCCCCGTTTCTTCGGCAAATTTGTAAAGAGCGTAGAGTATTGCCACCGCCTCTGGGGTATCCCAACCTTGCTTCACAAATTTGAAGCTTGCGCCGTCAGGAATCGGAATACCTTGCTTAAGCGTAGTCCCGATTGGCGAATGGCGGAAGGTTTCAAGGAGAGCAGTCACAGCATTGTCCCGCGTGGAAGGTGAGTAGTCATCTCCAAGCATGAATACCAGTTCGGCCTTTTCGTAGGTCTCGCCAGTTTGCGTGTACAGCATATACCACTTCGAAATTACAGAGTTATATGCGAGGTTTGTCCAAATCGTCGACCACACAATCGGGTTGCCTGCTCCAAGCGGTAGAAGCCGCTCACACAGTTCGGTCGGTGTTCCCGATTTATCTCCTTTGCTTGATGGTGAAAGCAACTCTGCCTCACGTAGCCAAACACGCAGGGCATCGTATTGCCTATTTCCAAGCTGCCCTAGTGTAAAGCAGTCCGCACCGTGTTCAAAGAAATGCTCCAGCCACGGACGGCGAAAGCCGAAATGCTGATAACGATTCATACCTTTTAGGTTCATACCATATCCTCCTGTTGTGTATAACGATTTTGCCGCTAAACAGCCCTTTGTTCCCGTAAACTCAATGCAGTTCGCGCAATGTATGCATAGCTCCTCACGAATAAGGATTTTGTTGTCTTCTGTTATTTCAAACGCTCCCATCGGGCATTGCACGACACAAGCCTTGCATCCCACACAGTAAGCGACTTTATTTGCAACCCCTCTTAAGTGGCTGATTATAAATCTATCCATAGCAGAGTACGGCTGATAAGTAACCATATTTTCGTTCAACGAAAATGTGTAGCTTTGATGGTCTATCAATTGGGTGTATGTGTTGCCCGACTTCTCTACGATTTCACCGAGCAGCTTACTGACTTCCAACCACTGACTTGTTTGTGATGTGAAACGGAAAACAATTTTATCTCCGTCAATTACCTCAGTTACACGATTGCCGCCGCCTTTTAAACCGCGTCCTCCCATGCGTCCTTTCCAACCGCCATCCTCGATGTACTTCCTTTGTTCTTTTGCCGCTTTGGTACTGTTAGCGTATTCCTCAACTTTCCCTAGCAAAGAGGCGAGTTCATCAGGATAGGAGTCATTAGCAATACCATCCCACCAAGCCGAAGACATCGGGCATACCTTGCAACCGACGCGAAATAGACCAAGGCGGTAAGCATCATTAAACAGAATTTTATTTTTTATTAAGTATAGATACACTTCCGCTGTACCCCATTCCAATATGGGGCTACAGTTGACCTGATTTATATTTTTAACACCCTCGCCAATTGCATCATACATAGCGCGGGCAGCACTTTCTTCTTTTCGAACACCGTCATACACAACTGCTTTTGCATTATATTCACCAGTAATTTCTCGCAAGGCAATAATAGTCGGTACCGATTTATGAACCGAGCAGCACCAGCGCAACCGGCGTCCGGGGGGGCCGAATGCTTCCCAGCTTTCGTCTGGTGTCATATGACTCGCCGCCTCATAAAAATGTAGCTTGCTATAGTGACTTTTCGCACGCTCAACAGATTCAAGTGTTGCCTTTAGCTCCATACCCGTATTGCTGAATATGACGACAACCTCGTCGGGTCTCAGAGCCTTGGCTACAAGGTCGAGCAAGACGAGGCTATCCTTACCTCCAGAGAACGCAACGACGAATTTCATTCCTTTGGCGGCATATTCATCATGAACACGGCGTATAAAGTCGACCGCTATATCCTCAAGCCCTCTCATAAGGCTTTCGTTTTCTTTCCATAAATGTTCGATATTTATTGCTTTAAGTGTCAATCCTGCTTTCTTCACATTTATGGTTGGTTTTGTATAAAATCCTCCACCGACGGCTTCAGCAACCACTTCGCCGTTTAGAACATACCGCCGGATCCCTTCTGCCCAAAGGAGTGGAGCGTCAGTCTTCGGGTATTTCCAATAATTATCAAGTCCAAAGTAATCAAGCTCCTCCTTGAAGACAGGTCGGATTTCTTTGATTACCTTGGCGTTTGGCACTAGGCGATATATTCCATTTTTATCAGTCCACTGATAACCATACATAGTTCTATCTCTCCAATATCTTAACCATTTTGTTTTCGTCCGTGAAAGCAAAACGGTAGTCTTTTAATGTTTTGTGAAGGTTATAAATAAGTTGGTTCCCTTCAAGCATCCCCGCTTCACGTAGGATCGCTCTAAGGTCTTCCGTGACCATCTTATTGCCTAATATTTCTCTCTCATAGCAATAACGATGTACCACATCCGCAAAGATATTAATATCTGAATTACTCGGAACAATGGCTGCCCCAAGTGTGTCCAACGCCTGACCATCAAGCCCCGAAAATATGACTCGATAGCCAATAGCAGGGCGTAAGCGTAAAACCTCCTGCAATAACAATGCCGTCCATTTGATACCACCTTTGATTACCGGCAAAGACGAGAACCACTCTTCCGTGATGTCTCGTAGTACGATATAAGACACCTTTTCGCGTTCAAAAAGCCTGTCCAGCGACTTTGCTATTGCAGCACAACGCTCTGATGTTAGATTAACTGCTTCAGAGAGTATCAAGTGCTTATTTTCATAAAACATCAGCAATCCTTGACGGATAATTGTCGCATTAATGGGTGATCCTTGCTTTATGCAAGCAAAGTACGCATCTATCTGCTCTCTGTTAACGGTGCCATCCAGTTGCCGAGCGAGGTTGATGATAACGCCCACATAGCTTTGCGGATAGTTCGGTCTCGACTTCCAAATGTGAGGATTACTCAGCACGTATTCGCCGGAAAAAGCGCACTGCATTAAACTCCATAAATCGTCAGCGTTGTTAATGGCATTATCATTTAAGAACATCGAAAGAGTGTCTTGCGCAGCATTCCATAGGATATTGATATTGCTGTATCCATAAAGCGTTTGAAAGTGGGCTTCAAGAATTTCTCTAATACCCTCCTTACCTTCGTTCAAGTCAACTATGTTACCAAGCGACGAAGTAGAAACGTTTATCATTTCGCTTTTTGGGGTCGCTAATCCGTCGTCATCTTTATCAGTAGTTTGGATGTCTGACGAAAAAAAGCGTTCAAGCGCAGCCAACGCCGCCGTAAATTGGTTGTGACGTACGCTGTTAGCGTAGACGAAGCTACTGTCTTTATTTAGTATTGATATGTATTTTCGAACTGCTTCCAGTTCGCTACTCGAATCTACTACTGCTTTTTGTGCCAAAGCAGCATAATTGCAGAATATTTGTGCTGTTGCCCTTCGGTAGATATCTACTGTCCTCTTAGCATAATTCTCACGCTCTAACCATTTTTGAAATTCCTTTTCTACTTTGTAGTCCCAAATGTTAAAGCTACGTTCACTTGGAGTCGAAATTCTCTCAATATCAAAATCCTGGATTTTTGAGGCTTCCACTGTCCCAGTTTCCAATAAGGAATAAACTCTTTTGCCCTCATCATTTCTCTCAAAGTGAAAGCAAGGAACTGCAACCCTATATTTTTCTGAATAACCTGAATTGTCACAAGCGCTCTCAATAATATTACGGACTACATTAACCGGGTTTTGCGCTCCAAAAGCGTATAAACCTTGCTTGATTATCTCGTCATAAATCTCATCAGCGGTCAAAGGGCGCATTTCATCGGAAAGTACCCTAATAACTGCGTCTTTGATAGTTAATGGTGCAGTTAGCTGTTCATCAGAAGATGGTGCATCCTCGTCAACGTTAATCGGTTGAAAAACGGGCTTTGATTTCAAGAACTTTAAAAATACTTGACCATCTTTCATAAATGCTAAATAAATCTTTTTGTCCATTATCCGGAAAAACTTATTGTCTCGAGCCTTTTTATAAACATCGTCAAAGGCAGACGGTTTTGTTATTTCCCATAAAGGGGAAAAGGCAATCTTTCTCTTTTGCAGCTGCGCCGAAGCACTATCGAGTGAGGATATGAGGAGGTTGGGATCAATCTGCTTCTTGTGTTCGACAGAAATCCAAGCATAAAAAGCCGCTTTGACAGTTTCAACAGTATTTAAATTCAAATCAAGCTCATTTGACATTGTGCTGTTTTACCCCCCCATTACATGATCACAAGTCGTTTTCGCATCCTTTATCCAGATGAATTTTAGTCTTAAAGCGGTCGGTTACTTTGGTAAGCTGAGCTTTGTTTATGTGGAATTATTAATGACATCATCTAATTTTTCCTGGGCAATTGCAATTGTCCATACTTTTGCAACCAATGATGATAGGGCTTCGCTGATGCCTTCCAGATCCAGCAGGTTTGCACTAAATTGATCCATATCGCGGCGAATGGTAGTCATTAAGTTTTCATAATCACTCTCGCTGTTTCCCGCATTGATATAGATTGATTTGGCTGCTTTGGAGTACTCCAGCATTCTGGTTTGAATTTGACTCCAGTTTTTATCCATTTTTTTGTCAATGTAATCATGAATGTTGGTCTGATTATCATTTATCATTAATTGATATAAAAATATACCATGTTCATTCTCCGGTAGATGCAATGATTTTAAAAATACTCTAAAGAGAGTAAAGGCTAAACCTTTTGATGTATCCTGCTTGGCTACATCCATAAATACTACCCGACAATTCTCCGTACCAAGCCGGGCAATAGAGTTTTTAATTAAGGCTTCATCCCTTATACCGGTAAATCTTTGCAGGATTCTATCCCGGGCCGGGGTACCGGCAATGCTGCGATTACTGAGCAGGTAGCTTCTAAAAAGCAGTGCGGCAGCCATCCGCTTTCCAGTAAATTAGTTTTGGTTTCAACACTTAATAGCCAATAGATAAATAGTATTAATTCTTTATCTCCCATACTGGGGGGAGCTATGGTTTTCTCTGTGTCACCTTTCATCAAATTGAATTTCCTTAAAAGTGTCAAATATTTTGAGGCTGTCGTTTCCATTGTAGACTTAGACCACTTTTTCATAACGGGTTCAGTCTGTCTCAATTCTTTTAAGCAGGCTACCACTTCGTCTTTTTTAAGGACACACGGCCACTATATAAAGCGGGGAAAAATACATTTTCAGATAGTCCAGCAACAGTATTTACTGAGGCATTCCAAAAAAGCAAAAGCAAGCAGTGAGACGAAAGACCTTCGTGAATATAGACCTGCTGAAACAAATTGTTCATTTCCTTGTTGCTGAATTTAATTAAGGTTTTCTTTATGACATTGACATACCTGTTAAAAGATTTAACAGTCTTTATTTCAGTACTTTGTTGTTTTGTTTCATACCTACTCGTTGAGTTTTGTTTCAATAACAAATCTATTAAGGTGAAATCGGATAATCCACCCAAAATGTTAATATCTGTATTAATCTTCATGTTTAACACTCCAACACTCTGTCTAAGCTTATTAATAGTCGGATCGATTATTATACTCTATTGTCGGACACAAATCTCATGTGTCCGCACCTCATTGGCAGGCATGTTTCACCTTCCAATTCTGTCTATAAATAATACATAATCAATGCAATCCTATCAATTAGCCAATAATCCATATGTATGACATGACCATATCGTTTCACCAAGTTATATCTTTGTATTTTGGCTTGGACAAGTGCAACCTAGACCTCCAGAATACCTAAGAGGTAGCCTTCTATTTCATCTGGATATTCATTAAACCATTGTGAATTGCTGATGCATGTTACCTCCCTCTCCACCCCCAGCCAACCCTTAACCTCTTCAATCCGCGCCCTAAGTGGCAGCTTCCGGTTGGCCAGGGGGCGGCCCAATCGATTTTCGAGGGAATCCAGCCTTTGAGCAATATCCTCATGTAAAGAGGCTGCTGAGCAAGCCATGAGCCAGTGAGGCTTTTCTGTAACAATTCCTTTGAAGGTAATGAAAAACTCGTTTGACGACAACATATTGTGGTTTGTGTTTACTCCACCCTTGCGAGCCAGGATATCGATAATCAGGGCTCTTTGGCGACCTCCAAAATGGAACACATGGGTTTCATCGTTTATATGCAAAACCGGCCAAACTTCTTCGGGAATACTCAGGTAATATCGCAGCGCAACCGCCTGGTTGTTTCCGGTCATTGAGTAGCGTCCGACATAGCGCCAATTGGCTTCCTCCTGTGGTCGGTGATCTTTCATCACCATGATGCGGTTGCCTTCAACCCCATGTACGCGCAGATTTTTTCCTGCGGTTTTTATCCCTTTGCCACCCCGATACTCCACCCCTGAAGCAATCATTTTACCGGTTATCTCGTCAACCACCCTGTACCCGCCAGTATCTTCAATGTTGGTGTGTATGACGCCTGTCCCCATGCGATCCAACCAATACCGGGCCAGTCTCAATTTACCGTGGTCTTGCACCAGCTCGCCTTCGGCTACCAGGGTTTCCAGGAGGCCATTTAAGCGTCCATCGGGTATACACTCTTCAATTAAGCCTTGCACCTTGTCAAAGCTACGATAACCATTGGGTGCTTGGAATAAATATGATACCACCTGCTGCCGGGCTACCCCATAATTGGGGCCAGGTACGTGTTCTCCCAAAAATCCGTTTCGAGCCGCCTCCAACATGGCGGTGTTTATCAAGGCATCCTGATTGTTTCTAGCACAGAATAATACCCGGGTTTTATTGCTCCTGCGATTACCTCGCCCGATACGCTGCAGCAGATCAGAGACATTGGGGGCTGGGCTGTCCAAGGCCACCAAATCGATGTCTCCGATATCGATACCTAGTTCTAGCGTAGAGGTGGCAAAGATGACCACCGCATCTGCTTGACGCGCGGTCTCTTCAGCCTGTTCGCGGATATGCCGGCTCAAGCTGCCATGATGAGCCAGGATTTCATATCCATATTCATTAAGCTCATCTCGCATATGGTAGGCTAATTCATCTACGCGTCGCCGCGTATTGCAGAACACCAGGATCTTCTCTCGTTCAGGCAGGCTGCTTATATGGGAGAGCAATGCTTCTACAAGTCCTATCGGTATTTCTGGCGGTTCAATACACTCAATGTCCCTTGTTCCATTAATCGCGATCACTTCTCCATTGGGGATGAAGGCATCACGGACCAACTCAGGTTGGTTGATTGTGGCACTGAGGCCAATCACCTGTACTCGCTGGCTGCGGCACCACTGCCGCTGCAGTGCCTGTTTTTTCAGCCTTGATAAACGGTGCAATAGCCATCTGACCTGTTCACCGCGGGCACTGCCATACAAGAGGTGAATTTCGTCTAGGACCACCGCCACGGTGCTAGCCAATATGTGCCCCTTTTCTTGTTTGCCTCTACACAATAATGAATCAAATGATTCCGGGGTAGTTAAAATAATATGGGCACGGTCGCAGCTCATGTCTCTATGGTCACCGGTGCGCCGGGCTACATGCAGTCCCAGGCTTTTTAACGGATCGACCAGGCGCTCATAAAGGTCGTTTACCAGGGCTCGGGTGGGCGTAACATAGAGGATTTTCCAATTGGCATGGCGGTCAATGTTGCGCTCGACTAGGGGCGCGCAAACCGCTTCAGTCTTGCCGCTGGCAGTCGCAGAGCATAAAAGTATATCATGACCGGCCATTATCTTGGGAATGGCAGCCCGTTGCACGGCAGTCAAGCGGCCAAATACACTGAAGAAGGCCGGCCAGGCGCGGGGCATCGCGGCAGCCAATTGCCGGTCCAGCCTGAGATCATAATCAATTTGCACAGGCCTTCAACCTCCCCGGCCCATATTCAACATCTAGCACCGCCATATAGTATTTAATAAAAGCGCGCACCAGGTCGGTCTGATCACGACTCTCCAGCAGGTTTTCTGTTTTCAATGTCAGCTCCGGGCTATAATCTTCAGGTAGCTCGTAGACCTTTTTATATAGCTTATAAATGCTGTTGGCCAATTGCTGTTTTTGGCTATCTGACCAGGAGGTAAGGTAATACTGTTTCCCCTGGCTATCGCTTATTAAGGACTCGATCCAAGGATCACCCTTTTGGCCCGCCTGGCTAACCGCTCCGAAAAATATGGCCAAGGGAGCCTGGGGAACGGGGATGTTGTGGTTGACATATTCATCTAATCGTTTAATTAAATCCCGGACCTTGGCTTGGTCTGCCGCGGGCATATTATGGTGAATCTCAAATTCATCGATGGTTAATACTATGCCTCGGTAGCCAGCCGCCCGGGCCAACAAAGCGTGTCCAGCCAGGGATAGTACAAACATAGTCAATCGGTCCTGCCACCCCCGGAAAATCATAGGGCGGAAGGTAATCTGATTGCGTCTCAGACCCGAGTGATGGGCCAGATCAGCCTTGATTTGTGTGCCGGTTACGGTTTCATTTCCCGCCAAGGCGTCTTCGATGATAGCTACACAATCATCGATTGTTTGGGCATCTTTGAGCTTTTTGATGAAGGTGAAGTTTTGCGCCATGATTTCCACATCCTTTAAAGGCTGCGGAATAGAATCGTACCCCTTCTGAAGCACCTTGAGATATAAATCCAATAAGGGCATATCCCGATTCAGGTCGTGGCCTTCTATGGAAAGCCAGATATTGTACAATAAGCGTTGCGGAGCGGCCAGGTTGACGCTTTTACCGTCCGCTTCAATACGCGCTACAAGATAGTTCTTTTCAAGTGCGATTTGCCGCACCAGGGCCATGGTATGGCTTTTACCGGTTCCGAACGGCCCGCAGACTTCATGTATACGGCAAACCTGACCATTACTATACGGCATGCAGGCTTCTATCCATTGCACCAGGTCTTCATAACCTACGGTAAGCATTGGCAGGCATGATTCGGGTACCAGACCAAAACGCAAGGCTTCCAGGGCTTTGCTCTGTTCGAACTGGTCTAAATCAATTTCCGAACGACGCGCTTCGGGCTGTTCTACAGATTCCACTGTATCCTCAAGAACTTGAATATTGTCATAAGGCTGCTTTACCTGAAGTCCATCAGCCGCCAGCAGGGAAACCAGAGCCCCATCACCGGTCAATTTGACAATGATGGCCTCCCCCAACCGTTTGACCAAAACCTTCATACCGGCTCGCAAACCCATAGCTCTCACACCTCATCTTCCTCGATTCCTGCTGTGGAGGCAGCGGCCTCATAAATGGCCGCCATTTAATATGTTCAACAGCAGTACTGAAGTTCTCTTGGTCATTTCGCGCCGGCTGCTGCTGGATATGTCTTCTTCTATGATTTCGGAAGCGATGGTATTGACCTTTTCCAAGACTTCCGGCTTGCTTACAGATAAAGATGGCCCGGCATTATCATAGAGCAGATCGGTCAAACGGTGACCTATTGTTTTTAACTCCGCTTCCCGGTCAGTAGGTAAAGAGAGACTTATCAAGGCAGCGTAATCATTGCCGTCCATAAAGCCGTGTCCAGGCTGCGAATCAATCCTCTGTTTTAAGGCCATGTATTGCATCATGTTTTGCACCACGGCCTCGGTTAAGGCATAGACAAACATTACCGCCCCGCCGGCCAAATCATTTATTGCTCCTATATCTGCGCGCAGCAAGGCCAGTATTTTCTGCATTTTGTCTCTGCTAATCTGTTGAAAACCAATGTCGGCTTCATCTAAGCAGACAACGGTGCCTTTAAAACCTGCATATCGAATCAATTGAAATATGGAGAACATGGCCTGACTGGCAAAAAGGTTGATTTCATCGCGATGCACCACCTGTTCCCCGAGGCGTTTGGCCAAATCCTTGCTATCAAAAGCCCCTTCTAGCCACTGGCAAGCTGACTTAAAGCTGTCCTCGTCCTGCTGATCATAGTAACGCAGGGATTTCTGCGCTACCCGGGCAAAACTGTCCAGTTTAAAATCGTGATCGGTAAGTCCCTGTAGCCAACCCTGAAAGGCTGCTTCAGAGGCGTCGGGATCAGGTAGTTTGCTGCGCACATTATTAACACAAGCAATCAGCAGATCTCTAACGCCACACCCTGAACCTACCGGAATGCGCAGATTGCGGGTGATCTCTTTGTACACTAATAAGCGATTGCTATAGTCCAGGTCTTTGTCTAAACACACTTCAGAGGTCACAAATCCCTCACCGGCGGAAATCTCCATTAATTGTCTCAAGAAATGTGTTTTCCCCGAACCAAACGGACCGACCACAAACTTTTCCGCGGAACCACCCCGAGCTGCGATCCTATTCTGTAAGTAAACCTGCTTAAGGCGCCTAAATACATCTTCATATCCCACCCCAAACAGACTGCATCCCTCGGCAGGGGCAACTCCATGTGTAGCCATGGTCTCCAGGATACTAAGGTAATCAATAGTCACCTTGTCCCCCCCCTTATCTGCTCAATTGTCAAAACAGCCAGTCTTTTCATCAGGTCTCGTCTAAACCCCGACCCGGCATTCTGTTCAATAATGGCACTACCCTGTTCATACATTATTTCAGCCAGTCCTACCGGGCTGTGACCGCATTGTACGGCTAAATCACACATGCGTTTAATGGCTTGCTCCAAAAATATATCCGGATCATAGGCGGTATTGACCTGATCCAGGTTGAGCACCGGCCACCTCCACGAACCATCTATATTTCTTAACATAGCCAAACGCTGGCCCAATGCTTGATAATGAAGCGTCACTGTCTCCAAAAAACCTGGCAGAATAGTAAAAACTACGATAGTACGGGGAAGGGTTCCAGATACACAGCCATCTACCAGGTGACGCATAAGATTGGCCGACATGAGCTGTTTCTGCGTAGGTCTGTTCCGTCTCGGAATAAATGATTTCTCATTTTCATCAAAAAGCAACATGAATCCAGTCAGGCCTAATAAATTAAGGCTTTCGATGAGGGTTTTGAGAATGGCTTCCGCATTGCGATCATTTAAGGGGTTCTTTACCCCAGTAATACCCACACTTTTTAATTCGGCTACACTCACTTTATCCCCATGCAGAAATGAACGCAGTCTGTTCACCGTTACAGCACTATCCGTATATTGATGTAAAGCTTGAAAAATGGCATTTTTGAACCCCGGATGAGGCATTGGAGTGGTTTTTAACTGGGCAGATCCCACAGCGCCCTCTCTGCCTAAGGCAGTGAGGATATTGAACAGGGAGCGAACCGGCTCCCCATCAATATTAGCCTGCATGTTTTTTAGTATAAAGCCGGTTATGGCCTTCCAATTCTCCAGACTAAGGTCTGACGATAAATCGGTACGAACCACCGCAAATCCTGAACGGATGGCCTCTGCTTCAAGCAGTCTCAACAAGTGGGTTTTTCCCGCTCCATAAGGGCCTTCAAAAAACCGACAGGTAGAGCCTCCCCCGGCGATCAAATGATTAATAATTTCTGTGCTGAAGAAATGGAGATAATCATGACTGCCTACATCAAGTAAAGCTGCGTTGTTCTGCGGAGGTTCTCCGTATTCGGCCATGGTTTCCAGGGCAGTCAATACGGTATCGGTTTTTACATCTGTAACAGTCATTTCCACTACCCTTCCGCTGCCTGCCGCACATAACACATAACCTTATATTCATTAATGGCATCAAGCCCATTTACAATCATTCCGTTACCCTTGTTAACCTCATTCATGCTGCCGGTTTGCCAGGCAAGTCTGATTTCGGCGGGGATTTGGCTGCTCATTTGGCGATACAAGTCAATATTGTACAAAAAGGCGTATTTAGGAAACTCGACATAACGGTCGATTTTCATGTTGGGTTTCTTGGGATTCAAGCGGTTTCTTATCAGGGTAATACGCACCTCGCGATAGAATTCATTAAGTGATACCAATGAAGCATCCAGGCTGCGGGAATTCCTCCTCCGCGCTTCAAGGTATGCCTCCCAAAATACCTGAATCAGTACCTCTGCTGGCAGGGCTGCTTTTTCCAGCATAGTCAAGGCTGTCTGCTCTGCCTTCTGAATGTCTTCCACAGTACCTACTGATTGCCACTTAATCAAGTTTTCATGGTTATACCAGAAACTGATCTGGGCCTGTTCGAGGTCAACCTGAAGTTCCAGAGGTCCCAGCCGCCAGCCTCTGGTAAATTCCCGAAGCTGGATGCCTGCCTGCTGGGCGCTGCGGATGTATGCTGCTGCCAATCGTTTGATGTTATTGGCGCGATAGGTATGTGCTGAAACTATAAATGATTGGATATTTCGTTTGAAATCCCCATATAGCTGTAAGAATTCCGTGTCTTCAGGTAGAGTCTGCAGGGCTTTGTCCAATTTCACCAGAAATTGTTGATCAGAGTACTTAATTTTGGAAATCTTATCAAACCACTTGGCCAAGCTTTTAGCCTCTTTTTGCAGATCCTTAAATAACTGGGTTTCATTATAATCATCTCTGCCTTCGGTCACCAATAGCCCTCCTAAGTAACAAATCAAACTCAAACTATCACTTAGTAAAAATTTCTATAAATTGTTACAAAATCCTCTAATTTTGGGCAAAACGCCCTGGCCTTTCATATGAATCCCCCCGAGTCACTGGCCCTGCCAAGGCCTAATCCAGCGGCAATACCATATCAACTCCCAGCCCTAATAAATAACCGGATGGTCCCATGGCAAAGCGGCTTGCCTGTTCCCATCCGGCCATTCTTGTCGAAGTTTGTTTTCTTCCCGTTAATGGTTTACTATCCCCGGCTTCTGCGGCGGCGGCTGGGGCGGGCCATATTTCCCTCGTGTTCGGCCTCATCGATGGACGGAAAGGCGCTGAAATGCAAGACCTGTTCCCGGTCGATAAGACCGGCGCCGATGTACTGGTTGTTCTGAATCCTGAAATCAGTTCCATCTCCGGGAGACTTGTAGAACTCCGCTTTGCTCCGGGCAATATTATTCAGGACTTCAGTGGGGGTAATTTCGGTTTTACCAGGCTTGCCTTTCCTGGCTTCAACAGCCTCCATGGCGTAGCTTCTCAGCAATTTGTTCCAAACCTGTTCAAGGCTTGCGGGGTGGCCTAAAATATCCAGGCAATTAAATAATCCGTTGATAAAAACCATCAACCCGATTTGCCCTTCTTGCGGCTTTAGGCCTTCCATATACTTCTGCATTTCCTCTTCATAATTTACATAGATCTCATGCATGGCCGAGGTATCCGAACGTGATCCCATAGCGGCCTGTTTGCGTTCGATCTCCTTCCAAACCGCATGCTGGTCGGATGCAAAAATTGCTTCCTCACGCAGGCTGTCGGCTACCTGGGCGGCTTTCTGGCGGCGCAGGCTGCTGTAGCCAAAGACCTGTGAACTATTGAAGGTAGTGCTGGTATGCTGCCAGCGACCTCTCTCCACACAGCTGACCGGGATGAGCAGCTTAATCAAGGCCGGGATCAACAGGGTGGTGTTGACCAGTCGGTTTTGTTTGGCCCCGACCAGTTCTTCCCCATCCAGTATGAGAACCGGTTTCTCCCCGCGATTTATGACCTGAATCTCATTGACCCGGCCATGGCCGTCAATTTCCCGGGCTTCCAATGTCTTTTGCTTCACGGCCTCATCCAGCAGCACATAATACAGCGGCCCGTATTCCGTTTCTCTATAAATCGGTATCAGGGTCAGGTTCTCGCGTATCCACGGCTCCCCCGGCTGCAGTTGCTCAAAGTAATGGTTCAATACTTCTTGCATGGCATTATCCCTCCTGGTCCATGATTTAATCACATTGTATACCGGAGGATAGACACTACAATGTCACCTCAGCCAGGCAGCACTAATAAAATTTTCCCTTTCCTGCAAATTGTCTCAGACAGTCAACTTAAATCCCGGCTCATGCAACCCATCCGCTTCAGCGGCGGGCAGCGCCAGGCCTGGCGGTAAAACTGCCGCATTAAAGCGCTCATACCCTATCCTTCCTTGAGTGCGCAAGCTTAAAACGCTCCTATTTCCCAAACATGGCCTTGATTTTGTCGATCACCCGGCTTCCGATCATATCGTCAGCCGATTCGATGATTTGCTGCACCAGTTTGAGTATATCCCGGTCGCCGGCCCAGTGTTTCCTGACCAGCTGCGGGTCGGTTTCGTTGATCATGCTATGGAGGATATAGGCGGCTACGGCCAGATCATCGACATATCCGAGCGGGCCTATCAGAGCTTCGGGAATAAGATCAATGGGACTGATAAAATAGGCCAGCCCCAAACCGAGCCTGGCCTTATAAGCATCGGGGACCGCAGGGTCCAGGGTCAGCTTGACCAGCAGGTGAAACAGGTCGGGAACAGCCAGGATATAATCAGCCCATTGATTGTTTTTGCCCTCTTCAGTCTGCATCCAGGCGTGAATTCGATTCCTTATCGATTGGTAGAAATCATAATGTTTTGCTTCCACAAAAACCAACTCCTTGCGTTTTCGGTTGTTAATTACCACATTTTTTTTATTATCTCCGCCAGCGAAGCGGGCATGTAACAGTATTATATTAGGCTTCGCTGTGAAAAAAACCTGATAATACCACCTGTATCCAGGATAAGCACATGGCCGCAGGGCGCATGGCGCAGCGCAGTCGGCCTTTCAGCGCAGATAGACCTCGCTGCCGATGCTGCGCATATAGGCGGACCAATCGCTGCCGGGAGCACTGGGACGGGCGGATTGATATTTCCAGATCTCAGCATCCATCATATCGGCCAGGTGCAGGATTTTGGCTTCCACAAACTGCGGCTTCCTGGGGGACTGCCATTCATGGCGGCCATGGTGGCTGGCCACGAGATGCAGCAATTTGGTACGGGTCACCTCATCCAGTGTAGTCTGCTCCATGAGCCGCTCCAGCATTTGCAGGCCCAGGACAATGTGCCCCAACAGTTTGCCTTCATCGGTGTAGGTGATCCCATCACCGCCGCATTCCATTTCCTTGACTTTGCCCACATCATGCAATATAGCCCCCAATAATAACAGATCGCGGTCAATTTCCGGGTATAGTTCCGCAATCTTTAAGACGATGCGGGCGGTGCCCAGACTATGCTGCAGCAAGCCGCCCCTATGGTTATGATGATAGGATTGAGCCGCCGGGGCCAAACAGAAGGCCTGATAATAGGGGGCTTGCCTAAAGACCCGGGCCAGTTCCTGCAGCTGCGGGTTGCTGATGGTGCCCAGCAACTGCTGCAATTGTTGCTCCATAGCGGCCATGCTGTGTCCCGCCGCCCTCGGTCTGCTGGACCCGCCGGTTGACTTACCGGCCGCCCCGGGATAGTTTTCTTCGCTGTATAGTAATCTTGGCATATCTTCTCCCCGTTTCCTTATTGTGCTGAAAATGCTTCACTCATTTTCCAACCCCAGTATAAAACAGGAAGAAGACAATAAGCAGTCACCCCGCAAACATCTGTTCGTATTTTCATGTTAATATCTTCTAGTTTCCACCCATATCTCTAATAAGTACTCTCCTTCCCTGAATCAAGCTATTTCCAACCAGGGCATCGCGCATCAGCCCTTGCCATCATTATCCATATTATATACCTCTATTTACATCTAAGCTTAATTTACTGAATTGTCAATTAGTTACCAATTACTGCGCTGCTCTATTATTGTTACGTAATGCTTGGACACAATATCACCACAGATTGTTAACTAAAACTTAACAATATACAGACACATATTTGCCCCATATCAGAATATATATGGGAATGTGCCCTGAGGAGACTGTCAAATGCACCTTAAGGCCAAACAAATTTAAGGAGGAACAATATGAACAGCACAGAAAACTTGGCAAACGTATTCTCATTTGCGGAAAATTCCACTGAAAAACTATGGGAGGCTATTTTAGTCACACTGGGAAGCGTATCCTGGACACAGGAACAGATCGAGAACATGTTTAAGAATTTTATGGAGCAGGGTAAGGTCTCCCGGGAACAAAGCCTTAACATGAGCGAGAAACTTGTAGAACAAGCCAGGAAAAACCAGCAGCAGATGCAGCAGATGATTCAGGAAGCGGTTCTGGGCGCCTTTAATAACCTGGATATCCCGACCTTCAGTTACATCAGTGATCTTACCAAGAAGATCGATGACCTGGCCCAGCGGGTCGACAACCTCCAAAGCTCCTAATATTCCCCTGCGACTCACCGGTAGCATTTTGTTGGCGGTTATGGCTTCGGTCATAACCGCTCATCATGATTATTCTCGTAAATGGAAAGTGAGGAATAACTAAATGTCGGAGGATATAAAAAGGGGTTCCAGGATGAACCTTGATTGTTTAAATATGCCCGATTTGCTGGAGCTATGGAAAAAAATCTATTTTTCCAGTGAAGAAGCCTGGGCACATAACGCCAAGGATTTTGTGGCCAGTAAGGCCTTCATGGATATGTTGGAGCAGTTTCTGGACCAATATCTGTCTTATCACCAGATGTCCAACCAGTACCTGGATAAGTATTTTGAGGGGAACCCGGTTCCATCGAAAAAGGATATTGCCCGAATCGCTGAGTTGATCATTGCCCTGGAGGATAAGGTAGATAATCTCGACCTGGCTATGGTAAACAACCTCGATAGCATAGCCAGGAGCATGGCCAAACTGGTAGATATCCAGGAGGGTTTAAATAGGATTATCAACTCTTTAAAATATGAGGTTAATGAGCTCAGGCAACAGCTAGCCGAGTAGCGGTCTGTCATGACTGCACAGGACTTGGATAATCCCGGTCAGGCCAAAAAAAGCAATATGGAGGTAACATTAACGGATGATAATTGAAAATACCTACAGTGAACTTACAATAGGTGATGTCGGTTATATGGAGAAAACCTTGACTGAAACAGATGTTTACATGTACGCAGGTGTAACCGGAGATTTTAGCTGGCTGCATGTAAATGAAGTTCGAGCCCGCCAGGGGCATTTTAAGACCCGTATTGTGCACGGCATGCTGTTGATCGGGTTGATTTCAACGGTGATCGGCAATTATATGCCCGGTGCAGGCACCATTTACGAAAAGCAGGACATAAAATTCATAAAACCCTGTTTTATCAACGACACCATCCGGGCTGCAACCGAGGTCATCGCGCGGCTGGATAACGGGCGCATCATGCTGCGCACTACCTGTACCAATCAGGACAACGAAATCGTACTGGACGGTGAAGCCATTGTGATTCCGCCCCGTCAGCATGTGATCAGATCTTAAAGGAGGCAATATTATGGCACATCCATCCTCACCTTTGACTGCATCGCAAAAGGCCGGTGCGATAATCGAGGAAAATTACCAGCGCTGGTTGGATAATACCCGCAAGTGGGCGGAAATATTAACCTTTGACCCCGATCCTCAGACTGGCATCACCCCCAAGGATGTGGTCTGGAGAAAGAACAAGGCCAAATTGTACCGTTACATCTCCCCCAACGGTGTCAAGCACCGCACCCCCATACTGATGCTTTATGCCTTGATCAACGAGGCCTATATCCTCGATTTGGCCCCGGGTATGAGTCTGGTGGAATACCTGGTAGACAACGGTTACGATGTGTATCTCCTGGAGTGGGGAGATTTTCAATGGGAGGACCGCGGCCTCACCCTGGCGGATTTCATTTTTGATTACATCGCTAACGCGGCGCGCAAGGTATGCCAGTTCTCCAAAACCGATCAACTGAGCATTATCGGCTATTGCATGGGAGGGACCATGGCCAGCATGTATGCTTCCCTGTTCGATATGCCGCGGGTGAAGAATATGGTCTATTTAGCAGCCCCGTTTGATTTCTCCTCTGCCGGTGTGGCCGGGGTGTGGATCAACAATGAGGCCTATGATTTTGATAAGATTGTGGACACTCTTAAGTTGATTCCTTCATATTTTATCGATAGTGGGGTAAAATTGCTCAACCCGGTGGGAAATTACCTGGGAACCTACACCCGCTTGTGGAAGCTTTTGGATGAAGGTGCTCCGGTACAGCCCTGGAAGGTGCTCAACAAGTGGGTCAACGATAACAAGAACTTTCCTGGCGAGGCCTTCAGGCAGTGGATTCATGACTGTTATCAGGGCAACAAGTTAGTCAAAAAAGAGCTCTTACTGCGCGGGCGGCGGGTAGACCTGAGCAACATTCGCGCCTCAGTGCTGCTCTTGGCGGGGGAAAAGGATCACCTGGTGCTGCCCGAACAAACCATGGCAGCAATGCGTTATATACAAAGTGAAGATATCAGCTACAAAGAATACCCCATCGGGCATGGCGGCCTGGTCTTCGGCGGCATTGCCAAGAAACAGGTCTATCCCTATATAGTAGAGTGGCTGAGAACGAGGTCGTAAAACGTGTCATAATGGTCTTTTTTCGTATCGTGGGGACGGTCCCCACGATACGTCTTTGCTCAGGCAGGGTATTGTCGATTGAGCAACGTGTCGAAAACCTTGCCTTCAAAATTGCTTCTACCCGTAATGAAGAATTGAAAGACAGCCCCGACATAATAAAAGTTTCCTAATGGTAAAGAGAACCGTTGTCCTCCAGTAGAACCTGTTCTTCCATATACGGTTCAAGCCAGAACTATTGTAAGGGCGCATACTTGGCCATAACCTTTTCTGCCGTTTTTAATCCGTCCACTGCGGACGACATTATGCCCCCTGCATAGCCTGCTCCTTCTCCCATGGGATACAAACCATGGATATTGGACAGATGATTCTGATTTCGGGTTATCCTTACAGGTGAAGAACTCCTGGTCTCAACACCGGTCAAAACACTGTCCGGCAGGGCAAAGCCCTTGATTCTGGTATCAAAATACTGTATGGCTTCTTTCATTGTTTCTGTAACATAAGCAGGGAGGCAATTCTTAAGCTGGGCGAAGACAACTCCCGGTTTATAGGTAGGCTTCACACTGCCCCACCGGGTACTGGGCCGGTCAGCAAGAAAATCACCGGTTAGTTGGGCCGGCGCCTGGTAATTCCCGCCTCCCAGCTGATAAGCCAACCGCTCCCACCTTCTCTGAAACTCTATGCCTGCCAGGGGATGTTGACCGGGAAAGTCAGCGGGAGTAACCCCCACTAGCAGAGCTGCATTAGCGTTAACTCCATCTCTTTTATATTCACTCATGCCATTTGTAACCAGACCATATTCTTCTGAAGCAGCAGCCACCACATAGCCACCGGGACACATGCAAAATGTATATGCCGATCTCCCGTTTTCGGCATGATACGCAAGCTTATAATCGGCTGCTCCCAGTCCGGGATACCCGGCAGCCTCGCCATATTGCGCTCTATCAATAATATCCTGCGGGTGCTCAATTCTTACCCCTATGGAAAAAGGCTTCGGACTCATGCCTATGCCTCTGCGCTGCAGCACTTCAAAAGTATCCCTGGCGCTGTGGCCTATGGCTAAGAAGACGACGCTGCAGTCAAGCCTTTCTTCGTCATTGATAATAAGAGCATCTATATTTCCGTCTTTGATGATAAAATCAGTTGCTCTGGCTTTAAATCTTACTTCGCCACCGCGGGCAATAATCTCTTGCCGGATATTTTTGACGATAGTCCGGAGCAGATCGGTTCCTATATGGGGTTTGCTCTTATACAGTATTTCTTGTGGTGCACCTGCTTTAATAAACTCCTCTAAGATTGTGCGGCACCTTTTGTCATTTATCAAAGTAGTAAGTTTTCCGTCAGAAAATGTGCCTGCCCCACCTTCCCCAAACTGTACATTGCTTTCAGTATCAAGCAGGCTGTTGTTCCAAAACCTTCTTATTTTGGCAGTTCTAGTTTCAACATCTTCCCCTCTTTCAAGGATGAGGGGGCTATAACCATTCTTAGCCAGCATTAATCCGGCAAACATTCCTGCCGGTCCCATGCCAATTATCACCGGTCGTGCAGTCATCTTTTCAGTTCCTAACGGTACGCCTCGATAAGCCAAATCCGGGGTGTTCACTATTCCTTTATGGCTGTATTTGCTGAGTACTCGCTCTTCGTTAAGAACCCCAACATCTACTGTATACACATAAATTATCTTGTCTTTTTTCCTGGCATCAATTGATTTCTTAAATATTTTAAAATCAATCAGTTCCTTCTCATCAATCTTGAGTTTGGCAAGAATAATATCTCGCAAAGCCAGTCTTTCTGCTTCTGCATTTACAGCCATATCTATTCCCAATTTAAGATCTGTCAGCCTAACCATAAAGCCTCCCGTTATTTATAGTGCTGCGCTCTGTCCTGCAACAAATCCGGATGACCACGCCCACTGCAGATTAAAACCACCACATTGCCCGTCTATATCGATTATTTCACCAGCAAAAAATAAGCCTTTGACTAATTTTGATTCCATAGTATCTTGATTTATTTCCCTGGTGTCGACACCGCCTGCCGTTACCTGGGCGCTAGGCCAACTCCTGGTTCCCCTGACCTTAAACCTCCAGTCGGTTAAAATGTCTATTATCCCTTCTTGCTCTTTAGCAGACAAACTAGCGACAGGGCGCTTTATGTCATTAATACCCGCTTCTCTCAGCACTACGGGAATCAATCTTTTGTTTATCAGACCAACCAGGCTAAAGTCAACAGGTTTTTTTGCACCAATTTGCATTCGTTTATTGATAAGTTTTCTCAAATCTTCTTTAGGCATCATATCCATAATAGTAATTTTTAAATACGCTTCTTTCCCTTCATTCAACAGTTCTCCCGCTTTCCTGCTGATCTGCAAAATGGGTGGACCCGATACTCCATAATTAGTGAAAAGAATATCGCCCCTGTCTTTAACAATAGCTTTATTATTATGTATTATTTCAGCAGTTCCAACAAATTTGACTCCCTCAATACGTTTAAAAAAAGATCCTTCCAACATCAATTGCACCAAAGCAGGGAAAATATCTATAATGGTATGACCGAACCTGGTTGCCAGATCATAGCCCTTGCCGTCAGAACCGCTGGAAGGCATAGCCTTGCCGCCTGTAGCAATAATAACCTTATCACCCTGGTAGACTCTTCGATCCTTCAGTTCGATGACAAACTTATCATCTTTCTTGGTGATGTCAGCTACATTGGCCTCACCAACAATGTTGATGCCCAACTCACGCAATTCATACAAAAGCACATCAAGAATACTTGAAGCCTGATCGGACATCGGGAAGACCTTCCCCAAATCCTCCACTTTATGAGCAATTCCCAATTTCTCGAAAAACCTGATAGTATCATCCATGGAGAAATTTGATAATGCACTATACGCAAATTTGGGGTTAGCGCCATGGTAATATGTAATATCGGTGTTTATATTAGTGAAGTTGCACCGTCCATTGCCTGTAGCCAGTAATTTCTTGCCTACCCGCGGATTTTTCTCAAGTATCGTGACATCAGCGCCTAGTCTTCCGGCAGAAATAGCAGCTGTCATTCCAGCCGCCCCTCCCCCCACTACCATTACATGCTTCTTTATTTTCATATTTATACCCCTATGTCTATCTGTTTATGGTATTGTTTTAAGTTTACTCAAATACCTGATTTTCATAATATACAAATTAAATCATTTTTGTTCGAGCAGTTTTCTATTCTCGTTTTTCTGTTAAGTGAGGATTTTTCTTAGCAAGGCACGATATATGGTGTAACCATCTTTCAGGCTCCACTATATTGAAGGCTATTCTGCAAAAGTTAATTATGCAAAACCCTCAAGTGTTTGGCAAGCAGAAATGCAATAAACAGCAATACCTGAATGCGATCTCCAGGCTGATCTTGCTAGCCATATAGTGCCACTATGCTGGCGGCCTGGTCGCGCACCCTTTTTCTCAGTGCCGCCGGTTCCAGAACCTCAACCTGATTGCCCCATTGCATGATCCAACTCTGCATTTCAATCAGGCCGCAGACCTCAAACTGCAGCACCACTGACCCATCGGCCAATTCCTCCACCACCTGCTGGCTGGGATGGTAGCAGAGTTTTTTTACCCGCGCGGCGGTCAGCGGGGAGAAGCGCAGGCGCACCACCTGCACCGAATCATTGCAGAAAACCCCCCAGCTGTTGCCAATATGCGCTGTCAGAGAGAAGCTGCCGGGGTAGGTGAACTTATCGGTTTCCCGATTGATTAAATGCTGAATCTGATCAACCCGGAAGGTGCGCACCTCCGGTTTTTTGCTCTGCCGGGCAATCAGATACCATACGCTACGCTTGCAAAGCAAACCCAATGGCTCCAGTAGGCGCGAAGAGGTCCTGCCATCGTTGTTTACATATTCAACCTTAACCCGATAGGACTCGCTCACCGCACGAACCAGGCTGCCCAATATGCTGCCGAACTGTTCGGGATGGAGCAGGGTGTCCCCCAGGATATAGATGCGTTCTTTTAGAAGTTTGGCACGCTGTGGCATCCCTTTGAAAAAGCCGCTTTCCATGGTGGCCTGCACGGTAGTGATGGCATTGTCCAACAGGGTATCACGGTGCAGCAGGGTGGAAACATAGAGAACCGCAGCGCTTTCCAGGCTGAGCTTGGGCAGGTATTCCTGCTGCAGGCGATAGGTTCGATTTTTACTGCCGGCAGAGGGACGATCAATGATAATACCGAATGATTCCAGGCGGGCCAAATCCCTTTGCAGGGAGCGCTTGATGGAGGCTTCTTTAGGCAGGTCAAGGGAGTACTGCTCCAACAGTTCCCGGTAGTGCTTGTATAAGGTTTCAAAACTTATGCCACCATGACGGCTGGCAGTTTCCAGGTCTTTATACAGGTAGAGGAGGCGCTCCTCCAGGGGCGGCCTGGCATCAGGGTCCTTATCCTGCTTCAAATAATCCTCCAGGTAATCAACAGTCAGATTGCCGCCCTGCTCAACCAGGGCAAAGACCCCATCCTGACAGACCTCGGGGTCATCGGCAAAGCCCAGCAAAAGCCTGTATAGACTGGCTTCGGATTTAATCTTGACCGCATTCATCACCTCCTCCGGGGTGGCTCGGGGATGATTTAATATATATTCCCTGGTCTGCAAGGCCTTTTTTGTCATTGCCGTGGTACGGTTTTTAGCCAAAATAAGCACTCTCCTTCCCATAACCTGATCCTCACCCACCAAAAATCAGCCTTATTTACATAATAGCCGCAGTCTTACATAATAAGCCATATTATGAATATTATATACAAATTCTCTAGAAGGCGGATAGGCCGTAATAAGCAAGCAGGGAGCAGATTTGATCAAGCAGGCCGATAGGAGAACTGTGTCGACCTGAATGGCGGCCAGGGGTGTGGTGAGCATCTGATTCTGGGGCCTCGCAGGCATTTCTGGAGCAGGCAAACCCACCTTGTTAAGATGTATTAATGATCTGGTAAGCTTTGATCAGGGCACCTTAACGAACAGATTTGAGCTCCGTAGTTCATTAATCAGATCGGCAATACAATGAAACGCCCCAGGCAGTTTTTCTAAGCTTTGGGCTGATAGAAACAGCGTTTGGGTGAATCCAGTTTTCCGCTGTCTTTCAATTTTTTGATGATCTTATCCACTTCCTTTTTCTCCAATCCCGTAGCAGCCGCGACTTCTTTGGAGCTCAGCGGCTGCCCCGCCTTTTGAAAGGCTTGCCAGACCTTTTCCGAGTTGTCCATCATATCTCTCCTTTCGCTTTGGTTAAACATAGAAAACTGCATTGACGTCGGTCACCCAACTGGATCCATACTGCCATCCTATGTCTAATCAGCCACTCCAGCAGGGCTTTTCTTAGTATTAATCATTTGGGTAAAGATTTCCACCAGGAAGGGATCGAATTGAATCCCGGCATTTAGCTCTAACTCCTGCAAGGCCTCTGCAACCGAGCGGGCTGCGCGGTAAGGGCGGACACTGATGATAGCGTCGAAAGCATCAACAATGGCCAATATCCGACATTCCAAGGGTATTTCGTCACCTTTGAGTCCCAGGGGATAGCCCGCCCCGTTCCACCATTCATGATGCTTCAATATCCAATCGGCTATCGGTTGCAGGTCAGTAGCGGCACGAGCAATGCGGTAGCCTATTTCCGTATGCTGCTGCATTTGCTCATATTCATCAGCTGTCAGAGGCCCGGGCTTGAATAATATTGCATCAGGTATGCCCACCTTGCCGATATCATGGAATCTGGCCAATAAGCACAAATCGTTGATCTGATTTGAGGTCAAGCCCAGAATTTCTCCCATATCCCGAACCAGTTCATCCATGCGGTCTACATGTCCCCCGGTGACAAAGTCTCTTTCCTGCAAAGCCTGCATAAGCGTGGCCACCAAACCGCTGTGCCCGCTCTGCTTACTGTGCAGCTTTTCACGGTACATATTGTTATCCGCTTCCTGGAATAGACTGGCCATGCTGAAATTGGGATCATAGCGAATAGCGTAGCCTATCGATATGGCCATGGGGATTTCAGGATTACTGGCATTATGCTGTTCAACCCGTTCTTTGATCAGTTGATAAATATACTCCACCCCGATGCGATTGCAGTTGTGCATTAACAGGGCGAATTCATCTCCCCCGATGCGGGCTATGATATCGTCCGGTCCGCAGCATCCCTTAAGCAGTTGCGCGGTTCTTTGCAGCAGCCAGTCCCCGCTTCTGTGTCCCAGGGTATCGTTTATAATTTTTAATCCATCCAGGTCACAGACGAATAAGGCCATCGGTATGCCTTCAGATCGTTTTAGTGCCATCATTTCCTGCTCAAAATAGGTGCGATTGTATAAACCGGTTAAGCTATCATGATAGCTGATATAGCGAATCCTGTCTTGGGCCTGCTTGCGAACGGTTATATCGCGACCCGCCAGTACAGCGCCGCTAACCTCCATCTCATTTATAATAGGATTCATCATCATCTCCATCCACAGGTAATCCCCCCGGACGTTTTTGAGCCGCAATTCCACCGCAGCGGGCTTTAAACTCCGAATTACATCCGACATCATGCTGCTGAAATGGCCCTGATCATCTTCATGGATCAGGCGCAAAAAGGAGCTGTTCAAGAGCACTTCTGTATCGTATCCCAATACGCGGGTAAAAGAAGGACTGGCATATTGCAGCATACCAGCAGCATTTACCTGACTGACAATATCCAGCATGTGATCGTTGATGCGGCGCAAGCGCAGGTCATTTTCAAGCAGGCGTGCATGCGACTCCTCCAATTCCCCCATCATAAAATTTACTGAATCGGCCAGTTGGGAGATTTCATCATGCCCGCTTTGGCTTACCCGGGCAGAAAAATCCTCAAGTTTGCCGATGGCGGCAACCTCCCGGTTGAGGCGCATCAGCCGGGACAGGAGGGAATTTTCCATAAACACCAGGACCAACAGGCCAAAGATCAGCCCCCAGAAGGCTATGACGGCAGCGATGTGGGTAACCGTTTGCAAACCGGCTTTATAAATATCCCGCGGCTGTGTAATCTCGATAAGCAGCGCCGGTTCTCCCTTAACATCCTTCAGATACTGATAGCCTCCGATCAACTCATTGTCGAGTCTAAATATGACAGGCTGGTTACCAGGGAGATTTAACTGCGCAAGGATGGGCTCATATGCTGGTTCTGCACTAATGGTATCCAGAGCGGTAATCTTCAGATCAAGCTGGGTGGTGGTGGCCAGATGGGTTATTACAGCCGGGTTTAAAAAACGTCCGCTTACCAGTGAACCTTGGACCGGACCCTTTTGTGCGCTGGTGATAATCGGCGTAGAGCACACCAACATGGGGCCTTCGGGGAGCATCATCAGGCCAAAAAAGCGCCAGCGCTCCTCACTGGATCGCAATACTGCACCACGGTCGATCAGCATCGCGGTCAGCGATTGGGGATAGGGGATTTCGCTCTGCTGCAGCAAATCATACCCCTTGCCGTAAAGCAGTTGCCCCTGGTTGTCATAGAAGGCCATGATATTAAAGCGCAGGTTTATAAATGTCGAATCAGCCAGGTTGTTGTCTAAAAAGACGGTGTTTCTATCCTCTATATAACTATAGGTATCATCCCCCTGGCTATAGTCGGCGGTCACCGCTTCCATAGCCTGAGCTTCGCGGAGCAGGGCATTCTCTACCCTGGCCAGATTGCTCCTAACGCTATTGTCTTCCAATTCATAGATGCTGTCCCAGGTAAGGTCCTGTATGCTCAGGTAAATCGCCAGTACCAGGCCTATAAGAGCAACGCCAAGCAATAACAGCGTTCTGCAACGTAGGGTCATATAAACACCCCTTTAAGCTTTAACATGGGCAACATTATTAAGGGAATAGTGTCATATTTTGTTATATCGGTGTTTTCAAGAAATCGCTTGACACCTGAACAGGCGGTTCAAGCCTGCCCGGCAGACCGAGGGGCAACTCAAAGCACTGGCCGGGGTTTTCAGTCGCCTAAACCGCGATTGTATCAATCTTTTTCAGGAACAAGGCCCCCACCAACACCATGCAATAAGGGACAGGATGATGTCCATCGGGTCGACCACCCTGCCCCCTGAACACTTACTAATCTATACTAAGGCATCATCCAGCTAAGCTTGTAGTTGATCGGTTTACTGTCTTTCCACTCACCCTCATAAATCATGAATCCATCGTCAGTATATGCTTTGCCATAGCCATGCCGAACTCCATTAGCCCAATTTCCATCATAGCGTATGTTGCCGTCAGGATAATACTCCTTGCCATAACCGCTGCGCAGGCCGTCTTTCCACTCCCCAACATAGCTGCCGCCATTGCGATAATAGGCAGTCCCCTGCCCATGAGGCTTGCCGTCCTTAAGTTCTCCCTCATATTTGGCACTCATCTCAGGCTTTAAAACAATCCTTACCTCATTATCCATGTCCTTTTCCCTCCTCTCTTACCATTATTGTATTACAGAAAGGCTTATTTCCACCACTGCTGCTGCTGCATGGATATGCTTAAAAAACCTGCACCTCTTCTTCGATCAAGCGAAACTCTCCATTGGGCATTAAGGCCAGATAATGAATTCGGCTGGAAGACGAAAAGATGATGCCCCGCTTCTGTGTGGTGTAGAGCAGGTTATAGGTCTGGCCCTCATCTCCGTCATATACCACAAATTGCCGGTCTGAATCTTGAGCGGTATAAACCAGATGATTGGAGTCGGGAGAAAAGGCCAGGCTGTCTCCCACCACGGCGTCGTAACTTCGGCCTTCTACGCCATCCCGAACCACAAAGGACCGCCCTTCATGCCGCACCGCATAGGCGTAGTGCAATCCATCCGGACTGAACACCACCCCACCTTCCAGGAAGGTGTCATAACGCCTGCCCTGCTGCCCGTTGATAACTGCAGACCAGCGGCGATTTTCCCGTACTATGTAAGCCATTTGATTCCCCCGGGGACTGAATACCAGGGTGGATTGCCCAATGCCGTCAAAACGCGGCCCCTCTTCACCATTGACCACTACCAGCACCTTGTGGCCATCCATAGCTGCATAGGCCAGAATGCTGCCGTCAGAGCTGTAGCGCAGGTTGTCGCCGCCAATAGCGTCATACTGGCGGCCTTCCACTCCATCAGCCACCACCATCTGTTTGCTGTCTTTGGAGGGGGCATATTTGCCCGCCAGCATTACCGGGCGATTGCCAATTAAAACCGCATAAGCCAGGTGCCGGCTGTCCGGACTGAAAACCAGGGAACCGCCTCCCACCGCGCTGTAGGGTTCGCCCTCCTGCTGGTCACAAACCACCAACCAGCGATAATCCTTTTTGGCCGCATAAGCAACTCGGCGGCTGTCGGGGCTAAAGGTCAGCGTTCCTACGGAAATGCCCTGATAGGGATGCTGTTCCGCACCATTCTCAACCACCATCCACAGGCCATCTTTGCAGGCGGCATACAGATAGCGCTGCCCATCCGGTGAAAACTGCAGGCTGGCGGTGAGGATGCCCTCGTATTTCCTGCGGCGACGGCCATCAACAATCACCATCTGTTGATTGCCGCTTTGCACCGAATAGGCCATGCGTCTGCTGTCAGCAGTAAAGACCAGGCTGCCGGCCAGCACGCCGTCATAGCTTTTGGCGGCTTTGTTATCGACTACCACCATCTGCTGACCATGGCAACTGCCTACGTAAGCCAGACGCGAGCTGTCCGGGCTGAATAGCAGACTACCTTTAACAATGCCCTGGCATTCTCGGTGTGGGCGTCCATCAATGACTACCATCTGTGCCTGCTCCAATTGTGCTATATAAGCGACATGGCGCCGGTCTGGACTAATAATCAGAAAATCATGTATGCTGTCGGCCCCTGCAGAGGCCAGCGGGTAATCCAGGCTGCAAACCCGGGTTTCTTCTATGCTTCTCACCGCACAGGTTCGTTTGGGCATATTGCTCATTCCTTCCACCCTCTTTGCTCCACGGGGTCCACGGCTCAGGGTTGATGCTGCTTATTTGAACATTTCTTCATCATGGCAGATAATTCCTACCACTAAAACCATAAAGTAGGCCAAATAACTGTTGCACCATTTAATTTATTTCAATAAATCTGCTATTCTATTTATAGTCTGAGCATAAAAAATATTGTTAAGGAGGACAACCGCATGGAGCTGAAAGGATCAAAGACAGAACAAAATCTGTGGCAGGCTTTTGCCGGGGAATCACAGGCACGCAACAAATACGATTATTATGCCAGCCAGGCCAAAAAAGACGGCTATGAACAAATTGCCGAGTTCTTTAGTGAATCCGCTCTCAATGAAAAAGAACACGCCAAGCGATTCTTCAAAATCCTCATGGGCGGTTCAATACCCGGAACTGAAGAAAACCTGGTCGATGCAGCCCGCGGAGAACATGAGGAACATACCAAGATGTATCCTGAATTTGAGCGCATTGCCCGTGAAGAAGGATTTGATGAAATCGCCGACATATTCAAGGCCATTGCCGCGGTGGAAGTGGAGCATGAAAAAAGATATCTTAAAGTATATCAAAGCATAAAACGGAGCACGGTATTTAAACGGCCTGCCGCCATCAAATGGAAATGCCGCAACTGCGGTTATATCTATGAAGGCGCCACCGCCCCGGAACGGTGCCCGGCTTGCGACCATCCCCAGGCTTATTACGAAGAATGGTGTGAAAACTACTAGTCTCAACCTTAAAGGGCTGTTCCGCAAGGAACAGCCCTTGCCCTGCTTTACTCCAAGGTGATGCCCAGCATTCCCTTTAGCAGAGCCGCTCACAGCCCCGGCAGGGAACCCTCTGACCGTCCCAATATCATAATCCACGCTCCTGTTTTATGGTATAATATACTTCCAAATCCATTTATGGTGGTGAATAAGCATTGCTGCGACAACTGGCGAAAAACCTGTGGGTGGTTGCCCCTCCAGTTAAGCCGCGCTTTCCTTATGGCAATTGCTTGTATATAGAGGGCGCTGAGCCAATTGTCATTGATGCCGGAGCAGGCGTCAATGCCTTTGCTGAAATAGCTGCCGATCAGGTGCACTGGGTGCTCTTGAGCCATTCTCATTTTGATCATGTACACAGCAGCGCTTGTTTTAAACAGGCTAAGGTTTTGGCCGGCTGGCAGGAGGAGAACTGCTACAAGGACGAAAAGGCCTATGCTGACTTTAATGGTTACAGCAATTGGCATAAGTTGATGCCGGGGATCGAGCGGGAGAATTTCACCACAATATTTCCCCCACCTGAAGATGTTCCACTGGCCCCCGGATTTCAAATTATTCCCCTGGCGGGCACTTTTAGCGATATGGACTGCTGGGACAGCGGCACTATAAAAGTGAGGGCTTTGCATCTGCCTGGACACACCTCCGGGCATTATGGATTTTTTATTGAACGGGAAGGGGTGCTGTTTAGTGCCGACCTGGACCTGGTCGCAGCAGGTCCCTGGTTGGGAAGCAATAGTGCCGATATCGATGATCTTATTTGTTCCGTAGAGCGGATTAAACAGCTCAACCCCCGGATAATTGTGCCTTCACACCGGCGGGAACAGGACAGCAATCTCGCCCGGCAACTGGACACCTTTATCGGGGTGGTATTGAAAAGGCAGGAGCACATCCTCAATTTGCTTAAAATACCGCATTCCATCGAGCAGTTGGCAGCTTATCGCATGGTCTATCCCCACCCCACCACCATGCACGAAGTTTTCTGGGAGCGCATGACCATGTTCAATCACCTGCGTTTCTCACTTCGCCACGGCCTGGCTGCAGAAGTCTGCCCCGGCCTTTTCCAACGCGTTTAAGTGTTATCTGGGAACGGTGTTACAGTCCCCGGACAAAAAAAGACAGAGAGGATATTTCTCTGCCATAAGATGGAAGCAACTTGTAAGTTGTAGCTTCCTTGATTATACTCATGGGATTCTGCGGCGAGAAGGGGTTTGACACGAACAGCCGCAGAACAGACATGAACGACCGCTATTGAGACATGAATGACCGCAAAGCGGACATGAATGATTTTCACAAGCCGACTCTTTTCGACCATTATTTTACTTATATACCGTTGGCTGGGAAGCAGGTGTCAATCCACCCCAGGGTGATGGCCTGTCGCTGTTGTATGTGTTCGCTAAAGCGATGATCTGCGCCGGGGATGATATATAAGGCCGCATCCGGCAGATGAGCGGCTATTTGCCGTACATTCTCCACAGGGACCACCTCGTCATCTTCGCCATGCACAAGCAAAACCGGCTTGCCCAGCATAGCCTGCAGACCCTGGGACATATTGTGGTTCTGCATATCGGCCAGCAGATCCGGTTCCAGTTTAAAGGAGCCGGCCTCATCCGCCATAATCACACTGTCTCCCGCTGCCAGGCGCTCATAATCCTGATCCAATATCAGGGCAAAGGTGGCGTTTAAATCAAATGGCGCCGACCATAAAATATATGCGGACACCCCGGGCAGACAGGAAGCTGCGGCTATCGCCGTACTGCCTCCAAAACTGCGCCCCAACACCATCTGCGGCAGATTGTAATTACTCTGCACATAGGCGCATACCTGCTCAAGATCACGCACTTGCCGGGAAAGGGTTATTGGGCTGAATTCCCCGCTGCTCTCCCCGCATCCTGAAAAATCAAAGGCCACAACCAGCAAACCCCGGCCGGTTAAGGCTTGAGCAAAAGGGATGATCTGGCCGCCATTCTCTTTGCCGCCGCGGAATCCGTGGCAAACTATCAGGACCGCCCGAGCTGCAGACGCCGGGGAAAACAGCAGGGCCGCCAGCGATTGCTCTTCATCCAAGGGAATAAATATCCTCTGCATCATTTCTCATCTCACCTAAATCGGTTTTTTCGGTTTGTTCTTTTCCTCAGACTCATGCCGTACCCGATAGTTACACAGGTCGCATATAAAAGTGGCCACCTCTTTATTCTGTTCTGCCAGCTTTTTGTAGTCCTTGTGGGATTCATCCACACTGTAGGTTTTGCTGCACAGTAAACAACGAGCTGTAATAGCTTCCATGATTATCCCTCCCCCACCTCTATTTATTACTCTTTATTACTCTAATAGTAGCATGCTATGCCATAAACCAAAAGACAGTACCCGGGCCAGTTTGAGCTGCTGATAATTGGTTTTTCCGGTAAAATAGCCCTTTTGCCAATCCCGATGGTTGATCCGCGGGCTGTAAGCACGATCAATGGGGAACAGGCGGTCGCTTTGGTGAAAGGCGGCCAGGCTGTACCGGACCAGCTCATCCATCCCTGCATTTATAATCTGGCTGCGCATTTCCTGAAAACGGGGACCGGTCTGGCAACAGAGATAGGTCTGACAGGCCAGAGGGCGCTGATTGTAGATTTTGCATCGGCCCTGCTGATCGAGGAAAATGCACCTTTGCTTCCGGCGACGCAAGGTAATGTCCACCGCCGGACCTTGCACCTCTACCCACAGGAAACCGAATACCTCCATAGCATCAAGCCCCAGTGCTTTACGGATCTGGAGCACATCTATGGAGGTCACCGGCAAACGCTCCTGACAGCACAGACTGCAGCCTTCACAATCACCATAAGTCCCGGTACTGTCCCCGGACTTATGGGGCCACAAGCGGGGCAAGTCTTGTTCCTGATAGGCCTGATTCAATTCGAACAGCAATTCCTGTACGGTAATGTTGGCATCCCGAATCAATAGTTCGAATCCAGGCAGACCTTTAATGATGGTTGGTTTTACTAGCAATTTGCCTTGCATAGACCCCCCATAATGGCAAGAGGCTGTCCCTGCAGGGATAGCCTCACATCACCTTCATGTTCTTTAAAACCTTGTGCCTGTCCCCACGATGAGAATCTGTCGAAACCGTTTTGCAGGTACTGTCTCCACGATACAAATTTAAACCTTAAAGAATGCAACTGCGTTTTGCAGGTCGGCCACCAGACGGTTTAGGTCAGCAACGGATTGGTTGACCTGATTGATCTCCTCCAACTGTTTGCCGGCCAACTGGCTCATGACCTTAACCGTCTCTGCGTTGTTTTGTGCCGCATTGGCGGTGTTGTCCACCGATTTCATAGCCATTTCCGCACCGGCCGCCATCTGTTGACCCGCGCTGGATACTTCTTCGATCTGCCCTTTAACCTGATTAACGGCCTGGATGATATAGTGAAAAGCCTCGCCGGCCTGTGAGACCACCTCGGTGCCTTTGGCCACTTCTCTGGTACCCTCCTGCATAGCCTCCACGGCTTTCTCCGATTCATGCTGGATTTCTCGGATAAGTTGAGCAATGCGCTGGGCGGCTTCCCCGGATTCTTCCGCCAGTTGGCGTACTTCATCGGCCACGACGGCAAAGCCTCGTCCCATTTCCCCAGCTCGAGCGGCCTCAATAGCCGCATTCAATGCCAGGAGATTGGTTTGATTGGCAATGCTGGTGATTAGATCCACAATTTGGCCGATTTGTAATGATTTGTCTCCCAGGGCTTCCACGATGGAGGCGGTATAATCGGTGTTGTTGCTGATGATTTCAATTTGCTTTACAGCCTGCTCAATCTGGCGTTCGCCTTCCTCCGCCTTTTTACTGGCGGTGGATACCGAGCTGGCCACTTCCTGGGCACTGGCCGCCACCTGCTGAATGCCTACCGCCATTTCCCCAATGGTGCTGCGCGAATTCAGTGCCAGTTCTGTCTGTTCCCCGGCAGTGCGAATCAGGGCTTCAGCCTGATTGCTCATATTGGACATCAATGTGGTGCTGGTTTCCGACAACTGCGCCACCTGATTTGTGGAGCGGCTGACATTGGAGGCCAAAGCGCAGGTTTTACCGATAAGATCAGCCATGCGTTCCAACATGGTGTTGAACATGACCGCCAGTTTGCCGGGTTCGTCATGGGCATTAACAGGAATGCGCTGGGTTAGATCCCCCTGGCTGGATTTTTCCACCGACAGGCTGATTCTTCGCAAGGGCATATAAACGGTGTAAGCCAACAGAAATGCGGCTAAAAAGCCCAGAACTATACCGATAACAGAGTATGTAACCATGGCCAGGCGGAATTTGTTGACCGCTTCTTCATAAGGGGTTGCCGGGACCCCAACATACCATATGCCGATCGACTTTCCCGAGGAATCTCTAATCGGCTCGTAGGCGGCTTCGTTCCAAACCCCGACCACCTCGGCACGTCCCAGGTAGGACTGCCCTTGCTGCAGAACCACCTCGCCGACCTGTGCGGAAACCTGGGTATTAATCGCCCTTTGCCCATCTTTCATGACATTCGTTGCCACCCGCGTGTCCCCGCGAAAGATGGTGCAGGTGTCACCGGTCAACTCCCCGATGCGATCGACCACTTCATAATTACCATCGATTAAAGTAGAACCTTTGTACAACTGTCCGTCTATGATCTGCCAGTCGCCCGGATATGTATCTTCCAAGATCTGGCGGCCCATGGCCAGGTCAGATTGCAGCTTTTGCTGCGCGGTCATTAGAATCTTTTCGGACATTACCTCGGTGGCATAATAGCCCATTATGCCGGTTACCGCTGCCAGGATGAGAGTGAAGGCCACAATCAGGCGCACCCGCACACTGATCCTGCGCAACAAGGACTCAATAAATCCCATGCTCTGATACCCCTTCCTTTTTCCGGTGTTCCCCGTTCTTTCCTCTTCTATCTGCTGATGCTCTGCGCACCGCGCCGTATTATGGAAGCGTCCCCCATAACACAGTTTATATCTCTGCTAAGTCTATCGTAGATTGCTCTTCTATTGTTTAGCCGGATTTTCATCACCTAAAGGAAGGATTTGCATATAGGTTACTCTTTGATAATTGAAACTGCCTACCACATTCCCCTGCGCATCATAGATGTAGGAGAGAGAAGACCCGCCGGCGTAGAGCTTGCCGCTTTTTTCCACACCCAGTTCACTCACATAACCATCCACCATATCACCGCGGTCAAAATGTATGCGGACTGCGATCAGACTCTGCTGCTCGCTGCTGTTCTTTTTCAACAGCTCTTTAATCTGCACATTCTGGCAGCCGCTTAATGCCAGGGCCATCAGAATCATGATGAGGATCAATACCCCGAACCTTTTTTTCATCGCACCCGCCTCCTTATCCGCCTTTTTTTCCTGGGTATGGGTGGAGCTGCAATATTCATTGACCTGCGGCGCTCAGTCCATTGCTGCAGCTTTTGGTTGACCCGGAAATGCACACTGTCAGGAGTAAAATACCCTCTCTCATCCCGACTTCCAGCCGGCATACCGGTCAATATTTCCAGGCCTTGATCGATATGCTCCACCGCCCAAATGTTGAACCGGCGCTGCCTCACCGCTTCCACTACATTGTCATCCAGCATCAATTGGGTAATGTTCTGTTGGGGAATGATAACCCCCTGCCTGCCGTTTAAACCCTTATCCTGGCAGGTCTTAAAGAAGCCTTCAATCTTCTGGTTAACGCCCCCCACCGGTTGAATCTCGCCATTTTGATTGACGGAACCGGTCACTGCAATGCCTTGATAAATGGGCACATTGGCCAGGCTGGACAACAGGGCGTACAGCTCCGCACTGGAAGCGCTGTCTCCTTCCACCCCCTGATAGCTCTGTTCAAAGGTCAAACTGGCTGAAAGGGTCAGGGGTTTATCCTGAGCATACTGCGCTCCCATGTAGCCGCTTAAAGTCAGAACGCCCTTGCTGTGTATTTGTCCACTCAAGCGGATTTCACGTTCAATATTGACCAGGCCTTTTTCACCCATGAAGGTTTTGGCAGTGATGCGCACCGGTTTGCCAAAATGGTATTCCCCCACCTGATAGACTGCCAGGCCATTGATCTCTCCAACCTTATATTCATCTACATTGATGATCAGGGTGTTCCGGTTTATTAATTCCTGTATTCGTTCTTCTACCATGGAACAACGCTCCTGCTTTTCCTTTATGGCTTTGCGCACATGCTGAGCGGAGACCAGCTCAGCCTTATCCTGACGGGCCCAATGATGGGCTTCATAAACCACTTCCACCAGTTTATTGAAAAGGGTAGTAAGCTTTTCCTGGTCCTCAGCCATGCGGGTGCTGTAATCAACTACGCTGGCTACTCCATCGGGGGTAAAGTGCAGCAGATTTTCACGCTGGCAAACCCCGGCAATGAGCTGCGCGTATTGTTTCATGTTGCCTCTGGTTTTATCCATTTCCACATCAAAATCGGCGCGGATCTTAAATAATTTGCGGAATTCGTCATCGAAGGCGTACAAAGCATGATAATACCAGGAATCACCAATTAGAACCAATTTTATGTCCATGGGAATTGGTTGGGGCTGCAAGGTTTCAGTGTTGGTAAAACCCATCACCCGGCCGATATTTTCCACCTTGATCTCACGATTTTTAAGCACCTTTTTCAAGCTGTCCCAGACAAAATAATTCTTTAAGAGGTCGTTGACATGTAAGATCAGATAACCTCCATTGGCCTTATGAATGGCACCGGGCTTAATCTTGGAGAAATCGGTGGCCAGAATGCCAAACTCGCCTTCATACTCAATCTGCCCGAACAGGTTGGCATAGGTGGGGTTGGTCTCCACAATCACCGGCGCATGCGCAAGGGCGCTGTTATCCACCAGCAGGTTGACCTGATACTTGCGCAATGAGGAGCGCCGGTCCATATGGCGGAAAAACATCAGGGGAACGCTCTCCTCGGTTTTTACAAAACTCTCGGTA
Organism: Syntrophomonadaceae bacterium; assembly: GCA_050949825.1. Taxonomy (GTDB): domain Bacteria; phylum Bacillota; class Syntrophomonadia; order Syntrophomonadales; family Syntrophomonadaceae; genus DTU019. The sequence continues at coordinate 469,978 of JBMNGL010000007.1, read as the reverse complement.
TTTTCGATCAGATCCTTCTGCATATCCTTAAGGTAGGCTATTATGGTTTCATTATCCTGATATTTTTCAAACAGCTGGTCAAACAGGGGAAGGGTTACGGTTTGTGCGGTTTCCTCTTCCAGCTTCTTAATCTTCTCGCGGATGCCCTTTTCCGCTTCCTTGTATTTGCGAATGGCCTCGTTAATGCGTTCCTGTATCAAGGCCCCGGTGCGCATTATTTCCACCCGCTGCGCCTCGGTCATGACCGTGTATTCTTCCTGTGTTAACGCTTCACCATCCTCTTTTATGGGCGTGGTATTAATGCCGGACTGGGTGCGGGAGATGCTAAAACCATGGCGGCGGGCTTCTTCATCCAGATCCAGATACATCTGATTGGTCTCTTCCAGAAACTTATTGAGGATGATGTTCTTTTGCGTCTCAAAATCCTCACCTTCGAGGGCTTTAACAATATTCTTGATGAGGGCTTCCACACCGGATGTGATGTCCTTTTTGAATTCCTGCCCCTGCCCCGGTGGAAGCTGTATGGCGACAGGAGTATCTGCCTCTTTAAAATTATGCACATAGCACCAGTCGTGCGGGATAGCTTTGGTGGCAGCCTGTTCCTCCAGCATCTCCTTGGCCAAACTGCTTTTTCCGGTGCCAAAAGGACCCGCCAGGTAGATATTATAGCCTTGATTCGGCACTTCCAGGCCCAGGGATAAGGCCCGCACCGCACGGCCCTGGCCGATAATACCCCGCAGTGGTTTCAAATCCGCAGTACTGTTGAAGCTAAATAACGATGGACTGCAGTTTTTCCGCAGTTGTCTTACTTTTAACCTGTACTGGTTGATATTCAAAAAATTCCCTCCAATGATTCCATTCTATATGAACCTGTTATGGCTGCTGCTTTTACCGCCACCGCGCAGTTGCTGATACGCTGAGATTCAATATGCCCGACCTGTAAAATGCTCCCCCATTAGTCTACTAACTGAGCTTGATTTTTTACAGTAATGGTCATATCGACCTGCACAGCAAAGTCTCACATTCGTTTTTATTGATATTTATCATATTTATCTATTATACTGGTTATTTCCTTCTGATGTCCTGCCTCAAATAAAAATGTTGCTGGTCGATAGGGTCAAGGCCCTTACAGGGCAGACACCGGGACGTTGGCAGCATGGCCTGTTTCGGGCTCGGGAACCGGGGCGATGAACACTCCGTCTTCTCCGTCTAATCAATCTGAACCTCAAGATTCTCAGTCTCCCCGGGCTGATTGCGGGTAAACAGATCAGGTAAATCGGGCAGTAAAGGGATTTCGAACTGATGCCAGTAACAGATCATTCCAGGTTCAGTGCCGGCCACAAAGGCCATGGGCACACGTCGCGGGCATGACTCCACCGCCACCAAACCGCTGTCCAGGCAAATGGTGAGCCGCTTGATGTTGGCTGGCCGGGGAAAATCGGTGGGTGGCTGCGCCGCGGTGGCCCCTTTGATAAAATTGGCCCAAATTGGCCCTGCTACTACCCCACCGGCCAGATTGACCTGTCGGTTGCGATCATAGCCTACCCATACCGCGCAGCACAGGTAGGGGGTGTAACCTGCAAACCAGGCATCTTTAAAATTGTCTGTGGTACCGGTCTTGCCCGCCGCAGGCCGGTTAATGATCGCGCTTAAGTGCGCCCCGGTTCCCCCGTTCTGCATTACCCCGGTAAGCATATCGGTGATCACATAGGCATTATCAGCCCCCACGACTCTCTTTTGCTGGGGGCGGTTTTCCTCCAGGACAGTCCCGTTGGAGGAGAGCACCTTTACAATTGAGTAAGGCATGCTGTAAATGCCTCCATTGGCAAAGGTTGCATATCCCGCCGCTATTTCCACAGGGGTAACCTCTGAAGACCCCAGGGGCAATGACAACACCGGCTTGATATTGCTGAAGCCGAAGTTCTCTGTGTATCTGGCTACCCGCGCCGGCCCCAGGCGTTGATTGACGGTTACCGCAACCACATTGTCCGATTTCATAATCGCTTCTTTTATAGTGAAATCACGCCAGTGGTAAGGCTCGTCTCCATAATCGGTCGGTTTGTAAGGCTCGCTTCCGGCAACCGGGAACTCCACTTCCTCACAGGGTACTAAATCGGCTGCCGTCCATCCGGAAGCAATGGCCATGGAGTACATGAAGGGCTTAAAGGTAGAGCCCGGCTGCCGCAGCGCAAATACCCGATTATAGCTGGATTGTGTATAATCCCGCCCCCCTACCAGGGCGCGTATCTGCCCGCTTAAGGGATCAATCGCCACCAGGGCGGCTTGCAGCTCAGCCGGCTTGCCTTTCAAGCCTTCTGCCAGGGCTCGGTTGGCGGCGCTTTGCATGTTTAAATCCAGGGTGGTATAGACCTGAAGGCCGCCTTGATAGACCATACTTTCCCCATATTGCTGAATGAGGTATTGCCTGACCATGGCGATAAAATAAGGAGCATCCCCACTGACAAAATGGGTACGCTTGTAGTTTAAAGGCTGGCGGGAGATGGCCAGGCTCTGTTCCTGGCTCAGGTAGCCTTCAGTCACCATGCGTTCCAGCACAATCTTCTGACGGGCTTTGGCTTTTTCAGGGTACTGATAGGGGTTGTAACCTGCGGGGTAGTTGGGCAGTCCGGCCAATAAAATTGCTTCTGCTGAAGTCAAATGGCGGGCTTCCTTGCCAAAAAAGGTGCGCGCCGCTACTTCAATCCCGGTAGCGCCTTCTCCAAAATAGATAGAATTACAGTACATGGTGAGGATTTCGTCTTTGCTAAATTTCTTTTCCAGGATGAGCGTATACCAGAGTTCTTTTAATTTGCGGGTTAAGGTGCGTTCATTGGTCAGATAAAGGTTTTTTGCGGTCTGCTGTGTAATGGTGCTGCCCCCGGCCACCACCTTGCCCGCTTTCACATCTGCGATTAAAGCCCTCACAATACCGCTGGGATCAATGCCGAAATGACGGTAAAAATTCTTGTCTTCAACGGCGATAACAGCCTGTTTAAATGATTCTGGAATGTCTTCAAAGGTAATCGCCATCTGGTTTTCTGCCGCCAGGCCTTTGATCACCTTGCCGTTAATATCATAGATTACACTGGGCTGGGGTACCTTAAAAGCAGGTAATTCCCAGCTAAAGCCGGTGCTGACCACAATAAAAATCAGGATATAAATTGCTGCAAGCCGCCTGGACCTCATGATACCACCCCTTCTTTCCTAAAAATACCCATTTGGGGGCGGTTTCATTCTCAACCTTAATAGTCTAAGAAAGGCTTTATAGCGGCACTGCTATTGACAACTGTCCTCGATCGGGTTATAAATTAGTAGAACTTAAAAGGAGAGGCGGTGGTGAAACATGGAACCCATACCTTTACGAAAATCCTTTTTGCTAATTGGTAAATATAATAGTGCATGGGGGATTATGTTCTGCTGCTACCATAGAATCGTGTAATCCTCCACAAAAGGAGGGTTGAACATGATAAAAACCTATTACTACAGCATTGAACAACAGACCGTGTTGCATGATGTGGATCTATCGCGGCTGGATGAATTGCTGGCTTCACCGGACAGCCTGCTGTGGATTGACCTCTACGACTGTTCCGCCAGTGAACTACACTTTGTCGGTGATTTATTTCAATTCCATCCCCTGGCCCTGGAAGACTGTTTGCAGCAAAGCCCCCGGGCCAAACTGGACCGCTATGATGACTACCATTTCTTTGTTTTCCATGGCTTACGGTATTTTGAAGAAGCTGAAGAAGAAGATGAGATTACCAGTATTGAGCTGGATGTATTCATGGGCTCCAATTATATTGTCACCATTCATCCGGTAGCTTTAACAGCGGTAGGCAAAGTAGCCCGGGTCTGCCTTAAAGAAGGTAAATATATGGACATGGGACCCGAGCATCTATTATATCGGATTGTCGACAATATGGTCGATGAGTGTTTTCCTATTTTGGAGAGACTGGGAGAAAGAATCGACGATCTGGAAGACAGTATTTTTATTAAACGCGGTCAAACAGTAACCGAGGAAATCCTGGCCTTGAAAACCACCATTACCCTGCTGCGCAAGGTTATGATTCCCCAGCGGCGCATCTTCGGGAGTATCAATGGCTACTATTCATTCCTGGTCAACGAAGAGAACCGACCGTATTACCTGGACCTGGTCGATCATATGGATAATATATTGGATACCGCCAGCACCTACCGGGATCTGATCAATAACTCGACTGAAACCTATTACTCCATTATCACTGGACGCACCAGTGAAGTCATTACTATCCTGACGATTATATCGATCGTTATGATGCCTCTAACCGTTATTACCAGTTTTTACGGCATGAATCTGGAAAACTTACCCGGTGCTGATAACCCTTCTTTTGTATGGTTTCTTACCCTGGGCATGATCACCCTGGTCGGGGGCATGCTGGCATTCTTCCGCTATCGTCGCTGGATTTAAGACAAGGGTAAGGGCAGACACGGCAGTCAAAAGAACCATCCCCATGCCTGCCGTGCCTGCCCCTTTGCTTCAGGAGTATTTTACACAGATGTTGGTAAGCAGTTCGCCGACATCCTGGGTATAGTCCTGGGCCATTTCGATGTGTTCGTAAACTTCCCGCCATTTAATAATCGCAACCGGGTTGTCTTCATTTTCAAAAAGGTTGGCTACTCCGGTGCGATAGAGGCAGTCCTGTTTCCTCTCCAGTTTTTCAATCTCGTCGCACATGCCTAAGATTTCTTTTTTATTGCGCTCCAGCCTGTCCAGGAGACAGAAGGCATCCTGCTGCAGTTGCAGGGATTTGCACAGGACCTGCACCATCTCCTTGACACGGTCATCCGGCTCTCCGGCTTTGTAAAGAATCATGCGATCGATGATGCCGGTAATATAATCCATGGTAGTAGACAATTTTTGCGCCAGTTGAAAGGCGTCCTCTTTGTCAAAAGGCAGGATAAAACTGGTGTTGAGATGTCTGACCAGATCCTCGATAATACGGTCGCCTTCATGCTCCAGGGCAGTCAATTTGGCCATCTTGATATCCAGATCGACATAGTTGTTGACGACCTCCTCCAGTATGGCGCCGCCTCTCACCACTACCCGGGCGCTTTCGTTAAATAGCATAAATAGCTCTTCATCTTTTCTGCCAAATAAGCGCAAAATATATTCCTCCCTCATTAACCAGGGACAACTGTATATAATCAGAAATTATAACACAAATTTACGCTCTTACACCAAGTATACATAATGCATGGAGAGGTTTTAGAGCCGGCGCATGTATTCGGGCCTCAGGTAATCCACATTTTGACGTTTGATAACCTCATCAATAAGACGCAGGATATTCTCTTTGTCTTCCGGCAAACGCCCTTTGATGGCCAGATAATTGGAGGCATGGTTACTGCGGAATTCGCACCCGCTCAGCTCCAGATTTTCAATAATAAGACGCAGCTCAGCCAGGATTTCAAAAGGCTGCGGCACTTCGAATTTACCCTGCTGAATCTGTTTATAAATGACGGTGCGCGGCACCGGCATAATGGTCAGAGCAGCCATATAATCGGGGTCGATCTCATTGCAGATCTGTGCGCTCTTAATGGCATGATCCCGAGCTTTGGGGGTACGCCCTGCCAATCCTAAAATGACCGTCACCGATAAGGGGATGCCGGCCTGGCGCACCCTTCTTCCCGCAGCCACCATCTCCTCGTAGGTAACCCCTTTGCAAATGGTTTTAAGCAGCTCTTCATCCCCGGTTTCCACCCCCAGATAAGCCATGTTGAGGCCATGGTCGCTCAAGGCTTTCAGCTCTTCGACTTCTTTCTTAAGAATGCTGTCCGGGCTGGTATAAATGCCGACATGCCTTAAATCCGGAAAATGCTGGTAGAGCTCGCTTAAGATGGTTTTAAGGTCCTCAGTATCCATGGCCAGCGCGTCCCCATCGGCCAGAAACACCTTTTCCACCCGGCCAAAATAAAGTTTTGCCATGCGGATATCAGTGATAATTTCTTTAATCTCCCTGACCCGGTACTTTTTATCTTTGTACATTCCGCAGAAAGTGCACTTGTTATGGCTGCAGCCTACCGTACACTGCAGGATATAGCTGTAAGCTTCGCTGGGGGGTCGATAAATGTCGCCTTCATATCTCATGGTAATTCCTCCGTATAGTTAAATAAACACTAAAGTACATCGCCTCTTATGTCCCATAAAACAGTGATACTCCTGCTTGGCCCAAGATTCTTCGCTGCGCTCAGAATGACAGGAGCCCGCGCCTAATATGACAATAGCCTACTGTTGTCATCCTGGCAACCTGCTGGTGTCATCCTGGCAACCTGCTGGTGTCATCCTGGCAACCTGCTGGTGTCATCCTGGCAACCTGCTGGTGTCATCCTGGTAACCTGCTGGTGTCATCCTGGCAACCTGCTGGTGTCATCCTGGCAACCTGCTGGTGTCATCCTGGCAACCTGCTGGTGTCATCCTGGTAACCTGCTGGTGTCATCCTGGCAACCTGCTGGTGTCATCCTGGCAACCTGCTGGTGTCATCCTGGCAACCTGCTGGTGTCATCCTGGCAACCTGCTGGTGTCATCCTGGTAACCTGCGGGTGTCATCCTGGCAACCTGCTGGTGTCATCCTGGTAACCTGCTGGTGTCATCCTGGTAACCTGCTGGTGTCATCCTGAGCGGAGCGAAGGATCTTTCCCGGGACTTATTCGCTTCTCGAAAGATCCTTCGGGCATTGCCCTTAAGGTATGACAAAAACAGGGAATTTCATAGCAATGACAGGAGCCTGCGCTCATATATGCTAAAAACTCTCCTCACCCCTCATTATTTGTGAAGTCCTTACATTTTACCGTATTAATACCGGCTATATTCTACAGCCATCTTCAAAAAATATAATGGATGCGGGTGACAAAAAGGAGGTTGAGTTGTGGGCCGTAAAAGAAGCATGATGTCGGACCGCCTTAAATATGAAATTGCCAGGGAATTGGGCGTGGCCGAAATTGTTTCCAACGAGGGCTGGGGAGCGGTCAGCTCCCGCGACTGTGGAAATATCGTCACCAAAGCGATCGAAATAGCCGAGCGAAATATCGCCAGCCAGCACAGCTAATAACGCCGATAAAAGCCCGCATGCAACGGGGGTATAACCCCCGTTTTTTTATGGCTCCTCTTTTTCAGGTGTTTCAACATAGATGTTTTTGGTTTTTGGTCCAAGCAATTTATCTATATCAATTTTATGATTGAGTATCAAAACCAAAATCGTGAAAAAAATGGCGCCGGCAGTAGTCGAACTCATTCCCGCTCCGATAAGTATGCCTAGAATAGCTGTCAACCATAGGCTGGCTGCGGTACCGGTGCCATGCACCTCTTTGTTTATCTCTTTGCTTTCTGCCAGCCATATCAAACCGCTGCCGATAAAACCCAGGGCTGAAATCACCTGTGCCGATAAGCGTCCGGGGTCCACATTTCCGGGCAGAACCAGCATCCGGAAGTACTCGGTGGAGACCACCGCCAAAAGAGCTGCCCCCATGCATATCAGCGAAAACAGGCGCGCTCCGGGGTCGGATCTGGAGGCCCAACCGATTATTATGCCAACCAGCCCGGCCAGGGCGATCCTGATTATCGCCTGGGAAAGCATTATACGATTACCTGATAATTCGGAGCTTCCTTGCTAATGGCAATATCATGGGGATGACTTTCAATCAGCCCGGCATTGGTAATGCGAATAAATTGGGTCTTGGTTTTCATTTCATGCAAATTGGCTACCCCACAATAACCCATACTGGCCCTAAGTCCGCCCACCAATTGGTAAATGGTATCCGACACATAACCGCGGTAAGGCACCCGCCCTTCAATGCCTTCCGGTACCAGCTTGGGAGCGCCTTCCTGAAAATAGCGATCACTGCTGCCCTCACACATGGCCTCAATTGAGCCCATGCCCCGGTAAAGCTTATAGCTGCGTCCTTGCAGGATCACGGTGTCACCAGGGCTTTCATCGGTGCCCGCAAACAGGTTGCCGAGCATGACTATATCCGCCCCCGCCGCAATCGCTTTGGCAATATCCCCGGAAAACTTGATGCCGCCATCGGCGATTATAGGCACCTCAAAGCGGGCGGCAACCGCAGAGCAATCAGCTATGGCCGTAATTTGGGGCACCCCTATGCCGGCGATAACTCGGGTGGTACAGATGGAACCCGGACCCATTCCAACTTTGATGGCATTGGCACCGGCTTTAATCAAATCTTCGGTGGCTGCAGCGGTAGCCACATTGCCGGCGATTAAATCCAGATCAGGGAAGGCCGCTTTGATCCTTTCTACCATTCGCACTACATCCATGGAGTGACCATGGGCGGTGTCAACCACTACCACATCGGCGCCGGCATTATTCAATGCCTCCACCCTATCCAGGGTGTCAGCGGTAATACCTACGGCAGCCCCGACCAGCAGCCGACCCCGTTCGTCCTTGGCAGAATGGGGATACTTATGGGCCTTTTCTATGTCTTTAATGGTAATCAGGCCTTTGAGATTAAAATCATCATCAACCAGGGGGAGTTTCTCAATTTTGTATTTGCGCAGGATCTCCAGGGCGCCTTCCATGGTGGTTCCCACCGGAGCAGTGACCAGCCCATCACTGGTCATGGCATCACCTATCAAGCGGTCAAAATCGGTTTCAAAGCGAATATCACGGTTGGTAATTATCCCCACCAGGCGGGTCCCTTCAGTCACCGGCACCCCGGAAATATGATAATGTTCCATAATGTCCAGAGCATCTCTGATCCTATCGGTCGGCGATAGGTAGAAAGGATCGGTGATAACGCCGTGTTCAGATCTTTTTACCCGATCAACCATTTTCGCCTGGGCCTCAATGCTCATATTTTTATGAATGATACCAATGCCGCCCTCACGGGCTACCGCAATAGCCATACGCGTTTCAGTGACCGTATCCATACCGGCGCTCATGATGGGTATTTCCAAACGCAGTCTTTTGGTGAGCCGGGTGGAAACATCAACCTTATTGGGCAATACCTCAGAACGTCCGGGTATTAGAAGCACATCATCAAAAGTGAGACCCTCTCTGGCAAATCTTTCCTTCATGGTCTGTGGCCTCCTTCTAAAATTTCAAATATATTATCCTATTCCCGGCCATTTTTCAAGCGTACCTGAAAAGAAAGGGTTCTTTCCCAACAGGGTGACGGTGACTTTGAGTCAGGGGGACGGTGACTCAGTCACCCTGTTGGGCGTCCCGTGCCTGCCCCCGTGCCTTGCTTTCCTTCAGTCTCCGCCCATGACCGAGCCCAGGCCATATTTATCAAAGTGCTCATATAGGCAGGCGACGGTCTCGGTTTTGACCTTCAGCCGCCGGGCCGCCTCCTCGACAGTAAGCCCCGCTTCAATGGCTGCAATTAATCTGTCATGCCCCACATCGGCTTCGCGGCACATGTCCTGCAGTGATGGAATCCTGCTCCAAGGCGGAAAGGAACCCTGGTCTGCGTCCGACTGCTGCATGCTCATCCCCCTTTCAAAGATAGCATGCCCCAAACCATACCGCAGCATAAAAAATGGAGGTACAACCCCGTTTTTGGCGGAGTAGCCCCTCCTAGACAAATCCTTCCTTACATAGAGCTATTCTTCAAGCGCATGTGGGTGTGATCCAGATCCACTACAATAACCTCGCGGCCCACCTTTTTGATGGCTTCCCAGGGTATGACCAGCTTCTGCCGGTCGGCCCAGAAGGTAAAGGCATTGCCGCGATTGGGCAGAATGATAGAAATAATGCGCCCGTTTTCTTCATCGATGAGCATATCTGAATCACCGACGGTGCCCATTCTCATGCCATCATAGATGTTGACCATTTCTTTTCCTACCAGTTCATTTAAACGCATCGCCATACCCTCCTACAGGCCGGTATGCCCAAAGCCTCCCGAACCACGCTCAGTGTCATCCAGACTATCGGTTATCACCAGTTGCGCTCTCTCCACTCTGGCAAATATCATCTGGGCGATCCGGTCTCCTCTTTTCACAATATACTCTTTGTCCCCCAGGTTTATGACGATAAGCATGATTTCCCCGCGATAATCGGCATCAATAGTGCCCGGGGTGTTTAATAGGGTAAGCCCATGCTTTAAGGCCAGACCGCTGCGCGGCCTGATTTGGGCCTCATAGCCCTCAGGAATGGCCAGGGCGATGCCGGTGGGTATCAGGGTCACAGAACCGGGCGCAAGGCTTATATCGCTGTCATGGGCGGCATAGAGGTCAACCCCTGATGATCCTGATGTCATATATTGCGGCCAGGGCAACTCAAATGAGTGCAGACGTTTGATTAATACCTTCATGAGCAACTTCTCCTCTCTGCTGGAACGATCGGGTATACTTCCCCTGCAGGAAAAATTAAAGGACCTGTCCCCCTGATTCCTTAATGCCGAACGGTTAAAAGACCCTTCTCTACAAGTGGGCATAGCCCACGGAAGGTTGGAAACTGTCACCTTATAAGGGGGGCAGTCGGGGGCCTGCGGGGAGACGTCCCCTACAAGGGGGTCCAGTATTTGTTGAAGGCTTTTTCCACCTCATTTAAGGTGGTCCGTGGAGCGATGGCAGCCAGCGAGAACAGTTCTTTTCCCATTAAGATCCGGGAAAATTCCTGTACCATGTCGGCATTAACGGCCATGATGCGCGCCATGATCTCTTCCGGGTTCTGCACCTTGCCATACATAAGCATGGATTTCCCCAGCCGGCTCATGCGATTCATCACATTTTCCAGGCCCAGATACATACTCGACTTGATCAATTGCTGGGTTCGTTCCAATTCTATGGTGGTGATGCCCTGTTCCAGAAAACGGCTTATTTCTCTGTACAAGGCCTCAAAGCAGGTATCTATCCTGCCCGGGCCAGTCCCAATGTATATGGAATAGGCTCCAGTATCGGAATAGGTGGCCGGATAGGAGTATACCGAATAGGCCAGGCCCAATTCCTCCCGCAAGGCTTGAAAGAGCCTGGAACTCATGCCCCCACCGAGGATGTTGTTCATAACCCCCTGAGCATGGCGCCTTTCATCACCATAGGTTATGCCCGGCACACCGATGCATATCTGCACCTGTTCGGTTGACTTTTCCACCAAATTGGCAAAGCGGTGGTAAAGATTGGCAGTCCCGTTGCTCATTTTGACACTGGCGGATCGGTGTTCATTAATGTGGTTCCAAATCCCCTCTTTGACCTTCTGGCTGTCTACATTGCCGGCAACCGCTATGACCATATTGGCGGGTTGATAATAATTACGATAAAAATCACATATTTGTTCACGGTCAAAAGAGGACACCGATTCGAGGGTGCCCAGAATAGGAGACCCAACCGGGTGTTCAGACCACATGCGCCGTGAAAAGACATCATGAATCAAGTCATCAGGGGTGTCTTCATACATATGAATCTCTTCAATGACAACATTTTTCTCATTTTCAAAGTCCCGGGGCGCAAATTTGGCCTGAAACAGCATATCAAAGAGGATGTCCATGGCCAGGGGTAGGTGCTCGTCCAGGGTGCGGGCATACAAACAGGTGTATTCCTTGGCCGTATAAGCGTTTAACTGCCCGCCGATGCTTTCGAAACTTTCTGCGATATCACGGGCCGAGCGGCTGTCTGTGCCTTTGAATAACATGTGTTCAATAAAATGGCTGGCTCCCTTCATATGTTCGGGTTCATGCCGGGATCCCACCCTGATAAAAATACCTATAGCCGCTGATTTAACATAGGGAATTTCTTCAGTAACCAAACAGCAGCCATTATCGAGCTTGCAGCTATTAATCACTAGAATACCTCCAGCATATTTATGGGTCGGCATCAAGCACGCCGGGGTACAGGCCCCAGCGCTGGCCCAAGGCACGAAGAATGCGGGTGGTCAAGCCTGGGCCGCGCGGATAGTGGTCCGCACTTGTTAGGTTGGCTGTCGCCACCGGTTTGCCCTCCGCATATATGGATAGCTTCCCCAAATTTTGATTTTTTGTCACTGGTGCTTTTATATCATAGTCTAAACATACCCTTTTTTCAATATCAGGGCCAGCACTGCCCAGCCATAGATAGATGTCCTGATCGGGATAGAGCAACAGGGTGTCTTGCTGCCCCCCGCTCAAGCGCACTTTCTTAAAGGGCTCAGACTTATCCACCACCAGTACCGCCTGGGTTTCTTTAAATCCATAGTCCAATAGCCGGGCACAGTCCGCACTGCGATCAGCCGAACGCAGGGCTACAGCAATGAGCTGGCGTCCCTGGCGGGTGGCCGAGGCCACCAGGCACTTGCCGGCAGCATCGGTGGTGCCGGTCTTGATGCCATCTGCGCCCGGATAGCTGAAGAGCAGGGTATTAGTATTGTTTATTAATAGGGGCTGCTCGTAAGCAGGGTGCTTAAAATAGGCCTGCTTGCTGGCTGCCAGCGACTTTAAGATAGGGTTGGTCATAAGGTAGCGCCCTATGACCGCCAGGTCATAGGCAGTGCTGTATTGCTGATTGCCGGGAAGACCGGAGGCGTTGTCATAACGGGTTTGCACCGCACCAATAGCAAAGGCCTTTAAAGACATAAGATGAGCAAACAACATTTCATCACCTGCCACATATTCAGCCAGGACTACGGCAGCATCATTGGCCGAGCGCAGCAAGGCAACCTTTAGCAGTTCCTCCACGGTCAGTTGGGCGCCGCTTTTTAAGCCAATGGTGTATTCAGCGGTTTGATCAGCATGCTGACTGACCACGGCCTTTTCATCAAGCCGGGCATATTCCACCGCCACAATAGCGCTCATCATCTTGGTAGTGCTGGCCACGGGGCGCTTTTCATCCATATGCCGCCCATACAAAACCTGCCCGCTGCCCGCATCCATAAGACATACATATTGGGAGGAGGTACTGGGAACCGCCAGGGCAGGCTGGGAGCCAGGGCTCGCCAGGCCGAGCGTTAGAGCGGCAATGATGATGAGCCTTTTTATTTCTAAGGAAATCATTGCGATTGCTCCCCTGTTTCCGGCAGGAGTTCATCGATGCCCAGCATTTTGTAACCCTGCGCACTCAAACCGGCCAGGATCTCCGGCAAGGCTTTTACAGTCGGTTCAGTGGGGTGCATGAGGATGATGGCGTCATTGTGCACCTTTTTCATTACCCGTTGCGTAATTATTTGCGGGGCAGGTTTTTGCCAATCAATGGTATCCACGCTCCACATGATGTATTGATAACCTATACGGTTCACTGTAGCCACCAGAGGACTGTTTTTCTCCCCATAAGGGGGTGCAAAATACCTACTTTTCTTGCCGGTGGCAGCAAAAATCACATCTTCAGCCTGCTTGATCTGCTCCTCAATCTGGGCTGCAGATAGCTGGTTGAAATGCACATGCTGGTAACCATGGTTCTGAATGCTGTGGTTGGCAGCAGACATGGCTTTCATTAACTCAGGATTGTTTTCCGCCCATTTCCCGGTCACAAAAAAGGTGACCCGGGCGTTGTATTTCTGAAAGGCTTCCAGCATGGCAGGGATATACTCCCCGCCCCAGTCGACATTTACAGTGATAGCTACTGCCTTTTCCCCGGTGGAACCCTGATAGATAGCTTTTGCGCTGCTGCTCATAACCCCCGGTCCCGGATGGCGAAAGATAAGACCCGCGGCCAGGCATAGAAATATGGCTGCAATAGCCGTAATTCCCATCCTTTTCCAGGTAAAATAATATAATCTCATTTTTACCTCCCCATAATTTTTACCCATAGTCGATTGCCATTCAAAGCCGACCTTATAATCACAGGCCCATCCTGATTATTGCTGAAGCACAAATCCAGATCCCCATAGGTAACCGTAGCATCACGCCCCGGAGGAACATAATGTATTTCCCGGGTATGGCCATGGCGCTCATCAATAGATAAACCGGCTGCCAGGGCGGCATTATACAGGGTGCTGGCTACCTGGCAAACCCCACCGCCAAAATCCATGGCATCGCTGCCCATCAAGATAATGGGCGCCGGCAAATAGCCCCGTTCCAGGGACCGCGGACCTACGATGTCGTTAAAGGAAAACTGCTCACCAGGCCACAACAACACATTGTTAATGCCACGGCTGGCCATAGAAACATTGGTATAGCGCTGATAGCTTCCGCTCACCCAGGTTTGGTAGGAGCCTACGACCCGGTTGGCAGCAGCAATCTCCTCGCTGCTGTGCCGCGGGCTGACAGGCAGCAGCAGCACCTCGAGCTGTTCCCCCGGACCGGCATTCATAATCAATTTTTCACAGCCTGCTATATCAAGCAGGGTGCCGGGTTGCTCGGCAATGATCTGGCCCGATGTCCGGTCAATACGTGGCTCTAGCGGGCAGCGATGATACTGCAAGGCCAGTTCATGAACCACTTGACGCACCTCAAGCGGTAGCAATCCCCCAACTTCGTGACCGGCTATGCTTACACCCGACTTAACTCCTTTAAGATCCCGTTCCAGGCGATCCATCCATACCGCCAGGGAAGAAAAACTGATGAAAAAGGTGATCAACAGCAATGCCCGGGCATTAACTTTGAAAAAATAAAGGTGTGTTCTTACAACCTTCTCTCACCTCTCCTCAATAGCTTCTCGTATCATACATATTCCAGAGTTGACCTGGCTATGCGAGTCAGTGCTGAGAGTCAGGGGGACGGTGGGAGAGTCACCGTCCCCCTGACTCTCCCACCGTCCCCCTGAAAATGCAAATAAACCGAGGGGTTCTCGGTTTACTTGAATACTATTCCGCTTGACTGGTTGTTTAGCGCTTGGCTTCGCGGGCTTCTCTCAATACCGCTTTGCGGGACAGGTTGACCCGACCTTGTTTATCGATTTCCGTAACCTTGACTTGAATCTTATCACCGATGTCCACAATGTCCTTAACCTTGTTGACCCGCTCCTCAGCTAACTGCGAAATATGAACCAATCCTTCTTTGCCCTGGCTGCCCAGGACTCCTGGAATAATCTCCACAAAGGCGCCAAAGTCCATAATGCGTTTTACTGTTCCCAGGTAGGTTTTGCCCACTTCAACTTCAGCAATGATAGATTCGATGAGTGTTTTGGCCTGCTGGGCCGCATCCCCGTCGGTAGCCATGATGTACAAGGTGCCGTCATCTTCAATGTCAATCTTGCATCCGGTTTCATCGACAATTTTGTGAATAACCTTACCACCCGGGCCTATGACCTCGCGGATTTTATCAGTCGGTATCATCATTTTGGTCAATCGCGGTGCATAGGGTGATAGTTCCTTATTGGGTTCAGCAATAGCCATAAGCATTTTGCCCATAATGAACATGCGGCCTTCTCTGGCCTGTGCCATAGCGGCTTCCACCACCTGGCGGTCTACTCCGCCAATCTTAATATCCATCTGCAGAGCAGTGACTCCCACTTCTGTTCCGGCCAACTTGAAGTCCATATCGCCCAGAGCATCCTCAATCCCCTGAATGTCGCTGAGGATGGCGAAGCGGTCGTCCACCTTGACCAATCCCATGGCAATACCGGATACAGGGCGTTTAATGGGCACTCCGGCATGCATCAAAGCCAGGGTGCTGCCGCATACGCTGCCCATAGAACTGGAGCCATTTGATTCCAACACCTCTGAAACCACCCGAATGGTGTAGGGAAAATCCGCTTCGGGCGGGATGACTGCTGACAGCGCTCTCTCCGCCAGGGCACCGTGTCCGATCTCTCTCCGGCCCGGGCCGCGCATCGGCCTGACTTCACCCACACTGTAAGGAGGGAAGTTGTAATGATGGATATAGCGCTTGGTGTCTTCTATACCCAGTCCATCCAGGCGCTGCTCTTCACTTATGCCGCCCAGGGTAGCCACCGATAAGACCTGGGTCTGGCCACGGGTAAATAAGCCGGAACCATGAGGACGAGGCAGAAAGCCCACCTCACAGCTAACCTGCCGGATCTCCTTAAGGGCGCGGCCATCAACACGCTCGCCATCGTCCAAAGCCATCTGACGTACAATCTCTTTCATCATGGCATCAACGATGGAACCCACCTGTTTGAGCTGCTCGGGATAGATTTCCTCAAAATGGGCGATGATGTTATCATTGGCCCGGTCCATATCCGCTTCGCGTGCTATTTTATCAGGATTGCGCACCGCTTGATGGAGAATGTCATAGGAATAGGCTCGCACCGCTTTTTCCAGTTCTTCATCAATAATGGGCGGAGCCACCTCCATTTTTTCCTGCCCCAGTGCTGCTATAATGGGCTCCTGGAAGGCTACTATCTTCTTGATTTCTTCATGAGCAAAGAAGATGGCATCGATCATGGTCTGTTCCGGTACTTCGTTGGCGCTGCCCTCGACCATCATGATGGCCTCTTTGGTGCCGGCCACGGCCATATGCAAATCGGAGTTGCGGGATTGCTCGACAGTCGGGTTTATAACCAATTGTCCATCGACCAGGCCCACGATTACAGCGGCCAGAGGTCCACTAAAGGGGATGTTGGAGATGCCCAGGGCTAAAGACGCCCCGATAATGGCAGTAACATCAGGGGTATTGTCCTTGTCTACTGAAAGTACCGTTGCCACAACATGAATATCGTTTTTGAACCCTTTGGGGAACAAAGGACGAATGGGGCGGTCAATCTGGCGTGCGGAAAGTGTGGCCAGTTCTGTGGCCCGGCCTTCACGTTTAATGAAACCACCGGGGATTTTGCCGGCCGCATACTGCTTTTCTTCATAGTCCACCGTGAGAGGGAAGAAATCAATGCCTTCCCGAGGTTCTTTAGAGGCCGTTGCCGTAACCAGAACAACAGTGTCACCGTACCTGACCAAAGCTGCGCCATTGGCCTGTTTGGCTACCTGTCCGATTTCTACTACCAGGGGACGGCCTGCGATGTCCATTGTGTACTTGTTGACGATAATATTTACCTCCTTTCTGATATGCTTACGCATATAAAGTGAAAGAGCGGCATGCCGCTCTTTATCTGCGTAAACCCAACCGGGTAACGATAGTACGATACCGATCAAAGTTTTTGTTCTTAAGATAATCCAATAAAGATCGCCTTTGCCCGACCATTTTAAGAAGTCCACGGCGAGAATGGAAGTCTTTTTTATTGGCCTTGAGATGTTCGTTTAAGTAATTGATACGCTCCGTTAAGATGGCAATTTGCACCTCCGGGGAGCCGGTATCGCTTTCATGAACCTGAAAGTTCTTAATCAGTTCCTGTTTTCTTTCCGGTGATAATGACAAGTGTTCTCACCTCCTTTTTGCCCCAAATCGCCATAAACCAAGCGCAGCGTCGGTGACTCGCAGCCCTAGTCTACGGTTCCATATCCCACTGTGAAGCCGATTGGCCCCTTTAGGCCGGCCATCCTAAAGAAGTTGTTTTTATTAATTGTTCCAGTGGGAAGCCACTATTATACCTTTACGGTCCATGGCCAAGGTAAATTGTAGCACAGCCGATTTAAAATGTAAATGCAGGACCTGAAGGGCGGCATTCATCCAGGAGTTCAGACGCCTGGTTACGATCTCGGGCGATCTGCTGCGCCAGTTCGTCAAGGCCGTTGAATTTGCGCTCATCCCGTAATTTCCTGGTAAAATGAAGGCGCAGGCGCCCTCCGTATAGGTCGCCGGCCCAGTCCAGCAGATGGGCTTCAATGACTACTGGATAGTCAGGATGGAAAGTGGGCTTGCTGCCGATGTTGACTACGGCTTTGATCATTTTCTCCCCCACTTGTCCCCAGGCCGCATAAACGCCTTTGCCCGGTGTGACCAGATCGGGGTGAATCCCCAGGTTGGCAGTGGGAAAGCCCATTTCCCGTCCCCGCTTCTCGCCTGCAATAACCTGCCCCTCAACCACGAAGTAATAGCCCAGCATATGGTTAGCCAGTTCGATATCCCCGGCCTCTATGGCCTGGCGGATTAAGGTGCTGGATATGACCTTGTCATGATATTTTACCGGAGGGATGATATAAGTTTTAAAGCCGTAGCGGTTGCCCAGTTCCTGCAACATGAGCGGGGTTCCGGCCCCTTTGTGGCCAAAAGAGTGGTTAAATCCGACAAAAACCGCTTTTACAGCCAGGCTATCCACCAGAACACGCTTAACGAATTCTTCCGGAGTCCAACCGGCTATCTCCCGGGAAAACGAGTTGTATATCACCAAGTCCAAACCAAGGGCCTCTAACAACTCCGACTTCATTTCCCCGGCAACCAGCAGTTTGAAATCCTTTTGCGGAAATAATACCTTAACAGGATGCGGTTCAAAGATAAATGCCGCCGCCAGACCGCCATTGCAGCCTGCCTGTTTAACAGCTTCCCTCATCAGTTGTTGATGACCGCGATGGAGGCCGTCGAAATTACCCAGAGCCAGGTACAACGGTTCTTTGCTGCTGTTGTATTTTTCAATCTCTCTGACAATGCGCATAGTGGTTCCCCCCGCTATTTAATCTGGATGAAAGACTTTTATGGGCTTAAGCAGTAATCCGGGTTCACCTGTTTGAAGGCGTCCCACGGCGGCCATCCGGCCGCTGCGCTCATAAACGCGGACCAACGGCTCCTCTCCCCCGGCCGTGACTGGCAGGCTGCGGCCCTGCCGCAAGAGGACTTCCTCCTCCTCACTCTGCAGTTGATAAAAAGGCCAGTGCTGCAGGGGATAATCCATGGGCAGCAACATTGCTGAGATATTGGCATCTGCAGCGGTCAGCCTGTCCAAGGAAACCGCCTTTTCAATGTGAAACAGGCCGTCCTGCAAGCGCTGCAGTTCGCAGAGATAGGCTCCGGTGCCTAGCCTGCCGCCAATATCGCGGCATAAGCTGCGGATATAGGTGCCGGGCGAACAGACCACCTCCAGGGTTATGAGCGGTTGCCCTTGCTGTTCGCTTATGGAGATTACGCTCAATTTATAAATATGCACCTGCCTGGCAGGGCGCTCCACCACCTCTCCCTGCCGAGCCAGCTCGTATAAACGCTTGCCTTGATGATGCAGGGCTGAGTACATGGGAGGGACCTGCTCAATCGCCCCGGTGAAATCCGCTACGGCCTCGCGTAATCGCTGCGGATCAAAACCGGTCTGTCCGGTCAGGGTTATCTGCCCCCAGGCATCCTCGGTATCAGATATGCCCCCTAAAAGCATCCCGGCACGATATTGCTTGCGCCCTTTATCAATAAAGGGTATCAGGCGGGTGGCATAACCTATCGCTATCGGCAGCACCCCGGTGGCCATGGGGTCCAGTGTGCCCAGATGCCCCATTTTTGCCCTGGTGGCCAGGCGGCGTTTTAAGCGGCGGATGACATCAAAAGATGTCATCCCGGCCGGTTTATTGATATTTAAAAAGCCGTGCAATTACCCAAACACTTCCTTAACCCGTGCCAGCACCCGGGCCTGTACAGCGTCAAGACTGCCATCAAAACTGGCTCCTGCTGCCAGGCGATGACCCCCGCCGCCAAATTCGCGTGCCAGGCTGGCCACATCGATGCTGCCCCGGGAGCGGAAACCCACCTTTATCTCGCCGGGTCCCACCTCTCTAAATAACATTCCCACTTCTACCCCGGCGATCATGCGGGTATAATTGATGATGCCTTCGGGATGATAATCCAGGACTCCCGCCCTTTGGGCCTCTTCATAGCTGAGGCACATCCAGGCCACCCGACCGTCCGGACTTAAGCTAAGATGCTGCAAGGCCTGTTTTAAGACCAATACCTCTTGCAAAGGCTTGGATTCAAACAGGTGGTTGCGGGCCCTTTCCACACTGGCCCCCAGTTCAAGCAAGCGGGCCGCAATCTTCATGGTAGTACTGGTGGTATTGCTGTTTAAAAAGCTGCCGGTATCCATAATAATACCGGCCAATAGACAGTCGGCCACATCCGCAGTGATTTGCACCGGCATTATGCCTAGCAATTCAAAAATAATCTCCGCGGTGGCGGCCGCCTGTGGATTCACATAATTATAATCGCCAAAAAGGCTGTTGCCCTGGTGATGGTCAATGTTTATGGTTACTGCCGCCTGTTGCAGGGCATCGCGAACCTCGGGGTCCACCCGGCACTGATCGGAACAGTCCAAATAAACTGCGGCAGCCCGGCGGCGCTCCAGGGCCGCCGGTGGCTTTATACTTTCCCAGTTGGGCAGATAATGGTAGATAGGCGGCACTGAGTCGGCGAGAATCATTTCCGCCCTTTTGCCCAGACTGTGCAGGGCCAACTGCAACCCCAGCATGGAGCCGATACAATCTCCATCGGGGATAGCATGCCCCAGCAAGACAAATTCATCATATTGCATTAGTTGACGAGCGATATCCTCCAGGTTGTTCATGGCTGTTTCCTTGTTTCTTCCTTTTTTATTTCATCCAACAATGAGGATATCCTGATGCCGTGTTCTATGGACTTATCCAGACGAAACTCCAGCTCAGGGGCATGACGCAACTGTATCTGTCGGGCCAGTTCAGTGCGTATAAAGCCTTTGGCCTTGTCCAGCACCTGCATGGTTTCCTTTTGTTTATCTTCATCGCCCAGCACGCTGATATGGATGCGGGCATGCCCCAGATCAGTGCTCACATCCACACGGGTTATAGATACGGTTGAAAAATCTACCCGGGGATCCTTTATCTGTTCCCGTAAGATCTGGGCCAAAATGCGTTGTATCTCTACCGACATTCTCTCCTGGCGGCGCTTGCTCACAACTAAACCCCCTGTTCTGAAGCAGTGTGCTCCATTAAACACACCGCTTGTGCTTATAATTCGCGGGGTATTTCTTCAATGGTAAATGCCTCAATGATATCCCCGTCCTTTATATCGTTGAAGTCTTTGATGCCCATACCGCATTCGTATCCTTCAGCGACCTCTTTGACATCATCCTTAAAGCGCTTCAGTGACGACAGTTTGCCTTCATAAATGATAATCCCATCGCGTAATACGCGCATCTCCGCATTGCGCAGGAATTTGCCTTCAGTCACATAACAGCCTGCAATTAGGCCGATGTTAGGCACTTTGAAGGTAGCTCTGACCGCGGCCCGGCCCAGGAATTTTTCCCGGTATTCGGGTTCCAAAAGACCGGCCATGGCTTTTTTAACCTCGTCGATGGCCTCATAAATAACCCGGTACAAACGCACATCAATATGTTCATCCTCTGCATATTTACGGGCTTTACTGTCAGGGCGAACATTGAAACCTATGATTATGGCATTGGATGTCGAAGCCAGCATAACATCACTCTCGGTTACCGCCCCTACCCCGGAATGCAGCACTGTTACCTTGACTTCGGGAGTGCTGAGCCGCAGCAGGGACTGGGACAATGCTTCCACTGAGCCCTGTACATCTCCTTTGATGATCAAACGTAGTTCTTTCAGTTCGTTTTCCTGTATATGCTTAAAGAAATCATCCAGCGATACCCGGCTGCTCTGTTTTTGCTCTTCAATCTTTTTTTCGGTAAGACGAAGGCTGATGACCTCCTTGGCCACCTTTTCATCACATACCAGCACTCTCCCCCCGGCTTCAGGCGGTTCTGACCATCCGGTTATTTCCACCGGCATGGAGGGATAAGCGGTTTCAACCCTGGTGCTACGGTGATCAGTCATGGCTCTGACCTTGCACAGGCTGCTGCCGCTCAGTATATAATCTCCAATCCTCAGGGTGCCTTTTTGCACCAGAACGGTGGCCACCGGTCCCCGACCTTTATCCAGTTTGCCTTCAATGACCACCCCTTCGGCAGGCCGATCCGGGTTGGATTTTATATCATTGACTTCCGCTACCAGCAGCACCATTTCGAGAAGGTTTTCAATACCCTCGCCGGTCTTGGCGGACAGGGGTACAAAAATGGTATCCCCGCCCCATTCCTCCGGAACAATATTATACTCCGTAAGCTGTTGCATCACCCGCTCGGGATTGGCACTCGGTTTATCAATCTTATTTACTGCCACCAGGAAAGGCACATCAGCGGCCCGAATATGGCTGATAGCCTCAACCGTCTGCGGCATCACCCCATCATCGGCAGCCACTACCAGAATCACTATATCAGTCAGGTTGGCCCCCCGAGCGCGCATTGCGGTGAAGGCTTCATGGCCAGGTGTATCAATAAAGGTAATCCGGTTTTCATTGACCTTAACCTGATAGGCACCGATGTGTTGAGTAATGCCCCCGGCTTCCCCCGAAACAACATCTGCTTTGCGGATTCGGTCCAAAAGCGAGGTCTTGCCGTGATCGACATGCCCCATAACCGTAACCACTGGCGGACGGGGAACCAGGCTTTCATCACTGTCCACGATCTCTTCCAGAATCTTCTCTTCTTCGGATATGGCTCGGTCAACCCGTACTTCGTAAAGGCTGGCGACTATCTCTGCGGTCTCAAAATCAATGGGCTGGTTTATAGAGGCCATAACACCAAGCTCCATCAACCGTTTTACAATTTCAGCAGAGCTGCGCCGTAATTGTTCAGCCAAATCCCTTACCGTGATAGAAGCATCAATGGTAATGGCCTCCGGCGGTGGCAGTATGGTTTCCTCTTTTCTGCGCTTATGTTTAGATTTTCTTTGGGGTCGACTGTAGTCCCGTCTGGGCTGATTCTGAGCAAACCGGTTGACAGTACGCTCACCACCCTTTTTAGGAGCTGACTGCCCGGCCTTGGATGCCGGCGCCAACTTGTTGGAGCGGACCGCTCCTTTTTCTTCAGCACTGGTCGGCTTTGGAGCCCTGGGTGCGCCCACCGGCGGTTTAGGACGCTCTGCTCCCCTTTGTTCCTGGGGCCTGAGCTGATTGGCATTCCTGTCCGTTATCGGTGTTGCCGGCTGTATCCTATTCTGCGGACGGCCTCCTTGCGGCTGTTGCTTCTGCGGCGGACGGCCTCCTTGCGGCTGCTGCCTTTGCGGTGGACGGCCTCCTTGCGGCTGCTGCCTTTGCGGCGGACGGCCTCCTTGCGGCTGCTGCCTTTGCGGCGGACGGCCTCCTTGCGGCTGTTGCTTCTGCTGTGCCGGACCTTTATCCTGCGTTTGTGCTTTGGGCTGCGGTTGTTGTCTGCCTTGAGCTTGCGGATCTCCCTGAGGGGACCGCCGGGTCTGGGGAGGACGTTCAGATTTGGGGGTACGCCGGTCAGGGGGCTGTGGAGCCGCAACATTCGGGCGAGCCTGCTCTGCTTTAATATCACTTTTGGTTTTAGTGCTGGATTCTGCAGCCGGTTTTTGTTCTGGCCGTCTTTGATGGTTATCCTTCTCCGCCAACTGTTTCCTAACCCAACTGGCCTGGGATTCTTCCATGGTACTCATGTGATTCTTCACCTCCAGGCCCAATTTTTGAAGGATCTCCACCATCTCTTTGCTGGATTTCCCCAGTTCTTTCGCTATTTCATGCACTCTTACTTTGGCCATTCAACCACCCCCATCGTATTTGGCTCATCTCCCGCAGCAAAGGCTTTCATTATTGCTTTGGCTATGCCTTTCTCGTTGACTGTAATCGCCACCCGATACGCTTTCCCGACTGCATTGCCGAGACGGTACTTGTCGCCTGCAGTCAACCAGGGAATCTCATTTTTTTGGCAAGAGGCGATCAGAGATTCTTTGGTCTGTTCAGAAATATCGTTGCTAATAATCAACAAACAGGCTCGATTACGAAGCATACTATTCTTAACTGCCACGGCCCCCGAGGAGACCGATCCCGATCTCATCGCCAGACCCAGCAGGTTATATAATTTTACCACTGCCTCACATCCTTACGAATTCATCCCTGCAATACGGCTTTCAATATGGTCCAGGACCTCCACAGGGATCTCATGTTCCAACGCCTTGTGGATGCTCTTCGATTTCACTGCCTTCTTAAAACATTGCAGATCCGGGCAGATATAAGCCCCTCGCCCGGATTTTTTCCCGGTGTTGTCCAATTCGATGTCACCAGCCGGCGTCCTTACTATCCTGATCAATTCTTTTTTTATCTTCATTTCACGACAACCCACACACATACGGAGCGGGGGCTTACGCATCCTTGCCATCTTATTTCTCTTTCTCCATGATTTCTTCGTCTTCGTTCTCCGGCTCTTCCTCTGCTATGATTTCTTCGCCTTCGTTCTCCGGCTCTTCCTCTACTATGATTTCTTCGTCTTCGTTCTCCGGCTCTTCCTCTGCCATGATTTCTTCGCCTTCGTTCTCCGGCTCTTCCTCTACTATGATTTCTTCGCCTTCAGCCATCGGCTCTTCCAGTTCCATAACATCTTCGTCGGCGGTTTCCTCTTCATACTCATCAAAATATTCACTTTCGGCCAGAAACTGAGTTTCATTCTTAATGTCGACTTTCCAGCCGGTTAATTTGGCTGCCAGGCGGGCATTTTGGCCCTCTTTGCCAATCGCCAGGGAAAGCTGATAATCGGGTACAATCACCCGGGCGACTTTGTCTTCTTCATTGGGGATCACATTCACGACCTTGGAGGGACTCAGGGCATTGGCAATGAAACGCCTGGGATCCTTGTCATACCTGATGATATCGATCTTCTCCCCTCCCAGTTCAGACACCACATTCTGCACCCTGAATCCCCTGGGACCGACACAAGCCCCTACCGGATCAATCTTTTCATCATAGGAGTGAACTGAAATCTTGGATCTGGAACCAGCCTCCCGTGCGATGGTGCGGATTTCCACGATGCCGTCATAGATTTCCGGCACCTCTAATTCAAATAGCCTTTTCAGGAAAAAGGGATGAGACCTGGATACAAAGATGTTAGGTCCTTTGGGGGTGTCTTTCACCTCATAAATATAGGCCTTAATACGTTGCCCAACCTCATAACGCTCCCCGCTTATTTGGTCGGACAGCAGCATGATGCCTTCGGTTCTGCCCAGGCTAATGTAAGTTGTTTTAGCCTCCACACGCTGCACCGTACCGGTGATAATTTCGCCTTCTCTCTCCCGGAATTCTTCATAAATCAGACTGCGCTCCGCTTCACGCAGCTTTTGAATAACGACTTGTTTGGCGGTTTGTGCTGCAATGCGCCCAAAGTTGGTTGGGGTAGCCTCTATATACACCATGTCCTCTACCTGAGAGTCTGGATACATCTCCCGGGCTTCATCCAATTGGATTTCCAGGCGCGGATCTTCCACCTCTGCTACCACCTTTTTTTGGGAGTACACATGCACCGCCCCGCTTTTTTCATCAAAGTCCACACTGACGTTTTGGGTAACGCCAAAGTTCTTTTTATAAGCGGTATTTAAAGCCGATTTAATAGCTTCAACCAAAGCCAGTTTAGGAATACCCCGCTCCCGTTCTATGTCATTCAAGGCTTGAATCAATTCATTGGACATGGTGTTTCCTCCCTCTATAAATCTGGATGCAACCTGATAACCGTGATCATATCGCGCGGTATGTTAAGCAGGTTCTGTTCCTGGTCTTGTATGCTGATTTCCTTTGCTGAGAAACCTTTTAAAATACCGATGATTTTTCGTGGACCTGAGTATGCCTTTAAGGTTTTCACCTTAACCTTATAGCCCGTAAAGCGCAGCAAATCCTTTTCCGTCTTAATGATCCTATCCAGGCCCGGTGATGACACTTCCATGTGGTCGTATAAAATCTCGGTTTCGGTTGCATCGACAACCTCCCTTAACCTTTGACTGGCCGTTGCGCAGGCCTCCAGATCGACACCGCCTTCCCGATCAATATAAACCCGCAAGATGAGGTCGCCGGCTTCGCGCCGGTATTCTATATCCACCAGTTCCAATCCCAGGAAGGCCAGCGGTTCTTTAAGGAGCTGCTCCAGCAGGATCTTTTTGTCCGGATTCATACCATTTCCCCCGCTTCTTTGCTGCTGTATCCGGTATCATACAATAGAAAAAGTGGGCAAGAACCCACTCGTGTGCCAAACATATTACCAACTCATTAAGAGTATAACACAATTGCTCAAATCTATTCAAGACGCTTCCGGCGATTGTTACATGTTGCAGAGGGACGGTGTTACAGGGTGTTACAGGGGGACGGTGGCAGCGGGGGTAAACGGGGGGGCAAGAACCGCTCCCGCTGCCACCGTCCCCCTGTAACACTGCCGCCGTCAGGCAAAAAGATTCAGTTGAGCGCTCTCGGGCAGGCCATCCAGACAGCCATACTTTTTCAGCATTTCCAGGGTGGTTTTGTTTAAATGCAAGCGCATCTGTAATTCTTCAATGGATAAAAACGGGGTTTTTCCGCGAGTGTTGACAATATTCTGGGCTGCTGCCAGCCCCACGTTGGGCAGGGCTGAAAAGGGCATTAACAGGCCATTGCCTTGTACCCTGAATTTGCTGGCCTCAGATTTATAAATATCTACGGGATGGAAAACAAAGCCCCGGGCATACATTTCCAGAGCCACCTCCAGATAAGGCAATAGTTTCTTATCCTTGGCACTGGCCTTCTGTCCCTGCTTCTCTATCTCCTGAATCCTTATCTTCAGGGCGCTATAGCCCCCCAACATAGTATCAATCTCAAAATCCTCGGCACGCACACTGAAAAAGCTGGCGTAAAATGCCAGGGGATAATGTACTTTAAAAAAGGCGATGCGAAAGGCCATGGTCACATAGGCAGCGGCATGGGCCTTGGGGAACATATATTTTATCTTACGGCAGGAATCGATATACCAGGAGGGTGTGGCGCAGGCCAGCATTTGTTCCTCCTCTTCCTGATTCACCCCCTTGCCTTTGCGAACCTTTTCCATGATTTTAAAGGCCTTTTGCGGATCCATGCCCTGTTTAATCAAGTACAGCATGATGTCATCGCGGGTGCAAATAACATCGTTGAGCTGAGCCAAACCGGATTGCACCAGTTCCTGCGCATTGTTGAGCCATACGTCAGTGCCGTGCGACAAACCGCAAATCCTGATCAGTTCAGACATGGTGGTGGGCCGGGTGGTCTCCAGAATCTGGCGCACGAAGCGGGTGCCAAACTCAGGGATGCCAAAGGTGCCCACAGTACTGTTGATATCCCCCGCGGTGAGACCAAGAGGGTCCAGACCGGAGAAGATTTGCATGGTGGTTTTATCCCCCATTTTTACGGAGCTGGCCAAAACCCCGGTCAGATCTTCCAGTTGCTTTATTACAGTGGGATCATCATGGCCGAGTATGTCTAATTTTACCAGCTGCTCCCCGATGGCATGGTATTCGAAATGGGTGGTAATAATACCGGAATCTTTGTTATCGGCCGGGTGCTGCAAGGGGGTAAATTCCAATATATTGCGATCCTTGGGTACCACTATCAACCCCCCGGGATGCTGCCCGGTGGTCTTTCTGACCCCGGTTATTCCCTTCACCAGGCGGTTTATTTCTGAGTTTTTATAATGCAGGTCACGTTCTTCACTGTATTTTTTAACATAACCGAAGGCGGTCTTGGCGGCGATGGTAGACACCGTACCGGCACGAAAGACATTTTCGCTGCCAAACAACTCTTCAACATACTGATGGGCCCGGGATTGGTATTCCCCGGAGAAATTGAGGTCGATATCGGGAACCTTATCCCCTTCATAGCCCAGAAAGGTCTCAAAAGGGATGTCAAAACCGTCGCGAAGCAACGCCTCTCCACACTCAGGGCAGTCTTTATCATCCAAATCAGCCCCACAGGAGACCGCTGCGGGAGCAAATTCCGAATAAGCACAGTGCGGACACAAATAATGGGGAGCCAGCGGATTTATTTCTGTAATGCCGGTCAGATAAGCTACCAGCGATGATCCTACCGACCCCCGCGAGCCCACCACATAACCGTCCTGATTGGACTTCTGCACCAGCTTGTGGGCTATCAGGTAGAGAACACTAAAGCCATTCTCAGTAATGGACTCAAGCTCTTTTTTGATGCGGTTTTCCACCACCGGGGGCAGCTTCTCGCCGTAGATCTGTCTGACCCGCTTCCAGGCCAGGGAGGTAATCTCTTCGCCGGCGCTGTCAATCTGCGGTGGGTAGAAACCATCCGGCACCGGTTGCAGTATTTCAACCAGTTGGTTGATATGATGGGGGCCTTCAATAACCACCTGACAGGCCAGTTCTTTTCCCAAATACTCGAATTCGGCCAGCATTTCCTCAGTTGTCCGTAAATAAAGCGGAAAATCAGACTCGGCATCATCATAGCCCTGGCCGGCCTGTATGATGGTGCGGAAAATACCATCATGCGGTTCCAAAACATGCACATCACCGGTGGCAACCACCGGTTTACCCAGTTCAAGAGCCAGTTTGACAATCTGGCGATTAATCTCCTGCAAGGCCTCTATGTCCGGCAAAATGCCTTTATTGATCAGGAATTCATTATTGCACAGGGGCTGTATTTCCAGGTAGTCATAAAATTCCGCTGCTTGGCGCAGTTCTTCCGGGGGCAAACCCTTGATAAAGGCTTGGAATACCTCGCCAGCCTGGCAGGCGCTGCCGATAATGAGGCCGTGGCGATGCTCCGCCAGGGCTGACCTGGGGATGCGCGGCCGGTTCTTGTAGAAGTGGTCCAAATAGGACCGGGTAACCAGCTGGTAGAGGTTGCGCAGCCCTTCGTTTGACCGGGCCAGCAGGATAATATGATAAGCCCGTTCCTTAATGTCTTTTTCGTACAAATAGGCCTCTACTCCATAGATCACCTTGATGTTATGCTTTTGGGCGGCATGGTAAGCATCGGGGAAAGCCTGTACACAGCCATGATCAGTGATAGCAATGGCTGGATGGCCCCACTGGGCCGCCCGGGCGATCAAGTCCTCCACTTCAGCCAGTCCATCCAGGGCGCTCATTTTGGTATGAGCATGCAGTTCCAAGCGCTTTTTAGGGGCCTGGTCCAGGCGCTGTGGGGCTTCGCGGCGCTCATAGGCTTCCGCAAACAAGACCGCCTCCCGGGCAAAGGGATCAAAACGAATGTCACCATAAGCGCTGATCCACTCACCAAGGGGTATGTTGTCGTCTTCAGGCCGGTCCAGAAATTGCTTGATAATAACGCTGCCGGTAAAATCGGTCAGGTAATACTCAACCGCGCAGCGTCCATTGCGAATGGATCTGATTTCTTTATGCCAAATTTGTCCTTCTACCCTGATACCCTGCTGGCCTTCCTGTAATTCATTGACCCGCATTAGGGGTCCTTTAAAACTGGCTTTGCGCTGCTGGGAGGCCTTTTTTTTCCGCGCCGGGGTGTTGTCATAGGTCAAGACCTGGTACTCAGCGGCAGGCACCATTGTCCGGGCCTTGACTGGAGAACTTGATTTATGCTGTTTAAGCTTAATACGAGAAATAACCTGCAACCCGTAGTGATCCCGAAACCACTGGGAAATCTTGCTGCAGGCTTGTATATCTAATAAATGCTGGTACTGCTCGCTTTGCTCCGCCAGCAAATCCAGACGGTTGCGTTTGGCTTTCCATGACAGGGCCGCCTCTGACCCGGGCGCTGGCCCCAGGATAGATAGGATTGTTTCCCACTGATCCGTTATCAGACGCTGCCAGGCGTCTTCATCACTGAGCTGGGTCAGCAGTTCCACCTCTATGGGCTGATCCAGACATGCTTGCAGGTGCTGTGCGGTTTGATGCAAAACGGCGCTGGTTAAAGGGGCCGGCACAGCGACGACCACCCGCCAGAGCTGCCGAGATGGATAGACCTCCACCTTCTGTATAACAGCACCTTGCCAGGCATCTGCCTGGCAAAAATTAAACTTATGTGATAACAAGGCATAGAAGTCTGTGAACACAGACAAAAACCTCCTCTGATCCACAGCCTGCAGAGATCCATAAAAGGCCATGCTATAATGCTAATTCAAACGATATATATTCCTGATATCCTTCATCTCACCGAGCTGCTCTACCACGTGTTCAACCGTGATGTTGGAAGGGATCTGCAAGAGCAGCTCAATCTCCAGATCATTACCCTCCAAACGACTGAGCTGAATGTTCTTAATCAATACGTTCATTTCGCCTAAAAGCGAACCAATGGCGCCTACTTGCCCAGGCCGGTCTTCCATCACCAGAACCATGCCTTTATATTCCCGGCGTCCGGTAAAACGACTTTCCAGGCGAATAAAATAGATGAGCACAAAAAGTATCAAAAGGGTTGTAACCACAGCGGGCATATACAGACCGGCGCCAACCGCCAGCCCGATGCAGGCCACCACCCACAAGCCGGCTGCAGTGGTCAACCCCTGTACAGTGGAACCTTCCCGCATAATGGTGCCCGCCCCCAAAAAGCCGATGCCGCTGACCACTTGAGCGGCTATTCGGCCGGGATCGGCATTGACAGTATGGTAATACTGCAGGTATATGTCGAGAGAAACAATCATCGCCAGGGTGGAGCCGACACAGACCAGGGTATAGGTGCGCAGACCGGCGGGACGGCTCAGGCTTTCGCGTTCCAAGCCGATTAAGCCTCCCAAAATGCCTGCCAGAGCCAATTTGAAGACAACCTCATAAATGGTCATTAGCACCACTTCCGTTATGTTATTAGTCTTGCGGCATCGCGGCCTGGTAGGCGCTTGCTATGATGCTTTCTACCTCAGCCGCCACCTGGTCGACATCTATTAACTGGGATTCACTTTCCCATCTCTTCTTCAATTCCACCTTGTTTTCCTGCAAAGATTTGGGTCCAATAGTAATTCTGAGCGGTATGCCGATTAAATCCGCATCCTTGAATTTTACCCCGGCACGCTGATCGCGGTCATCAATAAGAACCTCCACGCCTCGGCCCTGAAGCTGCTGGTAAATGGAACAAGCCGCGTCCCACTGCTCAGGTTTATTCGTATTCACCGGCACCACAATAGCCTGAAAAGGAGCGATGGGAAGCGGCCAGATAATACCATTGCTATCGCTGTTCTGCTCCACCGCCGCTGCCATGGTGCGCGAGATCCCAATGCCATAACAACCCATCACAAAAGGCTTTTGCTGCCCGTCCTTATCAAGATAACCGGCCTGCATAGCCTCAGAATATTTAAGCCCGAGCTGAAAAATGTGGCCCACCTCAATACCACGCATTTTGAGGAGATGGCCCTCACAATGCGGGCAAGGGTCGCCCGCCTCGGCCGACCGCAGGTCTAAGACCGCGGTGGCTTGAAAATCACGGCCGTACCTTACCTGGCAATAATGAAAATCATCCTTATTGCAGCCGCAGCTAAGCTCTGCCATTAAAGGCACCTCCAGGTCCACATACAAGGGCACATTAAGCCCCACCGGTCCCAGAGAACCAAATCCGGCCCCGCATAACTCGCGCACCAGGGCCTCATCGGCCATGAGCAATTCGTTGCAGCCCAGGGCATTTTTGAGTTTAATTTCATTCAGTTCCCGATCTCCGCGCACTACAGCCGCCACCAGGACCTGATCAGCGGTGTAGAAAAGGGTCTTGACCTGCTGATGAGGTGGTATGCCCATTTTTTCAGCCAGGTCGGCAATGGTTCTCAAATTCGGGGTGGGAATGGTTACCATTTCACCACCGGATTGCTTTTCCCCGGCTGCTGCACCGCTCGGAATGGGGGTACAAACCGCCTTTTCCACATTGGCGGCATAATCACAGTGGTCACAATAGACAATTTCGGATTCCCCGGTTTCAGCCAGAACCATAAATTCATGGCTCTCATTGCCTCCTATGGCGCCGCTGTCGGCTTCAACCACCCGATAAGCAAGCTGCAAGCGCTGGTAGATGCGGTTGTAGGCCTCACGCATTTTGTCATAGGAAAGCTGCAGCCCGGCCTGATCGGTATCAAAGGAGTAGAGGTCTTTCATGATAAATTCGCGCCCCCGCATCAGTCCGAAGCGCGGCCTGATTTCATCGCGGTACTTGTTCTGAATCTGGTACAGCAGCAAGGGCAGATCGCGATATGAATGGACATCTGCATTAACCAGGGTGGTAATAATCTCTTCATGGGTAGGTCCCAGGCAAAAGGCGCGCTGGTGCCGATCCCGCAAGCGAAACATCTCATCACCATAAACATCCCAGCGGCCCGATTGCTGCCATAATTCGGCCGGTTGAATAATGGGCATCATCACTTCTTGCCCGCCGGCCCGGTCCATTTCCTGGCGCACTATATCCATAATCTTTTTGATGACCCGGTAAGCCAGGGGGAGGTATGTATACACCCCGGTGGTGGTTTTACGGATAAAACCGGCACGCAGCAGCCATTGATGACTGATGACATCAGCTTCACTGGGCACCTCTCTAAGGGTCGGATAGAACAACTGTGAGCAGCGCATTGATTAAACCTCCTCCTTAATACAGGCGATTAAACAGTTTTTTCATGGTTATCTTGCAACTCTGCGATTTCAGCCAGCAATACCTCAACCAATTGGGCTTCGGGAACCTTGCGGATGATTTCTCCCTTTTTAAATAGTAAACCTGCCTCCTTACCCCCGGCCACACCGATATCCGCTTCCCGTGCTTCACCGGGGCCGTTGACCACACAGCCCATCACCGCCACCTTGATAGGAACGCTCACCGCGCGCAGGGCTTGATCTATACGCTCCGCAGTCTTAATTAAATCGATTTCACAGCGGCCACAGGTGGGGCAGGAAATCAGTTCAGGGCCGTGCTGGCGCAGATCTAAAGCCCGCAATATTTCATAAGCAGCCCATACCTCATGCACCGGCGCAGCAGTCAGGGACACCCGCATAGTGTCGCCGATGCCCTCTGCCAGAAGGATTCCCAGACCCAAAGATGATTTAATCAACCCCCGCTCCATGGTACCGGCCTCAGTGATGCCAATATGCAGCGGATAATCGACCTTCTGGCTGATAAGCCGGTAAGCCGCGATGGTCAAAGGCACTGAAGAGGCTTTCAAAGATATCTTCAGGTTGGCAAAATTCATCGCTTCCAGGATGCTGATATGCATCAGGGCGCTTTCCACCAGGGCTTTGGCAGTCACTCCGCCATGTTTTTCCGCCATGGACTTGTCCAATGAACCGGCATTGACACCAATGCGAATGGGTATGCCCCGGTCTTGACAGGCCCGCACCACTTCCTGAACCTTATAGGCGG
The DNA here is from genome assembly GCA_050949825.1 of Syntrophomonadaceae bacterium. Taxonomy (GTDB): domain Bacteria; phylum Bacillota; class Syntrophomonadia; order Syntrophomonadales; family Syntrophomonadaceae; genus DTU019. The sequence goes on along the minus strand of JBMNGL010000007.1, from coordinate 437,167 downwards.
CACCGATATTGCCGGGATTCAAGCGCAGCCCGTCACAACCGCTGGCAATGCTCTGCAGGGCCAGGCGATAATCAAAGTGAATGTCTGCCACCAGGGGAACAGTGATTTGTTTTTTAATCGCGGCAATAGCCTGGGCGGCCTGTTGATCCACTACCGCCACCCTGACCAGTTCGCATCCGGACGCTTCCAGGGCCTTAATCTGTGCAACCGTTGCTGCTGTATCTCTTGTATCGGTGTTGGTCATCGATTGCACCACAACCGGGTTGCCGCCGCCGATTAATACCCCGCCCAAATTGACGACCCGTGTTTTTCTATTCATAGCGTCAGCCCTTTATAAGTCTGAGTATATCGTTGTAGGTTACAAATACAATCAGCAGCATCAGGAAAAGGAATCCGAACCAATGGATGAGGCCTTCTCGTTCTGGTTCTAACGGTTTGCGCCTGATTACCTCAGCCAGTGCAAAAATTATACGAGAACCATCCAGGGCGGGTATGGGGAGCAGGTTCAAAACCCCCAGGTTGATGCTCAAAAAAGCAATGAATCCGAGCAAAAAGATGGTTCCGAACTGTGAAGCCTCCCCAACCATCATAGTAATACCCACCGGACCGGCCAGATCACCGGCTGAAGCACCACCGCTTATGATCGTCCACAGGCCGCTCAGCAAGAGGCCGGTAAGCATGAAGGTCTGTTTAAAGCCATAGGAGATTGACTTTAAGACCCCCTGTTTCTCATAATAAAACTGCCCCATCACGCCGATGGCGGGAACGCCGGTGGTAGCATTCTGGCGCGGCACCATGACCAGATCCAGGGTTTTTCCCTGACGCTCTATGGTGATGGTCACGGCCTGACCGGGGGGATTACTGCCCAGACGGCTGGTGATCTGCTCCCAGCTTTCAATTCTGTAAGCATTGATGGCCACCACCCGATCCCCGGCTTGCACCCCTGCTTCAGCCGCCGGTTCTCCGCTTATGACTCGCCCGATTACCGGTTCATTGGAAGCCTGCGGTAATCCGATAAAGGCATAGCTATAAACAAATATCAGCAGGCCCAGCAATATATTCATCAGAGGGCCTGCTACCGATACCATAATCTTCTCCAGGGGGGTGCGATGGCTGTACCCAAGCGGATCTTCATTGTCTCCAGGCTCTTCACCGGCCATGCGCACAAACCCCCCCAATGGTATAAGACGCAAGGAATACTGAACCCCATCTTTGGTGTGGGAAAACAGTTTATAGCCAAAACCCAGGGCAAACTCGTAAACCGGGATGCCAATCCGGCGCGCGGTCAAAAAATGTCCCAATTCATGAACAAATATCAATATCCCTAATATAATAACGGTGAGGAATATGTTCATGTTGTGCCTCCTTTTTAAGGCTGTTAATCTACGGTTTTACACTGTAAAAAGTCATAAAACCCTAAACGACGCAGAATTCCGCCAAACATTATCGCCAACTCTAGTCCCTTAAACCATTGCTGAGTGCCATACTGATGTGCAGGCAGCTCCGGGTTTTTGCAGCAGAATCACGGTTTCATTATATACTTTTTATGAATCCTGCTGCTTGATAATCTGCCGGCATTGCTCCCGGGCCCAGCCATCAGCGGCCAGAATGGTCTCCAGATCGGGACCGGACACTGCCCGGTGCTGCTCCATCACCTGGGCGACCGTGGCCACGATACGGCTGAAAGGCAATTTTTCCTCCAAAAAAGCGGAAACCGCCACTTCATTGGCTGCGTTCATCACGGCGGGCATGGTACCCCCGCTCCTGCCGGCCGCATAAGCCAATTCCAAAGCCGGGAAAGTGTTTAGATCCGGTTTTTCAAAATGCAAACCGCCCAGGCTGCTCAAATCCAGGCGCTGAACCGGCGCATCGAGGCGCTGTGGGTAGGTGAGGGCATACTGTATGGGTATACGCATATCGTGCGGCCCCAAATGCGCCAGAAAAGATCCGTCCCTCAGTTCGACCAGTGAATGCACCACACTCTCACGGTGCACCACCACCTCAATGGAGTCATAGTCTGTTTTAAAAAGATGATGGGCTTCGATCACTTCCAGGCCTTTATTCATCAGTGTGGCTGAATCAACGGTTATCTTGGGTCCCATCATCCAGGTGGGGTGCTTGAGTGTCATAGCCACCGTAACCTCTTGCAGTTCTTGCGGGGAATAACCCCGAAAAGGCCCGCCTGAAGCGGTTAGCCAGATTTTATAAACATGGTGTTGCTCTCCAGCCAGGCACTGAAAAATGGCGGAATGCTCGCTGTCTACCGGTAAGAGCAAGACACCCCGTTCTTTTACCCTTTGCATTACCAGGTCCCCGGCTGCCACCAGGGTTTCCTTGTTGGCCAGGGCGATCTGTTTGCCTGCTCTTATGGCAGCCAGGGTGGGCTCTATGCCTATAGCACCACTGACTGCCACCAGTACGATATCGGCTTCCGGGATAGCACCCAGTTCACACAGGGCTCCCATCCCCAGCGAAAGTTCAATGTCAGCGGGGATACTGTCCTTCAAGACCCTATAAGCAGCGGAGTCGCTTACGTTTACCCGGGGAGGATGGTACTGGGCAATCTGTTGTTGTATTAAAGCCACTTCATCACGGGCTGCTATGCCCAGCAAACAGAAGCGGTCTTGATGCTGTTCGATTACATCCAGGGCCTGGCGCCCAATCGATCCGGTGGAGCCCAACACCACCACCCCGGTTTTGCCATTACAGCTCATTCTTTTTCCTCCAATCAAAACGGTCAAACAGGCCGGCTCGGTGGCTGGCCAGCAGAATAACCAGCAAAACAGGACCCAGGATGAGTCCAGCCGTTCCCGCCAGCTGCAGCCCGACATATAAAGAGATCAAGGTGGCCAACGGATGCAGACCGATATTGTCCCCTACGATTTTAGGCTCCAATACCTGGCGCACCCCTGATATGACAATATATACCACCAGCAGACTGATGCCCAGACGGGTCTCATGCATCAGCAGGGCATAGCCTGCCCAGGGCAGAAATACCACCCCCGGGCCCAATACCGGCATAATATCCAATAGCCCTACCAGAAGGCCTATGGTCAATATATACTTGATACCCAGCAGTTTCAACGCCACCATGGTTACAATAGCGGTAATGGTGATAAGGATGCTATAGGCTTTGGCAAAACCGATTAAAGCCTGAAATAGTTGGCCTATTATATTGGTGGTCTGGGAACGGGCACTGCCGGGTAGATTGCTGAGAATAAAGCTTCTAATCCGAGAGCGGTCGTTAATAATCAGATAAGTGGCCACGGTGGTGATTATAATAAAAATCAAAAAACCCGGCAGCATGAGCAGCAACTGGGTCAGGCCGTCAATGCTGCTATCCATCATCCGGGTAATCAAGTCCAGGCCTTTTTGCAGGTTGGCCTGCAGAGCAGTCTGCAGCTCCGGGGGCAGGTTAAGCTGCAGATAGAACAAGCGGGCATTGCTGATAGCCCCCAGAAACTGGAGCGCAGCCTGGTCAGAATAGCGCACTGCCAGTGGAAAAAGACGGGTCAGTTCGCTGATGACCACGGAGATCAGCAGAGATATCAGGTAGACAAAGGCCCCTACCACCAGCACCAGGCTGGCGCCTGTCGCCAGGGCGCGGTTTAATTTGAGTTTGACCTCAAAGAACGTAACCAGGGGCTCAATCAACACCGCCAGGATAATGGCAATGATGAAAGGCAAAAACACCTCGGGCAGCCGCCCCAGGAAGTTTATCATGATCGGCGCCACATAAGACATGAATAGGTAAATGATTACCAGTACCAGGACAGTGATTCCAAGTTTCATAAATGTTTTGGTGTATTTGAGCAGTTCTGGATCCATCCAGCCTCCTCCTATCATGTTTAACAGGGCTAAACGCTGCTACATCACACAGTACACCCCATAATATACCAGCGGCAGGACCAGCAGAAAACTGTCAAATCGATCCAAAATGCCGCCATGACCGAGGATGATAAAGCCGCTATCCTTCACCCCAAAATATCGTTTGATGCCGGACATGAATAAATCGCCAAGCTGGGCGGCCACACTGGCGGCCAGCCCTATTAGTACAAAGTATGCATAGCCAGGGGTGCCTATTTCAACCAGGCGGGCGAAACCCACGGCAATAAGCAGGCAAAACAGCATACTGCCCAGGGCCCCCTCCCAGGTTTTCTTGGGGCTCAAATGTGAAGCCAGCTTCCTTTTTCCCCATAGCATTCCGACCGCATAACCGCCCACATCACTGGCCCAGGTTAAAAGCAGAACAAGTAATATGATCTTAAAAGGCTCCGCCATAGTCAGTATGCGCAAGGCATACTGCAAGGTTATACCCAGGTACAGCGGCCCAAACAGGTTCATGGCAATCTCCGGCAGCCTGATATGAGGATACAACAACACGGCATAGGCTACCACCACCATCAAAATTGCCATCAGACCTGCCCAAAACCAGGATTCTGAGCCTAATAATGGAAAGGCCCACAACAACAGCAGCAAGCTATAGCCCGGAAGCCGCATAATGGCAATCCCCTTCTGCTTCATCATGCCATAGTATTCATAAAGTGAACCTACCGCCATGATAAAGAAAAGCCCCATCCACAGATAGCCGCCCTGAAAGAGGATGAACAACATTAACGGGATGCCAATAACAGCGGTGAGGACCCTGGTTCTAAACATGGCGGTAATCCTCATCCTGCCGGCTCAGTCCTCCATAGCGCCGATCCCGGCGCTGATAGTCAGCTATGGCCCGCATCAGGTCTTCCCGACTAAATTCCGGCCACAGGCGGTCGGTAACCCATATTTCAGTATAAGCGATCTGCCACAGCAAGAAATTGCTGATGCGCATCTCCCCGGCGGTGCGGATCAGCAGATCCGGATCGGGAAGACCGGCTGTAAACAGCAGTGAGGAGAAATAGGCCTCATCAATCCCTTCCGCCGGCAACTCACCGCTGGCTACCCGGGCCGCGACTTTTTTCACCGCAGTGAGGATTTCGTGCCGGGCTCCATAATTGAGTGCTATGCTGAAGGTCAAGCCGCTGTTATTTCCGGTAGTCTGCAGGGCATCTTCCAATTCTATGCGGCATCTTGGCGGCAGTGATTGGTACTCACCCAGTATATTGATTCTGACATTATTTTGATGCAGTTCTTGCAGTTCCTTTAATAAATATTCCACCAGAAGGTTCATTAAGTAATCCACTTCCTCCCAGGGACGCCGCCAGTTTTCAGTAGAAAATGCAAAAACTGTCAGATAGGGGATATTGAGTTCAACTACCGACTCAACCAGACGCTTTAAGGCCGTCATGCCGGCCCTGTGTCCCATAGTTCGGGGCATCAACCTCTTTTTGGCCCAGCGCCCATTGCCATCCATAATTACCGCTATATGGCGCGGCAGATCCTCGCTCCCAGCACCCACTGTATCCCTTCTCTCCGAAACGATAATACCCCCTATCGGGGGTATAGTAGTTTACTCAATATTATAACCGGACTGCTCTGGAAATAAAACCTGCATCTATACCTCTATGATTTCCTTTTCCTTGGCTTGAAGTATGCTGTCGATATTCTTAATATAGCGGTCCGTCAGCTTCTGTACCTCATCGGCGCCCTTTTTGCTTTCATCTTCCGAGAAAAGTTTATCCTTCTCGCTCACTTTGAGCATATCGTTGGCCTCACGGCGAAGATTGCGCACCGCAACCCGGGCTTCCTCGGCTCTCTTTTTAACCACTTTGACTAAATCCTTGCGCCGTTCTTCGGTTAGTTGCGGTATGGCGATGCGGATTACATTGCCGTCATTGTTGGGATTAATGCCCAGATCTGATTTCATAATGGCCTTTTCAATATCAGCTATAATGGATTTGTCCCAGGGTTGGATCACCAGTAAGCGGGCCTCCGGAACAGTGATATTGGCCAGTTGATTTATGGGGGTATTAACCCCATAGTAATCAACACTGAGCTTTTCCACCATAGCAGGATTGGCACGCCCGGCCCTCAATGCGGCCAAATCCTTGCTCAGATGCTCCAGGCTCTTCTTCATACGATCTTCTGCATCATTGATAATATCCTTGATCATTACCTTACCTCCCTACATAGGTGCCGATCTTTTCACCCAGGACCACCTTTAAAATGTTGCCTTCTTGAGTAAGATCGAAAACAATAATGGGGATGTTATTATCCATACACAATGAGGCGGCAGTGGAATCCATGACCCCCAGGCCCATATTCAATACATCAATATAATCAAGCTTATCAATCTTTTTGGCCTGGGGGTTGGTGATCGGGTCGCTGTCATAAATGCCGTCAACTTTTTTTGCCATCAAAATGACTTCTGCCTCGATCTCCGCAGACCGCAAGGCAGCAGCGGTATCGGTAGAAAAATACGGGTTGCCGGTGCCGGCGGCAAATATGACCACGCGGCCTTTTTCCAGGTGACGAATGGCCCGTCGCCGGATGTAGGGCTCGGCCACTTCTCTCATTTCAATGGCCGACATCACCCGGGTGGGGGCATTTTTACCCTCCAGGGCGTCCTGCAAAGCCAGGGCATTGATAACCGTGGCCAGCATGCCCATAAAATCGGCCGTAGCCCGATCCATGCCCTTGGCACTCCCGGCCACACCACGCCAGATATTGCCCCCGCCAACCACAATAGCAACTTCAACACCCAATTGCGCCACCTCAATAACCTGTGTGGCGATGGTTGACAAGGTTTCCGGATTAATGCCGTAACTATCACTACCTGCCAGGGCTTCACCGCTGAGCTTTAAAATAACCCGTTTGTATTTGGGGCTCTGCAAGCTGTCAACCTCCCCCGCTGATGTTTTATTTGGTTTGAATCTGTGCCATGACTTCCGCGGCGAAATCAGCCTTTTCTTTGTCAATGCCTTCTCCGACCTCATAGCGGGCAAAACGGCGCACATTGATATTCTCACCGATGCGGGCAATATTTTCGTGAATAAGCTGTTCCACGGTCTTGTCCGGATCTTTGATGAAGGGCTGCTCCAGGAGGCAATTCTCCTTGAAGAACTTCTCAATACGTCCGTCAATCATCTTTTCAATAATCTTCTCCGGCTTGCCTTCTTCCAAAGCCTGTGCTCTTAAAACCTGGCGTTCCCGCTCCATCACGGCGGCAGGAACATCATCACGCTTGATATAGGCGGGGTTTGAAGCAGCAATCTGCATGGCAATATCATAAGTCAGTTGTTTGTATTCCGGAGTTTTGGCTACAAAGTCGGTTTCGCAATTAACTTCGACCAGAACCCCAATGCGTCCTCCGCCGTGAATATATGAAATGACCAGACCTTCGCTGGCTACCCGTCCGGCCTTCTTGGCGGCCCTGGCCAGACCTTTGGCCCGCAGTTCGTCAATGGCCTTTTCCAGGTCACCCTGGCACTGCACCAGGGCATTTTTGCAGTCCATCATACCTGCGCCGGTTCTTTCGCGCAGTTCTTTTACCATTGCGGCTGTAATCTCCATTTTTATTCCTCCTAATTCACAGTGAGTCTCTTTCAGCCTTAAGGCTATTTGGCCAAAAAAGAGGGGTGTCGGAACAAACCCAGCACCCCTTACCTTGTTATGCGTTTACTTGTTCCCCTTGTTTGCCTTCCAGAACAGCATCTGCAATTCTTGAAGATATTAATTTCACGGCTCGGATAGCATCGTCGTTGCCCGGGATAACATAATCGATTTCGTCCGGATCGCAGTTGGTGTCTACTATAGCCACCACCGGTATGTTAAGTTTCCTGGCCTCGGCTACAGCGATTTTCTCTTTCCTGGGATCCACCACAAACACTGCGCCGGGCAAGCGGTCCATATCCTTAATACCTCCCAGGAAGCGCTCCAATCGCTCCTTTTCATTGAGGAGCCGGGCTATTTCCTTCTTGGGCAGGACCTCCATAGAACCCTCTGCTTCCATTTTCTCCAATTCTTTAAGTCGGAATACGCGCTTGCGTATGGTCTTATAATTGGTCAGCATACCGCCCAGCCAGCGCTGATTAACAAAATACATCTCACAACGTTGGGCTTCTTCCCTGATGGTCTCCTGGGCCTGTTTTTTGGTTCCGACAAACAAGACCCCTTTCCCCTCAGCGGAAATGCTCTTAATAAAATTATAGGCATCGTCAAACTTCCTTACCGTCTGCTGCAAATCAATGATGTAAATCCCGTTTCTCTCCATATAAATATAAGTGGCCATCTTGGGATTCCATCTGCGTGTCTGGTGTCCGAAATGCACCCCGGCTTCGAGGAGCTGCTTCATTGTAATTACTGACACCTTAAAGACCCCCTTTCAGTTTTATTCCTCCGCTGTTTCATTCCCGTTGATTGCTCAGCATAAGCACCGATCAACGAGTCCAGTCAGCGTGTGTAATTACCAAAAATTAATATAACATAAGCCTAAGGGTTTGGCAATGTTCGATTCACGCCAAACCAAGGCTTTCTTCCTGCTATATTGTTAAAGGATTCGTGGTCATTTATACCTGAATACTAGCCTAGCCCATCTTTTTTTTGCGCGCCAGGTTCAAGATCAGGTGGATTTCCCCCTGTCCCCGCTGCAGGATTTGTGAAATCTGTTTGACACCAAGGCCCCGTTGGTATAGCTGGTGCACCGCCAGCGTGGGATGCATCTGCCGGTAAGCTTGATAATCATGGTCATCAAGCATCGCGGTCCCGGCTGCGCTGCCCTCTTCAGGAGCAGGTGTTTCTTCTTCGAGCTGGCAGGGCACATCAGGGTCGGCCTCTTGTAACAGATCGTGGTAAAATTGAGCTATGGGGTCGGGGTGCGGCGGTGCCGCCGTGGGGATGCATAAGGCGGGCAGACTCTGGGCTTCTTTGATGCGGGTGTCAAAATCATCAATAACCGTACGGGAAAGATCCACAGCACTATTGAGCATGGCCTCCATATCCTGGCTTACCATGCGGGCTTCACAGATTAAAGCCTCCAGCTTTGTGGCAGAATCCTTCAATTGCTGCTGTTGCAACCACCAGCGGTATCCCAGTAGGATTAGTATTGCTGTCATGAAAATAGCCATTATCTCCATAGGTGATAATCATCCCTTTAGATCTTTATATCAATGGTGGAGCCTTTGTGAAAATCTCGAAATATTTCTTGATCCGGTTCACTCTGCTTTTCAGCAGGGCGGTTTTGGTCCCGGGAGCGTTCCTTTTCCTGCTCCCCTGCTTGCCGCTCATGCACGGTTTTAGTATCGGGTTCCTTTAGTTCACGCACCGTTTGCCGGTTGGCTATGGTCTGGTTCACCATTACCTGGGAAAATTCGCCCTGGCGGTGATTGGCCTCATTATGCTGAGTGTGCTGCATGCGGGCAACATCTCCCACCTTTTGGACCAAAACCTGCATATCGACGCTTTTAATGCTCATCGTAATTCCCCCGTTTTAGCGCAAGGCTACCACCCGTATTTCTCCCCGATCTACAGCAAAAGCTGAATATTTTACAGGATCATTCATAATATAAATCAGTTTGCCAATGCTGATCCTGACGCCGGGATAAGCTATGTCATGCGCTTTTACCTGTGCAAATTGATGGCCTTCCAACTCATTTTCCAAGAATTTAATCCGCTGTTCAATATCATCCACTTCCTTGCGCAGGGCCTTATACACATCCAGCAGCTTCATCAAGGCCTGTTTTTGTTTATCGTTAAGTTGTTCGGGGTTCTGGCGATAACGCTGATAGGATTGCAGGCTATTGCTGATATTTTCCAGGGTTTTCTTCTTTTCATTACGGCTCCTGGTGATCTGCTGGTATTCGTCGCGATAATGGGGATTGACGCCAACCTCTACCACGGTTTGAGTTGCCAATTGCGACCCCAATGTCCTGGATTCCACTTCGTGACCGGCCTGAATCACACCACCCACGATAATAGCCTTCTTATCGGTTACCTTAACGATGCTGCCGGCTTTAACCTGGGACTGTATGATGGCTTCTCTCACCAGGACAGAGAGGCCCGCTTCCAGCCGGGCATTCTCCACAAAACGGGCGCTGATATTCCCTCCCGCCTTGACAAAACCTTTAGCACCTCCGGTAATGCCCCCTCGAACCAGGACGCTGCCCTCGGCAATTACTTGGGCACCTTCTATAGATCCGCCAATTTCGATATCCCCTTCCGACTTGACCTTGAAACCGGACATTACATTGCCTGATATGCGTACCGTTCCGACAAAATTGATATCCCCCGAGGAATAGTCTACATCACCTTTCACGTCAAAGACGGGACTTACCTGGATGCGGTTATTGACCACAGTAGCATGGCCGTCCGCCTGAGCAAAGAGATAACGTCCACTGGGGTCCACTGCTGTGTTTTTGCCGCCCCCCAGGTTGATGTCTTTTCCTTTCCGGGGTATGATTTCCTGGCCGGTCACATCCATCCCCGGCTGGCCTTCGGTCAATAAGATCTTTTCGGCCAGCAACTCTCCGGTGCGGACATTGCTTATTAAGCCCAACTCCTTGTAATTCACATTGCCGCCTTCATCCACCTGGGGGCTGCTATTTTTCATGGTAAAGCGCAAGACAATCTGCGCATCTTTTCCATTTTGTGGTTCCTTGCCGCTTGCTACCAACCGGGTTTGGCCCCAGTTATGCTCTTGCAAGGCTTCGCAGACCATGGCCTCATCAATGCCAAAAACCACCCGGCAATTGGCCAGGGCTTGCATCGCCTTTTCCAGGCTGCAGGGTTTGCCATCACCAACTGGGGCAGTTATTTCCAAATAGGCTTTCATGCGGTTGTTATCGATGGCAACAATGGCTTCTCCATCAACCGTGCTTCCAATACCATTCATATCTCTATTCCTTTATATATGTTAAGTCACCAAATGCTTTCTTTTGCTGAGGCTGCCCCGCAGTCTCAAAATAGCCTTGGTGTGTAATTGTGAAATACGGGATTCGGACAAACTCAAAACGGCGCCAATCTCCTTTAAGGTCAAACCCTCATAATAATAGAGGGCTACCACGGTTTTTTCTTTTTCCGGCAAGCGGGCGATGGTTTGCGCCAGCAGTGCCTTGACCTCTCCCAGTTCCAGGAGGTCCAGGGCATCACCGGCATTTTCATCTTCCAGCATGTCAACAATACGCTTTTTTCGATCATCGCCATCTTCACCGGGAATAAAATCATCTAGTGATATTATCGTTGAAGCGGCCATTTCCCTTAAGAGGGTGGCGAATTCGCGCAGATTAATACCCAGTTCGGCAGCCACTTCGGCATCAGTGGCCGATCTGCCCAACCTGGCCTCCAGGCTGGTGTAGCATCTCTCCAATTCTTTGCTCTTCTGGCGCACCGATACCGGCACCCAATCCATAGCACGCAATCCGTCAATGATAGAACCCCGAATGCGGGTGATGGCATAGGTTTCAAACTTGATGTTGCGCTTGTGATCGAATTTCTCGATTGCATCGATTAAGCCCTCAATGCCATAAGAGATTAATTCGTCCACTTCCACTACAGAAGACAGGTTAATGGCCAGTCGATTGGCTACATACTTTACCAGATGGGCATAATGGACAATCAACTCATCCCGGGCACTGGTTTCATGCTTTTCCTTGTATTGAACCCAGACCGCGCTCATATCTCTCTTCATCTAAATGATTCTCTCCCCATTACCAAGTGTTTTAATTAACAACTCCCCGGTGGCAGGGTCAAACACAATAGTGCGGCCTACATTACCGCCTACATCTTTGGCTGCTATCCTGATCTTGTGCTTTTTGAGGTTCTCCTCTACAGCCTGGGCATTGCGCAAACCAATTTTCATGATATCGTTTTCACCCAGGAATTTAAACATCTGTGCTCCCCCGGCGATTTTAGCGATGAGACGGTGGGGGGCTATGCCATTCTTGTACAGTTCATGTAAAACTAATTCCAGGGCGGTGTCGGCAAATTTTGCATGGTTGTGAGACTTGCCTCTGGCGGCTTCTCCTGAAGGCAGCATGATGTGTGCCAGGGCTCCCACCTGGCTGCTGGTGTCGCACAGGCAGATGCCGATGCAAGAACCGAGACCGGCTGTTAATAGCTTGTCCGGAGCCCGGGCAATTTTATAATCAGCCATGCCGACTTTGATGAAAATCCCCATTAATTGCTCACTCCAAGCGCAGAGAGAATGGTATCCAGAGCCTCAGGCTCAGGCAGCAACAAGAAGTGTCCCACTACATTGTGAACATCTTTCTTAAAACAGGTCTCCAGGAGCAGAACATGATCAGCAACCTCGCCAAACCGGGCCAATACCGCATCTAGCACTGCCCCGGCCATGTCGATAGCCAGCGCCGGCACCGAGGGACGCAGCGTCAAACCGGTAAAGGCCGCCAGGGCATTAAGGTAGGTGGCTGCGATAATATTACCCATTTCCCGCATCGCTGATAACTCTATTTCCCCAAGGTTGTCGGCCTTGCTCTCCCCGACTTCTTTACCCATTAATAAATCCACCAGTAGACAAGCCTGCTCAATAGGCAGTATAAATAGAATGTTGGAGCTCACTGACCCCCCTACATCTAAATATATACCAATTATATGGCAATCAGCGCCCCCCAACAGGTCGGGAACATCACCAAACGGCAGGATTTTCACATTGGGGACATTCATGTCTATTTTGGCCTTAATTAACTCGGCCATGGCAGTTGCAGCATTGCCAGCGCCTATGTTGCCAATTTCTCGGAGTGCATCCAACTGCATACTGGAAAGATTGCTGATATAAACCACAATATTCCACCTACCTAATATTATCATTAATGAGGATTTTGTAAATATCCAGCAATATCAAAATCCGCTCACCAACCTTGGCCACACCATTGATATGATTGACATTTAAACCGTTATATACGTTTTCCGTGCCTTCGATCTGACTGTTATTTATATGCAGTACCTCCGATACCTTGTCAACTATAATGGCTGCTTTCAGATCTTCCAATTGAAATACAATAATGCGTTTGTCTTCTGAACTGCCTGCAACGGGTATATTAAATTTGGTATGCAGGTTAAAAAGAGGGATGATATTGCCGCGCAGATTGATAACACCTTCCACATGGCGTTCGGTACGAGGAATTCGGGTAACCTTGTGCGGTGTGATGATCTCCTGGACATTCAGGATGTCAACAGCATACTCTTCCTGGCCCAGCTCAAATGCTACCACCTGCACCTCCTGTTGGGCTTCAATTACATTGTTCATGGATTTCACCTCCGCTTAGAATAGACTGGCAATGTCCAGTATTAAATGTACATTGCCGTCTCCGGCCACGATAGCCCCGGCCAGACCTGGTATGCCGGCCAACAACTTGCCCAGGGACTTAATGACAATTTCATGCTGGCCGATAAGGGTGTCTACCACCAGGCCTATTTGGCGTTCGCCATGGCGTACCACTACCACATAAGCAGTCTCATTTTCAGCCTGCTCCCCGGGCAGGTCCAACAGGCTGCGCAATCGGTACAAGGGCATCACCTTGCCGCGGATGACAATAACTGGCTGGTTCTGTACCATCTTAATATCCTTATCGGATATCATGGTGGTTTCATCAACATTACTTAAAGGGATGGCATAGATTTCGTCACCGATAGATACCGTTAAAGCCTGAATAATGGCCAGGGTTAAGGGCAGTTTGATGACAAAACGAGTCCCGACGCCCAATTTGGAAGAAATGGAGATTTCGCCGCCAATGCCTTCCATTTTGGCTTTAACCACATCCAGGCCTACACCACGGCCGGATACATCGGTTACCTCAGCGGCAGTGCTGAAACCGGGCATAAACAGCAGTCGGAATGCTTCCTCCGGGTTCATCACTTCAGCTTCCCGGTTGGTGAGAAGACCTTTATCCACCGCCTTTTGCAACACCTGTTCCACATCGATACCCTTGCCATCATCATCTACTTCAATGTACACATTATTGCCTTCATGCCTGGCGCGCAGTTTAACCGTGCCTCGCGCCGGTTTTCCCGCTTTAATGCGCTCCTGCGGTGCTTCCATACCATGATCGATGGCATTGCGCAGCAGGTGCACCAGGGGATCGCCGATTTCATCAATCACGGTGCGATCCAGTTCGGTTTCCTGGCCTTCCATAATAAAGTTAATCTCCTTATTAAGGTCTTTGGCCAGGTCCCTGACCATACGGGGGAAACGATTGAATACCTGTTCAATGGGCACCATGCGCACCTTCATGACCACACTTTGCAGTTCAGTGGTGATGCGGTCCACCTGCTCCACGGTTTCTTGCAGATCATTGTTCTTGCTGCTGGTACCAATTTGCTCCAGGCGCCCTTTATGCATGACCAATTCTCCCACCAGGTTCATCATCTCGTCCAGTTTTTCTATATCAACCCGCACCTTTTGCTTGAATCTTTGGATTCTATGCCCATCATCAGCCGCCGGCTGATCATTCTGCGGGGTATGTGCCGCGTTGTCTTCATTCCCGGTCGGCATTTTCACAGGACCGGTCTGCAGACTATCCAGGTTGATCTCCATAATGTCGGTCAAACTTATTTCAGAGATGCTGGCGAGGCGCTTTTTTACCTCTTCAATGCCCAATTGAGTGACAAATATGATGCTAAAGCCAGTATCAAATTTCCCTTCTTCCAAATCCTGCACCGGCGGAACCGACTTGGTTATATCCCCCTCTGCTTCCAGGGCCTTAAAAACCATAAAAGAGCGCACCGCTTTCATAACACAGCCTTCATCAACCTGCACCTTAAGGAGCATTACCCGATAACCCCGGTTGCTGGCTTCATCAAGGATGGCCAGATCATAGTCATTGAATGCCATAAGAGCCGCAGCCGTATCTTCCGGCTGTTCGACAGACGCTGCCTTAGGCCTTGAGCAGATTATCTGCTCAGCCAGTGCTGCTGCTTCAAGATCGCCTTTTTTGATATTTTCTAAAATCTCCACCAGGTCCATATTGTCCATATCACCTGATTGTCCGCCGGCTATGTCTTCCACCATGGTCTGAATGCGATCAAAGCACTGGAAAAGTATATCTATGACCTGCCCATTGATATCCAATGACGCATCCTTGACATTGCTGAGTACATCCTCCATATGGTGGGTCAGGTCGGCCAGATCCTCAAACCCCATAGTGGAGGACATCCCTTTCAGGGTATGAGCCGCCCGAAAGATCTCATTTAGTGCCGCCCCGTTCTGTGGCTGCTGTTCCAGTTGCAACAGACACTGGTTGAGATTGGCCAGATGCTCGCGGCTTTCTTCCAGGAATACATCCAGGTATTGCGACATATCCATTGTCGTCAAATAAAACACCTCCAGTTATTCCATGCAAGCTAGGTAAGGCTACAACAACTGCATAATCGCTTCGGGGATCTTTGCCAGGGGGGCTATTATATCCACCTGCCCGGTCTCAATAGCCGTCTTGGGCATGCCATAAACCACACAGGTTGATTCATGCTCGGCGATGGTCCTGGCCTTTTTCGCCCGAACCTTGAGCATCCCGGCTGCGCCATCATGGCCCATACCGGTCATAATGACACAAACCATATGGGACCAGAACTGTTCAGCAACCGATTCCAGCATCACATCTACCGCAGGCCGGCAGCCATGGCGGGGAGGTGATTGGTCCAGCTTTACCAGCAGCTCTTTTCGCCCCCAGTTATCTATACCGGCAACTACCTTCAAATGATGATCCCCCGGTGCCACATAGGCCCAACCGGGCATGATTCTATCCCCCATTTCTGCCTCCTTTACCCTCACTGCTGAGATTTGATCCAGGCGCTCAGCCAGAGATTTGGTAAATCCCGGCGGCATGTGCTGCACAATCAAAATACCGGCATTTATATGGCGCGGTAGTTTAGAAATAACCTGGTGCAGTGCTTTGGGCCCCCCGGTAGAGGTTCCAATTAAGACCAGCTTACTCAAACCCGGTGCTGCTTGCAGCGGTGATACGGTTCGCCCAGGGGGCTCTGCGAGCGGAGCGTCATCCGTGGGATAGCTTGTTAGCAAACATTTTGTTCCCGCAGCAATTTTAACCTTATTAACTATATCGTTTCTTGAGCCGCTAATATCCAGGGAAATTTGGCCGGATGGTTTGGCAATAAAGTCAACTGCCCCAAGTTCCAGGGCTTTCATGGTTAATTGCGCACCCTGAGCGGTTAAACTGCTCAACATGACAACCGGAACCGGTCGGGTGCGCATGAGGGTTTTTAGAGCGGTTAGACCGTCCATAACGGGCATTTCCACATCCATGGTGACCACATCCGGTTTTAACTCTTCAATCTTTTCCAAAGCATCCTGCCCGTCTTTGGCCTTGCCTACCACCTCAATGCCGGGCTCACTGTTTAGAATATCTGTAATTACCTTGCGCATAAAGGCCGAATCGTCTACTACCAGTACTCGTATATTAGCCATGCGTGCCTCCCTTTCAATCTTCTAACAAACCTTTCTGAATGAATTCACGTTGCTTACTAAATATATAACGGGCCATACGATCCCGGTCTTTTTCCTCGATATCTATATATTTAAGCCCCACTCGACCGCGGGGTATACTGCCTGCTTCAGTAAAAACCCGCACTATTAGGGCCTGGCAACATATCACCTCAGTCTCGGGAATATGCAATTCCACCCAGAGCTGCTGTCCCTTTTGCAAGGGAATATCAGTACATAATAATGCCCCTCCCGCACTTATATTGCTGGTGAAGGCATCATAGGCGCTGAAATCATTGTTATTGCCGCTCAATTGGCGGAATCGCACCGGCAAGACTACACTTATGCGCACATGCTCTCGCATCTGCCCCAGGGACAGGATTATCTGGGGGCACTGTACAATGAGCAGCGGCACCGGCTGCAGCTTGCGTTCAACAACAGTAGTATCAAAGCCATAATAGCTGTCACGCTTAAAAATACGCAGTGAAAGCCTCCGTCCGCAGCGCAAAGGGATTAGTGTTCCCCGCCACATGGGCATGGATAGAGCCATATATTCGGCGCTGATTTCTTCAATCCGTACGGGCACGTATTCCATTCTTTGATTTATTAGCAGACCTGCTTCTAAACGCATGTTAGGCTTGAGATCGCTTGGATTCACGTTGTCCCCCTAGCTATTATCCCGCATCAAGCGGGTGATCTTTTGAAAAAACTTTCTTATACCGCTGCCGTGGCTCTCCTCTGGAGCAGCAGTTATACTATCATTGGTGAGATTGCGGGCAATCTTCTGAATATGGCGGGCTGCATTACTGCGCGGGTAGGCTTGCATAAGCGCCTTTTGCTGCCGCACCACCTCCCCCACCAGGGCATCAGTAGGGATTATGCCCAGCATATTGATGTTCACATTAAGAAATTGTCGGCAAACCAGGCGAAATTTTTCGGCTACCAGCAAACCCTCGTTTTGGTCGGTCACCTGGTTGACAACCACCGCTATCTCACCCTCATAGCCCTGTTTGGCCATGGTTTTGATGCACCCATAGGCATCGGTAAGTGAGGTCGGTTCCGGGGTGGTTATTACTATGACCTCATCTGCAGCCAGCATAAAACTCATTACACCCCTTGAAATGCCGGCGCCGGTATCTATGATCATATAATCGTAATCGCCATCCAGCTTCCCCACTTCCAGCAAAAGCCTCTTTAGCTCCCCATCACTGAGGTTGGCCAGTTCGGTGATGCCTGATCCGCCGGGGATGATCTTTAATCCCTGCGGACCGGTTATTATGATATCTTTTAGGCTCTTGCGCCCTTGCACCAGATGCTGTATATGGTATTCCGGCGCCAGGCCGAGCATAATATCGATATTGGCCAGCCCTAAATCGGCATCCATGAGCACAACTCGCTGGTTTTCATTGCACAGACTGAGGGCCAGGTTCAAGGCCAGGGTGCTTTTGCCCACCCCCCCTTTGCCGCTGCTGATGGCAATGGTGCGCGTCTTTCGGCTGGTGCCCATCATTTCGGCTTCAATTTGCTTGCGGAAACCCTGCGCCATTTTGCGTAATTTATCGGCTTGATCGCTGATCATGTTTCGTCCCCCTTAAGCAGCATGGTGGCGATATGCAGCGAGTTGGGAACCTCAATATCATCAGGTACATTTTGTCCGGTGGTACAATACGCCA
The DNA here is from genome assembly GCA_050949825.1 of Syntrophomonadaceae bacterium. GTDB lineage: Bacteria > Bacillota > Syntrophomonadia > Syntrophomonadales > Syntrophomonadaceae > DTU019. The sequence goes on along the minus strand of JBMNGL010000007.1, from coordinate 419,167 downwards.
GGGGTAGTTTTACTTCATTGAGAACATTGATGATTTGCCCGTAGCGGTAGGTTTCATCCAGCTTGGTAAATATAATCTTGTGGATAGGCATCGCTGCAAATTGGCGGTATATATTAATAAGGTCCTGGCTGCTGGTGGTGACGCTCAAGACCAGGATGATTTCATCAGGGTTGGCTATATCCACAAGTTGGCGTAATTCGGCCATATGCTCTTTATTGTTGGGGCTGCGCCCGGCAGTATCCACAAATATTATATCCCGCTGTTTGAATTCCTCCAGGGCGGCCTGCAAATCAGCCGCTGTAAAGGCTACACTGATGGGTATGCCAATAATATCCGCAAAGGTGCGCAGCTGCTCTGCAGCGGAAATGCGATAGGTATCCAGGGTGATTAAAGCGGCCTGTTTATTATCCAGGAAGGTCATGTTAGCCGCCAGTTTAGCAATGGTAGTAGTTTTGCCCACTCCGGTAGGACCGACCACAAACACCAGGTGGCCATGACTGCCCGACTCCAGCTTAATGGGATCAATATTTTGTAAATACTCCTGCAGGGTATGCAGGCAGACATCACGCACCCAACTCTCATCGCCAGATTCGGGCAGGCGGGCTTCGACACTGGCTGCGATCTCCAGGGCAATGCGTTTATCCACATTGTTATTAACCAGGATCTCATAGAAATAGTGCACCGCTTCGGTCATGCCTTTGAGAAGATCAACCTCACACATTTTGGCCTGGATATCGGTCATGAGTTCTTTCATTTTTTGCATTTCTTGCAGCAAGGCCTGTTCAACCTCCGGGGTGGTCTTAACCTCGCCGGCAGTTACAATACCTGCCTGTGCCGGCGTGCTCTGGCCGGCTTGCCGCCCCCGGTCAGTGTTAACCTGCAAGGTTTCGTCAGCAGCCACTGTAATCTCCACCTGGCGGGGAGAAAACAACCCCCAAAAACCTCGGGGCTTCACCTGCCGGGTATGCAATATAATGGCATCACGGCCCATCTCCTGCTTGGCCAGCTGCAGGGCGGCCTGAAAATCCCGGGCTACATATTTCTTTATTTTCATGTTGAAACCATCCCTATCACCTCAACATTGGCATCAGCGTCCACTTCGTTGTATGAAAGCACCACCAGGTTGGAAATAAATCGGTCTATGAGCCGTTTGAAATAAAGGCGCAATACCGGCGCACAAATGACGATAGGCGACTGACCCCTCAGGCTCAGATCCTCATGCAGGTGCGATAGACGTTCGATCATCTTCTGGGCAATGTCAGGATCAACCGCCAGATAAGAGCCAAATTCGCTTTGCTGCACCGACTCGCGCAGGACTTCCTCCAGGGCTGGATCCAGGGTCAGAACCGCCAGTTTGCCCTGCTCATTGGCATACTGGCGGGTGATTTGGCGTTTTAGAGACTGACGTACATATTCGGTCAGCAAATCGGTATCCTTGGTTATTTTGGCGTAATCAGCCAGCGTCTCCAGAATGGTCACCATATCGCGGATCGATACCTGCTCTTTGAGCAGGTTGGCCAGCACCCGCTGAATATCGCCAAGGCTCATCAGATCGGGGATCAGTTCCTCAACCACAGCAGAGTGGCTTTCTTTAATAAAGTTGATAATGTTTTGAATCTCCTGTCGGCCCAGGAGTTCAAAGGCATGGGCCTTAATCACCGAGGTCAAATGGGTGGCCAATACCGAGGGAGGATCAACCACGGTATACCCTCCCATTTCAGCCTGCTCTTTATACATGGTGCTCAGCCAGCGAGCCGGTAAATTGAAGGCCGGTTCCACCGTATTAATGCCGGGCAGATCGGTGTCGTTTTCAATACCCGGACCAATGGCCAGGTAGTTTTCCAGCAGCAATTCGCCGTGAGCTATTTCTATCCCTTTGATCTTGATAGTGTAGGAATTGGGTTTGAGCTGCATGTTATCACGGATGCGCACCGGCGGCACAATGAAGCCCAGTTCCACCGCACATTGCCTCCGTATCATCACGATGCGGTCCAGTAAATCGCCGCCCTGCTCGGCATCGACCAGGGGTATCAAGGCATAGCCCAGCTCCAATTCCATTTTCTCCACCTGCAAGAGTTCAATAACGTTTTCGGGCTTGCGGATCTGCTCGGCTTCAACAAATTCTTCACTTTCCGGCTCTGCCTCCTCCGGGCCTTGTTTACCGCGCAGGAGAAAATAAAGCGCTCCAAATACCACTCCCAGGGAATACATGGGCAGTTTGGGCAAACCAATGGTCCCTAAAACGAACAGAATCAAGGCCGACATCCCCAGGGCGCGTGGATAGTTGAAGAGCTGGGTGGACAATTCCTGGCCCAGGGAGTGAGTGGAGGCGCTGCGGGTGACCACAATGCCGGTTGCAGTTGAAATTAACAGGGCCGGTATCTGTGTTACCAAACCGTCACCGACCGTAAGCAAGGTGTATATCTGCATGGATTCGGTCATGGAAAGATTCTTTTGGGCTACACCAATGATAAAACCGCCTACGATATTGATAATTATTATGATGATCCCGGCAATGGCATCTCCTTTCACAAATTTACTGGCCCCATCCATAGCGCCATAAAAGTTGGCTTCACGCTGTACCTTCTCGCGCCTTTCACGGGCCGACTGCTCATTTATGAGGCCCGCATTGAGGTCGGCATCGATAGCCATCTGTTTTCCCGGCATGGCATCCAGGGTAAAACGGGCCGCCACTTCGGAGACCCTTTCAGCGCCGCGGGTAATAACAATAAACTGTATAACCACCAGGATTAAGAAGATGACCATACCTACCACCATGTTGCCGCCTACAACAAAATTTCCGAAAGCGTCCACCACCTGCCCGGCATGAGCGTTTAGCAGGATCAAGCGGGTAGTGGAGACATTTAAGGCCAGGCGAAACAGGGTCGTTACCAGCAATAGGGAAGGAAATACCGAAAATTCCAGAGGATCCAGATTAAACATGGAGACCATGAGAATAATCAAAGCAAAGGTGATATTAAAGGTTAAAAGGATGTCCAGAAAAAAAGGAGTCAAAGGGATGATCATCATCATAACGAAGCTGACCACCACCATGGCGATCACAACATCACTGCTATCCATTAATCGGGCCTTTAAGGAGTTTTCCCGGGCCATCGTTATTCCTCCCCTGCTATAGCGCTAGCTTCTTGTGGCGATATACAAAGGCCAGGACTTCTGCAACTGCTTGATACATCTCCTCGGGTATTAAAGCACCAATCTCTACAGTATAGTACAAAGTCCGTGCCAGGACAGGATTTTCCACCACCATCACTTCATGAACAGCCGCCATTTCCTTGATTTTCTGAGCTATAAAATCCTGGCCTTTGGCAACCACCATGGGGGCCTCATATGCATCAACTTCATATTTCAACACTACGGCAAAATGAGTAGGGTTGGTAATGACCACATCGGCTTTGGGCACTTCAGCCATCATCCTGCGCATGGCATATTCACGTTGTATCTGCTTTTGCCGGGCCTTCTGCTGGGGATCGCCTTCGCTCTGTTTGTATTCCTGCTTAATGTCATATTTGCTCATCTTTAAGGACTGCTCGTGTTCATACCACTGGTAGAAATAATCCAAAACCCCAATAATCACAAAAACCAGGCCTACTTTTAAGGCCACTTCGAAAATCATGCTGCTGAGGATCTTGATAGTGGCCACCGTATCCATGTCTACAAAGCGGGGGAAAAGGTGAAACTGCGCCTTGATGGTGGCGTATACGATCCAGCCGGTAATGACCACTTTAGCCAGTGATTTGCCCAGTTCCACCAGGGCGCGTTTGGAGAAAACCCGTTTAAAACCCGACAGGGGGTTGATGCGCTCCAACTTGGGAGACAGCGGCTCAGCGCTGAACACAAATCCCACCTGTAAAAATGTCACCAATAAAGCCGCCAGGAAGGTAGCCCCGAGGATGGGCAAGCATAACCTGGCCATTATAACCATAACCTCACTGAATAAAAGCTGTACATATTCCGGTGTAAACTCATACCAGCCCCGGTCAAGCAGGTAGGTAGCCGTAAAATCCTGTAAGGTCGAAACCATATAAGGCAGGGTGGCAAAGGTGACCACTGTTCCCGTTGCCAAAATAACCGCTGCATTCAGGTCACTGCTTTTAAAGACCTGGCCTTTCTGGCGGGCTTCTTCCCGGCGGCGTGGGGTAGCGGGTTCAGTCCTTTCTCCACTGCCTTGATCATCTGCAAATAACTGCAGATTAATGGAATATGCCTGTAATAACCACTCATCCATCCCCTGCTACCTCATAAATGCCATGATACCGTCAAGGTATCCGAAAAAACGAGTAAAAAGCATATCAAACACCCACAAATACACCGGGAACATAAACAGCAAACAGCCCAGGCCCATCATAATCTTTAAGGGAAGCCCGACAATGAAAACGTTCATCTGCGGCACCGTGCGGGCAATAAAACCCATTGCCACATCAGTAATCAGGATGGCTATAACCAGTGGCGCCGCCACCTTTAAAGCAATCACAAACATTTCCGCGCTGATGGCGAATAAGCGCTGGGAAAAATCGCTACCCAGTTTTAATCCCAGAACCGGGATGATCTGATAACTCTGGGCTACGGCCTGCAACAAATAATGATGGCCGTTAACCGCCAGATAGGATAACAGGGCAACGGTCTGGGTCAGATTGCCCATCAAGGGGATCTGCATACCGGACTGGGGGTCAACCACATTGACAATGGCGAAACCCATTTGCATATCCATGAGCTGACCGGCCAATTGAATGCCGGCAAAAAGCATATAAGCTATAAAGCCAATGGTGTATCCCACCAGAACTTCCAACACTACTGCGGCCAGCATATAAAGCGGGGAGGCCAACTCCAGCCCGGTTGTAACCGGTAAAAAATAAGCCATCATGGCAGCCAGCACCAGAACCGCCACGATTTTAATCTGTCCCGGCATCTGCCTGCTGCTAAATATGGGTGCACTCAGGAACAAGCCGGATATTCGTGCCAATACCAGCAGAAATCCCTCTACTGAAAAACCGAGCATAAACCCTCTCTCCCTTAGATAGTTACCATTTGAGGAATGGCGCTGAGCAGAGTGGAGGTGAAATTAACCAATAGATTGAGCATCCAGGGGCCAAAGATCAATACCACCAGCAAAACCACCACAATTTTGGGCACGAAAACCAGGGTCATCTCCTGAATTTGGGTAGTCGCCTGGAGAATGCTGATTAAAAGCCCGGTCAAAAGTGCTGCGCCCAGGATAGGAGCGGATACCAGCAAAACGGTCAACACCGCCTCGCCGGCTATGCCCAGTATCATATCTTCGTACACTTTATTTTCAGCCTCCTATTTAACGAAAACTTAAAATCAATGATTGAATCACCAGGTCCCAGCCATCCACCAGGACAAACAGCAGTATTTTAAAAGGCAAGGATATCATCATGGGCGGGAGCATCATCATACCCATGGACATCAAGGCACTGGCCACCACCATGTCAATAACCAAAAAGGGAATAAATATTATAAACCCGATCTGAAAGGCGGTTTTTAATTCACTGATGATAAAAGATGGAATCAGTACATAATTGGGTATGTCATCAAAGTTGCGCGGGCGTTCCATTTTAGAGAGGTTGACAAATAAGGCCAGGTCCTTTTCACGGGTCTGTTTGAACATAAAGGTGCGTAATGGTTCCATGCCCTGGGAGAAAGCGGTTTGCTGATCGATTTGACCTTTCATGAAAGGCTGCAGGGCATCATTGTTTACCTGCTGTAAAACCGGGTTCATGACAAAGAAGGTTAAAAACAAGGCCAGTCCAATCAGGATTTGGTTGGGAGGCATCTGTTGCGTGGCCAGTGAACTGCGTACAAAGGATAAGACCACCATGATGCGGGTAAACGAGGTCAGCATTATCAATATTGCCGGCGCCAGAGACAACACGGTCAAGAGCATTACCAATTGCAGGGCTGAAGATATACCCTGGGGGTTGGCAGCATCCTGTCCACCAATCTGCAGGTTTACACTGGGGAGTTGCAGCGGCTCGGCCAGGGTTGGCGGGGTCATCAAAAACAGCAAGGCGGCCCCTAATAGAATAACCGCCAACAGCGGATAAAGCAGCCCTCTTGCGCTTCTACTCATAATGATCACTTTTTTTCACTCCGGACCCCTTCTCCCCATTTTTAGAAATCATATCCTGCAAGCGGCGGACCTGTTCAGCCATTAAAATGCTGAATTGGCCGTTTGCATTCCCGGTACGGCCGCCCCCGGCTGATATTGCCTGCCCCAGTATTTTGGACAGCGGCCCCGACCGGGTTTGATTGACCGGCAATGACTCCTGACTGATCTCTTCCAATAACCTGGGATTATCGGTTTCAAACAGAAGGGTGATATGGTGCTCGGTAATACCCAGTCCATACAGCTTGCCGCCCACCTCGCAGAGGGCTATACCACGATTGGGGCCTAAGACCACCTCATCGACAATATGCACAAATAGACCCTGTGATCGGGCGGTGGTATTCTTGCCCAGAAAACGGATTACCGAACCTGCTGCACCTACCAGCAAAAGGAGGAAAAACACCAATTTGATGAATTCCCACCACAAATTATTCTGTTTAGGACTGTTGTTCTGCCCTTTATCAATCTCTTGCTGCACCTGGCTGATATCATCTACAGCTTCTGTAACGACAGAAGCCATATTCATAAAGCATAATGCCAAGAGGAGGATTAAGAGACCTCTGCGCACCATTCTCATTTCATCCCACATCATGGTCTGCTGCCTAGCCAAAAGCCTTGCCTACTGCTTCCAAAACCCGCTCAGGCTGAAATGGTTTGACAATAAAATCAATAGCGCCGGCCTGTATGGCATCAATCACCATGGCCTGCTGCCCCATGGCGCTGCACATGATAATGCGGGCCTGGGAATCATAGGATTTAATCTCTCTAACGGCTGAGATACCATCCATTTCCGGCATAGTGATATCCATAGTAACCAGGTCTGGCTTAAGATCTTTATATTTTTCCAAAGCCACTATGCCGTTTTCTGCTTCACCTACTACGGAGTAACCGTTCTTGGTGAGAATGTCTTTGATCATCATCCTCATAAAAGCGGCATCATCAACAACCAATACATTCTTTGACATAACGAGCCTCCTTGCCTGTTATTGTAGTTTGCTTACCCTATCCATGGGACTGATGATTGCGGTAATCCTGATTCCATAGTTTTCATCTATGACAACCACCTCGCCTCTGGCGATGAGTTTGCCGTTGACAATCAAGTCTACCGGTTCGCCGGCCATTTTATCAAGCTGAATGATAGACCCCTGCTGCAATTCGAGAACATCTTTGATGGTCTTGCGAGTCTTGCCCAGTTCCACCGATACATCCAAAGGGACATCCATGATCAACGCTATGTTTTGCGGCATCGAGCCCACCGGGAATTCATGCAGGGAAGCAAACTGCACCGGCTGAACGGTATAAGCCGGTGGGGCTGGTTGGGCATTTGCGGGGGGAGGGGCAACAGAATGCTCCCCACCTGATTTCGGGGCAGTTGCTATCGTTTCACTGCCTAAGATGGCATCCAATTGGTCGAAACTGTCTTCAATCTCAGGCGGCACTGTAGTGCTGGCGGGCTCTGTTTCAGCGGGGGCAGCTTCCCCGGTCAGCATGCCCAGCATATCCTTCACCGCTTCAATAGGTATAAGCTGCATAATTTCACTTTGCACCAGGCCTTCGATTTCCATCCTGAACTTAATCGCTACCATCTCTTCAAATTGGCTGTGCAGACTTAATTTCTCCTCCCCCAGATTGATAATGGTCAATAATGGCGGGCTAATATCAATACGGGTGTTGAACATAGTAGACAAGCTGGTGGTAGCTGAACCCATCATCTGGTTCATTGCTTCCCCTACCGCGCTCAATTCGATTTCACTTAAGCTTTTATGCTCCGGGCTGGGTTCGATTCCCATCATTAAATCAGCAATTACACAGGCATCTTCCAGTTTTACTACAAATACATTGGAGCCGTTCAAACCTTGCCGGTATTCCACTTCTACTATAAGGTAAGGTTTCGGGTAATCCGAGCGAAGTTGCTCCCGGTTGGTGATCTTCACATCGGGTGTGGTAATGGATACTCTCCTGCGCAAGAGGGTCGACAGGATAGTCGCGGAGGTGCCCATGGAGATGTTGCCAATTTCACCCAGAGTATCGCGTTCGAACTCTGATATGGAAGCAACCGCCGTCTCGGCGGCTGGTTTGTTTTTCCCCGCCAAGAGCGCATCAATCTCTTCCTGGGATAGTATACCGTTATTCATCATCATCATTTCCCTCCTTTATGACCTGGGAAACTTGTACCGCATTGCGGCTTTCATAAACACCGGGTTTGGCCAGGAATTTGGTTTTCTGGCCAATCAGTACTTCTAATGGTTCTTTGATGTTTCTATCCAGCGAAATAACGTCACCCACATTGAGTTCTAACAGGTCTGCCACAGTAATGCTGGTTCTCCCCAGGACTACCTTTACAGGTATTAAAGTTTTTTCCAGTTTATGCTGAATGGCAGCAATATTCTCCGGAGTAGTGGGCCTGGTTGTTGTGGAATAGTAATAATGCACACTGAGCCGATCCATAATCGGTTCCAGAACCAGAAAGGGGATGCAGATATTAATCAAACCTATGACATCACCCATTTTGGCTTCCAGGGCTACTATCATCATGATTTCTGTTGGAGACACCAACTGTGTAAACTGGGGGTTGGTTTCCATTCTCTCCAAAGCGGGGGATAGCTCGATAATTCCCCCCCAGGGTTCTTCAAAATAGTCCAACATGCGCTGCACTATCCTCTCAATGACGGTCTGCTCGATTTCAGTCAATCCCCGCACCTTGGACAGGGTGCTGCCAGGGCCGCCCAGCAAGCGATCCAACAGGGCAAAACCCAGGTTGGGATTGATCTCCATAATGGAGTTGCCTTCCAGAGGATATAATGAAAATATGTTTAAGATGGTAGGGTTGGGAATGGAACGAATAAACTCTTCATAAGTCAACTGTTCAACTGAGAGCACTTCAATCTGCACCGGGGTGCGCAATTGGGCAGACAGATAGGTCCCCAGGGAACGCGCATAGTTTTCATAAATGACCTGCAAGGTGTTGAACTGATCCTTGGAAAACTTGCTGGGCCTGCGAAAATCATAGACCCGTATCCGCTTGCGCTTCTGCTCTTCCTTCAATTCCTCAGCATTTACCGCCCCTTTGCTCAAGGCCGAAAGCAAAGCATCAATTTCATTTTGTGACAGGACTTCGCTCACTATAGACCCTCCCCCGTCATTGCTTACAGCTATTGCATGATAAACTTGGTAAAATATACATTCCTTATTACCTCAGCGCCCAGGCGGGCATTGAGCTGGCTGGTAATTTCCGCCTTAAGATTATCACGGTTGCGTATATCCAGATCGGCCACCGTCTTAGCTTGAAAGGTATTTATTATAGTGTCCTTAATAACAGCCATATTGGCATTGACTTCTTCCTTCTTCTTTTCATCGGTTTCGATAGTCACCTCTACCCTGAGAAAACGTGTTCCGGCGATATCATTGACGTTGGTGGTAAACTCCCCAACCGACAGCAAGGCGCCGGCCTTAAGTTCTTTGCTGTTCTTATCCTTATCCGGCATGATCGGGGCCAGGAGATTTTTCATAATCAAATAGGAGGCACCCATGGCCACCAGAAAAAAGACCAGCCCGATTGCGATAATCTTGACCTCAACTCCACCTGTGGCCTTTTTCTCCAGGCCGCTTTCCTCCGCCATCACAATTCCTCCCTGCCCATTTTATTTCTTTAAAGTGCTGTACATGGCCCGCTTGATCTTGATAATTCTATCAGCAATGTGCCGGGCGCTTTCCTTTACCACCAGTTTGCGGCCGGTGGTTAAGGTCACTATCGTATCCGGGGTTTCCTCCATCAATTCTATCAAGTCTACATTGACCGCCAGGATTTCACCATTTAAACGCGTCAGATATATCATAGCTCACCTCTAGCCGGCTATGGCTCCGGGAGCCAGGCCCCCGGAGCATGGCTGGCTTATCTCTTTAGATTCACCAATTCCTGCAGCATTTCATCAGAGGTGGTAATTACCCTGGAATTGGCCTGAAAGCCCCTCTGCGTGACAATCATATCGGTGAATTCCTCCGACAGATCCACATTGGACATCTCCAAACTGCTGGGAATAATGGCTCCCATGCCCTGACTGCCAGGACCGCCGATCAAAGGATCACCAGAGTTGCTGGACTGCTGATAAAGGTTGCCGCCTATCTGCAGCAGGCCGGACGGGTTCTGAAAATTGGCCAGTGCTACACGGGCCAAATTCATAATCTTGCCGTTGTCATAAACCCCTTGAATAGTGCCGTCAATGCCGACATTGTAACTGATCAGGCTGCCCATGGAGTAGCCGTCCTGGCTTTCCACCCAGGCAGTTGACTCGGTGTTGAACTGATCCAGCTTCTGGAAGCTAAAATCAAGCGCCACATTGTCGGCCCCTTGCGCGGAGCGGTCAATGGTCAACTGCATCTGCGCTTTCGTCGGGTCCAGGATGGCCCCGCCATTGTCAAATTGTATGTTGTAAGCGCGAACCATACGGGTTCCCCCACCGGGATTCTCTCCGGCGGAAATATCCACCGCTTCGAAGTCCGCACTGGCAGTATAACCATCCATGTTTTCAAATTCAGAGTCCAGTGAAATGTCGCAGGCCCAATTGGTTACTGGGGGTGGCCCGCTTTCCACTTCATGCTTAAAGAAGCGAAAATATACGATTATTTCATTACCCAGCGAATCATAAACCGTCTTGGAGGTTATTATTGAGTCGTCCACTGATGGATGCTGTTCGCCATCAGTAGGGTTGATATCCGCACCGGAAACCTGTGGAATAGCCAGGGTGGAACTGAGATTACCTGCAAAAGCCACATTTTCCGTAGCCTTGGGGGCAATGGTCTTATACACCGAGATATCGATACCCTGCATGGGCTTTACCGTATCGATGGTGCCATTTTCATCAGCCATCCACCCCTGCACCCGGTAACCGTTGGCAGTAACAAAGTTGCCCCTGGTGTCAAAATCAAAATTGCCGGCCCGGCTGTAGAATATCTGGCCGCCGTTGTCGAGCACAAAATAACCGTTGCCATCAATGGCCATATCGGTCGGCTTATTGGTAACACTGGCCGGCGCCGGGGTATGAATCTGGTCAATGCTGCTGATAGTCATACCCAAACCGATGCTCATGGGGTTGGTTCCTCCCCTGGCCCCGGTTGGCATCGAGGCGCCGCGAACATTCTGATATAAAGCATCTTTAAATACGACGCGGCTTTTTTTAAATCCAACCGTGTTGACATTGGCAATATTGTTGCCGATTATATCCATGCGGGTTTGATGGTTTTTTAGGCCGGATACACCCGCATACATGGATCGCATCATGGTTTACGACCTCCTTAAAAGAATTTTCAAAGGATGCTTCCTTCAATCCACATCCCGGGCTTCCCCTTGAGGTCCAGCCCTAAATGATTACTGCACTGTCAATATTGGTAAACACATTGTCCCTGATGCTTTCGTCATCGACGGCGGTAATTACGGTGTTGTTCTTGACACTTACCACCAGGGCCAGACGATCCATAATGATCAGGGAATCCCGGGCGCCCTTCTCACGGGCCTGGCCGACCGCGTTTTGAATGCGGTTAACATCCTGCTCCGTCAGTTTAATGTTGCGTGACTGCAGGCGCTGCTGGGCATGCTTGGAAAACTTCAACCCACGGTTGATCTCCTTGTCGAGGAGTTGTTCAAACCCTCCCGGGCTGACTGAACGCGAGCCTGGCCGGGTTGGGCTTTTACCCAGCGGTTGTATGGGTTGTTGTGGAAAAAGCGGCCTATCAATCATGGGGAACCTCCGCGTCAACCCCGAGTTGGTTCAGCAGCAGATCCAATTTTGCCAGCATCTTGCTGTAATACTCGGTTTCAATCCCTACAACCGATCCGCCCATAGCGGTAATTTGATCAAGCGATACGGCTTCGTCCCCAATTACCAGGTAGGGTATGCCCTTTTGCATCATTACTGAATCCACAATACCCGCCCGGATTTGTAATTCTCCCGCCTCGTCCAAGCTTAGATAGCCTACTTCACGTCCCACCATCTGCCCGGCTTGCTGCATCATCATATGGGGCAGCCATTGATTGTTGATGGTGTCTGCCAAAGCATTCATGGTGGTGTTCATGTTCTGCATCTGTTCCAGCGAACTGAAGGTGGCCATCTGGCTGATAAACTCCTTGTCCTCCATGGGCTGCAACGGGTTCTGATAGCGCAGCTGGGTCACCAGCAGTTTGAGGAAGTCGTCTTTGCCCAGGATCTGCTTGGATATGTTCTGCTGCACATTGGCTGTGGCATGGTTTGTCGACTGCGCTGCTGCAGTCGCGTCGGTCGCGGTAATTGCCACTTCCTCACCTCCTATACCAGTATGTTCATCTGTCCGTTGGCACTGTACTCATAGATATCCGCCAGGTTGTTATCCGCTAGATTGTCCACATCCAGGACAGCCAGGCCCGTTTCGTCTACCGACAGCACGGGATTGCTCTGTAAAGCGTGCTGCTCGGCCCAACCATCCCCTTTCCAGCTGCCGGGACTATCAAAATTTCGCTCATTGCCAAGCTGCACCTCAACTTCGGTCTTATCAACCTTCAGGCCCTGGTTTTCCAGGTTTTGGCGCAAGGCGTTGAGATTGGTTTCCAGCATCTGTTTGACGTGATGATTATCGGTCAAAAACCGGGCGGTCACCAATCCGTCTTCAACCATCACCTTAATGGACAATTTGCCCAGAAACTCGGGTTTGAGATCGATATTCATCTCTGAACTGCTCATTTTAACCATCAGTTTGGCCTTATCCACAATCTGCGCAAAGACCTCCTCGGTTTGGGGCAATACTGGAGTATTGCTTCCCGCTTGAGGGAGGGAATGGATCATCACCCTGCTTCCTCCTGGAGAGTCTTTGATGGTGATGAGCAGGTTGGTGTCAGCCTTTTCTCCACCCTGAGGGCTGCTCTGCTCGAATAGGAGGTTGCTTTTATCCGGCAGTTTGGCGCCCGCCAGGCGATGACTCTCAAAATCCAGCAGCTTTTTGGCCTGTCCGGGGGGCACTGATAAATCCTGATCCTTGACCGTTGCTGCCGAATCTTGCTGCACCTTGAGCTTGAGAAACACATGGTTTTTATTATTGTGCAGCATCAGTCTGAACCTGTCAGGATAACCCGCTTTATCAGCAGGGCTTTCCCCGTTGTCCGTTTCTGCATCTGTTGTGCCGCTCGGCTGTTCTGCTGCGGCGGTCAACGTTTGTCCTGCTGCGGGGGTGGGTTCAGTCCATGGCTGGACGGGTTCATGGGCAAAAACGACTGCTGCTGTGCCAGGCAGGGTCGATTCCGCCTGTTCTCCGCTGCCGGGGTTGCTTGCCGTGAGCAGGATCGACAATCCTGCTGGCAATTCCGGTGATAACTCAGCCTCACTTGGCATCTTGGCCTCAATGTTGATCTGCGGCAACACAGCGTCAATGGCCCGAAACAGGTCATGGCCCATGGAGTCTGGCTTCTTCATGCCATTGTTACTGAGAACACTCTGGCCCGTCTCCCTGCCAACGCCAGCAGCTTCCTTTTCTGCCTGCTGCGCAAGGTTTTTATCCACCTGCCGGGGAATACTTTTCTCCGCCGCTTGTTGTTTGGGTGCCGCGGACCTGCTCTGCATCCGACCGAACTGATTTTTAAAGGATTTCACCTTGACCGGACGAAAGGATCCGCAAGACTTGCCTTTTTCAACCGGTGAGGCCTTATCATTCCTGGTCAGCAATAAACTGTTCACGCTGCATTCCACTTTTTTCACCTCCTTTGCGTTAAATTCAGGGGTCGGGATAAGGTGTCGCCGCCTTGGCCTGCAACACCTTAATACCGACTCCTGTTATGATCCTACCACCAGCATTTTGGCGGTGATGGCGGCTGCCTTGTCACGGTTCATAAAGGGCAGTATTTCAGCTGCCCTTTCCTTCTCCATGCTGGACAGAATACCAATAATATCCTCATCCTTTAAACGGGACAGGATGTCGGCGGCATCTTTGGCCTTCATATTGGCAAAGTACGGCGCCATATCCTTGTAAGCTGCCCTTTTGGCACTATCGCCAGATTTCAGGTCGAGGATCTCCTGATTCAATCTGGCTACCTCGGCCTTAAGCTGCGTTTCACTTTCCTGGCTCTGCTGCAAAGCTTGTTCGGTTGCCGCCATCCGCGCCTGCAATGCGCTCATCTCGGCTTGTTTAGCAGCCAGGTTTTGCTCTAGCTGCAGTGTATCCAAAGGAGCACTATCCCCGGATTCTTTATTTGCCTGAATGGTGCCTGGCACAGCAATATGTTGCAGGACTGCCGGGGATTCCCAAACCCCCAGTTTAACCAGCACATAGCCGCTGCAGGCAATTATCGCCAGTATCGATAAGGTTAGCCCCATTATTTTAACTGTCTTTAAACTATTCGTCATTGACAGACTCCTGCTTTACACATTGGTAGTTTTTTTTCGAAAATGATTGGACAAGGCCAGTTCATCAATAACCTTTTGTTCATGCTGCAGCGCTTCTTTCTGGTATTCTTGCCATTGGCGCTTTTTCAGTTTTTCCAGGGTGCCGGTTTCCCGGGCCCGCTCAACGAGCTTGCCACGCGCCGTTTCAACTTCACTCTCCGCCTCTTTAAGATGGCTGGCCACGGTATTTTTGCGCATATTGAGGACCGGCAGGTATTCCCGCGATGCTACCAGGATGGAAAAAGCCGTAGAGGAGTTGTTTTGCTCTCTAATACTGTTCTTGACAGCCTGTACCCGGTCGACCAACTGATCCAATTGCTGGGCGATTTCATTGCGGACATTCAGGCTAGCCTGCAGGTTTTCACGGGCGATGTCCTCCTGCCGTATGGAAATATTTAATTTAGTCTGCAGCCTGAAATCAAAGGCTTTCATTTTTATCCCTGCCTATCGGCTATTTTTTCCAGCATGTTATAAGTGTCCTGAAAAGTGGCTTCTTCATGAATATCCTGGCGTAAAAAGGCCTGGCACTGCTCAATAATGGCTATGGCCCGGTCGATGCGCGGGTTGGCGCCTTCTTTGTATGCCCCGATATCGATTAAATCGCGGGCTTCTTCATAGGTGGCCAGTATGCTGCGAAAATGGTTGGCATATTGCATATGCTGGCCATCCACCAAATCAATCATCACCCGGCTGATGCTCTGTAAAATATCAATTGCGGGATAAATGTTCTGTGCGGCAATGTTGCGGCTTAAAACAATATGCCCATCCACAATGCCCCTCACCGCATCGGTGATAGGCTCGTTGATATCGTCGCCTTCCACCAGGACGGAATAAAGCCCGGTAATGCTGCCTTTAGCGGCAGTGCCGGCCCGTTCCAGCAGTTTGGGCAAAAGAGCAAAAACTGAAGGGGTAAATCCCCGGGTGGCGGGAGGCTCCCCTATGGCCAGGCCTACCTCGCGCTGCGCCAGAGCGAAACGGGTTAATGAATCCATCAAAAGCAATACATCGCAACCCTGATCACGAAAATACTCGGCAATGCTGGTGGCCACAAAGGCGCCTTTGAGCCTGAGCAAAGCGGGTTGATCTGAGGTGGCTACGACTACTACCGAACGGGCCAAACCTTCCGGTCCCAAATCCTTTTCCAGAAACTCTCGCACCTCCCGGCCTCGTTCCCCGATAAGAGCGATCACATTGATGTCAGCCTCGGTATTGCGAGCTGCCATGCCGATCAAGGTGCTTTTACCGACCCCACTGCCGGCAAAAATGCCGATACGTTGGCCGCGCCCCAGCGTGTTCAAACCATCAATGGCTTTGATACCTACCGGCAGGACCTCTTTGATGCGGGTCCGGCTGAGCGGGTTGGGGGGCTGATTCATAACCGGATAGTAACCGCTGGCCTTGATGCGACCTTTGCCATCAATGGGTTCACCCAGGCCATCCAATACCCGGCCCTGCAAATCCAGGCCCACCTTTACTTTCAGCGTGCCGCCGGTAGCTATTAAATCACTGCCCGGGCCTATCCCCTGCAAATCTCCCAGAGGCATTAAGAGAATGCGATTATTTTTAAAACCTACCACCTCTGCGGCAGTCAAGGGTTGGTCGACATAATTGCTGCGAATATAACACAGCTCACCTAAACTCAAACGGGGGCCTACTGCTTCCAGGGTTAAACCAATAGCCTGGGAAATCTTGCCCTTGACCAGGTATAGCTGCGCCTTGCTTATGGCCTCCAAATGCCGCTCGAATACGATCGGGTCAATCATCGCAGCTCACTTCCTGCAAGGCTTGTTCCATGATTTCCCAACGGGTTTCCAAACGAGCGTCGATCATTCCCACTTCGCTTTCCAGGGTGCAGCCCCCGCTGTTAATTCGATTATCGGGAAAAACAGCTGCTTTGATGAGTTGTTGATCAGACTCACCATAAAGCCCTGCTGCCACCTCTTGCAAAACATGGTCCAGATCGGCAGGATTGACATGAATGGTTACATTATCGGGATGATCCAGTAAGGCGATGGCTTCACGAATGACATGGAGGATCACATCAGGGTTGCTCACCAACTCGACTGCCACCACTTTCCTGGCTATGGCTATGGAAAGGCGCAGGATGTCGGCTTCACAGTCCGCCATCATTTGCAGTTTTTGTGCCCGGGCGGCCTCCATCA
Source organism: Syntrophomonadaceae bacterium (assembly GCA_050949825.1). Classification (GTDB taxonomy): domain Bacteria; phylum Bacillota; class Syntrophomonadia; order Syntrophomonadales; family Syntrophomonadaceae; genus DTU019. Next base: position 402,458 of record JBMNGL010000007.1, on the reverse strand, counting down.
GAGCATGGTTTTCCTGTTCTACGGATGCCTGCAAGCTGGCCATCTCCTCCTGGGCCTTTTCTATTCCAGTTCTATAGCCATTTTCCTGGGCCTGCTCTTTCATCTCCCGGGCGGCCTGCGAAGCCTGTATCTGCACCAACTCCGCTTCATCCCGGGCGGCTGCTATGATGTTGCGCGCCTCCTCGCGGGCTTTTTCCAGCAGGTCCACAATCATGGCTTCGGTTTCCTGCAAGACCTTCTGGCTTTCCCGCTGCAAATCCTGCAACTGTTGTTCGTCCTTTTCAAGCTGGTCTAAAGCGGGGCTTTCGAGCAGCCCAATAGTGGATAATTCAACAATCTTGGGATGGGTTAGCCGTAATGCACTGCCTTTTATAATTTTAGACAATGATTTCATCTCCTCCGCCACGGGCTACCACGATTTCTCCGGTTTCTTCCAGACGGCGTATCACATTGACAATGCGTTGTTGGGCTTCTTCAACATCTCTTAAGCGCACCGGTCCCATAAATTCCATATCCTCTTTCAACATCTCTGCGGCGCGGCTGGACATATTGCCGAAAATCTTGTTGGACACCTCGCTGCTGCTTCCCTTAAGGGCCAGGGACAAATCCTGTGATTCCACATCACGCAGCATCCTTTGCACGGAGCGATCGTCAATCAGAACGATATCTTCAAAGACAAACATCAACTTCTTAATATCTTCCGCCAGCTCGGGATCCTGAACTTCCAGTGCTTCCAGTATGGTCTTTTCTGTGCCCCTGTCCACCAGATTGAGAATCTGCACCACAGATTTGACCCCACCGGCATTGCTCAACTCCTGGGGGCCGATGGTAGACAGCTTGCGTTCCAGGACATTCTCAACTTCTTTGATGATTTCCGGTGAAGTGGTATCCATCAATGCAATTCGTTTGGCCACCTCGGCCTGACGCTCGGTCGGCAACGCCCCCAGGATGCTGGAGGCCTTTTCAGGATCGAGATAAGCCAGAATCAAGGCAATGGTCTGCGGGTGTTCACCTTGGATAAAATTAAGCAACTGGGCTGGTTCGGTTTTGCGCATAAAATCAAAAGGTCTAACCTGCAAGGAAGCTGAAATGCGTGAAATAATCTCATTGGTTTTCTCTACTCCATACGCCTTTTCCAATATTTCTTTGGCATAGGCGATGCCGCCTTTACCGATAAAATGGCGGGCCAAACACATCTCAAAGAATTCCCGAAAGATTTCATCCATGCGTTCCGCAGGTATTTGACGGATATTGGCAATCTCCAGGGTCAGCTGTTCAATTTCTTCTTCACTCATATATTTAAAAATCTGGGCTGATTTTTCCGGTCCCAGAAAAATAAGGAAATTGGCTGCCTTTTGTTTGCCACTCAGGGCTTTTTTGGTCGCCACCATGCTCACCTCTAGTTTTCCAATAGCCAGGATTTGATTACCTGGGCCGCATTTTCCGGATTGCTCTCCACCAATTTATCGATCTCCTCTTTGATCTTCTGGCTTTCGCGTTCAGCCGGCGTCATACTCTTATCAATAAGCTTCTCCAGGCTGACTTCATCGTCCACTATCGCTTCATAACCGCTAATGGGCACGCCCGCTTCCACCTCTGGGGCAGGACTCCTCCTGCGCAGTCCTGCAAAGACCGCCAGGCAGGTCAAAAGGACCAGGCCCAGCATAAGCCAGGGCATCCAGCCGCTTTGAAAAAGATACTCGACGGTGTTTAAGGAATCCGGTTCCGGTTCTGGTTGAGGGTTAAACTCGATGAAAGCCACCGATATATTCTCATCCAGCCTGACGTTTTCATTATTGCGGTTTTCCCGTAAACCGCAGGCTGTAGCCACTATATTACGAATAGTATTGGCCTTGTCTTCCTGGCTCTGCCCCAGTTTCAAATCCATAGTTGCCGCATTATTAACTAGAACCGAAATGGTAAGGTAATCGTATTTAACTTCGCCGGGCGCATAACGGGTAATGGTTTCGGTTTTATCAATTTCATAATTGCGTATGGTCGAGGATTTATCATAGCTGCCCTCGGTATCGTTGATTTCGGTGTATTGCGGGATATTGGCATCGGTTCCGGGAGCGGCACCGGCAGCAGGCGTAGTGCCGGATTCTTTGATAATCTCTTCGCTGCGCACAAAGGACCCCTCGGGATCATGGCTGTAGATTTCGGAGCGTTCTTCGCGGTCGTTAAAATTGAGTTCGGCATTGACGCGAACCACTGCGTTATCTACCCCCAGGGTTTTGTCCAACATGGACTGGATGGCTGTTTGTTTCTCCTTTTCATATTCCCTTTTCATTGCCAACTGCATTTGCAGCTTGGATGTGGCCGCCATCATACCCTGGGGCAGAGCATCAGATAAAAGCGTTCCGTACTGGTCAACGATAACGACATTTTCAGCCTTGAGCCGTTCCACACTGTTGGCGACCAGATTGGTCACGGCTTGGACTTCCTGTGGGGTCAAGCTCTGGCCGGGTTGGGTATTGATGACCACCGATGCCTTGGAAAGCTCTTCTTGATCAGAAAACAACGACTGCTCCGGCAGGGCCAGGTTGACCTTGGCCGCCTTAACCTTGTCCAGGCGTTGTATGGTGCGAGCCAATTCGCCCTGCAGGGCTTCCAGGTACTTGACCCGCTTGTCGGTTTGAGTCTCCCCGAAACTGGTGCTTTCCCGAAACAGTTCAAAACCTGACTCTCCCAGGGGCAGATTTTGTTCGGCCAGTTTTAAGCGGGTATTGTATTTGACTTCAGCGGGAACCAGGATGGTGCTGCCGTTGTCCTCCAGGCGATAGGGTGTTCTTGCTTCATCTAACTTGGCAATAATGGCACCGGCGTCCTTGTCACTGAGTTGGGTATAAAGCGGCTCATAATTGACCCGGGTGGCGCTTGCCCAGGCTACGACCACGATGCAGATTATAAAGGCGAGCATGCCGATGCTCAGGACTTTGCGGTTCAGATTCATCTGATCCCACAGTTCTTTAAGATTAGCCGTCATTTGTTTGACGGTGTTTAGGAAGTTTTCCATCTATGTCTATACTCCCTGCCGCAGATTACATCTGCATGCGCATGATTTCCTGATAGGATTCTACCAGGCGATTGCGTATTTCAATGGTAAGCTGTAAGGCCAGGCTGACTTTCTCATAGGCAATCATGGGACTGTGCAGATAATCCTGTGCACCCAGTGCCAACTGCTGCGCGTTATACGAGGCCTCATGCTGCAGCGTGTTTACCTGACCGAGAGCCTCCTTGAGGCTGTTCCAAAAACTGCTCGTATTCCCCTCTGCGGTTTGCGGGACTGCAGCAGCAGGAGCAGCAATGGCGGACAACAGATTGGGGCTAATCGGGTTAATGGCCACCTTGGGATGCCTCCTTTATCTACCGATGCTCAACGCCCGAGCTGCCATAGCCCGGGTGGCTTCAATGACCTTGGCATTGGCCTCATAGGCCCGGGTAGCGGAGATCATATTCACCATTTCTTCAACTATGTTGACATTAGGGTAGGTAACATAGCCTTGTTCATCCGCATCCGGGTGACCGGGCTCATATACCCTTTTAAATGGAGCCTGGCTTTCGTCCAAAGAGCGGATGGCAGTGACCCGCACCCCGCCTCCGGTGTTGGCCATGCGACGGCGCAGTACATCAGCAAAACTGCCTTTTACAGCGCTGCCGGGGCGAGATTCAAATATAACCACCTGACGCCGATAAGGTCCGGTTCCTCCCGCCACCCGAGTGGTCTCAGCATTGGCCATGTTATTGGCAATGGTGTCCAAACGCAGACGCTGTGCGGTCAGCCCACTGGCGCTAATGTCAATTCCGTCTAAAAAGCTCATTTCTTATCCCCTCCCGGTAATGGCCAGGCGTAACAAGCGTATTTCATTGCTCATGCTCTGGCTAAGGGCATCATAAAACAGATTGGCTTTGGTCAATCCTGCCATTTCCATATCAATGTCCACATTATTCCCATCATTGCGGTATGAGGAGTCGGTAATGCGGTCAATTATAATACTATTGCCGCCCTTCATCCGGGAGGCACGACCTTGCATATGCCTGGCATGAGTGGCAGCCAGACCTTTGGGACCTCTTAATGATAAGGCCTGTTGGAGATTTTTCTGAAAGAGCACCTCACTGCGCTTGAATCCAGGCGTATCAACATTAGCGATGTTATCGGCGGAAACTTCCTTCGCACGCCAAGTGATGTCCATTGCTCTATTAAGCAGGGACTGAGTACCTGAATTGAATACATCATTGAGCAATATATCACCCCTTTTGGGCATTATCGAAATTTAAATCAATGGTTCTACTCAACCTGTCAAAATTCCTGCTATTATTAGTAAAACTATCTTATAAATCCGAAATTTAACAAAACATTTTATCCCTTGTCGATAGGTGGTTGAAACGCTTTCTCCAGGAGGGCAAACATATATGTCGTATAAAACATTTCTTTCGTATCGTAGGAACCGTCCCCACGACACGCAAACAGAGGGCCGTTGTTTGGTTTGATTTGTGAAGCAAGCCCAAACAACGGCCCTCTGTTTGCTTTATTTGATGGGATTATTTCCTTAATTCTTCGAAAAGATAATCATTTAGGACCTTGATATAAGTGCCTTTCATACCCAGCGAGCGGGATTCAATAACCCCTGCACTTTCAAACTTTCTCAGGGCGCTCACGATAACTGAGCGCGTAATACCCACCTTGTCAGCGATGCGACTTGCCACTAGCAGGCCTTCGGTGCCGTTTAATTCTCTAATAATATGCTCGATAGCCCCTTTTTCAGAATAGGACAGGGTGGCCATAGCGATTTGAACCGAGGCCTTCTTGCGGGCCTGGTCCTCGATGCGCTCCGAGGTCATTCTCATTATTTCATTGGCAATCACAATGGCCCCGTACTCGGCCAGCACAATATCCTCCTCCGTAAATTGACCGGCCTTATCGCGCATCAGGATTAAAGTACCGATACGCTTGGCGCCTCCAAACACGGGGGTGATGGACCAGATACGCTCAGAACAATCACAGTCACCGCTCTGGAAATTGAAAATACATTTGCGGCCCTTTTCCAACACCACATTGGTCTGCGTTTCCTGGATGTTGGTAAACTCTTGATTGAAACTCTCCGGGAAGCGCTCGGCATGGTAGATCAACCTTTTAATATCCGCGCAGGCGCATTCCGGGTGAAAGGCGTAACCGGAGATTTGCCCCCGGCGTCCTACAATAAACACACTGCATTCCAGATTAAGGGCTAATACCTCACAGATTTCATAGAAATTAACCGGGTTGCCTCCGATTTTCTGTAATTTTTTATTAATTGAACGTGATTTTTCCAAAAGCGTTCTGCCCACAAGTATCCCTCCTACAGTATATATCTGCTCAAGTCCTCATCCTGCACAATTTTCTCCAGGCGCTGGCTGACAAAGGTTTTATCGATGACAATTTCCTGTCCCAGCATATAAGGAGCGTGGAACAACAAATCTTCCAGGACTTTCTCCATTATGGTGTGCAAGCGACGGGCTCCGATATTTTCAGTACGATCATTAACCTCACTGGCAATGGCAGCGATATGATCAACGGCCTCGGGTTGAAAAACGACCGTAACCTGCTCGGTTGCCAGAAGTACACGGTATTGTTTGAGCAGTGAATTATGGGGTTCTGTCAGAATACGCTTGAGATCCTCCTTGCCAAGGCTTTCCAACTCCACACGAATGGGGAAACGCCCCTGCAGTTCGGGAATAAGGTCAGAGGGTTTGCTGATATGAAAAGCCCCGGCAGCAATAAACAGGATATGATCTGTTTTTACCGGACCATATTTGGTCATGACAGTGGATCCTTCCACTATCGGTAAAATATCACGCTGCACCCCACCCCGGGACACATCTGGGCCATGGCTGCTCTCCCGACCCGCGATTTTGTCAATTTCATCAAGAAAGATGATGCCATCCTGTTCAGCCCTGCTGATGGCCAATCTATGCACCTCGTCCATGTCAATCAAGCGTTGGGCTTCTTCATAAGTCAATATTTTACGGGCTTCTTCCACTGTTAATTTGCGCTTTTTGCGCTGCCTGGGCATGAGGTTGCCAAACATTTCATGGAGGTTAACCCCCATTTCTTCAACCCCTGATCCTGAAAATACCTCCAGAAAAGAGGGGGTTTTTTCCTCTACCTCGATTTCAACCACCGTATCTTCCAGTTCCATCCGCGCAATCTGGTTGCGCAAGATCTTACGCTGTTCCTCGGTGGATTGGGGTTCTTCGTCCTCTTCCCGGGTTTGCTGCGGCGGTCCCCCTCCTAAAAACAACTCCAGAGGGTTGGCAGGCCCTCGGGACTTTTTTTTGCGCGGCAGCAGATAATCCACAATGCGCTCTTCGGCCAGCTTGCGCCCCCGTTCTTCCACTTCTTGCATTTTTTCCGTTTTCACCATGCGAATAGAGGTTTCAACCAGATCCCTTACCATGGAGTCCACATCCCGGCCTACATAACCGACCTCGGTGAACTTGGTGGCTTCAATTTTAATAAAGGGCGCTTTCACCATCCTGGCCAGGCGGCGGGCGATTTCGGTCTTGCCTACGCCGGTGGGGCCGATCATAATGATGTTCTTGGGGTAAATCTCTTCCTGCCACTCGACCGAAAGCATTTTTCTGCGGTAGCGATTGCGCAAAGCTATAGCTACCGCCTTTTTTGCTTCTTTCTGACCAATAATATATTTATCCAATTCAGCAACTATCTCTTTGGGGGTGAGATTATGCACGGTTTCCCCTCCTGACTGACCGATCTATTCGATAGTCTCCACAGTAATGTGATGATTGGTGTAAACACAGATATCAGCAGCTATAGCAATGGCTTGACGGGCAATCTGCTCGGCCTTCATATCGGTATGCTGCACCAGGGCGCGAGCCGCTGCCATGGCATAAGGTCCCCCTGAACCTATGGCGGTGATGCCATCATCCGGTTCAATTAATTCACCATTACCGGAGATGAGCAGCATCTTTTCCCGGTCAGCTACAATGAGTAAAGCCTCCAGTTTTCTTAACACCCGGTCACTGCGCCAATCGCGGGCCAGCTCCACCCCAGCTTTGGTCAGATTGCCACCCGATTGTTTGAGCTTTTCTTCAAAGCGGGCAAAGAGGGTAAAGGCATCAGCGACCGAGCCGGCAAAACCCGCTATAATTCGGCCTTCATAGAGCCGCCGGATCTTGTTGGCGGTCTGTTTCATAACGGTATTTTGCCCAAAGGTAACCTGACCGTCTCCGGCTATGGCTGTTGAGCCGCCTTTTCTAATTGCAACTATGGTTGTGCCTTGAAACATGTTTACCTCCTGGGCAAGGTTTTATTATGAACTCTTTTTATATCTTCCTTGGTAAGGTGGGTATAAATCTGTGTAGTAGATAGTTTGACATGACCCAACAGCTCCTGTACTGAACGCAGATCAGCCCCCCGATTCAATAAATGGGTAGCAAAGGAATGCCTTAAGGTGTGAGGGCTGACCCTGGTGTTCATGGCCAGAGCGTCCACATATTTATTAATTATATTCCGCACCCCGCGGACCGATAACTGCTGACCAAATCTATTAAGAAAAACTGCCGTCTCGGGGCATTTCTTTTTATCAATTATTTTTTGCCGTTCCTTAAGGTAACTGTGCAGGGATTCCGCAGCAGGCCTGCCCAGGGGGACGATGCGATCCTTGTCTCCTTTGCCGGTCACTTTAATGTAGCCGTCTTGATGATTAATGTCAGAGGTTTTAAGGCCGCATAATTCCGAGACGCGAATACCGGTAGCGTACAGCATTTCCAGCACAGCACGGTCTCTTAATCCCAGCGGTTTTGAGGTGTCCGGGGCTTCAAGCAATTGGGTGACTTCAACTGGATAGAGGAAATTGGGCAGCCGCTTATCCTGTTTGGGAGTGGCTACCGCCGCAATAGGGTTGCTGGGCAGAAGGTTTTCCCGGCACAGGTAGCGTACAAAAGAACGCAGGGCGGCCAGTTTTCTGGCCATGGTGGAGCGCTGCAAACCCTGTTGCTGCAATAAAGCCAGGTATTCACGCACTGATTTATGATCAATCATGTTCAAGTCAAGATCCTCAACCTCCACTTGATGCCTTTGGGCCAGAAAGTTAAAATACTGTTCCAGATCGGTGCGGTAACTGACCAGGGTTAGCCTGGAGGCGTTTTTCACCACTCTCAAGTGGTTGAGGAAATCTTCAATATTATGCAAAATCATGTTGTTTCACCTGAATACTTATCTAAACACAAATGCTAGCATAATTCCAAGACATTTACAATGGTTTTTGCAACAATTCAGAAAACTCCCGCAATTCCTGCAACGACCTGGTCGCATAGGACATATTTCTCTGCTTTTTGTCTTTAATTGCTGTCGCCAAGGGTGGCAGAATGCCAAAATTGGCATTCATGGGTTGAAACTTGCCCGGGTCGGCAGTGGTAATATGATGTATCAAAGCCCCCAGCATGGTGGTCTCAGGCAGGCTCAAGGGCGGTTTCCCCTGCAAATAGCGGGCTGCACTGAGCCCGGCCCAAATGCCGCTGGCGGCTGATTCCATATAGCCTTCCACCCCGGTAAGCTGCCCGGCCAGAAATATCCCGGGCCGTGATTTGAACTGCAAGCTGACATCCAATAGGCGTGGGCTGTTGATATAGGTGTTGCGGTGCATTACCCCGTAGCGCACAAACTCAGCCTTTTTCATGCCGGGGATTAAACGGAATACCCGATCTTGTTCGCTCCAGCGCAGCCGGGTCTGAAAGCCTACCAGGCCCCACAATTGGCCTTCCCGATCCTCCTGTCGCAACTGCACCACTGCATAAGGCCGCTGTTCGCCGTGGGGAGGGGTAAGGCCTACCGGGCGCATCGGGCCGAAACGCATGGTATCCACCCCCCGGGCGGCCATGAATTCTATGGGCATACAGCCTTCAAATATCATGCCCTTATCGATACGGCTGGGTTCCAGGGCATCGGCTGCCAGCAAGGCCTGGTAGAAAGCCTGGTATTCTTCCTTGTTCATAGGACAATTGTAGTAGTCCGCATTGCCTTTGCCGTACCTTGCTCCCTTAAAAACTACGCTTTCGTCCAGGCTGGCCCTGGTAACGGTGGGAGCCACCGCATCATAGAAGTACAGGTTTTCCTCCCCGCTTATTTCCTGTAAGGAATGTGTCATCGCCTCCGAGGTTAATGGTCCGGTAGCGATGATACAGGGGTGATCCGGGATGGAGCGCATCTCCTGTCGTTTAACCGTAATCAAGGGATGGTCTTCTATGGTCCGGGTAAGCAAACGGCTGAATCTAACCCGATCGACCGCCAGGGCTGATCCTGCCGGCACCCGTGTGGCATCTGCCAGGGGCAGCAATAAAGAACCCAGGATGCGCATCTCCATTTTGAGCAGGCCCTGGGCGGTATCCGGCTGTTCCGATTTAAGAGAATTACTGCACACCAATTCGGCCAGGTCCCCACTTTGATGGGCGGGTGTGCTCATATTAGGCCTCATTTCCCAGATAATAACGGATATGCCCTGCCGGGCCAGGGCATAGGCCGCTTCACACCCGGCCAGACCCCCGCCGATGACATGAATCAGCATCAGCCTTCCTCATTCCTGCTTTTATATTTGCATTCGGGGTTTGAACAAAGCACCTGTTTGGATTTGTTGGCAGATACCTTTTGCACCAGGAAATGCCCACATTCCGGGCATGAGTCGCCAGTAGGCTGCTGCCAGGAGAGCAGCTTGCATTGGGGATAATTGCTGCAACCATAAAAACGACGACCTTTTTTACTTTTTAAGCCCAGAACATTCCCACCGCACAAAGGACAGACCACCCCGATTTCCTCGTTGATGGATTCGGTATGCCGGCAGTCCGGGAAGCCCGAACAAGCCAGGAATTTCCCAAAACGCCCATACTTTATGAACAGGGGGCGGCCACACTCAGGGCAGGGTTTGCCGGCATCCTCATCCTTGATTTCCACCTTATCGATAAGATCTTTAGCCTTTTCCAGATCAAGCGCAAATGGTCCATAGAAACCTGTCACCACCTGGCGCCAATCCAGCCTGCCGTCCTCAATAAGGTCCAGTTCTTCTTCCATGCGGGCTGTAAATTCCACATCCATAATCTTGGGGAAATTGGCCTTTAAAAGATCAACCACAATGATGCCCAGTTCAGTAGGAACGAACTGCCGATTCTGCCTTTCTACATAATGCCTTTTTAAGATGGTATCGATGATGGGAGCATAGGTACTGGGTCTGCCGATATTGTTTTCTTCCAGGAATTTAACCAGACTGGCCTCGGTAAAACGCGGCGGGGGCTGGGTAAAATGCTGCTCCGCCTCCAGTTCGACCAGGTTCAAGGCATCACCCTGTTTCAATTGCGGCAGGGGCTTGCCGGCATCCTCCTCGTCGCTGTCTTTATAGACCTTTTTATAGCCGGAGAATTTGAGCTTGGATGAGGTGGCCCTGAGCCCATAATCACCGGCCTTGATATCAACCGTCACACTGTCATAAATGGCAGCGGTCATCTGGCTGGCTACAAAACGTTCCCAAATCAGCTTATAAAGCCGGTACTGATCGCGAGTCAGGCTGCTTTTGATGCTTTCCGGGGTGCGGCTCACCAGGGTGGGACGGATAGCTTCATGAGCATCCTGGGCGCCTTTTTTGCTTTTATACTCATTGGGTTTTGAGGGAGCATACTCCGGGCCATATTGCTCCGTGATAAATTGCATGGCCTCGGCCTGGGCAACGCTGGCAATACGGGTCGAGTCGGTTCTCAGGTAGGTGATCAAGCCAACCGTGCCCTCTTTGCCAATTTCTAAACCTTCATAAAGCTCCTGGGCTACCTTCATAGTCCGTTTGGAATAGAAGTTTAACTGCTTATTCGCTTCCTGCTGCATGGTGCTGGTGGTAAATGGTGCTCCGGGCTTTTTGCGTTTCTCTTTTTTTTCCACCCTGGCTACGGAAAAGGCCGACTGTTCCAATTCGCGAACAATTTGCTGCTTTTGTTCTTCATTGTTTATCTGTATTTTATTATCCCGGTAGGAGTGCAATTTCGCGCTTATAGCATGCTTTTTATCATCCGTCAACTGTGCATTAATGGTCCAATATTCTTCCCTTACAAACTGCGTAATTTCCTCTTCGCGTTCGCAGATGAGACGCACCACCACTGATTGCACCCGTCCTGCACTCAAACCCTTGCGGACCTTGCTCCACAATAAGGGGCTCAGATTATACCCTACCAGTCGATCCATGACCCGGCGGGCCTGCTGCGCATTGACCCGGTCCATGTCCACAGGGCGCGATTTTTTTATGGCTTGTATCACAGCATCTTTGGTAATCTCGTGAAACTCAATCCGGCATTTACTTCCTGCCGGTATTTTTATAGCATTTTGCAGGTGCCAGGCAATGGCTTCTCCTTCCCGATCCGGGTCGGTCGCCAGCAGAACCCGGCTGGCTTTGGAGGACTCCTCCTTGATTTCTTTAAGAATGTCGCCTTTACCCCGAATAGTAATATATTGAGGCTCAAACGACCCCTCTACATCAATTCCCAATTTGCTTTTGGGTAAATCCTTGATATGCCCTACAGAGGCCTTTATTCTATAGTTCTTTCCCAGGAATTTTCCCAGGGTTTTGGCCTTGGCGGCCGATTCCACAATGACCAGGGTACTGCCCGCCAATCATATCACCTCTCCTGTGTTTGTTAGTCTAGCCAATCTTTACATAGTAATTGCCCGGCAATGATTGTACTATACCTTCTAGCTCCAGCTTTAGCAAGGCCAGACTTAAATCACCCGGGGCTAATCCGGTCAGGCGCAGTAAATCATCGCGATGGCACTTATCAAAACCCATCTGGGACATAAGCTGCTTTTCCGCTTCTGTATACATAGGCAAGGCCGGTTGGATAATGCTGGCTGCAGCAGCACCGGGGGCAGGTCCATAGTATTCCTCCAGGATATCCTCAATACAGGTTATCAGCTTGGCGCCCTGCTGGATAAGATGATTGGTCCCGGCACTGTTGGAGCTGCTGATGGGGCCGGGAATAGCGAAAACCTCACGGCCTTGTTCCAGGGCAAAATCGGCCGTTATGAGTGCCCCGCTTTTAAGGCGGGCTTCTACTACCAGTACCCCCAGAGAAAGGCCGGATATTATGCGGTTTCTCATCGGAAAGTGGTTGGGCAGCGGCGGGGTTTGCCAGGGAAATTCACTGATCATCAATCCCTGCCGGCAGATTTCATTATACAGGTTGGTGTTTTCCCGGGGGTAGACCACATTGATGCCACTGCCCAGGACACTGATGGTATCCCCCCCGGCCTCCAGGGCGCCCTGGTGGGCCTGACTGTCGATCCCCCGCGCCAGCCCACTGACAATGACCAACCCTCTACCCGCCAGTTGTGCCGCAAAATCGCGGGCGATTTTCCGGCCATACTGTGTGGCCGTCCTTGAACCGACTATAGCCATGCAGGAACCCTGGGCCAATTCTATTCGGCCACGATAATATAGCAGCTGCGGGGGGTTGTGAATACAGGTGAGCCAGGACGGATATTGTTCTTCGCCATAACATACCATCTCTACCCCCTGGCGGTCCATTTCACCGCCTAGCAATAGCGGATCCATTCGATGGCGCCGTTCCATAAAAGCCCGGGCAGCAGCAGGGGATAAAAAACACAGCAATTCGGGGTATTCGGCCTCATAAAAAAGCGTGCAAGGCTTGAACTGCGCCATGATGCGCGCCAGGGTGCTATTGCCCAAACCCGGGGTGCCGTGCAGGATGCTTAACCTACCCTTTTCCAAAATATCCATAAATCCAACCTCATGAACTCACCTTGCTGTCAGCCGTTATTAAGCACATTTATGATTTCCAACCTACAGCCATTGATAACATAAAAATTTCCGGACTGCAAGCATTTAATTGTTAATTGCCTGCCAGAACAATCAAAATTTGCCAAACACAATATGCCCCGACCCGGGGACAATATTGTTGAAGACCTATTGTTAAAGGAAAGGGGGGATTGATTTGCTATCCGATCTTATTGATCGTAGAAATTCTGTGCTGCGAAAAATGATGGGCACTGATAAACCAGATCCCGGCACCTACAGTTTTCTGCAGCCTGGCTGGTGGGCGCTGCATGCCGCCGCCATCACCGGCCTCTATTTATGGGCTAAAAAGAGCGGCCAGGACGATTATTTTTAGAAGAAAACGGGTTACAGGGGGACGTTGGTGGTATAACACTTTGAAAATGTGTTACACACCAACGTCCCCCTGTAACTTTGCGGACCAACAGCAGTATTTCCAGCCAATTTTCAACAAATAACCATTATAATATTTAACAGTGCAAGAAATTATAACTAATTATCATATTGAACATTAATAGGAGAAAGGGGGGGGCAAATCATCAACGCCTTTGAAATTCATGGTCTGAGGAAAATCTACCGGGTGGGAACCCAGAAGGTGGTGGCCCTGGATCATGTCGATCTGGACATCCCGAGCGGTGAAATATGCTGCATTCTGGGTACATCCGGTTCCGGCAAATCTACCCTCCTGCACCTGATGGCCGGTCTGGAAAAACCCACCCGAGGCACCATTCGCGTCAACGGAATCTCGATAGAGAATATGAGCGAAACCCAACTGGCTAAATTCAGGCGAAAATATATCGGTTTCATCTTCCAATCTTACAATCTGCTACCTTCTCTATCAGCGCTGGAAAATGTAAGCCTTCCTTTGGTGTTCAAAGGGGTGCCCGGGCGGCAGCGAGACTATATGGCCACAGAGATGCTGGAAGCGGTGGGGTTAAAGCCATATATGAAGCATAAACCGGCTGAAATGAGCGGTGGTCAGCAGCAGCGTGTAGGTATTGCGCGCGCTTTTGTGACCCGGCCGCCGATCATTCTGGCTGATGAACCCACCGGCAACCTGGATTCCCGCACCAGTTTGGAGGTCATGCATTTGATGCTGGGACTGGCCCGTGAGCATCGGCAGACCCTGGTGCTTATTACTCATGATCGTGATATTGCTGGCTTTGCCCATCGTATTATTCATTTCCTGGACGGTAATATTGCGCAGGATGAAATCATGCGAGTTGAGGAGAGAATGTCATGAAAAAGCGGATACTGTATTTATGTGTCACCCTGATAACCATCTGTATACTGGCAACCCCGGGGGAACTCCCCAGCGATTGGAGCGGGTGGGATGCCATAGTCAAGGCAGATGAGGGAGATATTCTGCAAGAGCCCAAACTGGTAATCGGCCGCAGTGCATCCATACCAGCCTTTAAAGCCGGAGAAGAGAGCACCCTGCTGGTGCCGGTGGAGAATCTCCATCAAGGCACGGCCAGAAATGTTAATGTGTCTCTACTGGTTGACGATCACAGTAAATTTCCATTTCAAATTGAAAACATGTCTTTGCAGACGGGTATGGTTTCCATAGGCTCCCGCGATACCGAAATGGCCAGGTTTACCGGATTAAAGGTAGCCCCGGGGGCTGAATCCAAAATTTATCCCCTCTCCGTCAAGGTGGATTATACCAGCGAAAGCGGCCGAGAGGGCAGCGCCACTGGCACCATCTTTGTGAAAATAATCAATGATAAACAGGTAAACTTGCGAGTCATGGATCTGCTTTTGGATGATGAAACATTGGACAGCGGCGTGAGTACGGAAATCAAGCTGCAAATCAAAAACGAGGGTGATTTCATCGCCAAAGACATCGAAGTTAAAATGTCCGGCTTCACCGCCACCGGTTTAAGGCTGGATCAGCCCCTGGATACGCTTCATGTTAATGAGATGAAGGCAGGAGAGTTTAAAGCCCTTCCCTTCAAGGTCTATGCCGATCCCAATATCGAGAGCGGGAGCTATGCGTTGGACGTGACCATCAAATACAAGAATGAATCCAACCTTGAATTAACCACGGAGAGCAAGGTGTACTTAACCATTGAGGGCAAAAGCGGCGCAGGAAAGAATATTAAATCAAGCCCCCGGCTGATTATAGAGAATTATGACTATGGGAATGACTATGTGCGGCCGGGTGATATCTTTGAACTGTATCTGTCCTTTCTCAACACCAGCCGGGACAAGGATATTTATAATATCAAAATTAGCCTCACCTCTGATGACAATGTCTTTTCCCCGGTCAACAGCGGCAGTTCCTTTGTCACGGAAAGTATCCCCGCCGGCACCAGCATGTCCCGTTCCATCCCCTTGAAATCCAAGTTGGACGCTGCCAGCAAAACCTACAACATCACTGCCAACCTTGAATATGAAGATCAGAAAGGCAACCAATACACTGACAAGGAGATTATCGGGGTGGCGGTGATTCAGGAAGGCAAACTGATGGTCCCCATTCTGGATAAACCCGAAGAGGCCTTTGTCGGATTGCCTTTGGGATTATCTGCAACCTATTTCAACACCGGCAAGGCAGCCATTAGAAATCTCATGATCCATACCGAAGGGGATTTCGAAATAAGAGATGGGGAAGAATTCGTGGGCAACCTGGAACCTGGCAAGAGCGATTATTTTGAGGTGACCCTAACCCCTCGCCATGAAGGCATCTGCACCGGTTCCATGGTATTCTCATACAACGATGAAATGGGGCAGACTTACGAGGTTAAGAAAGACTTTGAAATCGAAGCTATGCCGGCGCCGCAGCCCCCCATGATGGAAGGGCCGGAAATGGCGGCAGATACCGGCCAGGCCGGCTGGAAAACCCCGTTGGGGATAGCCCTCCTGCTCTTGCTCCTGGGCGCTGCAGCCTTTGTCATTGTGCGCAAGAGGCACAGGAAACGGCTTGAGGATGTGAATTTTGATGAATAGTCTGGACCTGCTGAGAATGAGCTGCGGGAATCTGTGGAGAAGGAAGCTGCGCTCTTTTCTGACCATGCTGGGAGTCGTGATCGGAACCAGTTCCATCATCCTGATGCTTTCTTTAGGCTTTGCCATGGATGCCAGCTTTAAAGAAAGCCTGCAGCAGATGGGAAGCCTTAATGTCATCCAGGTGCACCGCTCCGGCGGTTATAATCCTGAACAGGGTTTAAAGCGCAGTCAAAATGTGCAGCTTGATGATACTGCCGTGGCCAGTTTTCAAAAAATCTCCGGGGTTGAAGCGGTCATGCCGATAAAAAACGCCTATTTACGAGTGATTGATGGAAAAATGGTAGGTGATGTCAGTGTCATCGGTTTGGATCCTGCCCTGATGGAAGTCTTTGATTTTCAGGTGGAACAAGGCCGGCTTTTAATGGCAGAAGATAAAGACGCCATGGTTTTTGGCAAGCAAGTGGCATACTCTTTTCGCAATCCCCGACTGCAGAATAAACCACACGGGGGCATGGTTTTTTACCGGGGCGGTAATGCCAATGGCGAAGGACCAGAGCCTGAACCGCCCGTAAATCTGCTTAATGACAGACTAATGCTCACTACTGACATGACTTATGGGGAGAAGCGCCAGAATGTGTCTGAATCTGACAGTAACTACATCCCTCCCAGCCCGGTCAAGATTAAAGGAGTAGGCATCCTAAAAGGCAACCAGGGGGAAGAGACCTACAGTGCCTATATGAATATTTCCACCCTGGAAAAGATTCAGGAAGAAGAACGTAAAGCCCGGCATCAGCCCAGAACATCCTCCGGTGAAGACAAATACAGCGTCATTAAGGTCAAGGTAGGGGATATCCAACTGGTGGAGGCGGTTCAGAAACAGATCAACGCAATGGGCTACCAGTCCCACAGCCTGGCAGATATGCTTGATTCTGTAAAAAAGGAATTCAAGGTCATTCAGGCCATCCTGGGAGGAATCGGAGCTGTAAGTCTTCTCGTTGCCGCCATCGGCATTACCAATACCATGATTATGAGCATTTACGAAAGAACCCGTGAAATCGGAGTGATGAAGGTCCTGGGCGCCAATCTTCGCGATATTAGAAGGTTGTTTCTCCTGGAGGCCGGTATGATCGGACTGTCCGGAGGGCTCATCGGCGTATGCTGCAGCACCCTGATATCGCTGGGCTTGAACCTGGCCGCAGCCCGATTTATAAATCCGGGGATGGGCGGTCCCACGAAAATATCAGTAATTCCCCTAGAATTGGTACTGTCTGCGGTGGTTTTTTCCACTGTGGTGGGTTTGATAGCGGGATATTCGCCTGCCAACCGGGCTATGAAACTCAGTGTCCTGGATGCCATTAGAACCGACTAAACCGCAAAGCGGGGCGCCAAACAGGCAGAGAACCGGCAGGTTGGGTGAGCATTCTTAAAAGCGGCTAGTAAGTGGGGACTGGGGATAGAATGTAGGGTTAATTACCAGTATTCCCTCCTTGATATGGGGGAGAACCGAAAAACACTCAACAGCTATCACTCGTACCCGGTGGCTTATATATTCGCAATAGCCAGGGCGGTGGCGCCGAATATATCGTGTACTTTCACAGCCACCTGCGTCGGCTGGGAGGGCTTCTTCAAGCGGGTGGTGATATCAAGCGGCAACTCGCCGTCTATGCGGTTACTGGTCCGGATAACTTGCAGTTCCGAATTAAAACATACTCCATCGTAATGCATATCAATCTCCCAAAAGTCCAAATAATAAACGCAAGCAGCCGGTTCGACTTCACGGCCGGGATCATAGTCGGCGATTCCCAGGTGAAGCAGTATCTCCCCGGATTTAAGGTAATTTATCACCGGTGGTTTTAAGGTTAATTTCCCCGGACCGGGGCCGGGTGATGCCGCCATGCTCTCCAGGCTGAAGGGCCGGGCGGTTATTTTAATCAAGCGCTTAACCCCGGTATCTATAGCAATAGGGCTGTGATCACAGCTCACCCAGGAGCGCCCGCTGGTCTCGCATACCTGGGCCAAGGTGGCTGAACCGGCGAAGAAATCGCCGACCAGATCCCCCGGGTTGGAAGCGGATTTGATGATGCGCTCCAGGAGGGCTAGCGGTTTTTGCGTGGGGAATTTGAGATTCTCATAGGCGGTAGGACTGAGGATTTTATTGATATCAGTCCACCAGTCCTGCATTAATGCGCCTTGATGATGCAATTGGTAGCGGTCGCCTTTGACTTTAGTCAAACCTCTTTCCACCGTTTTGGGGGAATAAGGCCGATATTGAGGATTGAAAACATAATCGGCACCTTTGGCATACCACAGGATCAAATCGTGCTTGCGATGAAAATGGCGCCTGGTGCCGCTGCCGCCGCCATAACACCATACGATTTCATTGATCATGGTTTCAGGGGCAAAGATCTCATCCAGGAGAACCTTGACATAGTGGCTCACATGCCAGTCCAGGTGCACAAATAGGCTGCCATTTTCAGCCAGTAAGGCTTTCATAAGCTGTAAACGCGGGAAAATCTGCTCCAAAAAGGCATCCAGGTCGCCTGGCCCGGAGTCGTGAAACACCTGGCGATACACTGCTTGAGAACTGGATTTTTCCCCTATCTCGATGCGTGACAGGTACTTTTGGTTGCTCAAATAAGGCGGGTCTATATAGATGAGATTGAACCGATTTAGATAGCCATTATGTAATAAGTAGCGCATAACTTCCAGATTGTCACCGTAAAACATGCGGTTGGCAGGAGCGGCAAGGGTTCCCGGGCTTGTAGCGCACCATAGGGAACTGTCCAAATTGACCGGCTTAGGATAGATATTGGCGATTGTTCGGGGGGTTAAAACAGGGCTATTCAGCCCGGAACAGTCCCCGCGGCCGTCCCACTCCAAGCGCACCTTACTGTTAGACAATCCCTCACACTCCCCTGGATACCAGTATACGTTTCTTGTGCCTGCTGTAAACAAATCCCGCACTTTCCCGGCAACCCTTTTCCCGATTGTAACACAAAAAAGGGCCACACCAAACCAACCCCGAGCGGTTATTCGGAAGGCATTTCAATGCTTACCAGATTATCGACCGTAAAGGCGGGCTCAACCGTAAAGTGCGCCTGGGTCAAAGGCATCATCAAACTGAGGATGACTGCCAGCAGAAATATTGTAAGGATTCTATTGCCCATAATTTGGAGCCCTCCAGCCTATCAACATTAAATATACTTCTTGAGCTGTTTTAAAGCGGCCTTTTCCAGGCGGGATACTTGCGCCTGGGATATGCCGATTTCATCGGCTACTTCCATCTGTGTCTTCCCGGCAAAGAAACGCAGTGAGACAATGTGCTTTTCACGATCATTCAACTTTTTCATGGCCTCTTTGATGCAGATTTCTTCCAGCCACAAATCATCGGTGTTTTTATCGTCGCTGATTTGATCCATGACCAAAATGGGATCGCCGCCGTCATTATAAATGGGTTCAAATAATGATACCGGATCTTGAATAGCGTCCAGGGCAAACACTACCTCTTCTCGGGGTAGTTCCAGTTCCCGGGCAATCTGCACTACGGTCGGTTCGGCAGAATTATCCGAGACCAATCGCTCCCTGACCTGCAGAGCTTTATAGGCGATATCCCGCAGTGATCTGGATACCCTGATCGGGTTGTTGTCGCGCAGATAGCGGCGAATTTCTCCGATGATCATGGGAACCGCGTAGGTTGAAAAGCGCACATTCTGACTTAAATCAAAATTGTCAATGGCTTTGATTAATCCGATGCAGCCCACCTGAAAAAGGTCATCCACAAATTCACCCCGGTTGCTGAAGCGCTGTATAACACTTAAGACCAGACGCAGGTTGCCCTGTATCAGTTTGTCTCTGGCCTCTTGCTGGCCGGACTGCAGTTCTTTGAAGAGGATTCTCATCTCCTCATTTTTAAGCACGGGAAGTTTGGATGTATTGACCCCACATATTTCCACTTTGTTGATCAAATCGGCTACCTTCCCTTCTCAAATTTGCATTGGAATCTGGCAGCATCATAAAAAATAGTGCTGTATAAGCACTAAATTACCTTGATTAAATTATTTACGTAGCGCAGGGTATTTATTCGCCCTATTATAAGGCAAACCACCAGCCTTGATTATTATTCAATCTTGCGAATTTCACGTTGCAGCCGTTTGAGAATCCTTTTTTCCAGGCGCGAGATATAGGATTGAGAAATGCCCAGGATGTCGGCCACTTCCTTCTGGGTTTTCTCCAATCCGTCCCTCAGGCCGAAGCGAAGCTGTATGATGGTCTTTTCCCGATTGCTTAATTTGTGCATGGCCTGCCACAACAGGCTTTTTTCCACTTCGTGTTCAATTCTTTTATAGATCATGTCACCATCAGTCCCTAATACATCGGATAGCAATAGTTCATTTCCGTCCCAATCCACATTGAGGGGTTCATCCAGGGAGACTTCCCCGCGGTTTTTCAAATTACGGCGCAGGTACATGAGGATTTCGTTTTCAATGCAGCGGGAAGCGTAAGTGGCTAGCTTAATGTTCTTTTTAGGTTCAAAGGTGTTGACCGCTTTGATCAAGCCAATGGTGCCGATAGAAACCAGGTCTTCAATGTTTATACCCGTATTTTCAAATTTCTTGGCAATGTACACCACCAGGCGCAGATTATGTTCAATCAGCTTCGCTTTAACCGCCGCATCACCCTGCTCCAGGCGTGAAATCAAGCGCATTTCTTCAGGCTCTTGCAGCGGTGGAGGCAGCACTTCTGTCGAACCGATATAGTGTATAAACTGTGGTATCTTCTTGTGGATATACAGCCTTATCAGGCTCATCTGCCAGTTTTTAATAATGTCCCTGATTACCATGGCTTTCCTCCTATCCTTCCACCATATCTGCAGGGATCAATAGTTGATAGCTGCCCTGCGGATTCAACTGCTCACGATAGATTCCGATCACCGCATTTTTGTGCTGGATGTCTTTAGAGCCGATATTTAACACTACCTCATCGGCACGGATGCCCAGCAACATACCATTTTTTCTGCCTATAGATGAGAACGGGATTAAGCGTAGGCGATGGGCCCAACTGCTGGCTATGATTTGGTCCAGCATAGCCCCTTCACTATGATTTACTTCCACCATCATGCGCAAATCATGCGGTAAGCATTCTTTGATCAGATTATACTCCGCCACAATAACCGGCTTGCTGGTTAAAGGATCCTTGAGTGCATTGCCGGTATCCACAAAGCCATGACCCCGGCAGCAGTTTTTGCCGAAGCGCAACTCGACCTGAAACTTTAATAAACCGGGCAAAAGATGGTTTTTAACATAACGCCCGGCAAACATACCAATAGCCAGAGCAGCCAGCATGGCCACCATTATCCACATGCCAGGAAATAGCCGCGCCGCTGCCGTGTCGGAGAGCAGGAATGAAAACGCGATGGCTGCGCCTGCAACCGTAAAGTTAATCAGATAGAAGTACAACAGGATTTTGCCGTAGTCCTGCCAGCGAAGGGGCCTTATGGCTACAACGACCATAAGCACTGAGGCGGCAATTTTGGCGCTCAGACTGTATAAGACACTTTCCAACTGCCATACATAACCTACCGCATATATACCACCCAGTATCGATGCTACAATGATGCGGGTATAATGGGGTTTAATTCCTGATAGCCTGGAGGTTGCCCATAGGATGATGAAATCCATTATAAAGTTATTCAGGAAGGTCAGATCCAGGTAAACCTCAGGATTACTCATTGGCCCTCACTTCATATGACGGAATGACGATCTCTGCCGCACCGGCATAACCGGCCTATGGGATCAACAGTTACTGTGTCATTTGTCTGCCGGGTATCACTCCTCCGGCAGTATACACTATAAACATTAGTATTCTGCCCGCAGGGTTTTAATGCTGACCAGATTATACCAGAACAAGATGAACATAATTTGTTGGATTTAATGTGCAACGGTCCGTATTTTTATCCTAATAAAAAACAAATAACCGGGAATTCACCTTCCCGGTTATTAACCTGCAGAGCTTTAGACGATATAAAAAGCAGGACCGGCAACAGTTGTTCTACCTCCCTGACGAGGCAAAACAACCGTGCCGGGCTCCTATGAGATTCCCTTGTTTCGGATCAGGGCAGAGCATATGAACTATCTATTGTCAGACCGTTTGCGATTGCGTAAAAAAGGCGGAATTTCCAGATCACCTTTTTCGGCAAAAGTAGGCGGGGCATCAATGCCTCTTCCTTTGGAGGTTTCACCCAGTCGGGGTTTATAGGTTGCGAATCCGGTGGCAATGACAGTAACGCGGACCTCGTCTTCCAGGCTCTCATTGATATTGGCGCCAAAGATGATATTGGCTTCAGCATCAACCGCCTGATGAATGATTTCAGCCGCTTCATAGATCTCGAACAGGGTTAAATCGGCTCCCCCGCTGATGTTAAACAATACCCCTTTGGCGCCATCAATGGATGTTTCCAGCAAGGGGCTGGAAATAGCCAACCGCGCTGCCTCGGCAGCACGGTTTTCCCCTTTGGCGGTACCTATACCCATTAATGCCGAGCCAGTGTTTTTCATAACGGTTTTAACATCGGCAAAGTCACAGTTTATAACCCCGGGGACAGCGATCAGATCAGAGATGCCTTGCACACCTTGACGAAGAATATCATCGGCGATACGGAAGGCATCATTAAATGCGGTGTTTTTCTCCACCACCTGCAAGAGGCGGTCATTGGGGATGGTAATCAGGCTGTCGACCTCTTCACGCAGGGTTTGTATGCCGCTTTCGGCCTGCATATTGCGCTTGCGGCCCTCAAATGTAAACGGCCGGGTGACCACACCAACGGTAAGCGCCCCCAACTCCCGGGCAATCCTGGCAATTACCGGCGCCCCACCGGTGCCGGTGCCGCCCCCCATGCCGGCAGTGACAAAAACCATGTCGGCGCCTTGCAGGGCCCGTTTAATTTCATCAGCATTCTCTTCGGCAGCTTTGAGGCCAATTTCCGGATCGGCTCCTGCACCCAGGCCTTTGGTCAGCTTTTCCCCTACCTGTATCTTCTTGTCTGCTTTGGAAATCCACAAAGCCTGGGAATCAGTATTGACCGCTAAAAATTCAACCCCTTTTAAACCGGCTTCAATCATACGATTAATGGCATTATTTCCGCCTCCGCCGATCCCTATGACTTTAATGTCTGCAAACTGTTGCATTTCTACGTCAAAATCCAATGGCATTCAATAACCTCCTCTGCCCTTTACCTAAAAAAATCCCTATACCAATCGCTCATCCTGTCCAATAATATTGACAGGCCGCGTTTGTTTTCAATAGGCGGTTGATTGTGCCGGGCAGAAATGATTAATCCACCCACAATGGCACTGTAGCAGGGCCGTTGGTATTCGCTGGCCAAGCCTAAAACCTTTTTTGGCAAACCCAGTCGCACCGGCATGTCCAGATACTCTTCAAATTTCTCCGTTATACCGATTAGTTCTGCACCGCCTCCGGTCAGCACCATACCGGCTGGTATGCGATGAATAAGACCCGACTGTACTAATTCAGCATACACCATTTCGGCAATTTCCAGAACCCGTGCCGAAATGATTTCTGTGATTAGTTGCTGAGATACCTGGCGGCCTTCTTGACCTTGTCCATCCTTAATCTCTACTTGGTCCTCGCCTGCCTCTTGCTTAACAGTACTACACTCCTTGATTATCCTGGCTTCTTCCAGAGAAGTCTTTAGGATGATCGCCAGGTCTTTGGTGATATGCTCCCCACCCAGTGGCAACACTGAGGAACACAACAGGTTACCCCCTTCAAAAACACTGACATCAATGGTTCCGCCGCCTATATCAACTAAAGCCACACCCATCTCCATTTCGGTCGGTGTCAGAACTGCCTCGGAACTCAACAGGGGATTAAATATTAATCCCTCTACCTCCAGATTAACCCGATCAGCGCTGCGTTGTAAATTCTGCACCGCAGCAATGGCCGCAATAACAATTGTAATCTCTGCTTCCAGGCGGCTTCCCACCATACCTAACGGTTCTTTTACCCCATCATAACCGTCTATAATATATTGGCGTTCAACAATCTGCACAATACCTTTATCTGGCGGGAGGGATATGGTCTGCGCCGATTGCAGGACCCGGTTCTTATCATCCTGGGAAATCTCATAGCTGGGGGTTCCTACTGCTACCACGGTGTGGTTATTGAAGGTTGACAGGCTAGTCCCGGAAAAGCCTATGGCAGCCCCGTGTATCTCAACACCGGTCAGCCTTTCCAGAGCATTCAAAACCTCTTCCATGCCCCGAGCCGCAACCTCGATATCTACAATATGACCCCTTTTTATCCCCTGGGCGGGAAGGGAGGAAATGCCTAAAACGTTTATTCTCTCCAGGCCATGGACTTCAGCCATGCCTGCTTTGATAGTGTGGCTCCCTACATCGAGGGCAACCACTATATGGCGATTTTTAATAGTGATTCCCCCTTACTTTCATACATACATAGAAATACCACAAAATCCTGAATATCCCTTTATTTAAGTCTAATATTTTTTCATTAGATATCGACGAATTATCGCCAGATTTTGGAACAATCGCACTCCAAAGACCAAGACTGCAGCCAGATATAAATCGACCCCCAGGCGGTCCCCCAGATAGGCCAAACCCGCGGCTAACAAAGCATTAACTACAAATCCGGTAACAAAAATGGTGCTGTCGAAGCCGTCCTCCATATAGGCGCGGATGCCACCAAATAGGGAGTCCAGCGCCGCCAGGATGGCTATAGACATATATTTTGCATATAGAACGGGAAATAAGACCGGCACCTGAAATCCGATGAATAAACCTATTAATAAACAGAAAATGATGACCAGCCACATCTTACTGCCTCGCCTTCAAATCAACTACTGGTACAGCATGGGTGAATTTCATAGAACCATTAAAGGCAGGCAGTTCCAAATTATCAACCTTCTGCACACTGGTCTGCAAGCCCAAATATTTGAGGGTTTCCATATGGCCGCCGCGGATGTTAAGTCCGCTCATCAGCATCTCCGGGTCTCCGATGGCTTTGATCACATAGGGCGGCCCGATGCGAACCCAGTTAACCAGAATAAGGGTCCCTGCACAGCGGATTTCTGATACCGCTGTCAAGCGCTCGTCATTGATGGCAATGGCCTCTGCCCCCGAAGCCCGCAACTCATTAACCAGGGTCAATAAATCGTAATCATGTACAATTGCATAGTTGGGGTTTTCCCCCGTCTGTATGTTGCGATTGCTGTCATTTAAGGTTATCATAATACCCGGGCCGGTTACAGCGATCATCCCTGCTGCCATGTTAGCCTTCATTACCTCATCCTGCAAATCAGCCATAGCCTGGTTGTCCTGGCGGATGTTTTGCAGCTTCTCACGCAGGGACTCTGTTTCTTCCGCCAATGCATCCCGTTGCTTGGTTACCTCGATAAGCCTCTGGCTCAGTTCTTCCAGCCGACCTGGCATCAAGGTTTCATTTATATTTTTCTGGGTCTTAAATTGTATGGCCAGTAAAACCCCTAAAATCAGGCATACCACGGCAATGGTTACCTGGGCGCTGCGGGTGCGCATATTAACATCACCTTTTCTTAATTAACCAATCTAGTTGGTCTTAACCACCGGTTGGCCTTTGTACCGCAAGTCAACGTAGCGCAGAGTAGCTTGTCCTGTTTGAGCATAATCCTTTTCTATATTCAATATCTGCAGCAAGGACTGCACCTTTTCTTCCAGGCGATCCAGATCACCGAAAAGAATCTCGGTTCCCCGGTTGGTATGCAAGACCACTTGCTTGTTGCCATGCTCATAATGGTAATCGGATATATAATTGCGATTTTCGGCTGGAATCGCTTCCCATATCTTCCGAATGGCGCCGGTTGCTTCCGGATCCACTGCCTGTCCCAAAACCACCTGCTCGGGTTCGCGGTCCATAGTAATTATACAATACTGATCAGCGGAAAAATTACTTAACTTGTCAATATAAATGCCTTCCGGATCAATGCACAAAAATGCTCCCCGGTAAGTCATTAATGCCCAGGCCTGGCGTTCAGTGACCACTATTTCAAGGTGTCTGGGCAGATGTCTGTTTACCTTGACTGTCCTCACCATGGGGTGCACTTGCAAGGCCTGACTGATTTGATGTCCATCAACGGAAAAGATATTCAATCCAGGACGAAGCCCGGAGAGCCGGATGACCCCTTCGGTTCCCAACTTATCCGCCCCTTGCACGGTGATCTTGTCAATATAGAAGAAAGAACTATGCATAAAAAGAAACATAGAGAGAAGGCCAACCAGGAGTAAAACAATAATCATTATAAAACGGCGCGACCATGAACTCTTCATATGATACCTCTGCCCCTAATTTGCTGTGATAGATTATAGCAGAATCTACTCACAAAATCACCTGCAGAGTTGGCATCCCGAGGTCTGTTCCTTTTGGTTTTAACGGCTTTCAAGTGCGGCTCTGCGATCTATCTGGGCGCCTAAATTTTGCAATTTCTGATGAAATTGGGCATAACCACGATCAATGTGTTCCAGTTTTCCCACCCTGGTTTCTCCCCGGGCACACAATCCGGCCAGAACCAGGGCCGCTCCAGCACGTAAATCTGTAGCTTCAACAGCGGTTCCTTCCAGGTGGTCTTTGCCTTTAATAATCGCTACTCGACCTTCAATTTTAATGTCGGCACCCATTCTTCTCAGTTCATGAACATGCATGAAGCGATTTTCAAAAATGGTTTCCACCATGATACTGGTTCCTGCTGCCATAGATAGCAAGGCCATCATCTGCGGCTGCATATCGGTAGGAAAACCCGGGTAGGGCATGGTTTTTATGTCTGCACTGCGCAACGGTTGATGGCCCGAAACCCGTACCCATGAACCGTTGGAAGTGATTTCCACGCCGATTTCCCGGAGTTTGGCTATTAGGGATTGAATATGCTCCAAAACAATGTTTTCTATCATCACATCCCCCTGGGTAATTGCCGCAGCAACCATGAAGGTCCCGGCTTCAATACGATCAGGAATCACAGTGTGTTCCACCCCATGAAGCCTTTCCACCCCTTCAATACGTATGGTGTCCAGCCCTGCGCCACGTATCCTGGCCCCCATGCGATTAAGGAAGTTCTGCAGATCAATGATTTCCGGTTCCCGGGCAGCGTTGCGCAGGGTGGTTATACCCGGGGTCAGGGCCGCTGCCATCATGATATTTTCTGTAGCCCCAACACTGGGGAAATCCAGCAAGGTTTCATGCCCGTTGGGCTTATGACCTTCTCCCACCATAACTCCGCATTCATCAATAATCTGATAACCCAGAGCTCTAAAACCCTTGAGATGAAGATCCATCGGGCGGCTGCCAATCGCACAACCGCCGGGATAGGCAACTGCAGCCTTCTTAAAGCGGGCCAGCAGCGCGCCCATTACCAGATTGGAAGCCCGCATCCGTCTGGACATGGATTCCGGCAGCTCTACCCCGGTCATATTACGGGTATTAATTATTAATACGTCCTTTTCTCTGCAAACTGTCGCACCCAATAATTTGAGTACATCTGACATCACATTAATGTCTTCCAGGTCCGGAACACCGCATAATACCACTTCATCAGCCGCCATGAGGCTGGCGGCCATAATGGGCAGGGTGGCATTTTTGGAGCCACTGATCTGAACCTGACCGTTCAGGGAGTTGCCGCCCTTGATATAAAAACTATCCAATATAGCACCTCCACAGGGGTTTATATCTTTTCTAAAAGGGCGCTGCCCAGCTTCCAAACATCACCGGCACCCATGGTGATGATGAGCTCTCCGGGCTGGGCTTGAGCGGCAACCAGGGCCATCGCTTCTTGCAGATCGGGCACATAGTAAACCCTGGCATGGCATCTTGAGGCCGCTTCATAAACAATTTGGGAGGTAACTCCCGGAATCATGGCTTCGCCTGCCGAATAAATGTCAGTGATAATTATGGTATCGGCCCCGAGCAAGGCTTCGCCCAGGCGTGCCCCCATTAACCGGGTGCGGGTAAACCGATGGGGTTGAAAGATCACGGTAAGTTTACCGCTATGGCCCTGCCTGGCCGCTGCAATGGTTGCTTTGATTTCGGTCGGGTGGTGGGCATAATCATCAATAACGGCGATATGGTTCTTCCTTCCAACCAGATGAAAGCGGCGTTTGGCACCGTTGAATTCATGTAAAGCCCCCGCTGCGCGGGCAAAGTCCAGCCCCAGCTCGGAGGCGACTGCCACCGCAGCCATGGCATTGAGGGTATTGTGCCGCCCCGGAACCGCTAAGCTTAGACTGCCCAGGTGCTGCTCCTGATGAAAGACCTGGCATTCGGATCCCATGCCCCGGGCTTTCCAGTCGGTGAAATAGTAATCGTTGTCAGCGCTTTCTCCATAACTGACCACTTTGGCGGCTACTGTTTGTGCAAGAAGCCGCTGTACTTGCTCATCATCACCACAGACTAATGTAAAGCCATCCTCTTTTACACCAGCCAGAAAACGCTGAAAGGCAGCCAGCATATTGTCCATAGAACCGTAATAATCCATATGATCGTCTTCAATATTGGTAATAACGGCGATATGGGGTCGTAATTCCAGGAAGGATGCGTCGCTCTCGTCGGCTTCCACCACACAGAATGGGCTGCTGCCCAGGTGTGCGCCAAGCTGACTGCCCTGTAATTCTCCTCCCAGGATAAAGGTCGGGTCCAGTCCCCCGCCGGTCAAGGCTTTATACACCATGGAAGTGGTTGTTGTCTTGCCATGAGCACCGGCTACGGCAATGGCCTGGCGGTCATTTACAATGTAGGCCAGCATTTGCCCTCTTTTAATGATGGAAATACCTCTTTCACGGGCGGCAGTTAATTCATTGTTGTCGCTCGGAATAGCTGAAGAGGCCACCACCAGATCGACTCCAGGCTTAAGGTTGGATGAAGAATGTCCTTGATAGACAGTTACGCCCTGGTCTGCCAATTTACGGGTTACGTCATTGCACTGCAAATCCGATCCACTGACTTTTAACCCTTGCTCTAGCAGTACCCTGGCGATGCCGCTCATCCCGGCTCCTCCAATCCCAACCATATGAACCCATTGCACCGACGAGGCGGTCATTCCCTCATCTCCTTCCCTTTTTGTTCATATCTTCACCATATAGTATGCATCTTTAATAAAAGTGGTTACATTCTGTTCCTGCAGCCTGTCCACTTCCCAGGCAGATAAGCAAGGTATCCGGCCCATACATAGACCCTGGTTTAGGAGAGGATGATATCCAGAATATCTTCCAGGGCTTTAGGCTTGGCCTCCTTTTTCATATTTGCGCCCATATGGCGCAAAATATCAGGTTGATGACGCAATAATTGTATTTCCCCATAAAGAGTATCCCCATCCAGGAACTCATCAATAATCATATCTGCTGCCTTTTTTTCCAGCAAGGCCCGAGCGTTCTTTTCCTGATGGTTATCACTGGCATATGGATATGGCACCAGTATAGCCGCCAAGCCCAGTACCGCCAATTCACTCAAGGTACCAGCCCCAGCCCGGCACACGGCCAGATCTGCTACCGCCAGGGCATCTTCGATATGCTCCAAATAGGGTTTTACCACCAGCTTGACTTTGCTCCGCTCCATCTCCAAACCTTTTAGCTGCTCCATCAGTTCAGGGTATTGATTATGCCCGGTCATCCAGATCACCTGTGAAGGCTGTGCTCTATCTCTTTCCAAATACCCCAACATGGCCCTGTTAATACTGGCCGCCCCCTGGCTGCCTCCAAATACCACCAGGGTAAAAATCCCCGGGGAAAATCCCCATTTGCATAAAGCTCTATCTCGATTAACCGTAGTAATGGCCTTGCGAACCGGCAATCCTGTTATTTCTATCCTTTTTGCATTTAAAAAAGGGGCGGCTTCCGCAAAGGTAAGCATGACGCAATCAACCCGGCCGGCAAGATTGCGGTTGGCCAGTCCAGGCTGCGCGTTTTGTTCATGAATGTAACTGCGGCATGAAAAAAAGGTGCTGGCCAGCACCACCGGGAATGAAGCATATCCGCCCGTTCCCACCACCACATCCGGCTTAAACTCCTTGATAATATCCCAACCTTGAAAAAAGCTCTTGGGAAACTTGACCAGGGATTGAGAGGCTTTCAACATTGAGGAGCGGTCAATGCCCGATATGTCCACTGCGGCATAATCGTAGCCGCGTTCCGGGGCCAGGGTGCTCTCCATACCCCGCCGGGAACCTACATATAGAATCCTGGCATCGGGAAGGCGCTCACGAACTCCCTCAGCTATAGCCAGAGCCGGATAAATATGTCCGCCGGTGCCTCCACCGCTAATAATCATTTTCATAAAAGTCACCTCACCTATCCTCAGCGGTTTGAACTATACCTGGAGATGTTGAGCAGTAAACCTACGCCAATCATGGTAAATAACAAAGACGAGCCGCCATGGCTGATAAAGGGCAGGGTAATTCCGGTCACGGGCAGCACCCCGCTGACCACCCCAATGTTGATCGCGGCTTGAAAGGTTATCATCACCGTTATTCCAGCTGCCAGTAGACTGCCAAAGGTGTCGGGAGCATTGATGGCTATCTTGAACCCCCGCCAGGCAAAGAGCAGAAACAGGGCAATAACCAGTATGGCTCCCAAAAACCCCAGTTCTTCACCCAGTATGGCAAAAATGAAATCAGTATGCTGCTCGGGCAGATAAAAAAACTTCTGGCGGCTGCGCCCCAGGCCCATTCCGAATAAGCCCCCCGAGCCCAAAGCATATAGAGATTGGATAGTCTGAAAGCCCTCATCACTGGCGTATTTCCAGGGATCCGCAAAGGCAATCAAGCGCTGCATGCGGTAGGGCGCCACCAATATGGCTGCAAATACTCCCGCCAGACCGGTTGCCGCTATCCCGCCCAAATGGCTCCAACGCACCCCGGCCACCAGCATCATAAAGAAAATGGTGGCGGAAATTACAAAGGCAGTTCCCAGATCAGGCTGCTTCATAATCAGCCCGAAAATAACGATCAGTATGCCTAGATAAGGCAAGACTCCTTTTATAAAATACTTGAGCTTATCGAGGTTTACTTCCATAGTACGAGCCAAAAACATAACGATAGCCAATTTAGCCAGTTCTGAAGGAGCAAACAGTCTGACACTGCCAATGCCCAACCAGCGGCTGGATCCTTTGGTTTCTATCCCCAGAGGGGTAACAACTATAATCAAGCAGAGCAGGGCGATAACCATAGCCGGAATCGACATTCCCTTAAGTTTTTGGTAATTGATTTTCATGGTGACCAAAAGGGCGCAGAGACCGATAAATGACCACAGCAGTTGGCGTTTAAAGAAATAGTAGGCATCTCCATAACGAACTCCGGCAGTCACTGCGCTGGAGCTGAATACCATGATCAAGCCAATTCCCAGCAGGGTTAATGCGGTTATAAACAGAATGAGATCCGGGGGTCCCTTTTTTAATCGCAAACCGGTGCCTCCCCATAAGCAATCTAATGGCTTACTGCTGCGTTTTTTACCAGGTCACAAAAAATATCTCCGCGTTGTTCATAATTAAGAAACATATCCCAACTGGCGCAAGCCGGAGAGAGGAGCACCACATCTCCGCTATGGGCCAATTGGCGCGCCTGGCTTACCGCAGCTGCCAGGGTGTCTACCTCATATATATTCTGGAAATCAGCATCCATGACAGCCTGGCGGATGTCACCTTTGGCCTCTCCAAGCAGAATTAAGGCTTTAACTCTGGCTTTAATATGGGCTGCCAACTGATCAAAGCGACTGCCCTTGTTGCGTCCCCCGGCTATAAGAATTAGCGGCCTTTGATAAGCGTCCAGGGCCTTTATAACTGATTCTGGATTAGTCGCTTTAGAATCATTAACATAAAGGATACCATCTATCCGGGCCACTTCCTCCATGCGATGGCGCACCCCACGGAAAGTGCGCAGGGCTGCGGCAATAACAGGGATGGACACCCCGCAACAATAGGCCATACCCGTTGCACAGAGGATGTTTTCCATATTGTGGCTGCCACGCAGGAGCACTTCATCTTGCCTACAAACCGGATAGCTTATCCCGCCATCAGCAATGATTATTTGTCCATCTGCAATGAATACGCCTTGCTCCAGGGGGCGTTGCTGGGAAAAAAACCATACCTGTGCAGGACAGAGCCTCGCCAGTTTTTGGATGATCTCATCTTCATAGTTGAGCAGGGCATGGTCGGATGCGGTCTGGTTCGCAAAAATGCGGGCCTTGGCGGCGGAATAGGCCTGCATGGTCTTGTGCCGATCCAAATGATCCGGGGTGATATTGAGTATAGCACTTATCCGGGGTCGAAATGTTTTAATAGTCTCAAGTTGAAAACTGGACATTTCCACCGCAATGATTCCCTGTTGCATTTTCTCCACCAGCCTGGTTAAGGGAATGCCAATATTACCCCCTGCGGCAGCACGCTGACCGTCACGGATGAGGATGTGCTCCAATAGGGCAGTAGTGGTGGTCTTGCCGTTAGTGCCGGTTACCGCCAGCATGGTAACCTGCGGGTTTTTGATTTGGTAGGCCAGTTCCACCTCGCCGATTACCGGTATGCCATAGTGCAGAGCCTGCTGAAGCGGCTCTATCTCCATGGCTATGCCGGGGCTGACCACTATCAGGTCATAGCGGTGGGGATTAACCTCAGGATAGCCCCCGGTTGTCACTTTGATGCCCCGTTCTTGTAATTCCGCTATCATCTCCGCATTAAAATACCGCTGTGGTTGAGCATCGCAAACCTCAACCACTGCGCTGCGGCAGATCAGGGTCAGGGCTGCAGCCTGGCCGCTTTTGCCCAGGCCTACCACTAAAACCCGCTTATCATCAAACCCCACTTCGATTCACTCCCGTCTCCATCATAAAAAGGCTGGAATCATACTGCATAAACCAAAAACCGCGAACCCCAGGGCGGCCAGCCAGAATACTCCTACCACCTTTTGTTCCGACCACCCCTTTAACTCGAAATGATGGTGCAAGGGCGCCATTAAAAACAAGCGCTTCCGGGTGGTCTGATAGGAAATAACCTGCAAGGCCACACTTAACGTTTCCACAACATATACCCCGCCGATAATAACCAGAGTCAACTCGGTTTTAGTCAAGGCTGCCATAGCGGCTACCGCGCCGCCCAATGCCATCGAGCCGGTGTCACCCATAAAGACCCGGGCCGGATAGTGATTGAAAATAAGAAAGCCCAGGCAGGCGCCGACCAGCGCCCCTGCAAATATGGTTATTTCAGGGTGCATGGTATACCATCCGATAACGGCGTATGCACCTGCCACCAAAAAGGTAACCCCGGCTGCCAGGCCATCCAAGCCATCGGTCAGATTAACCGCATTGGAGGAACTGATTATGACCACCATTAAGAATAAAACATAAGCTGCCCCCAGGTCCAGACTATAAGCAGAAAAAGGAATCAAGATGTCTGTGCCGCGATTAAAATAATAGATTAAGAAGATACCGTACAACAAACCGATGAGAAGCTGTAATCCCAGCTTCTCCCGGGCGCGCAGGCCCAGAGAGCGCTTAAGAACCACTTTTATATAATCATCCCAAAAGCCGATGGCCGCCAGAGCGATCATCACCAATACCGCAGTAAGGGCTTCAAGGCCTGAACCTACCATGATGAAGGTCGCCACCATCACTCCGGTAATAATCATAACCCCGCCCATAGTGGGTGTCCCTGCTTTGACCATGTGCCTTTGGGGGCCATCGTCACGGATATTTTGGCCGAATTTGAGTCGGGTCAACACCGGTATTATAACGGGCCCCATCGCTGCTGTCACCGCAAAGGCTATAGCTGCAGCCATGATGCTGTGCCATATAGATTCCATCATCACATCTCCTGCGTTCCAATTATGTCTGGTTTCTCTCCTTCAGAACCTGTGCCGCGATCTGGCGGTCATCAAAATCCAGGCGCTTTCCTTTTACCAATTGATAGGTTTCGTGTCCTTTGCCGGCGATTATTATCAAATCACCTTTGCGGCCCAGGTGTATCGCATGTCGTATAGCCTCGGCCCGGTCCACAATAATAGCGTACCTTGAATCTGGGCTTTTTCCCATTCCGGGCACTATATCGGCTATAATGGCCTCGGGCTCCTCACTGCGCGGGTTGTCGGATGTCACCACACAAAAATCACTATACCGTGCCGCGATTTCACCCATCAGCGGTCTTTTACCGCGGTCGCGGTCTCCGCCACAGCCAAATACGGTTATTAGGCGATTTTCGGTCAACTCCCGGGCGGTTTTTAAAATATTCTCCAACCCGTCAGGGGTATGGGCATAGTCTACCACAACCGTAAAATCATGGTTGGAAAACACCTCTTCAAAGCGTCCCGGTATCCCCGAAACCTTTTGCATGGCGTTGACGATAATCTGGGGGGCAATGCCTTCTCCCAGGGCTAAAGTGATGGCAGCCAGGGTGTTGTATACGCTGAACATGCCAATAAGACGTGTCTGGATAACAAAAGACTGCTGCCCAAAATATACCTTGAAACGGATCCCTTTGAGATTTATCTCCACATCCGCCGCCTGCACCGCGGCCGGTGACTGTATTCCATAGGTAAAATACCGCCCCCGAGCGGCTTTTATAAACTCCGCGGCACTGGGATCATCCTGATTGATGACACAAAAGTTAGCTGCCGCCGGCGGTATCAAGCGGAACAGTTTTAATTTGGCCTGCCGGTAATTTTCCATGCTGCCATGATAATCCAGGTGGTCCTGGGTCAAATTGGTAAAAACCCCGGTGTTAAAATGGATTTGATCTACCCGGTTTAAAGCCAGGGCATGGGAGGATACCTCCATTACCAGGTGCTTAAACCCTTTATCCCGGCATAAAGCCATAAAGGCCTCGATTTCCGGAGATTCCGGGGTAGTGTGCCCCAAATCCACATGATGCTCTCCCGCCCGCGCATAAAGTGTACCCATGATGGCAGTAGGCCATCCGGCTTCTTCATGGATGGCCTGAATCAGATGGGTAGTGGTGGTCTTGCCATTGGTTCCCGTAACCGCAATAACATTCAGATCACGACTGGGACAGCCATAGAAGCGGGAAGCCAGCTCCGCCAGCATGGCACGGCTGTCAGTCACCTCAATAACCGGAAAGCCCGGGGGAACATCAACGCTCCTTTCAACCACAACCGCTGCTGCACCCGCCTGTATAGCACCGGGTACATAGAGATGACCATCCGTTTGTATGCCGGAAATGGCGATAAATATAGCTCCCGGGATCACCTGACGGGAATCATAAGCAATTTTGGTAATATCCGGATTGCTCTCCGCTGAAATTCCTTTATAGTCCAGGCCTTTAAGAAGATCTAACAATTTCATAGCCCAACCTCTTTTTTACAGGCACTAAAAATGCCTCTTGAGTGATTATACAGTTATTATTCGCCTATCGGCTGGAACTTGACTTTAATAGTGGATCCGCCGGTGATTACCTTGCCGGGCTCGGGAATTTGCTGATAAGCCAGGCCATAGCCTTCGGGCATCAGATGCAAGCCCAGCTCCGATAAGATTCTGGCCACCTCACGCATCGATTTACCCTGTAAGTCGGGCACGGTCACGGCTCCGCCATGATTGCTGTTATCTGCCTCTGACATATCAATGATCACCTGTAAACCTGGCTTCAGTTTGGTGTTGGCTTTGGGGGTCTGCTGCCACACCACATTTCCGCTTCCATTAACCTTGGCCTGCAGGCCGCGTGCTCTGACTGCAGCAATGGCTTCCTCCAGGGAGAGATTAATTACGTCAGGAACAACCACCATTTCTTCCTGTGGTAAGCTTTGCTGTGCATTACCGTCTTTATACATGGGTTCCTCCAGATAACGCAGGGCATCCTTCATAACCTCCCTGAATACCGGAGCTGCCACCCAGCCCCCATAATAAGGATATCCCTGTGGGGCATCAACTACAACAAAACATAGCAAGCGGGGCTTGTGGGCCGGGGCATAGCCGATAAATGAAGCCACATATTCATTGGGCAGGTAGCCGCCACCAGGCTTAATTTTTTGAGCTGTTCCGGTTTTTCCACCCGCCCTGTAACCCTCAATATATGCGTTTTTACCCGTACCGTTAATTACTTCCCCTTCCAGGATCAAAGACAAACGCCTGGCCGTGTCGGCGGAAATAACCTGGCGCACCACAGTAGGCTCATTTTGCTGCAGTACCTGGCCGCTTTGGTCTATCACCTGTCTTACCAGATAAGGCTTCATTAATTGGCCCCCATTGGCGACCGCCGCCACCGCCGTACAAAGCTGAATCGGGGTTACGGCATTGGCCTGCCCCATGGACATGGTGCCCAGATCGATCAGCATGGCACGTTCCTGCGGCACCAGTATGCCTTCGGCTTCACCGGGGAGGTCGATGCCGGTGAGCTGACCGAAGCCGAAACCATTCAGATAATTATAATACTTATCCATGCCCAGGGTTAATCCCAGTTGAACAAAGGAAACATTACAGGAGTTCTCCACTATCTGGGCAAAGGTCTGCTGTCCATGGGCGCGGCGGTCAGGACAGCCAATGGTTTCTTTGCCAACTTTTATGGATCCCGAACAGTAAAAAGGGGTGTTTTCATTGACGATGCCTTCGTTAAGAGCCATGGCAGCGGTGGTAATCTTCATGGTGGAGCCGGGTTCATATGCATTGCTGATGGCCCAATTACGGCGATTGCTGGCCGGGAAATCATTAAAATTATTGGGGTTAAATGTGGGGCGATTGGCCAGGGCCAGTATCTCCCCGGTGTTCGGGTCCATGACAATGGCCGCGGCCGATTTGGCCTGACGATCATTGAAGACCTTATCCAATTCACGCTCCACAATATATTGTATGGTTTCATCAATGGTTAAGATCAGGTTGGCTCCGTCCACCGGGGGCACATATTGATGCATGGCTTCAGGGATGGGGCGATTGGCGGCATCGTGTTCAATGACAATTCTGCCTTTGGCGCCCCCCACCAGATCGTTATAATAATAGTCGATGCCTTCCAAACCGGTGTTGTCAACCCCGGAGATGCCCAGTACATGTGCTGCCAGGGATCCTTTGGGGTAGTAGCGCCGGCTCTCTTCGGTGAGTCCAATCCCGGGCAGGTCAAGAGCGCGGATTTGATTGGATATCTCCGGGTCTATCTGGCGCTTGATCCACTCATAGGAACTCTGCCGGGTGATGCGCTGATAGAGTTTGTTTTCGTCCATGCCCAGGACTGCGGCCAGCTTTTGAGCTACTTCCTGCTCCTTTTTACTGGCCACAACCTCGGCGGGAATAGCATAAACTGAATCAGCGCTTACAGAAATGGCCAGATCATGCCCGTTGCGGTCATAAATAATGCCCCGTTTGGATTCAACCGGGACATCACGGGTGCGGTTCTGCGCTGCTTTGGCTGACAACTCGGCGCCGCGCACAAATTGCACCCAGAACACTCTTCCTCCCAGAAAGAAAAAACCCAGGGTAAATAGCAAAAAAAGCGTGGCAATACGCTTTCTGACCAGCAGACTGGTGGTTTGCATTTTAGCCTACCTCTTTTATTTAATATCTCATTGATTGTGCGCGGCGAGCTGTACCAAACTGGCATAGATCTTATGAAGGGTCGGCTCCTCTTTTTGGCTTACTGATACCGGAGCGGAGGCACCCGCAGCAGTATCAGCGGGGGTCACGCCGGCACTGGCAATCTTGATATGTTCCTGGGCCTTATCCATCCCTAATTGGGTAAGGGCATATTGTTCAACATAATCAAGCGACACCTTTTTTTCGATTTCGTACTGCAGGCGCTGATTTGACGATTCCAGTTGATGAATATCCGTTTCCAGCTGCACAATCTGATAACCAAGGGTTGATGCCTTCAGGCACAGGAATACCAGGACCAATCCATACGCAAACGCAGCCATACCTACTTTGAACAAAAGTTTGCCTATTGAAACCTTGCGATAGGTCTTTCTCACCCGCCGCACCCGTGGTGATTCCTGCCTGGGTACGGTTGCTTCCCAACTATCCGCGTATTTATAGCCCGCCTGTACCATTCTTATTCTTCCCTCCTGTTTCCTAGAACTATATCTTCCTCGCCACCCGCAGTTTGGCGCTTCGGGCTCGAGGGTTGACTGCGCACTCGGCTTCATCCGGCACAATGGCCTTCCTTATTACCAGTTCCAAAATAGGCTGGTGATGGCAATTACAAACCGGCTGTCGGGGCGGACAGACACAGGCAACGGCCTGCGCTGCGAAATAGCGTTTAACAATGCGGTCCTCCAAAGAATGAAAGGTGATGATGCATAATCTCCCCCCCGGTTTCAAGGCTGCTACTGCCTTGGGGAGGCTTTCCTCCAGGGCTTCCAACTCCTTATTTACCGCGATGCGCAAGGCCTGAAAGGTCCTGCGGGCAGGGTGTTTATCCCGCCGGTAGCGCGCCGGTATAGCCTCTTTGATGATGGCGCTCAATTCCACTGTGGAGGATATTTCTCCCTGGCTGCGGTGCTTTATAATCGCCCGGGCAACCTGCCTGGCAAAGCGTTCTTCGCCGTAAGTGAATATGATGCGGGTCAGCTCCTCCTGCTCCAATTGATTAACCAGATCAGCAGCTTTTATGGCTTGATCACGATTCATTCTCATGTCCAATTCGGCATCTTCGTGATAGCTGAAGCCCCGGTCAGCCTCATCCAGTTGAAAGGAAGACACCCCCAGATCCATTAAGATCCCCTCCGCCTGCCCCCACTCTTCCCCGGTCAGGATTTGGTCCAAATCCCGAAAATCAGCATGGACCAGGCGAAGACCGGGATGAAAGAGGGTTTGAGCGGTACGCTTCAGTACCTCGCCATCTTTATCTATGGCCAGCACCCGGGCCTGTGCAGAAAGATGCCGGAGCAGTTCGCGCAGGTGACCGCCACCGCCCAGGGTGCAGTCAATGTAGAAGCCATTAGGGTCGCCGAGTAAATATCGGAGCACCTCATCCCGTAAAACTGGCACATGCACACTGTTCACTCCTAAATGCCCAGCCCGTCAGCAATTTTCGCTACCGTGCTGGCAGTCGCTTGATTATAGCGTACCCAATTTTGCACTGACCAAATTTCCACCCGGGCTCCGACCCCCACAATCAGCAAATCCTTATCAATGCCGGCATACTCTCGCAGATGCAGGGGCAATACGGTGCGGCCGTTTTTGTCTGTTTCCATTTCTGCGGCTCCAGAAAAGAAAAAGCGCTCAAAAGAGCGAACATCTCCGCTGGTGAAGGGCAGGTTGCGCAGTTTGTTCTCCAAGCGCTGCCATTCTTCCATCGGATACAGGAAAATACAATTATCCAGTCCCTGGGTGCATACAAAGGCTTCACCAAGTTCGTCCCTGAACTTGGCCGGAATGGTAAGCCTGCCTTTGCTGTCCAGTGAATGCTGGTACTGACCCAAGAACATCATCTTCGCCCCTAGTTTATTATCGAATGGGATAGCCAACCACTTTACACCACTTTATACCACTTTTCTATTCTAGGTTGGGAAATGGATCCCCTTCTTTGTGAATATTGTAACGTAGGGTAAATTCTGTCGGCAAAAAACCATTCGGGGGGCAAAACCTCGATATTGCAGGGTTATTGTTATATTCAGTCTGTCAATGACCTCCCTTTTTTTACAAAATTCGTACTATGGACACAGGGCATATTAGGACTATGGTCTCATTGTTTTTATGATTCTAATGGTGCCAAGGGCTTAATCCCAAAGGCTGAGATTGGGTTTTCGCGGCGATAAAAACTTTTTGCTTCCGCCCATTGTCCTATAATTCATCATGATTCCCGCTTCGACAAAGGTTCGACAACCCAAATGGGGTTGGACACTATCCAGGTATACCAGCGCCACCCCCTTTTAATCAACACTTCCACCCGATAAACAGCCGGTGGCAAGCCGGTAAAGATATGGCGTTTTCCCCTGCTCTGGCGCCACAAGCGGCCGTTTTTCAGCATCTTTACCCAGGCCTTTTGCGGGGTTATGAGCCGGGCCTGCAGCACATGGGTTCATTTATCTCAGAGAAAGGGCCAACAACAGCCACACCGGTATGCTGAAGATAATCCCCCAGCGTTCGGCAGAAGTTAAAATGCTCCATTTCGCCGCCAGGTAGACGCCCATGGCAATTGAAGCCGTCAACAAGGATCCGGCAACAATATATTGTCCGCAGGACCCCCATTGATAAACCAATAAGGTACAGATCAAAAAGATAAAGACCAAAAGCCAGGCAACCCTGTTGAGCATTTTGCCACCCTCCCCAATTTCTTGTCATTGCGGCTTGTCAATAATTTACTATAAATAATTGAAAAGGCCAAACTACCTCCTGCCGAGGGCACAAAAAAAACCGGGATGGATGTATTATAATCCAACCCGGTTTTCTGTTTGTTCCTTCAGCCTTATAATTTGTAGAGTATGCTCTCCTCCAAAAAGCGGATCCCCTTCTTATTGAAGGCTTCTTTAGCCCTGGGAATATCCTCCACCTTAAAGATGACCAGGGCGTCATTCTCATTGGTGCCCAAAAAGGCATAAAGGTATTCTATGTTCAGTTGTTCATCGGTCATTTGTTCCAATACGGTGGCCAGACTGCCGGGAGTATCCGGAACCTGCACTGCAATCACTTCTGTTGCGCTGACCGTAAAGCCCTTTTCTTTTAATACCTGATAGGCCTTGTCAGGGTCGTTTACAATGAGGCGCAAGATGCCAAAATCCGAAGTGTCCGCGATGGACAGGGCACGGATATTAATCTGGGCATCGCCTAACACCCGGGTCACATGGGCCAGCCGACCCGCCTTATTTTCGAGAAATACCGAAATCTGTTTGGCCATAATGCAGTCTCCTCCTTAAATATTTCTATTGTCAATTACCCGTCGGGCCTTCCCTTCACTGCGCTCTATTGATTTAGGTTCAACCAGACGGACTTTTACGCCCAGCCCCAGGGCGCTTTCCAATTCCCTGGTAATCAATTTCCCCAGATCTTCCAGTTTTCTTACCTCATCGCTGAATAAGCGCTCGGAAACCTCCACATGAACCTCGAGGTGGTCCAGGTTGCCCTGACGTTCCACTACCAGGAGATAAAATGGTTCCACCCCGGGGATATTCAACAAGACGCTTTCGACCATCGATGGGAAAACATTTACGCCGCGAATGATGACCATATCATCGGATCTGCCCATAACCTTGTGCATGCGCACACTGTTCCTGCCGCAGCTGCATGCACTCCGATCCAGGGTGGTCAAATCCCTGGTGCGATAGCGGATAACCGGCATGGCTTCTTTGGTTATGGTGGTTATCACCAGTTCGCCCGGACTCCCTTCCGGCAAAGACTCTCCGGTCTCAGGATCAATAACCTCTACCAGAAAATGATCTTCAGCCAGATGCAGGCCGTTTTTGGCCGGGCACTCGATGGCAACCCCGGGGCCTATAACTTCGCTCAAGCCATAAATATCATAAGCCTCGATTTTCAACTTGCTCTCAATATCGCGGCGCATGTTTTCCGACCAGGGTTCGGCGCCAAAAACACCGCATTTAAGCCTGAGATCATCAGGGTTCAGTCCCATTTCCAGCATGGTTTCATACATAAACAAGGAGTAACTGGGGGTGCAGGTTAAGACCGTGGTGCCAAAATCCTGCATCAACATGATCTGGCGCTTGGTGTTTCCTCCTGAACTGGGAATAACCGAAGCCCCAATGCGTTCTGCGCCGTAATGCACCCCCAGGCCGCCGGTGAAAAGGCCGTAGCCATAAGCGTTTTGAATGATAGAGTTCTTGCTGGCGCCGGCACAGACCAGGGCGCGGGCCATCAATTCCGCCCAGGTGTCTATGTCCCGTTTGGAATAGCCCACTACCGTGGGCTTGCCGGTAGTGCCCGAAGAACTGTGAATCCTTACCACTTCATTCATGGGTACAGCGAACATATTGAAGGGATAATTGTCGCGCAAATCCTGTTTGGTGGTGAAAGGCAGTTTGCCGATATCGGCCAGGCTTTTGATATCATCCGGTTTGACCCCCAGCCGGTTCATCTTGTCAAAATAACAGGGCACGAAGGAATAGGCTCTGAAAACAGTTTCCTGTAAACGCCGTAACTGCAGCTTCTCCATATCCCGTCGGGGCATACATTCCTTTTCTTTATCCCAATAAATCATTTGTTCTACCTCCTAACATTCTTTTCCTGCACCGTGTGCGCAACAGGATAAAACCGGGCAATAGGTGCAGCGGGGTTGCTTTTTCTTGCAGAATTCCGCCCCCAGCCTCACCAGCAAAGCGTGGTATTCATTATATAAATCGACCTGCCTGGGCAGGTGGGCCTCTAAATAGCTCTGCATATTGTCATAGGCAATGTTCTCCTCAACCAGGCCCATGCGGGCAAAGATGCGCCGGGTATAAGCATCCACCACAAATACCGGGTGGCAGCCCGCATATAGCAGAATCGAATCGGCAGTTTCAGGTCCAATACCCCACAAATTCAACAGCTCACCACGCAGCTCTGCAGTAGGACTGGCCAGCATCCGGTCGATATCTCCCCCATAGCGGGTGTCAACCCAGCCCAGGAGGGTTTTTATCTTGCGTGTTTTCTGACGGTGATACAAGGTGGAGCGTATCAAACCGGCCAGAATTTCTTCATCCATCTCCTTTAAGGCGGCAATATTCAGACTATCAGTGGCTCTAAGGTTGGCAATGGCCTTGCTCACATTCTTCCAGGATACACCCTGGGTTAGAATAGCGCCGATTATAATCTCCAGCCTGCTTTCGGCAGGCCACCAGTGGCAGGGGCCCAAAGCATTGTAGAGTAGATCATATATATTCAACAAGCGGGTATTATGAGATTTTGACACCAAATCCCGATCCTTTCTGAATATAAGCTCTGTAAATGGTGGGGATCTTTTAATCAAAAGCGATCAGATGGTCTATAGCGTGTGCTGCCATCAGTAACCCGGCGCTTGCTGTAACCGTGACCAGACTACCCAGTAAACCCGGACCTGTCCCCAACAGCGGTTTGGGGTTCTCTCGGGAAAAAACCACATCCACCCCTTGATGGATGTTGTTTTTACGCAGTTCTCTGCGCACCTTGCGGGCCATGGGACAAATGCTGGTCCGGCTGATATCAGCTACCGTTAATAATCGGGGATCTACGCGGTTGGCGGCCCCCATGCAGCTAACCATAGGGATACCCTGTTGTACACAGGTCTTTATCAAATGAAGCTTATCCGGCAGGGAATCAATGGCATCCATAACATAATCATAAGACTGGTTGGCAAATATCTGTGAGCTGGTTTCTAGATGATAGCGAAGGGTAAAAAGATTTATATCCAGGTCAGGATTGATATCCAGCATCCTGGCGGCCATAGCCCGGGTCTTGAACTCGCCCAGACTGCTGTGTGTGGCCGGCAGTTGCCGGTTCAAATTGCTGATCTCAATCCGGTCGCTGTCTACGATAGTGATGCAGCCTATACCAGCGCGGGTGACAGCTTCTGCGGCATAGGAGCCTACACCTCCCAGGCCAATTACGAGAATATGGGCTTGTTGCAGTTTCTCTATAGCCCGGTCTCCTAAAAGAAGCCGGGTGCGCTGCCAAATATCTGTCATAACACCTTCCGGTTGAGCCTTAACCTGCAAATAAAAACCCCACCGAGCCGTGGGCAACCGTTGTTTAAACCTGCTTCGCAGGTGGGCGCCCTCCCACATGATTAATGTTTCCCGCAGGAAAGCGGGCATACAGCCACATGTGGAGACCAGGCTCCCTAATTTTTGGTGTTGGCAAAAACTTAACGGCTGTTCTCACGTACACAGCAGGGATAATAGTAACCTTTCATTAAAAAAACTATAACATATCCATGGCTTGGCTTTCAAGAAAGGAAGCGTGGCATTATCAGCCAAATAACAATAAAAAACTATTTGTCTTTCAAACGCAGTGATAATTCACGCAGTTGCCGGGTACTTACCCTGGACGGGGCGCCAGTTAAGGGGCAGGCCGCGCTCTGGGTTTTGGGAAAAGCAATCACATCCCGGATGCTCTGGCGCTGGGCTATAATCATCAACAGGCGGTCGATGCCAAACGCAATCCCACCATGGGGCGGGGTGCCATACTCAAAGGCTTCCAGCATATAGCCAAATTTTTCCACAGCTTCTTCCCGGCTCATTCCCACCCGCTTGAACATCATTTCCTGCCAGTCGCGGCGATGAATACGGATGCTGCCGCCGCCGATCTCCGTGCCGTTTAAGACCAGGTCATAAGCCCGGGCCTTGACCCGTTGAGGATCACTTTCCAAAAGATCGATATCTTCTTCCCGAGGGGAAGTAAACATATGATGCACCGCGACATAGCGTTGTTCTTCGTCATCATATTCCAAAAGGGGGAAATCATAAACCCAGGTGAAATTCAGTTCCCGGGCATCAGCCAGCCCAAGGCGCCGCGCCAATTCCTGGCGCAGAAAACCCATCACCCGGTTTACAACAGGGACCATATCGGCCCCGAACAGGAGCAGATCTCCGGCTTTGGCATCCAGAGCGGCCAGGATTCCATCGATTTCAGTTGGACTGAGGAACTTGGTTATTGGTGATTTGAGCTCATTTTCCGTACAGGCGATCCAGGCCATACCCCGCGCCCCGTTTTCCACCGCCATTTTGCCCATTTCATC
Source organism: Syntrophomonadaceae bacterium (assembly GCA_050949825.1). Classification (GTDB taxonomy): domain Bacteria; phylum Bacillota; class Syntrophomonadia; order Syntrophomonadales; family Syntrophomonadaceae; genus DTU019. The sequence goes on along the minus strand of JBMNGL010000007.1, from coordinate 358,065 downwards.
GATTTCCCGCCGGGTCCAGGCCGCGCAGCCACGGGCGTTAATGGCGCGCACCACGCCCCCATTTTGTATGGCGTTGGAAAAGACCTTAAATTCTGCCCCTTGCAATATTTCGGTCAGATCAACAATTTCCAGGCCATAACGAAGATCGGGCGCATCGCTGCCATATTTGGCCATGGCTTCATCATAACGAATGCGTGGGAAGGGGGTTTTAATCGGTCGGTCTAGCAGCCTGAACAGCACGCTCATCAATTCCTCCACCAGGCTGAATATATCTTCTTCGTCAATAAAGGATAGTTCCATATCCAGTTGGGTGAATTCGGGCTGCCGGTCGGCGCGCAGGTCTTCATCCCGGAAGCAGCGCGCAATTTGAAAATACTTGTCCAGTCCGGCCACCATCAGCATCTGCTTAAAGATCTGCGGCGACTGGGGCAGGCCATAGAAACGCCCCGGGTGTACCCGGCTGGGAACCAGATAATCTCGGGCGCCTTCCGGGGTGCTGGAGGTAAGTACCGGGGTTTCCACTTCAATAAAACCCCTGTCGTCCAAAAAATCGCGAATGGCCTTGATAACGCGATGCCTGAGCAGCAAGTTGTCCATCATCTCCGGGCGGCGCAAATCCAGGTAGCGGTATTTCAAACGCAGGTTCTCGTCCACCTCGATGTCATTTTCAATATAAAAGGGCGGGGTTTTCGCCTTGTTGAAAAGCAATAATTCGGCTGCCGATACTTCAATCAAACCCGTCTTCAGATTGGGGTTTTCAGTGTCGGCGGGGCGGCGGCGGACAGTGCCCCTTACCGCTACCACATGCTCGCCGCGGACCTGTTCCGCCAGCTGAAAGGCGGGCAAGTCAACCTCGGGGCTTAAAACCACTTGAATCAAGCCGGAGCGGTCACGCAGGTCGATGAAAATCAACCCTCCATGGTCTCGCCGGGTATTGACCCATCCATTGAGAATTACTTCAAGACCTATCTGGTCAATCCCGATCTCTGTTGCATAATGGGTTCGTTTCATCGCGCCTGTTCCTCCTCATTCTGATACAAAAGTTTTGTTATAGCAGGAATCAGCTGGGCCCGTGGAATGGCTGCCTGTTCCTTGTTAGTCATGTTCCGTACTGTTAGCAGGGCCTCTTTTATTTCCTGTTCACCGACAAAAATCACCAGGCGGGCTCCCATCTTGTCGGCATACTTCATCTGCGCTCTGGCTTTGCGATCCAGGTAGTCTTTATCAGCCGGGATGCCAGCCTGACGAAGCTGCTGCAGGATGAGCATGGCCTCGGTTTCATATTGTGCTTCCATCACCGCCACAAAGACCTCAATGCCGCCTTTATCCGGCAGCCCGGGGGACTGTTGCTGCAGGGCCAGGAGCAGCCTTTCCAGGCCCAGGGCAAAGCCGATACCCGGCAGATCCGGACCTTCAAGGGCTTTTACCAGGCCGTTATAGCGTCCCCCGCCGCCCACAGCGCTCTGAGCGCCAATGCCGGGGATGTGAATCTCAAAGGCGGTATTGGTGTAGTAGTCCAGTCCTCTCACCAGTTGGTCATCATGCTGATAACAAACCCCATGAAGGGTCAGGGTTTCCTGCACACGCTGATAATGATCCGCACAATCCGGGCACAGGTAATCAAGCAAGCGGGGGTGCCCGCCCAGGGCCTCATGGCAGCGGGGATTCTTGCAGTCCAGAACCCGCAGGGGATTCTGTCCTGAGCGCTGTCGGCAGTCGGGGCAGAGCCGCTCGGTAAGCGGGGTAATAAAGGCCAGGAGGGCCTGGCGATAGTGTTCCCGGCATGAGGGGCATCCCACTGAGTTGATGTGCAGGCGGTAATCACTCAAGCCGACGGCTTGCAGCATCTGCACCGCCAGCAGCAAAACTTCAGCATCCACCATGGGACTCATGCTGCCAAAGAACTCGACTCCAAACTGGTGAAACTGCCGGTAGCGGCCGCTCTGCGGGCGGTCATAGCGAAACATGGGGCCGCAGTAAAACCATTTGACCGGCAGTACCCCTGCATGGGCGCTATGCTCCAGCAGCGCCCGGGCACAACTGGCGGTCGCTTCGGGCCGCAGTGTCAAGCTGCGCCCAGATTTGTCAAAAAAGGTGTACATTTCTTTGCTGACGATATCGGTTCCTTCCCCCACGCCCCGCTCAAAAAGCTCGGTGTGTTCAAACAGCGGGGTCCGGATTTCCTGGTACCCGAAAACCCGGGCAGTACGCTTCAGGTTTTCTTCCATGTTCTGCCAGTGCCGGGAAGCCGGAGGCAAAATATCATAAGTGCCCCGGGGGGCTTTAATCGGCATAATAATCCTCCAGAATTATTAGATTTTGGCAATAAAAACGGTCTTTGTCATGGATAATTCTAATTTAATGCCTGTAGCTTGTCAACTTTGCGAGAGATGAGCTTTTCTACGGTCTGGCAGTAGGCCAGCGGGTTTTTGGGATTGTAAAACGACTCCAAGCGCCCCGATGCCAAATCGATAAATTTACTGGCCGCGCCCCCGCCCAGGCCGATAATGGTCTGCCTCTCCTCTATCACCTGGATATTGTACAGGCAAAAAGATCCCGGCCGGGAATAACCCAGATTTTCCATATTGGCTTTCATATATTTTTGCCGGTACAGATAATAAGGGACATAGCCGGCTTGCCGGAACAGCAAGCCGAATAGCTTCACACCCGCCTCAACCTGCCTGGTTCTCTCCTTTTGAGTAGCTGCCGTCTCCATCCCGGCCATGAGAGAACCCCTTTTTAAGGCAAGGGTGTGCACAGAAATGTTGTCGGGCTGCAACTGTAAAATCTTCTCCGCTGTGTACGTGTTTTCGGTCAGGCCTTCACCGGGAAGACCTGTGATTATGTCCATATTGATTTTTTCAATGCCGGCTTCCCTGGCCAACTGAAGGGCTTGTATCACTCCTTTCTGATCATGATGCCGGCCGATGGCTTTAAGGGTGGCATCATGCATGGTTTGAGGGTTGATGCAGATCCGGTTGACCCCGTTGGCCTCCAATAGACGCAGTTTGGAGAGGTCCAAGGTATCCGGTCTGCCCGCCTCTACAGTGATTTCCATGGTTGCCGGGGATATAAAGCCGCAATGGCGCAGTTCTGCGAAAAGCCGCTCTAAATCCGGGTTGGAAAGCACTGTAGGGGTGCCTCCGCCGATATACAAGCATTGCACCTGCAAATGCAAATCAGCAAGAAACGATGACAGTGCCCTGATTTCAGTAAATAAGGCCTGAAGAAAGGGCTTTATCTCCGTTTCATAATCAGACAACACCGCACCGGGAAAAGAACAATAATAGCAGCGTGAGGGACAATAGGGAATGCCAATATAAATACTGATCCATTTAGCGGCCTGGGGAGCACTCCATAAGAAGGAGCGGTTATTGGTGGCTATTTCCACCAGCAAAGCGGCTTTTTCCGGCTGTACGCGATAATCAGCCTGCAGACGATGGGCAATGACTTCAGGCTTAAGTCCCTGATCCAGCATGCGGTGCACCAGCTTAACCGGGCGCATTCCGGTCAGGATTCCGTATGGGTTGATATTCTGCCCACTCAGCTCACAGAGCAGATCATAGGTGAAAAGGCGCACCTGCTGTTTGGCCAAATTAAGCCTTTCGCGGTCAGACCCCTGCAAAGGGAAACTGTGCTCTCTTTTGGCAACGCCTGCCCTGCTGCAGATCTGTGCTTGGAGCAGGGCAGCGTTTTCCTGCAGGCGCAGTTCCAAATAAAAATCCATATCTCCCTCGCCCTCGCAGGCAATCTCACACCCCGAATAGGCCATGCGGACCAATTCATGAATGCTGTCGTATAGGCTCTGCGGTTTTAAGTGTAGTATGATGCGCAATTAAGGTTACCTCCGTTTATGTATTTTGCACTCCTTTTCTATTGTCATCCTGAGCCCCTTTCTATTGTCATCCCGAGCTCCTTTCTATTGTCATCCCGAGCTCCTTTCTATTGTCATCCCGAGCTCCTTTCTATTGTCATCCCGAGCTCCTTTCTATTGTCATCCCGAGCTCCTTTCTATTGTCATCCTGAGCTCCTTTCTATTGTCATCCTGAGCTCCTTTCTATTGTCATCCCGAGCTCCTTTCTATTGTCATCCCGAGCTCCTTTCTATTGTCATCCTGAGCGAAGCGAAGGATCTTTTCCCGGGGGTTATTCGCTTCGCTCAAGATCCTTCGGGCATTGCCCTCAGGATGACAAGACTGGGCATTTCCCTTGAGAATGTAAAAAAATGTTATCATAACAGTCCAGACTCAATCTATACCTAATTGAGGATTTTGCATAATGCCAAAATCTGCGCAGATATCTTTGGCAAGGCACAATATATGGTGCAACCATCTTTCAGGCTCCACTATATATTGAAATGCTGTTCTGTAAAAGATTATGATGCAAAACTCTCAATTGAGTAATGATCATGCATTTGACCACAGGGGCATCAACTGTGGGTTACACAAGGACAGCTGCCCTGGCGGTGTCCTATATGCACAAAACAGGTATAGTTTCCCGGGGCGCCAATATTGGCGGCCAGTATTTGCAGATTGTATAATTGTGCAGCCCGTTGACTGCCAATGCAGGCGGCCTGGCGCTCTTCGCTGCACAATCCCCGGGCTGCCTCGGCCGTGCTGGAGCGGCTTTCCAGCTTGATTCCACACAATACCGTGTTGATAAAGTCCCTGCACTGTTTCAGGGCCAGGGGGTGGGAGATTACCACCTCCAGGTCCCGACAGCGATAGGAGCGATAAACCATCAGGTGTTGTATCACCGGCAGTTCAATTTGCCCTTTAATAACCACCTGATGAGTCTTGAGAAGCTGCAGGGTAGGATCAACCCATCCGGTCAAGGTGTTGTGCAGCGGAGCCAGAGCGCCTTGAACCCGACGGCTGCATAATAGTCTTCCCATCTGTTCCATATTATCCACCGCCAGCAATTCAACTTCTGGCCCCCAATAGGCCCGGGCCGCCGCTTCACTGAAGGTGCCGCAAGGACCCAGTACTGCATAGGCCACTAGCGTACCCTCCTTCCCATGGCTGCCGCCAGCGGTTCCAATTGCCGCATCAATTGGCTGAACCCTTTGGGAGTCAGGGATTGCTCGCCATCGGATAATGCGGTTTCCGGCCGGGGGTGAACCTCTATCATCAGGCCATCGGCGCCTGCGGCCACGGCTGCCAGGGACATCGGGGCCACCAGGCTGCGCACTCCGGTGCCATGGCTGGGGTCTACCAATACCGGCAGATGGGACAATTGTTTGACCAGGGCCACTGCAGCCAGATCGAGGGTGTTGCGGGTCCAGGTCTCGGCATTGCGAATACCCCGCTCGCAAAGAATGACTTGAGGATTGCCAGCAGCCAGAATATACTCCGCCGCCAGCAGCCATTCTTCAATGGTGGCGGACAAGCCTCTTTTCAGGACAATCGGTTTATTGGTTTTGCCCAGCTTGCGCAGCAGGCTGTAATTATACATATTGCGAGCCCCAATCTGAAGGATATCCGCATACCCAAGGACCAGTCCCAGATCGTCTCCATCCATTAATTCAGTGATTACCGGCATGTTCATTTCTTCACCCACCCGGGCCAGGCATTCCAGCCCTGCCTGGCCAATACCCTGAAAGCTGTAAGGAGAGGTGCGCGGCTTGAAGGCGCCGCCACGCAGCACTACTGCGCCCGATCCCCTTACCTTGAAGGCGGTTTCTCTTAATATATCTTCATTTTCAATGGCACAGGGACCAGCAATGATCGGGATCTGCTTCCCGCCGAAGCTTACGTTTTTTACCGTAACCACCGTTTTCCGATCAGCCTGGCGGGCTACCAGCAAGTCTTGAGTTCTTTTAAGGGCTGTGCTATTCATGTCCTTTCTCCTTTCCAGATAATCAAGGAACACCTTGCCAGGCCGGCTCCAAACAAACGGCGGCTCCATATATTTTGAACTGACATGCCACCATCCACCTTCTTCCCTTGGACGCCTGTTAATGACGCCCTACCCATTATCTTTGAAAATAAATAAGCCTCTCTCCACAAGGGACGAGAGGCGAACTTCCCGCGGTACCACCCAATTTGCCATAAGGCCGCTTAAACCATAGGATACGGGATTAAACCCACAGGCTAAAAATAAAAAGCTTCACATCCTTATGGGACGAGAAGCCTGGTGTGCTTACACGCAATACCACCCATGATTTTGGTGCCTGCAGATTAAAGATACAGGTTTGATCCGATATCCCCCCTCTTGTAACGGCAAGGGTCCCGCCTCAGCCTACTTGCATCTGTTTCAGCCGGGTGCTCCCAAGTGAACTTCAACCTGCTTCCTCATAAGGATGCTTGCAGCCGGTGGCATCCTCTCTCTGCCTGATTTCACAAATCTACTTTACTTGTTCATCGCATTTTAAGATATTGATGTTAAAACAATAGCATAATTCCTGCCACTTGTAAAGGTTTTAATTCCTGTTAAAAACCCTGCCGTTTAATCACGCAGGAAAGGGTTGCGTTTGCGTTCAAAACCTATGGTAGTAGCAGGGCCGTGTCCCGGATAGACCACCACATCATCGTCATAACATAAGAGCTTGGTCTTAATATTAGATATCAAATCCTGGTATGATCCGCCGGGAAAATCGGTGCGGCCAATAGAGCCATAGAACAAGGTGTCTCCAGAAAAAATAACGTTCCCGGTTTGCAGACAAATGCCTCCCTGGCTGTGCCCCGGGGTATGGATGACCTTCAGTTCCACGGTATTGCCAATCTTAATAATGTCGCCCTCATCGATATATTGTTCGGCGGGCGGGCTGGTGACCTGTTGTCCCATCATAAACGAAAAATTTGATACTGCATTGACCAGCATTTTGGCATCATTGCGGTGAATCAAGACCTTGGCACCGGTGGCGTCTTTTATGGTCCGGTTGGCGCCAATATGGTCGATATGCCCATGGGTATTGATAATATATATGGCTTTAAGTCCGTTATCCTCGAGGGCTTTGAGGATGCCGCGCGAATTGCCGCCGGGATCGATGACCGCAACTTCTTTGGTTTCCTCACAACCCACAATATAACAATTGACTGCCATGGAACTGACTTCTACACGTTTGAGAATCACGGTTCTTCCTCCTTATCAAAATATTTTATTACTGTCTAAAAGGATGGTACAGGGTCCGTCATTGTTTATCTCTACCCTCATATCGGCCCCGAATTGGCCGGTTTCAACCCCAATCCCCCTGCTGCGCAGATTCTCCACACAATAATCAAACAAGGGCTCGGCTTCCTCGGGGCGGCCGGCTTCAGTAAAACTGGGCCGCCGTCCTTTGCGCGCATCCCCGTACAAGGTAAACTGGCTTACTAACAGCACCTCTCCAGCAATATCTTGCACAGAGAGGTTCATTTTACCATCCTTATCGGGGAAGATGCGTAAATTAGCTATTTTATCCATCAGGTAATCAGCATCTTCCCGGGTATCTCCAGTTTTCAGGCCCAACAACACCATTAGCCCAGGGCCGATAGCGCCTTTAACCTCACCGTGAATCATCACCCGGCTGGAAACAGTGCGTTGCACCACCGCTCTCATCTATTCACCCCTGTACTCACCCGGCAGCACCCGCTTGACATCCATGACATCTCTCACCTTCTGAATCCTTTGGATAACAGCTTGCAGGTGGCTCATATCCTTGATCTCCAGCTTGAAATTCATGATCACACGATTATTCTTGGTGATGCGGGAATAGACCGAGTTGATGTGAATCTTGGTGTCCGCTATGACAATCATAACATCAGTGGTTAAGCGAGGCCGGTCCATGGCACGGACTTCGAGTTCAACCCCATACACGCCCCGGTCATCGGCCCATTCCACTTCAATCATGCGATCAGGCTCGCTCTGCATGTAATTCTGCATATTGGGACAATCCTGACGATGCACTGAAACACCCCGTCCTCTGGTAATATAACCCAAAACCTGGTCGCCCGGCAAGGGGTTACAGCAGCGAGCCAGGCGGATGGCCACTTCATCAATACCTTTGATGCGCAAACCCCGGGTTTCTTTGTCCTGATGCGCAGCCGTACGGTTCATGCTAGTTTTAAATATATCCTCCATGCTGGCATCCTGAAAGAAAAGTTCTTTCTGTTTGTTGATAACCTGATTGACGGTCAGAGCGCCATCACCCAGGGCTGCCAGGAGATCGTCCACACTGGTATAGCCAAAGCGCCTGGCGATATCGATTAATTTATCTTCTTTCAGCAGTTCCCGGGGGTCAAGGTGTTTCTTTTTTAAATCTTTTTCCAGCAATTCATGGCCGCGCATGATATTAACCTGCCGTTTTTCGCGTTTAAACCAGGCTTTGATGCGGCTTCTGGCGGAAGATGTTTTTATAAAATTAAGCCAGTCGTGAGAAGGTCCGGGGGAGCTTTTGGAGGTGATGATCTCTACAATGTCGCCATTGTTCAGGTTGTAGTCCAGAGGAACGATGCGCCCGTTAACCCGCGCCCCGGTGCATTGATGCCCCACCTCGGTATGCACCCGATAAGCGAAATCCACCGGGCAGGATCCTTTGGGGAGCTCAATTACCGCTCCTTTGGGGGTGAAAACGAAAACCATGTCATCAAATAGATCGATTTTTAAGGATTCCATAAACTCATTGGTGTCTTTGATATCCTGTTGCCATTCCAGGATCTGCCGTAGCCAGGACAGCTTTTCATCCAGCTTGCGTTCTCGGCCACTGTCGCCCTCTTTATAACGCCAATGAGCTGCAATACCGTATTCAGAAGTACGATGCATCTCCCGGGTGCGGATCTGAACTTCAAAAGGCTCGCCCCCCTGTCCGATCAAGGTGGTGTGTAAAGATTGATACATATTGGCTTTCGGGGTGGCGATATAGTCCTTGAACCGGCCCGGCAAGGGCTTCCACATGGTGTGAATAATGCCCAAAACCCCATAACACTGGCGGATATCTTCGACAATAACGCGTATTGCAATCTTGTCATAGATCTCATCGATATCTTTCATCTGCTTGACCATTTTCTTATAAATGCTATAGATATTTTTGGGGCGTCCTTTGATTTCAGCTTTGATGCCGATCTGGTCCAGCCCGGAGCGGATTTGCGCGATCAATTCGTTGACATATTCTTCACGCTGCTTGCGTTTTAGTTTTAGCCTCGCCGCCACTTCACGGTACATTTCATTATCCAGGAAGGAAAAAGACAGATCCTCAAGTTCCCACTTAAATTTGAAAATCCCCAGCCGATGCGCCAGGGGTCCAAATATCTCCTGGGTTTCGGTGGCGATTTCCTTTTGCTTGCTTTCGCTCTGGTAATCAAGGGTGCGCATGTTGTGCAGACGGTCGGCCAGTTTAATAAGAATAACCCGAATGTCTTTGGCCATGGCAATAAACATCTTGCGCAGGTTTTCAGCCTGCGCATCTTCTTTGGTTTTGAAGTTGATGCGCGACAGTTTGGTAACCCCTTCGACCAGCAATGCGATCTCTTCGCCAAAGTCCTTGACTACATCCTCATAGGTTACAATGGTGTCCTCTACCACATCATGCAGCAAGGCAGCACACACTGAGGCCACATCCATTTCGATATCTGCCAGGATCAAAGCCACTTCAACCGGATGGCTGATATAAGGTTCGCCTGATATTCGCTTTTGATTTTCATGCGCTCTACTGGCGTATTGATAGGCCTTAGTGATGAGAGCCAGATTGGCCTCCGGGTCGTAAGAGGCTACCTTGTCCAGTATCTGCTGTAATTTTTGGTCCATCTAAATCACCGTAGTGGTATTTGTTGAAGCTCTTTCACCCACTCACGAAAGGCCTTTTTGGCAGCCAGGCCTTCCAGATAATATGGTGAATCCGCTGTATCGAAGCTATTTTTTATATGTGACAGAAGCATTATTGCCATAATACTACCCTTTTTCTTAATTTGGCACAAGCCCAGATCAGCAAGTATGTGGAGCACCGGCTGTAAATCCAGTGGGGATAAAGGAGCATTGAGAATTTTAGAGAGTCTGCGACAAAGAACAGCGGCCTCACCTTCCAGGACCCCCTGGTTTAGGGCGCGCAGGCCCCCGTAGATATATTTGATGCGCTCTGCATCGGGGTAAAGCCGCTTAAGGTAACTCCAATTGTACTCGACCCCATCTCCGTTGAATAAACATCCCACCGCTGGTGACAACCCCACCCCCAGCTCAGTCAAAATCTGGCTTGCTTCCACAGCGCTAAAGGGCAAATCGGCCAGCCATACCCCGTCAACCTCCCCGATAGGGTACAGGCCGGCATAACCATCCGTCAGCAATATTCCCCGAGCGGCCTCCGCAAAGCGGCGCCTTACCAGCCTGCGCTGCTGCCAGTCGCTCAACCCCGCCTCTACAAAAAGCGGTCTGTCTTTCTGCTGCCAGGCCTTTATGGTTTGCATGCGATTGGCATAAATTATATGACGTCCTCCGGCGGGAATGTGGTTTGATTGGCCTGCATACCATGACTGCAGATTACAACCTGCCAAAAAACTGCTCTTGGCGCTGTGATCTACTGCTTCTGCCTGCACAGCCATATCGGCCTGCAGATCGATAGCGGGTAAGGCTTGCAATATGTCGATTTGGCGCCGGGAAAGATAATGGCGATATGCCTTGGTGACAATGTAAAGACCCGCATCCCGGGCAGACCTGGCCTGTTCTGTCAGCAAACGCTGACTTGTTGGCAGGTGGCCATGCAGGCTATACAGGGAAGCGTTGCAAAACCACAACTCCAGGCTGCGCCTCAATTTAATCATGGTCCGGTAAGTGGGAGCCAAAAGCAAAACCGCTTGTTGTTCATTAATGTGGCCAATAGCCTTCTTAAGCCAGGGTGTCATGCAATCCAGGCGGCTATGGTCAGGCTGATAAGCCGGCTTCATTTCTTTAACCTTTAACTGCAGGCTGCTCCTGCCCTGGAATTCATTGCGGCTCAGGTGAAAGGCGATATCTGCTCTATAGTGCCGGGCATTAAATGCAGCGTATTGCGGCTTGCCAAATGCGATCACATCCAGCCCCGGGCCTGGCAGTTGCGCTTTAAAATGCTGGCCTTGCTGGCCTACCATAGCAGCCCGCTGCAACTCCACCGCACGCACGGCCAGAACCGGAACAGGATTTCCTTCCCCAAATGGTTCCATTTTCTGGATTTCTCCCCATAAACGGCTGTCAATCTCATCAGGATCAAGTTCCAGGTCAATAAAATGGCGCTTTAGTGCTTCTTCATCCGGGTAGTGCTGCTGGCTCCAGCGCTCCAGCTCATCCATAAAAGATGGCAGTTGCTCCTTTTCAATGGTAAGGCCTGCAGCCAGGGAATGCCCCCCAAAACGCAGCAGGTTATTGCTACAGGCCTGTAGGGCGGCATGGATGTCAAAACCCTCCACGCTGCGGCAAGAGCCACGGCCCTTATTGTCATCCCAGTTGATGAGGATAACCGGTTTATAATGCTGTTCACACAGTCGGGAGGCTACAATACCCAACACACCATGATGCCATTGCTTTCCATCCAGGACCAAAATGCTCTTTTCCAGCAGTTGAGGTTGATGGGAAATCCTCAGCGAGGCTTCGCGCAGTATTATTTCTTCAGTGCTTTTGCGCTCATCATTTAATCGGTTTAATACTTCAGCCAGATAGCAGGCCTCATCATGCGCTGTAGTATAAAGCAGCTCCAGGCTGAGCCGAGCATGGCTAAGCCTCCCTGCAGCATTGAGGCGGGGAGCTATGATATAACCCACCTGGCGGGGGCTGATTTCTTGATGGGGGTCAATACCGCCGATTTCCATCAAGCGGGACAACCCGGGGCGCCGGGTCGAATTCAGACAGCGCAGCCCTTCTCTGGCCAAAATGCGGTTGTCACCGGTAAGACTCACCACATCTGCAATCGTTGCCAGGGCCACCAAATCAAGCCATTGCGTACTATCCTCCGCCGCCGTCACCAGAGTCCGGGCTAATTGATAGGCCACCCCGGCCCCGCACAGGTTCCGGCAGGCCTCGATATGGTCCAGTTTAGGGTTGATAATAGCGTTGGCCCGGGGCAAGATCTCCCCAGGGGTATGATGATCGGTAACAATTACCTCCATCCCCATTTCCCGAGCTGCCGCGATTTCCTCAACGGAGCGTATGCCGCAATCCACAGTGATAAGCAACCTGCAGTCGGCAGCGCCCAGCCTGTGGACGGCATCCATGTTGAGGCCATAACCTTCCTGGAAGCGGTCCGGGATATAATAATCAACCACAGCGCCCAGCGATTCCAGGCACTCCCGTAAAATAACCGTACTGCATATCCCATCCACATCATAGTCCCCATAGATGGTGATAAGCCGCTGGCTGTCCACAGCGTGGCGAATAATATCCGCCGCCTCCCGCATCCCCTGCATTGATAAAGGCGGGGTGAGATCCTGCCGCCGGGGCGATAGAAAGCGCCGGCATTGTTCTTCACTGTGACAGCCGCGCTGCAACAGCAAAACCGCGGTAGCGGTACTGATGCCTAATACGCTGGCCAGGGCTTGGGCTTGTATGGTATCAGAGGGGCGAACCATCCACATAATTTGATTCATATTTTCCTCTCTTTAAGTAAAAATTCAGCAAAAGTCGGTGGCCCTGAAGCAGCCTACTCATATTTCTTATCAATTATAAATGAAAGATGAGGGGCTGGCGCAGAAATTTCTGCGCGGCTATTTCCTTTCAATCAGGGTATGCTGTAAAAAAGCCGCCAACATATTTTTGTTATTTGGCCATATAAATTTAGTAGCAGCTCCGGCGCTTGATGTTGAAAGGGGAGAGCAGGTAATGGCAATCAGTCGATATGTCTACCCCGGTGGAAATACCCGCTATGGCTTTTACTCCTTCTATAATTACATGGTGGGTCCTGAGGTTGAGCAAAAAATCATCCTCAAGGGCGGCCCTGGTGTTGGCAAATCAAGCTTTATGAATAAGGTGGGGCAGGATTTTGCGCGTCTGGGTGTGGATATTGAACAGCATGGCTGTTCCTCGGATACGGATTCCCTGGACGGTATCGTTATTGGCAAGCAGCAATTTTGCCTGGTAGATGGAACCAGTCCCCATATTATTGATCCGCTTTACCCAGGTGCAGTGGATGAAATTCTGAACTTCGGTGATTTCTGGGATGAACAGGTGATCAAAGCGCACCGCAAGCAGATCATTCAGTTAACCCGGGAGGTTTCCAGGTGTTATGCACAGGCCTACAGCCGCCTGCAGGAGTCTGCTTTGGCCCAGGATGAGTTGAAAAGCTATTATGCTGAAAGTCAAGACAGCAAACCCCTCAATCGCAATATTCAAGCCTTGACTGCAGACTACCTGGCCGGTTCGGTATCCGATTATCGCCCCGCCCGGCACCTTTTTGGCGGCGCCTTAACCCCGGGCGGCCTGATAACCAAACTGGACACCTTAATTAATAATCAAACCGCAGTCTTTGCAGTTAAGGGCAGTCCCGGGGCAGGGGTGCAGGATTTGTTTGCCCATACCCAGCACCTGATAGCGCGGGGAGGGGTTTATGCCGAAATCTTCCACAATCCCCTTGATCCGAACGATATAGATTATATTCTGGTCCCTTCCAGCAACGCACTGCTCATCGATATGGGTTCAAGTCTGTTACCCTACAAAGAGCTCTTAAAAGGGATGAAATTAAAGCGCCAGCTCGATTTTGATCAATTACTGGACAATGAAGGGGTTGCCAAACGAGCCAAACTGATATTTGCTGCCACCCATCGTTTCACTCAGGGCCTCAGTGATGCCATACAGATACTGCAGACAGCCAAAAAGCGGCACGATGAATTGGAAGATTATTATGTGCCTGCCATGGATTTCGAAGCTATTGAAGCCAGGCGGCAGCAGATTGTGGCCTCCTGGCTACAGAGATTGGGTCTGTAGTGCCTAAAACAGGTAGACCCGACAGGTTTCACCTTCCTTTAGACCCTGATATACAGATTTAATATGAATGTAGCCATTGGCCCGGGCCAGGATCCCCATTAAACCAGACTTGCCCAACAAGGGGCGGGCTGCCCACCGGCCCCCTTCTTCACTGAGCTCAACCGGAATGAAGTCATCCCGTCCGGGCTGAGATGCAATGTTGTGACTGAGCCGGGCATTAATATGGAAAATCGGCCTGCTTTCAAGCAGATACCGGCTCAAAACCTGGAACATCATCAATGCGGATACCGGATGTCCGGGCAGACCTATGACCACGCCGTCTTTTATTTTTACCCCCAGAGTAGGTTTTCCAGGCTTAACCGCCAATCCGTGAAAAAGCAGTTCGGCGCCTGCAAAGGACAGCAGGACATCTACCGTCAAATCCGCAATTCCTACTGAACTGCCGCCTGACAGCAGGGTTATGTCGTTTTCCTGCAGGGATTTGGCTACCATACCCCGCAGTTGCTCCATATCATCCCCAACCAGTGGATAGATGCAAGGCAGATGCCCCTTTTCCTCAACCGCCGCAGCTAAACTGTACGAATTAACATCCCGGACCTGTCCCGGTGCCGGCGCTTGTTTAACGGGGACCACTTCATCACCGCTGCTTATGATCCCGATCCGGTACGGCGAAAAAGCCAAAACCCGTTCAACCCCCAGAGAGGCAAGAAGCCCGATATCCTGGGGACGTAGCCTATGCCCGGCCGAAAATAAAACCTGCCCGGATGACACATCTTCACCTTTAAGCATTACGTTTTCTCCGGGGCTGACGGGACGGTAGGCCAGAATGGTGTCATCCCCCAGTTTTTCTGTATATTCAACCATCACGGCGGCATCACCGCCCATCGGCATCATACCTCCGGTGGGAATCCAGGCACAACGGCCGCTTTCCAGGGAAAATGTTGGTGCCGAGCCCATAGGTACCGCACCGATGCACTGAAAAAAGGCCGGCAGGGATTCGCTGGCCCCAAAGCTGTCGACTGCATTCACCGCATAACCATCAACGGTAGAGCGGTTAAAAGCGGGCATGTCTTCAGGACTTAAAATCGGCCGGGATAAGACCCGGCCCCGGGAGTTCAGCAGGGGGATTTCTTCTTCAAAACGCTGTTTCAGGCTGCATTTCAACCTGGCAACAGCCTCTTCATAACTCACAACCTGTAAAAATTCAGCCATTATTATCAACCTCTCAGTCACAGTATAAGGCGGATGAGGCCATCCGTCGCTGCAACGCCGGATATGACGGATAGATCAAATCGCCGCTATGGTTGCAAGGGCTGCAGTCATCCGTCCTTATCTATCCTACTTATTATACTGAATAGTACGGGCAGATTAAATTGCCTGGCCGCGTTTTGCTTTTTCATCCCGTTTGGCCGGCTTGCCTTTACAGCATCTTCACTAATCTTCCCTATTATTACGGGGCCAATCCTGCTTTACCCCAACCTTTATTGCTGCTAAGCTTATTTTGTTTTTCATCCCGTGGTGCGATACAATAATTGAAAACATTCAGGAGTCAACAACACTATGAAAAGAAATATATATATTGATAATACCCCTCTGCGGGAAGCCATTTCAGCTTTTAACCTGGCTCTTGAGGAAGCTGGTTATTTCTGTCCTGACGAGGAATGGGTTGCCGTGCGGGAAAGCCTGGGACGAGTTACCTCCCGAGCCGTGGCTTCACGGCGCTCTTCCCCTCATTATCCGGCCTCAGCCATGGACGGTATTGCGGTTTTGGCCAAAGACACCTATGCTGCCAGTGAAACCAATGCCGTGCGTTTATCCAGGGAATGCTTTTTAGAAGTCGATACCGGGGATTATGTTCCCCAGCCCTACAACGCCGTCATCATGATTGAAGATGTCAACTTTATTGATGGTGAGGCGGAAATTATCAAGGCGGCGGTTCCCTGGCAGCATATACGTTCTGTTGGTGAAGACCTGGTGGCTGAAGATATGATTGTACCCAGTTTCTATCCGCTGGGCGCTTATGAAATTGCGGCTTTAATCAGCGCTGCTGTTGATGAAGTAGCGGTTCTCAAACAGCCCATGGTGGGTATTATTCCTACCGGAACCGAATTGGTGCAGGAGGCTGGGCCTGATTTGGAACCGGGCCAGATTGTAGAGTCCAACAGCTATATGCTGGCAGCCATGTGCCATACCTGGGGTGCCAAAACCATTCGCCATCCCATTGTTGAAGACGATTGGGGCAAGCTGCAGCAAGCAGTGCAAGAGATGGAACCCCGGTGCGATATGCTGGTGATTTGTTCGGGTTCCTCTGCGGGGCGGGAGGACTATACGGCAGGCATAATCGCCAGTCGGGGCAGGGTCCTTAACCATGGTTTGGCCATTAAGCCCGGCAAACCCGCCATATTAGGGATGATCGGCAACAAGCCGGTGATAGGGGTTCCGGGTTACCCAATTTCAGCCCAATTGGTATTTACCTTGCTGGCCAAACCGCTATTATATCGAAGGCAAGGACTGGTTCCTCCTGCCGATGAGGTGGTGGAATGCCAACTGGCAAGAAAAGTAGCCTCCCCGATGGGGGTGGATGAGTTTATCTATGTAAACCTGGCCTATTTACAGGATCGCTGCGTGGCCTATCCCTTGAGCAGAGGAGCCGGTATCTCCTCAAACCTGGTCAGGGCGGATGGCGTCGTCACCATCGGCAGCGGACAGGAGGGGCTGGATGCCGGGCAAAAACATCCAGCAGTGTTGATGCGCTCCAAACATGAAATTGAACGTTCGCTGGTTTGCATGGGCAGCCATGATCTTTCCCTGGATCTTTTGACCGATTATTTGCGCCGCCATCACGATATCCGCCTGCTGTCAACCAATGTGGGCAGTATGGGGGGGCTTATGGCCTTAATGCGTGGGGAAACTCATCTGGCCGGCATTCATTTATTGGACTCAAACCAGGGCGACTACAATGTCAGCTATGTGCAGCGTTATCTTTCCGGCCAGAACTGGCGTTTGATCAATGTGGCCAAACGGCAGCAAGGGTTAATGGTCAAAAAGGGTAATCCCCTGGGAATAACCACTCTGGAACAGCTCTTAAATCCTGAAATTCGCTTTATCAATCGCCAAAAGGGAGCTGGAACCAGGATTTTGTTAGATTATCTGCTCAGCCGGAACGGAATTGAGGCCGGGCAGATCAACGGATACAACCGTGAAGAATATACCCATCTGGCCGTGGCTGCAGCGGTGAAGAACGATGCCTGTGACTGTGGATTGGGCATCATGGCCAGCGCCCGGGTCATGGGGCTGGACTTTATTCCCCTGGCAGAGGAGCAATATGACCTGTGTCTGCTTACCGACCTCATCCCGGAAGCCTGGTTAGAAATGCTCTTGGAAGCTATCGGCAGTTCTTCTGTTAAGGATCGTCTGCGGCAATTGGGGGGGTACAATTTAGAACGGGCAGGAGATTTGATCGCTTATAACGAATTACAATGATTCATATTTGTGATATATTTTTATTATAATGCAATGCCCCCTAAATGCCTGGCAAGGATTTTAGCATTCTCTGTCGAAATAATAATTAGGCGTTTTAGGGCTTTTTCGAATGCAGTACTAATGCCTTTGAAGGGAGGGAATGGCCTTAAGTCCCGCAGTTTATACATCCAGAATGTTTTTTGAAAGGTAGCATGTAGCTCGAAAATATTCAAGCTTCCAGTTATTATGGGTGTTGATATTGATAGCGGGATGCTATAATGTGGTGAGAGTTTATAAATATGAATGCGGGAAAGGAGAGTGGGGATGGAATGAAGGTTACGCGTCGTCAGTTCCTTAAATTGGCCGGCGGGACCGCAGCCAGCTTTGCGGTTTTGGATCTTGGTTTTGATATGCAAGCCACCGCTGCAGCCATCAAGGAGCTAAGGATTAAGAACGTAACCCCAACACCGACGGTGTGTCCCTATTGTGCTTCCGGTTGCGGTCTGGTCGTATACGCCGAAAAAGATGCTGAAGGCAAATTCGTCAGACTGTTGAGTGTAGTCGGAGACCCTGACAATCCAATCAATGAAGGTTGTGCTTGTTCCAAGGGTTCGGCCATGTTCAACCTTAGAGAGATCTATGAACCGGGAACAGGGGAACAGGTAATCAACCCTAAACGGGTTCAAAAGCCTTTGTACAGGGCACCCGGCAGTGAGAAGTGGGAAGAAAAAGAGTGGGATTGGATGCTGGATGAAATTGCCAAGCGGATCAAGGAAACCCGCGACAGCAGTTTTATTCATAAAGAAAAAATTGCAGACGGCAGCGAGATAATTGTCAACCGCACTGAAAGGATCGCCTCGGTGGGCGGTTCCGGGTTGGATAATGAGGAATGTTACCTCTTAACCAAAATGATGCGTTCGCTGGGTGTCGTATATCTTGAAACCCAGGCCCGTATCTGACACTCTGCAACGGTGGCAGGTTTGTCACCAGCATTTGGACGCGGCGCCATGACCAATCATATGATTGACCTTAAAAATACCAATGTAGCCCTGATCATGGGCAGCAATTTGGCGGAGAATCACCCTATCGGAATGAAATGGCTGACCAAGGGTCGACTGGATCCCAAGCGTCAGACCAAGATTATCCATGTGGATCCCCGCTTTACACGAACTTCAGCAATAGCCGATATTTATTGCCCCATCCGCTCAGGTACGGACATCGCTTTTATGGGCGGAATGGTCAAGTATATCCTGGATAATGAATTATACCATAAGGATTATGTCGTTCATTACACCAACGCGGCCTGTTTGATCAGGGATGACTATGATTTCAAAGACGGTCTTTTCAGCGGCTATGATGAGTCCAAAAGATCATATGATGTGACCTCCTGGGATTACAAGTATGATGAAAGCGGCGTTATTATGCGGGATGAGACCTTGCAGAATCCGCGCTGCGTATTCCAACTGATGAAAAAGCACTATGAGCGCTATGACATCGACACGGTCTGCAAGATCACCGGGTCACCCAAGGGTAAATACCTGGAGGTATTAAAAACCTTCTGTGCTACCGGTGCACCGGACAAGACCGGCTGTATAAACTATGCCATGGGCATAACCCAGCACACTGTAGGCAGCCAGAATGTAAAATCATTTGCCGTAGCTCAGCTTCTGCTTGGTAATGTTGGCAGACCGGGCGGCGGTATCAACGCTCTGCGCGGTGAGAACAATGTGCAGGGTGCTACCGACATGGCCCTGCTGTTTCATATCCTGCCGGGATATATTGATTCCCCTACCGCCAGTGACGCCTACAAAGACTTAATATCCTATATTCGTACGACAACTCCAGGCGCTGCCAAGCTGCCTTTCACCAACCTGGCTGAGTTCAGAGAGGTGGTTAAGGCTGGTATTCCTTATTCCGGTTGGAAAGTCAACACTTCCAAGTGGATCGTCAGTATGCTGAAGGCATGGTGGGGCGATGCTGCCCAGGAAGAGAACGATTTTGCCTATCATTATCTTCCCAAGAGAAATGCAGCCAAGAATTACTCTCATATAGCCATGTTTGAAGCCATGTATAATGGTGAAATCGATGGGCTCTTTATCAATGGTTCCAATCCGGTAGTGGGCGGACCCAATGCCAACAAGGAGCAAACCGCCATGACCAAATTAAAATGGCTGGTATCCATTGACCTGTGGCTTAATGAGAGCGCCGAGTTCTGGAGTCACCCCGCCTGGGAGAGGGCTGTGACGAATGATAAGGTTCAGCAATTGACTCCCAAAGATATCGATACCGAGGTATTTTTCTTGCCGGCAGCGGCCGTCTATGAAAAGGAAGGCACCGCAGCTCAGACGGGTCGTTGGGTACAGTTCCGCTGGAAAGGTGCCGAACCGGTGGGTGATTCTAAAGCCGACCTGTGGATATACAATGAATTAGCCAAAAAGGTTAAAGCGCTTTACGCTGATAGCAAACGCCCCGAGGATGAACCTATCAATAACTTGACCTGGGATTACGAAGGTCATCCCGGGGAAGAAGAACCTGACATCCTTAAGGTGGCCAATGAATTGTGCGGCTTTAATAATGCTGATGGCAAGCCGGTGGAAGGCTTTGCCAAGCTGAAAGATGATGGCAGTACAACCTGCGGCATTTGGATCTATTGCGGAGCTACCACCTGGAAAGATGGCAAAATGCTTTACAAACCGATGTTGCGCAAGAAAGAAGACCCCAGCGGGTTGGGATTATTCCCCAACTGGGGCTGGGCCTGGCCAGTCAACCGCCGCATTATTTATAACCGCTGCTCGGTACAGCCTGATGGCGTGACCCCCTGGCCAAACGACGATGACCGCCGCCTGGTATGGTGGGACTCGGAAAAAGGCGCCTGGGCTGGTGTGGATGTACCTGACTTTATCGGATCTACCGGACCGGATAAACCGGCCTTCAAAGATCCATTTATAATGCGTCCCGAAGGCAAGGGCTGCCTATTTGGGACTAAATCCTCCTTTAAAGACGGACCCTTCCCCGAGCACTATGAGCCCTGGGAGAGTCCCATGCAGCCTATTATCAACAAAGTAGCTGTAAATCCGGCGGTTAAGATATGGGAACCCGATATGCAGGGCAAAGAGGATCAATATCCCATAATCGGAACCACCTACCGTGTAACCGAGCACTGGCAAACCGGAGCCTTGACCCGCAACCTGCCCTGGCTGGCTGAGTTGATGCCTAACATGTTTGTAGAGCTCAGTGAGGAACTGGCCCGGGAGAAAGGAATCAAAAACGGCTCCAAGGTGATTATATCTACGACACGCGGCGATATTGAGGCCTTAGCTTGTGTGACCAAACGTTTCAAGCCCTTTAACCTGGGCGGCAAAACGGTTCACGAGATTGGTATGCTCTGGCAGTTCGGCTTCAAGGGTTATGCCACCGGCGACATTGCCAATAGACTTACTGCGCATATTGGTGATGCCAATACTATGATTCCCGAATATAAAGCATGGCTATGCGACATAAGGAGGGCGTAATGATGGCGAATATGACAAATTTGTATGACTCCAGCAAATGTACGGCCTGTCGCGCCTGCCAGGTAGCCTGTAAGAACTGGAACCAGCTTCCGGCTTCCATCAAGCCTTTCAAGGGCAATTACCAAACCCATGAAGACACCGATGGCGACACCTATACCATCGTCTTGATGAATGAGGTTGACAATGCCGCCAGGGGTTTGGATTGGAACTTTGCCAAATACCAGTGCATGCACTGCCTCGATGCGGCTTGCATAAAAGCCTGCCCCAGAGGCGCCTACACTAAAACCGAATGGGGCGCCACCATTCACGATCCGGACAAATGCATCGGCTGTCAGTACTGCACTTATGCCTGTCCGTTTGGGATTCCCAAGCACCGGCAGCGTGAAGACAAGATCACCAAGTGCACCCTGTGCGCCGACCGGGTTACTGAAGGGTTGGCACCTGCCTGCGCCACCACCTGCGCCCCCGGAGCTCTTAAGTTCGGGGACCGGCAGGAGTTGATTGAAGAAGCCCGCGAGCGGGTAAGATACCTGCAGGCCAATGGCTACCCCAATGCCACCATTTATGGTATTAACGAACTCGGTGGACTGAACAAGCTGTATATCTTAACTGATACACCAGATAAATTCGGTTTGCCGGTCAATCCCAAGACCTATGGAACCATTAACTTCTGGCAGAACTGGGTGCAGCCTTATTTTGGCTGGCTGATTCCCCTCGCTTTGGCAGGATCGGCAACCAGCTTTATAACCACCCGGTTGATGGCCAGTAAGAATGAAGAACACACTGTGGAAGGAGGTCATGAGTAATGCAATGGATTCCAGAATACCGGGATGATGTACCTCGTGTGGAAAGATTTACCTGGTTGGCCCGGTTTACCCACTGGGGACATACTGTGACCTTTCTGCTCTGTCTGTTCACCGGCCTAATCCTTTTCCTGGACGGCGTCGACTGGCTGGCATTCATCTTCGGCGGCTATGCAGGCGCCGGCTGGGTGCACAGGATTTCAGCTTTGACCATGACCGCTCTTATCGGCTTCGGGTTGGTGTTTGGGTTCAGAGGAGTATTGCTCTGGATCGTTGACCTGATGCGTTTCGGCATCAATGACCTGAAATTTATAGCTTTGTTTCCCCTGGAGTTCCTGGGATTCAAGGTTAATGTACCACCGCAGACTCGGTTTAACGGAGGGGAAAAAGGCAATTCCATGGTAACCCCCACAATGGTTTTTCTCCTGGTTATAAGCGGCTATATCATGTGGTTTCCGTCTTATTTCCCAGCCGGTCTGGTACGTGTTGCCTATCCGACCCATGACCTGGCCATGATCTTTTCAACCGTAATGGTATGCATGCATGGCTACCTGGGTTCTTTCCACCCCGGTTCGGGTGAGTCCTTCTGGGGCATGTGGAAAGGCACGGTTAGAGAAGATTGGGCCAAGCATCATCATGCCCTCTGGTATGAAGAAACCTACGGCAGCAAATCCGGCCCTGGCAGCCCTGGGACAAAGACCGTTTTCGGTATTCCCATCTTTTATGATGATGAGAAGAACAAGAAAGCCAAGACCGAAGCAGAATAATTTTTGCAAGGTTAATGGAAGATAAAGGGGGAGGCTTGCTCCCCCTTTTCTTTTACCAATCCTAATGCTATGAGATTTTTTTGTTGCTGGCCATCATTAAGGAGTGAATAGAGATGCAAACTAAAATACCTGTACAGTTGCCCAGCGGTTATCTAGAGTTTTTCTCCAGCCTGGAATCCTGGCAAAATGAGCAGCAGATTAAATTGCAGGCAGTGACAAGCTTTGCCAAAACGGATGCCCTTCGTCAGCTTGCCAAACACCGACGTCCGCTGGTATCCATAAACGGGTTGAGCATTGATCCCATTCAATATCAAGAGGTGCTATCCAACCTGTTGGATTTTATGTCCGAACAGCGTCCTGACATTGTAGCGACAGTCGATGTTATCAGGAGCAACGCCCCCCATTTTGATTACCCGCTGCTGCTAAGCAGATTAATAGACCAGGATCTGGCTTTTTTTCAGGAAATGGCGCACACGCTCAACATCTCTGCCGAATTGTTAATATTTGTCCTGGATCATGCCATAAGGCCTTTTATCAGGCTTTATGCGGCCCAATTTCAGAGTGAGTTATTGGAAAACACCTTCCAAAACTGGCACCTGCCTGCGATTTGCCCGGTATGCGGCAGCAGATCCCATTTTAGCCGCTTGCGCGCTGAAGATGGACGTCGTTTTATGTTCTGTGATCGTTGTTTTACCGAATGGGAAACGCGCTATTTGGAGTGTATTCACTGCGGCATGGATGAGCCTGGTCAAATCAATTATATTTCAATTGAAAATGATGAGTCCCATCAATTATATACCTGCGATAAATGCAAAGGCTATTTAAAGACCTATGATGAACGCCCCACCGGCAGACCCACCGATCTGTTTATCGCCAACATCCGTACCGTTTATTTAGACCTGTTGGCAGAAGAAAGGGGCTATAGCAATCACAGCGACGATTGGCCGGTAGAATAACTTTAACTGTGGTGCCTGGCACCACAGTTAAGGTGGAAGCGTTCCACTATGAAGCGGGCTACTTCCAGGTCCTGATCAAAGCTGAATAGAGGTGTCTGGTCATTGATGGGTTGATCGGATACGCGGGCAATTAGATGGGGCAGATTGGGCAGCAAATCTCCGGTGGCCTGTCGCACCACTTCAATTTTAGGATAAGGCCCGGTTTTATAACCTTCGGTAATCACCAGATCAGCATATCCTTTAACCTCCATATAGAGATCACTTAAATCCCTTTCCGTGTTCTCCCGGCGATAGCGCAATGACATACTGGGTGAAGAGGCATAAACCAGTCTTGAACCAGCTTGATATAAACGCTCGGAATCCTTGTCCGCTGGCAAATCAAAGCCATGCTGGGAGTGTTTAATAACGACCGTGCTGATATTCCAAGAACTTAAATGGCGGATAACCTTTACCAAAAGTGTGGTCTTTCCGCTATTATGATGACCTACAAATGAAATTGCCGGAACCAATGGGCTACCCCTTTCTATCAGGTAGTGATTTCATCGACTTACCAAATCGCGGCCAATCGCCTTGCAGCGGTCTAAAACCTCTCGCTCATCAATAAGTGTCATGTGGCGGTTTTCCATTACAATCTTACCATTAATAATAACCGTGTCAACATCCGCAGCCTGGGCAGAATATATGATGTTGGCCAGGATGTCATAACGCGGTATCATATTGGCCTCGGTCAGATTCATAATAATCATGTCTGCCTTGTATCCGGCTTTTAGCATCCCTATCCGGTCCCCCCATCCCAGGGCCCGGGCTCCCTGAATGGTGCCCATCTCCAGGGCCTGGTAAGCGGGTATTACGGTAGGGTCCATACTCCCTACCTTATGAAGCAAGGCACAGCTGCGCATCTCCTGAATCATATCCAGATTATTGTTGCTGGAAGCACCGTCCGTACCCAAGCCAACATTGATACCGGCCTTGAGCAGGGTTGGAACCGGAGCGATGCCGCTAGCCAGCTTCATGTTGCTTTCAGGGTTATGGGCTACACCGACCTTATACTGCTTGAGGATTGCGATATCATCCGCACTGAGATGCACGCAATGGGCGGCCAGCGTGGGGCGACTGAAAACCCCGCTTTCCAGCATCAATTGCACTGGAGAAACCCCATACTGATTTATAATGTCTTCTACTTCCTGCCGGGTTTCGGCAATGTGGATATGCAGCCCCACTTGCAGCTCTTCTGCCAGAGCCACCACCTGTTTCAGGTAATCAGGGGGACAGGTATAGGGGGCATGCGGCCCCAGAGCAAAGCGAATCCGATCTCCGGCAGCTCCATGCCACTGCCCTACCAGTTGGCGGCTGTCTTCAAGGGCCAGCTGACTATCGGGTGATACACCGATCATGCCCCGGCTCAAAACTGCCCGCATCCCTGATGCTTCTACCGCCTCAGCAGCCCGGCTCATAAAAAAGTACATATCGTTAAAGGTAGTGGTACCGGACTTAATCATTTCCACAATGGCCAGCATGGTGCCCCAATAGATGTCATCCC
Source organism: Syntrophomonadaceae bacterium (assembly GCA_050949825.1). Lineage (GTDB taxonomy): Bacteria > Bacillota > Syntrophomonadia > Syntrophomonadales > Syntrophomonadaceae > DTU019. The sequence continues at coordinate 333,169 of JBMNGL010000007.1, read as the reverse complement.
CGTTTAGTTTGGCTTCCAGCGGCCATATCTTGGTGGAAAGCCACTCCATCAGGGGCAGGTCATCGGCATAACCTCTCAGCAGCGTCATAGCAGCATGCGTATGGGTATTAATCAACCCCGGGAGCAGCACCTGATCCCGGCCATTGATGATTTTATCGTAGCTGCCGGGTGGGGCTGGTCCGGCACCTAGCTGCTCTATGTGATCATCTCTGATGATGAGGTATCCATTTTCTATGTAGCTGTCTGCCCCGCTCATGGGGATAATAGCAATATTCTCAATTAAAATCGGCATGGAATTCCCTCCTTTTCAGTTACCCGGCGGATGGTTTTTCCTTAAAAATTTGCTTTGATATCTATACGAGGCCTATTTCTTTTGACCATACTTTTTAAAGCCCTCATGAAGCTGCTGTACATCATGATCAGCCAAACCCTGCAGGGGGCCGCCCAGCATACGGGCATATATCCCCACCTGTGCAGTCTGCTCCACCACGTAGCAGACCTTTAAGGCCGCGGCCATACTGTCCCCGACACCAACCAGGCCGTGGTTGGCCAGTAAAGCGGCACAGCCGGTAGCTCCCAAAGTATTGACGGTGTACTCGGCCAGGGTGCGGGTGCCGCACCGGGCGTAGGGCACAACCTCAATCTCATGGCCAACAGCCTGGGCGGTTTCCTCTAACAGCACCGGGATAGTAAGCCCGGCTACGGCAAAGGCTGTAGCAAACGGGCTGTGAACATGGACGATGGCCTGCACATCCGGCCTGGCCAGGTATATGGATAAATGCATGGGCGTTTCCGCTGAGGGACGATAGCGGCCTTCCCGTACCTGGCGGTGATAGTCTACCAGCACCATGTCATCTTCAGACAGGCTCGCATAGTCCATCCCGCTGGGGGTGATAACAAACCCATCCACTTCTGCAGCACGAGCACTCACATTGCCCCATGTTCCGATAACCATCCCACTGCTGGAGATCTCCCGCGCTGCATTAAGCACCTGACGCCTCTCTTCCCTGCAGCTTGACATACCCTCACCGCCTTTCACAAAGCTTTAGTAATCCTTCTTTAAACGGGGCGGTAATAACGCCCCCTTCGGTTATTATGCCGGTAATCAGATGCTGGGGAGTAACATCGAAGGCGGGATTAAACACCTTAACCTCAGGAACCGTCAGGCAGGTGGCAGAAATACGTCTAACCTCATCCGGGTGGCGTTCTTCAATGGTAATGGCATCTCCATTGGCCAGACTGATATCAACCGTAGATGATGGCGCCGCTATATAAAATGGAATGTTATGGTATTGGGCCAGAACCGCCAGGGAAAATGTGCCGATTTTATTGGCCGTATCACCATTTGCGGCAATGCGATCAGCGCCAACGATCACAGCATCCACATGCCCCAATTTCATAGTATAGCCGGCCATACTATCAGTGATTAAGGTTACAGGAATCTGGTCCTGCATGAGTTCCCACACTGTTAAACGTGCCCCCTGTAAAACCGGGCGGGTTTCACAAGCCCATACCATCTTAATTTTGCCACGCCGGGCTGCAGAGCGGATTACTCCCAGTGCCGTACCATAGCCGCAGGTGGCCAGGGTGCCGGCATTACAGATGGTCATGACCTGAACCCCGGCCGGCAATAAGGCCTGCCCATTTTCACCAATGGCCTTATTAATGGCAATATCCTCGTCATACATATCGCGGGCTTCTTTAAGCAATATTGCGGCTACCTTATCAGGTGTTTCCCGATTATGCCGACGGTATATTTTTTCCATGCGCTGCAAAGCCCAGAAGAGATTAACCGCGGTGGGCCGAGTCGAAGCCAGCAAATCCCTGGCAGCGTAAAAATAATCGTCCATGGCATCCTGGGGCCCTTTATATTGGCGCATTGCCAGGGCCAGACCAAAAGCCGCCACCACACCGATTAGAGGAGCGCCGCGCACCTTGAGCAGGCGTATTGCTGCTGCCACCTCCTCAGCAGTCTGACAGCGCTCAAAAACCACCTGCTGCGGTAATTGACTCTGGTCCAGGATCTCGACCGTATCATCGGCAAAACGAACCGTACAAATCATAACCTGACCTCAATCTCATCCAGGATGCGGGGGCAGTCGCATTGGCCTTTCGCATCCTTGATAAACAGGGTGCTTTCCAACAATAACTGGCGTACACAGGCGGTGTTTTTCTTCATCACCTCGTATACCTCACTATGCGTCAAAATACTGGGAGAAATCCCGGCCGCGAAGTTGGTTATGGTAGCTACAGTGGCGTAGCACATACCCAATTCCCGAGCCAGGCAAACCTCCGGGACACTGGTCATGCCTACTACATCCCCACCCAGCAGCTTGAATATGGAAATCTCCGCCGCCGTCTCAAAGCGCGGCCCCTCTGAACATACATATACTCCGCCATTGGTGACTTCATACTGCAGGCTGGCCGCTGCTTCCATAATGGCCTGGCGCAATTCCGGACAGTAGGGCACGGTCATGTCGCAGTGCACCACGCCCATGTCCCCTCCTTCATAAAAGGTGCTGGGACGGGATTTGGTGAAGTCCAGAAACTGGTCAACCAGAACAAAGTACCCCGGTTTAAATTCATAATTCAGCGAGCCCACTGCGGCTGTGGCTAAAATGTTTTTGACCCCAAGTTTATATAATGCCAAAATATTGGCGCGGTAGTTAACCAGGTGGGGGGGGACGCTGTGTTTGGCCCCGTGTCTGGGTATAAAGGCCAGCTCCACCCCTTTATAGCTGCCCAGGGTTATTGCAACCCTGCCGTATTTGGTTTCCTGCCATACCTCACGCCGATTCTCCAATGAATCCGGATTATAAATGCCGGTTCCCCCTATTATCGCAGCTTTAATCAATTGACATACCTCCTCTAGGTAGATTTATTACGACTTGTCAAACAGGGCCTGGGCAAATAATAGCGGATCAAAGTCCCTTAAATCATCCAGGGTTTCACCGATGCCAATCAATTTGACCGGCATTTCCAATTCGCTGGCAATAGCCAGAACAATACCACCTTTGGCCGTACCATCCAGCTTGGTGAGTATAATACCGGATACACCGGTGGCCTCCTGAAAGATACGGGCCTGGCTGATGGCGTTTTGACCGGTGGTTGCATCCAGAACCAACAAGACCTCCTGGGGTTGGTGCCCAATTTCCCTCTCAATAATCTTTCTTACCTTGGCCAACTCTTTCATTAAATTGGTTTTATTCTGCAAGCGGCCTGCGGTATCTATGATGAGAATATCCGCCTGACGCGCCCGAGCTGCATTTATGGCGTCATATACTACTGCGCCTGGATCTGATCCCTCCTGATGTTTGATTAGTTCCACCCCGACTCGATCAGCCCAAATTTGCAGTTGATCAATGGCCGCCGCCCGAAAGGTATCTGCCGCTGCCAGAATGACGCTAAAATCCTGCTGTTTGAAGCGGTGAGCCAGCTTGGCAATGGACGTTGTTTTGCCGGCACCGTTAACACCAACAACCATTATTATAACAGGTTTTGTGCCCTGCAGATTCAGCGGTGATGCGTTTTGCAGCAGCAAAGCCACCTCTTCACGAATTAATCCCAGGACCTCATCGGCATCATTGATATGCTGCTTTTTGGCGGTCTGTCTGATCTTCTCCACCAATTCGACTGAGGTTGACATGCCCACATCAGCCTGTATAAGGATCTCCTCCAGTTCTTCCCAGAAGTCATCATCCAACTTGCGGGTATTCTTAACCAATTCCTGAATCTTCCCAGCCAGGTTCTCCCGTGTCTTACTCAAACCTTGCTTGATTTTATCCAAAAAATTGGTGTGGATCTTAGCGCCATTATCCTCCTTAACGGACTCATTATCAATCTTTGTATCCCCATCATCACCGGCTATGGCTTTAGACGGAGAATCCTTTTTGGTGAAGGGGTTGATCCGGTTCAACAAGCCGTTCTTTTCCGGCCCGGGGTCTTCAGGAAGCTTTTCCGCATCTTTCGGGGCTGAAGCCGTCTCAGCGGACAGGTTGTTCTTTTTACGATTGAAAAACGACATGGTTTCATCCTTTCACTATACAGCTTTATCATGCTTATCCGGCTTTATGAGGAACTTCCTCCAGAGCCAGGGTATATACCCCGCTGATCCCCTTTTCTGCCATGGTAACGCCATAAATGGTGTTGCCGCATTCAATGGTAGTCTGGCGATGGGTGATCACGATAAATTGCGTTTCCTGGCTCATGCCCTGCAAAAATGCCGTAAAGCGCAACAGGTTGGTTTCATCCAAAGAAGCATCAATCTCATCCAGCAGGCAAAATGGCACAGGTTTGAGGCGAATCAAAGCAAATAAAAAGGCAATACAGGTCAGGGCACGCTCTCCTCCTGACAACAGGTGCAGGGATTGCACCCGTTTGCCGGGAATCTTCACTTCAATATCCACCCCCATCTCCAGGCTCCCGGTCCCCGCTTCAGTAATGAGGCGCCCCTCACCACCATTGAACATCTGTTTAAAGGTCTGCGCAAAGCTCTGATTGGCCTGGATCATAAATTGCTTGAAATCTCGCACCATAAGACGTTCGGTATCTTTGAGCAAATCCAACAATGCTGAACGGGCTTGTTCCAAATCCCGAAACTGTTGTTCAATAAAGCCCAATTTGTCCTGCAAGGCCTGGGATTCCTCAATAGCGCCGATATCTACTGCACCCAGGGTTTCCATCTCTTCTTTCAGCATACCCAGACGCTGCTTCATCTGGCGCAGATCGGTCCCTTTGATTCCTCGCACATCGATCTGTGCCGACTGGGCCGCGCCATGCCGCTGTTGCCATTGGATGTGCAGGTTGGACAGCTCTACTTCCAGTCGGGCCAGGTGAAGCTCATGGTTGCGTATACCCTGCTCCAGACCTTGTATCTTTTCCCTCATGGGCAATAGCGATTCTCGGAGTTCTTGCATCCTGTTACCGGCATCTTCTCCACTTGACTTGAGCATGGCCAGATCATCGCGCCTGGACTTTAAGAGCAACGACTGTGCCGATATCTGCTGTTCAAGTATACTCATTTTCTGGCTTTCGCTTTCGTTCTCCTTCTCCAGGCGAGCCAGCAATTCTTTAGCCTCTTGACAGGACTGCTGATAAGATTTCTGTACGGCTTCAAACTGGAGCAGATTCTTATGGCTGTTTTCCAGCTCCCTCTTTCTCATTTCCAATTGTTCATGATGTGAAAGAGAGCGCTCACGATATACCTCCATATTTTGCCGCATTCTGGTCAAGGCTTCCTTCTGGTTTTCCAGTTGGCGTGAATCACTGTCCTGTTGGTGCTGCAAAGCCTGCCAATGATCGTGCAGGGTGGCCATGGTCCGTTGTATGGTCTCTGCTTCCTGCTCCAAAAGCCCTATTTCGGCGCCAATCTGTTCATATTGAAGCTGGTATTCCGGCAAATCGCCGTTCAGAATCTCCACCTGTTTTTCCAGCCATTCACTTTTCAGGCTGTGCTCCATATAATCATTTTTTAAATCAAGCGCCTTTTGGTTGAGTTCCTCCCAATCGGATCGGGCCAGGCCACAGGCTTGCTCCAATTGATGAGCCTGTTCCTGCAGCTTTAGCAACTGTTTTTCGACCCGTTTTTCTTCAGCACGGCGCTGCAAACGGCTGGGGCCGCGTTCTGCTGCAAAGCCACCCGTCATAGCTCCACTGGCATTAATGACCTCTCCCTCCAGGGAGACCAGCGTCCAGGGATAGCTTAGCTGCTTAAAGGCCCGCATCCCACTGTGGAGATTCTGTACCACCAGTATCCTGCCCAGCAAGTACTCTAAAACCACACGATATTGGGGCAAGCATTGCACCAGTCGATCAGCGCTGCCGATCACTCCTTCTATATCCAGGGCCTTTTTTAAGACCTCCTCAGGTACCTGACGGTAACGCAAGCTGTCTAAAGGCAAAAAGGTTACTCGCCCCGATCGCTGCATTTTAAGCCGTTCAATAGCCTGACGGGCATCCTGACTGCTCTTTACCACAATGTTTTCCAGGCTTCTGCCGGCAGCAATCTCAATGGCTGTTTCCAACCCGGGCGGCACCTCCAGGAGCTCTCCCACAATGCCCAGAATCCCCACTAATTCCCCTCTTTGACCCCACTTTATTACAGCTTTGACCCCGGGTGCATAACCGCTCAAGCTTTCCCGCATACTCTTTAGACTATCCAAACGGCTGCTTTGTTGGCTTAATTGCTGCTGCTGTTGACGGATGCGGTTTTCAATCTCCGCCAGCTGTTGGGCAGTTCCGGTTTTGGCCTCTTCAACCACCTCGATTTGCCCCTGCAGGTTCTCCAACCGTAGCCTCAACACCGCTTTTTCCTGTAAGAGCTGGGATTTCTGTTCAGTTGCTTGCCTTATCTGCTGCTGCAGCTGTTCCCGCTGGGTATCCAGCCGAACCCTCTTCTCGCGGCTTTTGTGCAGATTATCCTCTTCTTCCTGTATGGAATTTCTTACCCGGCTTTGCTCCTGTGTATCTGCAAACAACTGCGCTTTATGGGCTTCAAAAAGCTCGGCTTCCCTGGAAATGGATTGTTCCAGGGAACAGGTAACATCTATTATTTGCCGGCACTGTTCTTCCAATTCCTCGCACAAGGCCTGCTGTTGCGCATAATCCTCACGATTAAAGAGCAGGTCTCGTTCCATTTTTGTCAACAGGGCTGAGTATTTTACAGCATCTGCCTGAACTGCCTTAACCCGTTCCTGATAATTGTTAATCCGCTCCCGGGTCAGTTCCAGGGCAGAGCGAAGTTCAGCAATATGTGCCTCTGCATCAAATTGATCTTGAAGCGCCTTTTGTTCTTGCAGGCGCAAGCGATCCATTTCCATTTCCAGTTTACGTATTTGCTCCTCGCAAATGAGGCACTGTTCCTGCCGGATGCTCAAGGTTTGGCTGTGCTCGGCAAGGTCGGATTGGCGAGCTGCCCGCTCCTTTTCCAATCGTGAGATGTCAAAGGCCAGCAGGATTTTTTCCAGCTCCTCCATCTGGCCTTTGTATTCCAGGTATTGTTGAGCCTTTTCCGCCTTGTGCTGCAATTCCTCGCTGCGCTGCCGCAACTCGAAAAGCAGATCAGTCAGGCGGGTTAAATCCTGGGCGGTACCGTCCAGGCGCCGCTTCACTTCTTCTCGTTGCTGCCGATATTTAATAATCCCGGAGGCTTCTTCCAGGATAAGGCGGCGGTCCAAGGACTGGGCATTTAACAACTGCTCCAGTTCGCCCTGGCTAATGATGGCATAACCCTTTTTGCCCAGCCCGGTTCCGGCCAATAAGTCATGGATATCCTTCATGCGCACCCTGGTACGGTTGATGGAGAATTCACTTTCACCGGACCGAAAAAGTTTGCGGGTCAGATTCAACTCCTCGTATTCCAGGGGCAAAAAGCCATCCCCATTGTCTATCAGCATCTCCACTGTGGCCATACCGTGGGCTCTTTTGCTGTCAGTACCACAGAAGATAATATCTTCCCCTTTTTGCCCACGCAGGTTGCGGATGTTATTCTCGCCCAGAACCCAGCGCACCGCATCGACTACATTGCTTTTGCCACAGCCATTAGGCCCTACCACTACATTGATTCCGGGTTCAAAGTGGATGGTAGTGGATTCAGCAAAAGATTTGAAGCCTTTAATATCCACACGCTTTAAGTACACCCTATGCCTCCACATCTTCCAAGATGGTTGGTAAATAATCTATTCCAAAACGCGCACATCACCGGTACTGAGTCGTATCGTTCCCGCATTGCCGAGGAGCACCAAATGCCCCATTTCGTCAATATCCACATTCAGCCCGCCAAGCCTTTCGCCGCCTTGCATTATTTCCACCTGTTTATTGAGGTGGCAGCAATGCTGTATATATTGCCGGCGCAAATCAGTAAAACCCTGCTGTAAAAATTGCTGATACGCACTGTTCATGCTTTTCAGTACGGATATCAAACACGAAGTCAGATCTATGCTTTGGCCTGTATATTCAGCCAGGGAAATAGCCTGGTTGCCTGCATAATCTTCACTGCGGTTATTGACATTAATGCCGATCCCCACTATCACCTGCCGGGTATGATCGATTTCACCGCTTAATTCCAGCAAAATACCGCTCAGTTTTCTGCCTTGCAGCACTACATCATTGGGCCATTTGATAAAGGCAGGCACCTGACACATGTTTTTTACCCCCTGGCAGACCGCCAGGGAAAAAACCAGTGACAACAAAGCCGTTTGGGCCAAATCCAGCCCAGGCTTCAATAGTATTGAAAACCACAGTCCCCCCGCTGGAGAAACCCAGGTTCTTCCCAGCCGGCCCTTGCCTTGCAGTTGCTTGCCGGCTATAATCACGGTGCCTTCCGCAAGCGTCCTCTGGCTTAAGGTTGCTTTTATCTCTTCATTGGTAGAGCCCAGTTCTGCATAGTAGTAGACCTCCCGACCCCACTCTGTGCCCTGCAAAGCCCGGCCGACCTCTTCGGGTATAATAACATCACTGCCAGGGCGCAGGCGGTAGCCCACCCCTTTGACAGCCTCTATCTGGTATCCCTCATCTCGCAGTGCCTCAATGTGCTTCCACACCGCCACGCGGCTAATGGCCAATTGTTCCGCCAGAAGGTGACCTGACAAGAAGGAGCCATTCTGTTTTTTCAAAACTTTCAATATCTGCTGACGCACGGCTGTTTCCTTTCTTATCCTGGTTTATTAGTTAAACAAAGCGAGACGAAAACCCTCCCTGTTAAGCCCTTTATTCCAGCCAGATTCAAGCGTAATTCCGACCATTATCAAGGGCAGTCTCTTCTTTGAGCCCCTGTGAGCTGGTTTGGTTGTTGCGGGCGCTTTGGGCAGCCCTGTAAGGCGGTATCAAGCCCCTGTTCATTAGGCGCCCGATAAAAGCCTTCCGTTCCAACGTATAGGCCTCGCCACCGCCCGGGGGCAGCAGGCCGAGATTGTTTTGATTTATATCTGCGGCTGCTATCACCTGAAGCCGTTGAAGATTATACTCCTTTTCCAGGTGCAACACATTGAGGCGATGCTGCCCAATCATCCTGGACATATCACGCGGGTTTACCAGTAATCGCACCGGCTCAGGCAAGCTGGTTGTTATTTGCACGTTGTTGAGCAGTTCACGGGCCTGCAAACAGAAAATATGCTGCTCCACCAGCTCACCAAAAGAGGGGTGATAAGGTCCTGCCAGCATAGTTTCGGGACAATTGAGGTCCTGATTGGGCTGCAGGCCTATCCGAATAACCGGAATATTATTATACTGAAACAACAGCAGCATATCAGCACAGATGCTGACTGCAGCAGACAGGGACAGGGGCTGGTAAAGACCGTTTTGCCATAACCTGGCCAGTTCAGTCCCTGTGATTACCAGGGTAGGATATATCCTCACCATATCCGCCTGCAGTTCGATAGTGGTTTGGGCTGTATCCAGGGCTTTGCCCCGGTCATCGCCCGGCAACCCCACCATTAACTGTATACCCAGTTTAAATGCATATTCTTTTATGAGATGACAGGCCGCAACTATATCGGCCCGCTTCATCTCCCGCCCGGCCCTGTTCAGAACCTCATCATCACAGGACTGCACACCCAGTTCCACAGTATCAACCCCCCAGTGCCTGAGCATCTCCAGGTTAGCGGGGCTAATCCCGTCCGGGCGGGTTGACAGACGCAGGCCATGTACCTGGCCACTTTTTAGATAGGGATATACCTGGCGCAGATAGGCTTCCTGCAGTTTCATATCCATCATGGTAAAACTACCGCCAAAGAAGGCAATTTCGACCTCACTGCCGGGGCGGATGGTCGCCAGGTGTTTATCAACCATAGCGGCTACAGCAGCAGGAGGGAAGGATTGTTGGGCAGCGATCTGCCGCTGGTTACAAAATATGCATGTAAACGGGCATCCCAGGTGGGGAATAAAAATTGGGATATTGACGTGTTTCATGGCTGGGGGGATATCTCCACCCCCAGACTGAACAATAACTGTTGGTTTTTGAGCACCTTTTCAGCGGCATTTTGCTCTGCCTCTTTCTTGCTCCGGCCCTGCCCGACAGCCAGCAGCCGTTCCTGAAAATAGACCCCGGCTTCGAAAACCTTGGCGTGGGCGGGTCCACACTCTTTGATAATCTGATAAATTACATTCTCTTTGTTCTTGCCCTGCACCAGTTCCTGCAAGCGGGATTTATAATCCTGATAGTCACCCTGCGCAGTTTCATTAATGTAATCCTGTAAATGGTTGAGTACAAAACGGGTGGCGGCAGCATAGCCTTGATCGAGGTAAATGGCACCGATAACCGCTTCAACCGCATCAGCCAGTATGGAGCGGCGCTTACGCCCCCCGGACATCTCTTCGCCTCTGCCCAGCAGGAGATAATCTCCTAATTTCATACTATGAGCCACACTGAGCAAAGCCCGCTCACAAACCGCTTTGGCCCGGATCTTGGTCAGTTCACCTTCCGGTTTCTGCTCAAAATGATTGTAGAGGTATTCGGCCACAATCATATTAAGAACGGCATCCCCCAGAAATTCAAGACGTTGATTGCTGCAGGGGCAGTTTTTCTCCTGACTGAAGGAAGGGTGCGTCAAGGCCATATCTATAATACCCTGATTATCAAAATGGAGTTCGTTGTCACGCATGAAGCGGGCAACTATTTCTTTCTGGCTAACCATTTTGCACCTGTTCAAGATGGCGATACAGCGTTGTGACCAGAGTTCCAAAGGTTGACAGGTTCTCCAGTCCTTCTTCCGGGAACTCCACATCATAGGCGTCTTCCAATGCCATAATCATCTCTACAACATCAATTGAATCCGCATCCAGGTCTTCCAAATTGGTATCCATAGTAATCTCTTGTGGATTCAGGTCCAACTGCTCGGCCAGAATTTTTCGGGCCAGATCAATGAATTCCTGCACATCAATTCCCCCTTTGCTGTTATTCTTATTTAATCTAGATGCCCCTGTCACCTGTTTTTGTCATGCCTTAAGGGCCACGCCCGAAGGATCTTTCGCGAAGCGAATACCCCCCGGGAAAGATCCTTCGCTCCGCTCAGGATGACACCAGCAGGCTTCTGTCACTGCTATGAAAGCTCCCTGTTTTGTCAGCTTGCAGGGGCACATCACCCCCCATTATCAAAGACATACCTTTTGGGCAAACTTAACTACCAGTCCATGCTTGGTGCGGAGTGGAGGAGTAAGGAGACATTTTTTAGCAGATTTTTCTGCTTGATTTATCTGCTTGAATCATAATCTATTCTCTTGCTAAAGCTCTCTGTAAGATACTTATATCAAACCCGCCAGGGCCTTCTCTTGCTGCTCCACAATACGGCTGTCGACACACTGCGCAGCTATCTTCATACCATTATAAATGGCCTCACTTCTGGAACTGCCATGACAAACAATGCTGACCCCTTTAACACCCAGCAAGGGTGCCCCGCCTACCTGGCGATAATCAACCCGCTGGTAAATAGCAGGGAGCTTACCCATCTCCGCCACCGTATGCTGGGCCAGAAACAGCACCAGGCCTTCCAGTGATTTGAGCAGGATGTTACCCGTGAATCCGTCGCAAACGATGACATCACAATCGCCGCTAAATAGTTCGCGTCCCTCCACATTGCCTATAAAGTTCAGGTTGGGCTGTCGGCGCAACAAGCCAAAGGCCTCGGCCACGGCAGCATTGCCCTTGCTTTCTTCAAGGCCGTTGTTAAGCAGGCCCACCCGGGGATTGGGGATGGCCAAAAGGGCTGCCGCATAGGCGCTTCCCAGGGCTGCAAATTGCAGCAGCTGTGCAGGACGACAGTCAACATTGGCCCCTACATCGATAAGCAGCGATTGTGAGCCATTGCTATTCGGTATCCCGCTTACAATCGGAGGCCGTTCGATACCTTCCATACGTCCCAGGATAAATAGAGCCGCGGCCATCTGGGCTCCGGTGCTGCCACAGGACAATACCGCATCAGCTGCGCCTGATTTAACCAGACCGGTAGCAACAACAATGGAGGCATCTTTCTTGCGGCGCAGGGCAATGGCCGGGGACTCATCCATGGCGATCACCTGGGTGGCGTTCACCACGCTAAGACGGGCAGCATCATAGGGCTGCTTCTGCAGCTCGGGTTCAATCATCTCCTGCAAGCCCACCAGTATGACAGAAGCATCGGTTTCTCCCAACCACCGCAAAGCCCCTGCAACAACCTCCCCGGGTCCATAATCGCCTCCCATTACATCGATTGCGATCTTCATGGTTATCCTCCCTCAATTAAGCCTGAAATACAAAAAGTAAGCTATGGGCCTTAAGCGACACGATACCTTACTTTTTGGATCAACCTGTATATGCTTAGATCACGTTTTTACCTTTGTAAAATCCGCAATTCAAGCAGGCCCGATGGGATAGTTTAAGCTCTTTACACTGTGGACATTCAACCAATCCCGGTTTGTCCAACTTACGCCATTCGGCACGCCTCATGTTCTTTCTTGAATGCGAGTGTCTCCTCTTAGGAACGCCCAATTCATTCCCCTCCTTCCTGGTTCAATTTCTTCAAGGCTTCCCAGCGCGGATCAATGTTATCTTCGCGGCAGCGGCAAGCCTCCTTATTTTTGTTTACGCCGCAACCCGAGCATAAACCCTGACACTCTGGATTGCACAACGGGTTGAAAGGAATAACAGAAAATATCGCTGCAATAATACCAGGTTCAATGTCAACCTCACCCTGCTCAACCGGCAGTGCATCATCCTTGAAATCATCCGGTTTTTGGCTGCCAGCATCCATCATAATAAGATTCAAGGGCTCCGCAATGGCGAAGGTATGGGGAGTAAGACATCGAGAACAGGCGAATTCCAATCTGGTTCGCACCTCTCCCTGTCCGACATACATCTGTCCAGTAAAGCTAACCTTAAGATCAACCCTGACCGGTTCGAGAAAGCGACCTCCCATGCCACTGAACAGAGTATCCGGCAGCAGCTCTATAATAGTGAAGCGTTCAATACTCTGTGGTTGAATTTTGAGTTGTTTAAGGTCAATTTTCACCATTACACCCCTAAGACCAGATTAATTATATTCTTCACCAGTTAGTATTGTCAATAAAGCCAGGGACTATATCGGGTTTGCTGCTTCATATCATATGTTCAATAAAGGCCTATAAAACAAAGAGGCGGGCAGTGCCCGCCCCTTTCGCCGAACAAGCCAATTACTGAGCCAGTCTAAAGGTGTCTCTAGCTATAACCAATTCCTCATTGGTGGGGATGATAAAGATGCGTACCTTGGAATCGTCAGCAGCTACATCAACAGCCTTGCCGCGTACATTGTTCTTCTGGCTGTCCATCTTGATTCCCAGTGCTTCCAGGCCTGTGCAGATGTTTTCCCGAACATCAATGGCATTTTCGCCCACACCGGCAGTGAAGACCAGACAGTCACAGCCATTCAGTTTGGCAAAATACTTGCCGATATAGCCTCTTACTGCATTATAGTATACGTCCAGTGCCGTCTGCGCCCTGGCGTTGCCAGCTTTAGCCGCTTCCAGGACATCGCGCAGGTCATTGGATACCCCTGATAGTCCCAACATACCGGATTTCTTGTTGAAGTAGTTATTGGCCTCCGCTGAATCCATGCCTATCTTATCCATGAGGAAGAATACAATGGCGGGATCGATGTCTCCGGAGCGGGTGCCCATGACCAGACCTTCCAGCGGGGTGAAGCCCATGCTGGTGTCAATGACTTTGCCATCCCTAATGGCCGCCATGCTGGCGCCGTTGCCCAGGTGCAGAGTAATAATCTTGCAATCTTCATACTTTTTGCCCAGCATCTCAGCAGCCTGATGGGAAACATAGTAATGAGAAGTGCCGTGGAAACCGTATCGTCTGATGCGGTATTTTTCATAGGCTTCATAGGGTAAGGCATACATATAATTGGCTGCTTCCATGGTCTGATGGAAAGCGGTGTCAAATACTGCCACATGCTTTACATTGGGCATCAGTTTCTGACAGGCTTCAATGCCCATTAGATTGGGAGGATTGTGCAGCGGGGCGATGTCAAAGCAGTCGCGGATAACCTTGCTGACGGCTTCGTCAATAACCACCGATTCCGCAAAACTCTCGCCACCATGCACTACGCGGTGGCCTACCGCGCCAATATCCTCCATGCTCTTGACAACGCCGTATTCAGGATTAATAAGCACATCCAGAACCAGTTCCATACCCGCGGTATGATCGGGCAGATCCTTCTTAATCACCACTGCGTCTTTACCCAGGGGTTTGTGTTCCAGGGTGCTGCCGGGAATGCCTACTCTGTCTACTAAACCCACCGCCAAAACTGATTCATCGGTCATATCAACAACTTGATATTTAATAGAAGAACTACCGGCATTAACAACCAAAACCTTCATTATAATTCCTACCTCCTCGATTTTCTTCGATTTATTTATTGATCCCTTATGGGGATGCAAAAATAAGTTCGGGGCTATGCCAGTAAAGCGGTCATGGCCACCACGTTTACAATGTCCTCGACGCTGCAGCCTCTGGAAAGATCATTGACAGGTTTGTCGATACCTTGCAGAATAGGCCCAATGGCTTCAGCCCCGGCCAGCCTCTGTACCAGCTTATAGGCACTGTTTCCGGCCTGTATATCCGGGAAGATGAGGACATTACACTGGCCCGCAATATCGCTGCCGGGAGCCTTGGAAGCACCGACACTGGGCACAATGGCCGCATCCACCTGGAACTCGCCGTCCACTTTAATTTCCGGGAATTTTTCTTTGGCAATACGGGTAGCCTCAACCACCTTGTCAACCAGTTCATGGCTGGCACTGCCTTTGGTGGAGAAGGAAATCATGCCTACTTTGGGGTCCTTCATGCCGCAAATATTGGTCGCGGTTCCTACAGAAGCCTTGGCAAACTCGGCCATTTGCTGCGCGGAGGGAACAATCGTTACCGCACAGTCGGCGAATACAAACAGGCCATCATCGCCATAATCCTTATTGGGGCAAATCATGATAAAAGAGCCGGAAACTGCAGAGATACCGGGAGATGTTTTGATAATCTGCAGGGCGGGGCGCAGCACATTGCCGGTGGTATTCTCGGCGCCAGCCACTTCGCCGTCGGCTTTGTCCATTTTAACCATCATAGAAGCAAAAAACAGCGGATCCAGCATGGTAGCCTGGGCCTTGTCCAGGGTTACACCCTTCGCCTTGCGCATTTCATAAAAAGCCTGGACAAAATCGTCCCGCCATAATGAAGTAGCCGGATCGATAATTTCCGCGCCGGATAGATCGGCGCCAATTTTACTTGCTAACCCCCTGATCGCGCTTTCGTTGCCCAATAGAATCGGATTGGCAATCCTATTGTCAACAATTGCCTTGACAGCTTTAAGGGTTCGCTCTTCCGCACCCTCCGGAAGCACTATGGTTTTCCCCTTGGCCGCTGCCTTTTCTCTAATTTGCGCTAGAAAACTCATCCTTTTCCCTCCCAATTTTTTAACCTTGTTCTTAGATTGTTGCAAAGTTCACATTCTGCTCTAATTCTAGCATAACTGGAATATAGAGTGTATAATTATTGGCACTATGACCACAGTTCAAGGAGTCAGGAAACATGGCCATAATCGGTATCGTTACCGAGTTTAACCCTTTTCATAATGGACACCGCCTGCTAATTGAAAAGACCCGCTGCAAATTACAGCCTGAAGCGATTATCTGTGTAATGAGCGGTCCTTTTGTGCAACGCGGCGAACCTGCCTTGTGCGATAAGTGGGCCCGCACCCGTATGGCCTTGGCCGGCGGGGTGGATGTGGTCCTGGAGTTGCCTTTCTGTTATGCAGCCCGAAGCGCCTATTATTTCGCTCGGGGGGCCTTGCTGACCTTGCAAGCGGCTGGTGCAACCCATTTGGTGTTTGGCAGTGAGGCGGGAGATCTTGGTCGTCTGGGTAAAGTGGCTGCTGTGCTCGCACATGAATCCCCTTCATACCAGGAAGTGTTGAAAGGAGGACTCGCCCGAGGCTTAAGCTATCCCTCGGCCAGGGCCAGAGCCATTGAATATGTGCTGCATGATGACAGCCCTGAAATGAAGGGACTTCTGTCCGGCCCAAACAACATACTGGGCATGGAATACCTGCGCCTCATACATGAGCTTAACCTGCAGCTTAATCCTGTCACCATTAGCCGGCAAGGTGCTGATTACCATGACCAGGAGGTATCAGGACTGGCCAGCGCCACGGCCATACGCCATGCCATCCATTGCAGGGACAGCCAAGGGATTTCCCTGGCTCTGCCTGCCGACAGCCTGGCCATTCTGCAGGAAGAAATGAGGGCTGGACGTGCCCCCATTCCAGTTGACGGCCTGGAGATGGCGATTTTAAACCGCCTGCGCCTGGCTTCCCCGGCATGGCTAAAGGGAATTTACGAAATTACAGAAGGTTTGGAAAACCGCCTTCTGTCTGCTGCGCAGCAAAATGGAACCCTTCCCGCGCTGCGCAACGCAATAAAAAGCAAACGATATAACCTGACCAGGGTTAACCGCATGCTCCTGTACTCACTATTCGCTGTATCAAAGAACCAGATGACCTATTTCGACCGGGTTGGCCCCCAGTATATACGTCTCTTAGGATTTTCGTCAAAAGGGCGTAAAATCCTGCACAAGCTCAAAAATAATTCAAACCTGCCGGTTCTGAGCACCGGCAGGCATATCGCCAAACTGATGAAAGGAACCCCTGCTGGTGCAGGTTTGCAAATGCTGTCTCTGGATATTCAGGCCTCAGATGTGTTCAGTTTGCTGGCGCCAAATCCGCTGCAAAGACAGGGTGGTCAGGATTATCTGCGTCAGGTGATTGAGTATTAATCCCTGCTCCTGTCTGCCGTTTTAGCCAGGACTTGTTCCAGATTTTGCTCTGCGGCCTGACGGCCCAGTTCTATTATCTGCGCTGCTCTATCAAAGGCTCGCGGTGAGAAGCCCCCCACCTGTGGTTGAATCAAAACATCTACTTGCTCTTTAACCTGGTCAAACTGAGCCTTTTGCATAATATCCAGGGAGGTAATGATCACATCCAGGGTATTCTTGATATTTATCTCCCTGCTCCCGCCAAACATTACATCCACGGCAATAACGACATCGGCTCCACGGCTGCGCGCGACTTCAACCGGCAAGCGGTCGCAGACAGCGCCATCAACCAGAATCATGTCCTCTTTTTTTACAGGAGAAAAAACCCCGGGAATGGAAATGCTGGCGCGTATGGCTTCTGCTACCGGCCCTGATTCCAACACCACCGCTTGACCGGTCAAGAGGTCAGTGGCTACCATATGAACCGGCAATTGCGTTTCCGCAAAGCTCATCTTCTTGGTAAGCAGCGACAGAAGAGCATCCATCTTCTTCCCGGCTATAAAGCCCATACGAGGCAGGTGCACATCAAAAAACACCTTCATATCAATGTTATCAATCATTTTGCCTAACATTACCAGATCGGTGCCACAGGCATACAATCCTCCCACCAGAGCGCCCATACTGCAGCCCACAACGAGATCAAAAGGCACTTTGTTTTCAATAAATACCTGTAAAACGCCTATGTGAGCGAGGCCGCGAGCGCTGCCCGCTCCAAGGACCAGTGCTATTTTGGGCGGATGAGCCATCGCCAAACCCCCTTGCATCGAAACATCAAGGACTACAGCCGATTGTCTTGCTTCTAAACCTTGCCCCTACCAACATATATTGAACTGGAAACCTTGTCAAGTAAAGGGAGGAGCCCTCTTGTGGCACATGACAATATGCTGCAAAAGCCTCAATTTTGGCTGTTACTGGCAGTAGTATTATTGGCCCTTTTCATGGTGGTCAATCCCAGATCAGCTGTGCATGCCGCCGCCGCCGGCCTGCACCTCTGGGCAATGGTAATTGTCCCTGCCCTGCTGCCTTTTTTTATAGTTGCAGAACTGCTGGTGAATATGGGCTTGGTTCGCTTCCTGGGGGTTTTGCTGGAACCGGTCATGCAGCCCCTTTTTCGCCTTCCCGGTTGTAGTTCCCTGGTAGTGGCAATGGGCTTCACCTCTGGTTTTCCGGTCGGCGCCCTTTTAACCCGACGCTTATATGACGACAATCTGCTGAGCGCCAACGAGGCGGAACGCCTGGTTTCTTTTACCAACAATTCCAGTCCACTGTTTATCCTGGGTGCAGTTGGGATGGGCATGTTCGCTTCTGCCCGACTGGGCTGGTTGTTAGCCATAGCACATTATGCAGCCAATCTGCTGGTGGGGATACTGTGGAGATTCCGTGCTGATTCTGCACCGATGCCAGGCCGTTTGCTCGGTCACGGACGCTGGCAGCAAGCCAAGCAGGCCTTGCAGTCCTCGATAGATGAGGAAGGATTCAGCCTGCACCTGGCCAGCGCAATAAAGAATAGCGCCGCCAATATACTGGCCATTGGCGGCTATATCATGATTTTTTCAGTTATTACCACTATGCTCTCTGATTTGGGGTTCATGGGGAATCTGGCCAGGATGATAAGCTGGATTTTCAATCGCTTTGAATTATCTTATCAGGTGGCCTATGGTATCAGTATGGGCTTGTTTGAAATTACCCTGGGTGCAAATACTATCGCTGGTGCCGGCGATGCGGATTGTTTACACCAATTGCTTGCGGTAAGTGCGGTGTTGGCCTTCAGCGGACTCTGCATTATCACCCAGGTGATGGGGGTTATGGTCGGCACCCCGGTGCGGCTCGGCTTCTATATTAGGGCGCGCCTGGTGCAGGCTGGAATCGCTATGTTAATCACCGGTTTTGGATATAAACTGTGGGCGGCAGTTGCTGCTCCAGTATCTCATCCGCTGCTCTTACCCAGTCCCTTTTATACCTTGCATGCCTGGCGCTGGTCACTGTATTGCCTGGCAATCATGCTTACAATTATGTTGTGCTTGTTATGTATTGCCTGTTTGGCTAAAGACTAACCTTCCCGCTCCATTTCCATGCGGATCTCCTCTTTGCCTTTACTTATAGATTCAAGGCCTTTTTTCAGCACCATCTCCATATGGGTCAGTATCCCTTCGGCATACTCATTGGCTTCAGCATGAATCTCCCCGGCGATTTCCTCGGCCTTGGCTATGATTTCTTCGGACATGCGCAAGGCATTCCTGGTAATTTCGCTGTCATCCATCATGCGGGCTACCCGATCCCGGGACTGTTCCAGGTATTCGTCCGCCTGCCCGCAGGCTTCTTTAATAATGCGTTGCTTTTCAGAAATGACCAGGCGAGCGGTTTCTAACTCTTCGGGTAATACCGCCCGCAGGCGATCAACCCGGTCCAAGAGCAAATCACTTTCGACAACCACCTTGGTGTTGGAAAAAGGCATTTTTTTGGACTCCTTAACCAACCCCTCCAGTTCATCCAAAATCTTGAAAATCTCCATCATTGCTTGTGCCTCCTCTAAGCCATCAGCGCATAATAATGTATAGCGGACTCCCCGTAATAGTTGAACCGGTATTTATTCAAACGGGTCAATACTGTGGGAAGTTCCTGGTGTCGTCGCGTGCGAATAATAATTGAACCCTGTGGGTCCAGGATTCGGGACTGATCAAGTTTTTCCAGGATCTCCATAAAAATACCTTCAACAGTGAAGGGAGGATCTACATAAATATAATCAAATTGTACCGCGCGTTTGTTTAGAATCGTCACCGCACGCAGTACATCGTTGCAATAAACCTCATAATGATCTTCAAAACCGCAGTTGTCAAGATTCTCATAGATAATACGTACCGCCGCAGGGCTGTTGTCAACAAAAATAGCCTGTGTTGCGCCCCGGCTCAGCGCTTCAATGCCTACACTGCCGCTGCCGGCAAAAAGATCCAGAAAACGGGCACCCTGAATATCAGCTCCAATAACATTGAACAGAGCCTCTTTAATCATATCGGTTATAGGCCTGGTTTCTTTTCCAGATGGTGCCTTAAGCCGTTTTCCCTTGGCAAAACCGGCAATAACTCGCACAACTGCCTTCCTTTCTTGCGCAAAGACCATGTGTCCATGCTATTGCCTATATTTTAGCACAAAAATATTTTTAAAAATATTGTATATAATCCTTATTCAGGGGTAAAGATATCAATACCAGAGGATAGTCTGGTAAACAAACCCTCCCCAACAACTTTACAAAATTCTCCTCTCCCCAAAATGGCGACGCAAGTCGCCATTTTATTTATTGCCGTATAATTTTCCAGGCAAGGTGCATTCTAACCATAGAGGTGATATTATTTGCACAGTTTTTTAAATGCTTTTAATCTCAATATTGACCTGGCGGTGGAGGCCCACGACCTGCTGCGGGGCGCCACCGATCAGGAAGTTCCCGGGGTCATTGAACAGGTGCAACAAAAAGAATTGGTCAAGATTAACACCATAACCATTAAAAATCAAGATGGCGCTGCCCGGATGGGTAAACCGATCGGCACTTATGTGACTATTGAATCGCCCCCCCTTAAAATCAATGACCCTTATGTTAAAAATGAAATAATTGCCGCTATGGAAGAAAGCATCATCACCTTGTTGGGTGAACGGATTCAACCCGGTGATACCGTATTATTGGTCGGACTGGGCAACTGGCGAGCTACTCCTGATGCTTTAGGCCCCAAATTTATTGAATACAGCCCGATAACACGCCATTACCATCAGCACGCCCCTGAGGCACTGGTAGAAGGCATGCGTCCGGTGTGTGCCATTGCTCCTGGAGTACTGGGAATAACCGGTCTGGAGACCTTTGAAGTCATCAGAGGGGTGGTGGAAAATGTCAAACCAAAGGCAATGGTCGTGGTAGATGCCCTTTCAGCAACCAATGTGGACAGAATCGGCACCACTGTTCAGATGGGCAATACCGGCATACAACCCGGCGCTGGAGTGGGCAACGCCAGGATGGCTCTGACCGAAGAAGCACTGGGCATTCCGGTTATTGCCATCGGTTGTCCCACTATTGTAAATGCCAGCATTATTGCCAGTGAAGCCATTCGTAAATTTTGTCAAGGCAGCGGGGCCTTATTTAATGAAACGCAAGCCCTGGACGCCACCCGGACCATCCTGTCCCGGTTTGGCGGGAGTCTCGGTGTAACCCCGCAAGAAATTGATGATATTGTTGAAAATACCGCGCGCATCATCGCCATGGGTGTCGGTAAATCCCTGTTTCCCGGTATATCCCAGGAACAACTTGAACTGTACGCCACCTGATAAGCAGGGGCGTGGGCAGGCTTATGCCATCTCTGCATGTACGACACTGCTTGTTCCCGGGCAGCTTTATTTGTCCATATGAAAACAAGCGGAGATATGCATCATCCGCTTGTTTAACCTAGTATGATTACATGGCGTTATAAGCTTAGCTGAGCTGGTTTTGCTGTTTAATCTTGCCCAGATCCTGGGTCATATTTAGACCCTGGGCTTGACCCCCTGCTTGACGCTGCTGGTAATCATAGATCATTTTCTTTACCATTTGGCCACCGATGCTGCCAGCCTGACGGGAAGTCAGTTCACCGTTATAGCCATCCTTCAAGTTCACGCCCACTTCTTGAGCAGCCTCCATTTTGAACTGGTTCATAGCGGCCTGAGCCTGTGGAACTAAGATGCGGTTGCTTCTGTTGCGTGCCATTTCGTTTTCACCTCCTTCTTGTTGTAGTCTTATTCTTTCCTTGCGCGGAACATATATGCTAGAAGTATTTTCATGAGTTTTTATTTTCTTTCTCAGGTGGTTTGGATTTTGCTAGCCCGAATATGCCCATCTCCTGTCCAACCTCAAATTTAATGCGTTTAAGGTCTTGATCCTTTTTTTCATTCTTAGTCTTAGCCATGTTAAGACCTCACTTTCTTAAAAAATAGAAAAACTGCAGAGCATCTGCAGTTATAGTTTAGATAGTTTATTATGAAATGATTTATGGAATCATAATGAAAAGGTCCCTAATTTGAAGCAATATGGAGATCTTTTGAAAATTTCAGATCAAAATAAACCTGGTGTTCATGGTTCGAAAGCGGGATGGTTCCTGCCACTTGCAGACTAAGCTCGACAATATCACCATCACGAGCCAGGTCTGCCACCTGTAATCGATGCAGACCATGCTGGCGTACCCCCCAGAAATCACCCGCACCTCTCAATGTCAAATCAGCCTGGGCGAGACGAAATCCATCCTGTATGCGCGTCATCAAGTGCATTCTCTGCAAGGCCTCGGGGTTTTTGGGATCAGCCAGCAGAAAGCATATAGATTGCCTTGAACCTCTTCCGACCCTGCCGCGAAGTTGATGCAACTGCGACAAGCCAAAGCGCTCCGCCTGTTCAATGATCATCACCGATGCATTGGGCACGTCGATACCTACCTCGATAACCGTGGTGGAAACCAAAACTTGAATAGCGCCACGCTTAAAGCGATCCATGATATCTTCCTTTTCAGCGCCCCTCATCCTGCCATGGAGCAAAGCGACACTAAAACTATGCCCCAGTTCCCGGTATAATTCTTCATAAATGGTTTCTGCCGCAAGCAAATCTTGCTTTTCAGAATCTTCAATCAATGGGCATACCACATAACATTGAGCACCTGCGGCCAGTTGCTGACGCATCAAACAATAGGCTTGGGCACGCTGGGCTTTTCTTAAAAATACGGTTTGCACCGGTTTTCTATCTGGAGGCAGATGGTCTATCACTGACAAGTCCAGGTCGCCATATACTGTCAAGGCCAGGGTGCGCGGGATCGGTGTAGCTGTCATAACCAGCACATCAGGGCTGATGCCTTTGCCGCTTAAGAGAGCGCGCTGTTTTACCCCAAAACGATGCTGCTCATCAATTATGGCTAGACCCAGGGCAGCGAAACGCACCTGTTCCTGTATCAGGGCATGGGTGCCGACCAGGATGTCAATTTGTGCGGATACAGCCTCAGTTAAGATTTTATGGCGTTCAACGCTGCTCATGGACCCGGTTAGCAAGGCCAGGTTTATTCCCAGTCCTGCAAATATGCGCTTCAGGTTATGGTAGTGCTGCTGGGCTAGTATTTCTGTGGGGGCCATAAAAGCGGCTTGATAGCCACTGGAAACCGCTTTGGCCATAGCCAGAGCCGCCACCACTGTTTTGCCCGCCCCCACATCGCCCTGCAACAAACGGTTCATGGGCAAAGGCCGGACCATATCGGCAAAGATTTCTTTGGTGACCCTTTTTTGAGCCGGGGTGAGGCGGTACGGCAGCTGGCCAATAACCTTTTCGACCAGTTGGTCACGCTCAGCGTGGATAATGGCCTGGCATGATTGCAGGCGTTGCGTTTTAAGACCGCGCAGGCCCAGGCGGAAGAGAAGCAACTCCTCACAGGCCAGGCGCCGCCGAGCTTGATTATAGGCTTGGCGATCCGCGGGAAAATGGATATTCTTAAAGGCATAACGGATATCAGTCAGTCCAAAGCGAAGGGCGGTATCGGGATTTAACAACTCCGTATAATGGGGCAGATAATCTGTCAGGGTTATGTCCACCAGACGGCGCAGAATACGCTGGGTCAAACCTTCCGTCAAGGCATATATGGGTATCACCGGATGGCTTTGAGCTTCAACATCAATCAGGTCATACTCCTGCACCTGAATCTGCAGGTTGTTGTAAGCCATTTTTACCTTGCCCCGCACCCAGATCTGCCGGCCTTTTTTGATGGTATTACTCAAAAAGGGCTGATTAAACCATACTGCAGTAACCACCCCGCTGGCATCCTGCACAAGAACCTGAAAAACGCTCATTCCCCGGCGGCTGTATTTCAAACTGGTGGCCATGACACATCCCCGAATACTACAGGTCTTTTCTATTTCCATCTCTTTGATGGGCTGAACTTGAGTACGGCTGTAATATCCACGTGGAATATACCATAACAGGTCAAACACCGTGTCAATGCCGATCTTCTTTAACAACAGGCTTCGTTTGGGGCCAACCCCTTTGAGATACTGAATATCTTTACCCAAGGCCTCCATATATGCCCCCTTTACTCACCTGCTGAAGAAAAGCGGGTTTTTAAACCCGCTACTTAGCTTCATAGCCGTCCAGCTTACTGGAACAACATCCATCCGCAGCAATGATATTATTCCACTGAGATATAATAACGGTAATGCGGTTGCCCGCCATAATGCATTTCAATGTCACAATCCTCATAAATACTCTGCAACAGGGTCTTCAGCTCCCCGGCTTCGCCTTCATTTACATCAGCCCCGTAAAACAGGGTAATCAACTCGCTGTATTCATCGACCATTCGTTCCAAAACCGCCTGCACGGCTGCCTCGTTGCGCTCGGCCTTGATTTCAATCTGATCATTGATGATGCCAATAATATCACCCATCTTTATGTCCAAACCATTTAAGGCAGAATCCCTGACCGCACGAGTAATCTCCGCGTATTTGACCCGTTTAATCTCCTCTTCCATAGCCTGGGTGGTATCCGCTATCTGTCCATCCGGTTGGAAAGCGATTAAAGCAGTAATGCATTGCATCACCGAACGGGTGGGAACCACCTGCACATCCTTATCCTCTGCCAGCAAGGCTGCTTGCCTGGCCGCCAGGATAACATTGCTGTTATTCGGTAAGATAATTACGGCAGGAGTGTCAATCTGTCGGCAGGCCTTTAACAAATCCTCAGTGCTCGGATTCATGGTTTGTCCGCCCTCAACCACCTCATCAACACCCAGGCTTTTTAATATTTCAATAACCCCCGGTCCGCTGCCTACCGCTACCAATCCGACCTGACGAGATGGAGGTTGTTCCGGATCCATTACATTATTCTGCAGCGGCCAGTTATTCTTATGCTGGTGCACTTCTTCTTGCATATTATTAATCTTGATATCATTCAGGCTGCCCAATTGCAAACAGGATTCCAAAACCCTGCCGGGATGATTGGTATGCACGTGCACTTTCACCAGTTTTTCATCCCCCACCACCAGCAAGGAATCCCCCAAGTTTTCCAGGGTGTTCCTAATCTTTTCCAGGTTCAACCCGCTTCCTTTGAGCAGCAGCTCAGTGCAATAGCGAAAGTCTAAAATGGGAACCGGTGCTGAAATCGGTTTTTCCTCATCATCAACCTGCCAACCGAGGCGAAAAGCATCCGGGGTAATATCGTTTTCATAAGCCAGGGCTTCAGCAAAACCCTCCATGAAATACAATAATCCCTGCCCCCCGGCATCCACAACCCCTGCATCCCGCAACACCGGCAGCATCAGTGGGGTTTTTTCCAGGGCATTGTATCCGGTGCGAATCCCAGCCAGCAGCACCTTGATGATGTCATCACTGCGTTTGCATTCTTCCTCACAACCCCGCCCTATTTCCCTGATAATGGTCAGGATGGTGCCTTCTACCGGCTTCATCACCGCCTCATAGGCGGTTTTTGAGCCGGATTTAAAGGCCAGGGCCAGATCTTTAGCATTGATCTTCTCTTTATTCTCCAGGTGTGCCGCCAGTCCTCTGAAAATCTGGGACAAAATAACCCCGGAATTGCCCCTGGCCCCCATTAGAGAGCCGGTAGAAACTGCCCTGGCTACCTTGCCCAGGGGTTTATCCTGTATCTTTTCACCTTCTCTTACCGCCGATTGCAGGGTTAGAAACATATTGGTGCCGGTATCTCCGTCCGGCACCGGGAACACATTGAGCTGATCAACCAGATCACGATGGTTTTCCAGCTTGATGGTGCCCCCCTTAAGCGCCCTGACATAATCACTTCCATCTATATACAACAAACTCAACTCGATGTCCTCCCCTACCTGCTACCAGGCACTTTCACTCCTTTTATATTGACATTTACTGCTGCTACCGGAATGCCGGCTGTATAACCCAATACATAAGTCACCTTTTGAATAACACTGCTGGCAACCTCTTTTATTTTGACACCGTACCCTACCATAACATAGAGTTCAATCACCATTCCCTGTTCTGTCTTATGAACATCGACCCCTTTGCGTACATTCTCCCGCCCCAGGATACTGCTCAGCCCGGACTGTAGATCCTGTGAAACCATACCCACCAATCCATAGCAATCAACTGCGGCCAGGCCCGCAATGGTTTGAATGACCTCTTTGGACACCTGTATTTCCCCGATTTCGGTATCCTTAATCTTATACATTCCTGTTCCCTCCTGTCTGACTTAGTTAATTCTACAGTACAATATCTATTCCTGCTTCTTGCCCTTTAACTATCCATTTGGTAGAATGATGAAGTGCACTTACGAAGAGAGGGGGCAAGAAAGGTGGCCAAGTGTTATGTTTGCGGGAAAGGCATTACATTCGGTAAAACATACAGCCACTCCCATATAAGAACCAACCGGCAATGGAAGCCGAATATTCAACGGGTCAAAGCAATTATAGACAATAAACCTCAAAGGATCAGCGTTTGTACCCGTTGCCTGCGTTCCGGCAAAGTTCAGCGGGCGTTATAATCTGGTCATGAAAAGCCTCAGTCTTTAAGTCTGAGGCTTTTTGACAGCCATAATCTGTTCCGGGGTGTAATGGTACCGCTGATTGCAAAAATTGCAGGTTACCTCCAATATCCCTTCATCATCGCATAAGCTCTCGATTTCATGGTTTGAATAACTGGAGAGAATCACCGCCAGGCGCTCACGGTTACAGGTACAGCAAAATTCGAGATTTTGTTCCCCAATAATCTGGTATTCCCGTTCTCCCATAATGTGCTTTAAAAGCGTTTCCAGGCTATCGACCTGCTCCAAACAGGAACTGATATTGCCAATAGCTAAAACCCCCTGTTCGATTTCCGCCAAAAGTTCATCTGCAGCCCCGGGCAAGGCTTGCACCAAAATACCCCCGGCGGCTCTAACCTTCAAATCCACATCCACCAGTACTCCTAAAGCTAGCAAAGTCGGAATCTGCTCCGAATACAGATAGTAAGCGGCCAGATCCTCTGCAATCTCCCCCGAGACCAGCGGCACCCTGCCAGTAAAGGGCTGCTTTAAGCCAATATCCTTGACCACTTCCACATAACCATCGCTGCCCACCAGTCCGCCAACATCCAGCTTCCCCGTGGGGGTTGCAGGAAGATCAGACTCTGGATTGGAGATATAACCCCTTACTGTTCCCAGGCCGGTGGCGGTAGCAATAATAACCCCGGAGGGACCTGCGCCGTTAAAGCGGATGCTGATCATATCGCCGGGATCTTTGCTGTCATGGGTCATAATCAATGCCGCGGTCAGCACCCGGCCCAGAGCAGCGGAGGCAGTCGCCGAAGTTTGATGACGCTGATGGGCATGTTCTACCAAAGCGGTGGTTGCGGCCAGCACGATTTTAATATCACCGCTTACATCCAGGGCTTTTAACATATAATCTCTGGAAATCATGATCTGATTCCTTTCTCGTATTTAATTGACATTATACCCATTCAGAGCAGATGATTAAAATGGCTTCGTCCAATTCAAGAACCCTAGACTGGCTATTGTTGTTATTATCGTAACACACTATGCTGCCTCTGCAGTCTGCCCAGAACAAATTGTTAGATTCTCATAGGGCCTTTGCCTGTTCAAAACCCTCCTTTATCCCTGCATCGGGAACAGCTCTAATCAGTTCAGCAAAGGGCCTGCTTGACTGGAGCAATATACCATTGCCGTAGCATTGGCATTATTTTTATGTTATTTTTATTTCTTCCGAGGCCTTGTCTACTCATCCCTACAGATGCCGTCACAGGTATTCTCAGGTAATTTGTGATAAGTAATGGCAAACCGTTACAATAAAGCTTGTCTGGTGCCGCCTAACTAAACTGGTCATAGCAATAAAGACAGATAAAAATTAGTCTTTATAGCAACCGTTTGGAAAGGAGACAATATGAAACAGAAAAAAATATTGATTATTGCTTTGATTCTATCGTTGAGCTGTATTATGACCGCAACGGTTATGATGCAGGACGCACAGGGGGCTGAAGCCAATCTATCATGGGGCTCAAGCGGACCGAGTGTCACCCTGTTGCAAAACACCTTAAACCGCCTGGGATATTGGTGCGGCAACGCTGACGGCGTGTTTGGCCTCAATACCTATCAAGCGGTGACCCGATTCCAAAAATCGGTTGGAATCACAGTCGACGGTATTGTCGGCCCGCAAACCAGGACATATCTGGGAATGCCTTCCTCTCCCCCTGCAAACCAGACTGTGTCCCGTGGGGGCACAAGGGTCATGACCGTTCTGGCCACTGGCTACTGCTCCTGTGCCAAATGTAATTGGCCTTATGGTGGAAAGCCCTCTTACCTGGGTTACCCCCTTAAGCGCGGCATTATTGCGGTAGACCCCAATATCATACCCATGGGCAGCAGGCTGTATGTAGAGGGATATGGAACAGGTATCGCAGCTGATCAGGGTGGCGCCATTAAGGGCAGGCATATCGATCTCTGTTTTTCCTCTCACCAGGAGGCCTTAAACTGGGGTAAGCGTACCGTTAAGGTAACCATATACTAAGGACCGCTTCTGAGCCCAAAGGGCTCTTTTTTTTGCCTGTTGGGGAAAAATAAGACTATAAACTGAGAAAACCCTCCCGTCTGGCAGGGAAATCAACTTGTTAAAGCGAACAGATAATCATTCAAAGAGAAAAAGAGAGAGATGATATAGCTGAGGGGGTATACGAGGTGCGCCTGGCAGTTTATCCGGGGAGTTTTGATCCGGTAACCAACGGTCATATTGACATCCTGGAACGGAGCAGCAAGTTATTCGATAAGATCATCGTCGCGGTTATACACAATGTCAGTAAGAGTGCTTTGTTCACTCTGGACGAACGCGTTAACTTAATTAGGGAAAGCGCCCAGCATATTGGCAATGTGGAAGTGGATTGCTTCTACGGACTATTTGCGGACTACCTGCGCAAGAAGAATGCCTGTGCCATCATCAGGGGGCTGCGAACCGTCACTGACTTTGAATATGAAATGCATATGGGAATGATGAATAAAATGCTCATCCCGGAAATCGACACTATCTTTATCATGTCCAATACCGACTATATTTTTGTCAGTTCCAGCGCCGTCAAGGAAGCCGCTTTGCTGGGCGGTGACATGACCCCACTGGTGCCGGCGGTGGTAAAAAAAGCCCTGGATGTTAAGGTTGCAGAACTCTCCCAAGGCTAGCCAAATTTAATGTCAATAAGAAAAGGGGCGAATACTTTGTTTCCTAAAAAAGAGACAGAGTATTTGTCCCTTTTGCCTTCACCCGGACACCCGCCCTGCAAAAGCAAAACAAACAGAGAAACCGGGATACGGCTCTGGCTTGGTTTTTGGTGCCGTCTCCCTGGTGTCAGCTAGGACATCAGGTTGGGCAGAAAAAGCGCAATCTGCGGAAAAAGCATTAATATTGCCAGGCAGATCACAATCGCAGCCAAAAACGGCCAGATGCCTTTAAATATGGTCTCCAAGGGCACCTGCGGAGCGATGCCTTTGATGATATACACATTCATCCCTACCGGTGGGGTGATGATACCCATGCCCACCACCAGGACAACAATCACTCCGAACCAGATGGGATCATACCCCAGGGTGCCTGTGACTATCGGATAAAAGATGGGAACGGTCAATAAGATCATGGCCAGGGCATCGATAAAACAGCCCAGAAGCAGATAAATAGCTAAGATAATCGCCATTATGGCATAAGCAGGCAGATGCAAAGCCACCGTCCAGGAAGCCAATTCAAAGGGAACTCGACTAATAGCCAGGAAACGCCCGAAAATCATGGCACCGGCAATTAGAAGCATTATCATGGCGGTGGTGCGAGTGGTATCGTATAATGATTTCTTGAACCCTTCCCATTTCAGGCTTTTACCCAGCAAAGCCGCCAGCAGGACCCCGAATGAACCAACTGCTCCGGCTTCGGTGGGGGTGAACCAACCCATGAACAAGCCTCCCATGGAAATACTAAAAACCAGCAAGACCTGCCCCAGCGCTCCCTGCAGGGCTTTCCATCGTTCGGACCAGTCGGAACGTGGACCCGGCGGACCCAGATCAGGTTTGCGCCAGGTCAAAATAGCAATCGTGAACTGATATAAGACCATTAAGAGTATGCCGGGTAGAATACCGGCCATAAACAGCTTACCCACTGACTGCTCAGTCGCCATGCCATAAACAATGAAAATGACACTGGGAGGAATCAAGACCCCCAGCACCCCTCCGGCAGCAACACTGGCAGTGGCCAAAGAGTTATCATAATGGTATTTTTCCATTTCAGGCAGGGCTATGGCACCCATGGTGGCGGCAGTGGCGGTATTGGACCCACAGATAGCACCAAAGATGCCGCAGGCGGCTTGTGTGGCTATTGCCAGTCCTCCCGGCCAATGTCCTATCAGCCTGTAGGCGAAAATATATAAGCGGGTCCCTATGCCGGAATAGTAGGCCAGAAATCCCATCCATACAAACATGGCAATCACGCTGAGGCTGTAGGACGAAAAGGTACCAATCAACTCCTTGGCCACCATATCCAGGGCTGCAGGAGCCGAGGTCAGGTAGGCAAATCCGGCAAATCCCACCAGGGCCATAGCATAGGCTATAGGCATACGCAAAGCCAGCAACACCAGGAAGATGACGATCCCAATCATACCGGAGGTTGATGCCGTCATGCCAAATCCCAAACCTTGCGTACGGAGATCGAAATGCGATGCAGTATTACCAGGCATAAGGCCCCGAGTCCAAAGGCAATCAGGTATGAAACCGGATACAAGGGAATCTGCGCCGTGGAACTCACCAGGCCGGTAGTAAACATGGTATGGCCATAATCCAGCATATAGCGCGCCGCCAGGGCCCAGAAGCCCAAGGCCAATAGGCCGGTAATGATATCGGTTGAGGCCTGTGCTCGGGCAGGCAATTTATCCATCACAAAATCGACTGCAATCTGTCCATCACAAAAAGCGCAATAAGCCAGGGCCAAACCAATGGTGACGGCGGTTAGAATGTTTACATACTCAACCGTCCCCAGCAAGGGGCGGTTAAAAACCGCCCGCATGATTATGTTTACGACCACCACCGTCATTGTCGCTACTACACAGAAGGCCGCAATATTATCCAGGATGCGGCCAAACCGTTCTACTAATCCGCCGAATTTCTTCATCCTTTTGGCCTCCTCCCTAAAATTGCTCATTGTATTTTGCAGCCAGATCTTTAACCCCATCCAGTATCTCCTGCCCCTTTAGTCCCATGCCGTTCATTTTGTCAACATATTCTTGCTGAATCGGTTCAACCAGGTGAATCCAGCGTGTACTTTCCTCAGGGCTCAGTTCGATCACCTGCATGCCCTTTTGCTCAACCGCCCATTTTAGAGCTGCTTCATTCTGCTGATCCCAGAGGCCGATGGCAACCTCTTCAAAATACTTTTGATTGATCTGATCGATAGCTTGCTGCAGGTCAGGCCCTAAGGAATCCCATTTAGCCTTGTTTATGGTCATAAAGAACAGGGTATTATATAAAAATGGGGTTTTGGTAAGGTAACTGGTTACCTCGGCCTGTTTCCACCCCTGCAGGACTTCATCTGGTCCCAAATTGCCTTTAACCACGCCTTTTAACAGGGAATCATAAGCTTCTGATTGGGGCATGCCTACCGGGGTGGCACCCAGAGCAGTCAAGGTTTTAGCACTCAACCCGGTAGCACGGATTTCCATGCCTTTGATATCTTCCAATTTATTGACTGCGGTCTTGGTGTACAGGTCGCCAGGGCCGGTGGTAAATACCATCAATAGCTTGGTATCCTGAATCTCGGTGGGATTTAAGCTTTGAATCGACTCCCAGGCTACTTTGCTGGACACTTTGGAACTCTCGTAGGTAATACCGGGCAATTCAAACACTTCCAAAACCGGGAAGCGCCCGCGTGTATAAGAAAAACAGGAAACTCCTATATCCGCTACCCCTTTTACCACTCCATCATATATATCGTTGGCTTTCATGAGCATTTCGCCCGGATAACTGGTAATCTTTACTTTCCCGTTGGTGGCTTGATTGATCTCCTTAGCCCAGGGCTGAATCAGTTGAGTTTCAACCGGATGGACAGCAGGCCAAAAATGAGCCAGTTTTAATTCCACCACCTGGCTGTCGGGGCTTGTGGGGGCAGCTTCTTGACCACACCCGGTCAAAGCGCTACAGATGAGCAGCATCATGGCAATCAATGCCCAGGAGACGGTAGTTCTCCATCTCTTGCCTACCTTCCTACTCAGACCAAACTTCACTTTTTCGTCCTCCCTTTTTGCCTTTTTTGTCCAGGAAAAGCAAAAAACCCCCGCAGGAGTTTCCAAAGAAAGACAAAAACCCCAGGCAGGCATCACACCATCCGGGGGATCGCTTCCCACTTCCTACCATTCTACTTTTCCTACACATATGCAGTTTTTTGTATTCACAAACTATGGAATACCATACTACTTATAAATATATTACCATTCACGCCATTGTAATGGCAAGTGTAATAAAATATATGCCCGGGGCAGTAATTTTATGTTTGTTGGCCCCAACAACCGTATACTGCCCCTCATTGCATTCCCCTTAATAGTGTTAGAAAGTCTCCGGGTCTGGTATCCTGTTTAGCTCCGTTGACCAGGAGGAGAGCTTCTCTTTTCCCTTATAAACCAGCACCCCGCGATTCAAATATCGATCAGGCGCAATCCTGATATAGACCTCCGCGCCGGAAAAATCACCTTTTTCAGCTTGATAATCAGAAAGAATACAGTCTTCCGTAACCGTAAAAGTACCCACCAGCATCCCCAGGCCAGGATTTATTGACACCCAGGTGGTCAACTCCTGCCCTTTTTCCCAGGGTATCACCTCATAGCGGTTGCAGATCTCTATCGATTCCTGACCAATCACCTTCATGACCCCGGCATTGATCCACAGGTCATCCTCATGATAGATACGAACTTGCCCCTCAACCTCATGCGCCTGCCCGGTTTCCGTGTAATAATGACCGCAGGCTTTCCAATAGCCTTCTTCAAACAAGAATGTGTGCTGCACACCCTACACCTCCGACCATGGGTATATTCTTCTATTATAGTTATTATGATGCTATTAGTGAAGGGGAACCAGGCCTTCTGCCCGGTGCCGCCCCAGTCCCGGCCAGGTTAGGGGTCCTGCCCAGAATAAGTTTGGTGCCTGGCACCAACGCCCGGATCGGCTTTAATAGCCCATTTCCCGCAATATCCTGGCTAAAGTACGCAGCCGTTCACCAATAAGTTCATCATCATTACTGAGAGCCTGGCTGAATAGCTGCATATCCTCATTTATCCTTTCATTATCAGTACATACAGCCACCGTCATAGCATCACCCTGCAGCCCCACTCTGTCTATAACCGGCTTTTCCGGGTCATAAAAATACTTATAGCGATAAGCCTCCCTAAAGTGTAGTTTGGCGCGACAAACCAGAATGGCCAGATCCAGCACGCGGTGCAGGGGTAGTTCTTCGGACTGTCGGGACCATTTTTCGCCGGTATGCCTCCATACTTTAGCTGATATATCCACTTTGCCCCGGTCATTCCACTGCGCCAGTCCCAATGAGAGACCCTTGGTATCTGAATTATAAGCATATCTGCCATCAATATTCTCATAGTTTTCCGCTACAATAACCGGTTTGTGCTTTAAAGTAGTGGGTATTTCCATTATTTTTGCCTCCTTCGCCAATATTCTAGTAGTCTACTAATTTAGTAAACTACTAGAATAATTATACTGGTAATTATAAGCCGAAGGCAACAACAAAAAACCTATTTATCATCCGTTGCTCCACCATCGCCAAACACCGGTATGACTTCTCCCAAAAAAGTAGGTTGGGGTTTGAAAACCCTGACCAGCCAAAAATCCTTATTCCGGGCGGCCATTTCTCTAGCTTCATATACAGCCATTATCTGCCCATAGTCATGCCTGTCAGAGGCTACCCCATATGCTTCCAGCCCCAGTTCTCTGGCTATGAAAACAGCGCGCAGGAGATGATACTGCTGCGTCACAATAATAACCTTCTTAGCCTGGAAAATATCCCTGGCCCTGTACAGGCTCTCATAGGTGCTGAATCCGGCATGATCCATAAAAATATCCTGCCCTCATATATAAGTTGATGCTGCTGGCCCACCACATGCTATATCACTTGGCAGGCAAAATGCACCGCACCGATTTTAATACTTTTCGAACCGGGACTTACAAATGTTTTTTCGCTTTTCCAGTAAAGTGCAGTCGTTATAATGATATTGGTTATTTATCATAGCTTTTTTCAAGAGATAATCTTCAAATCCATTCAAATTCTGTATATCATTTTTAAATATCACCAGATTGAGATTCCATTTGCCATGAAGGTTGCCTCCGGGCAGTGAGTAGCTTACATTCTTCAAATCGTTAGACATTTCCTGACGGTAGAAATCGATTTTCTTTTTTATTTGACTTATGATGTCAGCCCCGGTATCCGCCTGAAATCTTAATCCTCTTATAATTACAATTATCTTTCCATTCTTTTTTCTTTCAACAGGTTTGAAATACGACATTAAATAATCAAACACCAGATCATTCCCCCTTGATAAAGGTTAATAAACTGTGTTGAATCCACTTGATACCCCGTAATTGAAGAAAGTTGCCTTGAATCGGGCTTATATTGATATTATATCAAGACGGCCGGCTTACCAGTAACATTAAAGCGCCTTATATGGACATGTCCAGGGGCTTTTCCGGAGCAATTGGGGTAATTGTTTTGGATTATTCAATCCTACAAGGCCCTGAACAAAGAAGACAAACCGTATAGCCCGCGGTTTTGATCATGCACACCAGCGATTAAAATGCAAATTATCATTAATTTGTGATCTAGATATCATTGCCCGTAATTCTTTTATTGTGTTTAAATATATTTAGAACAACACCCCCGGTTATGTTTTCTTCAAAATATCCCGTCAATAATAATTTATCTTGGTCATGGCAACATTTTGCAGGTTGGGAGGAATTACATGGGTCTTATCAAGATAGCGCAGTATTTACACCGACAATGCTGGTTATATAGCAGAAATGATGAAGGAACAATTGTTGTTTGTTTTACTGAAGTCAATTTGACAATTTCAAAAACTAATGGAGGTAATAATCGATGCAATGTCCGAAATGTAATGCCGAAGTAAACCACGGAGCCAAGTTTTGCACAGCATGCGGGCAGGATCTTGCTTCCCTGTATACAGACTCAGCTCCTCCAACATATGCCACTCCGCCGCCAGCTTCTCCAGCGGCGCCCATTAAGAGAGCTCCTTTACCGACTGGGAAGATCGTTCCAGTTGTATTGGTGATGCTATTGCTGGCTCTGGCCGCATGGGGTTATAACACCTATATAAAACCAGTCAAACCTGACCAGGTCTGCGAACAGTACATGGAGGCTATGAAATCAGGCAAATATGGCACCGCCTATGGTTTGCTGGATGAACGGCCGCTTGCCGACCAGCCCTTTCTCACCAAAGACTGGTTTACCAGAGCGAATAAGGATCTTGAAATTAGCAGGTATCAAATCAACTCCACTTATAGTGATAAAACCAGTGCCCCTTATTTGGGTTATACTATTCAAACCTTTGTCAATGGAGCATCGAAAACCTCCAGTTTAGATCTGATTAATATTGGCAGCGCAGATAAACCCAAATGGCGGGTTGATCCATCCCCCATGGTGGCCAACTGCAGTTTCACCTTTATTCCCGGAGCCAAAGCCTGGATCGACGGTGAAGCGATTCCCCTGCAGGATGGGCAGGCCAGCATTGTGGTATTCCAGGGTCTAAGGGATGTTGCAATCACATGGGAAGGCGCCGGAGCCAAATCAGACAAAAAGGATTTCAGCACCCTTCCGAGCAGCATTGACCTGAAACTGGAACCGGATGAGAAGCTCCAGGAAAACATCAAAAAGGTCGTCACCGGGTACAGCCAAACGGTCTTCACCACCCTGAAAGACTATAAGATTAACGCTATCGCCCCTTATGTAAAAAAAGACAGCTCAGCATGGCAAGAGGTAAAAGAGGAAATAGAGGATTATAAAGAATCCGGCTGGACCTTGGAAACATCTATAGAGGGTTTGACACTGAGTAATTACCAGTTTAAAAACAGCCTGGACATTGTGCAGGTCAAGACCAGGCTGACTATGACTTACAAGATCTATTCGGGCGGCTCTATCATCGATCAAGGCAATCATGAAAGCGCCAATGCCATTTTGACACTTGAAAAGCAGTCTGATGGAAAATGGCTGGTTATAAATGATCGGTAGCAGTTAGACAATAACGGGGGAGACTCTGACGCAGCAACTGCCACCGGCTGCGCACTGGGTTCTCCCCTTGCTTTGGGGGTCAATTGGTTGATTCGGGGGATATTTCCAGATATGATTGAATTATATGAATGCCCGCTGCATTTTCATCCCTTACGGGGTGAAAGTCGGCATGTATATAAAAAGTGTTTAAAATCGAGGTGCCATTTTGAAAAAATCTAAACGCATATTTTATTTGATCATTCTGGCATTTCTTAGCTGCACTTGTTTGGCGGGATGCAGTTCACACCTTCAGGAGTCCCCCCCTGATACAGTTGCACTTGTAAATAATCAGGCCATAACGACACAGGATATTGAGGACGAAGTCATTATCCGCAAGATTGGCGTTAAAATGGCCAAATTGCTGAGAGAAGATCATGCCAGCATCCCCGAAACGCAAACCGAAGCATTTCTCAGGGCATTGGGTCGAACCGAAGATGAGTTGAGCGGTGATGAAAAACAGTATCTCAGCGGCAGGGAGCGCTCCTCAATTGACCAGCCAATAAACATGAACTTGATTTTTAACCTCACAGTAAGAGAAGAAGTACTTTATCAGGAAGCGGTTAAGCAAGGTCATATGGTAAGTCAAATAGAGGCCCAAAAGGTGCAAAAGCTTGTCAATGAAGTTTCAGATCAAGCCGGCGCACAAGAATACAACCGCATTAAAGCGGGTGAAACCGCCATTCTCAAAGAATTCGGATTTAATTCCCGCAACGATTACGAAGAATGGCTTTTGCCCAGAACCGCCCGGCATTTAACTATTCGCTCCATGCAAAACCAGTTTGACCGCATAATAGCGGAGCAATATCCTCAATTAAGCGCTATACCCTTAATGATTTTACAGTGTAATGCCTGGGAAGATTATACCGAATTTTTATTAAAGCAATCCTCGCTTGATATCAAGCAAGCCAATTACGTCTTAGACTATTATGCCAAACCATGGGAGTCGGGCAAATTAGACCTGAAGAGTAATGATGATTCGCGATAGATTGACCTCAGCTTCAGGGGATCCAGGGTCCTTATCACCAGTCCTGCCCGACCAGAAAAACTAACCTTATTCCTGCTATTCCAGATAATCGACGTGTTGGCAGATTTCCTCAACGATAGCATCTTTCTTCAGATTGAACACCTTTTTATTATTCTCGAAAAGATTATTCCCCTTTGTATCAATAGAAACAATCAGGGGACCGAATTCTTTTACCCGCATCACCCACAT
This sequence comes from Syntrophomonadaceae bacterium, assembly GCA_050949825.1. GTDB lineage: Bacteria > Bacillota > Syntrophomonadia > Syntrophomonadales > Syntrophomonadaceae > DTU019. The sequence goes on along the minus strand of JBMNGL010000007.1, from coordinate 295,824 downwards.
AGCTTCCGGCATGCCTAAATCCAACCATTCTACCCGTTCAACCTCTTCCACACAATTTGCCGCTAACACGGCACAGCCTCCGGGAAACACCGTATGAATGGCCTTATACTCCCGGCATCCGGCAGCTGTATTCTGCCCCATGCCCCCTTTGCCGACAATCAGCTTCAACCCGGTTTGATGGATAAAGTCTTTTTGGTATTTTTCCATACGCATGCTGGTAGTTGGCCCAATGGATATTACCCGGTACTTCCCCGGCTGTCCTTCTATTTCTTGCATAATCGGTCCGGCGTGGAAAATAGCCTTGCCGGCAAGATCAACCGGCAGTTGCTTATGCTGTTTGATTAATCGCTGATGCACATCATCCCGACTGGTTATCAAATAACCATTCAAATAAATAATATCGCCAATGGTAAGCGATTCTAGAACTTCGTCCTGAATCGGAGTAGTCAGTGTTCGGCTCTTCATAGAACTGCTCCTTTATGGGAAATAATTTCATAATCCATATCAGCATTAAATTTGATTACTGCTCTTCGGTGTGCCCAGCAGCCGGTAGACAAGCCTACCGCAATGGTAGCCGGATGTCTGGCGGCCTCCTCAATATGCACACCCATAACGGAGTTTTCTCCAGTCAGACCACCCGGTCCAATTTTGAGCGCATTCAGGCCATCTTCGATTCTGGCTTCCAATTCGGCCCCGCGAGGATTACTATTGCGAGAGCCTATAGGACGCAACAAGGCTTTTTTGGATAATTTAGCGGCCACCTCTACCGAACCAGCGATACCAATACCAACTAAAAGGGGAGGGCAGGCATTGATGCCATAAGAAGTAATCTGGTCGAATACCAATTTGATTATACCTTCATATCCTTCCAAAGGCATCAGGACTTTGGCGATTCCGGGAAGGCTGCAACCGCCTCCGGCCATATATACATAGATTGCGGCTCCATCACTATCAGGTACTATCTCCCAGTCAACCCAGGGAATTCGCTTGCCCACATTGTTGCCGGTGTTTTTTTCATCAAAAACCTCAACCGCATTATGGCGAAGCGGACCCAGGCAGGTTGCTTTTTTGACTGCTTCAATCAAACAATCCTCTATCTGGTCAATCAGGGGAAACCTGGTTCCAACCTGTACAAAGTACTGGATAACGCCGGTATCCTGACACAGTGGGCAATTAAATTCATGTGCCAATTTTAAATCCTCGAACATGGCATCGTATACTATTTTAGCCAGGGCACTGTCTTCCTTGCCACGGAGTTTTTTTAATTTAGCGTAAACATCATCAGGCAGATATTTACCGGTATAAACCGTAAACCTGGCCATAATATCGATAAGTTTTTCTCGCTGTCCAATCGTATTCATAAATTCCTCCCAAATCGATATATTGATTCCCCTGTTTGAATGTATAAATATGTAGGAGCCGTTAGACGGAACATGGCAACAACACCCTGCGAAGGCGAGCAGTGATGGGGGGCGAGCCCCATGGACGGGGCGAGAGGGCTACCCTACATGGATGTGAATTAGCCCGGTACCCCTTTCGTCGTGAAACAAGCAGATGGTCCTGAATAGAACCAAGGTCGTTAATGAAAAGTCCCAGAAAACAAATTCATCCTTTCCCCATCCTATCCAATTCTTCTTTTCTACACTCTACAATAATATTAATTTTATACCCACTGCAACCCATACGGCAAGAATTAGTGGCGATAAAGCCCTTTCCCTGATAGCTAATTATGTTTGACATTATAGCTAATTCCCCTTATTATGATAGCTAATTAAGGTTTGGGGGTAAGCTTATGCACGTAAATACAACAGATCTGCAAAACGCTTTCGGGAAATATCTTTCTCTGGTAGATAAGGAAGATATTATTATTACCAAAAACGGAAAAAGCGTGGCCAAACTGATTCGCTATAATGAACCCAATTATTGTCTTGTTCATGAAGAATCAAAAGATTATAAAACAATGAAGAGAATCAGCTATGAAGAATATATGGCCCTGGTTGATTCGTCTGATCAGAGGTATGAACTGATCGGCGGGGAAATTTACCTGTTGGCTTCACCAGGCTTTACACATCAGGTCATTGTGAACGAAATAGCCTGGCATTTCAATAACTATTTCAAGCAAAAACCGTGCCGGCCATTAACAGCGCCATTAGATGTGAAGCTTTTTGGTTATGCGACCAGGTTTGAAGAAGATCCCAATGTCGTCCAGCCGGACATTGTTGTCATCTGCGATCTGGATAAGGTCAACGAGTCCAACAAATATGAGGGCACACCAACACTTGTTGTTGAAGTATTGTCTACATCAACTAAAGGCAAGGATATGGTTACGAAATTAAACCTGTACATGAAAAGCGGCGTTTTGGAATACTGGGTGGTAAATCCGGAAAACAAGAATATTTTACAGTACTCCTTTTCTTCCCAAAGAGATATTGAAAGCTTAAACATCCTGGGGGCGAAAGATACGATAAAATCAAGCTTCTTTGCGGGGCTGAAGATATCTCTGGAAGATATTTTTGTTGAAATCCAGCCATGAATCCAAAGGTTTTCTGCCAACTCCCCGCCTCATTTAAGAAGTTCTCGGTTAGCGCTTGGCGATGAGGCTATCCCTTAATGTCTGCCACATCCCGTCATTAATTAGACCCAATCTCCACAGGGCAACACCATTGAGATTATAGCGTTTGGCAATCCCCACCTTGGCGGCGATGCTTTCAGCATTCTCGCTGGGGGCGGAAATGCCCAGTATCAGTTTATTGGCAGGAACCAGATGCGCCGATGCGCCCACCTTTTTTTAAATATTCCAGGGTTTCCTACGCCGCCTAATATTAAGAGGGTTACCCGAAGCTAATAATGGATTTCTGCCATAAGCTTTGTTGAAGCAGCGCTGTCTATGCGATTGACAAACCATCTTGTTCACCACTGGCGATGTTTGCATCGCCAGCGTAAGCACCGGAGTCAACATGGATAATGACCATTACTTCATTGCCGGCAATCTTCCCTATGGCGAATCCAAATCGATTCTGGGTACCGTGGTGTTCCCGACGCCTCACCCTCTGCGGCCATCCTAACCGAGAGGCATCCGCGGCCACTCTAAACGGCAACACCATCAGCGATATTATTCTGTTGTTCTACACATTACTACAAAATCTGTTAACTAAAAGTTTTCCTGATGATATCATTATAGGGAGTTGATTTTTTCAGTCGTGGATAATCTTTCCATTACCCAATTAAGCCGGACTAAATTGACTCAAACAAAGAGAAAGAAAAAATAGCGATAAGGAGTACAAGATGATTAAACAGCTAATCCCGGTAGATGAATTACAAAAGAGACTGGATAATTTTCAGGAAATTCTACGCAACCAAGATATTGATGGAGCACTTCTCGTACAACGCGTTGACACCATGTATTTTACGGGAACGGCACAAGACCTGCATGTCTATATACCGAGCGCAGGAAAACCTGTAATTCTCGCTTACCGGGATTTAGCACGCGCCCGGGCGGAATGTCCCTGGGAGATCATACCGCTTACCGGCATATCGAAGCTGCCTCACCTTATTGGCGCTGCCGGACACCCCGTACCGAAAATTCTGGGGTTAGAATATGATGTCCTGCCGGTAGTATGCTTTGAACGATACCGAAAAGCATTTGCCGATACTAAATTAGTTGACATTTCCTATGCTCTTCGCCTTCTCAGAGCTGTCAAATCCGAATGGGAATTAAACCAGATTGAAAAAGCCGGCGAGATTTATTTGGAATTGCTAGAGAATGTATCCACGTTACTACGCCCCGCTATGACTGAAGTAGAGCTGGAAAGCCATCTTGAGGTTAAGGCGCGCATGCTCGGTCACGAACCCATGATTCGTTTAAGGAGCTTTGGCGGAGAGCTTCATTTTGGAGGGGTTACGGCGGGTGCACGGGCTGCCATCCCGACTTATTTTGATGGTCCCATCGGCGGGCTTGGACCTTCCTGCGCGCATCCCATGGGGCCTTCGCGTACACCAATACAAATTGGTGAGGCGATTGTCATGGATTTTGCGCTTGTTTTCAATGGCTATCATGCCGACGTGACACGAATGCTGGTTATCGGGGATCTCCCCGCAAAGTTCCAGGATGCTTATGAAACCGCGGTGGTGGTTGAAGAACGAATCCGTCAAGCCCTTGTTCCGGGACGGACCGCCGGGGAAGTCTATGATGAAATCCTGGCATGGGTCGAAAAGGAAACCCCTTTCGCCGAGAACTTCATGGGTTTCGGCTCAACCCGGGTTCGCTTTATCGGGCATGGTATAGGTTTGGAACTCGATGAACTTCCCATAATCGCCCTGGGAGCCAGGGAAGTTCTGCAGCCGGGCATGACTATAGCCATCGAACCGAAATTTGTTTTCCCCGGCGAAGGTGCAGTGGGGATAGAGGATGACCTGGTCATTGACGGGGAAAAGGGAGCCCGCTACCTGTGTTCGCCACCGCGGGAAATTGTCAGGGTAGAACCATAAAAGCGCTGCCCGGTGGGACAGGGGACCTGTCCCGCCTCATATCAGTTTTACATAGTCCTGTGCAATATAGAAAAAGCGATGAATGATAACCGCCTTAGTATCTTCGTGAACCTTATAAATAAGCACATAGTTTTTGATAGTCGCCTTGCGCACAATGATTCGGTGCAGAGTTGTCGGTATGAAATTGTGAACCATAACAGGAGAAAATCATCACCTGTTTATATGTATACTTCGGCTTTAAAGCGAGTGTGTTTAAGATAAATGAAAGAATACGATGTTTTGAATCTGTGCCATCACGCCGATTAGCACATGGCCTGAGTTGCCCCAATATTTTGCATTATTGGGGCAACGCGCATTGTAGTTGGTATTATGAGCCCACCATTGCATCCTTTCCCACGCGCAGGCTGAACAGTTGGGAAACCAGCATGCCGGACAGCATCAGAGCACATCCAAATATCTCTTGCCCCCCCATTTTTTCTCCAATCAGCACGAATCCTCCGATTGCCGCAAATACGGTTTCCATGCTCAGTATTATAGCAGCATGGGCGGGTGGGGCATGTTTCTGCCCCAATATCTGTAAGGTATAGGCAATCCCCACTGAGCAGACCCCGCCATAAACAATGGGCACCGCTGCCGCCACCAGGCTGCTGATGACAATGGTCTCGGTGAATACCGCCGTTACCAGACTTAGTATGGAACAGGTGAGAATCTGCAGCCAGGACAACTGCACGACGTTGACTCGGCGGGAGAAATGCCCGATGACCAGAATATGAAATGCCCAAAAAAACGCGGAGATAAGTTCCAGCATGTCCCCGTACTGAATAGACATGGATTCCTTGATGCACAGGAAGTAGAGTCCTGTCACGGCGAGAATACATCCCATCCAGGTCGCCCCGGCCACCTTGTAGCGCAGGAATATGCCCAATACCGGCACCAGGACCAGGTACAGGCCAGTTATGAAAGCCGCCTTGCCTGCGGTGGTGGTAACGAGTCCCACTTGCTGGAAAGATGTGGCTATAAACAGCACCGTACCGGCAATTAAACCCGGCAAGGCCGTGTTTTTAAGACCTTTTGATAAGGGTTGGTCCTTGTCGCGAAAAATAAATAAGAGCGGGAGCAAGGATAAATTGGCCAGTAGGAAACGCACCCCGTTATAAGTAAAGGGGCCCACATAATCCATGCCCACCTTTTGCGCTACGAAAGCGAGCCCCCAAATAGCTGCGACTAGCAGGAGCAACAGGTTAGATTTAATTACACTCACCAAAGGACTCCTTCTTGTTCAATAGTTGCCCTGCATATTGCTTAAATGCTTTGCATTTGCTTTTGGCAGTTTGCATCTTGCATCCCAAGCGGATAGCCTGTCGACCAAATCAATATCGGCAGGCTATCAATAAGACGCCTATCTCCTGAGGATATGCGGGCATCGCAACTAGGACAAGTTTTTTCGATTAATACCCCGAAGCGGCTTGGGCCACTATCCTGCCGGCCATGATCGCCATTTCCGCCCGGGTTACCTTGTCCACAGGACGCAGGTTGTTTTGGGCGTCCGGGATTATTATGCCTAAACCGTAGGCAAGGCCTACATAATTTTGCAGTTCTGGACTAATCCGGCCTGCATCTTTGACCGGGGTGGTGATAGGGTTTTTTATCTGGGCGATATTATCGTAACCCAGGCCCTTGATCACCCAGGCTGCCAATTCTTCACGATGTATGTATCCCTCCGGATCAAACCTCCCCTGGGCCGAAATAATTCCCCGGCTTGCTGCCAGGGCGAAGCTCTCCAGGTCAGGGTCTTCCTTGGTAATATCGTCAAATTGCACTTCCTTACCGTGGGCATAGCTGTAGTAGGCGCGCGGGTTAGTGGCAACAAGCACCGTTTTTAAGGCTTCGCGCCTGCTAATGTTCTCATCGGGATTAACGGCACCGGTAAACAGGCCGTTTTCATTTAACATGGATAAGGCCGGCGCCGACCAGTGCTGGGCAAAAGGCGCCCGGGTGTCAGCTGTATCCGGCTCGGACTTCCCTCCATAAATCATGGCGCCGCTGACCGCATCGACCCTGGGGGAGGAAATCAAATAGACCAATCTGGATTCTCCAGTTTCTTGATAATTACGATCGAGCGGGGACATATGCCGCAGTTCAACATTTAACTGCTGAGCCAGCATTGTTTTAACACTGCTTTGATCCAGCAACTGCTTTAATGCGCTGCACTGAACCGGTCTCCATCTCACCTGGTAACTCAGCACATCACCATTTTGCCGGTTTACAGTTACGGTAATATAATCCCGATCAAAAGGCAGGCCATTTAGCAAACGGATAAAGGTGAAGGTGTATTTACCCGGCTCGTAATCGCTCTTAGCCTGCGGCTTAAGCACCAGAAACTTTTCTTTCTCCGGGCTGTATTTTTTTATGGCCTGCCAGGCTATTGGCAAGGCCTGCTGAAAGCCAAGCAAATTACCTGTTCCGGGCTGACTTTCGTTTTTATAAAATCCGCTAACTGCGCCGCTGTAGGCATCTATTTCCACCCTGAACCCGGAGTCCTTTTCCAGTTGATCGTTCCTGGGGCTGTAAAACCATTGTTCATCCTTATATCCGGGACCACTGCCCCCTCCTCCACCGCTCCTTACAATCTCACCTGTAAAACCAGCCGCAAGTAAAAACTGGCGAGCAGTTTCCTGAGCCTGCCGGGGGTCAACCTTTTCTGTCAATAAAGGTTCATTGAAAGCCGGCCCGTTTAGCAGCGGGGTGAATTCGCTGTCATAAACCTTAATCCGATCTTTAATAAGATCCTGTCCCCGGTTATCCAGGAATCTGCCCGTAAGGGCATCGACGTATATGGCGTCCGTATTCAATTCATAGACCGGAATAATCTGCCCGTTTGCCGAGTATTTGTAAGCGGGGTAAATCCCGGCTTGATTTAACAACATGGCGATGGCTTCATCCCGGGAAACCTTGATTTCCCCCGGGGATACCTGAGTATCCTTTAGATTACAGTTATAATGGGTAATCAGACCGGTATAGGCATCCACCCCCACCATAACCCCCTCCCAGTTAACCGCTACCCCGTTCACTAGCCGCTTCCAGGAGAAACTATAATAAGTGCTTATGCTCTTATTGGGAATATATTGAGGCGCAATTTGCTGTTCCAATTGCAAAGATCCCATTAAATCCGGAAGTGTTGAGGCCAAATAGTCATATGCATTCTGCTGTGCCTGATCCCTGGTAAAACTAACCTGTTTATCCCGATAGTATTCTGGCAGAGGGTTATAATTCATAGTTAAAACCCTGCCGCTTAGCGCATCAATCGAGCCGCTTAAAACACGGTTCTCGGAACCGGGTCTATACCCGATTCGGGGCGAATTGAGAGTCCAAACCGGGCGGCCGTCAAAGGAGCAACCTTCCTGCTCCACTTCTAATTTTTCTCCTCTGGTCAAATCGGGAAAAGCATGGGAAAAAATAGCGATGGCCTCTTCCCCGCCTATGATTCCGTCCCCTCTGGTACTCATGCCGTTTTGCGGGCCGATAATGGAAATCGTTGCAGATCCAAGGTTTATACCCGCGAGAACCGGGCTGGGCACCATAAAGGCAAATGCCAGCAAACAGATCAAGGCCGCTATTCTCCTTGACATGAAATCCCCTCCCCTATGTATCCTCTTATAAATATCTATTAAATGCAATTATAATACAAAGAGAGCCTTACCGAAAGGAAACTGACAAGGGGAGGTAACAAAATGGGACTGAGAGAAAGCGGCAGGGTCGAGCCGCACTATTATTCCGATCAGTTGAAACATAAATTGCAGGCGCTGCGTTTTGCGCCCACCACCATTGTCGAAGCCCCGTCCGGCTACGGCAAGACCACAGCCATACGCGACTTTTTACAGGACGGGCTTGCCCAGGGCACACCCGTCTATTGGTTTACCGCCATGGATGAAAAGCCCGCCGCGGCCTTTCGTCGCCTGTGCCGAGAGATCGAGAAGATAGACAGTCATGCGGGTAATCGCCTCCTTGCAATAGGACTGCCCAACGCCGCCACCATCGGTGAAGCAACCGAAGCCCTGCGCTCTATCCATTGCAACTACGATGCCTATCTTGTAATTGATAATTTTCAGTTTTTGCAGGACGCCTTGCCGTCGGCCCTGTTCATTGCCCTGCTCAAGCATGGCGGGAAAGGCCTGCATATCATCGTCATAACCCAAATGCTCAAACGAAATGCGCTTGCCCTCATGGCGGGCCAGGATTTTTTGTACATTACCGCCGATGACCTGCGGCTAAGCGCCGAAGATATTCGCCGTTATTATGCTCTCGCCAATGTAAAAATCACCCCGGAGGATGCAGAGGAGGTCGAGCGCTACACCGAAGGCTGGATCATCGCCATCTATTTGCAGCTCCGTGCTTTCCTGGAAACAGGTACATTCGCCGATACACCTGGTATTCTGGCCCTTATGGAGCATTTAGTGTGGGATAGGTTGACCCAAGCGCAGCAAACCTTTCTTTTGCGTCTGTCACCGTTTGAGATGGTCAGCATACAGCAGGCCTGTTTCCTCATTGGCTGCGATACACTGCCCGAATATGCCTGGGACGCACTGGAAAGCCCGTTTATCCGCTACGACCTGGCCGAGCGACAATATGAGTTGCATAGCATTCTAACCGAACTTCTTATTCAAAAGCGCGGGGAGCGCGGGCCCGCGTTTGAACGCGACTGCCTGCTGCGGGCGGGGGATTTTTGCCGGGACGAAGGCCAAACTGCCAGGGCTCTGGGTTTTTACATGCAAATCCGAGATTATGAGCGGATGCTCTCGCTTGATCTCTCTCACCTGAATTTTGAAACCATCAACGGTGCACCCTTTGCGGAGCTGGCTCTCGACATCGCTAAGAATTGTCCGTCAGACCTGAAAAGGGAACAAATCCTCAACATGCTCCGAATCGCCTGGGCGCTTCTTAATTCAGGGATAAACGATGAGTTTGATGCGCTGATGGACGAATTGCGTACAATGCTTGATACAGGTAGTCAGGTGTTGCCCTACCGTTCTGATAGCAACACCGATTCGCAATTGCTCGGCGAGTGGATGCTTCTTTCGTCTTTCAGGAGTTTCCCCCACCTGGATAAGATGACAGCCGTTGTGAGGGAGGCCGCCGTACTTTTGGGAGACCGCAGCTCACAGGTAATCCTTCCCAGCGCCCTGTGGTGCTTCGGTAATTATTCCCCGTTGACTGAGTTCTACACTGCACCCGGCGAAGCAGCTCGTGAGGCTGAAGCGCTGGAGCGATACATTGCCATCTACTCGCGTCTTACGAATGGCCACGGTAGCGGTGCGGACGTACTGTTTCGCGCGGAACTGGCCTATCAACGGGGAAACTTGAGCGACGCGGAGATACTTGCCTACAAGGCAGCGTTTCTTGCCGAAAGCAAGCAGCAAAGTGTGGTTCTATTGGGCGCCGCCATACTGCTGGCCCACATTGCGCTGCATAAAGCGGATACAGCCGGCTGGGAGCGCGCAATCGCCTCAATGGAACGTGCCGCCTCCTTCGACCGGCAGGATACGCTCGTCATCCGGTCGCTTCTGGATATTATTCGAGGCGTTCTTCAAAATGAGTTTCAAAATCATATGAGTATCGCTGATTGGCTGCAAAATGCGAATTTTGCGGAGCGTCGCCTGTCGCCCGCTATGACCCAAATCGGGTTGTTCGTGCACCTGCGCTTTCTTATGCATCAAGGTGAATTTGCTCGGGTTATAGGCACGATACAGGCCATACGACCGGCAGAGGGGCTAATGAGCCCCTATGGGGATCTCTTTGCTTGTTTCCTTATGGCCATCAGCCATATGGCGTTGGGCAACCGTGCCCAAGCCGCTGCCTTTGTTGAAGACGCTGCCCGAAAGGCTCTTCCTGATGGATTGGTATCTCCCTTTGCCTCGTATTCAGGGCTGCTGGGGGATCTGGTTGACGAAATCATTGCGCGTGATTATCCCGCCCTTTTGGAGGAGTATAAGACCGTCAGGAAGCGTTTCTCGCAAGGCTGGTTCACGTTGCGTGAAGCCTTTTTTTCAGGCGAGCTGCCTCCCGACTTAACTGAACGGGAATATGAGGTGGCCAAACTGGCGGCCGAAGGGCTGCGCAACAGCGAAATCGCGGATAGGCTGGTGATAACGGAAAGCACAGTGCGCGCACATTTGCGCGCCATATTTCAAAAGTTTCAAATCGACCGCCGCGCCCGGCTGGCCGAAAAGCTAAAATAGAATATTCCCAAAAGATAGTCCATTAAGATCGTCCATTCGGACGATGCGCAAAACAAAATCCCATCCTAATAGTTAATCTAATAGGATGGGATTTTTCTATTTGCTGCGGAAAAGGAGGCCTGTGTATGAATTATATCAAAACCGTGCTGCCCATGAAGGACTACCGGCTTTTTATGGAAATGGAGAGCGGCAGTACAGTAACGGTAGACCTCTCCGGCAAGCTGCACACCATAAAATATGCTGAGCTTGCCAACGAAACATTCTTTAAAACCGCCGCCACCGACGGCGATTATGTCATCTGGGGCAATGGGCGGCTGCGCCTGACCGTCAATGAACTGATGGAGGTGGTTTTATTGGGATGATTGAGGGGTGAGTTAAGCTGCAGTCAAGTTACCCTGATTACATAACCAAGTAAAAAACAAAGGAGAGGAAGCGAGAATGACTGTTAACAAATTCAATGGAATTAACCGCTTTTTGAAAGGAAAGGGAAGTTTTTGCGCCCTCCTGCTGGCCATGATATTTCTGTTTACTACTTCCATAGTGGCTTATGCAGTAGAGGCACCAACCGCTGAACCACCAGCGGCAACTTATGGTGGAACGCAAAATGTTGAGTTAAAAACAAAAAGCGTGGCAGCATCGGTTTATTATACGACCGATGGCACTGATCCAACAACAACTACCGGTACTCTTTATATCGATCCGATAGAAGTAGAGACTAACATGACCATAAAGGCTTATGCCACGGATGGCACGGATAATAGTTCGGTATCCACATTTGAATATATACTTTTCGCCGGCGGCAGCGGCACTGAGGCAGACCCCTATCAGGTCGCAACGGCCGAGCAGCTTAACAATGTGAGATATCACCTCGATGGGCATTTCAAACAGACAGAAAATATCGATCTGGGCGTTGCGCCTTATAATACCGATCCGGGTTGGGAGCCCATCGGTGATGGGGACTTTCCATTTACCGGTACGTTTGACGGCAACGGCAAAACCATCTGCAGCCTTACTATTAACCAGAGTAATACTTACGTAGGTTTGTTTGGTGCTACCGGGGACACTGCCGAAATCGAGAATGTGAAACTTGAGGATACGGATGTTACCGGCCAAGGCATCGGCACCCTGGTGGGATGGAATCAAGGTAAGATCACCAACTCCAACGCCATCGGTGCTGTCACTGGTGTTGACTATGTCGGCGGACTGATGGGTGAGCATGGCGACGGCTCTATCACTGACTCCTACGCTACCGGTGCTGTCGATCATAGGTATAAAATGCCGGGACTTTAGGATCTAAAATCGCACCAACGGATAGGGTTGTTTAGGACCGCCGTTGTTTTTCTATTACTTCGGCCAGTTCATTGAGGTAGGTCCACCGCTCCAGTAAATCATCCAGACGCTGCTCAACATCCTGCCGAACTGCTAATAATCTTTCCAACTGTTGATAATCGCTGGCAGCCTGATCGATTCTGCTGTTTACCTCTTTTAATTCATCTTCCACCGCCGCGATCCGCTCATCAATTTCCTCAAATTCCCTTAGCTCCTTGTAAGAGAACCTGGCTGCTTTGTTTTTTACAGCTTCACCCTCAGACTGCTTATTAACAGTTGCCGATTCACGAGCCGGATTGGGTTTGTCACTTGACTGGGGGGCGGAATAACGCAAATAATCAGAGTAATTACCCGGATACTCGTTGAGCATCCCCTGCCCTTCAAAAGCCAGGATCTTCTCACATATGCGGTCTAAGAAGTAGCGGTCATGAGAAACGACAATCACAGCTCCCGGGAAATCATCGAGGTAGTCTTCCAGGATGGTTAAGGTCTCAATGTCTAAATCATTTCCCGGTTCATCAAGCAAGAGCACATTGGGCGCACCCATCAAGACGCGCAGCAGATGCAGTCTTCTTTTTTCACCACCGGATAATTTCTGCAGGATATTCCACTGTGCAGCCGGTGTAAAGAGAAAGGTCTCCAGCATCTGTGAGGCACTAAGCAATTTCTTGCCCGCCTGCAGATATTCCCCGGCTTCGCGAATATAGTCTATAACCCGCATGTCATCGGGGAGATCAGTGCTCTCCTGGGGGAAATATCCGATTTTAACGGTACTGCCGATTTCCGCCCGGCCCTGTTGCGGAATGATTCCACCGCTCATAATGCGTAACAAGGTGGATTTCCCGATCCCATTGGGTCCCACCACTCCCAGGCGCTCATCCCGGGCCACGATGCAGGAATAACCTTGAATAAGTTCTGCCTCCCCGAAACCATGGGATACATCCTCTAGAATAATGGTCTTCTTGCCCAGGCGACTGGCGGTCGAGGATATCTGCATCCTCTCCTCTTTAGCCCTGGCTGGTTCTTGCTGCAGCAATTCAAAACGCTGGATGCGCGCCTTTTGTTTGGTGCTTCGCGCCCGGGCACCTTTGCGTATCCAGGCTAATTCTTTACGCAACAAGGCTTGTCTTTTATCGGCCATGGAGGCCTCAATGGTTTGCCGCTCCAGTTTTCGCTCCAAATAGGCGCTGTAATTCCCCGGATAAGTGTACAAATGGCCCTGTTCTATTTCGATAATGCGGTTGGTAACCCGTTCCAGGAAATAACGGTCATGGGTCACCATCAATAAGGCGCCCTGAAATCTCTGCAAATATTCTTCCAACCAGTCAATAGCCTGATTATCCAGATGATTGGTGGGTTCATCAAGAATCAGCAAGTCGGCCTTATTCATTAATGCAGCAGCCAGGGCGGCCCTTTTCCGTTGCCCGCCGGAGAGTTGCCCCATCTGCAGGTCAAACCTATGCATCCCCAACCGGTTGAGAATAGCCCTGGCATCGCTTTCCAAGCTCCAGGCATCTAAGTCTTCCATTTGCTGACTAACCAGCAGTAGTTCCTGCTGCAGGGGCTGGCTTTCTGCGTCATGTTCCATACGTTCCAAGATTCCCCAGTACTGTTGCAAGACACTCAGGCCCGGAGCATCACCGTTTAGAACCGCATTCAGAACCGTTGTCTCCGCTTCAAACAACGGTTCTTGGGGAAGATATTCAATGCGTAGATTTTTGTTCCATATAATACTTCCCTGGTCAGGTTCTTCGCGCCCCGCAATAATTTTCAGAAGCGTAGACTTACCGGAACCATTAATGCCCAGCAGGCCTATTTTTTCTCCTTCATCAATACCAAAGCTAACCCCTTGCAGGAGGTTCTTTACCCCGTAGGTTTTACTGACATCATTCATTGCCAGGAGATTCATCCGCATCCATTTCCTTTAACTTTCGTTCCCTTAATCCAAACCAAGCAAACATCTTCTCAATACATTTCCCCGATCATCATTCATAAATAGTATATGTCTCTTCTCCATTTCCCCTCGGGTCATATTACTGTATGACCTAAACCACCCGAACCAGCCAAAAGGTTTTCTGTTTCATTTATGGGAATTGGGGGATAACGGGCAGAAGCCAGTGCCAGTTGTTGTCGGTGCCAGCACCTATTTATCATCTGTTGCTCCACCATCGCCAAACACCGGTATGGCTTCTCCTAAAAAAGTAGGTTGGGGTTTGAGAACCTTTGCCAACCAAAAATCCTTGTTCCTGGCGGCCATTTCTCTCGCTTCATATGCAGCCATCACCTGCCCGTAATCATGCTTATCGGAGGCCACCCCATATGCTTCCAGGCCCAGTTCTCTGGCTATGAAAATCGCCCGCAGGAGATGATACCTCTGCGTAACGATAATAATCTTCTTTGCCTGAAAAATATCCCTGGCTCTATACAAGCTTTCATAGGTACTGAAACCGGCATGATCCATAAATATATCCTGCCCGGTCACGCCTTTATTTTTAAGGAAGCTCTTCATCGTATTTACTTCATCATAATCCTTGCGTCCATGATCTCCGCTGACGATAATCTTGGGAGCTTTACCTTGTTCATATAGCTCATGGCCCACTGTTACGCGGTCTTTAAGCATGTATGATAAGGTTCCATCCGGGAAAACATAGGCACCCAAAATAATCACAGCATCACAGTTGGGAACGTCGTTCGCCGAATATATATATTGAAGGCCAACCCGTTCGACATAGTAATTAATAGCCAAAAACAAGGCAAAAGTTACTGTTAGTAAAATAATTACAACACCTATAGCTTGCTTACGATGATTTAGAAAAAACGATTTCAATGTTTTGCTCCCTTATCATAGTTCTTCATGAGATAATCTTCGAGTGCACTCAAATTCTGTAAATCATTTTTAAATATCACCAGATTGGGATTCCATTTGCCATGGAGGTTGCCTCCGGGCAGCGAGTAGTTTACATTCTTTATATCGTTAGACAGTTCCTGGCGGTAGAAATCGATTTTCTCTTTTATTTGCCTTATGATATCAACCGAGGTTTCCGCCCGGAATCTTAATCCTCTTATAATTACAATTATCTTTCCATTCTTATTTCTTTCAACAGGTCTGAAATAAGACATTAAATAATCAAACACCAGATCATTTCCCCCCTTTGATAAAGGTTAATAAAGAATTTTTATTAAAGCAATCCTCGATCGATATTAATACGGCCAATTATACATTAGACTATTGTGGTAAACCGTGGGAGTTGGGCTGATTAGACCTGAAGAGTAATGATTTGAAATAAGCATACGGAATATGTTAACCCGCTTCCCTTTGCTCATGATAATGATATAATAAAAAGGTTATGACTAAACAAGTATAAGAAAGACGGTAAAATAATGATTTCCACCAGTAATCTAACCCTGGGGTTTGGGGCGCATCCCCTCTTTGAAAACGTCAACATCAAATTTACCCCCGGTAACTGCTATGGCCTTATCGGGGCCAACGGTGCCGGGAAGTCAACTTTTCTAAAGATCCTGGCGGGAGAGATTGAAGCCACTAGCGGGGATGTAATCATACCTTTAGGGGTGAGGATTTCGGTTCTCAAGCAAAACCATTTTGAATTTGATGAATATGAGGTAATCCAGACCGTGCTAAAGGGACATGCCCGCCTCTACTCTGTTATGGAGGAAAAGGATGCCATTTACGGCAAGGCTGATTTCTCCGAGCAGGATGGATTAAAAGCGGCGGAATTGGAGGGGGAATTTGCCGAGCTTAATGGCTGGGAAGCGGAAGCAGAAGCTGCTACCTTGCTTAATGGTTTGGGTATTCCTGAAACCTTGCATAACAAGAAGATGCAGGATCTAGACGGCAGTGATAAGGTAAAAGTGCTTCTGGCTCAGGCCTTATTCGGGCATCCCGACATATTGCTGATGGATGAGCCTACCAACCACCTGGACATCAAATCTATATCCTGGCTGGAGGACTTTCTTGGTGATTTGGACAGCACCGTAATTGTGGTGTCCCATGACCGGCATTTTTTAAACAGCGTCTGCTCCCATATTGCTGATATTGATTACGGTAAAATTCAACTTTATATGGGCAATTATGACTTTTGGATGGAGTCCAGCCAGTTGGCTATGCAACAGGCTAAAGACGCCAACAAGAAAGCCGAGGTTAAGATTAAGGAGCTGCAGGAGTTTATCCGCAGATTCAGTGCCAATGCATCCAAATCCAAACAGGCTACTTCCCGCAAGCGGCAATTAGAGAAACTCACTCCAGAAGATATTAAGCCCTCTTCACGACGCTTGCCATGGATCCAATTTAAACCACTTCGAGAAGCCGGGGTCAACGTGTTAACTGTTCATAATCTTAACAAAGCCATTGATGGAGAAACGGTACTTAAAGACATCAATCTGGTGGTTAATCGAGGTGATAAGATCGCCCTGGTAGGCACCAACGAACAAGCCAAAACCGCTTTACTAGCCATTTTGATGGGAGATATGGAAGCTGATAGCGGGGAGATTAACTGGGGTTTGAGCACCAGCCGGGGCTATTTCCCCAAGGATCATACTGCCTACTTTGACTCTGATCTAAACCTGGTAGATTGGCTGCGTCAATATTCGCAAGACCAGGAAGAAACCTTTATTCGAGGTTTTCTGGGGAGAATGCTCTTTTCTGGAGAGGAGTCCCAGAAGCCGGCCGGGGTACTCTCTGGTGGCGAGCAAGTCCGATGCATGCTGGCCCGCATGATGCTCACAGGCGCCAATGTGCTTCTCCTGGATGAACCCACCAACCATTTGGATCTGGAAGCGATTACCGCCTTAAACAACGGTCTGACCGCTTTCGGCGGGACTATATTTCTCGCCTCTCATGACCACCAACTGCTGCAAACCGTGGCCAACCGCATCATAGAAATTACCCCCGACGGGATCATCGATCGGCTAACTACCTTTGATGAATACCTGGAAAAGCAGGATGGGGAACGTTTGGCGAAGGCAATATAAAACAACAATAAAAGCGACTCAAAATAATCCTGTAGATTGAACAGCCTGCTGCCACTAAGCAGGCTGTTTCTTCTAAAGGGAAAAGATGCGGATGAATCTTGTGGCTATATGCTGACTCCCTTTGCTTCTTTGCTTCTCTTTAAGTTACTTAGGCAGCAGTTGGCTAAACTCCATGGGAAGTGGAAATAGAATCGTGGTGTTCTGGGTATTCGATAACTCGGAGAGGGAGCGCAGCATGCGAACCGTCAGGGCTCCGGGACTCTTGATCAGAATATCTGCCGCATTGGCCAATTCCTCAGCAGCCTGACGTTCACCCTGAGCTTGGATGACAGCTGCGCGGCGATTGCGCTCCGCTTCGGCCTGACGGGCAATAGCCCGGTGCATTTCCTGGGGCAGGGTCACATCCTTTATTTCCACCGCCGTTACCTTGATCCCCCAAGGGTCGGTAGATTCATCTACAATGTTTTGGATGGTTTCATTCAACTTTTCCCTCTGGGACAGTATAGTATCGAGATCGGCGGTACCTGTGACACTGCGCAGGGTAGTCTGGGCCAACTGGTTGGTCGCTTCATGAAAGTGCTCCACATTCACCACCGCTTTGTCCGCTTCCACCACCCGGTAATAGAGTACTGCGTTCACCTTGCAAGTGACATTGTCACGGGTGATGACCTCCTGAGGCGGTACGTCGAATACGATGGTTCGCAAGGACATCCGGACAATCCGGTCAATAAATGGAATAATCAGAATCAGGCCCGGACCGCGCACCCCAACCAACCTACCCAGGCGAAAGAGCACTGCTCGTTCGTATTCAGGTATAATCTTCACTGCCATACTGAGTAATATTACCAAAACGACAATAATCCCTACAGCGTTCAAAAACGAAGCCAGCATTGGCATGATATTTCCTCCAATCTTTTAATCAATCCAATCAGAAACAGGTTCCACCAGCAAAATAAATCCCACCTTTTCGAGAATCTGTACCCTGGTTCCCTTCGCAATCTTCTGCTCATCGCGAGATTGAGCCTGCCATATCTCACCTTGTACCCGCACCAGGCCCAGGGGGTCCAGGGTCCTTATCACCAGTCCCACCCGACCGGCAAATTCCATTTCCCCATGACTCGGCTGCAGTCGCCGCAGCCGCCAAATCCCCCTCACTATCACGGCCAGGAGACCAGCCCCCACTACCCCAATTCCGATAGCCATAGTCCGAAAGGAATCCCACCAGGTCACCGGCAGCAGGGGCTCGACCGGAAAGAATAGAATACCCAATACGATGCTCGCAATTCCTCCAACCCCAAGGATGCCTAAAGCGGGAGTAAAGGCTTCTGCAGCCAGGAGACCAACCCCTAATACAATTAAAAGACCGGCGGTCAGGTTCACCTCGAAGAGTCCCATTCCGTAAAGGCCCAGGATTAGGCAGATAGAACCCAGAATTTCCGGCAGGAAAAGCCCCGGTGCTGTGATAGCGATAATCAGCCCATAGATACCTATCATCACCAAAAGCATCGCTAGCATGGGGTTGCTGATCACATGAACCAGGCGTTCGTTAATACTCATTCCCAGGTTCTCCACCCTGGCCCCGGCAGTATGCAAAGTACGCTGCTCATTCCCAATCTGTACCGTCTTGCCATCCACTTTCTGCAACAGTTCCTCCAAGGTTTCAGCCTCAAAATCAACCACCCCTTCTGCCAGAGCATCCCGGTTATTAAGGCTCAGATTTTCATTCACAAAGCGCTCCGCCAAGTCGGTCGGTCGTCCCCGTAAGACGGCTATGCTCTTCATATGTTCTGCCATAAAATTAATAGTCTTCTGCTCAGCCTCCCCATTTCCCCCTGTGCTGCTCACCTTCACCGGCATGGCCGCACCGCAGGTAGTTCCAGGTGACATGGCAGCCAGGTTCCCGCTCAATAGGATATAGGTCCCCGCCGATGCAGCAATGGCGCCGCGTGGAGTAACAAAAGTAATCACCGGCAGCTTTGAAGCGGACACCGCCTCAATAATATCCAGAGTGGCGGAAACCAGCCCTCCCGGCGTATCTATAGTAATCGCTACCGCCTGCGCCCCGTTCTGCTCTGCGGCCTTAATTCCCCGAATGATATGCGAAGCCGTTCCTGCCGTCACCGTACTATCCACCTGCATACTGTAAATCAGGGGCGGTTCAACCGCCATCGCCTTCTGCAGACAAAGCCCTGGAACAGAAAGACATATAACGAATAAAAAAGACGCCAGCCATCTAACCCGCTTCTGCAAATCCAATCACCTCCGCTCATTGGCTTAGCTCCTTGTCTTGATTGTTAGTATTCCCGGTAAGCTGTATATGATTGCACCATTTGCATAAACACCACATATAAGTGAGGATTTTGCATATCATCTAAGCCCGAAAATAATGGGATTTTAATTGCCCAGAAAAAGGACTTCACCCCCCATTTTGTCGAATTAGTAAGTGACCTAAACAAACAATCCGTAGGAGGCGAAGTCACTTATGAATATTCGACAGAACTGCATTTTCTCCTTTGAAGACGCTTTAAAAATGCAACCAAAATCCAGGCTTGAGAAAATAATTGATACCCTTGATTTACAACCAGTTCTTACCATATTGAATAAACTGATAAGAGGAAGGGTGGACCAACACCATACCCAGCCGCTGCAATGTTAAATGCCCTGATTGCTATGAGGCTTACGAATATGACTACATTTACTTCACTGGTTGAACGGCTTACTTATGACCCTCATCTCAGATATGTTTGCGGTTTTGAACCATTTGGCACCGCGCCCAGTATATCTTGTTTCAGCCGGTTTTGTGCGAAGCTTGCTGAGAGCGGTTGCTTGGAAACATTGTTTTCCTCACTGGTTAAACAAGCAGAGGATATGGGCCTTCTTGATCTTAATGCCGTAGCAATTGATGCTACCAAAGTAGAAGCTTATGAAAAGTCCGTGCCCCGTAAGAATATCAGTCAGGATGGTAATGCGGCTGATTGGGGTATTAAAAGTGATACCAACGGCAACCCCATTAAGTGGTTTGGATATAAGCTACATATTGGCACCGATGTAAAATCGGGACTTCCCATAGCTATGAAGGTAACACCGGCAAATTGTTCTGATTCCTGCGTGGCTATGGACTTGGTGAAACAATGTAGTGCAAACGTCCAAACCCCCATAGAGTATTTCTTGATGGACGCTGGTTATGACCATCGTGAGATATACTCTCTGATCAGGGATAAATACCATGCCCAGGCGATTATTGCGCTGAACAAACGAGGGGCCAAACAGCCCCAAGCCGGGTTTGACTGGGATGGAACCCCGATCTGCTCTGCTGGTTATCGCATGGTATATTGGGGTTCCTGCAAGGGCGTAAACAAATTTAGATGCCCTCATGTACTGGGTAAATGCGACTGCCCTTTTGGCTCTGCCTGGTGTTCAAAGAGCAACTATGGAATGGTGGTTAAAACCAGAGTGAAGGACGATCCCCGGTTGTTCTCAACTCCCCATAGGGGTACGGCTAATTGGCAAAAGTTATACAATATGCGTACCTACTCAGAGCGCTGTTTCAGCCGTTTTAAGGAA
Organism: Syntrophomonadaceae bacterium; assembly: GCA_050949825.1. GTDB lineage: Bacteria > Bacillota > Syntrophomonadia > Syntrophomonadales > Syntrophomonadaceae > DTU019. The sequence goes on along the minus strand of JBMNGL010000007.1, from coordinate 275,218 downwards.
AACCTGGGATTAGAAACTGGGTTGAAGGTTAGAAAAATTAAGAAAGTTGAAGCCCATGCTTACCTTTGTGCCATAACCATGATTGCAGCTACAATAGCAGTCAATCAAGAAAGTAGTACCCAGTATCTAGCTGCATAGTCCACATTTATCGGTTTATTAAAGAACCAACTACGTTAAAGGGGGTAGTCTGCCCTAATTTCGAAACTCACAATGTTTTGACCGTGGTCAAAGGGCCAATATGTAAATAAATGTTATTGCCATCTGCGGCCCATAGAATGTCTTATGCTATTAACAGCATTTTTTTGAGTTATGCAAAAGTCTCGTTCAATAGTTGCCCTGCATATTGCTTAAATGCTTTGCATTTGCTTTTGGCAGTTTGCATCTTGCATCCCAAGCGGATAGCCTGTCGACCAAATCAATATCGGCAGGCTATCAATAAGACGCCTTTCTCCTGAGGATATAGGATAATTATATTGGGGAAACGTTCTTTGCACTGATTAATATCCCGAAGCGGCTTGTGCCAGTATTCTGCTGGTCATTATCGCCATTTCCGCACGGGTTACCTTATCCAGGGGACGAAAGTTGTTTTGGGCATCCGGGGTTATTATACCTAACCCGTAAGCCAAGCCTACATAATTATACAGTTCAGGACTAATTTTAGCTGCATCTTTGACCGGGGTGGTGATGGGGTTTTTTATTTGGGCGATATTATCATAATCCAGGCCTTTAATCACCCAGGCCGCCAATTCTTCACGATTTATGCAGCCATCCGGGTCAAACCGCCCCTGGTTTGGAATAATTCCCCGGCTTGACCGCCAGGGCGAAGCTCTCCAGGTCAGGGTCTTCCTTGGTAATGTCGTCTAATTGCACTTCCTTACCGCGTGCATAGCTGTAGTAGGCGCGCGGGTTGGTGGCAACAAGCACCGCTTTTAAGGCTTCACGCCTGGTTATGGTCTCATCGGGATTAACGGCACCGGTAAACAGGCCGTTTTCATTTAACATGGCTAAGGCCGGCGCCGACCATTGCTGGGCAAAAGGCGCCCGGGTGTTCCCGCCCTTTTGGAGGAGTATAAGACCGTCAGGAAGCGTTTCTCGCAAGGCTGGTTCACGTTGCGTGAAGCCCTTTTTTCAGGCGAGCTGCCTCCCGACTTAACTGAACGGGAATATGAGGTGGCCAAACTGGCGGCCGAAGGGCTGCGCAACAGCGAAATCGCGGAAAGGCTTGTAATAACGGAAAGCACAGTGCGCGCACATTTGCGCGCCATATTTCAAAAGTTTCAAATCGACCGCCGCGCCCGGCTGGCCGAAAAGCTAAAATAGAATATTCCCAAAAGATAGTCCATTAAGATCGTCCATTCGGACGATGCGCAAAACAAAATCCCATCCTATAGTTAATCTAATAGGATGGGATTTTTCTATTTGCTGCGGAAAAGGAGGCCTGTGTATGAATTATATCAAAACCGTGCTGCCCATGAAGGACTACCGGCTTTTTATGGAAATGGAGAGCGGCAGTACAGTAACGGTAGACCTCTCCGGCAAGCTGCACACCATAAAATATGCTGAGCTTGCCAACGAAACATTCTTTAAAACCGCCGCCACCGACGGCGATTATGTCATCTGGGGCAATGGGCGGCTGCGCCTGACCGTCAATGAACTGATGGAGGTGGTTTTACTGGGATAATTATAGAAAAAATCGGATAGAGCATGATGTATTTCTATATAACTGACCTGGAAAATGCTTTTTGAAATATAAGAATAGGAGGTTGATGGGAAAATGAAAACCAGGAGAATAATCCTGCCGCTGCTGGCAGCGGTGATAGTAATAGGATTCCTGACCTTCAGTGGGTCAACCGCTTGGGCGGCGGATACTGATACTGTAACTGGGGTAGTCTACTCGGTGGCAGACGGTGAGGCAACAATAACCGGCTTTTCAATGCCCGATGGTTTTGACGGGAATTTAGTTATTCCTCCTACCCTTGGCGGCGCGACTGTCACCAGTATTGGTGATGAAGGCTTTTCAATCACTGCGGCGCCCTGGGTGGTACTATAAACAGCATAACCATACCTGGAGGTGTTACTAGTATTGGTGAGGCGGCATTTAAGTGATTGCCGCGCAAAAAGCATAACTATACCTGACAGTGTCTCCAGTGTTGGTGATTCTGCATTTAGTCTTTGCCACGCTGAAAGCATAATCATACCTGAAGGTGTCACCAGCATTGGTGATTATACATTTCAGGGTTGCCACGCTGAAAGTATAACCATACCTGGCAGTGTTACCAGCATTGGCTCTTGTGCATTTAATGCTTGCACCTTTACCAGCATAACCATACCTGAAGGTGTCACCAATCTTGGTGAGAAGGCATTTTACGGTTGCTCCATTACCAGTATAACCATACCAAGTAGTATGAAAAGCATAGGTATAAATGCATTTCAAGATTGCCAACGTTTAGAAAGCGTAACAATATTACCGGGTATTACTGAACTTGGAGGATTTGTGTTTAATGAATGTAATAGTCTAACACGTGTTGATATCCCTGTCAGCGTAACAAATATAGATTATAATACGTTTTATAATTGCCCCAATGTTACTATTTATGGTTCAGAAGGGTCTTATGCAGAACAATATGCTGAAAATAGTGGAATTAACTTTGCCAGCAATGGCACTTATCAAATAGTTTTGGATAAAAACGGTGGTGATATCGATGCTATCCCCAATGTAGCTGGCGCAGCCGGTAGGTTTGACTCGTTATTTATTACTCTTCCGACCAGGCAGGGTTGGGAATTTGCTGGGTGGAATACGGAACCTGGCGGCACCGGAACAACAATCACTGACGACACAGTGATTAATGAACCTCTGAAAATTTACGCCCAATGGACGGTGGATACACCTGCAGGTTTCGATGATAATGATTTTAAGAAGTTGCTGGCCTTTGCACAACAGGGAGAAAATGCAGCAAAATTGGGTTGGGATTTTACTAAACCAGATACTTGGGCCGGCGTTACCTGGAATGATGCTGCAGAAAAAAGGGTAACGGCGATAGACTTTTATAGTCATTCTATCTATGAAAATCATCTTATTGGAAGCTTGGATCTCTCAAATTTTACCGTTTTAGCAAAGCTTGACTGTTCTCTTAACGATTTGGAATTTCTCGACATATCAGGTTGTACCGCTTTAAAGGAGCTTGACTGCTCAGACAATGCTTTGACATCTCTCGACATATCGAGTTGCACCCTCTTGACGGAACTTGACTGCTCATATGATGATTTGGAATTTCTCGACCTATCAGGTTGTACCGCTTTAGTAAAACTTGACTGTTCATACAATACTTTGGAATCTCTTGATATATCGGGTTTTTCCCTCTTGGAGGAGCTTGACTGCTCATATGATGATTTGGAATTTCTTGACCTATCAGGTTGTACCGCTTTAAAGGTGCTTGACTGCCCATACAATTATTTGACATCTCTTGATGTGTCGGGTTGCACAGCCTTAGAGGAACTTGGCTGCTACGGAAACGCTTTGACCTCCCTGAATATATCAGGCTGCAGCGCTTTGACGTACCTTGATTGCGAAGATAATGCCGATTTGGAACTAATCTGGGGTCTGAATCAGCTAGAAGATGATATTAATACCGATAATACTGAATTTTATTCGGATCAATCTTTAGCTGATTTGCTGGCCAAGGAACAGGCAGTGCTTGCTGTGGACAGCCAAATTGCCGCTCTGCTTGACGCTAGTGAACTTACTCTGGCTGATGAAGAGTCGGTTTCGGCGGCAGAGGCTGCGTATAATAGCTTAAGCGCCGTCCAAAAAACGTTCGTGTCGAACTATGACAAGCTTGTCGCTGCTAAAAATAAGATTATTAAGTTAAAAGGCGGAAGTTCGAGAGGCGGCAGGCAGTACTCCTTCCGGGACGCCGGTAACCTCCTCGGGTGGAACCACAAGTATAAACGGAGTTACCCTCAGCTTTCCTGCCGGAGCGGTGGAAAGCGATGTCCGGGTGCAGGTGAAAGAAACCGGTCTGTCCGCAGGTATGGACTTGCCGGATAACAGCCAATTGTTAAGCCGTATTATGGATATTGTAAAAGACAAATCGGGTAATTTTTCGCAGCCAGTTACCATAACCCTGTCCTTTAATAAATCCGAGTTTGACCCGGACGAATACGACATTGCTATTTACTACTATGATGAAGATACGGGCAAATGGATAGCCCTGGACAATATCAGGCTAAACTTTAAGAGCGGCACTATCAGCGGTGATACTGCTCATTTCACTAAATTTGCGGTAATAGCTACTCCCAAAGCCATTAAGGAAGAAAAACCAGCTAAACCCGTGACTCCCCAACCGGCCGTAAACATCCCCACCGATATTTCCGGTCACTGGGCTAAAGACAGCATTATGAAAATGATCGATGCCGGAGTTGTATCCGGTTACCCCGACCAAACCTTTAAACCTGACAAAACCATCACCCGGGCTGAATTCACCGTTATGCTGGTCAAAGCCTTAAATTTGGAAACGAAGAGTAGGCAGAAACATTTAGTGATACCGCCTCCCACTGGGCTAAAGACAGCATAAGCACAGCCGCCGCTCAAGGCCTCATCAGCGGCTATGATGAAAACACCTTCGGACCCGATGACCTGATTACCAGAGAACAGGCTGCGGTGATCATAGTTCGCGCCACTCAACTGGAAGCTGTGACCGGCGAGTTAAACTTCACCGACAGCCAGGCCATCTCCCCCTGGGCCAAACCCGGCGTAGCCGCAGCCGTTAAAGGCGGTTTCATTAGCGGTTATCCCGACAGCAGCTTCAGACCGCAGGGCAACTCCACCCGGGCGGAAGCGGCGGTTATTATCGGTAAACTGCTGTAGTAACAAATATAAAAGTATAGAGCTATTGACCGAACGGGGTATTCCTTCGCCCAACAGAAAGAACGTCAGACTGTGTGAAAAGTCTCTTAATTCATGAACTGCATCTCCGAAGTAGGGAATGGACGCGACGTTTCGGTTCAAATAATAGTCACAAATCAGCCATAAGTGGGGCAATTAAAAACCACTACACGATTTTCGCACAGTCTGACGTCCCTGTGTTTGCACTTTGTTTGCATAGCAAAGGGTCAGGCTTTATTCAAACCTGACCCATATAATAAGCTCCAACGAACCTTTATCGATTTCCCCCTATCATCACCTTAAACTTCCATTTCCCTTTCCATCTTCCTACAAGTCCTTCGTCTACAAGTTTTTTAGTTACTCCCCGTCTACAACAGCCTTACTTCACTTCCATTTTACTCTTTATCCCCTCGGACTCCGATAAAACTTCCATGTTGTCAGACCTGCTATAAACTGATTTCGCTAAATCCCTTTAGATATAGTGAACCTTTAATTCACCGGTCCATGTAATCCAATGTTCCGTTCCATTTCCATTGGCGGCTCTGATAGGTATCCATCTTAGGAATTCCTTGGAGCTTATCTTTATAATAGTAGAAGTATCCTTAATCATCAATATTGATATTTGGCCGTATATGGCTATATATGGCATTGCTGATCAGTTTAAAGCTATTATGTTCTATTTGCTCTCTTTTTTATAATATTATAAACTATTAACTTGTTCAGCAATGTTTTTGATAAGGAACAATGCCCCTTGGATTACAAATGCATGTTGTCATCCCGAATCTTCCAGGCATTCGCTGCAGGGCAAAATTCATGGTATAATACAGGATAATTCGGGCTTGCATAAAATAAAACTGTACAGCGTTAAGAGGTGAGCAGTTTTGTTTATCACTCTTTCCAGGCAGACCGGTAGCCTGGGTGAAGAAATCACAGAACTACTGGCCAAAAAACTGGATCTGCCTGTAATTACCCGGGATTGGGTTATGAGTCAGTGGTTTCCGGAGATAGCTACCAATCATGAACTGCATATGCTATCGGAAAGCCCCGCTTTCTTTCTCAACACCTCATCACAGGGTTCAAGCTTTGCCGAGTATTTGGAAGCAAAATTACGCGAGTCTATTGCCGGGCAACCAGCCATAATTGTTGGTCTCGGTGCTCAGATTATATTTGCCGGTTATCCTGAGGCCCTTCATGTCAAAATCATTGCTTCACGGGAAATCCGCACCACTCGAGTTGGTCAAACCCATTGCCTGGAAAAGAAAGATGCGGAAAGATTTCTTGAGATCACTGATCGTAAACATAGACGCTATATTAATACGATTTACGGCAAAGATTGGGCTGACCCAGCACTTTATCATATCACTCTTAATACCAATTATATGACTGCTGAACAAGGGGCTGAAATAATCTATTATATAGCTCAAAACAGAACAGTATGCCCCAGTCCGAGTGCTGAACCCGTAGTTCAAAAAGAGCGCCAGCCGGCAGCTTTTAAACACCCCTCAGAAGAAGAATTTGCCAAAATCCTGGATATGCATGATATTGACTGGGAGTATGAACCCACCACCTTTCCTATAAGGTGGGATGCCGAAGGCAACGTTACCCAGGCTTTTTCACCGGATTTTTACCTGCCCGGGTTCGATACCTATATTGAGCTTACAACCATGGACCAGAGATATGTGGCAGAAAAAAAGAAGAAGGTACAGCTTCTCAAGAAGTTGTATCCTGGTACCAATATAGCCATTGTTTTCAAGAATGACTTCTACAGTCTTGTACGAAGATTTAGATTGCGTGAAGGAATTGACAGCAGATGAGTTTGCCTGACATCGGAAAGATAGTGTTTACCCGGGAGCAGATCCAACAGCGGATTGCCGAGGTAGGCCAAAAGATTAGCCAGGACTATCAAAATAAGACCCTGGTCGTAGTGAGTGTTCTCAAAGGTTCTCTTTACTTTGTGGCAGATTTGACCCGACATTTAACCATTCCGTTGAATATCGATTTTCTTGCCATTGGAGTATCGCCTGAAGCGAATAATAAACCCGGAGCAGTCCGCTTTACCAAAGATCTGGATGTGAATATAACCGGACGAGAGGTGCTTTTGGTGGAGGATGTAATTGGCACCGGCCTGACCCTCGGTTATATAATAAAGCACCTGGAAGCTTACAAGCCGACCAGTTTGAAAATCTGCACTTTGCTTGACAATCCTGCCGAACGACTCCTGCCTATCACCATAGATTACCGGTGCTTTGTCATGCCTGACGTCTTTCTCGTCGGCTATGGTCTGGATTATAATGAAGAATATCGCAACCTGCCCTATATTGCGGAATTTCGCGGCAATAAGCAAATGTGAGGAAAAGGTTAATCCTTTCGACCCTTTAGTATTGGATCCTTCCTGGCCGATTCAATCCCATTTTGGCCGGTATATTACACTTTTAAGCTTTTTGGGCAGCGCTGGTAAGATCGTCATAGCGACGTAAATGGGCAGAAGGTTCGTGTCGGCTATATCCATTTTGGCCAGGGTGGTGGAAGAAGATGTCTGATCCGAAGCGTCTATTTATTAGAACACATCTGCCTATTGTCATTAATCTACATTTATGCGCTGATAAACTGATGGCCAACAGAGGGACTCTGCTTTCTTGCTTGCCTCATCTTTATATTTCTCAAGTTGTTTTTTACCATTTATCAAAACCAACATAAAGAGCCAACAAAAGGAATGTCCCTGTGTTGGCCTGTGTTGGCCTCATTATTGGTAACCGCCCCCCTGTTTCCTGTGATAGATATTTTGCCGCAAGCTAAGCTTTTCGCATGTTAAAGCAGGTAAGAGACAAAAACTTATAGAAAACAATCTCATATATCATCAATTAAGGATAGAACAGATTTATGTTTGATTTAAGCACCCTAATTTATACCAATGAAGAAATACTGGCCCGAAGGAAAGAAGCAGCCCTACGTTTGACATCAGATTCTCCCAATATAAAAAGTCTGAGCATTAACCGCATGAGTAGTTCAGATCTGAAGCTGCTTTTTGATCTTTATGATGAAATATTCTTCGAGCAACAATTTGCCAAAGAATACAAAGGCCGAATAAACTTTTCTCTTTCCACCCGTTTGATCAAGGCAGCAGGTAAGACCCTGAGCCCCAAAAACATAATCCAATTAAAGCCGGAAAATTTGGCATTGGAAATAAGAATAGGGACCTATTTTTTCTTCAAGTATGATGAGATAGAGAGTGAGAAAAGCGTGGCCGGAATTGTAACCAGCAGCGCACTGGAAGCCCTGCAGTTGGTTTTCGAACATGAACTCTGTCATGTGATTGAGTTGATTATGTTTAAGACCTCCAACTGTAGTCGGGAAAGATTCAAAACCCTGGCGCGAAATCTATTTGGACATACGGAAAGTACGCATCAGTTGCCCACTCCCCGGCATATAGCCCAGCAGAAATACGGTTTTAAAATAGGTCATAGAGTGAGTTTTTATTTTGATAATCGTAGGCTGGAAGGCATATTATACCGAATTAATAAAAGGGCCACGGTAATGGTGCAAGATGATAAAGGAGACCATATCGACAAGCAGGGCAACCGTTACATTAAGTATTTTGTACCGATTAATTGTCTGGAATTGTGCGATCAAACATATGGTGGTTTCATTGGGGATTCTGGCTGATAGTAACATAAGTTTTTCCTTAATAGCTTTCGCGGATTGCCAATCGGGTTTAAGAAGGTCGCGGTTAGCGATTTGCAATGAGACTATCCCTTAATGTCTGCCACATCCCGTCATTTATCAAGCCCAATCTCCACAGGGCAACACCATTGAGATTATAGAGTTTGGCAATCCCCACCTTGGTGGCAATGCTTTCAGCAGTCTCGCTGGGGGCAGATATGCCCAGTATCAGTTTATTGGCAGGAACCAGGTGGCAGGCCATTTCTACAGCCTGTTTTACCTGGCCCACGGGCTCGGGCCTGGCGCCGTAGTCATAGGCCATGATAATGATACGGTCGGCAATTTGCCCCAGGGCCTGGTAGTCGTAACCGGGATAAGCGCTGTTAGGGGCATGCAGGGTGAGGGTGAGTTCGGTATTGCTGCTCTTCAGTTCCTGATCAAGCAGGCTGACAAAGCTGGTGAAGCTCTGCTGCACCTGTTGGAGCTGTTCCCCACTGTCGTTATAACCCAAACCCTCGAAGTCCAGGTTGACACCGCTGTACTGCCGGGCTTCTTCGCTTATGGCTTTTACCGTCCGGGCCATGGCCATGGGGTCATTCAACAGGGAGAAAATCGTACCGTCACCATCGGTCACATGGACTACCATTTCGCTTTGCAGTCCATACTGCGCCGCACTGTTTAGTACCTTCTCCCAGCCTTCGGGACGCTGCCACCCGGTGCGGCTTTTATCAAGCAGATTACCCTGTTTATCGATACTGTACCAGCCCAGGGCCAGTTCAGACATTACATCAGTGTTACCGGAAGCTGCGATGGGGTAGGTCTGGCCAAAAAGGTTGGTCCAACTGCTGGTTTTGGCATCACCCAGGGCATAAAAGCCTATGACCGTCATGGCTTTGGGGGGAGAGGTTATCTTCACTTGATATTTGGCACTATTCCAATCAACCTGACAATTAAAGGCTTCACTGAAGAAGCGCAGTGGAATCAGGGTGCGCCCATGTATTATTTGCGGTGCCACATCCAGTGTCACCGGGGTGTTATTACGGTAGGCAGTACGATTATCAATCTGCAAACGGACAGTTGTATTGCCGTCATTGGCATTCACCGTGCGGGTTTGATTATCCCAGTTTACGGCTATGTTCATAGCCTCCGCTATCGACCGGAAAGGAACCAGGGTACGGTCGTTCTGAATAATTGGTAAAACATCGAGGTTTACGGTTAAGCCGTCGATTAACACTGAAATGGGCTGCTGCCCCTGAGCCGAAGCCATTAAGGGCTGGCCGGCCATCAGGATTAGGGCCAGCAATAAGGTTGATAAGATTCGTTTCATTATGTAAGTACCTCCTGGACAGTTTTACGTTTTGGTATTTGTGTATCTTGCAATAGTGGTGTACAGATTGCATGCTAAAATTGACTTTTCCTTATAATCAATAATGTTGTCAGCAATCCAATACCCCCTGAGCCCCCTGGCACCTGGTCCCCCCGACACCTTATGGGCTGATTTTCCCGGAAGCCGGGAGCAAAATGTGCGCTGTAGTACTTCCAGGGGATATTTATGTTCTGATACTACCGCTATTGCGGAAGGCTTTGTTGCTGCGCAAGGGTTTGAAAAGCTGTGCTGCTAAATCGATCTTACTCTCCCGGTTATAGGATGTACCCGCTCCCGGTTTTGGGATGTACCGGTCTCTGTATTAACCATCTCATTGAGAGATGCTACAACCCCATCGTATAGGGCCTGCGCTGCCCTGTCCAGGAATTTTCCATCCATAAGGTTTTTCCTGTCCGGTTCATTGGATAAAAGAGCCGGCTCAACCAGCGCTGCAGGCGCATTAGTTTCCTTGAGTACTCTGAAGTTCACTTCCTTAATACCCAGATTCCCAGTTTGAAGCTGTTTAATCAGTTCATTTTGAAGTATTTCAGCAAATCTCCCACTGGTCAATCCAGGGGCTGACATATCTTTAGCCGAGTAAAAGGTGCAGGTACCATTGGTGGCCTCATTCTTAGCCGAGCCATTATGAATGCTAAGAATGAGCGCTGCATTATCTGCGTTGGCCATGTTAATACGATCATCCAGGGTTAGGTATCGGTCGTCGTTTCGCAGTATTTTTACTTTTATCCCGGATTTATTTAACATTTCATATAATTTCAGCGCAATCTCCAGGTTCAGATCTTTTTCCTTAACCTGAACAGGATTGGCATCGTTTTGATCAAACGGGTAAACAGCGCCGAAATCATCTCCGCCATGCCCCGGATCAATAACTACCAATTTCTCTTTAATCCCATCATTGCTAACCAGATTAGCCATACTGTTCATATTATTTAGGGAAGGATTGTTGCAGGCTGAGCCGGTAAGGATTACCGCCCCAATTGCCGTGCACAGTACGATGGTCAAAATGGATATCTTGTATGAGCCTTTTTTAAAACTCTTTATCATTTTAATTCTCCTCTCCACCTGTCCGCCGGCCGCGTTGAAGCTGGCGAGACTTGTCTGTCTTGGTTTATGGGTAAAACGGGATAAATCTATAAGGGTCATTCCGTAAGAGATGGCATTGGATTCCCCCAGGACCTCCATTACCAGGGTGTCGCATGCTACCTCGCGATCATGCCTCATCTCTTTGACCGCCAGCCATACCAGGGGATTAAACCAATGAATAGCAGCGGCCAGGAGCGAAAAAGAGTTGCAGATCAGATCTCCTCTCTTGTAATGGGCAATTTCATGCAAGAGAATGTACTGCAATTGATCGGGGCTGATCTGTGTTCCTATATCCTCGGGGAGGTAAATGGTGGGGTGAGTCACACCCGCTATACAAGGACTCTTTACCAGTGAATTCATGTATATGGGGATTCTCTTCTTTACCTGTAGTCTCTCCAAGCACTGCTCAACAATGGTCATGATGGCGGGATCCATAACCCTTTTAGATCCTTTGCGGCTGCTTCGCGACCTGCTATTAAGAGCAATAAGGGACAGTATGGACATAATACATCCGATTATCCATATATAAGGGAGGGCCCGTACAAAAGGCTGCAGGCTGAAAGAGGTTGCTGCTGCAGATTCTTCATCGTAGCTCTTGTTATCTGAAAAACCTTCATCAGTCCCTGCCATAAAACGATATGCGGGGGCAAGTTCAAGGTTTAATGGCTTGTTTTCCTGATATATGGCCACCATTTGCATTTTGTCTGGAATCAGGTTGGATATGCCGAAAGGACCTTGAACCTGAATTGGCATCATGAGCCGAATAAAAATCAACAGCCACAGAATGTGAAAAACGCGAGCTGAGATGAGGCTGTGCAACGGCTTTTTAATCGTTAATAATAGCGCAATGAGTATGCTGGCAAAAATGGAGGCATCCAGCATGTGCAAAAAAGCCAGGGTCATAGCATTCATTAGTTATTTCCTCTCTCCCCAATGCATTCGTTAATTCAACCCGTTGGCAATATAAGATTACCCTTCCTTTTTCGGTGGCCGAACCTGCTGCTTCTTCTTGTCCAGGAGCTTTTGAAGCCTTTCAATCTCCTCTTCCGATAAGGATTCAGCTTCGATAAAGTTGGAAAAAAGCAAGCCTACGGCTCCATCATATACTTTTTCTAAAAAGGAACTGCTTTCCGCTCTTATACATTCCTTTTCGGAAATCAAGGGATAGTACGAATAACTGCGCCCCGATTTCTGGTAACCTAATGCACCTTTTTTCAACAGCCGGTTAATAAATGTTTTGATGGTTTGATTGGAGCAATTCATCTTGGCGGATAAAGAAGATATTATTTCTTCGGAACTTATAGGGCTTTTCTTCCATGCCAGTTTCATAACTTCCCATTCCGCGTCGGAAATCTTGGGTATGTTCATCTTTACCTCCTGTAATTGAAGTATCGTTTACAGATGTAAACGCATATCTACAGTTTACATCTGTAAACGATAATGTCAAGCATAAAAGATCATCTAATATTCTTCCCGGATTGCAAAGAAAGCGCCCCGCTCTATTGCTATAAAACCCGGCAGGATATTATTAGCCGGTAAGACCGCGATATAAGGGTTACGGCTTTATTGACGTTGGTCTGCAGCACGGAATTTACCCCGGAATAATCCTCCAGCCACGTTGGCGCGCATAATCCAGCAAGCGGGGGTCGGGATTGACCGCCACCGGCTCCCCTACAATTTCCATAACAAACCGATCAGAATAGCTGTCGCCATAAGATCGGCTGGCTTGCCAGTCGACAGTTTCCCAGGATGGAACAACCCTTTTTAAAACCTCCAGTTTTCCCGGCCCATCTATGATATCTAGTTCCTTGTGATGATCAAAGATGCCGTTTTGATAAATAAGTTCAGTACCTATAACCATCTCGATTCCCAGATTTTCAGCCACTGTTTGCAAAAGCGTGCTATAGGCGCCAGAAAGCAATATGCAGCAATATCCCTGAGCTCGCAAAGCCTTCAACTCGTCCAAAACCTGCGGGTTAAATAAATCAACCATACCCTCGTAAGTAGCAGCAAAAAAAGCACCGATCTCTTCCTGCGACATGTTACGGAACAGGCGATTGAACTTTCTTACTACCGATAACTTAAATCGTTCCCGGGTAAGCAAACCCATTTTGTAGATAGCCAGCAGCGGAATGATTACGAGATAGGTCGTTATGTACTTGACCCGTGAGCGTTTCTGACGTATCCATTCTTTTCCGAGCACAGGAAGGGTGTCTCTCATTAACAGCGTCCCATCAAAATCAAATATAGCCAGCTTCAATTACGAACCTGGTTTCCTAAACTATATAATTTCATATAGTTTAGCGCTTGATCGACAATCAAGCGGATAGCTTACAGGATTCGCTATCCGGGAGTGTATCCCGGTTAAACCAGGGGCTACAAACCCTATTGCCAACAAAAGGCTTGCATCTTTTATCGTTCTGCAGGGTTACGGGAGTTACCCGTCTCCCGGGTCTGGCAGTGCCTTTCCTTCCAGGTGGCTTCATCTGGCAGAATTCCTGTTAGACTACCGAAAACGCAGGGTTTACACCTGCCTTTCTTAAGTGGAGTATTGTTTTCTTTGCTTTATACTACTGTAATCAGTGGTGTTTATTGGTTTCCTGTATCTTTCACTATTTTAGTTTGCGAGCGCCTCTTGGCCCATATAATCGGCCTGAACGATCGGGGTGCTTATTCTAAAAATAAAAATATCGCGACAGAATGAATTGCAAATGACAAAAATAGGCTATTGACTAATTTTATCATAACGCAGGAGGTAATTCCCTGCCCTGCTGATTTGGTGGCAGGCATAATAAATAATGCATTGCCCGAGCAGCCATTCCGTGAAGAATAGTTGTAATTTCCTCAATTTAGAAAGATAAATGATATAAAAATAAAGGACCAACCGTTTTGTGCAGTTGGTCCTTTATGGTTTTCCAGATATTGCAGAATTTTATACGTCAAATAGGCTCTGGCTCGTTCTTCATTCACGGGTATTTGCCTTTACAAATCGCTTCCGGTTTAATCGGCAGGAATCATTTTGATTTCGTTCGGGCCAGGTAAATACCAAATGCCTTGATTCGGCTTTATAACTCCGTATTTTCGCCGGCGTCGGCACCGCTTCCACCGGTTGTATCTTCAGGAATTACCGCGGGATCACTGGCATCAGGGTCGGCAGGGGTAGGCTGCTCTATTTCAAGGCTTTGTGTATCGGCATCATAAGTCGCTTCAAGTCCAAAAACCTCGGCCAAGTACTTCAGGGGTACATAGGCTCTGCCACAGGTAATTTCGACCGGTACATCCATTTCTACAATTTCGGTAAGTGGAGGAACCGTTTCATCGGCACCTTCCTCAATATTAGAGTCATCAAGCGGAGCTTCGTCTTCTGTTGGCGTTTGGGGCACGGTTCGTGTTACTGTGGCCGTTGTGCTGTTTATGGTAAAGACTACTGTTATACCGTCTTTAGTGACCGTTACTGACTTGTCTTCCTCTTTCCAGCTTACCTGTCCACCCATACCCTCGGTAATGGCTCTGATTGGAAATATGATTTTTCCACCCTTGATGTACGGCGGAGCTTCCAATCTGACCTGGTTCTTTTTTACGGTCATAGCAACGTTTTCAGGTGCATAGGCATCTTGATTCAATTTGGCAATCAAGTCCTCAACATTCGTAATGCCCAGTTCCTCGAGCTCCGCTGCGGTATACTGGGCTTTCATAATCATGAACCGTTCATTGATGATTTGCTTCATCTGCGTTGTCGCACTCGTTAATTCAGTATCTAGTAGGCTCATTTGAGCTTGTAAATCTGCCAAAGCGGCTAGCCCGTTCCGCAGCAGCAACAGGATCAGTAGGTTCTGGTGTGTTTGATAACAGTTCATACTGATTTTGTAGTTCAGTTCTTTCTGCTTCCAGATCGCCCTTCTGCGTCGCAATTGTTTTTTTGGCTTCATTCATTTCCTGCTTGAATTGTTTCTTCATACTGGCATCATTCTTGTCCTGCTTAATCTGATTCTTCACATTGGACTTGGGGACATGTTGCGTGGATTTGGAGGCGCCTTTTCCGTTGCCCTGGTTTGATTTGCCAGGTGCTGCAAACGCATTCAAAGACATTGCAAATGTTAGAATGAGAGCTAAAACGAGTACCAATACTTTTTTCATTCCACTTACCTTCCTTCTTTTTTCCATCTCCACCCGAAAAAAACTGCATGCCGAAGCATGCAGTTTACTTACTGTTTTCTCTTCGGCAACCCGGCTGTCATGGCATCAGCTTTAGACCCGTGGCTTTGCGTCCCTGGCTTTCACCAGGTTTGCCATTATCGGAGATGATTAATTTACCAAAATTATACTCTAGTTGTGTCGAATTTGCAATACTTTCCAAATTTTTTGTTGTGGCCCGATGATGTGGAAGGAAAATATAATCCATCTCTTAAACTTTCTTATAAGTGAGGATTTTGCATAATGCCAAAATCTGCGCAGATATCTTCAGCAAGGCACAATATATGGTGTACCCATCTTTCTGGCTCCACTATATATTGAAATGGTGTTCTGTAAAAGATTATCATGCAAAACTCTCAAGTATCAATCGAAGAGCTTTTTACCTTCACTTATGAGAGATAAAATTTTTTAGCTTCATATTGACTCTCACAGTATGTGAGGGTTTAAAGTAAAATTACAGTCTGTATTGTTAATAAAAATAGGGAGTCTTTCAATGCTAACCAGGATATATTTATTATCTTATCAGCTAGCTGGTAATAGCTTGTTGACTAACAAGTCTACTGGAGTTGGGGATTATGCTCAGTAAGTGCAATAGACGAACCCAATAGTGCCCAGGCCTGTATGGAGGCCAATAACCGGACCTATCGAACATAGGCCTACCGGGATTTGGTATTTTTCCGCCAGCACATCCCGGAGTTGTCTTCCCTTTTCCGCAGCGTTGATGTGGTGGACTATTAATGCCTTCAAGCCCTTCTTGCGGTGGTCTTCTTCCAGCAGTTCCAGCATCCGGCTAATAGCTGCCGAAGCACCGCGCGCCTTTTCCAGCAGATGGGTCATTCCCTTTTCCATATCCACGGTGAGAATGGGGCGAATTTTAAGAATGGTTCCTAAAAGGGCTGAAGCTGTGCCGATGCGCCCGCCTTTTTTTAAATACTCCAGGGTTTCGGGGACAAAATAGAAGTGAATGTTCTTCCTGGTCTCGGAGGCAGCTTCCAGGGCTTCTTCCATACTGCCTCCGGTTTTCACAGCCTCCGCCGCCGAAATGACTTGCAGACCCAGCGCCATGCAGTTGGTGTGGGAGTCCATGATTTCAATTTTAGCCTCGGGAAATTCTCGTAAAAGCAGCTCCCGGGTTTTTAGAGCGGTAGCATATGTTCCACTCATGGCAGAGGAAATAAAAATACCCAGTATGTCGTCACCCTTGGACAAGATATCCCGGAATGCTTGAGCAATTTCGCCCTGAGAAGGCTGCGAGGAGGTGGGAATGATTCCGGTTTGTTCCACCTTATTATAGAAATAGCGCTGATCCACTTCATTCTCCTTAAAGGATTCGTCAGGAAAATGAACGCTTAGTTGCAGAACCTTTATGTTTAAATCCCGTTGTACGCCCTCATCAATATATGACGTGCTGTCAGTGATTACCCTGATACCCATGCTTGTATTCCTCCGCTCCAATTCTTTGATTTATTCAGACAAAATATATGTTTCCGACTTTTGCTATATCAATATTATTCTCTATCGGGTAAGCTATCCCTTGTAAATTAACGTATTCTTCCTAAATTGAAAGGGATGCCGCATTCATATTAGTGAGATAAAACCCATGGGGATAGGGCTGGCTGGCTAGGTTCAAGGCTTGTTGCAGACCATTCTCATCAATGTCCCGAAAGTCCTGCCAACCATACCTTAATTGGTGTTTTAGGCCAATTTAAATCGCTTCTTCCCTCGATAACAAACACTTCAATCACACCTCCAGGCAAAAGTGTAATGGGGACGGGGTTGTTGAACAACCCCGTCCCCATGAAATCTCCTGAGGAAGGCCGTATTACACTTATAAAAATGGTCGGAGTGACTGGATTCGAACCAGCGGCCTCTACGTCCCCAACGTAGCGCTCATACCAAACTGAGCTACACCCCGACGCAAAAAATATTGTATAACAGATACCTGTATTAGTCAAGCTAAACCGGGCTTACTCCACACCGCCATTACCGTTGCCCAGGTCATATTTGGCATGCAAAGCCCGCACTGCCTCGGCAATCAAGGCTTCGTCAATCAAGCAGGAAACCTTGATCTCAGAAGTGCTTATCATATGGATATTTATATTCTGTTCAGCCAGGGCTTCGAACATTTTGGCAGCCACACCGGGGTTGCTTATCATGCCTGCACCTACTATGGATACCTTGGCCACATCGGCGTCATAGGACAACCCCGAAGCTTGCAATTCCCGCACCACATCCTCCACCACCGGCAGGGCTCTGTGCAGATCTGCTTTTTCTATGGTAAATGCGATATCATTGCGGTTTTCCCGCATAGCGCTCTGGATAACCATATCAACATTAATGCCCTCCCGGGCTAACCGCTTGAAGAGCAGACTAGCTACTCCGGGGCGATCCGGCACATCAAAGATAGCAATGCGGGCTACATTGATATCATGGGCGACTCCGCTAACAATCCTATGTTTTTCCATGCTATTTACCTCCGTAATTATGGTTCCCGGTCCGTTATTAAGACTGTTGCGCACTTCCACTTCCACATGATACTGCATGGCACATTCCACCGCCCGGGGCTGCATGACCATTGCTCCCAGGCTGGCCAGCTCCAGCATCTCTTCGTAACTAATGGTGGGCATTTTATGCGCATTGGGAACCATGCGGGGATCGGCTGTATAAACCCCATCTACATCTGTAAATATGATGCAGCGATCCGCCGGCAGACTGGCCGCCAGTGCTACCGCGGTGGTGTCGGAACCGCCCCGGCCCAGGGTGGTGATATCTCCTTGCGGAGAAAGGCCCTGGAATCCGGCAATCACAACCACTTTATCCTGCTGCAGTTCCTGCCAAATACGCTCGCCGGCAATGCTGACAATTCTAGCCTTATTATAGGTGCCATCGCTGCGGATTCCCGCCTGCCAGCCGGTCAGAGAAATTGCAGCAATGCCCATGCTGTTTAAGCTCATGGCCAACAGCGCGGCTGACTGCTGCTCACCGGTAGCCAGAAGCATATCCATTTCACGGTGCCATTTTTGGTCTCCAGTGGCGAGAGCCAGGTCGATAAGTTCATCCGTAGTGTCACCCATTGCTGAAACCACGACCACCACCTGATGTCCCTCCTGGCACATAGTGGTCACGCGTTCAGCAATGCGCTTAATCTTTTCAATAGAGGCTACCGAGCTTCCCCCGAATTTTACAACCAACAAGGCCAATTTCTCTCACTCCCAAATACTGTAAAATATAAATGCTGTCTACCACGATATTCAGTTATTCTGTAAATGGTTTTGCACTTGCACCCCCTGATGGTCTATCTTCAGGTAAAGGCATTGGCTTTTACAACCATGTCTGGCAAAGGACTCTATCATAGCCGTTCCAATGCTGTCCAGATTTGTAGTGGCCAGGGCCAAAACCGAAGGACCGGCGCCACTTAAAGCCGCCCCCAGGGCTCCTTTGTCCAATGCGGCCTGCAATACTTGATCCAAACCGGGGATGAACCTCTTGCGCAAGGATTGTATAATGACATCATCCATGGCCAGTTGCAAGCAACGGTAATCCCCGTTGGCTAAACTACTCAGTACAAAACAGGCCTGTTGCATATGACGGACACAGTCCCGCCAGGGTACCTGTTGTGGCAGGATCAAACGGGCCTCCCGGGTTGGCAGTATAAAGTCGGGTACGGCAATGATAGCAGTCAAATCGCCTCCTGGCAGCACCTTTTGATAATATACCTGCTGGTCCAGAACCATGGCAGTGGTTAACCCACCCACTGCTGCCGCAACGATATTGTCAGCATGTCCTTCCATGGCCAGGGCCCAGTTCAGTAAATGCTGCTCTGAATATGGATTGCCCAGCAGGGCATTAGCCAGATACATGCCTGCAATGATAACCGCGGCACTGCTGCCCAACCCTTTTCCTATCGGGATCTGACTATCAATCTGCAGCTGCAGCGCAGGAGCATTCTGACCCACCCGGGCAAAGACGGCTTCTATGGCCTGAGTGAGCAGGTTGCTGGCCCCGGCCGGTTTCCCCCCCCGGTATTCCTGCAGACAGCCCTGCTGCGGCTGCGCTGTCACGGTAAGGTAAAGCTGCAAGGCCAGTCCCAGGGTATCAAACCCGGTGCCCAGATTGGCACTGGTGGCGGGTACACGAACCGTAATCATCTGGCCTGGCTATCCATGCGGTTGGTGCCTTCCAACCTGATGACATTGTCTATCTTGCTGACAATACTCATACCTTGTAAAACAACCAGTGAATCGCGCAGGTTTTGCTCCTGCACCTCGTGGGTGATCAGGATCAGTTCTGCACATTCCCCGCTGCTGGTTTTCTGAATAACTGAAGCGATGCTGACATTGTTATTGCCAAAAACCCCGGCGATGCCCGCCAGAACACCAGGCCGGTCAGTAACCGTCATGCGGATATAAAACTCTGCACTAAGCTGATTGATGCTAAGTACAGTGCGCTCCTCATAGCAAGTGCAGCCGATGCGCGCACTGATACCATGAAGAATATTGCGGCTGATATCGATAACATCCCCCAAGACCGCGCTGGCAGTCGGCAGTTGACCTGCCCCGCGGCCATAATGCATAACCTCTCCAACCGCATCGCCATAAACAAAGACAGCATTAAAAACATCATTAACCGCTGCCAGGGGGTGGGTTGAAGGCAGAAAAGCAGGATGCACTTTGATTTCCAGTTGCCCCTCGGGGTTTTCTTTTGCCACTGCCAGAAGCTTGACTACATAACCCAGTTCACGGGCGTAGCGAATATCCACCGGGGTGATGGCAGTGATCCCTTCCACATATACATCGGCAAATGTTACCCGGCTGTTGAAAGCAATAGATGACAGGATAGCGATCTTGCGGGCGGCATCAAGACCCCCCACGTCAGCGCTGGGATCAGCCTCTGCATAACCCAGGGCCTGCGCTTCGGCCAGAACCTCGGCGAAAGGCCGGTCTTCTTGACTCATCTTGGTGAGTATATAATTGGTGGTTCCGTTTAAGATACCAATTACTTCTTGGATGCGATTGGCGGCCAGTGATTGCTTGAGCGGATAAATGATAGGAATGCCCCCGGCTACGCTGGCTTCGAAATAGAAATCCACCTTGCATTCGTTCGCAGTATCAAACAAGATTTTGCCATGTTCAGCAATCAGATCCTTGTTAGCTGTCACCACATGTTTGCCTTTATGCATAGCCTGCAGAATATAGTCCAGAGCCGGTTGGATGCCGCCCAGCAGTTCAACCACAATTTGAATCTCTTCATCAGCCAGTATATCGTCAATGTTACTGGTAATACATTCCGGATCGATCCCCAGTTGCAGGCATTTGCCGACATCCCTTTCCAGTATCCGTTTGATCTTAATTTCATCCCCGGTACGGTTGGTGATGGTATTTCCATTCCGCGCCAGGAGGGTGACGACACCGGAACCGACCGTTCCACATCCCAGTAATCCAATATGAATCATCTCGCTACCTCCTGTTTTCAACGTTTTCCCACAATTTCTGCATGGACTACGCCGTTCAGCCCTGCCAGATGCCTCAGTAGCTCGTCTACAGATATGGTCAATTCTTCAACGCTGAGGGAAATGGTCACCAGTGCCGCCCCGTTTATGGGGAGATTCTGATTGATGGTGAGTACATTGCCCTGGTAAGCGGCAATACTATTCAGTACCCCTGATAGGATACCTGAAATGTGGCGTAGAAGCAACGATATATTAATAATCTCCAGGCTGCTGGCATCGAAAAAAGCATGGACTCCGTCTTTATATTTATAGTAAGTACTGCGCGCCATGCCCAATTTGTCAACCGCATCCAGAATGGTCTGTGCATCTCCCTGGGCCAGCATCGCTTTGGCCTGCGCGGTCTTGACAATTGATTCCGGCAGAATATCCTCTCTGACCAGGTAGTATCTCTTGTGCGGATGGGGCATTGCTATCCCCCCTGTCTATCTGGCATAGATTAATGCTTCCATATAACGGACATTATAACACGGAGCCGGTTTTTCTACAATTACTTCTTGATTCCACTGCAAAAACCCCCAATTACGTTGTTTGAATGTATAAATATGTAGGAGCCGTTAGACGCAGCATGGCAGCAACACCATGGGAAGGCGAGCAGTGATGGGGGGCGAGCCCCATGGGCGGGGCGAGAGGGCTACCCTACATGGATGTGAATTAGCCCGGTACCCCTTTCGTCGCGAGACAAGCCGATGGTGTTGCCCATGCGAAGTCTGGCGACGAATATTTATGCATTCAAACCTGCGAATTATACCTTTTTGCAGTGGAATCCTTCTTTTATTCTTGCTGGATAAATGACTACCTGCAATATAGTGATAATAAAAAAAACCGGCCACTTGGCCGGTTGAAGCTCGGTCTACAGATACATTCATACAATGATGCAGATTAAACCTCCGCTGCCTTCGTTGACTATGCGCTGCAAGGTGTCTTGCAGTTTTAGCTGAGCGTTTTCAGGCATACGATGCAGCTTATTCTGAATTCCTTCTCTAACCAGATCATGCAGGGATTTCCCAAAGATATTGGAATCCCAGATCTTGGAAGGATCGTCTTCAAATTCATCCAGCATATAGCGCACCAGTTCTTCACATTGTTTTTCGGTTCCAATAATGGGAGTTATCTCGGTGGTGATGTCGGCACGAATAATATGCAATGATGGAGCTTTGGCCTTTAGTTTTACACCGAAGCGGCTTCCCTGACGAATCAGTTCGGGATCTTCCAGGAGCATTTCCTCCAGGCGAGGCGTGACCACTCCATAGCCCGACTCTTTTACCTCATCCAGGGCTGAGGCCACCTTGTCATATTCCCTTTTAGCAACACTGAGATCTTTCATTAAGCGCATGATATCTTGGGTGCCGTCTACAATGAAACCACTGACATCACTCAGCGAACGATAGAATAATTCCTCCGGCACGGTAAGATCTACCGCAGCGGTACCGGTGCCGAGGTTCATCTCCTCCAAGCTAACATAGCTTACATTTTCAACTGCTGATAGTTTCTCAATAGCCCGATCGATATCCCGAACCTTGCGAATATCGTTGAGAATGTCCCGAATAGCCGTCTCCAGGCCGTCACGTAGCCAAAAGTCTTCATCCAGCTCATCCACCCAGCCGGGCAGTTTAATATTGACTTCGTGAACGGGAAATTCATAAAGGGCTTCTTCCAGAAGACCATAAATCTGTTCCATGGACATACGGGCTACATCCATGGGGGTTACGCTTACCCCGTACTTTTCTCCCAGCTCCTCGGCCAGGCTTAAGCTATCAGTGCTATATGGATTGGTGGAATTCAATATGATAATAAACGGCTTGTTAAGATCTTTCAGTTCTTGTATAACCCTTTCCTCCGCCGGGACATAGTAAGAACGTGCAATGTCACTGATGGAGCCATCAGTGGTAACTACAATCCCGATGGTGGAATGATCTACAATGACCTTCCTGGTCCCTATTTCGGCCGCTTCTTCGAAGGGAACCTCATAGTCAAACCAGGGAGTTCTAACCATACGAGGCTCTTCATCCTCTTCGTAACCCAAAGCCCCTTCCACTGCGTATCCCACACAATCGACCAGTCGAGCCTTAAAGCTCACACCGTTCTGTGTAGTAATCTCAATAGCTTCATTGGGGACGAATTTGGGTTCGGTGGTTGTGATGGTTTTCCCAGCACCACTCTGGGGAAGTTCATCTACAGCCCTTTCGCGATCATATATGTCTTTTATATTGGGGATGATCATTAGTTCCATGAAACGCTTGATAAAGGTTGACTTACCTGATCTTACAGGGCCAACGACTCCCAAATAGATATCGCCGCCGGTTCTCTCAGCGATATCGTTCAAGATATTATTGGTATCCACTTCTCTTTTTCCCTCCCTTGTTTCCGACTTTTTTAAAAGGCATCCTCCCTCCGATGCAAGACACCCCTTAATATCTCTAACGCTATAACAGTACAAATATATTTATCAATATACGGTAATATAACCAGAAAAGAAAAAAAGTGTGGACATATCCACACTATACGGTGCTCAATCGAAGTATCAAGGCGACCCCAATAGGATTCTTCCTGTGGACCGCATGATAAATATCATCCTGCCGTCATTTGAAACCGAAGTTGCCATTCTGAACGAAACCTCAGGTTGCTCCAGCTGTATATTACTTTAAGCTCAAAGAACAAACCAGTCACCGGTTGGCCAGGCAGGTTTATTATGAAATATCTTATAAAGGCTGCGGCCTTTAGTATTGGGAACCGGGCAGCATCTATCTGGCCAGATCTTCGATCTCATGCTTTTTGCTGCGGCACATGATGTTGGTGACTTCCTGGAGCACCGGCACTTGTGCATAGAGAATATTATAGCAGGCCCGTGTAATGGGCATGTCAACCCTCAACTCCTTTGCCAGGCGATGAATCACCCGGGTGGTGTGCAGACCTTCCACTACCATTCCAATTTGATTCAGCGTTTCAGACAGACTATGGCCTTGTCCGATCAATATGCCGGCTCTGCGATTGCGGGAATAATTGCTGCAACAGGTTACCACCAGGTCGCCCATGCCGCTAAGTCCGGTAAAAGTGCGATAATCCCCGCCCAACTTTTGTCCCATGCGAATGATCTCGGTTAGGCCGCGGGTCATCAAGGCAGCTACCGTGTTGTCACCATAACCAAGCCCTACCACCATGCCCGCCGCCAGGGCGATGATGTTTTTCAAAGCCCCGCCCAGTTCCACTCCAGCTATATCCGGGTTGGTGTAGACCCGGAGATAGGGCGACATATAAGCATCCTGAACAAAAATTGCGCTATCCTGCTGCAGGGAAGCTACTGTAACCGCAGTGGGAATTTGGCGGGCCACCTCTTCAGCATGACTTGGTCCGGAAAGAACCGCATAATAATTCAAGATGGCATTTCCCAACACATCAACAGCAACCTGGCTTAACCTCATTCCAGACGTAATTTCTATACCCTTGGCGGTATTGACCAAAATGGTTTTGGGCTGATAAAGTGGCCGCAACAGTTGCAGTACCTCTCGTACGGCTTGCGATGGTACCGCTAAAACAACCATGCGGGTATCTTCCATGGCTTCAGCCAAATTCGATGTAATGGTGATTTCTTCAGGCAGGGGCAAACCCGGCAGATAGCGGCGATTTTCCCGGTCTGCCGTAATCAAAGCCACCTCATCCGGTTTTCCCCATATTGTTGTATTAAACCCATTATGATGCAAAACTAGAGCCTGGGCCGTTCCCCAACTGCCCGCTCCCAGTATACAGACCTTTTCCATCCCAACCTCCCCATTAGATAATGGACACTAAATCGCTTTGTCAGTAATGCGGGATTCCTGCCCTGACATCAATCGTTTTATATTGGTTTGATGCCTGAACAGCACCAGAGTGGCTAAAAAGAAGCTTAATATGATGTAAGGCCATGGTTTTAGCCATATCAAACACAGGATGGGAAATAACGCCGCTGCCAGGACTGACCCCAGGGATACATAACGAGTTAAAGCCACTGATAAGACCATTACGGCCAGGAGTACCAAAAAGATCTGGGGCATCAAAATAGCGATCACCCCGGCGGCAGTAGCTACCCCTTTCCCACCTTTAAAAGAAATGAAAGGTGAATAACAATGACCCACCACCACCACCGCTCCGCAAGCGGCGGCCAGGCCCGGACCGCCCCAGGTCAATCCGATCCAGGCAGCCAGCAAACCCTTCAACAGGTCTGCGGCCAGGGACAGTAAGGCTACTGACAATTTGGTAGAACGCAGCACATTGGTGGCACCTATGTTCCCGCTTCCCCGACGGCTGATATCTACTTTGCCCAGATATTTGCCGAAAAGATACGAAAAAGGAATGGCGCCGATTAAATAAGACAACAAGAACAAGGCCAAGTTGTTCATAGGTTTTCCTCCTCCTGGCAAACGTTACCTTAAGACTATCTCTGGTGGTTAGAACTTTGAGGTGTTTTGGCGCGTTAATAAACGCAATGGCGAACCCTCAAAACCAAAATTCTGCCGCAAAACGTTCTCCAAATAGCGTATGTAAGAAAAATGCAACTTTTCAGGATCGCTGCAGAACAAAACAAAGGTAGGCGGTGCAGTAGTCACCTGTGTTGTATAAAAGATTTTGGCCCGCTTGCTGCCCCCGGGCAAAGGATTGAGCATTACAGCCTCATTGATGACCCGGTTTAGTTCGGCCGTAGGGATGCGGCGGTTATGCTGCTCCACCACAAAATCCACCAGTTCAATGATCTTGAAAATACGCTGTCGGGTTAAGGCGGATACATACAAAATCGGCGCATAGGCCAAAAATTTCAAATCCGCACGAATATCTTCATCATAGCGGTTCATGGTCTGCTCATCTTTCTTGATGGCATCCCATTTATTGACAACAATGATATTGGCTTTGTTCTGCTCATGGACATAACCGGCGATACGCTGATCCTGTTCAGTTACTTTATCGACGGCGTCCAGCATTATCAGGACTACGTCGGATCGTTCTACGCTTTTTAAGGTGCGGATAACACTGTATTTCTCAGTCGCTTCTTTGATGCGTGATTTCTTGCGCAAACCGGCGGTATCAATTAAAATGTAGCGATTCCCCCCGAATTCAAAAGGAGAATCTATGGAATCCCGTGTGGTCCCTGGTATCTCACTGACAATGACCCGCTCTTCCCCCAAAAGGGCATTGACCAATGAAGATTTGCCTACATTGGGGCGCCCTACGATGGCAATTTTTATTGCGTCAGGATCTTCTTCGTATTCCCGAGCAGGTCCGAATTGGGCAATTACTGCGTCCAGGAGGTCATTGGTGTTCATGCCGTGCATAGCCGATATGGGGATGGGATCACCCAAACCGAGGCGATAGAATTCCATCCATTCAAATTGCCGATCAAAATTCTCCACCTTATTGGCGGCCAGGATGACCGGCTTGCGAGATCTGCGCAATAACTCAGCCACTTGTTCGTCTTCGGCAGTGATGCCTTCCCGGGTGTCCAATACAAAAACTATAATATCGGCCTCATCAATAGCGATTTCAGCCTGCAACTGCACACCCCGGGCAATGGTGTTTTCTTCTTCAAAGCGCAGACCGCCAGTATCAATAATAATAAACTCCCGGCCCAGCCATTCTGATACATCATAAAGACGGTCTCGGGTTACCCCGGGAATATCTTCTACAATCGCCTTACGCTTTCCTGCCAGGCGGTTGAATAAGGTTGATTTTCCTACATTGGGCCGTCCAACTATGGCAACAACCGGTTTAGACATGGTTTAACTCTCCGTTTTCGTTTAATTTTGTGTTTAAAACCGCATTGACCAGGGCTCTTGCTTCTATGGGTACTACCTTAATCTCGGCCCCTGCCGCTGCTTCAATCTCTGCCACCGAGCTGTCGTCCAACAACAGGGCCTCCCCTGCTTTGAGGAGAACTTCTGGAAGCAAGAGCTGTTTCCCTCTATATTTGCTCCCCAGGGTGGTAATAATATCCTGGCCGGTCAGCAAACCGGTGACAGTAACCGTCTCCCCCAGGAAATGATTGACCACCGGTATAGTTTGCACAGACAGACCGGCAATCTGGTTCAGGCGCTCACATATGGGATCCAAGGCAATAGCCCCCGAGACGCCGGTAATAATATGGACCTGGCGGGGAGGGATGGCAGCGGGCAGATGGTCCTTTAGCTGTGTGAACTCATCCCACAAGCGGCGAATCAAGCCGATGCCGTTCTCCAACTGTTCAAAACCGTCATAATAATCACTATGGGGGATAGCTTGACCGGCCTGCAGATAAAATTCGTCAGCCAAATAAACCACGCCCAGCCCTAACTGCTGGCGGAAATGACGCTGATACTCACCTACCCGGGTAATTAAATCAGCCGACTGTTCAGGATTGCAAGGCCGAAGAAGCGGCAATCTCTGGCGGTGCCGGGTCAATCCCACCGGAACAATGCCGATAGACTGCACGCTGGGATAGAATTCGGCTAACTGCTGAATGGTATCCTCCAGAACATCTCCATCATTGATGCCCGGGCACAATACAATCTGGGTATGGATTTGAATACCGGCCTGGTAAAGCCGCCCTAAATCCTCCTTAATAGTGCCGCTTTTTTTGTGTTTTAACATATTAACCCGCACCCTGGGGTTCATAGCATGTACTGAAATGTACAGCGGACTCAAACGCATAGCAAGAATTTTATCCCAATCCTCAGGCTTCAAATTGGTCATGGTGATGAAGTTGCCGAATAGGAAGGAGTGCCGGTAATCGTCATCTTTAACCTGCAAAGTAGAACGCAGGCCAAAGGGCAACTGATCAACAAAACAGAACAGGCAGCGATTCTTGCAAACCCGCATATTGTCAAATATGGCACCCGCAAATATCAACCCCAGTTCATCATCTTCATCTTTTTCAATGTCCACCAGCCAGGTTTGGCCATTTGCTTTGCATATTGCCAATTCCACTGCCGTATCCTGCACCGCAAACTGATAATCCAGGATGTCACATATAGTCTGCCCATTTACAGTGAGGAGTGTATCACCGGGCTCGATACCTACTTCACAGGCAATGCTGTTTTCAATAACATCTTGTATTAATGCTGTCAACCGCTTTTCTCCCCCCATCGCATCTACCCCATAATTATCCCCTATCATCAGCCGCCCCGCAATACGCGGCTTGCTGCTTTTTCTACTGCAATTCAGACCGCCGGGACTCCATCTCAGACTTGAATGTCAGGGTTTCGTTTTTGATCCTTTCAAACTGCCATGCTATTAGAATCTGGCCCAGCAGATTTTGCAGGCAACTGCCGCCCATGTAAGCAGGAATACGACCAAGGGCAGCTATAATGGCATCACCGGGTATGGATACCGCTCTAACTGCCAGATCCTTTTCATCAAACCCAAGTATATTCCGTAATTCTTCTATAACACCGGCAGCCAATTCCTGATCATGCCCTGCTCCAAAGGTATAAATTAATGCTCCATGGTCATCTTGGCCGACACAAAAAAGATCCCCCTTCTTTTCCAAGTCTCTATCGCCAAAGTGTTGTATAAGCCGGAAATTATTGCTATGCAAATCGTCTATAAACACATGAGCAGCGATAAGGGCATGATGAACCCCGGTGAGGCCCACAAAGATCACATACAATTCTTTTCACCTGCTTTGTTGCAATGTCTTTAGGCGAGTGATTTCCACCAGGTTGACAATTTGATAGAAAGCCTCTCTGGTGCCATAAAATAAAATAGGGCGCCCTATTCTGGGGAACCCCAGGCGGCGGGAAATGAATCCCCCAATCATCATAAACAGATTAACCCGGGTCATGCAATTTACAGCCATGACCTCTGTATCTACTCCAAGCAACCGGGTTACCCCGGTAATCATGCGGGTGCACCTGTCACCCAGATTCTTTTTGCCCAACACATAAACCTCATTTTCATACTCATCAAGGCCCATATAGCGAATGGTCCCAAAATCGTCATCATGGGTTTTGTCAAAATAGGGCAGTTTCATCATATCATCAGAGCTAGGGGGAAGGCCATTATCAAGCATTTTAAGGTGCAAGGCCGCAGCCAATACCGAGGAATGCGATCCGCCAAAACAATGGTAAATGATCTTCATAGAGGCTCCTTCGATTTAATTTTAACAGAATTCATACATAGCACCGGATTCTGCCAGTAGGGATCAAACGGTATTATTCCTCACTGTGATGCCTGCCAGGATTGCCGCTACTCATGCTAAAACGACTATTATGCATCAGGACATAATAATGGCGGTAATCGTTACCCGGCAACCGGCTGTAATTTCCCGCCATTATCCTATTCCATAATTATCCCTTTACCGGTCGGCGTTGTTTTTGTTAAGCAGATAAAACCCCGCCCCCGCAGCAGCAGCCACCGTCAGAAGAATAAAAATTGTAGTCCAGGCCGAAGGAGAATTCTGCTGCAAGGGTTTAGCGGCAGCCCCCCCCGCATTTTCGGTACTTTCCCCACCCAGGGTGACAGATAAAACATCTGCAAAAGCGCTAACGCCCTTGGTGGCATCATCTTTGGAATTGGTGTGCGCTCCTACCTCAACCAGCATCGCCCGTGGGTTGAGGTCTTGATTATAATCGCCTTTGCCCATAAAGATACCATTGGAAAGTCCCGGAGCCTTCTTGTCCATGACCGCTTTAAGCTGTTTGGCAAACTCCAGGTTGGTTTTCATATTGGGATTGGTTTTACCAACCACCAATTTAACTTTGGTGGCATCCTGCCCATTGACCTGGGTCTGGTATTGATTGGCCGGCACCGCATCGCGATGAACATCGATCAGGACTTGAGAACCATTCTTCAAAAGTGCAGCCGCGGTGCGGCGGGAACGGTTATAAGCATTGATATCATGCGGATTGTGGTTGTTCTTATTATAATCGACATTATATCCCAGTTGTTTAAGACGTTCTGCCAGTGCATAACCAACGTCATAGATGCCCCCATTGCCCTCTTTGCTTTCTTTGCCATCAGTGGGGACATAGGATTCGTCACTATGGGTATGATAAATGGCTATGGTGGGTTTAGCAGCAACAACCGGAATTTCTTTACTATCAATCACCCAGGCCTGGCGGCCATTGTCAAAATTGACCACCGGCATCTGCTCCTGCCCCACATATACACATCGTGCGGTGTGAGCGGACACATTAACCACCTGATACCTGCCATTGTCACTGCTGATGTATTCATCACCAACATAAACCTGTGACCCGGTTTGGGTTATGACATGGTTGTTCTCATCCACCAGGGTAAAATAATAACCCGAGGGCAGATCTTCGTATACTGCGGCTGCTGGGTCGGGCAGGGTATAACCCAGCCCCAGTATAAGGCCCAAGGCAATCAATAGGGAGGCTACGCTTCTAGCCATTGTCATCACCCCTATCTCTTCTTGTTTCCCCAATGATCTCGATGCGATCCTCCCAGTTGGTTTCTTGATCCGCCTGGGACGATACTATGTGCTCATTAGCAGAGATGCGATCTTCCCAATCCTTAAACCCTTCCCGGTCAGGTTCATCATCCTTGTCATGCTCGGTATAACCAGCTTCTCCGCCGCCATGTGCTGGTTTACGGGCCGGTTCCGGTTCGCGCAGGTTTTCCAGCAGTGCAGGATCTTTATCATCACTGCGGGGACCTCCGACCATCCGTTCCAGGCTCTCGCCAATCAGCTCTGCTAATAAAATAGCCACAATGCCTGCCAGAACCAACGAATCGAAGGCGCCGGCCCCGCCAAGGTGAACGGTGCCCCGTATCCCGCCGCGAACCAGATAGAGGTATTGACCAATATCCAAGGCCAGCACACCCATTACCGCAGCAAAAAAGGCGCCGCGCCGTGACCTTCCCGCCAGGTAGCCGACAATACCCGCTACCAACGGGTAAATATAAAGGGGATCAACAAACACCGTCTCCGGTTCTGCTCCCAGAAAGCGTGCACCAATGAATAACACCAGGGCGGTAACTACTGCAGCAATCGCAGAGCGGAGCTTTTCGAAAGCAGTGCCTGCACCCAGCCACAACCAGACTGCAATACCCACGGTGATCACCCCGCCCAGGTTGATGGTTACCCTGGAGCTTACCGGGATATCGATAAAACTGCCTATAATAATGGCAGCAATCATACCCAGGGCAGTTCGGTCGGTCATGCGCAAACGGTCCAAGGCGCGGTGAGCCACCCCAAAATAAATCAGGATGGATACCACCAAAAGCGCAATCAGACCAAAGGGAAAATTGGCCATAATAAGCCACATCCTTTCTAATGTCTTATGCCAATAGATTTCCCCGCCCCAATGTTTTTATGTAAGGCAGCGACGTTAACGGTGGCAGGCAAAAATAAAATCCATTATTAGGTTTTTGAAGGGAATTATTTCGCTTCTTTTAGCTGCGGGACCATTGGTGGGGATCGATATTGCGGGCCTTAAGCCAGGCGGCGGTTTGCCCCAATATGAGCAGAGGCTTGTGTTGAAGTGCTTCAATGTTGCGGGATCCAGTCATTAAAAACACCGCTTTAAGGCGGTAAATCCATTCCTGCAGATAGTTGCCCAGGGCGTCAGGTCCTTGATGAATAAGAATCTTTAATAATGGCCCGGCCATGCCTGCCATCTGTGCTCCCATACAAATAGCTTTGGCGGCGTCAACCGCAGTTCTGATTCCCCCGGAAGCGATGACTTGAATGGGCAGTTGCAGAGAAACAATCTCTGCCAGGCTGACAGCTGTAGGCAAACCCCAGCCATCCAGTTCTCCGGCAAAACAACCCTGACGCGAATCTTCAATAGCAATAAAATTGGTACCCCCCTGGCCACCATTATCAAACCAGGTTATTCCGGCATTATAGAGCAAACTGACACTTTCCTTGCACAGTCCAAAGCCCACCTCTTTGGCGATAATGGGAACCGGGCTTAAAGCCGCTATCCGCCTGATGTTGTTAATTACACCCGCAAAATGCCGTTCTCCTTCCCGCATGGCCAGTTCCTGGGGTACATTTAGATGAAGCTGCAAGCCGTCGGCCTTAATCATATCGACGGCCTGTAGAGCCTCTTCAGGCCTTGCCGAGGCACTGACATTGGCAATGATCAAACCGTGCGGGTTGACCTCCCGCACCACCGTAAAAGAAGGTCTGCGGGCCGGCTCAGCCAGGGCTATATGCTGTGAGCCCACTGCCATAGCCAGGCCGAAATCCCTGGCCGCTGCGGCCAGAGAGCGGTTAATGTCAGTCGCTAAACCGGTGCCGCCGGTCATAGCATTGATCAACAGGGGGTACTGCAAGGTTTTGCCCAGGAAGCCCTGGCGCAGATCGATGCTGTCAAAATCAAGTTCGGGCAGGGCCTGATGAAGCAAAAATACATCCTCAAAGCCGCTTGTAGCCGGTCCGTCCTGTGATGTACCGGCGATATGAATATGCTCATCTTTACGCCTGCTCCTTATCGCAAACCCCTCCTTGCAATTTCCCTGGCCTTTTCCAGAGCGGTTGGGTCATTGATGTTGAAAAACATCTCCTTTACCGGTCCAAAAGAGGACAATACCGCTTCTTCAATATACAAGGTGTGCAGATCCTCGAAAATCCTGGTCAGCTTAAGTTTATCGTTTTCCAGGCAATCGGTTAAAAGAGGCAGGCAGCTTTTCTGATATACAGCCGCAGTAGGTTGTATACGCCCTGCAACCACTGGAACGACGGCATCATAATCTGCAGAATGCTCTAACATGTGAAATATTAGTTTCACCTGGATAAACGGCATATCACAACTGAGCAGGAAAAGCTGTTTTTCCGAAATGGAGCTCAATGCGGCATGGATGCCCGCTATAGGCCCCTTGCGGGGATATATATCGGTTATCACCCGGGCTGGGTAGAACTCAAACAAAGCCGGTTCATTAGTCACAATTAGTATTTCTTCAAAGCGGGGCTGCAGTCGACCTAAAATATATTCTAACACCGTAACGCCATTAAGGCTGGCCAGAGCCTTATTACTGCCCATACGCGAACTGCGTCCCCCGGCTAATATAGCGGCACTAGACATCGATGGACTCCTTATTGTGTCGTAATAGAAAAGGCTGCCGCCGGCAGCCCTTTTATCTAGCGGGGAAAGTTGCTGCAATAATTGTTACTGCAGCCTTGGCAGGCCTCCGGCCTACTCTTTTCACCAGTTCCTGTAGTATTGAATAATGATAGCAGGGATTCTAAATTAGAGGACTGGCAACCCGGGCATCTAACCTCATCCCGTTGTCCCATAGCAGTCAGCACCTCGAATTTGTGCTCGCAGTCCTTGCACTTGAATTCATAAATCGGCATCTTATATCCCAACTTTTAAGTCTATTCGTCGTCATCGTTCGGCTGGGCTTCCAGGTATTCGTCCACTTCCACGCGGTTGGCATCATTTTTGGCTTCCTTGACAGATAACCCAATGCGCTTTTCAGCAGGGTCAATGCTGATGATTTTAACCTGTACCCGGTCTCCAGCCTTAACAACATCTTCAGGTTTTTCCACACGATAATCTGCCAGTTGGGAGATGTGTACCAGGCCATCCACGCCCGGATCCAACTCCACAAAGGCACCGAAGGGAGCGATTCTCACCACCATACCCTCTACGATATCCCCTTGATGGTACTTTTCCAGGGCCAGTTCCCAGGGACTCTTGAGCAGTTTCTTGCGGCTCAATGATACCCGTTCTTTTTCCCGATCCAAACCCAGGATATAGACCTCAATCTCATCGCCCTCATTGAGGATATCAGCAGGGTGCTCCACCCGGCGGTGATCCAGTTCAGATACATGCAAAAGTCCTTCGTATCCCCCCAGATCGATAAAAGCTCCATAATCGACAATGCGTTTTACAATGCCCTGCCGGGTCTGACCCTCGGCAATACCCTGCCAGAACTCTGTTTTCTGGCGGTTCTTTTCTTCCAAGACCAGTTCGCGGCGGGACAAGACCACCTGGGAGCCACGCCGTTTGTTGCGGTTGAATTCAATGATATGAAAAAGCATGGTTCTGCCAATATAATCATCCAGATTCTTGACATAGCCGTCGTCTACATGGGAAGCGGGCAGAAAACCCACCACACCCACATCGGCTAGCAGTCCGCCTTTGACGCTCTCCACCACAGTGCCTTCAATGGGTCGTTTCTCCGTGAAAGCAATTTCCAGTTCATCCAGGGTCTTTTTAAAGTCCACCTTTTTCTTGGACAAGAGAATGGTGCCATCATCATCCCATTTCAGGACCAGGACTTCAATTTCGTCACCAACCTGTACCAATTCGCGAGCTGAGCTTACCTCCTTGAGGGACATTTCGCGAAGCGGAATCACACCTTCTGACTTGCCGCCGACATCAACCATCACTTCATCATCCAATACTTGAACGACCGTGCCCTTTATCACCTCTCCCCGGCTGGGAGTTGCAAGACCCGCCATTTCAGCCTCAAGTTTGGCAAAGGATTCTTCGTTGCCTGGCTTCTCTCCGGCTTGATTCTGATCTTCCCTTTCTTCTTCGTCATAACCTGTCATCCTACTCAATACCTCCTTAATAATCCAATCCGGAGTAGAAGCGCCTGCAGTGATACCGACAATCGTAGTGGGCTGAAACCAGCCGGGCTCAATTTCTGATGCATCCTGTACTCTGAAGGTCATAACCCCGGTATTTAAACACTCTTTAACAAGAGTGGCTGTATTAGAACTGTGTGGGTCACCAATCACTATCATCAAATCAACCTGGCGGCTTAATTCCCGGGCGGCCTGAAGGCGCTTGGTGGTGGCTGAGCATATGGTGTTAAACACCCTCAGCTCGGCTGCTTTTGGCAGGATCCTTTCCACAGTCGCATAAAAATCCTGGGGATCTTTGGTAGTCTGTGATACAACCCCTACTTTGTCCATCCTGGAAAGGCAATCGGCCTGGTCGCTATCTTTGATTACAGTCGCTGCTTCACACCATCCCAAAATTCCCTGCACCTCAGGATGCTCCACATCCCCAAATACAACCACAGTGTATCCTTGTTGGTCCAATTCGGCAACCAATTGCTGAATCCTTTTAACCCGTGGACAGGTAGCATCTAAAATGGTAATTCCCCGCTCCTGTGCCTTGCTTATGGTCTGGGGAAGACACCCGTGGGAGCGAATGATGAGTCCCTGCCCGGATTGCAGTTGATCAGCATCATCTATTGGTGCAATCCCCTGCTCTCTAAATTTTTGCACCACGGCTTCATTGTGAACCAACGGACCCAGCGTATACCAGGTTCCTGACCGGGTACAAGCTTCGTCGGCAAGCTGAACGGCCCTTTTTACGCCGGCACAAAAACCGGCGTGACGGGCTATTTTGGTTTGCACTAATCTTTACCCCGCAAATACTATATAGATTCGTAAAATGTTAGGTAAATCCTTCTTTATTTACACAAAAGTAAATTAATTTGTGCCATAATTTCCTGGCTTACCCTTCCCAGCAACGCAGAGTTGGGTTTTTCGCCGCGATACGACACCAAATCCATCGGTTCGCCGATACGAACCCGTAGATCACGACACCACCCACAGGGAAATCTTCCTTCCGTACCTGTTACTGCTACCGGAACCACTACAGACCCGCTTTTGATGGCCAGCATAGCCACACCGGGCTGAATGCCTGCCTGCGGCGCCACCTTGCGCCGCGCCCCTTCCGGGAAAATGCCCAGCATTTCACCGGATTGCAGCCTTGCCAGGGCCTGGCGTATGGCATTGCGGTCTGCTGTGCCCCGGTTGACCGGGAAGGCATTTAAGCCCCGGAGTATTACCCTGAGCAACGCATTTTCAAATAGTTCCGCTTTGGCCATAAAATGAATAGGCCGGGATAAAGCCACACCTACCAGGATTGGATCCCAATTGCTGACATGATTGGCAGCCACGATTACCGGCCCTGTTTTTGGTAGGTTATGTAATCCCTCAACTTTCAAACCAAGAAACATCAAAAAGATTTTGAAAAGCCCCCTGATGATCGCGTAAAACATATTACGCCCCCCGTATTCTGGTTTGAATGGCCTGCAATACCTCATCTTCAGTCATATTGCTGGTGTCCAGAGCCAGATGGTCCGGCAGTATTCTTAATGCTCCTACCGGGCGCTGGGAATCAAGTTGATCCCTTTTGGCGATCTCTTCGCGTATTCTATTAAGATCAGCCTGATAGCCCCGCATTTCCATTTCTTGTGCCCGGCGGCGAACCCGTTCCTCGATAGAGGCGGTTAAATAAAACTTGTAATCAGCATCGGGCAGTACATATTCGCCGATATCCCTGCCATCCATAACCACAGAACAGGTCTGTGCCATGGTTTGCTGAATTCCCACCATAACACGTCTTACCCCAGGATGTGCGGATACAATCGAAACCGCCTCACTAACCTGCGGTGCCCGGATTTGGCTGGTTACATCTTTTCCCTCGCTGATTACGATCTGGCTATCGAAATGGGTCTCAAAGCGGATATCAGTGGTGTCTGCCAGCTGCTCCAGCAAGCTGGAGTCATTGAGATCAATACCCTCGTTGAGGGCTTTCAAAGTCAGGGCTCGATACATTGCACCGGTATCTATATAAGTAAAGCCAAGTTCACTGGCCAATCTTCTCGCCACGGTGCTTTTCCCAGCACCAGCAGGGCCATCAATCGCAATTTTCATTCGTTTACCACCCAATTATGCTCGTATCTATTTTAGCATACCTCAACCGACTGCAAAACACTGCCCGGAAAGTTTTTCAAACCGGTTCAGGAGGATGACTTGCTTAAGGTTTGCAGCAGTGACCAGAATCGGGGAAAAGATATATCCACTACCTGTGCGCCGCTAATAACGGTTTCTCCACCGGCCAGCAGAGCGGCTACGGCCAGGCTCATAGCAATGCGGTGATCGCCGCAGCTGTGCACTGCCGCCCCTTTGAGCTGGCCAGGTTTCCCCGTAATCTGCAAACCATGGGGCAGCTCCTCAAGGGAAGCCCCCATTTTATTGAGTTGACTGCAGATGGCAGTGATGCGATCCGATTCCTTGACCCGCAATTCCCCGGCATCTTCGATGCGGGACTCACCTTCGGCTACGGCCATGGCCACAGCCAGAACAGGAATCTCATCAAGCA
Organism: Syntrophomonadaceae bacterium; assembly: GCA_050949825.1. GTDB lineage: Bacteria > Bacillota > Syntrophomonadia > Syntrophomonadales > Syntrophomonadaceae > DTU019. Next base: position 238,454 of record JBMNGL010000007.1, on the reverse strand, counting down.
AACGGGGAATCATATTGCCTTTTATCACCAGGCCATGTAAAGAGGAACTGCGCACCAACAGGTCAGCTACCGGCTCACCTTCCAGCACCCGGGTGTTTTCCATGTTAATACGGGCCCCCATCGCGGAAAGAACCTCGATAATGCCAGCCCGGGTCGGATTAATGCCTACATTGCGAATCAAAAGCTCTGATCCGGGCACAATGGTGGCGGCAACTATAAAAAAGGCCGCCGAAGAAATGTCTCCGGGTACCACAAACTGCTGCGGCTGTAAAGGATGACCCGGACAGAGGGTTATGGTTTGGCTCTCTACCTGTATGTCCGCCCCCATGGCCGACAGCATGCGTTCGCTGTGGTCCCTGGAAGGATCAGGTTCCTGCAGAACCGTCTTGCCCTGAGCCTGCAATCCTGCCAACAAGAGGGCTGATTTCAGCTGCGCACTGGCAACCGCAAGACGGTATTCAATCCCTAACAAAGGACCTCCCTGTATTGCCAGGGGAGCCAGACCCTTCTGCCGGGCAGATATGGCGGCGCCCATCTTATTTAAAGGCTCAATGACTCGTTGCATTGGCCGCTGGCGCAATGAAGCATCACCATTTAGAATGGAAAGAAAGGGGCGCCCGGCCAGCAATCCGGCCAAGAGTCGCATGGTGGTGCCGGAATTGCCACAGTTTAAAACGTCTTCTGGCTCTCGCAGTGCTTCCCAACCCTTTCCGGCAATGATCAAACCCTCTTGCTCAGAGCGTATATCGACGCCTAATTGCCGCAAACAAAAACAGGTCGAAAAGGTATCCTGGGCCTGCAGGATATTTCGCACGGTACTCTCACCATGAGCCAGGGCCGCAAAGATCAACGCCCGGTGGGATATTGATTTGTCTGCGCTGACCTGTATCTCCCCCCGCAGGGCTTTGGACTGGGTAATATTTACATCCACAACAAAACCCCCTTATTTGATCCAGGCCTTTATTTGTTCTTTTTGCAGCGCGGTTACAGCACGTCGGGCCGCTTCGTAATCAGGAACACTTATACGGATAGTGCCTCCATCTCCTTCCCTAACCCTGAGGATTTCCAGATCAACAATATTTACCTGCTCGCTGCCCAGGATATTGCCCAGATATCCAATAATGCCGGGCTGATCTGGCACCATGCAGATTATGTCGGCACAGCCGCCCACGTAGGTGCGCTGCAGGTGGGGAATCCGCTCCCTGATGCTGCGGGCTTCCTCTAATTTTGTGCCTAGCAGACCCCTTTTACCTTCCTCTAGCGCTGTTTTTATTTTTTCCAACTCCGCTATAAAGCAATCCAATTCTGCAACAATATACTTCTGATTGGACAGGATAATGTCCTGCCATAAGGCTGAATTCCCTGATGCCACCCGGGTAGTGTCCCGGAATCCGCCTGCAGCCATCATCATCGCCTGGCGGTCTGCTCCAGTAATATTTAAAAGGGCCACCGCAGCAAGATGAGGGAGATGGCTAACCTGCGCCACTACCTTATCATGCAGGTCGGCATCCATGATCTGCACCTTGGCACCGGTCTCAGCTACCAATCTGCTCAGTTTATCGACCTGTGCCGGCGGGGTATGAGCAAAAGAGGTTAATACATAGACCGCGTTTTCAAACAGGTAACGGTCCGCCCCCTTAATGCCGGCAATCTCAGCACCAGCCATGGGATGGCCCCCGATGCCGTAAATATCTTCAGGAAGCTCTGCAAACAGCGCCATAACCTTCTTTTTGGTGCTGCCTACATCAGTAATTATTGTTCCCGCTTTGATGTAGGGGCGAATGCCATCGATTATTTCAGGATAAGCCGCTAAAGAGGTGCACAAGAATATAATATCCGCCCTGTACACTGCGCTGGAAAGTGCTGGACTCTCATCGATAGCCCCCATGGAGATAGCCCTGGCTACCGCTTCCTGCTGTACATCATAACCGCTTATCCGCTTTACCAGGGCCGATCCCTGTAAAGCCAGACCCAGTGACCCACCAATCAGACCCAGCCCGATGATAAGTATTTCATCAGGCTTCAATATGATCGCCGCCTTCCAACTTGATATCAAGTGCAGCAGTAATGCGCTGCAGCTTCTTCATCAAAATGCTGAATTTATCCGGGGTCAATGATTGGGGACCGTCTGACCAGGCTGTAGAAGGATTCTGGTGCACCTCGATCATAAGGCCGTCACAACCGGCCCCAACCGCAGCCAGCGCCATGGGTTCCACCAGGCGCCACTTCCCGGTTCCATGGCTGGGATCAACCACCACCGGCAGATGGGTTAAATGCTTGATGATGGGCACGGCGCTCAGGTCCAAGGTGTTGCGGGTGTAGTTCTCGAAACTGCGAATCCCCCGTTCGCACATTATCACCTCGGGGTTGCCGCTGGATATGATGTATTCTGCGGCCATAATCCATTCTTCGATAGTTGCTGCGGGGCCACGCTTGAGCATGATGGGTCTTTTAATTTTGCCTAGCTCCCGCAGCAAGAAAAAGTTCTGCATATTGCGAGCACCGACCTGCAATATATCCACATATTCGGCCACCATTTCTATATGACGTGGATCCATTACCTCGGTAATCACCGGCAGACCGGTCTTTTTACCGGCCTCAGCCAGGATTTTCAGTCCTTCGAGTTCCAGGCCTTGAAAGGAGTACGGTGAGGTGCGCGGTTTAAAGGCTCCCCCACGCAGCATAGCAGCACCTGATGCTTTGATCATCTGGGCCACTTCCAGGTACCTCTCCGCTCCTTCTACCGCACATGGTCCGGCGATAACGGCAAGCGACCCACCTCCCAACTGGCACCCCTTTACCTTAATGACAGTCTCTTTTTTGAATTCCCGCGAGGCTAATTTAAAAGGCTGAACAATGGGAACCACTTTTTCCACCCCGGCCAGGGTTTCAAACAGGTCCATGTCCTCTTGAGTGCGATTGCCAACTGCGCCTATAATGATTCTTTCCACCCCATGGGAGAGATGCACCTGGAAATTCCGCTCTTTGAGCTTGAGTTCCACCAGTTCAATCAATTCGACCGCAACATTTTTTTCCATTACAATAATCATAAAAAATACCTCCTTGTAGGGGAGGAGGAGAGAAAACAGAAACCATTGGCAACATAGCCAACGGTTTAGCCATTGACGTTATTTCCCACCATCCTGCCATGCTACTGTTACATCCTGGACCAATCCTACCTTACTACATAAAAAAGAATACCTTAAAGGGGAGTCAAAAGCAAGCCTGGTTACGAAGAAAAAAGGGGGGGATATCCCCCCTCTATTGCTATTTGGTGTAAATTGGATCAATCACGTCCCGACCGGCCCCACAAGCCGGACAGACTTCAGGCGGCTCGGGCCTTTCGTGCTGGCAGCCGCAAACCCGGCACCCCCAACCGACCACCTTGCGATTTCCGGCGGCATTCCGGCCCAGTCCGGTTACAGAGGCACCAGCAGCAACCCGTGAGGCGATGACGATTTCACCTATCAGGATTCCATCTTTGATAAAACTCTTCTTATAGTAATTCTCAACCGGATCCCAGACTTCAACCACCCGGGTCTCCTCCTGAGATGGGTTCACCTCACCCCGAGAGAATACCTCCATATCAAAGGCTACCAGTAGCGTTGACAGGGTGGGTGGATGGTATTCCTGCCAGTCTCCGGCCGCATTAGCCCCGGCAATACGACCCATTTCCATGGCTGTCGGCCATAAACCAATCAGATTACCGGCAAACTGAGCTACATCCCCGGCGGCATAAATATCAGAGGCTGAAGTGCGCATACCGGCATCCACCACAATGCCACGGTCGGTTTCGATCCCTGCCGCCTGCGCCAATTCCAGGTTGGGCTTGACACCGGTTGACAATAATACCAGGTCCGCATTTAGCACCTGTCCATCAGTTAATTTGACACTGCTAACCCTGGGACTTCCTTGCAGACAACGTACATCCCGGGCCAGGTGCAACTGCACCCCATGCTGCCTGACCAATGTTTCCAGGCGCTGTGATGCGTCGGCATCAAGCTGGCGGGGCATAAGACGACTATTATGTTCAATAATAGCTACCTGTTTCCCTAATCGGGACATTTCCCAGGCGGCTTCCAATCCCAGCACCCCGCCTCCAATAATCACCACCTGTCCAACCTGCTCTAGAACAGCCTTAATGGTTTGAACGTCTTTATAGCTGCGCAGGGCATAAACCCCTTCACAATCTACTCCGGGAATATCAGGGATATTACTGCGGGCACCGGTGGCGAGGATTAGTCTGTTATAAGCCATCTTCTCCCCATTGGATAGAAACAGCTCGCGTTTGCTTGAATTTATGGCCTTGACACTGGTGGCAATGATTACCTCAATGCGCTGCTCATCATACCAGGAAGGCCTTTTTACATAGAATTTCTCCTCGGCTAGCTCTTCCCCCAGATAATCAGACAGAGCGGGACGATAATAGGGCAAAGCCGCTTCATCGCTCACCATAGTAATACGTGCAGTGTTATTCCGGCACCGAATCGCTTCTGCAGCTGATAATGCGGCAATCCCTCCACCTACCACGACAAAATGGTCATCGGTATGGTGGCGGAATTCATCTATCTGGTTAATATCAACCGGCTTGGGGAGGTCTTTCGGGTATTCTGCAAAGGAACCTGATTTCACCGTATAAATGAGAGCAGTTTTCTCTGTACCCTTGACAAGATAAGCATTGGAACTGGTGCCATGTTCGGTAGGAATAACAATGTCAAAGATTTTCAGGTTGGGATCCTGACCCCCCACCCAGTACACGTTGTCTTTGATGGCAACTGTCTTCATGGGCATCCCTCCCCTATTATATTGTTAAAGTTTGATCTAATAATATCATATTGTTATTGTGCTGCGAATCACAAATTGAAATTGGTGCCCGGCATCACAGTTACAGTTATTTTAGCCCTTACCGGAGGCTTCATTGACGACCGCCAGGTATATCCCGACCAGGATCATGCCCCCCCCGGTGAGTTGGTACCATAACAGGTTCTCATGGAAAATAATGTAGCCTAATATGCTGGCCATTACCGATTCGCCCAGGATGGACACTGCCACTACCGGCGCCTTGACAAATTTCAAGGCCCAATTCAGAACCGCATGGCCGCCCAGACCAGGGCCCAGGCCCATTAATGCAAAAAGCAGCCAGTCCACCGCCGGATAACCGGTCAGGGATATTTTCATGGCGATGCAGGTAAACAGTATCACCACGGCCGCTATTCCCGACACCACAAAGGTATAATCCAGGGCTTCAACCCGCGCTCTGACATAGCGTCCCAATAAATAATAAACCGCCACAAAGAATCCACTGAGCAAGGCCAGCATATCACCCAGAAGACGACCGTGACCCAGATCCCCACCAACGATTAAGGCCGATCCGAATAGGGCTATTGCCGTCCCCAGCATCGCCCAGCGATTGAGTTTTTCTTTAAGGATAAGGGTGGAAAAAGCCAGGACAAAAATGACTTGCAGGTTGGTAAATAGAACTGAACTGGAAATGCTGGTGTAGCTTAGCGAGCTGATCCAAAAGGCCAAGTGCAAAGCCAGGAAAAGCCCGGAGAGGGCAATCAACTTGAGATCCTGGCGGGAAATCTCGCCGACCCGGATGGAGCGGCCGGTCCCTTGAATGGCGACGGCCAATCCCGAGGTCACCGTCAGGCGATACAGGGCCATAATCAGTGCTGGTGCGGAACATAAGCGAATCATGATGGATGAAGTGGACATACATAACACACCAAAAAATATGGCCACAAATACCGGGGTAGTTCTCATTGCTGTGCCCCTAAATAAGATTGTATGACCCGTGGGTCGCTCTTGATCTTATCAGGTGCTCCTTCTGCAATCTTGCGCCCATAATCAAGAACGGCAATCCGTTCACAAATATTCATCACCAAATGCATGTCATGTTCAACCAGCAGAATGGTAAGCTGCATATCATCCCGTATCTTCCATATCAATTCCATTAACTCCAGCTTCTCAGAACTGTTCATCCCTGCCGCCGGTTCATCCAACAGCAACAGGGAGGGGTGAGCCGCCAGGGCGCGGGCGATTTCCAAACGGCGCTGTTCCCCATAGGAAAGGCTTTGAGCATATTCCATGCGTTTCTCATACAGACCCATGGTGTTTATCAGTTCTTCAGCCCTTTGGCTCGATTCGTTTTGCTCCCGGCGGTAAGCAGGCAAGCCTAAAAGACTTGCGAACAGGCCGGCAGCCCGGTTCCAATTGGCTGCTACCTTCACATTATCGAATACCGAGAGGCGGTTAAAAAGGCGAATGTTTTGAAACGTGCGTCCGATCCCCAGCTGTGCAACCTGATGTGGCGAGAGAGCCCCAATTTTTCGATCCAGGAATACAATCTCACCCTCAGTTGGAGTATAGATACCGGTAATCACGTTAAACAGAGTAGTTTTACCAGCTCCATTGGGTCCGATGAGACCAAAAATGGAGTTTTTCTCCACCGTCAGATCGATGCCGTCCAAGGCCCTGAGGCCGCCAAATTCCTGGCTTATGCCGTGTAAGCTTAGGACTGGCATGGCTTCACCTCTTCCCTTTTCCTGTGTTTTAAAAGGTCATAGATACGCACATCCCCCAGCAAACCGTTGGGGCGGAAAATCATCAACAGGACCAGCAAGGCGCCGTAGAACAGCAACCGGTATTCGGCCACCACGCGCAGCATCTCCGGCAGCGCGGTGAGGATGGCTGTTCCCAAGATGGCCCCGGGTATACTGCCCAGGCCACCCAATACCACCATGTTAAGCATCTCAATGGAACGCATGAAATCGAAATCCTGCGGGCTGATATAATACATATAATGTGCATACAAGGCCCCGCCCAATCCGCCCAGGAAAGCCCCCAGGACAAATGACAGCACCTTGAGGTGCGTGGTATTGATGCCACAGGCCTCGGCTGCAATTTCATTTTCCCGCAAGGCATACATGGCTTTACCGAGGCGGGATTTTAATAAGCGGTGGACAAAGAATATCACCACAATAGTAATAATCATCACCAAAGTAAAAGTGGTATGTTTAGGGATGCCTGACAGACCTACCGCCTTCCCCCCCGGCTCAAAATTGAGGAAGAAAACCCGTACGATTTCCGCGAAACCAATAGTAACCACGGCCAGGTAGTCGCCTTCCAGCCGCAAAGCAGGCAGACCGATAAGAAAACCGAACAGGGCTGCCATGGCCGCTCCGGCCAGCAGGGCCAACCAGAATGGAGCTCCCAGCTTGAGGGTAAAAATGGCTGAGGTATAGGCACCCAGGCTCATAAAACCCGCATGCCCCATAGACAACTGACCGGTCACACCGGTAGTTATGTTTAAACCCATTACCATAATGGTATTGATCCCAAACAGGATGATGATCCGCAAATAGTAGGGATCAATAATTTGACTAATCCATTGTTCCACGGTTTCACCTACACCTTTTTATTACTTTTTTGTCCCAGGATGCCTTGAGGACGGAGAATCAATACCAGGATCAAGATGCCAAAGGCAATCGCGTCCTTAAAAGAGGAAGATATATAAGCCACCCCCATGATCTCCATAACCCCCAGGGTCATGCCCCCCAGCATAGCACCGGGAATCGAGCCGATCCCGCCTAAAACCGCAGCAGAAAAGGCCTTTAAACCTGCCATGGTGCCCATATAGGGCCAAACCGCATTATAATAAATTCCCACCATAACACCTCCGGCGGCCGCCAGGGCGGAGCCAACGGCAAAGGTAAATGAAATGATGCGATTGACATTTATCCCCATCAATGAAGCTGCATCCAGATCCTGTGAACAAGCCCGCATGGCCTGGCCAACACGGGTTTTTTGCACCATAAACTGCAGCCCGATCATTAGCAGCGCGGAGACCAGCAGAATAATAACCTGTAAGGATGAGATTTGAATAGGACCCAATGTATATGAGCTTAAATCGATCAGGGGCGGATAACGACGGGTGTTAACCCCTGCAATCAGGGCCATTAAGGTGGACAGAAATATCGAGGCCCCCAGGGCGCTGATCAAGGGCGACAGGCGTGAGGATTTGCCTCTTAGGGGTCGGTAAGCGATCCGCTCCACTAAAACCCCCAGGAGCATACAAACCCCCATAGCCCCAAGCATAGCCACGCCCATATTCACGTCAAAGGTGGTAACCAGGAACAGGCCGACAAAGGCCCCCACCATGTAGATCTCCCCATGGGCAAAATTGATCAGTTGTACAATACCATAAACCATGGTATATCCAAGCGCTATAAGCGCATAAGTACTGCCCAGGGTGATTCCGTTAAGCAACTGCTGCCATAACATAGCTTGCATCCCTTACTGTTTATTTAGACCATACATCAAGGCGCTGGTATACAACCATAAGCAAATTCTGCCACCGCATTCATGTATGGACTAATTGAAAAAAGGTGAATAAACCTGGCAACCTGAAAATAACAGGCTGCCAGGTCAAGTTCCTATTGCAGAGGAGCGCTGGTGGGGATCTTCTCCAGCAAGGCCGGGAATTTGTCACCTTTTACTGTAAGTAAGAAAACCGGGCTCTTGAGTGGTTCACGATCAGGCAGGAAGGTGGTTTTGCCTGAAACACCCGGATAATCCTGGAGCTGCGCCAATTCAGCCTTAAACACCTTGGGATCACTGCTCTTAGCCTTCTCCATAGCCTGGGCAATGATCATTACAGCGTCATAATACTGGGCGGAAAACATATCGGGATCTTCGTTGTACTTGGCCCGGTAGGCCTTAATGAAGGCATCCGTCTCCGGGCTGGGCTGGTCGGCTGAGAAACCGGCGTAAAAGATAACCTTTTCTTCAACTGCTGTGCCGCCCAATTTCTTCAGGTCCTCACCGTACAGTCCATCTCCTCCCACCAGGATAATGTCTAAACCCTGCTTTTCAGCTTCAGCCATGATAAGGGCAGCTTCGCGGTAGTAGCCGGTAAAGACCAGGACCTGTGGTTTAGCTTGTTTCAATTTGGTGACCTGGGCGCTGAAATCAGTTTCATTGTCATTGATAGACTCTTCCAGAACAATGTTGCCTGATTTAGCTTGTATAGCGCTCTTGAAAACCGGGGTCAAGGCGGTGCTGTATCCATTGTTCAGCGAGGTAATAATGGCGATGTTTTTCCACCCCTTGGTATTGATCATCCAATCAACGACTGAGGGGGCCGCAAACTTGTCCAACAGGGTGTTGCGGAAAACGTAGTCGCCAATCTCGACCACTCCCGTACCGGTCGCGCCAGCTGAAAAGATAACCACCTGGTTTGTTTGCGCGATATCAGCCGCGATTTTGGTCAATCCGGTGGACGGATCGCCGATCATAGCGGAGACCTTGTCAACTGTAGCGTATTTACTAGCTATATTGGCAATTTCACGCGAATCCCCTTTGTTGTCCTCGTAAATGCCTTCCAGCTTTTTACCTAGAACCCCGCCCTTGGCATTTACTTCTTCGATGGCCATTTTCATGCCTTTTTCTCCGGGGATCCCGTAGTTGGCATTATTCACCGTCTTGGCTCCTAAAAAGCCTAATTTGATGGTCTCAGCAGGCGGTGCTGCAGAGTTGTTCTTGCTGCATCCAGGCACCAGTGCAACCACCATGATCAGGCATAATACCAGAGCCCAGCGTCTCATCCGTCTTTTACCCACACTATGTACCTCCTTGTTTGTGCTATATTTGTGGTGGTTTAATTTAACCCCCTTTCATGCGAGTTCAACAGATAAATATATTCCCCATAATTCTGCAGAATTCCTGCTAATGCTGTATGAAGAAAAGCACCCCTCGTTGCGAAATCATAGCAAGCAGGGAAATAGCAGCCTTATTTCGAATATAAATCATAAGCATCGCTTGACTTGGCCATCAGAATAAACAGAGAAGAAATGACGCTGCTTAAAGGCTATGGAGTGCCTGTTTTTTATTTAAAAGGGGGGTACGCAGGTGAAGGTAAAAGATTGCATGTCTTCAGATGTGATAACAATCAACCTTGATACCAATGTTAATGAAGCTTTTCGCATCATGAAGGAAAGAAACATCCGCCGGCTTCCAGTGCTGGATAAAGGACACCTGGTTGGAATTATTACACTTGGCGACTTGAATCAAGCTTCCCCGTCCGCAGCCACCAGTCTAAGTATCCACGAACTGAATTATCTCCTGGCCAGAACCAGGGTTAGAGATGTCTTTCCGTCTCACCAAGAGGTGATAACGGTTACACCGCATACCTATATTGAAACCGCTGCTAAACTGATGCTGGAACATCAAATCAGTGGCCTGCCGGTAATGGACGATCAGAATTTGGTGGGTATTATAACCGAAACCGACCTTTTCCGAGCTCTCATAGATATTCTGGGTGTAAAGCGCCCCCATACCCGTATTGACACCTTGATTCCCGAAGGCCCCGGCAGCCTGGCCGAGATAACCGGGCTGATGGCGGCACGAGGGATTAACATCATCAACACCGTGGTCTATTATGATGCCGCCCTGGATAAATACAAGGTCATCCTGCGCATCGAAGAACTCGACTATGCACCTGTAGTCGAGGCGCTGCAGGAAAAAGGCTTCCAAGTAGAATCGGTTATTGTCAACCCACAGATTGACTAAAGAAACAGAGGAACCGAGTGACTTTGAGTCAAAGTCACCGTCCCCCTGACTCCCTCGGTCCCTCTGTTTCTTTATAGCGAAGCTCTTTTGCGGTTTATCTCGGCATGCTGAGAAATCTGCTCCATCATCTTGCCGAAATTATCCGGTGTTAGGGATTGCTTGCCATCGGAGAGGGCTCGATCGGGGTCCTGGTGAACCTCCACCATTACTCCGTCAGCACCGGCCGCAATAGCTGCCCGGGCTATGGGCGCGACCATTTTCCACTTTCCGGTGGCATGACTGGGATCCACAATAATAGGCAAATGGGTAAGCTGCTTGATGAGCGGAACCGCTCCGATATCAACCGTATTGCGGGTATAGGTTTCAAAGGTGCGAATGCCCCGCTCGCAGAGGATGACTTGCTTATTGCCGCCCATTAGAACATATTCAGCGGCCAGGAGCCATTCTTCAATGGTGGCCGACAGCCCTCTTTTCAACATGATAGGCTTGTCCAGCCTGCCCAGCCCCTCGAGCAGAGTGAAATTCTGCATATTGCGGCTGCCCACCTGCAAAATGTCGATGCACGGATAAAGAATATCCAGATCCCTCATATCCATGATCTCGGTGATAACCGGCAACCCGGTTTCCTGCCGGGCCTGAGTCAGGATTTCAACCCCGGCCCGGCCCAATCCTTTGAAAGAATAGGGGGAGGTGCGGGGTTTGAAAAGACCGCCTCGCAGCACATGGACACCCATAGCCTTGAGACGCTGTGCCAAATGAAGATAGTCGGCCTGATTCTCCACTGCACAGGGTCCGGCAATGACTGTACAGTACCCTTCGCCGATGGTAACTGTTCCAGTCGGTGTATCAATCTTAATGAGGGTGTCGCTTACACAGTATTCCCGAGATGCAAGTTGAAACGGTTTCATGATCCTAGCCTCCATACGAAATTAGTATATCAAACCAGGGCCGTAAACCGAAATTCTTTTCTGCCGCTTGACTGGCATGGATATCTGCCTGGCGGCGATATCGTTGGGTTTTTAGGCTATGCTGGCATTTTATATAAATGACGTTGTTTTGTGGTATATTGATTATATTATTACATAGTAGGGGGATAGCATTTTTGGGAACAGTACAGGTGGCCTTGTGCCAAATGAAGGTGGAGGCAGATAAAGAACGCAACCTTATGAAAGCCAGAGCTATGGTGCAGCGTGCCGCCGAATACCAGGTTGATCTGGTCATATTGCCCGAAGTATTTAATGCACCCTATGCGGTATCTCTTTTTGAGCAGTATGCGGAGCCGGTTCCCGGTCCCAGCAGCATTGCCCTGGCGGACATGGCCCGGGAATACCGGGTTTCTATTATAGGTGGTTCATTGATAGAAAGGGATGCTGATGGTCGTCTCTATAACTGCAGCCTGGCTTTTGACAAGGAAGGAACCCTGCTGGCCCGGCATCGCAAAGTGCACCTGTTTGATGTTAATATCGCAGGCCAAATCAGCTTTAAAGAATCCCAGACCTTGTCTGCCGGACAGAATTTGACCTTATTTGAATTGAATGGCTGGAAAGCAGCCTTATTGATCTGCTACGATATTCGTTTTCCGGAAATGGCCCGTCTGGCTGCACTGGCAGGGGCTGATTTGCTGGTCATCCCGGCTGCCTTCAATCTGACCACCGGACCGCTACACTGGGATCTGCTTATGCGCAGCCGGGCCGTAGACAATCAGGTGTATGTTCTGGCCTGTTCACCAGCACGCAATGATGAGGCCCCTTACCAAGCCTGGGGGCATTCCATGGTGGTTGACCCCTGGGGCCGGGTACTGGCTCAGGCTGATCACCGTGAACAGATTATTATCGGCGCTTTAGACCCGGCAGTAGTGCAGCAAGTACGCCGGGAACTGCCGCTGCTGAATCAACGCCGCACTGACCTTTATAAAATATTTTCGTCGATGAAAACGGGTGCAGAAGGGAAGGATGATGAAGCTTGAAAGCCCATACTGAATATTTATGGTTTCACACCAGGCACAAACATGAATATGTTCGTATCACTGAACAGGTTAGAGCAGTCTGCTCCCAAAGCGGCATTAAAGAAGGTATGATACTGGTTAGTGCCATGCACATAACGGCAGGGGTATTTGTAAACGACAATGAACCGGGCATACTGGTCGATATCGAAAAACTGCTGGAAGAACTGGCCCCCTTTGGGCCCATGTACCAGCATCACCAAACCGGTGAAAACAACGGCGATGCTCATCTAAAAAGCATTCTGGTTCATCATCAGGTAATTGTGCCGGTAACCAATGGAAGGCTTGATTTGGGACCCTGGCAGGAAATCTTTTATGCTGAATTTGACGGGCAAAGGGATAAGCGCGTGATCATCAAGGTGTTAGGGGAATAATCAGCTTAGCAAATCCCTTCTCAGGACCTTGGCTTCGCGAAGGTAGATATGTTTAATCTGCCCCTGGGGCTTATCAGTGTTGATATGTATGAGCACCCGGATACACCGGGGTAGAGCACCTTGAACCTCTATTTCCTGAAAGCAAAGTAAGGGAACGCGATCCCATCCAATTAAACGCGCCGCTTCAGCGGGAAATGCCGAGCGCACGTCCTGGGTCACCGTAAACAGGATGCTGGCAATGTCATCTATCTTAAATCCATTGGCTGCCTGTATGGTTTTAAGCAGTTCCTGCGTTGCTGCCAGCACTTTATTGGGAACATCATCATCAATGGTGATGGCCCCTCGAATCCCTCGTACCAGCATACTCCTTCCACCTTCCCCGCTCTAAGATACGGCACGATGCCCCAGGCCGATACTGATCTCATCAAGATGCAAAAGGCCGATGCCAAGAAACAAGGCCACACTGACATGGTCGCCAAACCTGGCGATGCCTATTTTCCCGCCTACATTCAGCCCCAATGCTTTGGGCATAATCTGTGCAATGGCCTCACGAGTGGCCCCTGCAACAGCCCCTTCATCGGCATGCGTATCTTTAATGACGCCTTCCCTTTTAGCAGCCACTACTGCACGTTCCACTATCTTGCCAACCGAGGTCACAAACTCGCCCCCGTAATCGACGGCCACCGCTTTGATGTGCAATCTTTCCAAAAGATCCTTTTTGAGCTGGCTCTCTTCCTGGCGGGAAGATGACAGAGCCATACGGATTGCTGCACTGGCCACTTCCTTGCTACCAATCTCCATTTTCATCCCACCCTGCATTAATGTACATCTATTTTACTATAATCTTCCCAACCATGACCATACTTTGGTTGGCATTAAAAACCTGCCCCTGGCGCGGATAGGCTAGATTGGGTGAGCGGCTGAGTACGATGTACTCCACCGGGAAATTGTAAGCAGTGGAATCGATCTCCACCACATCCTGGGCATTTATCCGCAGGTCAACCTGGGCACCCTGGAAAAAGTCAGTCTCCTTGCCATTCACCAGAACCACAGCCTTGGGCAGGGCTGAGAAATCCTTAATACCCAGTGTTAACAAGGCTTGTGGGGAAGCCGCGGTCGAGGCAGCATATTCCGGTGGTGGTGCAATGCCCTCTTCAGTCAGGTTCACTGCCTGACCTTCCATCCGCTCAGCCCAACTCAGGTAAAATCGCACCTTATCATTAGTCATAACACCCTGAACCACCACCACTGCAATCAGGCCAACTATGATAAGGCGAATTAGGCTCTGCTCCACCTTTTTGAAAAACTTGCGCACTGCATCATCTCCCCGGGTATTATTCTCCTCTATCTTATGCCCGGATCAATGTGTTTATCCATGTTTAACAGGTGAAGGGGTTGTTGCACTGCCTGGCACCGCAACAACCCCTTCACCCTGACAACCCTGTCACCCCTTATCTCCGGTCGGGGAGGGCTATTTCCATTCCTTGCGGGCATATTCCACGCCTACCAGGAAAGCTTCTTTGTTCTTTTTGATAACCGCATCTTTTTTCCCTTTGAAGACCACCTCAAGGTAATCCAGAGCTTTATCAATATCCATCAAGCCTTGTTTCTCTACAAAAGCTCCCAGGAGCACCATGTTGGCAACCCGTGCTGTCCCTAGTTGATCGGCAATGAGGTTGACCGGCATCTGCAAAACCTCCACATCATCACGATTAGGAACCCTATCAACCATGGAGGAGTTTAAGACCAGTGTTCCATTGGGTTTTATCTTATCTTCAAAACGATCCAGTGATGGACGGTTCATGATAATGGCTGTCATGGGGTTCTCTGTCAACGGTGAACTGATTTCTTCATCACTGATGGTTACCAGACAGTTGGCGGTTCCGCCGCGCATCTCTGCCCCATAGGAGAGCGCACAGGATACTTCCTTGCCGGTGTGCATAGCCAGATGAGTCAAAAACTGCCCCATGGAAATAACACCCTGTCCTCCAAAACCTGCAAATAAAACCTGTTGTTCTTTTGCCATGCTGCTATTCTCCCTTCACCTTGAATTCTCCCAGTGGGTAATAAGGTATCATATGATCTTCCATCCATTTCAATGAATCGGCCGGACTCAAACCCCAATTGGTCGGGCAGGTGGACAAAACCTCCACCATGCTGAATCCAAGTCCTTTGGCCTGGGTTTGAAAAGCCTTTTTAATAGCCTTCCTGGTCTTAACTATGTTGGACGGGTTATTAACCGCAGTACGACATATATAGGCCGCGCCCTCATTACAGGATAACAATTCCGCCATCTTGGCAGGATATCCTTCATTCTCTATCTTACGGCCATACGGCGAAGTGGTCGTAACCTGCCCCAAAAGAGTGGTAGGGGCCATCTGCCCGCCTGTCATGCCATATAAGGTATTGTTGACAAAGATGGTGGTAATTTTCTCCCCGCGCAGCGAGGCGTGTACGATTTCTCCCATACCGATAGAGGCCAGGTCGCCATCACCTTGATAGGTGAATAAAAAGCGGTCCGGCAGCAAACGCTTAATGGCGGTTGCAATCGCCGGCGCCCGACCATGGGCTGCCTCCAGCATGTCGCAGTTAAAATAGTCATAAGCCATTACTGAACAACCGACCGGGCAAATACCGATAGTTTGTTCACGTATATTTAATTCATCTATGACTTCAGCCACCAGACGATGAATAATACCATGGGTGCAACCTGGACAATAGTGATATTTGGCACCGGTCAAGCTTTCCGGTTTCTGTGCGATGATTTTCATATCAAGCCCTCCCGTTCGGCAATGGCCAGCAATTGCTCGGTGATCTCTTCGGGATTGGGAGTCCGGCCAATATCCCCAATAAAATGCACCGGCACCCGGCCCTGCGCCGCCAGTTGAATATCCTGTATCATTTGTCCTACAATACTGATTTCAACTGAAACCATGGCTTTGCAGGTCTTCGCTGCAGCAGTAATGACATCATAAGGATAAGGCCACAGGGTAATCGGTCTTATGAGTCCTGTCTTTACGCCTGCCTGGCGAGCGCTCCACACGGCTTTTTTGGCAATGCGGGCCATGATGCCATAGGCCACCACAACCAGTTCAGCATCATCGGTGAGATATTCTTCACTCCTGATTTCCTGTGCTCTGATAGCATTATATTTATCAGCAAGATACTGGTTTCTGTTCTTTAAGGTCTCCACCGGCAGGTGCAAGGTGTTGATAATATTGGGTTTGCGACCCACACAGCCGGTGATCGCCCACGGTTTATCAATAAAGCTGACAACGGGATCACGCACTACCACTGGTTCAATGAGATTGCCCAAAGTACCCTCGGCAATAAGCATAACCGGTATACGGTATTTATCGGCCAGATCAAATGCCAGCATAGTAAAATCCATCATTTCCTGTGCACTGGAAGGAGCCAGGACTATAATAAAATAATCGCCGTGGCCGCCCCCACGGGTGGCCTGAAAATAATCAGCCTGGGATGGTTGTATACCCCCCAGACCGGGGCCTCCCCGACAAATATCCACAATCAGGCAGGGCAATTCTGCTTCAGCAAGAAAGGAGATGCCCTCCTGTTTGAGGCTTATGCCTGGACCTGAAGAGGCGGTCATTACCCGACAACCGGTGGCAGCGCCGCCGTATACCATATTAATGGCAGCCAGTTCACTTTCGGCCTGTACAAAGACCCCCCCGATAGTGGGCATTTTCCTGGCCATATATTCGGCGATTTCACTGGAAGGTGTAATCGGATAACCGAAAAAACCTCTACAACCAGCTCTTATCGCCCCCTCAGCAATCGCTTCATTGCCTTTCATTAAAACCCGCTGCATATACTTATTCCCTCCCCACCTCAATAACCAGATCAGGACACATCAGGGCACAGATGCCACATCCGTTGCAATCCTCCGGCTTAGTCAGGCTAACCGGATGATAACCCAGGATGTTTATACTGGCTTTATCGAATCCCATAATCTGTTTGGGGCAAAATAATATACACAGCCCACAGGCTTTACACCTATCAGTAGAAAATGTTACCCTACCCCTGGCCAACCTGCATTCCTCCCTTAAAACCCTATAACCAGTCAGGCCGTAAATAAAGATGAAGTTCTTTAACGATATCCCCAAACTGGAAGCGTGCTTCTTCATAAAAGGTTTTCGTTACCATCAGACGGGTTATGGAAATGCCCAACTCCGATGCAAAACCCACCACGCGGTGATGCCCCCGGATAATCACCTCAAAATCGGTAACTTCTACTAAATGGGGATTACTGATGATACCGGACACCGGATGATGAGCAACACCTTCCAGCATGTTTTTAAGATCTGCAATGTCCTGAAGATCCCAGGAAAAGGGACGGTATGGATTGATGACCAGGTTGATACGAAAATCGGCAGGATTAATAAACTTGGCCAGGTACCCCAGCACCAGGGCTCCGGCTTTGTCGCCTGCCAGATCGACTACAGTATTAATATTCTGCCTTAGGATGCCGATAATTCCTGGAGGAAGATTGGGAACATCACCATATGCCATCACATTATCAGGTGCCAATAGGCTGATATTATGTTTAGTTAAAATCTCCCCGGCATCCCGGGATACAAAATAAGGGTTGGCCAGATCCAAATCGGCCAGGACTGTAGCAATGCCTTGCTGTGCGTACTCAACCGCATAATTTACGGCAATCTCACTCTTTCCGCTGCCAAAGGCGCCTGCAAATACCGTAATAATACCCCGTACCTTACCCTTCTATAAAATTGTACACTGTATAAGTATACAAAGAATCCGTCGATAAAACAACGAATTTTGTGTTAAGAAATGATTAAGCGGTGGGAAGACTTAAACCTTCGAGGGTTCTATAGTACATGCAAATAGTCCCATATTGGCATTGCTTTTATTGTTAAATATTTCCTCCTTGCTGCAGCTCGATCATAACATCGGATAATTCTTCGACAATTATCTCAATATCATTTCCGCCGAATCGCAGCAATTCCATGGCGTTTTTGGAAACCGGATATAACATCCCATCAGCCCCCACCCCCAAACCCAGCGATGAACACAAGGCATCAGAAATATGCACCACGGCTGTCAGGTGGGCATTCTTCTCAGCTCCGCCGGGGTCATGGTGGAAGGCAATGGCCTCTACGATGTCTGCAGGCAGCTTCCATTTACGAGCCACCCGGGAGCCAATTAGCGCATGGTTGAAGCCCAGGACACGCTTTTCGGCTTCCAGGAATGAAATCTGACACTGTGTGGCTTCCTCCACCACCTCATGATATATCTCCTTCATAAATTTGTTCAGTATCACTTTACCGATGTCATGCAACAAACCCGCAGTATAGGCCACTTCAATAGCTTCAAAGCGGCTTTTTTGGGCAATATAACGGGATGCCATGGCGGTGCCGAAGGAGTGTTTCCACAGGTCTCCCGGCCCCAAAGCGTAACCTGTCAATTCCCGGTTCAGAATGTCGCTCATGGAGGCGGCAATAACAATGCTGCGAATGGTGGCAAATCCCAACAATACCGTAGCTTCCGACGCAGTAGCTACTTTACGGGAATACCCGTAGTAAGCGCTGTTGGCCAGACGCAGAACCTTGGCGGTAAGTCCTTGATCCTGACTGATAACCTTGCCTACATCCTGCGCTGTTGCCCGGGGGTCATCGGTCAAATCCATGATCTGAAAGACAACATGGGGCAAGGCGGGCAAATCATTCACCGCTGCAATTATATCATCCATGTTAAATCTGGCCATTCTTTACCTCCAGGGGCTTATTTCCAATTGTCCATTCTCTTTTCCAGGTAGATGCGATAATTCTGCAGGCCTTCGTTAACCTTGGAGAGCAGCCTTTCCATCTCAATGCGGCTCAGGTTTAGTTCATGAGGCTCCAGGATCTCTATGGTACGAAACTCATCTTTCATAATGAATTTAATGGCTTCCTCGAGGCTGTCTGCAGAAAATGTGATAGATACTGGTGCGCAGGTACAGAGGCGATTAGTCACATCATCGAAAATCGTATAGATTTCCATACTCATGTCTATTTCTTCAATATTAATCCCCTGTATCGGAACATTCCTAATTAAGGCGATTTTATGCTGCCTCAGTTCTTCGGCTTGTTCATCACCACCCTTGGCGGCAAAAAAACGCCGGTTGGTTTTTCCTTCGGCGGTATAATCAAAGCGCACTCTCATTCTGATCAATTTCAGGCCTCCCATTCTAAATAATTCATTGGATCATCAATTCCCCCAGGAACATGCCCAGGACCGCTGCCAGGCCTTCACCATAATTGATACCCAGGTCAAATACTGCCTCTAAACCGAGTTTATCCAGAAGCAACTGATGGCCTCTTTGATCTGATAGGCTGGGCGCAATGAGAAATGATGCCACCCGATCATCAATAATATTGGCCAAAAGAGCTGCCACCGCCGTCACATATCCATCCAGCATCACCAGTTTGCCAGCCATGCCAGCCTGCAGTATAAAACCTGTCAAAGCTGCAATTTCCAGCCCGCCAAAGCGCATTAATATATCTGTTGCATGATTTGCATCGGGACGCCTATGTTCAAGGGCCCTATAGACTATTTCGGTTTTTTTAGCAATTACTTTATGGTCTGTCGAGCCCCGGCCTACCAATCGGTCCGGATACAGGCCTGTAACCGCAGTGGCAATGGCCGCTGCACACAGGGTGTTTCCCACACCCAGTTCTCCAACTCCTATTATATCAAAATAGTCCCCAATCTTTTCCTTATAAATCTGGGTGCCACAGTTCAAAGCTGCAGTCACCTGTTCCGCATCCAGCCCGTCTTGTGCTATGAAATGGCGGCTGCCCCGGGCTACTTTGTTATGAATTATTGGCGACGACATATCCAAATCATCATAAACACCAACATCGACAATATATTCGGGTCGCTTTAACCGGGCTAAAAACCGACCCGTAGGCGCCTCTCCGCGCAGATGCCGCTCCACCAGCAGTCTGGTGGCAAGCGGCGGGTAATTACTGATGGCTTCGGTACTGATGCCGTGATCGGCGGCAAAAACAACCAGACCATAGCGGTAAGCCGAAAGCTCTGTAATACGCTCTTGAATGAGTCTGAGACGCCCCCATGCATTGCAGGGATCTGGGATGTGAGCAGTAATGAAATCTGTACCTCCTTCAATATAATTGTTTAAAAGTATCTAAAATACATGAAATATCCCTGGCCAGGAGCCAGGGTTTAATCTTCAACCTTTATGAGCCCCGGGTCATGGCGATAAGACGAGCCACCTCTTCGTCCCGCAGGCAGCGGTACTGCCCCGGAGCTAATCCTTGCAGGGTCAAGAAACCCAGCCCTGTGCGTTGCAGGGCTATAACGGGATGACCTATTTCCTTAAACATGCGCTTAACCTGGCGCTTACGGCCCTCATATAACACCACCTCCACCAGGGAGCGATCGCTATGAGCCTGGAGCACCCTGGCCAGGGCAGGCATCGTCATGCCATCTTCCAGTCTCATGCCCTGACGTATACCGGTGAGTTCCTGGTTGCTAACCGAACCTTTTACCAAGGCCTGATAGGTCTTGGGGATGTGGTAACGAGGATGAATCATCAGATTTGTAAATGTGCCGTCATTGGTCAATATAAGCAGGCCTTCTGTATCCAAATCAAGGCGGCCTACTGGATAAACCCGAACACTAACCTCCTTGACCAGGTCAACCACAGTGGGACGCCCACGATGGTCCCCCACGCTGCTCAAGTACCCCCGTGGTTTGTTCAATAATAAATAAACACGCCGCCCGGGCTTTATAATTACACCATTAACGGAAACTTGATCTTCCCCGGGATCAATATTGGTACCTACTTTTATAACAGTTATACCATTGACCGCTACCAGGCCATCTATGATCATTGCCTCCGCTTTCCGCCGGGAAGCGAGTCCGCTTTTTGCAATATATTGGGCCAATCGCACGTAATGTTTCCTCCTGGATGTGGATTTTACAGAGCTAGAACAGTTTTGCGGGTATGGTAATATTTTTGCTAATTATTATATCCCCTTAAACGTCGATATACCAAAACAAATACCCCATATCAAAGAACCCCTGCTTTAACAGCAGGGGTTCTGTTGATTCAAGAGGTCTTATTTGTTGAGTGACTGCCATACCACTTCAGCCACGTCGAATACCTTGGTCTGTTCTTCTGCCGAGGCTTCCTTTACGCCGTCTGAAATCATGGTCAAACAGAACGGACAGTTGGTGATGATCATTTCCGGATTAGGCTCCAGCAATTGGTCGGTTCTGGTGTCATTGATGCGTTTGTAGCCTTCTACAGCATGTTCTTCCAGCCACATCCGGCCACCGCCGGCACCACAACAGAATCCAAATTCCTTGGCTTTTTCGATCTCAACAATGTTGACACCGGCAGCTTGCAGAGCCTGTCTGGGCTGAGCATAAATGTTGTTGTGTCTGCCCAGGAAACAAGAGTCATGATAAGAAACCTTGGCACCCAGCTTGCCCGGTTTAATCTTGCCGGAAGCAATCAAGTCGGCCAGGATTTCAGTATAATGGTATACTTCATAATTGCCGCCCATCTGCGGATATTCATTCTTCAGGGCATTGTATCCATGCGGACATACCACAATGATCTTCTTCACATTGTAGTTGTTGAAGGATTCAATGTTCTGCTGCACCAGGGTCTGGTACAGATACTCGTTGCCCAGCCTTCTGGCCGAGTCGCCGCAGCAGAACTCCTCAGTGCCCAGGTAGCCGAAGCTGACGCCAGCCTCATGGAGCAGTTTGACCAGGGCTTCACCGACCCTTTTGTAGCGGTCGTCAAAGGATACTGCACAACCGGCGTAGAGCAGGTATTCGAATTCGCCGCCGTCTTCAGGCAGCAGGTTAACCATTTCGCGAACACCTCTCTCAGTCAGCCACTGAGCACGATTGGCCCAGCCAACGCCCCAGGGATTATAGTTGCGCTCCATATTGGTAAACGCCATCTGCGCTTCACTCAACATGTCGCCCTGCCACATAACCAGGTTGCGTCTCATTTCCACAATCTTGGGAATGTGTTCAATAAACATGGGGCAGTGTTCCATACAAGCCCGGCAGTTGGTGCAATCCCAGATTACATCGGTGGTGACCACGTCATAGAGCAGGCTCTGTTCCATGGGATTAACAGCCTCAGCCTCTGACGCTTCTGTAGTCATGGCTACCATTTCTTCTTCAGCAGGATGATCCTGAGCCGCCAGCAGGTGGGGAACCTTGGCATCCCAGTGTTCTTTCATGTGCTGAATCAGGGTGATCTTGGGATTCAAATGCTTTCCGGTATTGTAAGCGGGACAGTTTTCCTGACAACGGCCGCAGCGGATGCAGGCATCCAGGTCAAGAATATCTTTCCAGCCAAATTCCTCAATGTTTTCCACCCCAAAGGTTTCAGCTTCTTCGATGTTCTCAACATGCCTACAGGCCGATGGACCCAGGTCACGGAAGGTATAATTCAGCATACTGGTTATAATATGCCACAGTTTGGTGAACGGAACCAGGGCAATAAATGCAAACGCAATCCACATATGGAACCACCACATGATGCGATGCCATTGCAGAACCGATTCCAGGCTCATGCCAGCGAACAGATATGCAAAATACCAGCCAAAGGCTGATGCCATCTGTTCATAAGCGATCTGTTCCATGGTGGTTGCCATTTTAATCTGCGCTGCGATTCTCAAGCCCTCAATAAAGAAGCCGGTCAATAAAATGGCGAAAATCAAGAAAATTATCCAGCCATCAGATTTTTTGGTGTCGTTTAAACGATCCGGTTTCTGAATATAACGAATATACGCTAAGGCTATAATGCCTATTAAGGCCAGGAAGCCTAAAAGGTCAACAACAAAAGAGAAGGCAATATATGATCCGCCTTCTACCTTAGGCCAATGTATCCAGAAATGGGCCGCATCCACACCTGCTGCTAAAGCCAGAACCAAAAAGCCCCAGAATAGGAAAGCATGCATCCAGCCGGCAAACGGTTTTCTGATTACGCGAGCCTGTGCGAAGGAGAAGGTCAGCCATGATAGAAGCCTCTGCCAACCCTGATCATTGCGATGGATCTCTCCCTTGGGAAGCCACCAAACCTTGGCCTTGTCGTAGACTCCAAACAGGAAAACACCAATGGGTATGAACATAAAGATATAAATCAACCATTCATAAGGAACATTGGCCCCGACCACCCTCATGGGAACTTCATAACCGCCTTGAAGTGGTTCAAATCCAAATATCATTTACAAAATTCCCTCCTTAAATGAAGCAGGTTATTACTGGATATACCCGAAGGTATATCCAGTTAACCCTTTTCCCGGGATCCAGGTTATTTCTTTAGTTCACTGCATACAACGGGAATGACTTTGAACAGGTCTCCAACTACGCCGAAATCGGAAACGTTGAAAATGGGAGCCTCAGTGTCAGTGTTGATGCAAGCGATAAACTTGGAGGAAGACATCCCAGCCAGATGCTGAATGGCACCTGAAATACCACAGGCGATATACAGGTTGGGATTAACCACTTTGCCGGTTTGGCCAACCTGTAGTTCATGACCCAGCCATCCAGAGTCAATGGATGCACGGCTTCCGCCTACTGCAGCGCCCAGCATATCGGCAAGTTTTTCAACCAGTTGAATGCCCTCAGGCCCTTTGCAGCCACGACCGCCGGATATAACTACATCAGCTTCAGTAAGTTCTGGTCTTGCGGAAACAGTCGGAATGAAATCCTTTACGATCTGATATACATCCGCATCGGTTGCAGCGATAGCGGGTTTAACCACTGCGCCTGCTCCAGCAGATTCTGCCAACTGCATAACGCCGGCGCGAATCGTTGCCAGAACCGGAGTGGTGGTTATTTCCACCTGGGCCAGGGCTTTACCGGCATAGATTGATCTGGTGAATACGCCCTTGCCGGCGCTGATTTCTGCAGCGATTACGTCGGTTGCCAGACCGGCTTCCAGCTTCTGCGCCAGGCGGGAGGCAAAGTCTCTACCGTTGAAAGTGTGTGCAAAAACGACTGCATTCGGTTTGTATTCGTTAATCATGGCAACTATTTGGGCCACATAGGCGCCGGTATTGTAGTTGGCAAATACATCGCCTTCCACCACATACACTTTGTCAGCACCAAACTTGGCAAACTCAGGGGCCAAAGCTTCGACACCCTGACCGAATACGACTGCGCTGACTTCGTCGCCCCACTTTTTCGCTTCGGACAGCATTTCATATGTTACTTTACGGATATTGCCGCCCTTTTGTTCTACAATAACCCATGTTCCTGCCATCAATTACCCTCCTTTATTATTAAGCCGTCTAACGGCACTTATTTTACTTCGACCTTAACAGTATTCAGCATCCAGTCAGCCAGCTTGGCACCAACAACTGCAGGCTCGTCTTCCAATTTCAGGCCAGCTTGTTTGGCAGGCGGCAGCGACATAGATACGATGGCCACCTTGCTGTCAACGGCTGCAGCGTCCACAGTGGAAACCGGTTTCTTCTTGGCTGCCATGATGCCCTTCATAGAAGGATAACGAGGCTCATTCCAGCTTACCTGGCTGGATATAACGGCGGGCAGGGCCACTTCGGTGACCTGGGTTCCGCCATCAGCTTCACTGGTGCAAGTTGCTTTGCCACCGGCAATCTCAACAGCAGTAATTACGTTGACATGTGGAAGGCCTAAAATTTCGGCAATACGAGTCGGAACCTGTGAGGATCCATCATCTGCAGCCACGTGGCCTGCCAAGATGATGTCAGGGGATTCGGATTTAATAACCTCGGCCAACGCGCAAGCCCTGGCATATTCATCTGCAGCAACGTCCTGTTTTACCAGTATGCCGCGATCAGCACCCATGGCCAGAGCGGTGCGGATTGCATCCATGGCTTTGTCTGCACCGGCAGATACAACCACTACTTCTTTGGCAAGGCCTTTTTCCTTGAACTGGATTCCGCCTTCTACGGCCACCTCATCATAAGGATTGATGATGAGATTGATCCCCGCCTCAGCGATCTTGCCATCCTTTAACTCGATTTTTGCCTCTGTGTCAAATGTCTGCTTAACACAAACCAGAACCTTCAAGTTCATTCCTCCTTTTCATTTTATAATTATTAGTAACAAAGAAAAACAAAGAAAAAACTAAACCCCCCATGTTGAGTTATAAGCCACCACCCCCATGACAACTGCAGATATTTATTCTTGCCTACGGCAACTTTACCGCCAAGTTTAGAAAGGAAAGCATATTATGAATAGTCAATATAATTACTTCGATACCAGGCTCATATTTCCTGCTTTTTTGAAATCAATGGCAACTTTTTTATAGTCTCTAAATATGTTTTCCACTATCATTTTTTTGATAAAAAAAGGTCGATACCGTATTTAATCCCAATTCGCGGTTATTAAAAATCTGTTCGGTGCTGCCGATAAACAGTACCCCACCTGGCCTTAAGGAATCGGTAAATCTGCGGTACAGGTTTTGTTTGGTCTCCTCGGTGAAATAGATTACCACATTACGGCACAGGATCAAGTCATAGTCGCGGGGAAAAGGATCCCTTAAAAGATCATGCTGTTTAAATCTTACCAGGTTCTTGATTTCCGGCTTAACCATGAAAGAGCTTCCATTACGTACAAAATATTTGTTTAATGTCAAGCCGGGTACACCCTGCAAAACCCGCTGCGCATATATACCTTGCTGAGCCCTGTTCAGCACTTCAGTGTCCAGGTCAGAGGCCAGAATGCGGTCACTCAGATCATAGCCTTTCTCCCGAGTCATTATGGCCAGCGAATATGGCTCTTCACCTGTAGAACAACCTGCACTCCATATTTTAAGCGTACTGCGCTGCCTTAGCAATATGGGAATAATGGTATCCTCCAGGACCTGCCAGTGATTGGTATTGCGAAAGAACTCAGAAACATTAATGGTGATATGCTCCAGGAATTTCTGGAACAAATCCCGATCAGTTTGAAGCTGTTCAATGAAAGACCCGTAATCCGAGCAGCCGGCGGAGCGCATAAAGCTATTGATACGACGTTCCATCTGCGGTCGCTTGTAGGCCGTCAGATCAATTTTGCTCAAGACCTCAAAGCGCTTAATGAACCATTCCCAACCTTTACCATTCATGTCCGTCCCCTTATACTAACAATTGCAAAGCCCGGCGGACACTGCTAATAGTCTGCTCGATATCCATTTGTTCATGCGCCAGCGAAACAAAGCTCACTTCAAACTGAGCCGGTGGAAAATACAGGCCCTGTTGGAGCACAGCCCGAAAATATTCGGCATAGCGGCTGGTATTACAGGTCATCACCGTCTGATAATCATATACCTTGTGCTCAGTAAAGAAAATTGAAAACATTGAACCCAGGCGGTTGATCCACACCTTTTCTCCGGCTTCAGTGAAGACCTCCTGTAATCCATTGACCAGGGTCATACAATTCTCTTCTATTTTAGCATATACATCATGGTTTTTTAGAACAGTCAATGTCGCCAGTCCAGCAGCCATAGCCAGCGGATTCCCGGATAAGGTCCCCGCCTGATACACCGGTCCTTGCGGAGCAACCATGTCCATAATATCCTGGCGTCCTCCATAAGCTCCTACCGGCAGACCACCACCAATTATTTTTCCCAGGGTGGTTAAGTCCGGTTCTATCCCTGCTATATTCTGGTAACCTCCATAGGTTATCCGAAATCCAGTGATGACTTCATCGAATATCAACAGGCTGCCATAGCGGCGCGTAATGTCACGCAGGCCGGGCAGAAATTGGTCTTGAGGGAGCACCAGACCCATATTCCCGGCTACAGGCTCCACTATTACTGCGGCTATATCATCGCCATGCTGGTCGAAAAGCGCTTGTACTGATTCCAGGTTGTTATACTGGGCTACCAGCGTAAATCGTGCTACCTCTTCAGGTATACCCGGGCTGGTGGGAACACCTGCGGTTAATAACCCTGATCCGGCTTTGATTAAAAAGGCATCAGCGTGTCCGTGATAACAGCCTTCAAATTTAACAATCTTGTTTCTGCCTGTAAATGCCCGCGCCAGGCGGATAGCGCTCATGGTAGCCTCGGTGCCGGAATTGACCATGCGCACCTTATCTACGGAAGGAAATGCGGCACAGATTAATGCAGCCATTTCCACCTCCTGGGGGCAGGGGGCGCCATAGCTGGTGCCTTTCAAAACTGCCGCCTGGATGGCGGCAGTCACCTCTGGATGGGAATGTCCCAGAATAAGCGGTCCCCACGAGGAGACATAGTCAATATAGCTTTTGCCGTCTACATCCACTACGCGCGAGCCAAGCGCATGATCAATGAACAGGGGAACTGTTCCCACCGCCTTAAAAGCCCGCACCGGGCTGTTAACACCCCCGGGCATCAGGGTTTGAGCCTGGGTAAAAAGCTGTTTGGAACCGGGCCCTTGCATATTAACCATCCTCCTTGTTGGCTTCAAAATCCGCCTTGATATGATACTTCATGCTCACTTTCTTAAACTCCCTGACACTGGAAAGCACCAGGAAATGCTCAATACCAGTTTTTTCAGCAATAGTTTGCACCAAACCATCTAATTCCGCTTCACTACGGGCATGGATCATAGAAAAAAGCTGATAAGGGAAATCATCCGGGACCTGGCGGCAATAACAATGGCTTACCTGCCGATAGGTGGCCATATGCGTTCCTAATGCATCCTCATGACCTTGGGGAACCTGCCAGGCCACCATGGCATTGACGGTGTATCCAGCCTGCTGATGACGCAACACCGCTCCATAGCGGCGTATCACCCCAAGCATTTTTAAATCTTTAATAACCTCGATAATGTCCGCTTCGCTGCAGCCCAAATCAACCGCTAACGCGGCAAAGGGGTTGGCTACAGTAGGTACGTCTCCCTGTATAAATTCAATAACCTTTGCAGTTAATGGTATATCAGTCATAATCATCACCCATTTTAAAGCGAGCATCAATTTTATAGTTTCGGGTGGCCGGCATACTTACTATTTTTACCCCGGTTTGCTGTTCCAACTGCCGTAATTCCCGAACAACGGCTTCGCTTGACGGAGCACTGAGGGTAAACCACAGGTTATAACGGTGCTGGCGCTGGTAGTTATGGGTAACCCCGGGAAGGGCGTTGATTATAGCCGCAACTGCTTCCAGATGCTCAGTCGGCACCTGGCAGGCGCATAAAGTAGAATAATATCCCATCTTCCCGGCGTCCAGGATAGCCCCGATGCGCCGAATCACCCCTTGCTGTCTTAAGGCTTGTACCTTTTCGATAACTTCTTCTTCAGACAACCCCAACTCTTCTGCCAGCTCCTGGTAGGGGGTGGCTATGAGCGGAAAGCGATTCTGCAACAGGTCCAGCAATTCTTTTTCTATCGGTGTAAATTGATTCATTTAGTGCTTCCCCGCTGGTTTATAAAGGCACCACTGATCTTCAGCCATATAATCCCCGCCACTGTAATAATAGGCCCTGGCCCTGCAGCCGCCGCAGCGTTCGTTATACTCGCAGCTCCCGCATTTACCATGATATTCAAGGGTGCGCAGGTCTTTAAGGATCTGATTATCATGCCAAATAACATCAAAGGGAGTTTCTCTGACATTGCCCAGAGGCATATCCAGGTAAGCACAGGGTTGCACATCCCCGCGGGGATTAATAATACAATAACTGATACCGGCCAGGCAGCCCCGCGAAAAACGCATGGGTATGCCTTTTTTATCAGCTACGCGAATAAATTGCGGCGCACAGGTAGGCTTGATCTCAATTTTTACCTGCCGCTGCTTATTCATTAAGCGGGCAATAGTCTTCTCGTACTCGGCCACCCGCAAGGCCTCCTGTTCAATATCGGCTCCGCGGCCGGTCGGCACCAGGAAGAATACATGATGGGCCATAGCCCCGGCTGCGACCGCAAAGTCAGTGATGGACTCCAATTCGGCAGAGTTCCACTCCATCACCGTGGTATGAATTTGAAAAGGAATACCGGCCTTTTTAAGCTGATTCAGGCCTTCCCGGGTTAACTCTGATGCTCCTTTTAGGCCTCTGAAAGCATCATGCTTGTCTTCATCCAAACTGTCCAGGCTGATGCCGGCGGCCATAATACCGGCAGCTTTGAGTTGCCGTGCAGCCTGTTCATCAATTAAGGTGCCATTGGAACCCAAAACGGCACGCAGTCCCTGTTCTCTGGCATAGCGGATCAATTCATAGATATCAGGCCGCATCAGGGGTTCTCCGCCGCTAAATATCATGATCTTAAAGCCAGCTTTTTTGATATCCTCAATCAGCCTTTTGGCTTCTGCGGTACCCAGTTCCGCTTTCATGACATTACCCGCATCCCGATAGCAGTGTCCACAATATAGATTGCATTGATTGGTGGTATTCCATGAGACCAGCATAATCTACAGACAGCGTTTGGCTGTCATTCACCTCCTAGCGGTTGAGGAGTCGGGCCGCTTCTTTAGCAAAATAGGTGATAGTCAAATCTGCCCCGGCCCTTTTAATGGAGGTTAAAACCTCCAGCATGACCCGTTCTTCATCGATCCAACCCCGGGCCGCAGCGGCCTTAATCATGGCAAATTCCCCGCTGACATTATAAGCAGCGGTCGGCCAGCCAAATTGTTCTTTGACTGCCTTGATTACATCCAAATAGGCCAGAGCGGGCTTTACCATCACAATATCGGCCCCTTCTTCTATATCCAGGCTCACCTCACGCAAAGCCTCCCTAACATTGGCCGGGTCCATCTGATGGGTGCGCCGGTCTCCAAATTGCGGGGCTGAATCGGCAGCTTCACGAAAAGGTCCATAAAAACCGGAAGCGTATTTGGCAGCATAAGACATAATCGGTGTATTGGAATATCCGGCCTCATCCAGGCGTTCTCTGATATAACCAATTCTGCCGTCCATCATGTCTGAAGGCGCCACCATATCACAGCCGGCCCTGACATGAGAAAGGGCTTCCAAAGCCAATAATTCAAGGGTGGCATCATTGTCAACCATGCCCAGACTGTCGAGCACACCACAATGGCCGTGATCAGTATATTCACACATACATACATCAGTAATGACCTGTATATGTGGGCAGGTGTCCTTTATAACCTTAATGGCCTGCTGTACAACACCCTTTTCACTATAGGCTTCACTGCCGCGGGCATCCTTAACTTCCGGTATGCCAAACAACAGCACGGCAGGTATGCCCAAGGCATTTATCTCCCGGATCTCATCAGGCAACTGGTCTACAGAGAGCTGAAATACACCGGGCATGGAGGAAATCGGCACCCGCACCCCCTGGCCAAAATGAACAAACAACGGATAGATCAATTCTTTAACCGACAACCTGGTCTCTGCCACCATATCGCGCAGAACGGCATTGCCGCGCAGTCTTCTTAATCTGCTTATGGGAAAAGTCATGCTAGAATCACCTCACCATTTGTTTTTGCACTTAAGGATACCAGTCACCACTTATTATCCCTGGCGCTGCTCAGCGGTAAGATAGCAGGCCGGGTCTTCGGCCCACAGATCCCCGTACACAGCCCGAGCGCGTATGCGACAGCCGCCGCATAGCTGTTTATGCCGACATTCTCCACATTTACCGGTAACATGAAGATGTTTTTGCCGCAGTTGCACCATCAAAGCATCATCGGAAGTCCAGATAGCACTAAAAGGCTGTTCACGAACATTGCCCACCGTGTAGTCCTGCCAGAATTGGCAGGGATGCACATTACCGCGCGGGTCCACATTGGCAAATTTGGTTCCAGCGGAACAACCTCCATGCATTTCCAGAAGTTGAATGACCTCAGCAGCTCGTTTAGGATCCCGGGCCTGGATCTGATTTAACAAATAGATCCCATCAGCATGATTGTCAGTGGTGAGAATTTCGGTCTCTACCCCTTTGGCGGCCAGCTCCAGGGTCTTCTGGCTGACATAATCCAGGATGGATATCTTTTCCGCACTGCTAGTGTCCATATTGGCCATCTCGGCACCCCTTCCCGCATAAACCAGGTGGTACATACAGAAACGCGGAATGCCTTCTTTTTCCACCATATCAAATATAACCGGCAAATCCTCTTGATTATATTTGTTGACCGTGAAACGTATACCTGTTTTTATGCCTTTTTCCAGGCAGGTGCGAATACCGCGCAGGGCCATATCGAAAGCTCCGGCATGGTTTCTGAAATGATCGTGGGTTTCAGGTCCCCCGTCGATGCTGATGCCCACATACTGAAATCCAGCCGCTTTGATCTTTTCAGCCACCTGGTCATCAATCAAGGTGCCATTGCTGGAAATGACCGGACGTAAGCCCAACTCTGCCGCCATGCTCCCCAGGTGAAAGATGTCCTTACGCAATAGAGGCTCCCCGCCTGAGAACAACAGCACCGGGACCTTCATATCCGCCAGATCACGAATAAACACCTCTGCTTCTGCAGTGCTCAACTCATCCTGGTATTTCCTGTCTTCAGCATTAATATAGCAATGCCGGCATTTCAGATTGCAGCGGTTGGTCATATTCCAAACCACCAGGGGCCGGTTGGTATCTGAAAACTGCAGCAATTGTGGAGGTATGTCGCCTTGCCGCCCTCTATGTTTAATCACCTCTGAAACAGTCGCTTGACCGCATAGCAGCTTGGTGCATCCTATCATCGTACTCTCTCCTCTCCCTGACTGCCTTGAGCGTCCTTGATCACAGCATGAACCAGTCCGTCAATAGTGTATTCTGCAGCCATAACATCAATGGTAAATCCTGATTTCCGCGCGGTTTCCGCCGTAACCGGACCAATGCAGACTACCTTTACCAGAGGGTCAATCCGGGACACATTGTCCTCTCCTATCATTGTAACGAAATTGGTGACCGTCGAGGAACTTGTAAATGTTAGATAATCAAAATCGCCGGCCAGCAGTTCATCTACGATGCGGTGTCCTCCCCCTGGCGCTGTAACTGCCCGGTACAGGCCTACTTCGTTAATATAGACACCCCAGTTTTTTAGGGTATCGGGCAGAATATTGCGTGCACCTTTTGCCCGGGGCAGCAATACCCATTGAGCCGGGGTAATGGTGGCCTGCAGTTCAGTCAATATTCCTTCGGCGCGGAATTCGGCCGGCATGATATCCACCCTGATGCCGCGCTCTTCCAACCTGGCCCTGGTGGCAGGGCCTATGCATACCACCTTGATACCCTTTAAGTCGCGGATATCCAAGCCGTAAGCGAACAATTCTTCCATAAATATATCTACACCATTCACACTGGTAAAGATCAACCAATCATAATATTCCAGGTTTTTCAAGGCATTGTTTAAAGACTCACGATCTATATCTTTTTCTATCATGATACTGGGGCATTCCACTGCCTGGCCACCGGCCTGGCGGATCTTTTCCACCAAGGTGCTGGCCTGCGCCCGGGCCCGGGTTACAATGATTCGTTTCCCCCATAAAGGCCTGTTTTCAACCCATTTAAGCTGCTCGCGGAGTTGCACCACCTCACCCACCACAATAACGGCTGGTGGTTTAAACGCGGCTGCCTTTACCTTCTCCACAATATTCTCCAGGGTGCCGGTCAATACTTCCTGCTGGGGAAGGGTGCCCCAGCGGATCAAAGCAATGGGGGTATGGGGATCCCTGCCATTGCTAACCAATTCATGACAGATAGCAGGCAGATTTTCAACCCCCATGAGGAAAACCAGGGTGCCGATCCCGGTGCTGATCTTATCCCAGTGAATGGAACTGATAGTCTTGTCAGGCTTCTCATGCCCGGTAATAACAGCAAAACTGGAGGTGGCATCACGATGGGTTACCGGAATGCCCGCGTAAGCAGGCACCGCAATCGCCGAGGTGACTCCCGGGATTACCTCAAAGTTCAAACCATGTTCCCTTATAAACAAGGCCTCTTCCCCACCCCGGCCATATAAAAATGGATCTCCGCCCTTGAGCCGGGCTACCCGTTTTCCCGCCGCAGCCTTTTCCACCAGCAAACGGTTAATGTCTTCCTGGGGGAGCGCATGCCGCCCCGACACTTTACCTACATAGATCATTTCTGCCGCAGGGTTGGCCATAGCCAGTATTTCATTTCCCACCAGGCGGTCGTATACGACCACTTCAGCCCTTTTTAAGACTTCCCTGGCCTTTATAGTCAACAAGCCGGGATCACCGGGACCGGCTCCAATTAAATAAACCAAACCTTTGTTCATGTCTCTTCCCCTACTCTTCCAATTTCCGCCAGAATTTCATCAGCGCCTTGTGCCAAAAGTTGCCGGGCTAACCGGCAGCCGATTTCCTCTGCTTCGGCAACCTGGCCCTGCAACGCGCCCTGGTATATGACGGCTCCATCTAGAGCAGCCACCATGCCTGACAGGTTCAAATCCTGCCCGCGAATCTCGGCCATGGCCCCAATAGGAACCTGGCATCCACCTTCCAAAACTCGTAAAAAGGCTCGTTCCGCCAGTACTTCCAACCTGGTCTGTTCATGGTTGATCAATGCTGCCAGTCGGGCGGTAGCCTCATCGGCAGAGCGGATCTCCACCCCGATGGCACCCTGCCCTACCGCCGGCAGAAATACATCCCGGGGTAGTATATCGGTTATCATATCCTCATAGCCAAGCCTTTTCACCCCGGCATACGCCAGGACAATAGCATCCAATCCTTCCCGCCGCATCTTTTCAATGCGTGTACCCACATTGCCCCGCAATTGAGCAATTACCACATCAGGCCGCCGGGCTTTAAGCTGCGCAATACGCCTGAGACTGGATGTCCCTACCCGCGCCCCTTGAGGCAGGGTGGCAAAACTGTACCCCCGATGTGAAAGCAAAACATCCTGCGGGTTTTCCCGGGGCAAAACCGCACCTATGCAAAAACCCGGTTCGAGAACAGAAGGCAGATCCTTCATGCTGTGAACAGCGAGATCCACCTTATTTTCAAGCAATGCCAGCTCTATTTCTTTAGTAAAAAGACCTTTATCGCCGATGCGGGATAAGGCTACATCCAGGATTTTATCACCCTGTGTCTTGAAAACCTCAATGCTTACGGTAAGGTTAGGAACCGCATCCTGCAGCAGGGCTGCCACATGATGAGCCTGCCACAGGGCTAGCTTGCTACCCCTGCTTCCTAGTCTTAAATTGCTCATTGGCTTGTTGACCGGTATCCACCTGGAGCGCAAACAGCTTTTTGGTTACCTCCGCATAAAGGTGTCCCTGATTGCTCACCGCCATTTCTTTCAAACCAATGATCGGATGATGGAGCAACTGGTTTACAATGGCATGCGCCATGGAGACGATCACCTTCTGCTCATGATCAGACACCTTGCCCAGGCGGTTGAAGGCCTTTTTCAACTCGCTTTCTTTAATAATTTCTGCACGTTGCTT
The DNA here is from genome assembly GCA_050949825.1 of Syntrophomonadaceae bacterium. Lineage (GTDB taxonomy): Bacteria > Bacillota > Syntrophomonadia > Syntrophomonadales > Syntrophomonadaceae > DTU019. The sequence goes on along the minus strand of JBMNGL010000007.1, from coordinate 204,184 downwards.
TAATGCGGTTATAACCGGAACCACATACAATCCTGCCAGCCAGTCATTGAATTTGTCCAATTCGCAAGCGATAATCTTTTCTGCTTCCAGGGCTGCTCTCTGCCGTTGCAGATGATTACTGTCAACCACATTATGAAGATCATCTATGTCAAATACATGCACCCCCGGAGTTTTGCCCAGGGCGGGATCGACATCCCGGGGCACCGCAATATCTATGATTATTATCTCTTTGCCCTGCCGGGCTGCCAGCTGCCCGCCGCAATTATCAGGTCGGATCACATAGTGATTGGCCGCTGTGCAACTGATGACAATATCTGCCCCCAGCATTTGGTCGGGCAGTTGATCAAAACGCACCGCCTGACCGTTAAAATTCTGGGCCATAAGCACCGCCCGGTCATAAGAACGATTGGAAACAATGACCGATTTAACGCCGTTTAACATCAGGTAACGGGTGGCCAATTCGCTCATTTCCCCGGCGCCAACCACCAGTATTGACTTGTCCTCCAGAGAAGCAAAATGCTGGCGGGCCAGTTCCACGGCAGCATAACTGACGGAGATGGGATGTTGATCTATGCCGGTGTCGGTGCGGGTCTTTTTACCCACATAAATAGCCTTCTGAAAAAGGGCATTTAATACTCCATCAGAAGCCTCCTGGTCTATAGCGGTTTGATAAGCGTCTTTGACCTGGGCCAGTATTTGGGCTTCTCCCAGGATCATGGAATCAAGGCCTGAGGAAACCCGGAAAAGATGTAATATGGCATCATAGCAGCTGGGTTGGTATAAATAAGGCTGTAATTCCCGATAAGAAAGCCCGGAAAAATGCTCCAGGAATTGATTTAGCACTTTGGAACCGGTGGCAATGTCCCTTGTTGTGGCATAAATCTCGGAACGGTTGCAGGTAGCCAGAATTACAGCTCCATCAATCTCAGCGCATTGCCGCAGATACTGGTAGGCCTTTTCCATCATACCACCAGAAAATGCCAGCTTTTCTCGCACCTCGACAGGTGCAGTGCGATGGTTCAATCCTGCCAAAAGGACATACATTGCCTAATCTTCTCCTTCGCTTTATCTTTATCCCCCACTTGTATCAGGTCTAGTATATCCGAATAAACAAGTGATTCCAGTATTTGTTTTCTTCTTCTTATATCAGGTACCTGCTCCTGCAAACAGCGGCGCACTTCACCCAAAAGGTCTACAAACTCACCATAAGCAGGCGTTATTATGGCTTCCAACTCCCGGCGCAGCCTGCGGGCAAAGGCCGGACTCTTCCCTGCGGTGGAAATCGCGACAGTCAAATCGTCACGTCTTAGGATGGAAGGCACAAAAAAATCACCTTGTTCAGGATGTTCCACGACATTGACCAGAATCTCTTTTTCCCGGCAGCATTGACTTACCTTACGGTTGACATCGCTGTCATTGGTGGCGGCAAAAACCAGAAAGACACCTTCCAGGTCTTCCTCGCAAAAATCACGCAATGCGATCTCTACCCGATTTTCCCGGTGCCACTGTTCAATCTGAGCGGTAATTGCTTTACTGACGATTCTGACTCTGGTTCCATATTCCAGCAGGGTGGCTATCTTACGCTCCGCAACCACACCCCCGCCTATCAGCAGGCAGGTCTTGTCTTGTAGATTCAGGAATATGGGAAAAAGACGTTGCATGGTAACTCCATTGTTCGGTTATATTGAAAAAGGTCGGCCTTTAGAGCTGCAATCGACTATTTGTCCTTGTTATTATCAGCTTCATCATCAAAATCTTCTTCTCTTGATTTTTTGAAGTTCTGCAGGGCTTTGCCCAGCGACTGACCTACTTGTGGAAGCTTGCCGGGTCCAACAATGATCAATAGAATAACCAGAATGAGGATCAATTCCCATGGACCAACATTAAAAGGTAAAAATGCAAACAATGTTTTCGCTCCTTCGCTCCAATTGTGCCTTAAAATTATGCAGACCTTTTCCACCTTACACCCCAATATATAGTGCTATTATGACAAATAGCGCTTCTTTTGTAAAGCGGAACAGCCCGGCGTTAACGGCACTACCTGGGTTCTTTGGGACTATCTGTTACAATTATGGGGACTTAAGCTCATCACTCTCATCGCCTCCGCTTTCATTTATACGTGTCCGGCCTCGGGCAGCCCATTTTGATACCCAAATGCTGACTTCGTATAACAGATACGTCGGAATGGCCATAAACAATTGAGACAAGGGATCGGGTCCGGGGGTCAGGACGGCAGCCAGGACTACAATCGCCAAAAGGGCGTATTTGCGATTCTTCACCATCCAATCGGGTTTTACAACCCCAATCTTGGTGAGGAAAAAGATCACCACAGGCAGCTCAAAGACCAATCCGAAGGGAATGGTAAATGTGGTTACAAAACCGACATACTGTTCTGCCCTAAAAAGTGTTTCCAGGTTTTCCCCGGCAATGAAGATAAGAAAGTTCAATGCCAGCGGTAATATCCCAAAAAAGGCAAACAACACCCCGCTAACAAACAGTAGCACTGTGGAGGGCAGCAGCACATAAACATATTTGCGTTCGTGAGGATACAAACCAGGTTTGATAAAGCGCCACAAGGCCCAAACCACAATGGGGAAAGCCAGCGCAAACCCAGCATACAAAGAAAGTTTTAGCTTGACAAAAAAGGCTTCGGTCACTCCGGTTACGATTAAGGTCTGCTGCAGAGCAGTCAATGGTGATACGATGATAGCCAGAATGGCTTCATTGTAGTAGAAGGATACACAGGCACCGATGATAATGGCCGTAACGCTGATGATAATCGCCCGGCGCAATTCCTCCAGGTGCTGAATAAATGTCTGTTTTTCCTCTGCTGTCATGTCGCCAAAATTGAAAAAGGCCACTGCGTTTGCACCCCTTCTTTTAATAATCCCGGGTGGAGATAAAATCAGCCATATTCGCCAGGTTTTCCGTAATGAGAGAATTGGGCAGTAACTGCAATTGCCGTTTCGCCTTGCAGGCATAGCATTCGGTGGCATGATAAGCATAATCTATGCCCCCGGAATCAATCACCAGATCAATTATGGTGTCAACCTTGCTCAGGCAGGCTTGCGGCGACGACAACCATTGGGCCAATTCTTGCCGATGCGGGCTGCAGCGCAGCGCGTAAATGGCAGGAAGGGTGATAATGCCTTGCCGTACATCATTGCCGGTGGGCTTCCCCAAAATCTGTTCAGTGGCGACAAAATCCAGGATATCATCGGTTACCTGAAAAGCCATCCCCAGGTAATAACCATATCTTTGTAGAGCCAGCACTTCGGCCTGCCTGGCCGGAGTCAGCATGGCCCCCAACTGACAGCTCACCGAAATTAACAAGGCGGTTTTCCTCTCGATGCGGCGCAGGTAGTTCTTCAAACCCACCTCTGTATTGTAGGCGCTCAGCATCTGAAAAATTTCGCCTTCACAGATCTTCATACTGGCATCTGCCAGGACATTAATCATATCAGTGCGTCCATAACCCGCCACCAGGCTCAGGGAGCGCGAGAAGATATAATTGCCTGCATTGATGGACAAGCGGTTGCCCCACAACTGTTTAACCGTCTCAGTACCCCGGCGCGTTTGTGAGTTGTCAATCACATCATCGTGTACCAGGGTGGCCATGTGAGTCAATTCCAGAGCTACAGCAACCGGGATGATGTTGTCAAGGTTGTCCACAAACACCCTGGCGGCCAGTAATGCAAAAGCCGGACGCAGCCGCTTGCCCCCTGCCTTAATGAGATGGGTGGAGGCCTTTTGCAAAACCGGCAGGGTAGTTTCTATATTGGTATCCAGGTTGCTTTCAACAATATTTAACTCACGGGCTACCGGAGTAAAAAATTCATTGGGTCCCATATTTCCCCCCGCGATTGTCAATTAAACTCATTATAATCATTCATCCAAGCGTTTCCAACCAATTTACCCATAGGCACCTCTATTGAGGATCGCCATAGCGTGCAAAAAGCTGATGCGGCAAACGGAGCACATCCATGACCTTGCCGACCATAAAGTGAACTAGATCCTGGATATCACCGGGGTTATGGTAGAAAGCCGGCATAGCAGGCACAATATGAGCGCCTGCTTCTGCCAGGATGAGCATATTTCTGATATGGATTTTATTTAGAGGCGTTTCCCGGGGTACAACCACCAGGGGTCGGTTTTCTTTCAGCATCACATCAGCAGTCCTTTCCATTAAGCTGCTGGCGCTGCCATGAGCCAGGGAGGAAAGGGTAGCCATGGTACAGGGCATGATGATCATAGCCTCGGTAATATAAGAACCACTGGCCAGGGGAGCCGCGATATCAGTATTCTCGTAAACCACCAGGTTGCTATGTAAAGATTGCAGAGAAGCCAGGGCCTCCGCAGCATTTTCACCAGGTTTTAAGCCTTGCTCCTGTTCTAAAACCAATTTAGCGACTCGGCTGCTGATCACATTGACCTCTACCCCCAGAGCGAGCAACTCCCTGATCAGGGTGATGCCATAGATGATCCCACTGGCTCCGGTCAATCCAACCACATATCTTTTCATGAACTACCTCCCCATGGTCTAAACTGAGGTTTCAGCTATACACATAATACCCTGATTCAATGCAAAATATCGGTCAAGCTGGCAATAAAAATAAGCAAACCCACATAGCGATTGACCTTAAACGAAGCGAAATTAACCCGGCTCAAGTTGGCGGCGGTCACAATGGCATGCTCATAGAGCAGTACCCCGGCGGCGATGACAACACCGGAGTAGTACCATATCCCCAGGCCAAGAGCCAGGCCACTGGCAATCAGGAAAAGCACCATTAAAAGATGCAGGACCTCAGAAAATCGTAAAGCACCGGCTGCCCCGAAACGGGCCGGGATGGAATAGAGCCCCTGTTCACGATCAAATTCGATGTCCTGACAGGCATACATGATATCGAAGCCGGCAATCCAACAAGCTACCGCCAGGCCCAGTAAAAAGGGCTGCCAATCCAGAGTTCCGGTTACAGCGATCCAGGCGCCGACAGGCCCCATCCCGATAGCCAGGCCGAGTATAAGATGACACCACCAGGTAAAGCGTTTAGTGTAGGAATAACCCCATAAAACCAGCACCGCCAGAGGGGCTAATTGTAAACAGAGCAGATTGAGGCGAGAAGCGGCCAGGAAAAGCAGCATCAGGCTGAGTACAACCACCGCCCAAATAAGGCTCAGCGGTAATTTTCCAGCAGCCAGCACCCAGTGAGAGGTGCGGGGGTTGGCCCGATCCAAATGGCGGTCTATGATGCGATTTAAACACAATGCGGCGGTCCGGGCGCTGACCATGGCCAGGGTTATCCAGCCCAATTGCGCCAGGCTGGGGATTCCTGACACAGCCAAAATCGCCCCCAAATAGGCGAAAGGCAAACCAAACAGGGTGTGACCGAAATCAATTAAATTCAGGAATTGCAGCAGTTTATTCAAATGCTCTGCTCCTTTATCCCTAGCAACAATTATTCTTATTAATACCCGGTTTATCATGGCATGGACTACGATCCCGGGAAGACTGGGCAAGAACAACGGTCTGCTGGCCAGCAGACCGCTTATATCAGGTATTTTTACTATGCTGCTAAATCACCGCCCGAGCCAGATCCCGACCCATGTTGTCGCGGATCAGCAACTCCAGGATAGTACTGCTGGTGAGCCCTTTCTGGTTAATAAGATAAAATAAATCTTGGCTTTTTTTACTGTGGGTGCTCACCATATCGGGGTGTAAACCTGCTAAAGATTGGGTCTCCAGAGCCATACCAATATGGAAACCCAGCTTAGCGTACCAGAACAGACCCTCTGTCTCCACACCACTTGTCCTGGCTGCGCAAACAAAGGCTGCTTTATAAAGGGACGCCCTGGTCTTGCTTATTACCTGCTCTGGCGCAACTTCCAGCTTATGCTTCATAACCATACCTTCATTAATCTGAGCAATCGCATCGGCAAACACATCCAATAAGTGATCAGCACCACTCTCCACCAGCATCTTCAGGATGCATCCGGAAATATAGTCCCCAATTAAAATGGTAAACTGCATGTGCTGATCATAAACTTGGCCTTCTTCATCATCTCCAACCGCCTCGTGAATCGAACTGGCCAGATAAACCATTTTAAAAATAGCGGCCATTTTAATAGCCAGGTCGCGACGATGCCCCAGGTAATGATACACTGCCAGAACGGCAGCAGGCAGATGATTCCAGGTGTTTTCCTGCGCAGCCTGGCAGATATAGACCTGCACATGATCCCACCATGGCAAAAGGCGGTTGCGCACCACCCGGTTAACCTCTTCCAGATCCTGTCTTTCACGCTCCACTATAAGTTCCCCCCACAAATCCTTCTGCGTCTGATTATCGTTATCATTTCTTTGCGACCGTGCATCTATTCTATTCTAAATGATTTCAAGTGTACTGCGCCTTCACAATTATTTCCTGCTTCCCCACCATGCTTATGTATTATTTATTATCTGCTATTAATTATATAGAAAACAACAGGCTTTAACAGCCTGAAATTAATATTCATCATAAAACAAGGTCTTACTTGTGGTTGTGCCAAGTAAGACCTTTCAGGTTTGGTGAGCGCTATTGTTCGATTTGCATCGGTCTACTAAAATAGTATCCCTCCTAAATATTTACCACCAGGCGCTCCTTCTTCTGGCTCTGAACCATCCCCCGCTTCACTTCTGATGCCGTTACATGGGTAGCCCCGAATTTCTCAGCCAGATAGTTACAGGCATCCCAGGGGTTTACTGATTCGCCGCAGGTGAATACATCTACCGCGGCATATCCCAACTCCGGCCAGGTATGAATTGCCAGGTGCGACTCTGAGATAACAACTACTCCACTGACTCCTTGCGGGCTAAACTTGTGAAATACTACCTCTCTCACTTCAGCTCCAGCCTCCAAAGCAGCATTTATCATGATATCTTCCACCTGTGAGATATCATTCAATACTTCAAATTGACAGCCATATACTTCGGCCAGTACATGTCGCCCTAAAGACTGCAATCATGTCGCCTCCCTTCGGTTATTTTTTCGTGCTCTCAAACCTCCTTAAACATTTGTTCAAACGCACATGTAGAATTTTAGCACAATTCTGGGCAATGTCAATAAATAAAATGGGGTTTTACAGGGATATCTGCCCTGGAGCCTGGTACCAGGTCCTGAGGCCAAATTATTATTGAATTACTACAATATGCTCCTATTATTTAATCTAATTGTATTATTCTTGTTTCATTGTTATGCGTAGATCATAGATAGGCGTGGATGAAATGCAATCAGGGCTATATTAGTTAAGACCATTGATAATGTTGTTTACAGCATGAAAAAATTCTTTCTGATTACCCTCTCCCAATAAATCATAAAGCATCTCGTTAAAGTCATATGCTATCTCAGTAACCTGGGCGGCTATAGCGCTGCCTTTTTCGGTAATAAATACCCTGATGGCACGGCGGTCCTGTGGATCAAGCCGTCTTTCCGCCAGCTTGTCTTTCTCCAATTTGTCCACCAGAACAGTCATTGAAGAACTGTCGATCAAGGTTCGGCAACCAATCTCCTTAAGGGTGATGCCATTACTCTCCTGCAGGCAGAATAGGATAAAGGATTGAGGAATGGTAATCCCCAAGTCTGCCATGCGGCTGCCTAAATTCTTATCAATCTTCTTCATGGCAGCTCGAAGGTTGAAACCTATAAAGGAGTTCAAACCGTTCATATAATATCTCCTCTCAAAAAAATTCAGGCTGGTCTTTTTGCCTCTAAACACTATATAACATATTATAAAAGTATGTATGTTTATAAAACAAGCCAATACCTTATAAATTGCATAGCTCTGCTATTATTCGACGTAAAGATGCAATAATGTTTCCTGTCCGAACTTATTATGGGATGTGAATTACCTTGAAGTAGAGGCTGCTTCATGTTATCTTATTAGCATTATTATACAATAACAACAAGGAAAAAGATTAGTACAGAGGCCAGGTGAGTTCAGAGAGCCGGATCAGCTGGGAACCGGTGTTGCCAACCTCTGGAATGGACTTTGGAGTTGCTCAACTGAAAAAGCGGAGTAGGTTGGGCCGGCATCCCTCGTTACCGGGAACCAAGTGGACCTGCGGGTCAACAAGGGTGGTACCACGGAGCCTCCGTCCCTTGAGGAATGGAGGCTTTTATCATGGGACAAATTGTATAGTAGGGGGTATTACAATGACTAACACGAAAAAGCGGATCTTAACTGGGGATCGTCCCACCGGCAAGCTGCATCTTGGTCATTATGTAGGCAGTCTGGCCAACCGGGTAAATCTTCAAAATGATTATGAGAGCTTTATTATCATTGCTGATGTTCAGGCCTTAACTACCCATTGGGAGAAAGATGAAAACCTGGCCAGGGATATCTATGATATTACCCTGGACTATCTGGCTGTGGGGCTTGATCCCCGTCTGGCCACCATTTTTGTGCAGAGCATGATCCCTGAGATTCACGAATTGACAATGTATTATTCCATGTTCACTGCAGTCAATGTGCTGCGCCATAACCCCACCGTGAAAAGCGAGGCTGCCCAACACGGATTCAAGGACATGACCTATGGATTCTTAGGCTACCCGTTAAGCCAGGCTGCGGATATCAGTATTTTCAAAGCCCACCTGGTTCCGGTAGGGGAAGACCAAATTCCGCACATTGAATTGGCCCGTAAGATTGTGAGACGCTTTAATGACCTTTATGAACCCGTGCTGGTGGAACCCGAAGCATTGGTCGGGGCCGTACCTCGCCTGGTTGGTCTGGATGGAAAAAGCAAGATGAGCAAAAGCCTTAACAATGCCATTTTCTTATCAGATCCGCCCCCGGTGGTACACGAAAAGGTGCGCAATGCGGTCACTGACCCGGCCCGCATACGCAAAACGGATCCGGGGCATCCCGAGATTTGTACTGTTTTTGAGTATCACCGCATATTTAATGCCGCACAGGTGGAAGAGATTGAGTCTGCCTGCCGTCAGGGTACGGTTGGATGCGTGGCCTGCAAACAGAACCTGGCCGGCATAATTAATGATCTATTGGATCCCATGCGGGAAAGAAGAAACTATTATGAAACCAAACCTGCCGAGGTGAGGGAGATTCTTATGAACGGCACCGCCAGGGCTCATCAGGTAGCCCGGGAAACCATGTCTGAGGTACGGGAGGCCATGAAAATCAACTATTTTGAGCAGCCTTTTCCCCCAGTAAATGCGAACGGAGGCAAATAGCAGCAGCGGCCTTATGGGGCGGCTTAGCCTGGCAGATATGCTCTTTGGGCAGTTTTACAGCAGGCGAGATACCTTGGGGGCTGCCTGGTTATTTCCCCAGCACACTGCCCAGCCAGTGCGCACAGCCACCGACATCACCAGCCAGAAAGAGGATCAGCATTAGGATAACCAGGCCCAGGATATTATACCTCCAGCGCTGCCTGCTTATTTTCTTAAAGGCTTCGCTGCTGCGATAGTCTTCATAAGGCTTATGCTGTCGGCTTTTACGCATGGCGTTCCTCCCTGACCCCATTTAATGGCGATTCACTCGACTATATGATTAGACCCAGATAGCGCTGAAAAGGAAATAATCATAAGGATAAATGCAAGGGGTTTCAACGATAATTCCTTATCTCAATTATTACTTCTTAATTGAGACTACTTATCTTTTACCAGTGTATTCACTAATACGCAATCCATTAAGGGTTTTGCAGTGAAAGGTGCTTCCTCTTCAACATAAGCGATTGAGCAGGGATTGACAACCCCGGGACGGTTTAAGTAAGACTGCCGCAGTAGGATACGATTAAAATAGCCAAACAGCAGCCAATTATTGCTCATTGGCCAGGATAAGCATTGTACAAGCATCTGCCAACAGGTACAATTATTAAATCAACACTTTTAAGGAGTGAAACCATGCAGGCCGTAAAGGAATTTAGACTGACGCTGGTCAAGCAAGATACACACCTGCGCTTACCAACTGTAACCTCCATCATTGTAGTGCAGAATCTATATGAGATTCTCTTCCAATACCTGATTGACCCCGAGCAGGAAAACCGCCTCAAACAGCTTATTTCACTAATGGAGGCACATATCAAGAGTAAAAGCACGGCACCCTTTTCTATACCGGTGCAAGATTTGGAGTTCCTGGGCGAAGGCCTGGAGGAATTAAAATTGTTGAACTGGGCTGAGGTTCCTGTAGCCATTTTCCGCGTGGATCTGACCGATCAGGATCAACCTGATGAAGAAGACCTGGTGCCTGTCTTTGCACTGCTGGAGGAATTGTTTACCTACAAGCGGATTGAAAACAGCAATCTCATTTACGTATACCCGGCCCACCTAACCATGTATTAAATGAGGGGCCAGGGGGACGGTGAGTCAAAGTCACCGTCCCCCTGGCCCTGTGTTGGCCCACGAGTACCCGTTTCTCAAAAGGCCAGCAGGGCTTCGCGCATCAATTTGGCTCCTAAAATGGAGGTGTTGTCGCCTTTCTCATAGGGAGGCGAAATCTCCACCAGGTCAAATCCCACCACATCAAGTTCCGCCAGGGAGTGCAGGGTTTGCAATAGTTCTCGCGAAGAAAATCCACCGGCCTCAGGGGTGCCGGTGCCAGGCGCAAAGGCGGGATCCAGTACATCGATATCAACCGTGATGTATACCGGGCGGCTTTGAATCTGCTGCTTCACAGCGTTGGCTGCGTCTAATAACTGATCCAGATAGAGCCGAGTTTTAACCTCCGCAAAAGCGAGCTCATCCTCGGTGGCCGAGCGTATTCCCAGTTGAAAAAGCCGCCCCTCGCCAATGGTTTCCACCACATGGCGCATCACCGTGGCATGAGACAGTTCTTCACCCAGGTACTCTGCCCTTAAATCAGCATGCGCATCCATCTGCACCACTGCCAGATCGGGATAATAACGATGATAGGCCTTTATAACCGGCAGCGATACCAGGTGTTCTCCTCCCATACAAAAGGTCTTTTTGCCTTGCTGCAGGATAGAGGCTGCCGTTTGTTCAATACGATTGAGGCTTTCCGTTATATTGCCTAAGGGAATAAGAATATCGCCGCCATCATAAAAATCAATATCTACAAGCGAACGTCGCTGATAGACGCTGTATTCTTCTATACCTTCTGAAACCGCGCGTATGCGGGCCGGTGCCAGACGCGTACCCGGCCTGAAACTGGTGGTAGAATCCATCGGCAATCCCAGAATCACCTTGGAGCAGGCTTGATAATCGGGGTTGTTCCCCATAAAGCCAAAATTCTTTTCCAACCAGGGCAAATGGTGGTTACGCATATTTATTCCTCAATAATCTGACGCACAAAGCCAGGCAACTGAAAAGAAGCCTGGTGCACCAGGGGATTATAGTATTTCAATCCTTCCTGATATTCGGTTATGGGGCGGCGCGGGTCATAGCGCTTGGAACCGATGGTGAAACTCCACAAACCGCTGGGGTAGGTGGGGATGCTGGCCAGATACAATGCAGTTATGGGAAAGGCCTGTTGAATCCCATGATAGGCCATTTTGATAACCTCAGCATTAAAAAAGGGCGATTCACTCTGAACAACCAAAAGGCCATCTTCTTTCAGCGCCGCAAATACATCTTTATAAAACTGTGGAGAAAAGAGCTGCACCGCAGGGCCAACAGGTTCGGTAGAGTCTACAATAACCACGTCAAAGCGGTCGTGGTTCTTTTTGATATACTCGATCCCATCTGCTATCATCACTTCGGCTTTAGGATCGCTAAACGCAGTGCTCAGGTTCGGGAAATAATCACGGGAGGCCTGTACAACCCGTTCATCAATCTCCACCAGAAGGCCTTTTTTCACCCCCGGATGCCGCACCACCTCACGCAGGGTGCCGCCATCACCACCACCGATAATCAATACCTGTTCTGGTTGGGGATGTGCATTCAAGGCCACCAGCGTAATCATTTCATGATAGACCCATTCATCCTTTTCTGTGGTCTGAATCATGCCATCCAAAAGCAGCATCCTGCCGAATTGCTCTGTTTCAACCACGGCGAGATGCTGAAAAAGGGTCTGTTCCGCCCGCAAGGTTTGTGTGGCCTTGCAGCTAAGCCCCAACGCGGGAGTCTGATATTCGGTTACCCAGAGATCCAAAGAAAATCCTCCTAACCATAAAGTTTTGACCCCTAGCTATTCCACTTGCGGTTGCCGTTAATACCACAAAGGAACCGCAGCGAAGGCACAACCGATCTTTTCAACCACATGCTCAGTAGCAGCAACCTTAATTTCTGCAAGCTCCAGATTTCTTATCGTAAAGGCTTCCTTGACCATCTGCACCACCATGGCCTCTGCTTCCGCCTGGCTGCAATGGCCTTCATATTCCATGATGACGCCAAAACGATCTCCTTTTTGAATGCCGACCGCTACCGCTGCGGCAATTTTCACCCCGGGCTCGGTACAAGTAATGGTGCCATAGGCGATGGGCAGTAAGGACCCCTCCGGTATAATCAACTCCGGGTCATATTGGCAGCCCGGCGGAAGTATGCTGCTTACTTTCAAGAGATTAGTATTCCCAACCCGGGCTTTCAGCAGCGCACCGTCAAAAGCAGTTAGCTCTGTTGTGCCTTCTGCGGCAGCGGCTGTCAAAAAGTATTTTTTGGGCAATGGAAGCATTATCGGACCTCCCCATATTTATTGGCAACAGGTATATTATATCCAAACGGATCTTAAAATCAAACCACTTTCTATGGCACCAAGAGAAAAGCCCGGCTTACACCGGGCTTAAGCAATCTATCCCCACTTTTTCATATATTCCAAAAATGCCTTAACCGACTTGCGCCGCGACTTCTGCCGCGGATAGATAACATAGAAATGGCGCTTGCTACAAGCTTCTGCAATACCCAAAGTCCTAATTCTAGCCGATGTAAGCCTCTTTATGGCCCAGGAGGAGACAATAGAAATACCCATGCCGGAGTCAACCGCAGCCAGAACCGCTTCCGTGCTGCCTGCTTCCATCGATATACTGAGGTCTTCTTTTTTAATGCCGCACGATGCCAGCATCTCTTCGACGGCTTTCCTGGTCCCGGAGCCCTTTTCCCTGAATATCCAGCGTTCCGTGATGAGGTCCGGAAGCAGCACCTGTTTGGCATGAGACAGGCGATGGTCGGCTGGAACTACTACCACGAGCTCATCCTCCAACCAGGGGAAACCTTCAATTTTGCGAATGTTGGACCACCCGCCTACAATGCCCAAATCTAAAACCCGGTCAGCCACCAGATTAATCACCTTGTCAGTATCGGCGATATCCATGGTCAGGGTGACACTGGGGTAGCAGTCTTTGAAGTCTTTCAGCAGGCGCGGCAATATATACTGGCCGGGAATAGTGCTGGCGCCAATATACAACGTGCCTTTGCGTCCATCGATAACTTCCTCCATGGCCTTCTCGGTCTTGTCCATAGCCTTGATGATCTCCCGGGCACATTGATACAGGATCTCTCCCGCTTCCGTGGTTTTTAAGCGTCGCCCCGACCTTTCCAATAGTAAAACCCCATAGGTATCTTCCAGGGATTGAATCTGCTTGGTCACTGCCGGTTGGGATAAACCAAACTCAGCCGCAGTCTTGGACAGATTCTGGGTTTCGACGACTTTTACATAGGTTTTGAGGAGATTCAGATTCATACGTACACCAACCTGTGATCAAATACGGGAGAGACACTTAGCGCAAAAAACCTTCAATGATGGTATCTACCGCCTGCTGTTCGGTAAGTCCCAGGGACATCAGTTTAATCAATTGTTCACCGGCAATCCTTCCAATAGCTGCCTCATGGGTTAATACCGCATCGGCACTCTCCGCAACCAATTGGGGAATAGATTTTATTCTGGAATTGCCCATGATAATGGAATCGCACTCCACATGCCCGGTACAATCGGTTTTCCCAATCAGAGAGGCGCGAAATACCTGCTCCGAATCCTCTTTGGCAACAGATCGGGATAAAACCTGCCCGCTGCCATGCTTGCCTTCAATATGCATCTCTACATCGGATTCGGCATGCTGCTGCCCATGGGTGAGCAGGCGTTCAATCATCTTGACATAGCCTTTTTCCTCTATATAAACGGTGGTAACCCGGTGCGTATCATCGACCCCGGCAATCTGCACCATTTCCATTTCTATACTGGCACCTGGAGCCACATGAACTGTGGTGGTAGGGTTGAGAATCTTTTTTCCCGCCCCGCTCCCTTCTCCATAATGCTTTTCCACATATCTTAATTTGCTGCGGGGATGGAGTATAAACTCATGGATGCCATCGTGCTGTGTGTTCATGTGGCCGGCATTATGAATGCCGCAGCCTGCAATAATGGTTACCTCGGCGTCCTCTCCAATAATAAAGGAATTATATACTGTATCCTTGAGGCCGGCCTGGGTGAGAATCACCGGCACATGCACTGTCTCCCCTTTTACCCCCGCCGCCACCTCCAGATCAAAACCGGGCTTGTCCTCCTTGGGAGTAATGCGCACGGTTGGGGTGGAATGCCGCAAGGCCGGGATACCATCAACACGAATATTGACGGCGCCCCCGGGCACTGCGTTAAGGTCGGCTATGGTTTTCAGTAAACTGGTCTTGATTTCATCTAATTGCATAGGCTATATCCCCACTGCATTGATTCTTCATTTTGCACTCAATCTCATCTTTAATCAACGGCCAGATCTCTTCCGGGGTGCCGCGATTGGTGAGCAGTCCGCTCTCTATAACCAGTATTTCATCGCAGATATGCAGCATATTCTCATTATGGGTAATAATTATCGTAGTCAGTTTGGGGTTCTTTTTATACCGACCCACAATAACTGCAATAAGCTTCTGAATAGTCCAAAGATCAACCCCTGCTTCCGGTTCATCCATAATGCTAATGACCGCATCCCGGGCCAGGGTCTGCGCCATTTCAATCCGTTTCATTTCACCGCCGCTCAAGCCCGGTCCTACATCCCGATCCAAATAATCTTCAGGGCACAAACCCACATCGCGCAAGGTGCTACGCAGGTGCAGGTTATCAATCCCCGGGCGGGCAATGTTTATCAGGTCTTTAACGGTCAGGCCCTTAAAGCGCGGTGGTTGCTGAAAGGCATAAATAATCCCCCGCTGCGCCCGCTCACTGATACTAAGGCTGGTAATGTCCTGGTCTTGCAGATAAATGCTTCCCTGGCTGGGCAGATATATTCCCATGATCAGCTTGGCCAGAGAGGTCTTGCCGCCTCCATTAGGCCCGGTGATGCCATATACCTTGCCGGCCTCAAACTCGACATTGATGCCGCGAATGATTTCGCGATTTTCACCCTGTTCACTTGCAACCACCATGGACAAATCGATTAACCTGAGCATTATTTTAACCTCCCTGATGGGTTGATAGGATTATGAGTATATATTAGCATAACTGCTGGTTATGAGTCCAACCAAACCGAAACAGCACTCCAACTGCGGTCAGTTCAAGGTTGTCCGGGGATGGTATTGACTTCAACTGCACTGGTGAGATGATAGTCTATAGCAATGCGATTGTTGCCCACCATAACCAGATAGGGACCTCGCAAAGGATAACGGGCCAGCAGTTGAATTTCGGCCCCGGGGCTTAGTCCCATCTGTGCCAGACGCTGGCTTCCCTTGAAATGCTTATTGATAGCTTGCACCCGGGCATTGTCCCCGGGTTTCATGTCTTGTAAAGTAGACAAGTCCAATACCTCCTCCTATATTGGCAAGAGCAGATTTAGAGTAACCCCTACCAGGATCGAGCTTAAGACCCCTAATCCCAAAATGGTAAACAAGTTCTTCAATCCCATCTCCTTGGTGATTATAGTCATAACCGGCAAGCAGGGCAGTGAAAGCGCGATCATGGTTATGGCAATGGTAGCTTCCCGGGGGGTTAAAGCCAGATTGAGCAGCACCAGAGGGGCCAGATAACGCTGCAGAACAGTGATCAAGACGGCGACCAGGGCTTCAGCAGGAATACCGAACAAAAGCCTGGCCATTCCCTCCAGGCCACTGACCAGTGTCAATACACCGGTTTCCATCATGGCACGCAAAATAATGTTCATCAGCAGCAAAAGCGGCAATACCTCAGTGAAAAAGCCTCCGCAGCGCGATATAACCTTCTGCCCGACATCCTTCCAGGCGGGGATGCGCAGGGGTGGTAATTCATAAATAAAAGCACCTTCACGGGGCATAATGCGGCTCAATGCATAGCCGAGCCCCAGCAGTACTGCCAGCATGGCGGCTACTACCGCCCATAGATAAGCGTGGAATTTGGCAATAACAGCGGCCATCACCCCCAGAGAAGCAGCACAGGGCACCACAATGCTGAGCAAAGTCGCAATAATAAAGCGTTCCGCCGCATTGGGCAAAAGACTGGTCGCCATAATGGCCGGTGTGCGGCAGCCAAACCCCAGCGTTAATGGGATGATGGCCTGTCCAGAAACACCTATAAAGCTGGTAACCCTCTCCAAGGCCACCGAATAGCGGGGCAGTAATCCGGTATCTTCCAGTACGGATATGAAAATGCTGACTGTTATCATGGCCGGCATAATAATGGTAAAAGGGATTACCAGCCCTTCCGGTACCGCTTGAGACAATACCTGGTTTATCATACCGGGCGGCAGCAAATGCTGAATTAAGGCAGTAAGCATGCCGCTTATCGGGGCTAACAGTTCGCTAATAGGACCCTCCAGATAATGTACAAGGGTGATCATCACATAAAACAGTCCATACGCCAGCAACAACAGCAATATGGTTCCCAGAACAGGGTGATCGAGGCTTTTTTGTATTGTCTCCAACAGGTCCTTGCCCTGACGCGGTTCACTGTGCGTAACTGCAGCAGCAACAGTTCGAGCCCGTTCATAAGTCTGCTTGCCCAACGGGATTACATCGTGCCGGCAAGCCTGTGTACAATGTTGGCATTGATGATCCGCAGCGGGCAGGATATAATTATCCACCCGTGCGGGTTGGGGTTGGTCATTGCCTACCAACGTATGCCTGATCCACTGCATCAATTCGTTCAATCCGCTGCCATCAGGGGTGGGCAGCAATATCACCGGACACCCTAATTCCTGTGCCAGTTTGTACCGTTCTATGCTGATATTTAGATTGGCGGCGCGATCCATCTGGTTTAGCACCACAATGGTCGGCAGTCCCAAAGCCAGAATTTCCAGGGTCAGTACCAGGTTGCGCTCTAGATTGGTGGCATCTACCACGTTAACCAGTCGTATTTCGCTGCCATCACGTAACAATTGCCGCACAATAGCTGCCGACTCGCCGGGGCCATGCAGCGAGTAAATGCCCGGGGTATCATAGAAGCGATAACCATCCTTTTCCACAGAGGCGATTTTGTGAGATGTTCCCGGGTAATTGGCCACCAGCAGGCGTGAACCGGTTAATTGATTTATCAGGGCGCTCTTGCCTACATTGGGGTTGCCTATGAAAACAGCCCTCATGATGCTCACCTCCCCTCATTGGCAGCAGAATTTAATATTACGGCTTTGAGCAGCGGGGGCAGTAGCCAAAGAATTTTAGATCATGATCAATAATCTGAAAGCCCTGTTTCCGGATATTGCGTTCCAATTCACACAGTAGATCATCCTTGATTTCGCTTATGTTCCCACAGGACACGCAAACTACATGATGATGATGGTGTTCCTGGTTATCATCGACCAGTTCGTAACGATACTTGCCGCTGTCAAACATGCCTTTGTAAAGCACTTCCATACTGGCCAGTTTATCCAGGGTGCGATAGACCGTTGCTATACCAATGTTGGGCCGCAATAAGCGGGCTTGCTGCAATACCTCATCAGCGCTGAGATGCTTGCCGCGATTCCTGACCATCACCTCCAACACAGTTGCCCTTTGTCCGGTAAGCCTATATTTGCTGGCAGCCAGCTTTTCTCTGTAGTCGCCTCCACACATAGAACCTCTCCTCTCTGTGATAATAATTATCATTATTAAATATTATGCCACTTCAGATACTTTTGGCAAGACCCAGGGGAAAAAAAGAGCCGGGGCGTGTAAATCGCCGCCCCGACTCCTGGATACGAGAATCACTTTTTGCGCAAGTCGTTGATTTGGGCCTGCTGGTACAGTTGATCCAAATAGGTTCCCACTGCCTGGTCTTGCAGTTGTTGGATTATCTCTGCTTTAACCTCGGCAAACGGTATGACCCCTGCTGCTTGCTTGCCGTTGGCCTTGATAACATGATAGCCAAATTCACTCTTTACCGGTTGTGTGGTGATTTGTCCCCCCGATAAGGCCAGGGCAGCATTTTTAAATTCTTCAACCATAGGTGTATCGGCATTGACCGGCCCCAGGTCGCCTCCCCGGCTACTGCTGGGGCAGGAAGAGTACTGGGCTGCCAACGCAGCGAAATCTGCTCCCGCCTGCAATTGTTTGATAATATCCTTGGCCTTATCCTCGCTGTCCACCAGAATATGAGAAATCTTCATCCCTGCCGGCTCCGTATAGGTTTCCTGGTTAGCCTGGTAGAATTCCTGGGCTTGAGTCTCAGTAATCTGGGCATCTGCGGCTATTATTTCCTCAACCTTGCTTCGCAACAGCCCTGCTGCTAATTCTTCCTTCAATTCTGCTTCAGTGATAGCGAAATCCTTGAGAACCTGGTTGTAGGCCTCGGGACCGCCACTTGTCTCCTGCATGGTTTTGAAGTCGGCCAGGTGCTGATCAATCTCCTCCGGGGTCATTTGGATGCCCTTTACCTGGGCTTCATGAGCTACCAATTTCATCATCACCAATTGATTAAAGGCGGTCTCTTGTATCTGGGGAAGGATCTTCTCATCAATGACCACTTCTGCGTTGCCCTGCTGCTCCGACTGCATGTTCCGCTGCTCCAGTTTGTAACTGGCGGTAATCAATTTGATGCGGTGATCGTATTCCTGTTGGGTGATTTTCTCACCATTAACTTCAGCAATTACCTTCTGAGCACCACTGGATGCACAGCCGGCTATCAGCAGCATGGCAATCAGTCCCACTGTTATGGCAATGTTTCTCATATTATCAGATGTCCTCCTCATCCTAAGCCTTGACTACAGGTCATTATAACACATTTTTTACATCGAACCGTGAAGCCTGTGACACTGCCGATGGGGACGCATCAGGGAGGCCTTTTTAGGGTTCTCTCACCTGCAATCATGCCTTCACATTTTGCATCGGAGCCATATGTCAAAAGCGGGGTTTTATAAACCGGTCAATTTGCTGCCCCTGACCGCGATGACCGTATTGAGAGGCAGCGTATTATTGTGGCCCACCATTTCTGCTTAACATTCGGTTGAAACTGCACCAGCCGGGGTCAGCGACCCGGGGTGGTATAAAAATCCGTCTATCAGGCAAGTACAAGCAAGCCTGGGCATCCTGATGGGCCCATGCTTCCCCGCGATGAACGGCCCGGGAGCATTTTCCCTCCGGCATTGTCTTCGTCTGCAAAGCGGGGCACAGATTCATATGGCTGATAATGGCCTTAAGAACAGCCAGATTATCCATTCCAGCAGGCGGTGGCTGCACTCCACGCAGCAGTTTTAGGCTGCCGTCTGCACTTATATAGGTGCCGCTGGTCTCCAGAGGGGTAGAACCCGGCAATACAATATCAGCCAGCCTGGCGGTGTCGTTTAAGCAGGGTGCCATCACCACCAGCAATTGGGCCCGGCGCAATACCTCCGGGCCAATCAAACCACAGCCTACCGGATCTTCGCCCAATAACAGCACGGTCTTCATCTCCCCATCACCAAGGGCACGATAAGCCTCCTGAAAAGGCAGTTGAAAGCCTGCCTGCCAAATCCCGCCGGCATTGCCGCCCGGAGAGACCACCATGATGCCATGGGCGGGCGCACCACCGGGATCATTTAACGCCGCCAGGCCGGACATTACCTGTACAGCATTATCACTGCAAGAATATCCATCTACCAGTATCAAGGCCCTTTTGGCATTGCCATACAACCCGGCGATCTGCTCTGCAGCCCTGCTGACAGGTTGTTTTGCAACCTGTTGTGCCAGTTCTGCCGGGCTGCGGTAAAGAGGCTGAGCCTTATCAATATCTCCTTGATCTGGCGGCTGCTTTTTCGATAGCGCGGCCAACACCTGCAGCAACAGGTCCACATCATTGTCCTGCGGACAAATGCGCAAGGCAGCCTGGTCATCGGCGATGCTGCCCTCCGGGCTGATGATAATCAGGCTGGCCCCTTGAGCCGCAGCCTGACGGACTCTAATGGCCGGGATGTGATTATGCTTAAACGAGCCGATCATAAGGATAACATCAGCCTGTTCCAGTTCCAGCATCATATCATTGCCGCGTTTCTCACCCGCAATACGCTGCAGCCAATCCCCGCTATTACGGGTAAAGCTGCTCAAATAATCCGCCCCCAGGCCATGGGCAATGTATGCGGCCAAATCTGCTTCCTCAACCGTGTAGGTGGGGCTGATAAAAACCCCGCTGGAGCCCGGCCCTGCCGCAGCCTGTACATGTTGATGAGATAACAGCATTGCGGTAAGGGCTTCCTCCCATGATAACTGTTGCCATCGACCGTCCCGCTTGATCATGGGAGTGGTTAAGCGCGCGGTTTGATCCCCTTTCCAGGCAAAACGGCCCTGGGCGCACAGCAATCCCTCCTTAACGGGTTCGACTTTGGCGATCATACCATGGAAGCCTTGCACTACCTGCCGGCATCCCCAATCACAGCCGGAACAGGTGGTTACAGTTGGGGCCAGGGGCAGGGGAATATTTTTGCCCTCGCCATTGCGTTCCACCAGAGCACCGGTCGGGCACAGGGCAACACACTGTCCGCAGGCAATGCAGGAGGTGTCCTGCCAGGGCAGCCCCATTTCAGGCTGCACCACAGTGTCAAAACCGCGTTGCACCAAGCCCAAAGCAGCAGCGCCAATGACTTCATCACATACCCGCACACACAAACCGCACAGAATGCATTTGTTCATATCCTTGATCATAAAGGGGTGCTGCTCCACAGGCATAAGATCCCGCTGCTCACCTTCCCAACGCCGTGGCTTTACCTGATATTCCCGAGCATAGGCAATCAAGCGGCACTCATAATAGTCCAGGCAACCGCATTCCAGACAGCGCTGCGCCTCAGCGCGAGCTTCTTTAATGCTAAAGATCTGTTTTACCGGCCTGAAGTCGTGGCGGCGCAGCTGTGCATCAGCATGCCGGGGATACACCCTGGGCTGCCGGGGGCAGTTTTCGTAATCGGCTGCCGTAACCACTTTCTGTGCCACATATGGAGAATGCCGCTGGTGGTGAACCTGACCTTGCAGGTAACGATCAATGCATCGAGCCGCCCTTTGCCCCTGAGCAATAGCCTCAATAGCGGTGCCTGGTCCAGTCACCGCATCGCCTCCGGCAAATACGCCTGCCAGGGCGGTGCTCATGGTCTCGGGATCAATATCCAAACTGCGCCAGCGGTTCAAGCCGGTTGCCTCGAATCCGCCTGCATTCACCTGCTGGCCGATGGCAGCAATAATGGTATCAGCCTCAATAAATTCTGTTTCTCCGGTCGGTACCGGGCTGCGCCGGCCGGAAGAATCAGCCTGGCCCAGCTTCATTTTCCCCATCTTAATGCCTTGCAGTTTATCCCCGTTACTGACAATTTCTTCTGGAGCCAGCAGGAATCTGAAAACAACCCCTTCTTCCTCCGCCTCGGCAATCTCAATGTCTGCAGCAGGCATTTCGGCGCGGGTGCGCCGGTACAGGACTATCGCTTCTGCTGCGCCCATCCGCACCGCGGTGCGAGCCGCATCCATAGCGGTATTACCACCACCGATCACCGCTACACGGGGGCCTATGCGTACCTCCTGCTGCATGTTCACCTGGCGCAGAAAATCTATGCCCCCAATAACAGCTAAATGGTCATCTCCAGTACAGCCGATCCGTGATGACTTCCAGGCGCCAATGCCAACAAAAACCGCGTCAAATTCCTGGCGGAGAGTAGGCAAATCAATATCTGCAGGGATGCTGGTAGCGGTTATTATCTCTACCCCCAATTGCTTGATGAGTTCAATCTCCTGATCAAGCCAGGCCTTGGGGAGGCGGTATTCGGGTATGCCATAGCGGAGCATGCCTCCGGGCTGGGGCATGGCTTCATAAATAGCCACTTTATGTCCGGACCGGGCCAGAAAATAAGCCGCCGTTAAACCGGCTGGTCCGGAGCCCACCACCGCCACCCTTTTCCCACTCGGCTCCGCCAGGGGTGGCAGGTAGGGCTGCCCCTGGCTAAGATCCTGACTGGCAGCAAAAGCCTTTAGATCAGCAATTGCGATGGGCGACTCCACCAGCTGCCGGCGGCAGGCGCTCTCACAGGGGTGAGGGCATACCAGGCCAATACTGAGCGGCAGGGGGTGGCTCTCTTTAAGCAGCATCAAGGCCTCTTTAAAATGATGGTTGGCTATCAAGCCCACATAGCCTTGACAATCTGTGCCTGCCGGGCAGGCCTGCGTGCAGGGGGGACGACATTCACCATTATGATCAGACATCAATAGTTCCAGGGTCAGCTTGCGGGAATGGCGCACCCGTTCATTATCGGTGCTTATCTTCATTCCTGCAGCGGCCTCGGTAGCGCAAGCCCGCACCAGGTTTCTCATGCCTTCCACTTCCACCACACACAACCCACAGGCCCCATAGGTTTTAACCCGTTCATCATGACAAAGGGTGGGTATGTCTATGCCTGCCTGCCGGGCCATATCCAAAATGGTCCGGCCGTTTTGATGCTTTAATTGTATGCCGTTAATCTCAATCATGCTGCTCCTCCCTACTCTACCCTTACAGCCGCAAATCGTTCCGGGCAGACCTCCAAACAGGTGCCGCATTTTATACACTGACTCTGATCGATGACATGCACTTCCCGGCGTTCCCCACGGATACAGTCTACCGGACATTTCCCGGCACAAATGGTGCAACCGCTGCATTTATCTCCATCAATCACATACTGAATCAGGGCTTGGCATTGTTTAGCAGGGCATTTTTTATCATAAATATGAGCTTCATATTCATTTAGGAAATAGCGCAAAGTGCTCAAGATCGGATTGGGGGCTCCCTGGCCTAATCCGCACAAAGAAGCTGCGCTGATCTGTGTCCCCAATTCCTGCAGCAGATCAATATCTTCAGGCTTGCCTTCACCGGCACAGATCCTTTCCATGATATCGAGCATACGCCGGGTGCCTATACGGCACTGAACACACTTGCCGCAGGATTCCTTTTGGGTAAAATCGAGGAAATAGCGGGCCATATCCACCATGCAGGTGCTTTCATCGACCACAATCATGCCCCCCGAGCCCATGATGGCCCCCAGATGGGTAACGGCCTGATAATCAATCGGTGTATCCAGATAGGCCTCGGGAATACATCCCCCTGCCGGGCCGCCCATCTGCACCGCCTTGAATCGCTTATCAGCTTCAATCCCGCCGCCGATATCATATATCACTTCCCGCAAGGTAATGCCCATAGGCACCTCAACCAGGCCGCCTCGCTTGATCTTTCCGGCCAGGGCAAAAACCTTGGTGCCTTTACTGTCCTCAGTGCCCAGGGCTGCAAAAGCCGGACCGCCATGCTCGATGATCCAGGGCACATTGGCATAGGTCTCCACATTATTAATATTGGTGGGCCGGCCCCAGTAGCCGCTGACCGAGGGATAGGGCGGTTTGAGCCGGGGCATGCCACGCTCCCCCTCCAGGGAAGCGATGAGGGCGGTTTCTTCACCACAAACAAAAGCGCCTGCACCCTGTTTGATATGGATGTTGAAGCAGAAGGAGCTGCCCAAAATGCGCTCGCCTAAAAAGCCTTCCTGGCCGGCCTGGGCAATAGCAATGGATAAGCGTTTGATCGCCAGGGGATATTCAGCGCGGCAGTAGATGATACCCTCCCGGGCTCCAATTGCGTAGCCCGCAATGGCCATCCCCTCCAGTACCGTATGTGGATCACCCTCCAATAAGCTGCGATCCATAAAAGCACCCGGATCGCCTTCATCAGCATTACAAACCACATATTTTACTTCTCCGGGCTGTTTTCTGGTATCCAGCCATTTTAACCAGGTGGGGAAACCTGCCCCTCCACGTCCTCTCAAACCGGAGCTTTTCAATACCGCTATTACCGTTTCAGGACTCATAGCGTTCACCACTCGCCGCAGGGCTTGATAACCCCCGGCGGTCTGGTAGCCGGACAGCGATTCGGGATCAATTTGGCCACAATTGCGCAAAGCCACCCGCACCTGATGCCGCAGAAATTCATCACTTTGATCCGGTATGGTGGTCAGGTATTCCTGCAATGGACCTGCAGCAGCGGCATGAGCAGCTACAATCTCAAGCAGTTTTTGGGGGTTCACATGGCCGTATGAATAGGTGACACCATCACCATCAATAATATCCACCAGGGGTTCCTGATAGCACATGCCCTTGCAGCCAGTCTGCTCTTTTTCAATCAGTATGCCCGCCTGTTCAGCCACCTTATCTAAAGTCTGCCATACCTCCAGGGCACCGGCAGCTATGCCGCAGCTTCCCAGGCCAACTCGCACCTTCATGCTTTACCACCTCCCCCAACTGCCATTGATTCACTGCTGTATATGCCTTTAATCACTGCGGTCGCCTTCTCCGGGGTCAGGGGTCCGTAGGCCTGACCGTCAATCATCATTACCGGGGCCAGGCTGCAGCAACCCAGGCAGGCAGCAGTTTCCAATGTAAAAAGGCCATCAGAGGTGGTCTCACCTATTTTAATCTTTAATTCTTCACCAAGCGCGGCCAGAATCCTTGCGGCCCCGTTTACATGACAGGCCGTCCCCTGGCAGAGCAGGATCAAGTGTTTCCCCGTCGGTTTAAAGCGAAACTGGGTATAGAAAGTCGCGGCTCCATATACCCGGGCAGGCTTAAGTTTTAATTCACGGGCGATGGCGGCTATAGCTGTCATAGGGAGATAGCCATATATGCCTTGCGTCTCCTGTAGAACCGTGATCAAACTGCCGGCTTTATGGCGGTTGCGTTCCAGGACCTCTTTCATCAAAGTCAGATCAACGGCCTCACTATTAAATTCTGCCTCCCCGCTCTTTCCGCGGTCGCAGCAACACGACATCTGCTCACCTCCTTTTGAAAATGGGGTCGTCGTAAAACAGATTTCTTCTTGATGCTGATTTGTACCACAGCTGGTTTTTCTTTGCTATTAATCAAGGATAATCCCCATCCGGCACTCAGTTGCATCTTAAGCTCATGTAAAGTCTCCCGCCTGTACGTCTGATTGAGATAATAGGCTGCGTTAATTGTTCAACCTTTTTGCCTTTTTGTAAATATCCTGTGTAGAATAATACTGTATACCAATAAGCACACCCAGGGCTAATGGCAAAGTTTTCTCATAAAAGAGACAGGGGTTAAGCCCTGTCTTGAACCCATATCAAGTTTTCCCAAAGCAGTTGCTAATCCCTGAGGTCGGCATCCAGAGCACTTTGAATGATGTTTTGGATATCCTGAAACATGTTTATATAGCAGGTTTCAGCCTCAAAGAATTCAGCAATTTCCTCATGCTGCTTCAAAGCTGACAACTCCTGAGAGAGCTCGGCTACAGAATCCGCGGGGAGTTCCTCTCCCAGTATATGAGCACGGTTCAATTCCATCTGACGGCTGCGAACCTTAAGAATCTTGTCCTTGTAATCGGGATGCTTATCAATCTCCCGCTTGGCACACAGGTAACGCTCATAAGCCGGAGATTGTCGGATTGACCGGGCCAGTTCATGGGCTTTATCAAATGGATTGGAATCAGCCATTTTAATCACTTCCTTAAAATATTTACTGCTGCACTGCTACTGTCAGGCCTTTTTCATGTTTTTACCGAAGCTGCACCACCATCTCCACCTCACAGGCCGCCCCCAGAGGCAAGGCATTCACGCCTACTGCCACTCGCGCATGTTTACCGGCCTCTCCAAAAATATCCTCCAGTAATTGCGAAGCTCCGTTCAAAACCTGCGGCTGTTCGGTAAAATCAGATTCACATTGAATATAACCGGTTACTTTGATTATTCTTGAAAACTGCTCCCAGGCGGTTATGGAACTATACAATACTGCCAGGCAGTTAAGCGCCGCCTGTCTGCTGGCCGCTTGCCCCGTGGCCAGGCTCAGCTCTCGGCCCACCTTGCCCCGATAGGCCAGAGCGCCTTCATCCATGGGCAGTTGCCCGGAAATAAAAAGCAGATCACCGCTTCGAACCGCAGGAACATAGGCTGCCAGGGGCGGATTTAAATCGGGCAGCACGATACCCAATTCGCTGAGGCGCTGGTCTATGTCCATTATAGCATCCCCCTATCTGATAAAACCCTGCAAAACGAACACAATAAACAACAGGTAAAACGATCCACTGACCAGCAGTGATAGGCCGCTGATATAAGCCCGGCGGCGCAACTGCCAGAGAAGAAAGGCCGCCGCCAGAATAGCCAGTGCACCGGATAACAGCGCGCCGTTATTCAACTGCCAGTCAGTAAGCGCAATGCCCAGGGCAGGGATAATTGAGCCCTGAAAAACCATGGCACCAGTGATATTACCCAGGGCCAGGGTGTCTTTTTCACGCGATATCCAAATGACGCTGTTGAATTTTTCCGGCAACTCGGTAGCAATGGGGGCAATAATAATCGAAAGCACAAAAGCAGGCACCCCATATAAAGACGCCAGTTCAGTGATGGACTTAACAAACAGATTGGCTCCACCAATGATTAAAACCAGGGCGCACAGCACCTGTACCAATACGATGTTCAGGGAAGGCGGGCATTTCTTCCTGGCGAAATAACAGACCGGCAATTCATGATCTGATTCAATGTCCCTTTCCTCGCGTACCATGACAATAACGTACCATATATAAGCTAAAACCAGCAGTACGGCGATCATTTCCTTGGCAATGCGCAAGCTTTCGGGAATCAAACCACATAACAGGGCCAGGGTGAACACCAGCAGGAAAAATCCCAGGTCACGCGACATGCTGGAATAATCAGCTCGCACCCGAAGTCCATGAATACGCCGGCCTTTAAATCCCAACACCGCCACTCCGGTTACAAACATGGCCAGGGTCGACAGCATCAGGGGAGCCCCCAGAATAGCCCCAATTCCAATATCATGACCGGCTCCCCCACTATTGCCAAATAATATAGCAATTACGGGGATCATGGTTTCAGGCAAAGCAGTTCCCACGGCAGCCAGAACACTGCCCACAGCGCCTTCGGATAGATTAAGTTTATGGCCCAGCCACTCTACACCATTGACGAAAATCTCGGCCCCGGCCAGGATAATGCCGAGGCTTATTATCAAAATCACAATATCACTCATCAAGCTGCTCCTTCTAGAGGAAATCGTGCCTAAACAAGGTGCGTTATTTAAAATTACCGCCCCCATAATACAACAGTATAACCGTATGGACCACGGTGTACAACATTAGCGTTAACAGTCAACACAAGCCAACACAGGGACGTTCTTTCTGTTGGCTCGAGCCAACAGAAAGAACGTCCCTGTGTTGGCTAAGCAAAATTGACATGCTGTAAAAAGATGGGCTGGAAATCACGGTGATTGGCTAATTCTATGCAGTTCAGGGCCTGTTTGAAGTGGGAGACCTGCCGACGAGCCCGGTCACGGGTTAAATAATGCATCGCACCCCGCCCGGCGGCATTGCCGATATTGTGGATAAGGCTCACTTTAACCGCCGGTAAAAGGCCGATTTTGATGGCATGCTCAGCTTGCAGATAATTACCGAAGGCCCCGGCCAAATAAATGGCCCGCAGCTCGTCCGCCTTAAGTCCACTCTCTTGCAATAGGATTTCTATGGCACTGCGAAGCGCACCTTTGGCCAGCTGTATCTGGCGCAGGTCTTCCTGGCTCAATACCACCGGAATACCCTGATAGGCTTGCTCAGGCGGAACGATAATCAGCTCGTATCCCTGTGGGCTTGACCTTATCGCCAGCTCGTGTTCCCCCGGAACCAGGGAGCCGGCTCTGTCCACCATTCCTCTTTCGAGCAGGAAAGCCAGCAGGTCAATCAGGGCCGAACCGCACATGCCACGGGGCTCCACTTTTCCTAAAACACGATAGTCCAGTTGACCCCCATCCCATTGAAAATGGTCGATAGCACCCAGGCTGGCTCTCATTCCACAGCGGATGCCGGCTCCCTCGAAGGCCGGTCCCGCAGCGGCGGAAGCGGCCCACATACCAGTGTTGTCAGCCAGGATCACCTCGCCATTGGTACCGATATCTATATACAGATAGGGCAAGGGAGATGGATTGGGCAGGGTCAAAAGACCCACCAATGCGTCCGAACCAATAAAGCTGCCTCCCGGTGGAGGAATATGTACTTTTGCATCACGGTAGGCCACCAATCCCAATTCTGCCGCCTGGCAGGTAAAGGCATCAGTAATAATACCCGCAAAAGGTGCTGCTGCCAGACCAAGCGGATTTAGACCCAGGAACAGATGGATCATGACTGGATTGCCTACTGCGACCACCTGATAGACCTGTTCGGGCTTGCTGCCGGACTGTTCGGCCATATCGGCAATCATGGCATTGACATTGTTGATAATAACCTGATGCAGGGTTTGCAGGCCATCGTCATGCTCATTAGCATATTGCAGGCGGGATACGATGTCGGCTCCATAGATGCGCTGCATGTTGGGCATAGTGCTGGTCCATAAGGCAGCACCGGTCGCCAGATCAATAAAAGATCCCACCAGACTGGTGGTGCCAATATCCAGGGCCACCCCATACAGACTGCGCCGGGATTTGCCCGCATATATCAAGCGCTGCTCTTTCAGCAGCAAAGCGTTTAATTCCAGAACCGGCCGATCAACACGGTCCAGGCGATAGAGATCATTGAGATTATCGATGGTCAGGTCTATTTGTACTTCCGGCAAGGCCTGCTGCAAGCGTTCTTGTATGGAAACCGGGTTTTGGCTATCATGACCAGGCAAATAGATCTTTTTATGTACTGCCATGGCTTGAAAATCAGATGGGGAGCCTGGTTCAGGAACACTTGCAGTCAATAGCGGCTGTGTCTCCAAAAATACCTGCAACCCATCAGATACCGGGATATGGCAGGCCAGGCGCAAACCTGCTTTAACCTCTTCGGGCAGCAGCAGGTAGCGTTCCTCTTCGTCAGGGGGCTTGACGTGACCCTTAACCTTGACTTTGCACTTGCCGCATATCCCCAGTCCACCGCAAGGGCCGGCTGACGCTAA
Organism: Syntrophomonadaceae bacterium; assembly: GCA_050949825.1. GTDB lineage: Bacteria > Bacillota > Syntrophomonadia > Syntrophomonadales > Syntrophomonadaceae > DTU019. The sequence goes on along the minus strand of JBMNGL010000007.1, from coordinate 175,008 downwards.
ACCATTGGCAACCAGGCTTTCCCACAGGTTTTGCCCCGGATAGGCCCAGATGCTATTGGGGGGCTGCTCATTATAAAAGATCTCGATCTTTACGAGTTCATCCATTTTATTCCACCCATTCCCACTCTTTAGAGCCATTATACAATAAAAAAGGCGGCCTTTAGCCGCCTTTCAGGATGAGGCCTTATTTTGTTTCTGACATTAAAGCGTAAGAGAACACAAACACCCAGAGCAGTGCTGAAACTACTGCGATAGTCGCCATATTCAGATCACCGCTGTTTTCGAACGCCTTGTTTCCCATGGAATACATGACATTAAATGCTACCAGGCCTACTGCTGTAAGTATGAAAATACCCTTTTTAGCACCGGCTGACAGCATCTGTTTCTTGGCCCAACCACAGAACTTCAGGAAAATAAACACTGTTAAACCAATTACCAGTAAAGTAAAAAGAGGACTGTTATAAATACCTCCGCTGGCTGCAGCTGCCGATCCAAACAAAAACACCTCTTCACCCCCCTTTATCTCTTTAATAAGTATATTATAATTCTAGCCAAGGTAAAACAAGGAACTTGAAGATCTCTTATCTCATCCGTTACTCCCTGCTTTCGCTAGGTTATGTATTCTCTAAAAATTCTCTTATTCCTTCCCGATCGTCATATTTTTTATTAAAAGGGTACCATTCGCGTCCCTTTACAATTGGCTGCCTATTCACTATAATAACACTGGCAAGTAAATCAGATAGTCGCAGGTGTAAACCTGAGGAAAGTCGGAGCTCCGCAGGGCAAGGTGCTGGATAACGTCCAGTGGGGGCGACCCCAAGGCTAGTGCCACAGAAACAAACCGCCAAAAACGGAGGTCGGAAATCGGAAGTAAGAAGTCGAAAATGATGAACAACACAGGAGTATGACTCTGCTGTTATTTACCTCCGATTGCCGGCCTCCGTTCGGTAAGGGTGGAAAGGCGAGGTAAGAGCTCACCAGCGTTTAGGTGACTAAACGGCTCGGTAAACCCCACCTGGAGCAAGACCGAATAGAGGAACCATGAGGCGGCCCGTCTCGTTCCCGGGTTAGGTCGCAAGAGGTGTCAGGCAACTGGCATCCCAGATAGATGACTATCAAATACAGAACTCCGCTTATAGATTTGCTTGCCTATTTCAATTCAGCAGCATTAATGGGCAATAAAAAAAGAGGTATAATAAAATACCTCTTTTTTTATTGCTATTTCTTTTTGGCTTTTTTCTTGGTAGTTGCCTTGGCAGCCGCTTTCTTTTCAACCGCAACAGCCTCTTTAAGGGATTTGCCGGGTTTAAATGCAGGAACTTTGGTGGCGGGAACCTTAATCTCTTCTCCGGTTGCCGGGCTGATGACCTTTCTTTCTTTGCGGTCGCGTACTTCGAAACTTCCGAAACCTATGATTTGCACTTTATCCCCGCCAGCTAGCGCCTTTTGAATAGCTTCAACGGTAGCATCCAGGGCCTTGGCAGCATCTTTCTGAGTAATTTCTGCCTTCTCCGCTATTGACTTAACAAGTTCCGATTTGTTCACGACATAGTCCTCCCTTATTATTTTATTAACCATATTTTACATTCCCCAAAAAAGGGGCAATTCCTGCTATAAAATAATCTTTTTCGGAATTTCTTAGATAAATTAATGCCCCCAACCCTTATATTACATTTTGCCTGTTAAAAATATCTTTTATGCATCTAATCCCGATTTTACGGCTCATGCCTATTTATTCCACGCAAATCATCCTCTTTTGCCCCCCGCTGCCATTCAAAAATATAGGCCAATCAGATTTAGAAATACTTGAAACACAGGGATGCCTCCAGGCCGATGACCTCGATCTGCAGATTTTGCCGCTGGCACTCCCGCTGCAAAATGGCCTGCAGAAAAGCGATCATATGCCTTTCCAATTCTTGATGGCCGGCGTCAATAACCGCAAGCCCCTTAAGAAGGGCCTCTTGCGCTTCATGATATTTCACATCGCCGGTAATAACCACTTCAGCCAGGTCTGTATTGATATTGGCTAGCATTGCGCCCCCGGAGCCGCTTATCAAGGCGACCCGTTCCACCAATTTGCCAGGGTCGCCCACCACCCGCAGGCCTTCACTGGCGAAAACAGCTTTCACCTGCCGGGCCAGTTCATTCAAAGAACAGGCGGCTGTCAGCCGGCCTTTTCGGCCCATGCTATAAACTTGGCCCCCGTTTACCAGGCGGAAAACATCATAGGCTACTTCCTCATAAGGGTGTGCGGCTTGCATAGAGTGCAGCACCTGTTTTAAACCGGATTGGGGAATCACTGTTTCCAAGCGGTATTCCTCCACCTCTTCCAGCACCCCGGTCGAACCTATCCAGGGCTGGCTGCCTGCTTCAGGGCGAAAGGTGCCAATGCCCGGGGTGCGAAAACTGCAAGCCGAATATCTGCCGATATGACCGGCTCCAGCCCGGGCCATGGCCTCATGCACTTTGACAACATGATCGGCAGGTACAAATACCACGATCTTGTACAATTCATCCCGATGCTCGGTAAATAAGGGCATAATATCCCGCAAATTCAGCTTTTCAGCCAGATGCTGGTTAAGCCCGGAAGGTGCGGAATCCAAATTGGTATGGGCCGCATAAACCGCGATGCCTGCCCTGATTAATTTATTCACCATGTCTCCCATGACTGTTTCTGTGTTCAGGCACTTAAGGCCATGAAAAAACAGGGGGTGATGGGTAATAATCAAATCGATTTGTTGCTGCAAGGCCTGTTCAAGCACCTGGGGTTCCAATTCCAGAGCTACTCCCACCCGTTTTACGGGGGCTTGATAGGATCCCACCTGCAGCCCGCAATTGTCCCAGGATGCGGCCAGGTGAAGCGGGAAATGGTGTTCCATAATCTCAATAATATCCTTAACCCTGTTTGGCATCGATTATTTCCTCCAGTTCTAGGCACAACCGGCCATACTCATGCCGCTTGTGTCGGTTGTCGGCCTGTTTGGATAAGGCCAGGCCTTCATATAGTTTTTTAAATTTGCGCCAACAATAAATAAGGTATTGCCGTTCATGATTGCTGCGGCCTTGCAGAATCTGCGAACCTACTTCGGTCTCCAATAAGGTTAGCTCATATGGTTGGGACCCGGGTTGATAGCTGAGGAGTATAAAAAAGCGTCCGTTTACCCTGGCCACCTGTTCGCTCAACAATGGCCAGCCCTGTTGGGCCAACAAGCGGCGCACTACACCGGCTCGAGTCATAGGCTGTAATACCAGACGCGCAAACGAAGCAGTTAAGGCCCAATCCCGCTTCAGCATGGCGGCAATGAGGTCTCCGCCCAGGCCCATGATGACCACAGTCTCAACCTCGCCTTTTTGCAGCGCCTCCAGGCCATTGCCCTGACGAACCACAATACAATCGCTCCAGGGGCTTTTGCCTATACGCTCGCGGGCCTGCTGGAAGGGGCCATCGCCCCATTCAGTGGCGATCACCCTGGGAGCCAGGCCGCTGGCTATCAGATAGCAGGGCAAATGGCCATGGTCAGTGCCGATATCAGCCACCGGTCTTTGAGGAATAATCATTTGGCTGGCTGTCAGCAAACGCTGGTCCAGAGTAGCCATATGGGCTCCTTTCCATGTATTATAGATATAAATAAATATAACCCAGTCAAAACCGTCCGGCAAGCCGGCACCCGGTTCTGTCATCCCGGGGGATACCCGGTTCTGTCATCCTGAGGGCAACGCCCGAAGGATCTTTCGCGCCGCGAATAACCCCCGGAAGGAAGATCCTTCGCTTCGCTCAGGATGACACCGGAAGCAAGTTCAGCATGGCACACCCCGGTTTGAAGCGGTAAACCGGTGCTTGCAGCATATTTAAGGAGGGAAACCTTTGACTACCAATCATGTTATCACTTGTTTCATTGAACATGGATACAAGATCCTGATTCTCAAGCGCAGTTCGCAGGTAGGTTCTTATCAGCGCAAATGGGCGGGCATCAGCGGCTACCTGCCAGAAGGCCGTAGCGCTCTCAACCAGGCTTATCTGGAAATAGAGGAAGAAGCCGGCTTGTGCAGCGATGACATCATTTTTGTCAAAGAAGGCCCTATTCTGGAAGTGGCTGACAAGGACACCGATACCCTGTGGTTAGTGCATCCGTTCCGGTTCTATGTCAAGGATCCGGGACGAATCATTATCGATTGGGAGCATGTGGAGTATCAGTGGATTCCTCCCGAGGATATGGTGTATTTTGATTGCGTGCCCATGCTCTACGAAACCTGGCAAAGGGTTGCCGATGAGCAGGCCTGAGTTGAAAGCCGAACAGCTCGCCCTGGATCGCCAACATGGGGCCAGTTTCTTGCTCCGCCAGGCCCTGTTGATCCTCAAGGATGAGGCTGTAGAGCTGCCTAATGCTGATGGGGTTAATTACCTGCAAGAGCTTGCCGCCATTGCCCGCCAATTACAGGTCATTCGCCCGGCTATGGCATCTATCGGCAATGGCATACAACTTTTCATCGATGGCCTGGAAGGCCTGGACGTGTCTAATTGCAGGGCTGCTCCCGTCGAGCTGGTCACAGCCCTGGTCGATGACATCCTGGCCTGCCTGGAGCTATATTACCAGCGCACGGTTTTCAATGGAGCAAGCTTGATTCATAATGGCGCCCGCCTCATAACCTGCAGCTTCAGCGCCACCGTATGCGCTGCCCTGACGCAGGCGGCCTCTGAGGGTAAAGAGTTTTTCGTCCTGGTACTGGATTCTCAGGCAAATCCCGCAGGCTTTGCCTATGGCGAAATGATGGCCTCCGCCCTGCAGGCAGGCGGCGTCACCTGCCGACTCATCCCCACTGATGAGGTATATCACCATACTCAGGGCGTTACCCTTGGATTGGTCGGGGCCGACAGCATTCTTTCCGACGGTGCCCTGATCAATGGCTGGCCCACCCTGCGCCTGGCCCGGGCTTGCTGCCATAATCGCATCCCCTTCTACTGCCTGAGTGAATCCATTAAATTTACCTCATCCTTCCCTCCTGGTCCGCTGGAAAAAGGCTTCGAGCGCATCCCGGCCTCGTTTATAACTGCCATCATAACTGAAAAAGGCTGAACGAACTGCCCGCCAATAAATTGGCAGGCTTTCGGCTTCTCAGCCCGACTCATGTCGTGACTCCACCCGGGCTAATCCCTGGCCTTTTAAAATTTATCGCGAGGTTTATATCACCATCAAGTACTGATTCACCAGCACATTTATGTAAAAAACACCCCGATCGGTTTGACCGGGGTATTTGCTGACCATGACGATTTGATTTTAAACCTGGGGCAGGTTTTGCAGGCTCTTTTGTAGCTCTTCTTCGGGGAAATCAATGTCTTCGGTGATGCCGGAGAGGTAATTGTCATAAGCGCTCAGATCCAGGTGGCCATGGCCGCTCAGGTTGAATACAATGGTGCGCCTGGTGCCCTCTTCTTTAGCCTTTAAGGCTTCATCAACAGCCGCTTTAATAGCATGGGAGGATTCCGGCGCGGGGATAATGCCTTCGGTCTGGGCAAACAAGCGCGCGGCCCCAAATACCCCGTTCTGATACAAGGCCACCGATTCTATCAGCCCGTCATGATGAAGCTGGCTTATTAAAGGTGATTCACCATGATAACGCAGGCCTCCGGCATGAATACCGGGCGGACTGAAACTGCTGCCCAGGGTGTACATTTTCAGCAGAGGGGTGAACCCGGCCACATCGCCGTAATCATAGGCGAAAACACCTCTGGTCAGGCTCGGACAGGCAGCCGGTTCAACGCCTATCAAGCGAACCTTGCTGCCCTTGAGTTTGTCAGGAATAAACGGCAGGGCAATGCCGGCAAAATTACTGCCGCCGCCGCAGCAGCCGATAACTATATCGGGATACTCATCAACCATTTCCATCTGTAGTTTGACCTCCTGGCCAATAATGGTTTGATGCAGACAGACATGGTTCAAAACACTGCCCAGTGAATAGTTGGTGTCTTCACGGCTGATGGCGTCTTCCACCGCTTCGCTGATAGCCAATCCCAGAGTGCCGGGCATATCCGGGTTCCGGGCCAGGGCTTCGCGGCCGCTGGCGGTTAAGGGGCTGGGACTGGGCACGCAGCGGGCTCCGTACATTTCCATAAAAACCCGCCGGTAGGGCTTTTGATTGTAACTAACCCGAACCATGTATACCATGGCTTCAATATCATACATCTTGCAAGCCAGGGCCAGGGCTGTTCCCCACTGTCCGGCGCCGGTCTCGGTACTGATGCGTCTAATCCCCTGGGCTTTATTGTAAAACACCTGGGGAATGGCTGAATTTAATTTGTGACTGCCTACCGGACTGACTCCCTCATATTTGTAATAGATATGGCATGGGGTGTCCAAAGCCTTCTCCAGGCTGTGCGCCCGGAATAGAGGGGATGGCCTCCACTTTTTATAAACCTCGCGTACTTCGGCAGGAATTTCGATATATCTTTCCGTAGATACTTCCTGCATAATTAATTCCCGCGCAAAAATCGGCTCCAAATCTGCTGGCGCCAGGGGTTGTTTGGTTTGTGGATTTAATCCCGGTGATAAAGGTGTGGGCATATCGGCCTGAACATTGTACCAGAATTTGGGCATCTTATCTTCAGGCAAAATGATTTTGGTGAGCTCTTCTTTACTCATCTCGGCTACGCTCCTCTCATCTTATGAAATTTGTTTTTAGCAGCGGGCGCTGCTGAGTATTAGTTTATCACAGGGGATTGGGGAAAAACAATATTTTTCGTGATGCAGGTTGATTATCAGCACACAAGCAGAGTATAATGGTTCAAACCATACAAAGGGGAGCTGGAGGTATCCGGCTGAGAGTGGACTTGTTGAGTCCTGACCCTGTAACCTGATCTGGGTAATGCCAGCGTAGGGACCATGAGCCTTTGTTCATGTCAAGACCGCTTTATCCAGATAGGCGGTCTATTTTATGTTAAGGAGGAAATGCTATGGCTAATGCCAACCTGAGCCTGCAGGTCCTGCCCCGGGTGCCTGCAGAACGCGTCTATGCCGTGGTAGATAGGGTCATTGCCATGATTCAGGGCAGTGGATTGCCCTATGTGGTAGGTCCTATGGAAACCACCATTGAAGGCGATGTAAAAGATTTGTTGGAACTGGTGCAAAAGGCGCAGGACATCTGTATTGCCGAGGGGGCCTCGGCGGTGATGTCTATCATTAAGATCGACTACTGTCCCCATGGGGTAAGCATTGATGAAAAGATTGACAAATATCGCCCCTAAACTGTATCCCCTGCTGGCTTTGTTGTTTTTTGTGCTGCTATGGAATGTGGGGGTGCGCTTCAGCCAGGTACCACCCTGGATCCTGCCGGCCCCCGCGGCGGTTGGTGCAGCCCTGGCCAATGGCGCGGAAATCCTGTGGTATCATACCCAGACTACACTGCTGGAAGCCCTGCTGGGTTTTACTGTTTCCATTGTGCTGGCACTAATCCTGGCAATATTACTGCATTACCTGACCTGGTTATACCGAGCCTTGTATCCAATTTTTATCGTATCCCAGACCATTCCTCTGATTGTTCTGGCCGTACTCTTGCCGTTGTGGTTTGGCTGGGGCATCTTGCCCAAGGTTTTGATCATTGTCCTGGTATGCTTTTTCCCCATGGTCATAAATCTTTTCCATGGAATGCAATCGGTGGATGCAGATCTGCTTGATTTGTTTCGCTCCATGGGAGCCAGTCGCCTGGCCACCTTCCGTATCGTGATTATGCCCGCAGCCCTGCCTTCTTTTTTTGCCGGACTGCGCATCTCAGCTACGTACAGCATTATGGCGGCGGTGATTGGAGAATGGTTGGGTGCGCAGCGCGGGCTGGGCTACTTCATGACATTACAGCAGAAGAGCTTCGCTATTGATCGGGTTCTGGCTGCAGTGGTGGTAATCTGTGTATTGAGCCTGCTGCTGGTTAAAGCAATTGATTGCCTCGAATACCTGCTGCTCCCCTGGAATCGCAAAATATATTCTCGTCCATTATGGCAATAGGAGGTTGATAGCGTGAAAAATGTCTTTTCATTATTTATTACTGTTTGCACCCGGTCTCTTGCCAAGATTAAGGTGAAAAAGAGAGGCCTGGCCTTATGTTTAATTACCGCCTTGCTATGCTTGCCAGGGTGCAGCAGTGCCCCTATTTCTCAAGCACCACCATTGCAAAAGATCACCGTACTTTTAGATTGGTTCCCCAACACCAATCACACTGGATTATATGTGGCTCAGGAGCAGGGTTTTTATCGCAGCGAAGGGTTGGAAGTGGATATAATCCAGCCTCCTGAAGGGGGTCATATCCAGTTGCTGGCGGCAGGGCAGGCTGACTTCGCGGTATCAGCCCAGGAAGAGGTGACCATGGCTCGCTCTCAGGGCATACCGGTAGTGGCGATAGCCGCAGTTATCCAGCATAATACCTCTGGCTTTGCCGCCCCGCAGGATAGGAACATTAAAACCCCGGCTGATTTTGAGGGCAAAACCTATGGCGGCTGGGGCTCCCCGGCTGAAGAGGCGGTATTGAAGCTGTTGATGAGCAAGTACCAGGCTGATTTCAGCAAGCTCAATATCTTAAATATCGGCTCTTCCGACTTCTTTACCAGCGTACACAAGGATGTGGATTTCGCCTGGATATTCTGGGGATGGACCGGAATTGAAGCCGGCCTGAAAGATATGCCCTTAAGCTTCATCCGCCTCAGTGAGGTGGACCAGCGCCTGGACTACTACACCCCGGTTTTGGTTGGCAGCCAGGCCCTGCTCGATAATAACCCTGACCTGGTCGAGAAGTTTATGAACGCCACTACCCGTGGCTACCAATATGCTATGCAAAACCCTGATCAAGCAGCGGAAATCCTGCTGGCTAAGATTCCCGAGATGAACCGCGAACTGGTCATAAGCAGCCAGCGCTACCTGGCCGGTGAGTATCAAGGCGATGCCCCGCGCTGGGGAGAAATGAAATCAGCTGTCTGGCAGGGCTATGCCGATTTTCTGTTCGAAAACAATCTGCTGCCCAGTCGTATTGATACCACCATGGCCTTTAGCAATGATTTTCTGCCCCCGAAACCGTAGTTTATCGGCAAAGTGAGAGCGGTATGTGATATTTACCAAGCAGTTCAAACATCCCTTAATTTACTTTTTTGGGCGTCCTCAGAGCATGGGGGGTAATGCGAAATCAGATGCACCCAGCACTCAGCCGAACCTGGTTCACAGTTGACCATTAAAGCTGAGTACCCGGTTCGTTCATCTAGTACACAGATAACCGGCCAGGCTGAGTGCTGGGGCATGGGGGTTAATGCTATGAAATTAGAAGTCCAAGGATTGTACAAAACCCTGCAAGGGGTTTTAACCTTAAAGAACTTGTCGTTAAGCCTTAAAAAACATGAGGTGGTGGTCATTTTAGGCCCCAGTGGCTGTGGGAAGAGCACCTTGCTCCATATTATCTCCGGTTTAATGGAACCTGATCAGGGAAGGGTTTTTATTGATGGGGAGGATCATACCGGACAAACCGGAAGGGTCAGTTATATGCAGCAAAAGGATCTTCTGCTTGATTCCCGGAACATTATCGACAATGTTTCCCTGCCCCTGCTGCTTAAGGGGATTCCCAAAGCAGAAGCACGGAGGCAGGCAGGGCTGCACCTGGAAGAATTCGGACTGGCCGGTTTTGCCGGCTATTACCCCCGGCAATTGTCCGGAGGGATGAAACAGAGAGCGGCTCTTTTGAGGACTTGCCTGTTTCGCAGCGATATACTCCTGTTAGATGAGCCATTTGCAGCCCTGGATGCGATTACACGCCGTAAAATGCACCTCTGGCTGATTGATCTGCAGCAGCGCTTCCGTTCCTCGGTATTATTTGTCACCCATGATATTGAAGAAGCGCTCTTGATCGCTGCGCGTATTTATGTGCTCTCGGCCCGACCCGCTCAGGTGCGGCTGGAAATCAATATTCAGGCAGAGGAACAGACCCCGGCCAGTCTATACCGGATCAAGGAACAGATCCTGGCGGTCCTGGAGGATAACCAAACCTAACCTACAACAGCTTTCGTCTGCCGGGCCGGATTGAGCGAGGTTTCCCATTTTCGGCAGCGGTCGCCCCAATAGGCCAAGACCTTGCCATCACGCATGATACAGGCTACTTCGCATAGATTGGGACATCCCTGGCAATCCAGGCTGCGGGTCTTAAAGTCTCCCTGCAACACGAAACCATCGCCTTTGAAATTACTGGCTCTCATCTTCTGGGCCACTTCTTCACAGGCTAGAATGGCTGCGCCTATAGCGCCCATCACATCATGGTTGTCAGGCACCAAAACCGGCAGCTGCAAGGCCTTTTCAAATGCCTTCCGTATACCCCGGTTGGCAGCCACCCCACCCTGAAAAACCACCGGACTCATAATCTTTTTGCCTTTGCCCACATTGTTCAGATAGTTCCTTACCAGGGCTTCACATAAACCCATGATTATATCGCTCATGGGATAACCCATCTGCTGCTTGTGTATCATATCAGACTCGGCAAATACCCCGCAGCGCCCGGCGATGCGAACCGGTCGTGTGGAACTTAAGGCCTGCTCTCCCAAGAGTTCGATCGGCAATCCCAACCGGGAGGCCTGCTGATCCAGGAAGGAACCGGTGCCGGCGGCACAGACTGTATTCATGGCAAAATCATATACAATTCCTTCCCGTAAAATAATGATTTTAGAATCCTGTCCCCCAATCTCAATCACTGTCTGGCAATCGGGATCATAATGGCAGGCTGCCACCGCATGGGTGGTGATCTCATTTTTTACCACATCGGCACCCAGCATAATGTCGGCCAGATGCCGGCCGCTGCCGGTAGCACCTACGCCGGCAATTCTGGCCTCTGCCGGCATTTCATCACGCAGCATTATGTAGCCCTGGCGAATAGCGTTGACGGGATGCCCGTTGGTACGCAGATAAACCTTGGCCTTGATCTGCTGATTCACGTCCAGCAGCACAAAATTGCTGCTGACTGAACCAATATCAGCCCCTAGAAAATAATGCACCGGCCGTTCCTCCTTGCTCTGCAAAGCTTTGTTTTGCCTGGCCTGCGCTCCGCCGTCTGAGCATATCGCTAAAGGCCTCCAGGCGGGTTTGAATACCGGTATTGCCGGAATGCTCGTCAAAATACATGGTCATACAGGGAATCTGCTCTTCCCGGGACACCCGGGTTAAAACGGTTTGGGCCACGATTTCCGGCATGCAGGTCAGGGGTCCAACCTGAATTACACCGTCATAACCTGCGCGGGCAAAATCCACCGTGGTCCCCACCGTTTCCAATCCGTGACCCCCTACGCTGCGGGCTAAATAGGGCCGGGCACAATTTACAAAATGGGTATGCTGGGATTTAAACAAATGCCCTTTAAACAAATGCTCATTCAGCCATTCTGTCAAGCGTATGGAATTGGTGACTTCAGCATGAAGCCGCCCCAGGCTGCGCACTATAAATTGATTGGAGAATGGTTCCAAAACCGTATATACTTCCCCCACCAATCCTATACGCAATACCGCTTGGTGATGGCGTTTTAGTCCATTAAGTCCCCTGACGGCTATGGCTGCCGCTTCATCTACCGCCCGGCGGTGACAGGCCTGATCAATATCTAGAAGAGATTGTTCATAGAGCTCTTCGGCTTGATCTTTGCTGATGGTTCGAGGCAAGACATAAAGATAGCAGCCTTCCACCTTTTCCAGGGCAGCCAGTTTATACCAGGCAAAACGTATAGCGGCCACCGCCTCCAGAAAAGATACCTTTTCACCCACCCTTTTGAGCTGGTTGACCAACTGGGAAATTTTTGAATCAGGCGCTTCCAGTATCACCATCTGAAAATCGTAACCGAGATCCTTAAGAATATCCCTCTGCACCTGGGCATAATAGCCAAACCGGCAAGGCCCCCATCCTCCCGCCATTACAATGGTATCGGCGCCCGCTTGCAGGGCTTCGATAAAATTGCCCAGACCGATTTTCAAAGGCAGGCAGGCAAATTCAGGCGCATATTTGATTCCCAGGGCCAGGGTATGCTGACTGATAGGCGGGGGTACAATCACCTCCCGGCGCAGGTCCTGCAACAGGGATTTAAGGGGAATGTGCATGTACCCCATATGGGGAAAGGTCACTTTCAAGCTCCATTACCTTCTTTCTTCTCAACATATCGCAAAAGGCTTCCAATCTGGTTACCAGGCCGCCTTCGCCACTATGCTCATCAATGGTGACCAGCAAAAATGGTTTATGTTCTGCCTTGCGGGCTATGATATCTCCCACCATGGAATCGGGTCCGCAGCCGAAACATGCCAGATATACGATGCCATCTATGGCTGGGTTCTTATCCATCATCAGGGCTGAACCCAACATTTTCCGGCCCAGGGTCCAGAACATTTTTTTGGGCAGCCGGGCGGCTTCCTTTTCCAGGATGTCCCGGGAGCAAGATTCCAACAAAACTACCCGGCAACCCAGGTGACGAAGCTTCTCAATCAACTTCAGACTGATGGTGGTATCATACAGTGAATAGCCATGACCCAACACCCCCACACAAAGGTTGGCGGGTCCGTACTGAACAGCCTGGGCAACTTCGCCGTCATTTTCCCATAATGCAATGGCCTCGTCAGGAGAATAACCCTGCCTGGTCCATACCCGCACCCGTTTCATTTCCTGCCCGCCGTGTTCATAAGCCTGCCGAACACCTTTCTTGCTGGTGTTAAACAGGTTGCCGATGCGGTAAATGTCCTGCCACAATTGCCGGGTATCGCGGCTGCAGTCCACGGTGATATCAATCAGCGGCGGGCAGGGATTAAAAGTGGCCCGGATCATATCGGGAATACCCATAAATTTGGGACAGATATAGCTGCGGGGTTCGGTGCTGACCAACCGCGGAGCCAGGATATAATCCGGATTTTTCCCCATCAATTCACGGACATGACCGAAATATACCTTGATGGGAAAGCAACACTCATCAACGGTATGCTCGATACCGTGATCGATAGTCTGCCGATTGGTCGGGCTGGAGGTTATAACCTGTGCCCCTAAATCAGTAAAAAAGGTTTTCCATAAAGGATAATGGTAAAAGTAGAATAACCCCCGGGGTATACCAACCTGTATCATGCGCTGTTTTCCTCCCTGATTGCTTCCCTAAAATGACCTTAGCGGTGCTGGTATAACTGAATAATTACCGCTGCCGCTATCCTTTCGGGTTGAAAAGGACGGCCGCCACATAACCAAACACGATGGCTGCGGTAATACCTGCTGCAGCCGCCTCCACACCGCCGCCAAAGGCGCCCAACAAGCCTTTTTGTTCCACCGCTTTCAAGGTGCCCTGCACCAGGACATGCCCAAAACCGGATAAGGGCACGGTGGCTCCGGCACCGCCGATATTAACCAGGGGTTGGTAAAGTCCCAAACCACTCAGAATAGCCCCGCCGGTGATATAACCCACCAGGATGTGGCCGGGGGTAATGCTCGGTTTGGTAGCATCCATTATAATCTGGCCAAGGACACACAACATGCCTCCCACGAGAAAAGCCATGTACAAAGGAACCATCTCACTTACCTCCTAGGCTGGTCTGGCGTTAGGCCATCTCAATAGCAACCGCATGGGCAATACTGGGTATGGATTCACCTTGATACGAAGTAATCGGACTCATTAAAGCCCCGGTAGCCACCAGCAGCAATTTATTGATCTCGCCGTTCTGCATCTTCTTTAACAGCGGGCCACAGAGCATACAAGCGCAGCATCCACATCCGCTGCCGCCGGAGCCCACGACCTGCTTTTCGTCATATAATAAAACCCCACAATCACTATAGTTGGGATTGACTATCCCTTCACGAACAAAGAGCTGGCGGGCAATAGCCGAACCAATCTTTCCCAAATCGCCGCTGACAATCAGGTCATAACTATTCGGCAGCAGGTTTAAATCCTGCAAGTGAATCTTAATAGTATGGACTGCCGCCGCTGCCATGGCGCTGCCCATATCAGCAGCATCGGTCTGCCCCATATCAATGACCTTGCCCACGGTAGCACTGGTAATGCGCGGACCGCTGCCGCGGGCTTCCAGCAATACGACCCCGGCTGCAGTAGTTGTCCACTGGGCGGTGCCTGCCTTTTGTACCCCTTGTTCAGTGGGGAAACGATACTGCCTTTCGGCCGTATAATGGTGGCTGCAGGCCGCAGCCAGTATGCGTTCAAAATAGCCCCCATCCATCAGCATGGCGGCCACCGTCAGGCTCTCGGCCATGGTTGAGCAGGCACCGTATAGACCGAGAAAGGGAATTTCCAAATCTCGGGCGGCAAAATTGGAGGCCACAATCTGATTCAAAAGGTCACCGGCCAGTAAGAGATCCATGTCGCCGGGTTCGAAGTTGCGTTTATCCAGGGCCAGCTTAATGGTTTCACGCAGCATCTTATGTTCGGCTTTTTCCCAGCTTTTTTCCCCATAAATGTAGTCTTCCATAATCCAATCAAAATCTTTTCCCCAGGGGCCCTCCCCTTCTTTAGGCCCTACCAGTGAGGCCCATGAGGTGATGACCGGCGGGATATCAAATACCACTGTCTGCTGGCCGCGTTTTTTCCTTCCGGGCATATTCCCCACCTCCTTGCCGTTTGGTTATGAACTTAAAAATACCTTTATCAAGCCTATTAGCACCGCAGTCACAAACCCAAACACCAGAGTGGGCCCGGCCACACTGAATATTCTGGCCCCCACCCCGAAGATATAGCCTTCTCTCTTATATTCCAGGGCAGAGGCAACAATGGCGTTGGCAAATCCGGTAATAGGGACAATGGAGCCGGCCCCTGCATGCTGGCCCAGCTCGTTATAGTATCCCAGGCCGGTAAACAGGGCTGCCAAAAAAATAAGAATACATGAAGTGGCTGAAGCGGCATCCGCCGTACTGACACCACGGCTCAACATCAGGTTCATGATCCACTGGCCCAGCATACAGATCAACCCGCCAACCACAAAAGCTAAAGTAAGATTTCTGGCCCATTTGGGTTTTGGCCTGATCTGTTGAGCCATGTCTTCATACTCTTGCATCTCGATTTGCTTTATTGCTTGAGAATCCGGCGCTCCCACATATGTCCCTCCTTGCCTCCCCATATTATTCACCTTTTACCGGGTTTTTATTCTGCAATGGAGGTGCCAGGCACCACAGTTATTCAGTTATTGGAGGAGGGCTTAAGCCCTCCTCCAATAACTGAATAACTGTGGTGCCTGGCACCCTACTCGGTATAAGCGATCTTGATGTCGGCTTTGTACTCTACAATACGGTCACCTTGACAACCGGCGGTCCAGTTTACCACTTCCACACCCGAGATGTTTTTAAACCTTTTAGATGCTTCAGTTACGGCCTGTTCGATAGCGTCCTGCCAACTCCTGGTGGACTCTCCCACGAATTCTGCCACTCTCACCTGCAAAATATATAACCTCCTCTGCAATGGTTTCCAGTTTATTTTGCTTAAAGTAAAGCGGATTTATTCCTTCGCAGAGGAAGCAGGAGGATGATTCCGGATTTGGAGTCAGGGGACGAGTCAGGGGGACGGTGACTTTGACTCACCGTCCCCCTGACTCGTCCCCTGATTCCCCGTCCCCCGGTGTGACTGTGGATATTATCCCAGCATTTCTTTTAATTTGGTAATAGCACTCTTTTCTATACGTGAAATCTGCACCTGGGACACACCCAGGTCGGTGGCTATTGCGGATTGGGTTTCATCTTTGAAAAATCGCCTTAGAATCACCTCCCGCTCCCGGTCATTGAGTTTGCTCAAGGCCTCGCGCAGGGCTAGTTGTTCCAGCAAGCGGGCACTGCCCTCCTCATCGCCGAGACGATCTATCAAGGATGGCCCATCCCGGTCTTCCCCGGGCAGGACATCCTGGAAATAGGCTGGTGCCTGGCAGGCCTCCATGGTGGTTACCACATCTTCCTTAACCATATCCAGAGTACCGGCGATCTCGGCAACACTGGGTTCACGCCCCAGTTCACCGCGCAGCTTATCCTGGGCCCAGCGGATGCGGCCATAGTTCTCCTTTATGCTGCGCTGCACTTTGACAATGCCATCATCCCGCAAAAATTTTTTAATCTCGCCAATGATCATGGGCACTGCATAGGTGGAGAAACGCACCTGATATTGAAAGTCGAACTTGTCAATGGCCTTCAAGAGCCCAATGGAGCCCACCTGAAACAGGTCTTCATAGTCATAGCAGGTGCTTTTGAAACGCTCCATGACCATATACACTAGACCGATATTGGCTTCATAGACCCTGGCACGCGCGTTATTATCCCCAGCTTGAACCCTGGCCAGCAGACTTTCGGTTTCTTTGTAACTGTCGGAGGACATGTTTTCACTCCTTATGCCAGGGCTTCCTTATTATTAATCAGGAAGGATCGTTTTAAACGCACTGTGGTTCCCTGTCCGGGCGCGGTGTCTACCTGCATATCATCAGTAAAGGATTTCATGAATGTAAAACCCAGACCCATACGGGTAGGATCACTTGAATAGGTAGCTTCCATAGCCTGCTGCAAATCTTCAATTCCCCGGCCCTGATCCTCTACCACGATCTCCAGCACACCATGGTCATCAATGCTCACCATGAGGGTGATTATTTGGGTGGGATTGTTTTCGTAGCCATGGATAATGCAATTGGAAACCGCTTCGGACACTACCAGTTTAATCTCCTCAATATCCTCCAGGGTGCAATCCAGCTGCGCGGCGAAGGCGCCGACGCAGGATCTGGCAAAGGCAATGTTTTCAGGCATGCTAAAAAATTCAAACCTGACATAATTTCGTACATTCATAGTGATTCCCAGCTCGCGCTGGCCTCCACCTCCTAGATATTAATCACTTCTTGTTCGCTGTTATACAATGGCACCAGTCGGTTGACACCGGAGAAAAATAAAATTTTTTCCACCTGTGGCTTGGCTCCTACAATGGACATTCGGCCTCCTTTGGCCTTAATCCTTTTGTAGCGGCCGATCACCACACCAAGGCCGGAACTGTCTATAAAGGTCACCTTTTCCAGATTTAAAATCAGGTTCTTTATGTCGCTATCATCAATCCTTTTATCAATTTCAACGCGCATTTTATCAGCGATGAGCATGTCCAATTCTCCTGCAACTCGTACAATTAAAGTACTGCGAACCTTTTTAAACTCCAAGCTCATTTTCCTCTCCCTCCATTGCTGCCATACTATACAGTTTATTCTACAGGGCAGTTGACTTTCCTTCCACAAAATTCCAGCTTATGTTCCTGCTTTTCGCCAATTACAGCGCAAAAGCCCGCCCCGCAAAACGGGACGGGCTGACTTGATGCAGGCTACCCCAGCAGGGTGATATCCTGCAGCAGCCTGAGGATTTCTTTGAACAATCCGGCTTTAGCTACTTGCTGTGCTGCCAGGAGATCAACCTTTTTCACCAGGATCTGGTCTTTGTAAATCTCCATCTCCCCGATCTTTTGGTTCTTTTGAACAGGAGCGTCGACATAGCGGGGCAGATTTTGTTGATAGGATATAGACTTCTCCTCTCCCTTGAGGCATATCGAGCCCACATCAGCGGCAGCCACCACTTCCACGCTGTCCATCAGCCCTTTGCCGACCTTAACCGTACCGCACACCTGGCCTTGATCAAAAAAGCTCTTAAAGGCATATTTGGCATAACCGTAATTAAATAGCATCATACTGTCGCGGAAATGATCACGTGCTTGCGGGGAGGCCATAACCACTGCGATTAAGCGCAGGCCGTCGCGCTTTACCGTGGCTGTCAAACAGTATTTGGCTTCATTGGTCCAACCGGTTTTAAAACCGTCAGTCCCTTGATACCACCACAACAGTTTGTTGGTGTTATATAGTTTTAAGGCCCCATTGCGCAAATCGTATTCCTTAATCGAACTGTACTCCAATATCTTGGGATAGTTTAGAGCAATTTGGGCCAGAAGCGCCATGTCATGGGGTGAGCTATAATGGCCCTCAGCCGGCAAGCCATGTGAATTGGCAAAATGGGTATCCTTTAAACCCAAATCCGCAGCGGTTTTATTCATACGTTCCACAAAAGCCTCATGGCTGCCTTCCAGGTATTCAGCCACCGCCACACAGGAATCATTGGCCGACCCGACCGCAATGGATATCAGCATCTCCTCCAGACTGAGCTTTTCGCCGGGTTCCAGCCAAATCTGCGAACCTCCCATTTTCCAGGCATTTTCGCTGGTAATCACCATGTCAGTTAATGATGCCTTGCCGGCTTGCAGATCCTGGGCCACCAAAATCAAGGTCATCAGTTTGGTCATGCTGGCTGGCGGCAATTTCTTGTGCTCATCGTGCGCCAGCAGCACCTGGCCGGAATCAGCATCCAGCAAAATGTACGATTCCGCCTTGATGTCCAGGGACTCTGCTTTCAGTGCTCCTGGACTCACCAGACATATGGTGAAAAGGCTGAGGATAATCCAGGCCAAGTTTCTGCCGATTTTCATAGCAGGCTATACCTCCCCAAAATGTTCATTAATAGATTATATTTATGAAGCCGGGCTATTATGCTATAAGGTGAAGAACCCTTACCGCGGGCCTTATATATCGACTGTTCTGAAGAGAGGATTCGGCACATTTATATTGAAGTCTACTAGTAATAAGGAGTAAGGAGAAAAATCATGATAGAACAGATTATCCCCGGCATTTACCGGATACCGGTTCCTTTACCAGGCAATCCGCTCCAAAATACCAACGCCTATCTGATCCGCGGTGAAAAGCGGCACCTGCTGGTTGACAGCGGGTTCAACTGGCCTGCTTGCATGCAAGCCCTGCAACAAGGCTTGGATTACCTGGAGATTCCTCTGTCATCGCTGGATTATTTTATCACCCATCTGCACGGTGATCATTCCGGTCTGATCTACAGACTAAGCAGCGCCGGAGCGCGGGTTTATTGCAGTCAGATTGACGCCTCCATCCTGTCAAAGGCCAACAACCGGGCCTACTGGCAGGAACTGCATAATTTTTATACCTCCCATGGATTTCCCCGGGAAACCCTGCATGTACAGGAAAGCAGCCTTCAAAGCCAGATTTCCGGAGGCGATCTGAATTATATTTATATCCATGATGGGGATGAAATGGCCATCGGTCCCTACCATTTTATCGCCGTCTCCACCCCTGGGCACACCCCGGGGCATACCTGCTTGTATGAACCCGAACAGCGCCTTCTCATCGCCGGCGACCATATTCTGGGTGACATTACCCCCAATATAACCGCCTGGAAAGAGCTCGAGGACTCATTGGGGCGCTATCTTGACAGTCTGGATAAGATCAAACTCTTAAATATCGAACTGGTTTTGCCCGGGCACCGCCGCTTGATTAGAGACTGCTCCAGCCGCATAGCCCAGATAGAGCAGCATCACCGCATCCGTTTGCAGGAAGTTTTGTCTATCCTGGAGAACGGTCCCATGTATGCCTATCAAGTGGCCGGTTTGATGAGCTGGGATATGAGCTACCCAAGCTGGGAGGATTACCCCCCCTATCAACAGTGGTTTGCCACCGGCGAGGCTATCGCGCATCTGGATCATCTCACCGAGCAGAGATTGGTGAAGAGAATTCCACACAATGGTCAATGGTTGTATGGTCTGGCTGTCAACCCGCGGCTAAACAGCAGGTTTATATGTGATAATTAAGGGATAATGTTAGGTATGAGATGCTATCAGGGCTGCTCTGCTCCTCTTGACCGGGGTGGGTGGGCGTCATCATCCGCCCTGGATGACATTGATGATCAGATGGGTTGCGGGAACAGCATCGACCCCAATCACATAGGCCTCTTGTAATAATTCCCAGGCCGCGGCCATACGATCCGGGCTATTGTAATGCAGGATCGCCAGGGGTTCGCCGCTTTTTACCTGCTGGCCGCATTTTTTGAGCAGTTCAATCCCCACCGCATGATCAATGACGTCTCCCAGGTTTTCCCGCCCCGCTCCCAGGCGCATGGCGGCCCGCCCTACGGTAAACGCATCAATATGCTGGACAAAACCGCTTTTTGCGGCAGGCAATATGGTTTGCAACGTAGCCCGGGGCAGACCATAGCCAGGTTGAGCCTCATCCCAGCGCCCCCCCTGTGCGGCAATGATCTCCCGCAGCTTGGCAGCCCCCTGCCCGGAATATAAAATGCCTGTGGCCAATTCCAAAGCCGAATCAATGCTGCCGGCTTTTTGACCCAGCAGCAGCATCTGAGCAGCCAGGAAAAGCGAAACCTCGGTTAAATCCTGCGGTCCCCGTCCCTGTAAGGTATCCATGGCCTCCTGCACCTCCAGGGCATTGCCCACCTTATTCCCCAGGGGCTGCTCCATAGCAGTCAAGACCGCAACCACTCGCTTTCCCGCCGCCCGGCCGATATCCACCATGGTTTGGGCCAGGGCCTCTGCTCCTGAAGTCTCTTTCATAAAAGCCCCCTGCCCTACCTTTACATCCAGCACAATGGCGTCGGCACCGGAGGCCAGTTTCTTGCTCATGATACTGGAGGCGATAAGAGGAATACTCTCTACCGTGGCAGTCAAATCACGAATGGCATACAAACGCTTGTCAGCTGGCGCCAGGTTTCCTGATTGAGAAATAATGGCTGCTTTCAAGCTGTTGACTTGATCAATAAACTGCTTTGGGTTCATTTCCACCTGAAATCCGGGAATGGCTTCGAATTTGTCAATGGTTCCACCGGTATGGCCCAGGCCGCGGCCTGACATCTTGGCCACCGGCACCCCTGCTGCAGCCGTAATAGGGATAGCCACCAAAGTGGTTTTGTCGCCAACCCCACCGGTGCTGTGCTTATCCACGGTAATACCATTTATGGCAGACAAATCCACAATATCCCCGGATCGCGCCATAGCCTGGGCCAACCATGTGGTCTCATCACTGTCCATGCCCTGAAAATACACTGCCATGGCCCAGGCGGCCACTTGATAATCAGGCATGGTGCCGTCCCCAATGCCCCGGACTACATGTTCAATCTCTGCTTGCTGCAGTCTGCATCCGTCCCGTTTCTTCATAATCAAATCATAATAGTTCATGGCTCACCTCTTAAAAGGGCATAGAAACTCTGCCCAGCCAGGCCCTGAACCGGCACCTGCAAGTGTTCCGCAATGGTCTGGCCGGCATCACTAAAACCATGGCGGCGGCCCAAATTCACCCCTCCGGGAAAGGAGGGTCCATAGACCAATAAGGGAACGCATTCCCTGGAGTGATCAGTGCTGGGGGTGGTGGGATCATTGCCATGATCGGAGCTGATCATCAACAGATCCCCGGGCTGCAGGAGCTTCATCAGTTCAGGAAGGGCTTCATCAAATGCACTCAGGGCATGCGCATAACCCGCCACATCATTTCTATGCCCATAAACCTGGTCAAAATCCAGCAGATTGGCAAATATCAGGCTACCCCGGGGCTCGGCCAGAGCTTCTTTCAATAACTCTATACCGTCTTCATTGCAGGTGGTGGGGCGGCTGTCGCTCACCCCGCGCCCCGCGAACAAATCCTTTATCTTGCCGATGCCAATCACCGTACCGCCAGCTTCTTCAATAAAATCCAGTATGTTCTTGGGTGGGGCCAATGAATAATCATGGCGGTTGCTGGTGCGTTCAAAATGCCCGGCCTGTCCTATAAAGGGACGCGCGATAACCCGCCCCACAGCATTATCATCGGTCAGCAGTTCACGCGCCGTCTCGCACATGGCATACAGTGTTTCCAGGGGTATAACCTCCTCATGGGCGGCAATTTGAAACACACTATCGGCGGAGGTATATACGATGGGGCAGCCGGTTTGCAGGTGTTGTTCCCCCAGGCGCTCAATGATTTCGGTGCCTGACGCCACCACATTGCCCAGGACTTTGCGACCAATGCGCTCTTCGAAGGAGTGGATAATCTCTGCGGGGAATCCCTGTGCATAGGTGGGAAACGGCCGCTCCAAGACCACTCCCATTATCTCCCAATGACCGCTGGTACTGTCCTTACCCCTGGATACCGGTTCCATAATCCCATAAGCGCCGACCGGCTTGAGGTGTGGTTCAACCCCGGGAATAATCGCCAGATGCCCCAGTCCCAAACTGCCCAAATTCGGCAGCCGCAGGCCTTGCAAAACCGTGGCCGTATTGACCAGAGAATTACTGCCGCAATCTCCATACAGAGCACAATCTGCCGTGGCGCCAATGCCGACCCCGTCCAGTATCACCAGTATGGCTCTTTTCTTCATGCCACCCCTCCTCTTCAGGCGTTCTGTATTGCTCAGCCCTAACAATTCGCTTATCCCCGGGGCCGGTTGAATAAAAGCTCAAGGCATGCATGTTTAGGCCCGGGGGTGATAGCGTTGATATACTTCACGCAGCCGGGAGCGCGTCAGATGGGTATAGATCTGCGTTGTTGATATATCCGCATGACCCAGCATTTCTTGCACCGAACGCAAGTCGGCCCCGTTTTCTAGTAAATGCGTAGCAAAGGAATGCCGCAGGGTATGCGGGGTAACCTCTTTATTCAAATCGGCCCTCCGGGCATAAGTGCCCAGGATCTTAAAGAAGCCCTGCCTGCTCATGCCGCTGCCACGCACATTGAGAAACAAGGTGCGTTGCAAGGTGTTTTTTATTAGCAGCGGCCGAGCCTGCACCAGATACCGCTCCACCCAGCGAATGGCGCTGCCGTTTACAGGTACAATGCGCTCTTTGCGACCTTTACCCAGACAGCGTAAAAAGCCTGCGGTCAGATTAATATCCTCCACCTGCAAGCTCAGCATTTCGGATACGCGGCAGCCAGTGCCATACATCAATTCCAACATAGCCCTATCCCGCAAGCCCCGTGGTAAGGTAACCTGCGGCGTTTCCATCAGCCGGTTCACTTCAGCAACCGTCAAGACCTGCGGCAGATGCCGTTTGATGCGCGGGTTTTCCAAATCCACCGCGGCATTATGGGTTATTATACCCTCCAGGACCAGGAATTTAAATAAGCCCTTAATACTGGAAAGGCTGCGTGCAATGCTGGAATGAGCCGCCCCCTGATCAAGCTGCCAGGACAAAAAAGCCATGATATCCTGTCTGTCAAGCTCTACAGGGTTAATCGGCCGGCCGGTTTGACGGAGAAAGGCGTGCAATTTGGCGAGGTCGCGCCGATAGGCATCCCGGCTATTGGCCGTAAGACCCTTCTCATAATCAAGGTATTCAATAAAAGCTTGCACACAGGTCAACATGGCTTTGGTTTTCTTTCTTTTTTTCATTCTATTTTGACAAATGGAGAGAGTTTTCCTGCACCTCCCCGCTATTCTTCATAGTAAAACTCCTGCAGTTTGAAGACAAATTGATCCACCAGGTATTGGAACCTGTTGGATCTTTCTTCATTTTCCACCCGCATGGGATTGCCGGTAGGTTGTTCATCCTGAAACCAGGTGCTGAGCACCGGCACCTGTTTATACAAGACTCCTGTAACCAGCGGCATGGCAGCGGCAAAGGCAGCGATTAAGACGATGGCTGCTACAATTTTAACCAGCTTTTTCTTCCAATTTCCAACCAGAATAACCAATTGAATCACCTCCATTTATTTTATAAAGATATGTAAAAGCCAGGGTACCAGGTAGGCCTCAACAAAGGCCCCCGTCATGAATACCAACATCAACAGGCCCATCAAAGCGCTATAGCCCAACAGGCTAACCCCCAAAGAGGCCTTGCCATAGCTGCGTCCCCGAAGAATATACAAGGAAAAGTTTACCGCCAGGACCGCCGCTACCAGTAAAAGCGGAATATAGATGAGATTCTGCGGCAATAGCGAAATAAGGCTTAACATCACTCCGGCACCGGCCTTTTCTTGCAGCAGAAAACCCACCGTAAAGCCCAGCGAGAATCCGCGCATAAAAACCACTGCCATTATAAGAGGAATGCCGATTACCGTCAGCCCCAGGGCCCAAACAGCCAGCATAAAGCGCCCCTGGTTCAAGCAGGCGCTGATAAAAATACCCGGGCCGGTTGCTGCTGCTTGCTGCCCCCCAAAGTAAGCATCCAGCATCTGCAACAAACGTTCCCTGACTGCCCCATCCAAACCGCCGACTTTGAAGTTGCCCATAATCAATCCCAGCACAAAAAGCGTCACCACAATGATATATTGAATGCGATTATCCCGAAAATGCTCCCTGAATTTCGACTGTATTTTCATCAACCGATCTCCCTGATGCGGCGTTTTGCATAGCATAAGTGCAGCGCCAAAGCATGGCCTGTAACATAATATTTAAGCCATGGTAACTTTATGCAAAAAGAAAAAGGCCCCAGATGTCATTTCCGGAAGCCTCTCTGTGAGACGCCGCTATGGGTTATGCGGCCTTATGGGGTTGCCCCGACCTTATCTATACATTTTGCTTCAGCCTGATATGCTGGATGATAACCGGAACAACCTGCTTCTTCCTGGACATCACCCCTCCTAAAACGATCACGCCTTGTTTAGCTTCTTGCTGAAAAGCGGCTTCCAGAAGCACCGCCTGTGGCCCGGCAATAACCAGTTCGGTGCATTCTTCGAGAATGGCGGTCACCATCAAACACATGAAATCATAGCCCCGGGACTGGCACAGCCCATTCATAACCTGCCGCAAATCCTGCTGGCGGTGGTGCAGGTGGTGAAATTCCAGGGTTTCAACCTGGGCAATGGCAAACAGCAACTGGTTTTGTTGGTATTCCTTCAGATCAGAGGTAATAATGCTCAATTCATCCTGCTCCTCAAAGCGGACTCCTTTTTCCAGGATGGTTTTGCCCCATTGCAGCCCGTTTATTCCGGCGGTTTGCTCCAATTGGGCTGCTATCCGGCGGTCCTTGGGGGTGGTGGTGGGTGATTTGAACAACATGGTGTCAGTCATGATTCCAGACAACATCAAGGTGGCATAAGTCTTATCAATGGGCACCTTGCAGTTCAGAAAATGCTCTGCGATCAGGGTACAGGTAGAGCCTACCGGCTGATTATAGAAATAGATGGGGGCCAGGGTCTGCAGATCGCCCACCCGGTGGTGGTCAATGATCTCCAGGATCTCTGCTTCTTCAATACCGTCCACCGCCTGTTTGCTTTCATTGTGGTCCACCAGTATCAATTGCTTGCGGCGCATAGCCAGGAGGCTATAACGCGAAATCAGTCCCAGGAAACGGTGCTTATCGCCTACTACCGGGTAATTCCTAAAGCGGCTGCCCAGCATGCTCCTTTTGACTTCCTCGATGGCATCATCCTTCTCAAAGAGGGCCACATCCTGGCTTTTCATAATATCGCCGGCTCTTAAGGCCAGTAAATCGCGCAGCACCTGCGGGGTTTGTTCAATATCGGCACCATGCCCCAGGTGATCCAGGAATAACATGGCCATGTCTCCAATGGTAACCAGCCCCAAAAACCTCCGCTCTTCATCCAGCACCGGCACGGTTTTGATATCCTGTTCACGCATCAATTTCCCCAGTGTCATCAGGTCAACATCGGCCGTAACCGTGGTAATGCTCCGGCCGTCAAGCAAATCCTCGGCCACTGTTCCCACACTGCTCAGCAACAGGGGTCTATTCAACCCCAAGTGCTGCAGTACGAAATCACTTTCATGGTTGATCGGCCCTGCTGCCGCGGGAACATGGTTTTTCGTTCCGCTATAATTCTTGTAGCAGGCGTAACTAACGGCTGCTGCAATGGAATCGACATCGGGATTCTTATGGCCGATAACATATATGGGTTTAATCAGCGCCATCTCCTTTCAAAACCTTCCCATAACGGCCTCCCCCACCGGGTTGAATGGGTAAACGGCCCTGCCTCATCCTGGCAATCATGGCCGCCAGGGCTGGTCCGCCGACCTTTTTTATCTGCTCCAGCGGGGCATGTTCAGTAATATATATCTCACTGGGAAAGGCCTGCCATAAACGCTGTAAGGTGCGCGGCCCCACACCGGGCAGATCCTTTAATGGCACCCGGTATCGATAGGGGGGCCGGCCTACCGGATGGCGAGGCTGTTCATAGTCCCTGATGGCAACGATGCGATCATAGACCCCCATTACTATATCATCTCCGCCGCAGAGCGGGCAATGAAGTACCGGCGCCGCTTCAACAGCAATACGCCGGCAGTTTTTGCAGTAGCTGCGGTGGTATTTGCCCAGCCAGGGATCGAGGCCATAATTGGCAATTACATTGCGTCCTGATGATTTACCCAGACACAACTGCAGTTCCTGAAAATTATTGGATTTCATGCGCAACAGGTTGTATTCGCGGCCTATGTTGGCCGAGGAATGTGCATCAGAATTGGATAAAAAGGTTAACGATCGGGTTTCAGCGATACAATCGGCCATGTTGGTATCCGAGCTGAGGCCGAGTTCCAGCACCTTAATCTGTCCGGCCGCCTGCCCCAGGACTTCAGCCCAGCGCCGCGTCCAACAACCGTATATCCCTTTATGGGGTGTGAAAACATGGGCCGGGCAGAGAATCCCGTTAAATAACACCGCCAGATTGATGAGATCCAGGGTACTGCAACGGGCTATCTGTGTTGAAAGGCAGGGATTCTTAACCCGTGAATATAGATATTTTTGCACTCCTCGTATGCTGTGCAGGTCAGGCAGGTAGATGATAATATGGATTCCTTCACGGGTTTCTATTTCACATCCGGCAATCAGCACAACCCCATTATGGGCCAAAAAGCCTCCCCCGGGCTGCTCGATCATATCGCCGTTTTTAAGCATGGCTTCAATTTCCGCACTGACCAGCGGGCTGCAGGTGTCAACGATGCCTACCATATCCAGCCCTTTACGCGGCGCATCCTGAAAAAGCACATTGCGCAGGGTTAACTGCCGCGAAGCGGTAATCTTGACGGCTCTACCCTGCGCTGATCCAATATGTATATGAAGATCCGCATAACAACGGTGCATTTATTTGGCCACCTCACGGGTTTGCAGGCATTGGATGCCGATGATACTCTTACCATCTATGATCTGTGCTTCTTCAATGGCCCGATAGGCTTGCTTAAGGGGCATAATGACCGTCTCCACAAATTCATCGCAGTCTAAATGCCCTGTACCGGGCCGAAGTCCTGTGGCCAAAAATATATGCAAAACTTCGTTGCAAAATCCAGGGGCACTGTAATAAGAGAGCAGTTTCTCCCAGTGATCGGCCTGCAGTCCGGTCTCCTCTTCCAACTCCCGTTGAGCGCATTGCAGGGGCTCTTCTCCTGCTTCCAGGGTTCCGGCCGGAATTTCCAGGAGGGTTCTTTCCAGGGGCTTGCGATACTGGCGCACCAAATACAGGTTTTGCTCATCATCCAGCGCTACTATAGCCACCGCACCGGCATGCAAAACAATCTCGCGGGTGCTCTGTTCCCCATTGGGTAGCCTCACCTGATCAACCTTGACCTCAATAATCCTGCCTTTAAATACGGATGTAGATGCTATAGTCTTCTCTTCAAGATCCATAAAGAAACCCCCTGTATAATTTTCCCACCCCGTGCATATACTGCAGCAGAGGTGATAGTATGACCGTAGTGGTATGCAACCATGGCATCGCCCTGCAGGGCAAAATCAGCGAAATCCTGGCCTGCCTGCAAGCTGTTCCCGGCGATATGTTTCTTCAGGAATACATCCGCATCAACCTGCATTAAGCAGGCAAGGGGACGTCAGTCTGTGTGAAAAGTCCTGAAATATGAAGCCACGTTTCCGAAGTGGGGGATGTCGCTTGAATTCATGCCAAAAACTTGTCTCTATCCAAAATACAACCAAAATTCAGCTATAAGTGGAGCGGCCGATATCCGCAATATAGTTTTCACACAGTCTGACGGTTCTTTTGCCTGTCCCCCTGCTTCCCTGTTTCCCTTACTCCGTGGCTGTGTCTATAATGGCCAGGATAAGTTTGGTCACCGCCAGCAGGTCAGAGACCTGAATGAATTCCTCACAGGTATGCACCTGGCGCATACCTACCCCCAGGTTGGCGCAGGGGATGCCGGCGCCATGAATTATGCTGGCATCACTGCCCCCGCCGGTTTTGATCAAGCGCGATTTCATCCCGGCACGCTGCGCCGCGGCCACCGCCAGGCGCACCACCTCATCACCGGGCTGCAGGCAAATCTCGGGGTAGAGAAAGGTGACATTGGTGTTGGCCCGTCCCCCCCGGGCCTGTACTTCAGCGCTAAAACAATCCACCAGCCGGGCGGTGAGTTGATCCAGTTTACTGCGCGACAGGCTGCGCGCTTCACCTTTGACCCGGCAGTATTCGGCCACAATATTACGCGCCTGGCCCCCTTGAATTAGGCCAAAGTTACAGGTAGTCTCGGCATCAATGCGGCCGCAAGGCATTTTAGCCAGGGCTTGAGCAGCCACATGAATAGCATTGAGACCCTCTTCCGGGTTAATACCTGCATGGGCGGCCCGCCCAAACACCTCATATTCAATTTCATTCTGGCAGGGGGACTGTATTACTATGGAGCCCGGTTCGCCTCCGGCATCCAGTACATAACCGATTTCCGCTCTGAGCTGCCTGAAATCAAAGGCCTTGGCGCCTTTTAAACCCTGCTCCTCGCCTACCGTAAACAGCAGCTCCAAATCAGGATGAGGAAGCCGGTTTTCGTTAATCACATCCAGGGCTTCCAGAAGCGCGGCAATAGCAGCCTTATCGTCCGCCCCCAGTATGGTGTCTCCCTGGCTGCGAATGATGCCTTTTTCTAAGACTGCTGTAATGCCTTCACCCGGTTCGACGGTGTCCATGTGAGCGGCAAAAAGCAGCTTCCTGCCGGGAACATTACCGGCTATGCTGACCAGTAAGTTGCCTGATTCACCACCCACCACCCCGGCGGCCTCATCTTCCTGGGCGGTCAGTCCGCGTCCAGCCATCTCTTTAATAAGCAAATCCCGCATGGCTCCTTCCCGACCCGAAACCGACGCGATGCCAACTAATTTACAAAACCTGTTGATCAGACGATCTTGATTAACCATCCTGCTGACTCTCCTATCTATCCTTAAATGCCTTTGTAAAAGTAAGCCAGTTTGAATGCATAGACACTAATCGCTAAAAGTCTACTGTTGTCATCCTGAGCGAAGCAACGCTGTCATCCCGAGCACGTTTTTGTCATTCCGAGCCCCTTTTTTGTCATCCTGAGCAGAGCGAAGGATCTTGCCCCGGGAGTTTGTCCGCTTCACGCAAGATTCTTCGCTGCGCTCAGAATGACAGCAGAGTGTGCTCAGAATGACAGCAGAGTGCGCTCAGAATGACAGCAGACCGCGCTCAGAATGACAGCAGACCGCGCTCAAGATTCCCATGTGCCCACACCAGGATAAATGAAAACGTTGCTCCTGATATACAATCCTTCGTGCGTGCCCCCTGGTGTCATCCTGAGCGGAGCGAAGGATCTTGCCCCCGTGGCATCTTCTTTATGCTCAGTATATCATGAAAAAGTCCAGGGACATTGATATGCTCCGTCCCCGGACTTATTCGGCCCAGTCAATAAATCCGGGGAATGTCCCCGGATTTATCACAATATAAGGTTAACTAACCTTGTTCTCCAGTCTCAAGCGGTCGGCGATAATGGCTATGAATTCTGAATTGGTGGGTTTGCCTTTTTCGCCGCTGATGGTATAACCGAATACCTTGTTGATTTTATCCACATCACCGCGATCCCAGGCCAATTCGATAGCGTGGCGAATAGCCCTCTCTACGCGGCTGGGAGTGGTGTCATATTTTTGAGCAATAGCCGGATACAATTCTTTGGTCACTGCGCCCAGGTAGTTGATTTCCTCTACCACCAGCATGATGGCATCGCGCAGGTACTGATATCCTTTCACATGCGCCGGTACCCCGATTTCATGGATAACCTTGGTGACCTCCACTTCGAGATTTTTGCCATTGCCATGATGTACGGTTATTGCAGTGAGACTCCCCCGGCTGTCTTCACGCGGCTTGACGTCCCTGACCACCTGCCTTATGCGGTCACCTAAAACCTCCAGATTAAATGGTTTCAATATGTAATAATCCACCCCCAGTTGCACTGCTTTCTGGGTGACGTTTTCCTGTCCAAAGGCAGTTAATATGATGATCTTGGGCCTGGTCTCCAGATTGAGGGCATTGATCTTTTCAAGTACTCCGATGCCATCCATATAAGGCATTATCAAATCCAGGATTAAAACCTGAACCGCCTGTTTCTGCAGGACGTTTAGCACCTCCATGCCATTGCTGCATACGTCAATTAATTCAAAATCAGGATCATTGGAAAAATAATCCCTGAGTATTCCACAGAATTCACGGTTATCATCAGCTATCAGCACTGTAATTTTATCGTTATCAAAAAACATGCCTTAAATCTCCTCTCTTCCCACACTAATTGTTGAAACCGTTTTCGACTATTCCCCAGGTATTTCCTGCTTTTTTATTCACCTAAATTAAGTCAAAATATCGCAGACGCCCCCATAAAAATACATATATATATAGGCCCACCTGGCAGTCTATACCTCGGTTAAAAAGGGATTAAATAATGTTTTTCAGTACATGCCGCCATATGAGGTAAACAGATCGTTGTCGAAATAGTGCTGACATTTGTACCCTGGCTGGGCATTTCTGACAAAATGTTGTCCATGAATATACCATAACCACGCTGGGGGTCATTGAGGAATACATGAGTTATCGCCCCGATTAGACGTCCCTCCTGCACAATAGGACTGCCGCTCATGCCTTGCACAATACCGCCGGTAATGCTCAAAAGCCTGGTATCAGTGATTTGAACCACCATGCCTTTGCCGTTTCTGCGCTCTGGATAAACCTTTTCAATATTAACCTCGAATTGCTCAATATCGGTTCCATTTACCACTGTATAAATATGTGCTTTCCCGGTATGAACCTGGTGAGCATAGCCGATTTCAATGTTATGTATGCACTTGTTGTTCTCCACTTCACCTGCGGTGACACCGAAAATGCCTGCTGCAGTGTTTTTGGCTATACTGCCCTGCAGGTTGCTTTCACCCTGGAATACGCCGATTTTCTCCCCCGGCCGGCCCGGTTTCCCAGGTTTGATGGTCTGTATGGAAGCCGATACTATACGCCCTTTCAATACATCAATGCCCTGCTTGGTGTCGGCATCCATGATTATATGTCCCAGGGCCGCATATTGGCGGGTCCCGGGATCCCAAAAGGTCA
Source organism: Syntrophomonadaceae bacterium (assembly GCA_050949825.1). Taxonomy (GTDB): domain Bacteria; phylum Bacillota; class Syntrophomonadia; order Syntrophomonadales; family Syntrophomonadaceae; genus DTU019. Next base: position 143,920 of record JBMNGL010000007.1, on the reverse strand, counting down.
GGGTTCCTACCCCTACCACACCATCACGAACAAACAGTCCCACCCGATAGCGCTGCGTTTCGCTGCAAAACACCGGCCTTATAGTCAGGTCAAGCAGCTTCTCTTTACGCTTAATATTCAGCACCAGTGCACTATCTTTGCCGGTATCAATAATTTTGGCCAGATCGGTTTCGGTCTTCACCTCTTGATTGTTGACCTTTATGATCAAATCGCCAATCTCCACCCCTTGTTCCCGGGCCGGATACAATTTTTCTCCCTGTCTGTCGACAATCGGGGCGAAGCCTACCACCATAATGCCTCGTGATTGCAATAAGACACCGATGGAATGGCCTCCCACCACCACCCGGCGGGGCGGCACCGATTCAATGGCTATGGATTTTACGGGTATATAACCCAGCAGTTTTATCTTTAGGGATGCTTTACCGGGCTTTAAGGCGGTTATTTCATAGGCCGAACCATTTTTGCACAGCACCACCGCCGGATCTTCCGGGGTGGCAAACACACTGCGGGAAGGATTGAAAATCTCCAATACCAGACGTTCTTCCAATAAGGCGGGAAGTTTAATAGGAATAATATTGGTTTCACCCACCACCATTTTCTGCTGCTGGGGTAGATTAAGAATAGCGCGCACCTGTGGGCTGCAACAAAAGGCAATAAATAATATGGACAATATTATGCCCATAACCGGTCTTGATTGACGCAATTTGGTCACTTCCCCTACTCGCTGATAGTTTTTATTGTCTCCTGGCAGAGATAAAACTATACTGCGCGGGAAGATGGGCTAATTGCTCAGTATCCCGGTAGACTGGCAATTATAATGTTGTTATCAGACCTTGGTTTTTCTTCCCCAAACTTGATAACCGCCTCCAGAACTGCCATTCTCTTTTCTAAACGATGCATTTAATTAGGAATGAATACCAGCAGAAAAATGAAATGATCAGTCCCAGATTTGAAATAGAAGAGCATCCAACCTATAATTAAGTGATTACTGCGGTCTGCTGTCATGGTTTTCCCTCCAGTAAATAACAGACCGCCAGGTAAACCATTATCAAATCAATCATTCATCAGGTATTGCTGCCCCTTAAGGTACATCTGGCGGGCATGTTCCAGGGTAACCGGGCTGGCGTCATCTCCAGCCAGCATGCGCGCTATTTCCTTGATACGCTGCTCATCATCCAGTGCAACAACCCGGGTCACAGTGCGGTCCCCTTGTATTTCTTTACTGATAAGATAGTGCTGTCTGCTGACACTGGCTATGAGCGGGGCGTGGGTCACCATGAGTACCTGATAATGCCTGGCTAAAGCCGCGATTTTTCGTGCCATAGCCGTTAAGGAACGCCCTCCCACCCCGGCGTCAATCTCATCAAAAACCAGCGTAGGCACCTGATATACACCAGCCAGAACAATCTTTAGCGCCAGGACAAAACGGGATATCTCACCTCCTGAAGCGATACGCTGCAAGGGTTTTAAATCTTCCCCGGGGTTGGGCGAAAACAGCAACTCTACTTGATTGATCCCGGTGCGGCTGGCCTCACTTTCCCGGACCTCCACCTTAAAGAGCAGGTGGGGCAGGTTGAGTTCAACCAGCTGTTGGTGTATCTGCTGCTCCAATTCCAGGGCAGCTTTTTTTCTAATCTGGCTAAGCTGCCTTGCCGCAGCCAGGTATTCTTGCTGCAGGTCCTGTATCTCCTGGGCCAGACTCTCTTGCCGCGACTGATCGTTTTGCAACCGTTCCAATTCCGCTTTGGCATCCGCCAAATAATGCAAGATTTCGGCTATACTTTGTCCATAACGGCTTTTCAAGTGTTGAATAAGGTGCAAACGGGACTCCACCTCGTCAAGGGAACAGGGCTCCTCATCCAGGGTATGTCTATAGGCTGAAACCGAGCTGGCCATTTCTTCAAGCGCAAATCCGATGTCCTGCAGAGATGCTTTCAGAGACCCGAAGAAAGGATCATTTTCCAGTGCTATGACTGTGTCCACCGCCTGAGAAATAAGATCATAGGCATTCCAACCCTGTTCTTGTTCGTATAAAAGCTGCACTAAACGCTGGGCTCCAACTGCTAATTTTTCCGCATCGCGGATGCGATTGCGGGTCTTGTGCAGTTCCTCTTCTTCATCAATTTGCAGGGCGGCAGCTTCAATTTCGCCAATTTGGTAGAGCAGGAAATCAATGCGTTGCAGTTTGGATTGTTCCGCTTGCTGCAATTCCGCCAGTTCCTGTCGGTGTGCGGTCAATAGCTGGTGCAGTTCCCCCACCTGCTGCAGCAGCGCCGTAGATTCGGGGATGCAATTATCAAGGTATTGCAGGTACATATGGGGTTTTAATATGCTGAGATGGTCGTGTTGCAAGTGCATATCCAGGAGCCAGGCGGAAACCTGCTTGAGTTGGGCAGCGATGATGGTGCGCCCGTTCAAGCGGGCCAGGTTTTTCCCTTCGGGAACAATCTCGCGGTTTAAAACCAGGGTTGTCTCGCCCTTCTCAAGAAGGCCCTGTTCCACCAGCATGGCCTGCAATTGCGGCAGCTCCGCGATGTCAAAGCTGGCCTCAGCAATGGCGCGGCGCTCTCTATCGCGGATCAGATCTTTTTGGGCCCGTTCCCCCAGAATTAAGCTCAATGCATCTATTAAAATCGATTTTCCCGCTCCTGTCTCCCCGCTTAAGACGGTCAGACCGGGTTTAAAGGAGAGGCGTATATTATCAATCAAGACAAAATTGCTTATAAAAATCTCTAAGAGCATAATATCACCTTTATCGTGGCAGCATTCTTAAACTAGCTATTGATCAAATCGGTAAACACACTCATAACTGCGGACACTGCGGCTTTGGACTTGATCACAACTATTATGGTATCATCACCGGCCACCGTACCCAGGATGTCAGGATTATCATAGGCATCAATGACTGCAGCCACTGATTGTGCAGCTGCCGTGACCGTCTTGATCACAATAATGTTCTCGCTGTGATCGCAGCTCAAGACTGTCTCCTTAAAAATCCGCTGCATACGTTCAAAAGGGTTTTTCAGCCCCAATTCCGGCAGCGCGTAGCGATAACCGCTGCCATCAGCGGTTTTGGCCAACTGCAGTTCCTTTATGTCGCGAGATACTGTAGCCTGGGTTACGTTGTAACCGTGTTGATGCAAAAGTTTGCATAGTTCTTCCTGTGTGCCCACACGCTGTCCAGCAACGATATCCAGAATTGTGAAATGCCTTCGTGCCTTCATGTCTGCCTCCCATCTCTTACGATTATTTATAAGGCCCTGCACTGGGGAACTATTGCGCCGCCCTCTTTAAGACTCCTCTCGCCTTGAAAATATATCTTTTGCGGCAGGATAAGTAACTGGGTTCGGTTTTAGCCCCATAAACTCAACCTTCAAAAGTAACCAGGCGACTGTTCATAGCCTTAAGAAACGGTTTTCGTTTGAGCTTGATCAAGGGCAGCAACTGTTCTGCAGCGGCAATTTCCACCCGGCGTTGGCCGTCAAAGCGCAAACAAATTTGCCCGTCCAGACATAAGATGGCCTGCTCACAGAATAGCGGCCGCAATATTATCCTGCTATCAGGCCTTAAAACCAGCGGCTTCCAGGACATCATAGCGGGCGCCAGCGGAGTAATCATCAGGGCCTTAAGGCCTGGGTCCAGCAGAGGCCCACCCGCAGACAGCGAATAAGCGCTCGAACCAGTGGGTGTAGCCACAATCATCCCGTCCCCTTGATAGGGATGGGCTTCGTTGTCGTCGATTTGAGTGGTAAAGCGGATCATGCGCGACCCGCCGGCTTTCACCATGGCTTCATTGAGGCAATGCAAGCTGGTGATCAGGTCTGCTTCTTCATATACTCTGACAGTGAGCATGAGGCGATAATCGATGCTATACTGGCCGGTCCCAATAGCGGGCAGGAAGCCCTGTAGTTCATCAGCTGATATGTTGCTCATCGCACCAACTGTACCCAGGTTAACCCCCAGCAATGGTATCTGGTGCTGCCCATAGCGCCTGGCCGCCCTCAGCATGGTGCCATCCCCACCGAGGACTATGATCAGGTCATACACCCCGGTTGCAGCCTCTCCCAACCCATCATCTATATCGTAATCAATCCCCAAGGCTTTAAGCCAGAGCGCTACTTGGTCGGCCATGGCTACAGTATGGGCTTTACGATGGTTGCATATCAAAAGATACGTCATTTTCTATTTCTCCAATTGCTGATGGGCCTGCTGCACCACATCTACGGCAACAGACTCCCAATCTACGTCTGCTTCATCCGGGAGGGGCTTCAAGAGCATAAAAAACTCAATGTTGCCCTGGGGACCCTTGAGGGGGGAAAAGGTGAGCCCATGGCAATGCAAGCCTTCCCACTGCGCAAATTCGAGCACCTTTCCCAGGACCTCGAGATGAACTGCTGCATCTCGCACCACGCCCTTTTTGCCAACCTTTTCACGTCCTGTCTCAAACTGCGGTTTAATCAAAGCAATGATCTGTCCGTCTCTTTTTAAGAAAGGGATAATGGCCGGAAAAACCAGGCGGGTGGAGATAAATGACACATCAATGGTCACCACATCCACTGCTTCCGGCAATTCATTCTTGCTGAGATAGCGAATATTGGTGCGCTCCAGATTAATGACCCGGGGATCATTGCGCAAGCTCCAATCCAATTGCCCGTAACCAACATCGACCGCATAAACCCTTTGCGCTCCATTTTGCAGGGCGCAGTCGGTATAGCCGCCGGTGGAAGCGCCCACATCCAGCAGCACTTTATCCCTTAAATCCACGGCAAAATCCTGCAGGGCTTTTTCCAGCTTTAAGCCGCCGCGGCTGACATAAGGCGGCTTCGTGCCGTGAATCTCAATTGCAGATTCCTCGGCTACCAGGGAACCGGGTTTGTCTATCCGCTGGCCATTAACCATAATGAGTCCGGCTTGAATCATCACCCGGGCCTTTTCCCGGCTGGCTGCCAGGGCCCGCTGATGAACCAGCACATCCAGCCTAACCTTTGACAATTTTAAGCAGCTCCAATACATGGCCATGTTTAAGCAACTGCGGCCAGCGCTTGAGAATGCTCTCCACAATTGAATCGGCATCCATGCTCAAACACTCAAACAGTAATTCGGTTTTGCCATGCTCCACAAATTCATCGGGAATACCGATCTTCAAACAATCTGCCTTTAAGCCGGCCTCGGTCAGTAAATCCGCCACCCCGCTGCCAAATCCACCATAGAGGCAGTTTTCCTCCATGGTGACGATTCGCGCTCCCGGTTGAACCCGCTGCAGGATGCTGGCAGCGTCCAGCGGTTTGGCAAAACGGGCGTCCAAAAGAGCGGTCGATATGCCTAGCTGACTCATTTTCAGCACCACATCCCGAGCAATGTTCACCGCTCGTCCGATAGCCATAATGACTACATCCTTACCTTCGCAAATCAATCTGGCCCGGCCCTTTTGCAGCAAATCAGTTTCCGCTTCCTGGCCATGACTCTCCGCCACCCCACGTGGATAGCGGATAGCCACCGGGCCTGACAGGCCAAAAGCGATATCCAACATATTTATCAATTCTTCTTTATCTGAAGGAGCCATAACGGTAAGGTTGGGTATATTCCTCAGGTAAGCAAGATCAAATACCCCGTGATGGGTAGGTCCGTCTTCGCCGACCAATCCGGCCCGGTCCACCGCAAAAATTACCGGCAAATTTTGCAGAGCCACATCATGAATTATTTGATCATAAGCCCTTTGCAGGAAGGTAGAATAAATAGCCACCACCGGTCTCAATCCCATGCTGGCCATGCCTGCCGCCATTGTGACAGCATGTTGTTCGCAGATGCCCACATCGAAAAATCGTTCCGGATAGCTGGCTGCAAAGGCTGTCAAACCGGTGCCGCTGGTCATGGCGGCAGTAATCGCAACCAACTGCGGATCGATCCCGGCCCGTTTTAGCATATATTCGCCGAATATCTCGGTATAGGTCTTTAAGGATTTCTTCACCGGATGACCGGTGTGAACATCGAAAGGGCCGATGCCGTGAAACAGATCCGGCTCGCGGCGGGCCGGTTCGTAGCCGCGCCCTTTCTGGGTAATGACATGAATCAACACCGGGCCTTTCATCTGTTTGGCATTGGATAACATTAAAAGCAATTCATCCAGGTTATGGCCATTCACCGGCCCCACATAGGTAAAACCCAATTCTTCGAAAAGGATGCCCGGCACCACCAGGTGCTTGACAATATCCTTCATACGCCCGGCGGCTCTGGCAATATTGGGGCCGATACCGGGAATGCGATTTAAGCGGTTTTCAATTTCTTCTTTGGTGCGTGAATAGGAAGGATCGGTGCGCAGGCGATTTAAATAACCGGACATGGCCCCGACATTTTTAGAAATAGACATTTCATTGTCATTTAAGATTACGGTTATATCGCAGCCCTGATGACCGGCATGATTGAGGGCTTCAAATGCCATACCACCGGTCAGCGCGCCATCACCTATGACAGCCAGGACAGAAAACTTCCTCCCCATTAAATCCCGGGCCAGGGCCATCCCCACCGCCACCGATATGGACGTGCTGCTGTGGCCGGTATTAAAGTGATCATGCCCGGATTCAGCGGTTTTGGGGAAACCGCTCATCCCCCCGAACTGGCGCAGGGTCTTCATCTGCTCGCGGCGTCCGGTAAGGATTTTATGCACATAGCTCTGATGCCCTACATCCCAGATGATACGGTCGGTGCGGGTGTCAAACACATAATGCAGGGCCAGGGTTAATTCCACCACTCCCAGGTTGGAGGCCAGGTGCCCTCCGCATTCGGAAACACTGCGTATCAATAATTCCCTGATTTCCTCAGCCAGCAGGGTCATTTGCGCCTTGTTCAGTTGCTTCAAATCCTGGGGGGAATCTATCTTGGCAAGTATAGACACATATCCACCTTCTATTTTTTAAATAATTCCATGCCCGTGAGGTCTTCCCACCAGCCAATGACAATGGCCACTCGGAATATGATCTGATTGGCATAGTTAACCGCCAGGTGCTTGCCCAGGGCTTTGCCCCCCACCGTTATGGAAGCTATCAAGCTGGTCATCACTGCTCCTGCCAGAATCACATCCCCTAAAGGAAAACGAACCGCGAGGCTTATTACAATCCCAGCCCCAATGGCTCCGCTCAAGGTGCCGGCGATGTCGCCGATAACATCATTGCAAAAATTTGCCACCAGTCCGGCATTATGAATAAGTTTCACCGCCTGCCGGGCCCCAAATACTTTTTTTGCCGCCCTGGCATTGAAAGGCGGCAATTCGGCAGCAGTTGCAGCTGTTCCTATAATATCAAAAAAGATGCCCATAAAGATAATCACGAGCAACAGGCCAATCGCCACCAGTACATTGTTGACCGCTTTGACCAATCCCTCTGAACCTATACTGACCAGCAAGGCGATCACAAAGGTAAACAAGGCCACAAGTAGCGCTGATATCAGATGACTTGTTCGTATGTAACCAGACAAAGCTGATTTTTCCTCCAGAAATAACGGTTCTGGCAAAAGGTTGTCTGTTGAGTAAACGCTGCGACTTAGGTCCAGACGGTTTTCCCAGCAGGTCACCCACTTGTTGCCATATGGGCGGTTTCCCTTTACGCCTGCTCTGCCGCGTCACCGTCGGCAGAACTGGATTGCCACTTAGTACGCACTTTAATCCTCAACAGACTGTGCACCGAGCACTCAGTCTAGGAGTTTTCCCCAACAACCCACATCGGTTTCTAGCCTCTTTTGCAGCAACGGTTTCAAAGCGAACCGTACTATCTCGGCCAAGATATGCACAGCCCACATAAGCTCATTCGCCGCTCCCACTCAAGGCAGGCTACACTGCACCCAGCTTTTTTACCAGAATGCAGGTTTTCTCACCACTTCAATGGTGAACCTCCACGGATGCGTGGGTAAAGCCCACATGCCATTGCGGATTCCCCAGGCATCCTTAACTCCCAGCAACGACCCCTGACTGGGCGTCACAAGCCGATACCAGAAGCTTCATCGATGTGCCCTTAACGGATTTTTAGCCCCGTCTTTAAAACAAATAGGGTTGACTAGAATACTGCAACCTTTTGCCAGTCCTTTCAGTACTTTATTATATCATGTCTATTAACCTGCTTCCAGTTGTGTGAAAAGCCTGTTAATCCGACTGCATCTGCTCATTCAGGCCTGGCCCCGATTAAAGGCAACGCTGAAAAGCCGCACGCGTTTATGCGCCTGGGGCGGTTGAATATCCAGGAAACGCCATAATTATTTCTAGTTATCGCGATACAGGGTAAATCGAGCCAGATCACTCAGGAAGTCAGCCTCGGCGCCAAACCCCTGCAGGCTTTCGATGCAAAGCCGTACACTCTGCCGGGCCAGGTCTTTGGCCCCTTCAAGCCCAAATAAACTCACATAAGTGGTTTTGTCATTTTTTTGATCGCTTCCCACCGGTTTGCCAATGATTTCCTGCTCCCCGCAGACATCCAGGATATCATCTGTAATCTGGAACGCCAGCCCAAAATGCCGTGCATAATCGCTCAGCGCGTCAAGTTGCTTTTCCTTCAGGCCGCCCAGCAAGGCCCCGGCCCGCAATGCCGCCCCAAACAAGGCCCCGGTTTTAAGCAGGTGCAGACACTGCAGTTCCTCAAGCTTTATCGCTTGTCCTTCCCATTGCAGATCCAGAACCTGGCCACCGATCATACCCTTACTGCCGATGGCTGCGGCCACTTCTGCAATCACCCGCAGCAGCCCTTCAGCCGTGATGCCCGGCAGCGCGGCATTGGCAGCCATTAATTCGAAGGCCCGGCTCAATAAGGCATCACCGGTCAAGATGGCATTAGCCTCCCCATAGACAATATGACAGGTTGGTTTGCCCCGGCGCAAATCATCATCATCCATGGCCGGCAGATCATCGTGCACCAGCGAATAACAATGGATCATTTCCATGGCACAGGCGGTGGGCATGACCCTTTCCGCTGTTTGCCCGCCTAATTTGGCGCCTTCAATCACCATGATGGGACGCAGGCGTTTACCGCCATTGGAGACTGCATAATGCATGGCTTCATGAATAACCGGCGGATAACCGTCTACGGGCAGGAATCCTTCCAGACCCTGGTCGATGCGTTGTTTGCGATTTTGTAATTGCTGCAAGAAAGCAGTTTTATTAAAAGCCATATTTAATCCCCCTGCATAATATTGATCTATATCTTTACCCGATATCGATCAATTCCCAACCGCCATCCAGTTTCTTGACCAGTTGCTGTATGCGGCCTTCCGCCTTCTGCAACTCCTGCTGACAGAAAATAGAAAGGGCGATACCTTCTTCAAAAAGCTTCAGTGAGGCCTCTAAATCCAATTCTCCACCTTCCAGCACTTCCACAATTTCTTCCAGCTGGTGTAATGCCTTTTCAAAGCTCAAACCTTCCACCGCGATACAGCCTCCTTCTCTATTACCTTGACCTGCAGGTTGGCATCCTGAAGACATATCTGCACCGCATCGCCAATTTCAACCTGCTCCCCGCTGCTGATAACCTGCGGCCCGGCCTTAACCAATGCATAACCGCGCTGCATGGTCTTCAAAGGGCTGACCCCATCCAGGGCGGTGGCGGCCAGGGCCAGGCGGTTTGATTGCCGGTCGGCCAGGCTGCTCATAGCCTGCTGGAGCCTGTTCACATTCTGCTGCAGACGCTCTTTTCTCAGTTCTACCATAAGCCCGGGTTGTTTCCACACCTTTTTCAGCATTATCCGGTCCAGGGTTTCCATGTGGCGGCTCAATTTGCGGCCCATGGCGGCCCCAAGGCGCTGTCGATGCTTGCCCAGTGCCGCCTCCAAAAGATTCATATCCGGTACTGCCAATACCGCCGCCTGTGTAGGTGTGGCCGCCCGCACATCAGCGGCCAAATCGGCCAGGCTATAATCAACTTCATGGCCTACTGCGCTGATAACGGGAATAGCGGAGCGAAACACCGCCTCCACCACCGTCTCCGTGCTGAAAGGCAGCAGATCTTCCCAGGAACCCCCACCGCGCCCCAGGATGATAACGTCCACCTCCCCATGCTGGTTCAGCAGGTGAATGCCCTCTGCCAACTCGCGGGCCGCCTCGCTCCCCTGCACCGCACTGTGCACCAGAACAACCTGGCAGCGCCGGTGACGCTGCTGCACGACCTTGAGAATATCCTGCAGGGCGGCACCATCTTGCGAAGTAACAATTCCCACCCGGTTGACCTGGCTGGGAATAGGCCTTTTTCGCTCTATATCGAAATAGCCGGCGGCCTGGCATTTTTGCCGCACCTGTTCCAGATACAACTGCCAGGCCCCGATTCCAAAAGGGCGCAGTTCATTGACATAAAGCTGGTACTTGCCCTGGGGGGCGTATACCGCCACCCTGCCCCGCGCCAGCACCTCCATGCCATCCTGCGGGGTAATATTGGCCCGCCTGGCCTGACTCTTGAACATGACACAGCTTACCGCACTGGTCTGATCCTTAAGGGTAAAATAGAGATGCCCTGACTGGCGATAATGTTTAAAACCCGATATCTCTCCTTTTAACCACAGATCAGTAAGGATAACATCGTTCTGCATAAGCCGGTCAACATGGGTATTCAATTCGGTAACGGTCAAGTATTCTCTCATGCCTTTACACTCCGGGCAGCCCGGGACAGGTTCTGCATCAGCTTGGCAATGAGTACCGGTCCCATTCCACCCGGTACCGGCAGCAGGGTCCCCATAAGCTTTGCAACCTCCTCTTTATTGACATTGCCTTTAACCCCATTCTTTTCCCAGTAAAAACCGGCATCAATAACCAGCATCCCTGCTGTCAGCTCGGCAGCCCCAATCATATCCGGCCCGCCTTTCTCAGCTACCAGGACATCGGCTTTAATGGGTCCATTGGCCGTCCAAACAGGCCTTATCTCCACCTCACAACCCTGTTCCACCAGCATGGCGGCCAGAGGCAGGACCAGGTCAAAGGAGTCTCCGATCAAGACCGCCCGGCGGCCTGGCAAATCGGAAATATAGCGGTTGACAACCTCCAGACAGGCCAGAGCCGCGCAGCTTGTAAATAAAGGGCGTCCCCCGATTAAGAGTCCCCGATTGAGAGGATTAAAGCCATCCACATCCTTGTCCGGCCTGATAGCGGCCAGGAAATCATCCTGCCGGGTTTGCAGGCCCGGCGGCAGCGGCAGTTGCAGGATTATACCATGAACCTGCTCATCGTCATTGAGGCGTTTAATCTCTGCAAATAAGGCCGATACAGAAATATCCGCAGCCAGACCTATTACCTGGCAGTGACCGCCTATGCTCGCGGCCGCCTTTTGCTTCAATTCAACATAAACCTGGCTGTCCTGATCTGCTCCGACCAGAATGACGGCCAGGGTGGGGCAAAGACCAAGGGCCTGGTTTTCTCGGTATAATTGTGCTTTGATTTCGGCCGCAATCTGCGCTCCGGATATTATTTGCATATGAATTCTCCTTAACACCCGGGGTCACTATCCCGGGCTGCTGGTCTTCAAATGGACTTTACGGGCGACGAACCGCGTCGCCGCTGCCCTGCTGCAGAGTGGCAGCCAAACAGGCTACCCCTACCGCGTTGTCACTGCACAGGCGGGGCTCGGCAAAATACAAACGCAGGCCACGGGCGGGATGCTCCAGGCGGTGCAGCAGATATTCTTTAATGATGCGGTTGGCCATAACCCCTCCCGCCAGTAAAACATGGCCCTGGCCCATGCGGGCAGTTTCAATCAGCAGGGCTTTTTCCAGGGTTCTGCCCACCGCCCGGAATAAGGCATTGGCGATATCCTCATGTCTATATCCTGCCTTGATAAGGCGCATGGCTTGAGCCTCTATTCCAGAGAAGGAGAAGCCTTCCTCCCTGACCGTGCTGGGCAAATGGGGAATATTATCGCGGGAGGACTGCCAGGCCAGGGCCTCCAGGGCAGGCCCGGCAGGAAAGGGCAGACCCATGGCCACACCTACCCGGTCCACCAATTGCCCGGCATGCAGATCCAGTCCGGACAGGCCTGTTTTTACCGCCAGAACATGTTCTGCTCCCCGGCGCACCTGGAGTATTTCCGAGGTACCCCCGGAAAAATGCACTGCCACGAACCCGTCTTGCTGCAGCAGATCCTCATTTCCAATCAAAGCGGCCATGATGTGGCCTTCTTGATGACTGACCAGGTGCAGGGGCAGATTGGCAAAGCGGCTCAGCACCCGGGCCTGGTTAAGACCGGCCAGGAAAACCGGCATATAGCTGTTTTCAACCCGACGCGGCCAGGCGCTGACTGCGACTGCAACAATCTGCCGACTTAAGTTTATGTCCAGGCCTTCAAAAAGCAATGGTAAATTCTGCAGGTGAAAAAAGAGAGCCTGTGATTGTCTCAGCCCTCTTTCTCCCGGTTTAATTTGTAATGGTATGCGCTGATCCATCACAATTTGCTGTTGGCTATTTACCAGGGCCAGGGAAGTTGTATAGGCGCTGGTGTCAAGTCCGAGGAACAATGCCATATTTTTCACCCAAAATCTTGTCCAAAATGGCGTTTATAAACCCCGGGGAATTCTCATCCCCATATCTCTTGGCAATCTCTACCGCTTCATCAATGGCCACCACCGGTTCTGATGGCTCCATGAAGAGGATTTCATATCCGGCCAGGCGCATAATGTTGCGGTCAATGGCAGACATACGGCTTAAGTCCCAATCCCGGGAAAAACGGCTAATCGCCTCGTCAATAGCCGCCAGATGACGGATAGCACCCTGGGCCAGTTCAGATGCAAAAAGCTGATCTTTCTCTGCCTGGAGTTCATCTTCCTGGTACAGGTAGGATAAGGCTTGCTGCGCTTCAGCCTGCACCTGGTCTATCTGAAACAAGGCCTTAAACGCAACCACCCGCGCTTTTCTTCTGCTCAATCCCATCTATCCTTTCACAATCAGCGCTGATTCTTAAATGTATTCATCCACTCATCAAAGCTTTGATGCTCATCAATCCTTTTGCCTATCCAGTAACCGACAGCCAGGCAGATAACAATAAAAATGGTGCGCCAAAATCCCAGGGTTACAAAGAGGATGCTGGCGACAAGCCCCAGTATAACACCCACGGTCTTACCGCGGTGCTCCTGCCATAACCATGTGATAAGTTTATCCAGCATATGGATACCCCCTTTTTGCCTGCTATCTTCCATTGGCAGGAAACTCATCAACCAGCATGATAATCTCTGCCACCTGCAGCCCCCCGGTTTCCTGAAGATATTGTTTAACAGCGGACTGGATTTGCTGACTCAGATCAGGAACACTGAGTTCTGGATTTACAGCCATATGCAGATTAACAACCAGGCCCTCAGCACTTTGCGCCACCCGGGATCTGATATCCCGCACCCCTTCCACCTGTTTGATGGCCTTCATAATCAGCACTTTAATGGCAGGAACCGTTATGGCAATTTCACCTTGCAGGCCTTGCTTGATTACAACCTTTTCCAAGCGCGGTTCTTTTTTGAACATGGACAGTAAAACGGCCAGGGTCGCTGCCAGCAGCAACAAGGCTGCAATTCCAACCATCAGGCGATTTTCCGGTGTTGCCAGGGCTGCTTGCAGATAGGCTAATGGCTCGGACCGATTCAAAGCCGCGGCCAATAATATCCCTGCCAAGGCCAGCAAGAGGAGGTTGTAGAGGAATAATACGAAGCGTAAGGTAGCTGACATTGTTGTCACCCTCTTTCTTGAATAAATACAGTTAACCCCCTGTTATATCAGGGGGTTAACACACACGCTCACATTGATTCTATTCCCTGTCCATTTCGATTCCTTCAACTGCGCTTTCCGCTTTCTTAATAGAAACCCCCAGTATATTAACATTTACCGCGCTAACCTTAAGGCCGGTCATAGATTCAACTGCCATTTTGACTTCTTTTTGCACCGTCTCTGCAACAGTGGGAATTGGATATCCATACTCGATAATAAGGTAAATATCGATCTTGGTGTCATTTTCAGTAACTTCGACCTTTATTCCCTTGCCGAAATTCTTTTTGCCCAGTTTTTCAACCAGGTCAGTCCCCCATCCACCACTCATCGACGCAACACCCTCAACATCGACAGCGGCCAGGCCGGCAACGGTTGCCACAACCTCATCAGCTATGCGTATTGAGCCAATATCATTGGTAATTTCGGGCTTCTGTGATTCCATCTTTCCACCTCCGCTTTGTAATTTCCAGCTTGTACATTTTTATTTTAACAGAAGCGTAAGGTATGTTCAAACGCAGGCTGGAAATTTCTAGTCTTCCATGCGGCGCTGAATAAAATTGGTATAAACCTCGCCGCGTCTGAAAAATGCATTATCCAAAACCCGGCGATGAAAAGGGATGGTAGTCTTTATGTTTTCCACCTTGAACTCGCGCAAGGCGCGCTTCATCCTCTCTATGGCTTCATCGCGGTCATTTCCCCAGGCGATCAGCTTGGCCACCATGGAATCATAATAAGGAGGAATTGTATAGTTGGAGAACACCGAAGAGTCTACACGAATACCAGGTCCTCCCGGAACTACATACTGCCCTACCCGACCGGGAGAAGGCCTAAAATCATTGTCCGCATCCTCGGCATTGATGCGGCATTCTATGGCCCAGCCGCTTATGACTATATCTTCCTGGGAAAAACGCAAGGATTCACCGGCCGCAACGCGGATCTGCTCCTTGACAATATCGATGCCGGTGACCATTTCGGTTACGGGATGTTCAACCTGCACCCGGGTGTTCATCTCAATAAAATAGAAATTGCGGTTCTTATCAACCAGAAATTCTACGGTTCCGGCACTGGAATAACCTACTGCACGAGCGGCATTGATAGCAATCTGGCCCATTTCTTCCCGCAAGCTGTCATCCAAAAAAGAGGAAGGTGCCTCCTCCAGCAGTTTTTGATTGCGGCGCTGCAATGAACAGTCACGCTCCCCCAGGTGAACCAGGTTGCCATGTTCATCACCCAGGATTTGAAACTCTATATGCCGGGGCTCTTCCAGATATTTCTCAATATAGACGGCATCATTGCCAAAGGCCGCCCCGGCTTCCATGCGGGCGGTGCGCAGGGCTTCTTTTAGCGTTTCCCGGCTATGGGCCAGACGCATACCACGTCCGCCCCCGCCGGCCGAGGCCTTAATCATAACCGGATAACCAATTTCACAGGCGACTGCCAGCGCTTCATCATAATTGACCACAGCGCCTTCACTACCGGGAACCAAAGGCACTGCGGCAGGTTTCACCAGTTCCCTGGCCTTGACCTTGTCCCCCATAGTCTCAATGACATCTGAGCGGGGGCCAATGAATTTGATATCATAGGTATTGCATAGCTCGGCAAAATAAGCATTCTCAGCCAAAAAGCCGTATCCGGGATGGATTGCATCTGCCCCGGTGTTTCGCGCCGCAGCTATTATATTGGGAATGTTCAAGTAACTTTCCCTGGCCGCCGCGCCGCCGATACACACCGCTTCATCGGCCAGCCTGACCGGCAGGCTGTCCTTATCGGCGGTCGAATACACCACCACGGAAGCAATGCCCAGTTCCTGGCAGGCTCTGATCACACGCAAAGCGATCTCACCCCGGTTGGCAATTAATACTTTTTCGAACAACCCACCACCCCTAATCTTTCTGGATGAGGAACAGGGTTTGCCCATACTCTACAGGCTGCGTGTTCTCTACCAGGATGTTTACAATGGTGCCGGAAAAATCAGTCTTAATCTCATTCATGAGCTTCATGGCTTCCAGGATGCACAAGGTCTGACCAGGTTGAACCCGATCCCCGACCTTAACATAAGGTGCTGCATCAGGTGACGGCGCCGCATAAAAGGTGCCTACCATCGGCGCCAGGATTTCGGTGAGGCTCTCATCAACTGTCTCTTCCACCGGCCCTACCGGCAAGGCTTTGGGCACAGCCGCAAGAGTATGGGGTGCCGTTGAGGACGCTGCAGCGGATTCCACTTTGCGCAGGCGTATTTTAAAGTCATTCTTCTGCAGTTCCAGATCCGCGATATTGCTTTGATCCAAAAGCAGCATCAGCTCCCTGATCTCATCAATGTTCATGTTTTCATCTCCCCTGTTAACTGGTCGAGGCTTAACCGGTGGTTTCACCCTCATGGGAACGACCGGGTCCTGGTTTTCTCCTGCTTTCGACCCAACTCCGTCACTGGATTGGATCTGTGGCATATCCTCGGTGCGACGGGCTCGGCGCCATTCGAAAAACTTTAAAGCCACCTGCGGGAACAGGGCATAAGTAATTATGTCTTCCTCGCTTTCGGCCCAATCATTTACTTCATGTTTAGCCTTTTCCCAAATGGGTTCCAACAGATCGGCCGGTCGGACATCAATCATCGGTGTATCCCCGATGATTATGCGCCTGATTTCCTCACTGATAGGCGCCGGGGGGTTGCCATAACAACCGCGTACATAATCCTTGACCTCACCGGGACACATTTTATATCTTTCCCCCAATAAAACATTTAAAACGGCCTGAATTCCGATTATTTGGCTTGTTGGCGTGACCAGCGGCGCATAGCCCAAATCGGCCCGCACCCGGGGTATTTCCTGTAAAACCTCATCAAGGCGATCAGCCGCCTTCTGCTCTTCGAGCTGGGAATAAAAGTTGGATATCATTCCGCCGGGGACTTGATGTTCAAAAACTTTCATATCGGTAATCCTGGTTACGCCGCGTTCAAACCCTTTGTGTTTGCGGATTTGTTCGAAATGCTCGGCAATTCCAAACAGATCATGCAGGTTTAAGCCAGTATCCCATGGGGTGTCCTGCAAAGCGCGCACAATGGTTTCAACCGGTGGCTGCGAGGAGCCAAAAGCCATAGGTACGCTGGCGGTATCGATAATGTCAACCCCCGCTTCGGCCGCTTTCAAGAGGGTGGCGATGGCCAGGCCGCCAATGTAATGGGTATGTAGATGAATCGGTACGTCCAGGTTGGCTTTCAAGGCCCGAATCAACTCATAAGAGACATAGGGCGCTAAAAGGCCGGCCATATCCTTGACACAGATTGAATCCGCCCCCATGTCGCGCAGCCTTAAGGCGGTATCCACGAAATGCTGCACCGAGTGCACCGGGCTGATGGTGTAAACCACGCAGGCCTGTGCATGCTTGCCGATTTCTTTTACGGTTTTCATACAGGTCTTAAGGTTACGCAGATCGTTTAAAGCATCAAAGATCCTGAAAACATCAATACCGTTTTCAGCTGCTTTTTCAATAAACTTTACCGCGATGTCATCCGGATAGTGGGTGTAACCTACCAGGGACTGCCCCCTGACCAGCATCTGCAGTTTTGTCCGGGATACATTTCTGCGTATCTCCCGCAGCCGCTCCCAGGGGTCCTCATTCAGATAGCGAATACACACATCAAAAGTAGCCCCGCCCCATATCTCCAGGGAATGGTAGCCGATGTTATCCAGTTTCTCCAGGACCGGTATCATATCTGCAGTTGCCATTCGGGTTGCCCATAGGCTCTGGTGGGCATCGCGCAGGCTGGTATCGGTAATCTTTAATTTGCTCATGGCATGCCTCCGCCTTTAATATACGCCGCCCATATCAGCAGCTAATAATTTATAAAACCTGTATATACAAATATACCCAGGTCCACGACCTGAGCATACCAGTCTACTCTAGCTCTTTAATATTATATGAATTAATGTGCCGCATTTCAATATTTTAACCATGTATACAACCGGGCCAGGATTGGGAATGGCGTTGACTAAACCGCCTGCTGCTCCAATTTCAATGGCCTCAGTATATCTATGCGACAATTAGGGCAGCCCGCGGGTGACCAGGGACAGTTTATCCGGGCTGGTATTGACCGCCTTAGCCACCAGTTCCTTGACACGTTTGATCTGCTGCGCTTGCATGGGGGGGGATTGCAAGACCACGGTGGTGCTGTCGGCTTGAACCATTATCACACATTCCTGATAGCCTTCGGCTTTGACCAGATTCTCGGCCTTAAGTTCCTTTTCCATGGCGGCGGTGATATCCACCAGGCGCATCCCGGCAGCATCGCGGCTTTTGGCATCGGCGCCGCTGTTTTTCACCACTTCCTGCAGCATTTCCACTTGTTTGCTGCGCAGGCGATCACGGCTCAAGCGGTATTCGTGGAAGAATCCACCGGAAACCACTGTGGTAGTCGTCTGTAAACCGGGTTCGCCAGCCGGGATGAAATCTCCAGCCACCTGATTAACCGGCTGCGGGACCTGAATATGCTTGATAGTATTGATGCTCCCCAGAAGGAGCAGCAGGGTCAGCGTTCCTACCGCCAGCCATTTTAATAATTCCTTTTTTACTACGACCATATTACTGACCTCCTTTCCCGGCTAGCACCATAACCCGGTGCAGAGGAATATTGAGCAAGGTTGCGGTAGCGGTGCTGAGCTGTTCCTTAACAGCCACGTTGGAAGCCCCGGACGCAACCACCAGGACCCCTAAAACTTCCGGGGTTTTCTCTTCTACCAGGAGGGGACTGCCTGATGAAACCGCCAGGTCGTGAACGGTGCTCTCCTCCAGCACCCTTTTGTTCAGACC
The DNA here is from genome assembly GCA_050949825.1 of Syntrophomonadaceae bacterium. GTDB lineage: Bacteria > Bacillota > Syntrophomonadia > Syntrophomonadales > Syntrophomonadaceae > DTU019. The sequence goes on along the minus strand of JBMNGL010000007.1, from coordinate 125,409 downwards.
CTGAGCCTGCTGTTCGCTGGTGTCCCGCCTTTCCTCACGGGTATTGTGCGCATACTGGCGGCTTCCCTCGGAAGCCAGCATGATATCGGCCTGCACCGTCCCGGCGCCGTTAATCTGACTCAGGATCTGTTCCAGTTGGGCGCTCATCTGCCGGCTTTTGCCTGTTGATCGAAAATCCGATGACACGTTGACCGGAGCAGCCTCGCGCTGCTCTTCTTTCCCGGTCGGCCAGAGGATGGCCAAAAGGCCGATGCAGATCACCACCACCAGCACAAATTTGCCTCTTGGAGATTGGAACCAGGACAGCCCTGGAGCCTGTTCCCTGGCACCGCGAGTCCACTCTTCCAACATCTTTAAGAACCTCCTTGCATTTGAATCTCTATTTGCTGTGGGCTGAGTCCGAACATATTTTTCATAATCTCGACCAGGCGAGACTCAACACCAGGCCCAAGCGATTCTTCTGGGCTTAAGAACACTTTTATGGAGGACTGGCCGACATCCTGCTTATCCTGGCCGGATACATGGAGCGTAACCTTTTGGATAGATCCGTCTTGATTGAGGACGATTTTGCTGTCCACCGTATCCACTCCCGGCACCAGCATAGCAATGGCGCTGATCTGCCCTTCCAGTTTGGATTTCATATTCTGATTGCCGGCGGCAATGATTTTTTGATGCAGTTCACTGCCCTTTTCCAAAACCTCTTCCTGGCTGTCACCATAATCTGACCATTCCCAACTGCTGATTTGCAAGGCATCTTCGGGGAATAACAGCCGTATGGCGGGATTTAACACCGCAATCAGCACAAAAAGCCCGATGGCCAGACGCACATAAGGTTTCATCGTCCCGCTGGGCAGCAGCAACTCTAAAAAACTGGCCATGATGATAATCACCAGCAGATTCTTTACAATCTCCACCATGGTATGCATTACCAGCCTTCCTCCCCGACAGCGTGCTCGATCATGGGCATCATTAATGCATGCCTCCCCAACCATTGGATAATCCGGCCACGATGGCAATCATAACGAAAAACATCAAGGCCACCGCCACCACCGCAGCCAGCATCAGAAACAGATGGGCGCTCATGCTCTCCAGAACCGCAGCCGTTCTGGCATCACCCAGGGGTTCGGCCAGAGCGGCGGCTACCTTATAAATTAAGGCGATGGCGGTCACCTTAACGATAGGCATGAGTATCATCGCCAGTATGATCAATACCCCCAGGACCCCCAGGGCTTGCTTTAACATCACCACATAGCCGGCCACCACTTCAATAGTATCCGAGAACATTTTGCCGATGACCGGCAGGGCATTATCGGATACGAATCGGGTGGCGCGCAAAGCAGTCTTGTCAAGCACCGCAGCATACAGGGCGCGCATGGTGACCATGCCTACAAAAAGGGTCAGAAAGAAGCCCAAAGCCACCTGGGCGATCTGCGTAAAGAACTTCCCCAGGCGCTGCAGTTTGATGCTTGCAGACATATGATTTATGATGCTGACAATAGCCGAAATAAGAATTAGCGGAAAGACAATGCTGTTGATGGCATTGCCCAGGGCAGTGGCCGTCGTCATCAACATAGGAAAAAGCATGGCGGCGGTATTGAGGTTGCCCAGCCCGGCGGTTAGAACCAGCATCTGCGGCAGCATAGCAGTCATGAAGCCGACCATATTGCTAATGGTGTCCTGCCCAATGCCCAGTACTATCTTAAAAGAAGCCACCGCCAGGGTGGCCAGCGCCAGGTAGCAGGCTAAATGGGCAATACGAGCCACATCCGTGGAAAAGGATGCTTGCAGGTTCATCAGCAAGGCCGACAGCACACACAGCACCAGCAATTTGGCCAACAGGCCGCTATTTACAACTACTTCCTTCATTAGCAACTGCAGCAAGCGCTTCATCACATCGGTCCAACTGAATTCCCATTTGCCTTGCACGAAATCGATAACCCATTGTTTAATGGAAATTCCCCCCATATAATTGTCTATTTCGCTGTCCACCTGGCGCTTGTATTCTTCCATGACCTGGAAATCCAGTTGTTGCAGACCTTCCTGCACGCTCATGGCCGAGATTTCGTTGCCGCCCTCTGCAAAGGCCTGTACCCCTGTGGCAGTGCAGGGAAGCAGTTGCATAAAAGCCAATAGTGCCAGCATAAACACAACGATCTGGCCCAGCTTGACTGCCCCCGACTGCAGCTTTGGCGAACGACCCTTAATGGCTGACATCTGCCGGGCATAAAAAATCTGCCTTTGGCGGGAACCGGCTCTGATTAACTTGTGAGAGGTGGTTTTCACAACAGTTCCACTCCTTCGCGAGTTCAGCACTGGCCTTTTTATCCGGGCATCAATTCCATGAGTGATTCCAGGATGGCCACCATGATGGGGATGGCTAAAACCGCCACAAACACCTTGGCGGCAAATTCCACCTTTTTGGCGATAGCACTCTCGCCCGCATCCTGGCAGATGGCGGCTGCAAAATCTCCCAGGTAGGCCACACCGATTATCTTTAAAATGGTGCTGAAAAAGAAGTAGTTGATCTCAGCACGGGCCACCAGTTCTCTCATCACACTGATAATAGCGACCAGTTTCTCCATCATCAGGCCGAAGATTACCACTGCGCAAACAATGGTCAGCAATACGGCCATAACCGGTTTTTCCTGGCGGATAATCAGCAGCATAATGGTGGTTATCAGTGCTAATCCTACCACCTGAGCTATATTCAAAACCATCTCCCCTTTGATGTTTTAGCGATGTGCATAAGCCGCAATGCCGTACAACATACTTAGAGATTGAAAACTGATCTTACCATATTAAACAGCTGGCTCATCAACTGCACCACTATAATAAGCACCACCACCACACCAGCCAGGGTCAGCATTTCAGCCTGTTCCTCCTTGCGGGCCTGTTTGAGAACGATGGATAGAATGGAAATGAGAATGCCTATGCCGGCAATGCGAAAAATGACATCAATATTCACTATGACACCTCCTGTCCCTCTCCAAGCCTTTATCTTTATACCAATAACAGCACAATGGCGGTTCCCATGATAAAACCTCCATACGACCACAGTTTCTGGTTGGAATCCATTTCGCTGCAGGCTTTTTGCTGTTGCAGGCCCAATTCCTCCCCCAGTGCCGTTAATGCCTTTTGCTGTTCCCGGGCATTGGAGACCCCAAGCTGTGAAGCCATGGCGGCCAATAATTCTAAATCGGAGCGCTGCAACTGCGCTGCGGCTTGCAGCTCTGACAGTCCCTTAAGCCATGCTTCCTGAGCGGTGATGCCCCTTTTTTGGGCCAGCTCAGCGGCCGCGCCGGCAAAGAGTATATTGACCGGCCAGCGCGAAAAAGCAGCCGTTTTTTGCAAGGCCTGTGATAAATTGGTATGCATATAACTGATCTCTTTTTCCAAAAAGGCGACGGCCATTTTCAGATCAGCGAGTTGTTCCCGGCGTTTTTCCATGCGTTTGGCCCCAGATAGGCCCCACAGTCCGGATCCCCCGATAATCATGATCATCCCCATAGCCTTTAAAATCATCACGCATCCCACCTTATGACCTGTTCAATATTTCCAGGGCCATGGCGGCGAGACAGGATGATGACAAGTTGAAACACCCCATCTGCCATCAGCCTTCTCAATATGGGCCGCTGGCGCAGTTCCTCCAGGTTTCCGGCATGGGCCGTGCTGATAATGGTCACCCCAGCGTGAATGCACTCCATAACCGCCTCGGCATCGCCTTCCCTGCCGATTTCGTCAGTTACCACCACCTGCGGTGACAGGGCGCGTATGGCCATCATCATGCCCAGATCTTTGGGACAGCCATCCAGTATGTCGGTACGGGGGCCCACATCCAATTGCGGAACCCCTTTATAACACCCGGCGATTTCGGAGCGTTCATCCACTACTGCCACATTTAATCCTGGACGATTACTGCCTTTCGAAATCAGGCGGGCAATGTCTCTTAATAATGTAGTTTTGCCACAGCGGGGGGGCGAGACAATCAAGGTGTTCTGCAGAAGGCCTTTCGGCCCGGCGAATAGAGCGGGCATAACCGGGTCGGCGCATCCTATCACCTCACGGGCGATACGAAAACAGATACTGCCAAAATCCTTGATCATCTGGATGTGGTTTTTCTTCAGTACCACCTGACCGGCTAGTCCCACCCGATGGCCCCCGGGAATAGTGATAAAGCCGCGGCGGATATCTTCCTCAAAAGCATACAGTGAATTATCACTGATGGAAGCGATCATGCGCCAGATATCTTCACGTTCCACCCGATACCCCTTCTGTAATACCGGGGTCAGGCGGCCTTCACCACTGACTGCCAATTCCCGTTCACCCAGGCGCAATAATAGAGGCTGTCCACATCTAAGCCGGATTTCCTCCAAATCCTGATAGTCTTCTTCCTTGAGTTGTTGAAGCAGTTGCTGCATTTTTCCGGGGAGATAGGATAGAATCTCGTTTTTGATCAGGGCTGCGGGGCTTGTTGCTGACATATTATCACCACCTTGCTGTAAATAGATATTGGCAAGGCACTCAAAATATGCCAGCTAAATCCTGCCGAGGGGCGACAATCTTAGGGCCTCAGGCGCAAAATGGCCGGGCAGGCCGGGCGAGTCGGTCTAAAATTTCCGCCGGGTAGCAAGGATTGCAGGTTAGAGAGAAAGGAGCATTGGGGTTAATGCCGGAGACGCTGTGTTGCTTTACGCCGCAAGGTATGTTGGGGCTATGCAGCCTGGATTGCAATCACAATAAAAGAGACTGTCCTTTTGGGGCGGACAGCCTCCTGATGTTCAGATTATGTTTTTACAGCTTAGGAGGGGGAGGGATTGACGCTGCTTTGATCCATGTCCAGGTTTTCGTCTTCAATAAAGCCGGGCTCGTAATCAAAAGAGCCGTCATTGACAAACACTACTTCATTGCAGCGCGGGCAAATAATCTCGATGATATCTTCCCCTTCCAAAACATCGGCATCGAAGTACAGCTTTTCACGACAGTTGGTGCATTGTACTTCGATGCGGTCATTCTCGCCCAGGTCATCCATTACGGCTTCCTGCAATTCACACAGATCTTCATCGATACAATCCAGATACTGGCTGAGTTCAAAAATATCGCCACGGATATCCCTTATATTGACAGTGATTTCATTCAGCACCTCGAGAATGCCGGAGATGATCTTGCCTTGCGGACCGCCATCATTAATGTTAAGTCCTTCTGTAAGTCCCTGCAGGTAGCTGACCTGCTCGCTTATATCCCTGCTCATTGCCATCCTCCCTTTTTATCGTATCCAGGCGTCATAGCTACATGTATATTATTTCTTAAAAGGGAGGAATTAAACCGTTGATTCCCCTGCGAAAAGTAATCATGATGCCCCTGTAAAAAACCCAAATTACGTTGTTTGAATGTATAAATATGTAGGAGCCGTTAGACGTAGCATGGTAGCAACACCCTGCGAAGGCGAACGGCGAAAGGGGGCGAGCCCCATGGACGGAGCGAGAGGGCCATTGAACATGGATGTGAATTGGCCCGGTACCCCTTTCGTCGTGAGACAAGCAGATGGTGTTGCCCATGCTAAGTCTGGCGACGAATATTTATGCATTCAAACTTGTGGATTATACCTTTTTGCAGGGGCAATCATGCATTCTGCCATATAATTAGACGTAGACTAACGCTGATTTATTATGATCAACACTGCTCTACGAATGCGAGGTATTTTTTAAAATTCCTAGTTTTACTGCTTGATCAAACATGTATTCACTAATATGCAAGCAAATAAGGATTTTGCGGGGGATCCAACCGTTAAACCGTAAACTATGCTCTTTCCATGTATAAGCCGGTGCGGGTGTCAATACGCAGCCTATCACCGGTATTTATAAAGAGCGGCACCTGAACCTTGGCCCCGGTCTGCAGGGTGGCGCTCTTGGTGGCACCAGTGGCAGTATCGCCTTTTACGCCGGGTTCGGTCTCAACCACTTCCAGTTCCACGAAATTGGGCATATCTATGCCGATTATATTGCCCTGAAAGAGCAATACATGAATATTCATGTTCTCCAAAAGCCACTTAACCCCATCGCCCATGGCATCAGCACTGATGGTTATCTGCTCATAGTTTTCATTATCCATGAAAACATAACCTTCCCCGTCGTTATAGAGGTATTGCATTTCACGGCGATCCAGATGTGCTTTGGGGACCTTTTCACCAGCGCGGAAGGTTTTCTCAACCACTCCACCGGTTTTAACATTTTTCAGCTTGGCCCTCACAAACGCAGCCCCTTTACCGGGTTTCACGTGCTGGAAATCCACTACCTGATAAGCCTGCCCGTCCATTTCGATGGTGGCCCCGGTTCTGAAATCGTTTACAGAAATCATGCTTGCTATCCCTCCATTATATATTTAGCAGTGCTTGCTGCTGTGGGTGATAATCTCAACGCCACTCCTGGTTACAATTACCGTATCCTCGATACGCACTCCACCCCAACCGGGGATATAAACCCCTGGTTCAACAGTGACCACCATATTCTCCTGCAGGGTTTCCAGGCTACTAGCAGCCAAACGAGGCCCTTCGTGAATATCCAGGCCCACCCCGTGGCCGGTTCCATGGGTAAAATATTGATCAAGGCCCCGGACTTGCAGGCATTTACGCACCGCCTCATCCACCTGTCGGCAGGACACGCCGGCTCTGATGATGTCCAGACCGGTCTGCTGAGCCTCCATAACCGCCCGGTAAATCTCCCGGAAACGCTTTGTAGCCGGTTTAACAGCAACCGTCCTGGTCATATCGCCCACATAACCGTCAAAAATACCCCCAAAATCCATGGTCACCATATCACCGGGCCTAAATCGCCTCGAGCCCGGTCTTCCATGTGGCAAAGCGGCATTTTCTCCCGATACCACAATAGCATCAAAGGCCTCCTTTTCACAACCTTTTTGCCGCAATAAATAGACAATCGTATCCGCCAGGCTTTTTTCTTCCACCCCGGCTTCAATCATGGGCAGGACGGCGGTAAAGGTTTCATCCCCTATTTGGGCGGCTCGCTTGAGCTTATCCAGTTCTGCCGGGGTTTTAACCAAGCGCTGGGTTTCGACAAGATCCAGCACCGGTTCCCATGCCAGGGGCATTGACTGGGCCAGCCTTTGGTAAAATGCATAACTGGTGTGCAGACTTTCAAACCCGACCTTTTTAAAACCCTGTACCACCTGGGTCATCTTTTCCAGAGCAGAGGCCTTTTCCTCTTGATAATTCCAGTCCGGGCATTCCAGGGCTGCCTGCTCCCGGTAGCGGCTGTCAGTAAAGATAAATTGCTGCTCCAGGGTAAGTAAAAGGCGCGCATCAGCGCCAGCCGTGAAACCGGAAAGATAACGGATATTGGCGGGGGCAGTGATCAAAATGCCCTGCAAATCCTTTTCGGCCAGTTTTGATCTTAGTGCATTGATGTCAGCATTTGGCATGATTTACCTCTTTTTCCACAACAAAATAGCATTTTTACGGATCAGGCGCCTTTTACCCGACACAAGTAATCAATAGCCGCCTGGGCGGCCAGATAATAGCTGAGCGGCCCAAAGCCAAAGATGCCTCCAAGGGCCAGGGGCGACAACAGGGATTGATGGCGGAATGATTCCCGGGCATATATATTGGACATATGCACCTCAATTATGGGCCGGTTGGCTCCTTTGAGGGCATCATAAAGAGCGATGCCATAGTGGCTCAAAGCACCGCCGTTAATAATAATCAGATCGCACTGGGGAGCAGTCGCTTGAATTTTATCGATCAGGTCTCCTTCATGATTAGACTGATAAAACTCCACCTCAATGTGCTGTCTGCGAAACAGGGCGGCCACTTCCTGCTCGATCTCCGGCAGGGTGGTGGTGCCATAAATACCTGGCTCACGAGAACCCAGCACATTCAAATTGGGGCCATTCATCACCAAAACCTTAGCTTTCATTGCTAACCTCCTCCTAGCTTCCGGCCACGCTGAGGGAAGCCACCCGCAGGCTGGGAGCCCCACGGCTGCCAAAAAAGCGCACCTCTGTTCCCAAGGCATCAATATCCTGTAACAGCTTGATCATGTTGCCGGCAATAACCAGCCCGCGCACCGGGTAAGTGAGTCGTCCCTGCTTGATCACGATGCCGGTCGCACCCAACGAGAAATCCCCGGAAACCGGGTTGGCGGTATGCATACCCATAATATCGGTAACATACAAACCCTCTGCAAGGGACCCGATCAGGCTGGCCTCGTCTGCAGCCCCGGCTTGAATCATAAGGTTGCTGGGACTGATGGCAGGCAGGCTGCGAAAAGACATGCGCATGGCATGGCCGGTTGATTTCAACCCGGTTTTGTGGGCGTTATAGTTATCATAGAGAAAACCTTGCAAAACCCCCTGCTTGATTAAGGTGTGCTGCTGTGCAGGCACACCTTCGTCATCAAAGGGAAAGGTGGCCAGACCACCGTCTAAAGTGGCATCATCAACCACTGTTAATAGGTTTGCGGCTACAGCCTCCCCAATTTTATCGGCCAGCAGGGATTTTCCTTTAGAAACCGCTTCTGCATCCATCATGCGAGCCAGCAGGCTTAAAAACTTGACCGCCACATAAGGCTCCAGGATGCAAGGCAAGCACTGCGAAGCCATGCTGCGGGCCTTGAGGCTGCGCAATGCTCGCCGGCTTGCTTCGCCGGCTACCGCTTCCGGATCCAGATCAGCATAATTGCGGCAGCTTTTGCTGGCAAACCCACCCTGGGCATCGCCGTCCTGTTCAGCTACCGCATATAGATAGAGACCGCAATAATTACCCCGGGCATTAACATTAAGTCCCAGGCTATTGCAAATAGTGACTTCATAAGACTGTTGCTCATACCCGGAGCGCTCAATAATGGTAATGCGCCGGTCGGCGTCCCGTGCCGCAGTCTCCATCTGCCTTGCCAGAGCAATCTTCTCTTCTATTTGGTACTTATCGACAGCGGTGTCAAAGATACGCAATTGAGGATAAACCATGCCTGGCGGGGTTAAGTTCAGGTGTTCGTCTGCTGCCATATAAATGGAGGCCTCAAGGGCGGACTGCACGGCTTCTTCAATAGCCTGCCGGTCTATATCGGTGGTGTAAGCGAAGCCCAGGCGCCCCCTGTTGATGATGCGTATGCCCAGTCCTTTTTCGCTGGCGTCTTTGAGGGTTTCCACCTGCTGCCGAGCGACCTCAATCTGCAGTACCCGCTTGCAAAGCCCATAAACCTCTGCCTCGACACCGGGACGAGCAGCGTAATCGAGGGCCTGCCGGGCTGCTTTTCTCAGCCTATCCTCCATGCCCGACTCACCTCCTCATCCCTGTGTTTGACCCTATCAGGGTTCCACCGACAGTTAGTTCCTTTATTCTAATGGTAGGCTGGGCATCACTGACCGGAACCCCCTGGCCATTTTTCCCGCATATACCGATGGCAAAGCCCAGGTCATAACCGACCCGGTCCACTTCTTGCAAGGCCCTGGGACCGTTGCCGGTCAGGGTAGCCCCCCGCACCGGATAGGTCACCTGTCCATTTTCCACCATATAAGCTTCAGAAACCTCAAAAACAAAATCCCCGTTGATGGTATTGACCTGTCCGCCCCCCATTTTGCGCACCAATAAACCCCTATGGGTTGATCTGATGATTTCCTCGGGGTCGTCCTCACCTGGTTTGATAAAGGTGTTACTCATGCGAGGAATCGGTTTATGCTGGTAGGACTCGCGGCGCCCGTTGCCGGTGCTTTCGGTTTTATCCTCGGCTGCAGTCAGCCGGTCATACAAATAATTGACCAGGCGTCCCTTTTCTATCAGTATGCTATGTTGGGCCGGAGTTCCTTCATCATCGAAAACGAAGCTCCCATACCGGCCTGGTAAGGTGGCATCATCAATAACGGTTACCAGGGGTGAAGCCACTATTTGGCCCCGCTGGCCCCCATAAACCGAAAGGCCTTTATGCACCAGGTCCGCTTCCAGGCCATGCCCACAGGCCTCATGCACCATAGTGCCGCCGGCCTGGGCAGACATTATAACCGGCATCCTTCCAGCCGGCGCCGGCCGGGCCGAGAGCATGTCAATGGCCAATTGGGCCGCCTGGCAAGCCCGCTCCTCCCAGGATATCTGCTCTAGCAGTTCCCAGCCGCAAACCCCGCCAACTGATTCATACCCGGTTTGCAGGATGCCATCACGACTGGCTACAACATTAACCATGCCCCGGATGCGTTTGAAGCCATCTTCAACCCGCTCTCCGCGACTGTTGGCCATAATGATCTGTTTTTCCACATCAGCTATACCAACAGAAACCTGCCGTATTTCAGCTCCTGTACTCCAAGCCGCTTGATTGGCCTGCAGTACCCGCTGTATTTTGTGATCCCAGGTTACGGTGTGCGGGTCGAGGGCTTCAACCGGCGGTGTATGGCCCGGTTGTGCGGCGAAATGGATCACCCTGCTGCCGGTGTTGGCATTGTTTATGGCCCGACTGGCAGTCTGCGCCGCTTGTTCCAGAGCGGTTGGGGTTATTTCATTGGTGTAAACATAGGCGGTCTGCTGCCCTTTGACCACCCTGATGCCCACGCCGCTTTCCACCCCACTATGGATCCTTTCCAGGCGGTTATCTTCACACCAGATGCTGCTGTTGCGTTTTTTTTCTATATATATATCAGCATAATCGCCGCCCTTTTCCAGGGCCAGATTGAGCAGCCTTTCCAGAACCGCAGCTTCCAATGTTTTGCCCCCTTTTATATTCATTGAATATATTTCCCAATTATAGACCTTATCGTTCAGTTTTCGCCTTTTCCAGTTTTTTCTTCGACAAACAGCGCCGCTTTCCCTCTTAATCTACGGTGCCAGGCACTAAAGTAATTTGAATAACTTAATAACTTTGCTGCCGGGTACCTACTCTGGGGGAGGCAAAACGGTGATCTTGCGGGAGACGGTGCGGGTGGCGCCTTGATAGGAACCGGTACAGATGATACTGTACTCCCGGGCTGTACCTGCCATGACATAGCTGCCGGTAACCTGACAGAGGGCGCCATTGGACAAGGTCACTTCACCCTGCAGCGGGTCGCTGTGGTTGAAAGGCCGCTCGGACAGGTGGCAGTATGCCCAGGCCAGACCTGCGTCAGCAGCTTGCCAGGCCTGCAGACTGCTGCGGTCCAGATATACGATATGGCGGTTTACAAACGCGGTATGCAAGCCAGACAGGATCATGCCGCTGCAGGCTAAAAAAACCACCAGGGCCAGTATAACAGCATGGCCTTCTTCATGTGCCTTCAAAACCCTGCATCACCTCGTGGGAATAACGGTTATAGCTCATGTGACAAAGCAATTCGTAATGATATGCTCCTTTGGCGGCGCTGATCAGCATCGCTATCGTGCCCGCAATCTGCTGGGAAAAGGTCAGGCCAGCTATGTTTTCGGCCAGAGGAAGGGGAGACCCCCGGGTGCTGTCACGGTAGAGCTGCCCGTTATGCATATAGTAGTGTATCAATTCATCGCTTATGGTTAGATATAGATGGGGACCACTTACAGCATTATTTCCTGCCGCATCCCGGACCTGCACCTGATGGCAGGCAGCCAAATCAGCGCCCAGATGCTGCCGAGCCCGCCGGGTTGCATACTGCAGCTCCGCACTCTGCTGGAGCCGTTCTGAAATCAGGAATGTATGCCAGAATACGGCCATTACGCCCTGCAGAATGAGCGTTAGAAGGAACAGCGCCAGTACGGTTTCCAGCAGCGTAAAAGCCTCATGGCCCTGTAACTGCTCTAGCCTGCTAGGGCTGCCTGTATAAGAGGGTGCACATCTGCACCTCTTTTTCTGCTGCTTTAACATCCCAGCTCACCTTTACCGATACATGTAACAAACCGGGCTGTGCGTCCCCGGCTTGATAAACGACCTCCCAGCGGTAGGTGCTTTCACCCCCGTAATCCGGCAGCAGCAAGCCCCAGGCGTCATCCCCACTGAGGGGGCCGTTATTCAGGCGGCCGGGATCTGCCCGATAATATTCCAAAATACCAAAGGCCAGATCACTGGCCTGGCCTTGCCGGGCAGCATCCTCAAGCCACAAGCCGCTGGCGTTGGTAAGCTGCAACAAAGACCCGGACAATATGCCCAGCAAGATCAAGGCGACCAGTACTTCCAATAAGGTCACCCCGGCACAGTCCCGGAGTTGAGGATAGATAAGCGCTAAACCCACCCTTTTTTTGATCATGGCCCAGGCTCAGATCGGCCCAGGTCGGCCAGGGTATACGGGTCTTCGGTGCCCGGCTTGTTGGGAATTTCTTTGATATAATTTGGCTTTAATTCATCCAATGATGCAATGGTTTTGTTTTCGTTGGTCTCATAAAGATCACAGGCATTATTGAGCATGTCAATGTTGGCCGTATCGGCTTTAATCTCGGAATCCGCTAAAATATTGGCAAACCTGGGCACTACCAGGGCCGCCAAAAGGGCCAGGATAGCCATTACCACAATGAGCTCAATCAGGGTGAAGCCCTCTTCACCTTTTAATCTGGAGCGCATCTTCATTAAACTCACCTTGTTCACCTCCTTTCCCCGAGTAATAATTAAATCCCGGCAGTTACATTCATCAGACTGTACATAGGCAAGAGGGTAGCCACTACGGTTGTACCTACCAGGAAAGCCACCACCAGAATCAAGGCCGGTTCCAACAGGGCGATCATACTGTCCAGCTTATGGAGCAGGTCCTTTTGCAAATGCCTGCTCAAAGCCATCAGCATCTCGGATAGGCTGCCGCTCTCTTCTCCGGCAGCGATCATGCGGACAAACATCTCGTCAAATTGCCGGTATGAAGCCAGGCTGGCGGCAATGCTCCGCCCAGCCCGCATATTCTCACAGATCTCAGCAATAATGCAGCTATAATACCGGTTGTTTACTGCCTGGCCGGCCGTTTCCAGTGCAGTCAGAGCGGGAACGCCAGCCTGGAGCAAGACTGCCAGTGTCTCGGTCATCTGCAAACTTGCCAGGGCCGTCGCCGTCCTACCTAGAACGGGCAAAGAGAGCAGCCCTTGATGCATTGCCAGGGTAAGACGATCCGAAGTGCATGCCTTGCGAAGCAAGAATCCTGCCAACAGCAGGATAGCGGCCATGAATATCCCATAATTTTTTATAAACCAGCTGCTTTTGATTACCAGGACAGTCAAATAAGGCAGGGGAACTCCACTGGATGCGTAGAGTTCGGCAAACATGGGCATGATATAAAAGCTGATACCCAGCACAGAAGCCACCGCAAAGAGGAATACAATAGCGGGATAAGCCAGGGCGGTCAGTACTCTATTACTGATTTCATACTCATGCTCCAGGTATTCACTTATGCGATAGCACATATCAGTGAGCACACCGCCGGCCTCACCGACCTGTATCATTTGCGGAACAATACTGGGAAATAGTTGCGCTTGCCCGGCAACCGCCTTATGCAGGGATATACCGGAGCGGATCTGTTCTAGAATCGTATGTAAAGCTCCACGCAATAATGGACGTGCTGTCTGGGCGGTGAGGATTTCCAGGCTGCGCTCCAAACCGAGGCCCGCCCTCAGCATCACCGCCAGTTGCCGGAACAACTGGGACATTTCCCGTCGGGATATACTCATCAAGCTGATCCGGGACAGCCCTCGCCTGTAGATGGCCTGCAGAACGGCAATAACAGGGGAAATGGCGGTCTCGGTCTGCCGCGGCACAACCTCGCGCTGCAGCTTGAATACAGTCCTCATGACTCTTCCCTCTCGCTGTCCTGATTGATCACCCGCACCACTTCCTCCAGACTGCTGAAACCTTGCCGGGCCTTATCAATCCCATCCTGTTTGATGGGAACCATATGGTTTGATATGGCCAGGTCCTCCATTTCCTCCTCGGAACGGGCGCCGGCGTAAATAGCCTTCTTTAGACGGGTCCCAACTGCCATGACTTCCTGAATAGCGGTGCGGCCTTTATAGCCCAGGCCATAACAATGGCTGCAACCGATGGGCTGGTAAAAAGGCTGCCCGCAGACCCCAGGCCATTTAAGCCAGGCTGTCTCGTTCTCCCCCACAATATAGTCCTGCCGGCATAGCGGGCACAGCAGGCGCACCAGGCGCTGAGCGACAATCCCGCTCAGGGCGGAAGCCAAAAGATAGGGCTCACAGCCCATGTCCAGCAGCCGGGCTACTGCCGCTGCAGCGCTGTTGGTATGCAGGGTAGACAAGACCAGGTGGCCGGTTAAAGCAGCATGGACCGCCAGTTGGGCAGTTTCCTCATCACGGATTTCTCCCACCATGATCACATCGGGATCCTGACGCAGGGCAGAACGCAGCCCACTGGCAAAGCGCAGGCCCGCTTTGGGGTTAATCTGCACTTGATTGATGTTTTCCAGGGAGTATTCCACCGGGTCTTCAAGCGTAATGATATTCCGGTCGGCGGTGTTTATATGGTGCAGCAAGGCATACAAGGTGCTGGTTTTACCGCTGCCGGTAGGCCCGGTTACCAGCAGCAGGCCATGGCTGCGCTGGGAAAGGCAGCGCAGTAAATGGAGATTTCGGGCGCTTAAGCCCAATTGTTTCAATTCAGTTATTGCTTGGGCCCGGTCCAGAATTCTGATTACGGCCTTCTCGCCCTGTATAGTAGGCAGGGTAGAAACACGGCAATCCACCTTGCCATTTCGACTTGCATAAGTGAAGCGCCCATCCTGGGGGAGCCTTTTCTCAGCAATATCCATGCCGGCCAGGATTTTTATGCGGGAAAGCAGTTGAGGATGGATATCATTTGCCAGGGTAGCTGCCGGATACATCACGCCGTCAATCCTGAAACGCAGTCTGACATCGTTCTCCCGACACTCCACATGAATATCACTCACCCGGTGATGTACGGCCTCTTGGAGGATCTTGTCCAGCAACTGGATGCAGTTCAAGTCCTCCAGGTTTTGCAGGGCAATGAACCTGTTTAATGGCTCGTTTCTTATCCCCGGAGCTATCCTGTTCTGCCCTTGGAGTGGCAATACCTTGAGCGGCGTTCCTACTGAGGGGGCGATTTGTATGACATTAAGCTCATTGCCTGGCAGAATATACGAAGCCATTTTTCTACACCATCCACTTGCATGAGGGTTATTAATCTACATGCTAACATATTTTTACAATATTTCCATAAGTAGTTTTGGTACTTATTGTAAAGTGCTGTCGTCAGTCTGTTACGCATGCTTAAAGTCTCTGGACTTCCCAGGCCATCTTTGTTATGTTTTTCTTAGCAATTTTGCTATCAAAGAGATGGGGAGGCTGCCTGAATGAGCGGTGGTGTTTTTAGATATTACTTTTTATTGGAGGAAGATGCCCAGCAGTTTGCCGATCAAATGGCTGCCCCGCTGCAAAAGGCTGGTTTTCGGACTTGCCATTCCTTTAATGACAGGTTAAGAAGCACACCTTTCGAGCGCGGCTACTGGCAGTATGCAGCGTTTGATACCCGTATTCTGACCATAGCTTGCAGTCAAGATGATGACGATTGGCAAAGCGCCATCAACGAATTGGCTGCTCTGGAACAGCAAATTCCGGTAGACCTGGATATGATTTTGGGCCAGACCACCATCATAATATCTATGGGTTCATCATGGGAGGAGCTGTTGGAGAAATGCCAGGAGTTAAGCAAACATAGGCCCGGAATGGAAATAGCAGTGAAAAATGGTCGCCTGATGAGGTATGGATTATCACCGACACAATCCTGTTATATTGCCAATCTCCAGACCTTCGACAGTGCAAGCCTGGCTTTTTTGGCTCAGCGCCTGGCGCAGCTTGAAGCGCAGCATCTTAATCTGAATATGATAGACCGTCTGCTTAAAGATCAGGAGTATGCCGTTAGCCAGGAAAGTGCTGCTTTGGATCGAGAATTGTCCTTGATATTACATGCCAATCTGGTCTCTGCTCAAGGTGAGCAAAGAGAAGCCCAGGAATTGGCTGCGCAACTCCAGGGCCTGGCCACCTCTTATGGCAAGATCGCCGGCAGCCGTCATCTGATTTCCAAAGGCAAGGCCCGCTTGCAGACCCTGCTAAATCAATTTACCCGACAGGTGATCGAGGAGACTGCCTTGATTCCACAGCAAAAACCATTCGCTTTCTGGATCCGGGATTATCAGGAGCGTTTGGACCAGTTGGCCCTGGCCGAATTAAACCTGCACGCCTCACAGCAAAATTACCAGGCCGCTATAGAGGTGGTGCGCAGCCGCATCGACATGATGAACAGCCGCAGTAATCTGGCTACACAGGCCCAAATCCGCGCCTTGATGGAGCAGAATACTGAAATGCAGAAGCAGAGCCTGGTATTCCAGTATGCGGCCGGCCTGATTGAGTTTATTATCCTGGCCTACTACAGCCACTCCCTGTGGAAGAACCTGGCTCACGATGCCTATTTGTTGATACCGACCCCGATTCAGTTTATTGTCGTTTTGCTGTTTTCCGGTAATGCGGTGTATTGCACACACCTTTTGGCAGAATACATGCAGGGTGAACACGAAGTTAAGCAGCGCATGATAATCTCTTTGCTGTTGTTGACCATGCTTTTGGTTTTAATCATTGCCGGCAGCATCATTATGGGTGTCCCCGTGGCGGCCGTTCCCGGGGCGGCAGCAGGCCATTAGGGACTTGCAGCTATCGGTCCATCAATTTGATGGCCTTTAGTCTTTCCAGCAGGCGTTTATAATGGCTGTCTTCCTCCCGGGCTATCTGCTCCAGCATCAGGCGGGTTTCCTGGTCCTCAGCTATACGGGCCAGCTCCAGATATCTTTCCCGGGCCAGAGTCTCTTGTTCTATAGCCAGTTCAAGGGCTTCTCTAATATTCATTTCTATCCCCCATATACAATCAATCTGCTGACATTATATATTAAACCTGTTTATCAGGTCGATACCCGCCCGGGGTGGCCTTTTTAAATGGTGCCCTCTTTCTGCTCATTTCTTTCGGCAGCCGCCGAGTATTTTGAACGCGGCCCTGGTTCATAATAGTTCATAACAAGACAAAGCGAGGGTTGAAAATGAATGAAGCTTTAGTGGTGGTAGTGCGCAGCTTGATTGCTTTTGCGACCTTGCTCATTTTTACCAGGACCCTGGGCAGACAGCAGTTGAGTCAACTGACTTTCTTTGACTATGTGCTGGGTATAACCATCGGCTCCATCGCCGCCACTCTTTCCGTTGATTTGAGCAGCCGTGCCTGGCCGCACTGGGTGGGTTTGTTTATCTGGGCTGCAGTAGTAGCCCTATTGCAGAGGGTTACCATCCATTGGAAGCAGGCCGATCGCTATCTCAGTGGAGAACCGGTAGTGGTGATTATGAAAGGACAGGTGCTGGAAAAAAACCTGAAAACAACTAACTATACCTTATCTGATCTGCTGGTACAACTGCGGAATAAAGATGTTTTTGACCTGACGCGAGTGGATTTTGCGGTTTTGGAAACCAACGGGAATCTATCCATCCAACTTAAGCCCGAATACCAAACTGTCACCCGGCAGGATCTGAATATCGCTACCAGCGCAGAAGGCGTCAGCACCGAGGTTGTCTACAGCGGCCTGGTTTTGGAAGAGAACTTGAAGAAGGTCGGTGTTGGTCAGAAGTGGTTGATGAAACAGCTAAAGGCGCAGGGTATTAAAAGACCTGATGAGGTGTTTTTGGCGACTTATAACCCCACCAGCGGGGTGTTGTTTGTTGACAAATACCAGGACCGGTAGACGGAGGATTTATCATGTTAAAAATCGCTTATTATACCGTTGTTGCCCTGCTTATGGCCTTGTGCCTGGCGGTTATGAATGGGGGGGATTATTTTAAAAAACCTCACAGTGATCTTGATAATGTCGAACTGCATTTGTCCCAGGCAAAAGTGGCGGTGGAAAACAAACACTGGAATGAGGCCAATCAGCACTGTCAGGCTTTAAATATTGCCTGGGGTAAGATAAAACCCCGCATTCAATTCAGTGTGGAAAAGGATGAAATGAATGCTATCGATGTTGGCCTGGCCCGACTTGATTCATATATCCGCTGGGAGGAACAAACTGAAGCCTGGGTCGAATTAACCGAAATTGAATCCCACTGGCATAATCTCGAAAAATAGTCCATTATTCTACTTGTCCCGGGCCATGTTAATGGCTTGCAGGATGGTCTGCCGGGAAACATCATCCCGAATGGCGAAATTACCGATACCTTCCGGCAGAATCAGGCGCATCTTACCTTGACTAACCTTTTTATCTTTTTGCATAAGCCGGTATACCGCGGCCGGGGAATAGTCGGGGAACCTGCTGCGAAGGCCCAGACGGTCGTACAGGTTGTTGAGGCGCATCAGTTCATCAGCAGCCAGTAAACCCAGGTGACAGGCCAGGCAGGCAGCGGCCATGGTGCCCATCACCACCGCTTCTCCGTGGGTGTATTCATTATAATGCCCCAGTTTCTCCAGGGCATGTCCGAAGGTATGCCCCAGGTTCAGGCTCATGCGCAGACCTTGCTCGTGCTCATCACGGGCTACGATTTGGCTTTTAAGCCGGCAACAGCATTCAATCAGCCATGCCAAGACCGGGCTGCTTCTTTGTATGATGGGCCCGCTATGCTGTTCTATATAGCTAAACAATTCGGCATCAAAGGCCATCCCGTATTTGACCACCTCCCCCAGGCCGCTCCTGTAATCCCTGGGTGTGAGGGTATTCAAAGTGCAGGTATCGATAAGAACCAGACGGGGTTGGTGAAAGGCGCCGATGAGATTCTTGCCCTGGCGATGATTGACCGCCACTTTGCCGCCTACACTGCTATCGACCTGGGCCAATAGTGTGGTCGGTATCTGCACCAGTGGGGTGCCGCGCTGATAAATTGCGGACACAAAACCGGCTAAATCTCCGACTACTCCGCCTCCCAGAGCAATCACCGGGCTAAAACGTTCCAACCCTGCCCGAACAGCTTGATCCAGAACCTTCATGGCTTCTTTAATGTTTTTGAAGCGCTCCCCATCCGGCATCAATGCCACCGTCACCGTCATGCCTTGTTCATCCATACTCTGCAGCACTTTTTCCCCGTACAGCGAAAAAACCAGGGGATTGCTGACCAGCAGGGCCCTCTGCATTCCTACCTGCTGAGCAATAAGTGCTCCGGCCTGCTCCAACAAGCCCGGGCCAATCATGATATCGTAGGACCGGTTTCCCAAATCAACCGGCAATATTGCCACCATACTGCCCTCCCGCAGCTACTATTTCTGGTTTTCCGGAAGGTTAGAACGTTTTACGCCTAACCTTTTGACCTGCGCAATGATTTCATTGACCACCTTATTCAATTCCTGGCTGCTGGTGTTAATCCGGAAATCGGCGCAGGCATAGTATTCTTCTCGTGCCGTCAGCATCTCTTCAATATCTGCCGCGGTGGTGCTTTTGCTTAAAAGCGGACGATTGCTCTTTTTACGGCTAACCCGCGACATGATTACATCCGGGCTGGCCTCCAGGCCAATCAATATGCCATTCTGTTTTAAGGCCTCCACATTTTCAGGATATAAAACCACCCCTCCACCGGTTGCAATGACCAGATTAGAGCGCTGCCCCAGTTTTTTGGCCATTAATTGCTCCTCAGAGCGAAATCTGGTTTCTCCATGCTTTTTAAATAATTGGCTGATGCTCATGCCGGTTATGCGTTCGATTTCGCGATCCATATCGACAAATTCTAGATGCAGCCGCTCTGCCAGACGCATCCCTACCGTGCTCTTGCCCGTCCCCATAAAACCGATTAAAACTATATTTTTTCCCATTGCCACACCTTTTTCATGTATTTGCCATAGTATTCATAAGCATTACGCACCTGTTCAAGATGATCACCACTGAATTTATCCAGAAAAGCCCGGGCGATGCCGAAAGCCATCATAGCTTCACCGATCACTGCAGCGGCGGGAACTGCACAAATATCGGATCTCTCAATATCCGCCTTTTCCTCCTGCCACAGCCTGGTATTAACACTGGTCAGGGGGTGATATAGAGTCGGAATCGGTTTCATATAGGCTCTGGCCCACAGCTTCTCTCCATTGCTGATTCCGCCTTCAATGCCCCCGGCCCGATTGGTTTTTCTATATAAGCCCCGGTTCACATTGTAAAAAATCTCATCATGCACCTTGGAGCCGGCAAGCGCCGCATTGGCTATCCCATCCCCAATTTCTACAGCTTTTATAGCCGGTATACTCATCAGCAGCCCGGCAATTGCAGCATCCAATTTAACATCCCAGGCGGTATGACTGCCTAAACCCGGAGGAACCCCAATGGCGCCTACTTCAAAACAACCTCCCAGCGATTCCCCTGCTTTTTTAGCCGCATCTATGGCCTGCATCATTTCCTGCGAAGTCGCAGGGCTTACACAGTGCACCGGGGACTGATCCAGCTGCTGCTGCAATTCCTGCCAATTTTGCCGGCTGAATTGCCCACCCGAACAGTGCACCTCTCCTATTGCCACTACCTGACTATAAATGTATATGTTGAAAAGCGCCAGGAGTTGTTTAAAAATTGCCCCGGCGGCTACACGAGCAGCCGTTTCCCGTGCACTGGCCCTTTCCAATATGTTGCGCATATCATGCTGATGATATTTTATGGCCCCGGGCAGATCGGCATGACCCGGCCTGGGGCGGTTTACCTGACGCTGCTCTATTTGCTCGCATAAATCTGCATTCATAATCTGCTGCCAATTGTGGTAATCCCGATTGGCGATGGTGAATGCAATCGGGCTGCCCAGGCTGTACTGATGGCGAATCCCGGACAGGATCTCCACTTGATCTTTTTCGATCTTCATGCGCTCACCACGCCCATAGCCCTGTTGACGCCTGGCCAGCTCATTGTCAATGAATGCTCTGTCAATCGGTATTCCAGCGGGCAGGCCGGTTATGATCCCCAGTAAAGCCTTACCATGCGACTCACCGCCGGTTTGGAAATTGAGCATATCAGTACTCCCCTGTCATTTTTTTGATCATTCAGTTTGTTGCCGCCGGCATTAGACACTACCAGCTCGCCGGAGGCTCGCTCGAAACCCGGATACGGCCTGCCACCGGGCTGACAATTACATATGATTTATCCTGCTGGCCATTCTTAAGCACCACCGTTCCCCCGGCGCGGGGAATACCGGAGGGCTGGAAAATACAGGCCGGAACCCGGCCAATTTGAGTGGGGAAATTAGGCAGTGCCGCGTATTCAGCCCCTTCCAGATAATAGAAGGTATCTCCCGCCAAATAGGAATTCACCGAAAAATAAAAGCGCACCATTTCATCGTGGCCCGAATAAATGGCCTGTTGTTGATTGGACCGTAAGACCCAGGCCATCTTCCGGGCATTGCTATGCAATTGCATTTTGCCCGCCAGATGCTGCAAAGAAGGCGTAATTACGGCCAGGCTCAATACGGTAATCAACAGCACCAGGAGTAGTTCCAACAGGGTAAATCCCTTGTCATCGCAGGCCATCTACTGCTACCCCTCTCATAAATTCCAATGGAGCCTCAATATCAAGCCACAGTTTTAAACTCAAGGCTGCCTGATAAACAAACATGGACAGGCCATCAACGGTTTTTAGGCCAGCCTCCCGGGCCATACGGATAAATCGCGTCACCTGCGGGTTGTAAATTATATCACAGCACACGGTACCCGGACGCACGGTATGCAAAGTACTGACCGGGGTATGGTCAAAAGCCGGATACATACCTACTGGAGTACAGTTTACGATCAGATCGACCTGACTGGCCTGCTGATTAAAAACCGCCTGGCTCATCGGCAAAGCCAAAACCTTTAAAGCAGCTTGCTTTGTGATAAAATCAGCCAGGACCCGGGCCCGATCAATATCCAAATCCAATAAAACCAGTTTCCTCCAACCCGCCATCACTAATTGATAAGCAACCGCCCGGGCTGCTCCTCCACAGCCGATCAACAGGGCGCTCTCCTGCCTGTTAATCGGATGTTCCAACAAAGCCCTCATAAATCCAGCCCCATCAGTATTATGTCCGCTGAGGCGTCCGCAATGATTAACAATGACGTTCACAGAACCACAGGCGGCGCTCTCAGGGCTGAGTTCATCCAGCCACGGCATCACCTTTTCCTTAAAGGGAATAGTCACATTCACCCCGCGAAACCCCAGACTGCGAATGGCTTTTACGGCCCCCCTGAGTTGAGCCGCATCAATTTGCAGGGGCAAATAGACATAGTTCAGACCCAAATGATGCAGAGTGCGATTATGCAGCCAGGGGGACAGGCTGTGTTGTAAAGGGTTGCCTATTATGCCCAAATAGCGGGTGTTGGAATTAATATTCATGGCTTCCTCTAAAGAATCAATATATCAACTTAACCTGACCGTAAAACAGGGCTGGTGCATTATGGTCCGGGCAGCTAGTCAGGAACGTTTCTTTTCGCGCTTCTGTTTACGCTTCAGGCGATACAAAACTATTTTCTCCATAGCACGAGAAATCTTGGTGCCGAGAAATTCCCTGCTCGCCATAGGTGTTACCAGAATAGTAAACAGACCGGCACGATTCCCACCCAGGACATCGGTGAAAATCTGATCACCGATCACCGCCGTTTCTTCCGCTTTGACCCCCATCATCTCCAGGGCGCGGTAAAAAGAAGCGCGGCGAGGCTTTTGGGCCTTGTAGATAAATGGAATCTCCAAATGATTGGCTACAGCCAGGCAGCGCTGTTCCTTATTATTTGACAGAATGCAGGCCTTGAATCCTGCCTCTTTAATGGTTTGAAACCAGTCCCCCACCCCACTGTGAATCACATTGCTGTTCCACTCGGTGATAGTATTATCAAGATCCAGTATAAAGGCTCGAATATGCTGCCTTCGCAATGCATCCAGGGGGATATCGATAAGTGAGGTGACATATAAGTCAGGATACAGTTTGTTGATCATGTATTTCTTGCCTTACAATTGCTTTCTATGGCTTGACCCAAAATCTGCGCAGATAATTCCGGGGCTACAGGATTCATGTAAAAATCGGTGGCAATTTCCACCGCATTCATAACCATCAAGCGGGGTATGATTTCCATAAACCAGTGATAGCCCCTGCTATCGCCACTGTTAACCGGGGCGCTGTTGACAATAATATTGTAGGCCGGCTGTTCCAGGGCGCTCATCATGACCCCGATATACTCTTTGGTAAGAACAGCCAGATCCTCTATTTCATGGTCAGAGATATCGCCAAAATGCTCTTTGTGAGCTTTGGGTATGATCCAGGTTTCATAGGAAAATCTGGAAGCATAGGGACACAATAGTAAAAAATATTCGCTTTCCAATATGATGCGCTCCCTATTGCTGATTTCCTCCTTTATGGTATCACATATCAAGCAACGCTGGTGCTGCTGGTAATAACGTCCTATACCCACATTTTGCACCGGCACCATGGGATAGGCCAGAATCTGACTGTGGCTGTGCTGCTGAGAAGCCCCGGCAAACAGCCCGCGATTCTTATAAATCTGTATATACTTGAGGCGCTTATCACCCTTTAAAACCTGATACCTTTGCCGCAACAAACGATACAGGTGGCCAATGTGCTCTGGGCTGCGCTGATGTATTTCCTGATAATGCCAGGGGGTCTCAACCACCACCTCATGGTGACCCAAACCATTGACACTCTCATGAAAACCGGATGTTTTGTGCTGCAAATCGCCTTCCAGGTTAAAAGCCGCAAATTTATTGGGTACGCTTCTTACCAGCCATCCCGGCGTATCGGGCTGAGTGCCTTGCAAGCGTACAGCCGCGATTTCCTCGGTGGTACATGCTTCATGTCCTTCACAAAAAGGGCAGTCACTACCATCGAATTGTACAGCAATATGATTGCGATTAATAGGGAAGTCGGCTGGTTTCAGGGCATGGTCCGCCACAATCACCACCCAGTTGTCTCTGACCATATCCTTACGCAATTCAGGCAAAAAACCCCCCCCTAAATCTATTGCCGGCAAACCACCACTACAGGCTGATGAGATTTATAGATACCGATATCTTATTGTTAATTGAACGCGTTTATTACAAAGATCTTCCCGGTAAATAATAATACTGTATATTATAAAAAATACTATACTAAAGTTGTATCTCCTTTAAAAAGGGTCAGCTTTTCTTATAAGTTACCGGTTGCTCTGCCATAGTATACCCGGCAGGCCAGGCTGTAAGCACTGGAAGGGCATGGAATTACCCGGCTTTTCAACTTATAATAGGTATAATAAATGAAAGGTGGCATGCAATTTATGCGCCGACTACTTCAATTCGGAATGATTCTGCTGTTGGTCCTGGCAGCAGGCTGCGCCCAAACGGCTGCACCGCCGGCGGGAAATGAACCTGCCGCACCGGGAAACAACGCCCCGCACCCGGCGGCAATAACTGTTCAATCCTATTTTCCGGTTACGGCAGGGAGCAGTTGGACTTATCAGGGCGAGGGGAATGAATATGCTTCATTTACCCGGGAAGTCATTTTTAGCCGGGATAATCGCGGCCAGTTCAAAGAATCCAATGGCGGCACGGTCAGCAGTGCCGTATTTGAGGTCAGTCCTGATGCGGTAACGCGGATCTTCTTTAAAGGGGAAGAATACCAGCCGGACAATCTTCTCAACAGGCCTGACTTTATAGGCAACGACAACACCATTCTGATTAAAGCACCGCTTACAGCAGGTACAACCTGGACCAACGCCGCCATCGAGAAAAGGATTGTATCCCTTGATGCAACTGTTGCCACCCCGGCAGGCAAATTTGAAAAATGCCTGCAGGTGGAGGCCTATACCCCGGACAGTGTGGTAACGGAATTCTATAAAGAAAACGTAGGCCTGGTTAAACGCGAGTTCAAATCGGGTGATGCCGTTATATCTTCATCACTTTTGCAATATAAGGTCATGCCGTAAACAATTCTTGGGGGAGCTTATGCTGGAGGAGAAAATTCGTTCTTTTAGAGGCCGCCGGGCCAAGGTGCTCGGTCATGAACAAACCTCAAAATCAGCCGTAATATTGCCTCTGATTAAAGAAAATCAGGAAATATATGTGGTTTTTGAAAAACGGGCCGCTACTTTAAACCGCCAACCCGGCGAAATATGCTTTCCCGGTGGTGTGCCGGAACCCGGGGATAAAGGCGCCAGGGCTATTGCCATAAGAGAAACCTGCGAGGAGTTGGGGCTAACCCCTGAAGATATTGAAATCGTGGCTCCCCTGGATGTAATGGTACACCCCTTCAGTTCAATTATTGTGCCGTTTTTAGCCTTCATTAAGGATCGTAACAGGATAAATTTAAACCTTGATGAAGTTGAACGGTTGCTTTTTGTGCCGCTTTCCTACCTGTTGGAGGCCGAACCTCTGGTTCATAACATATCCATGCGACCGGTTATGGAAGATGATTTCCCTTTTGAACTTATCCCCAACGGGAGAAACTATCCGTTTCGCACCGGAGATTATGTGCAGTATTTTTATATGTGGGAAGGGGAAGTTATCTGGGGCCTGACTTCTCGCATCCTGCAGCACTTCATCGAATTGCTTAAAGCCTGAGGCATAACAGGGGGGACGGGTTGTTGACACCTTTTTCAAAGGGTGTCAACAACCCGTCCCCCTTATAACGTCCTTCTGTTTAGGATATTTTTTCCATAAAAATCTTAACCACACTGGGGTCAAACTGGGTGCCGGCACAACGCTGCAGTTCTTTTAAGGCCTCCTGTTTGCTGATGGGATTCCGGTAAGGCCTTCCGTTAACCATTACATCATAAGCGTCACATACGGCCAGGATACGGGAAAGCAAGGGGATCTTTTCTTCTCGCAAGCCCAGCGGATAACCACTGCCATTCCAGAACTCATGATGAGCTAGAATGGCTTCAGCGATCGGCACCAGTTCCGGGGTGGACAGGGCAATACGATAACCGATTTCGGAGTGCCTTTTCACGGTATCCCATTCTTCTCCGGAGAGATGATCTGCTTTATCCAGAATAGTACTGGGGATGGCAATTTTGCCTATATCGTGTAAAGCCGCCAGCAGGTTCAGGGCATCCAGCTCGGCCTCGCTCATTCTCATGCCTTTGCCAATCATACTGGACATCTTCTGCAAGCGCAAGGTATGCTCTTCGGTTTCATGGCTTTTTTCACGCAAGGTTCGTTCCAGGGAAATAATAAATGAGCTGCGAATGTTGCGACTTTCTATGAGCTTGTTGCGGTACATGCGGTCTTCCGCTTCACGCAGCACCTCTTCCATGTCTTGATTGATATCAGTACGGGTTGCCATACCCACGGCCAGACTGACCTGTTCTACGCCTTCCCCGGGGTTTTTGCAATTGTTTTTGATGCGGCTGCAGATTTCTTCAGCCACTTCGGCACTGGTTATGGGCAGCAAGACCACAAATTCATCTCCGCCCAGCCGGGCAATGATATCCTCATGGCGACAGGAGGCCCGCAACATATCAGCAGCAGCCCGGAGAACGGCGTCTCCCTTTTGATGACCGAAGGCATCATTAATCAGTTTCAAGCTGTTGAGATCGGCCATGATAATGCTCATGGGAAGCTGTCGCTGCGTGTCCAAACGCTTTAATTCCTCATAAAAGAAGGCGCGATTATACAACCCGGTAAGCGGGTCATTGAAACTGAGATAGCGGATGCGTTCCTCGGCCTGCTTGCGCTCACTGATTTCTTCACAGGCTACAATCACCTCAATCACGTTGCCCTGCTGATCATAGACCGGATTTGCCCTGTACTGCAGCCATACTTCCCGCCCCCAGGATGAAACAAAATGTATTTCTCCGTTGCCGGCTTTGCCTTCCCGGATCGTTTCCAATAATTCATATTTTATCAGGGACATCTCCTTGTCTGAGGCCGCCAGTTGCGTCAGATGTTTAAGCTCCTCCTTACAAGAGGCGCCCAATACGTTGAGCAAATATTGGTTTATGTCGGTGATGTTGCCCTGAGCATCATACTTAAACAAACCCATAGGGTTGTTCTCAAACAGCGCCCGATAGCGCTGCTCACTGTGTTCCAGAGCCTTGCTTTTCTGGTACTGTTCGGTTATATCCTTTATGATTACCAAACTACCTTTCTGTTTTCCCCCATCATCGAATACCGGATAGGCTTGTTGATCATATATCCTGCCATCAGATGAAGTAAGCTCGCGGCTGGCTGCAGCCCCTTCCGCACGAGCTCTTATCGCCAGGCAATTGAGGCACGGCTCCTCACGATTAAACCAGACTTTGTAGCATTTCTCGCCCCACAAGTGCTGCGGTGGAATTTCTCTTTCTTTCCTGCAAACCTGACTGCACCAGATAATGGTATGGTCTAAATCTTCGTATACCAGCATTTCAGAAAACCCATCCATACCCCGACACAGCAATTTATTTTTTAAGAAGGGGAATGCGGGGCTGTGTATAGATTTGATTTGTCGGCATAATCCCAGGGTTCTTAAAGTGCGTCCCTTTTTATCTTTAAATATCATTTTTCCGGAGAGATGCACCCGAATCCATTGGCCCTGACCGTCTTTTACACGGCACTCCACCTCATAATGTTTGTCCTGCCCATCGATATAAGCCTGCAACGCGTCGGAGATTGCATCCAGGTCCTCCGGGTGGATCAATTCCTTCCATTCTTGCAAAGACCGCTCCAATTCCTGCCACTCATAACCGAGTATATTGGCCCAGCTATCATTAACATAGACCATGCCGGTCACTATATTCCAATCCCAAAGAACTTCCCGGCTAGCCCACAGCGCTAACTCCACACGTTCCTGATTCTCCATCATCCTGATATTACCTGGCAGCAGATGTTCATATTCTTCCTTTAAACGGCTGTTAGCCTCGGCGGCTTCATTAATCTGGTCGCGTCGGGCAAGGTTTTCTTCGGCTAATCCTTCTTTTAAGCGATCCCGGGAGTCCATAATATTTCACTCCATCAAGCTTCTTTTTCCTTAGTCGGCAAAACCTATAACAGCATTATGAAAACAATCTTTTATTTATAGTACTATTTTACTCTGGCGCCAATAATCCTGCAAGCATTTAGTACACAACAGCCAAATATGCCGGGCCTTTGGTCCTGTTTTACTTAAATTATTGTGCAACACTTTGGATCCGCATGCATGAGTGTGCTGGATTATATGCCCGTCTTGCATATCCAATGGCATTATATCACGTACATGGTAAATAATGTGAGGAAAATCTCGCAGGTTAAATGGAGCACCCGTTGAGGCATTAATAATCGGCCTGTCTATAACGTCCCAGTAACAGCCGGCAATACCGGTTCAGCCTTCTTAGACCGGAGTCTGAACACTGATTTCGTTAATAAGTTTTTTCAAGGCACGCTTTTCTATTCTGGATACATAGGATCTGGAGATTCCCATTTTCCTGGCTATTTCCCGTTGTGTCTCCTTTAGTCCATTGAAGAGACCATACCTCATTTCAATTACTTGTCTTTCCCTTCTTGATAAAACACCAATGGTGTTGCGCACCTTCTCTTCCTGCAGCTTTACTTCCAGGGTGTCGATAATCTCGTTGTCCATTGTCAAGACATCAATGAGGGAGATTTCATTCCCTTCTTTATCGAAGCCGATGGGGTCATAAATAGACACTTCTTGCTTCAATTTTTTAGTGTTGCGTAAATGCATGAGCACCTCGTTCTCAATACAGCGGGCAGCGTAAGTGGCCAGCCTGACCGCACGTTCATCATTGTAAGTCTTGATGGCCTTGATGAGACCTATGGTGCCAATGGAGATCAGGTCCTCCATATCTTCACCGCTGTTTTCATATTTTCTGACCACATGAGCCACCAGGCGCAGATTATGTTCAATAAGAATGTTGCGGGCTTCTTCGCTGCCTGCTTTGAGCAGGCCCAATTGCCGTTTTTCTTCTTCCTCCTTCAAGGGCTGGGGAAAGACCTGATTGTTAAGATAGGCGAACAATAACAGGCTTCCCTTTAGCAAGGCTAGCATAGCTAACAACCCGGTAAGGATGCTCAAAAAACCACCTCCCGAAAATAGAGCGCCTTATACTATATGAGCCAAAACGGCAAAAAGTGACCACTTTTGCCCGGTAAATTTTGGTCACTGTTTCATACCACGCGAAAGGGAGGGGACGGAAGGTGACGAGGGGACGAAATCTCACCTTAAAAATGGGCATAAAAAAAGCACCTACTGTTTAGCAAATGCTTTGGTTTTTAGATTTACGCTCTAATGAGTGGTCATTTGATCGTAGCCAGAAAACGACGAAAGCCGCTGGAAATGGCGAGCTTCTTTTTTAGATTTTATCTCCGTGCAAAGATATGATATCACTGACATTCTCTGCTTGCCCTTAACTCATACTTAACCTTCGCTGCAGAGTATTGATTATATTTAAGGTGTTTATCCCTTTGGAGCCTGCCAATAAGGATATAGGGGGGAATATTCTGTTCGGCACAAAATCGCTTGATTGAAAGCAGTGAAAAATCTCCTTTTTCCACAAAGCTTTCATATTCATCCGCGTCGATTAAAGTGTTCGTGGCAAATTCGTCAGCTTTATCCTCTGCTTCACTCTTTGCAAAGTCGTAGTCAATCAATTTGTCCTTAATATCCCCATTGATAATGTGTCCGATTTCATGAAAAAGAGTGAACCAAAATATATCTGCAAACTTGCGCCTAGTGGTCATAAGCAAGCTTAAAGTACCATCATTGTTCTTTTTAATCACACCCTGAACCGGGGCACCTCTAAAATGTTTGACGATGGAAAACTTTATTCCACATTCAGCCAAGTAGGATTTCAGCCGAAGCTGAACCTTGGCAACATCTTCAAACATTAGCTCTTTTATCAGAGGAACTTTCTTTTCCAACTTGTCTATATCTAATCCTTGTTCAATTTGTTGGTTATCTGTTATCAAATCGCACATTCTAAGCCATGTAAACAAGACATATGGATCAACATTAGTGGCCGTTGCCAAACGATAGGCACCTGCTTGTGAGACCTCTGGTATTCGTATTAGACTACTAATATTTAAAAGTTTCCTCAGTTGAATGACAAGCATAGGCCCGTGCACTTCCGGTTCTAAGAATCCTATTTGTTTGAGGTGTTCTATAATCCTATTTAGCCCTTTAAGAATCTCGAACTCTTCACCTGAAATGTCATTGAGTTCTTCAAAATCCGCCAGCTCTTTATCATAATTAGCCTGCAGGTTGATCCAAAAACTAGCATCAATACCTAAGGCATACTCCATTTTTTTAGCAAAGGTAACTGATATAGCTTTTTGACAGTTAACTATACTACTAATATGCGGTTCCGTCACACCAGTCCTTACTGCTAATTCTCTCTGACTCATCCCTCTATCCTCAAGGATTTCTATTAAAGTCTCTCCTGGATGAATAATGAATTCACGAGATAAGCCACTCGTCTTTTTGACCATGATAATCCATCACCCCCTTTATAATAACCGAATCACATTTTTTAAAAGAAGCGGGGTCTAAACTGTCCACATCGGGTTTGACAACGAGTCTTATATTACCGGAAATACTAATTCCGTAACATCCTTTTAAATTACCCGTCAATGGATGAGGTTTTCCAAGCCCTGTAGTAAGATAGATAACGAAATTAGCAGCAGCCTTTAGTTGATCGTATCGTTTCTTAGTGCTCCTAGTTAAATCTTTCCCTATTTGCCTTTTCATTAAATCGAAATCGCTAAAGCACTTTTCTACCGCTTGGTTTTCAAACTTTAATTTCACACCCCACATCGCCACCTGACTTAACCACTTGGTTAACTTAACTGATTGGTTAATTATATTATATGCGAACCACTATCTTTTCCCAACATGAAACTGAAAAATTTATAAGGGTGGGGGTTCCCGAGCCCCGTACTAAGGTAGATGCTAAAATCAGCGGTTTGTACTTGAGTTCCATTCGATCACCTAAAAAGAATATCCGATACTGTCTGCATTTTGATATGCCCAGACAAGTTATATCTTCCACTTATTCAATGAGCGCAGGCAGCATTTTAAAATTCAGGCAATCCACCAGACCTCGGTTGGTAAGCCGTAGTTCGGGCAATACCGGCAGGGATATTAAAGCCATGGTCATGAAAGGTGAAACCAGACGACAGCCTAAATCCTTCCAGGCCCGGTCCAACCGCTCAACATTTTCCGCCACCTCTTCCACGGTCTTATCAGACATCAAACCGGCGATCGGCAGCGGCAACAAAGCCATCACTTGACCGTCTTTAACGACAATCATGCCGCCGCCAGCTTCAGCCAGGGTATTTCCTGCCAGAGCCATATCTTCGTCATTGGTGCCGACTATAAGGAGATTATGGCTGTCATGGGCAACGGTTGAAGCTACTGCCCCGGCCTCCAAGCCAAAACCTTTCACATAACCTAATCCATAAGTACCATCTTTTCCATGCCTTTCCATCACCATCACTTTGGCAATATCACCTGCTTTTTGGTGCACTGGTTGTCCGTTTTCTGCGTCCATCTCAAGCAAACGGTGATAGGTCCCCACATGTGCTTCCCGTATTTCCATGACATGTGCCTTAACCGTTGCAGCACCAGCCGGTGCCTTGACAACAAAATGCTGCGCTGTAAGCTTTTCTTTCAGGTGTACAGAATGACGAGCTTCCCCGGGATAGTGATAGTAGGGCAGTTCCATAAGCATCTGCCCGCCTGCAGCCACTATTTTCCCGTCCACCATGACCTTGTCAACCGCAACCCGGGCCAGATCACTGATAAAGTTGATATCCGCACAGCGTCCCGGTGAAATACTGCCCAGATGCCTGTCCACGCGAAAGCACTGGGCGGTGTTTATGGTTACCATCTGGATGGCCGTAATAGGATTGACACCCTGTCCGATGGCCTTTCGTACCACATGATCTAGATGTCCGAGTTCCCGTAAAGTATGGGGGTGAACATCATCTGTCACCAGAATCGCATAGCGGCTGTCGATATTGTTCTCCGTTATGGAGCGGACGGTTTCTTTTACATCGTGCCAGGCCGAACCCTCACGCATTTTGGCATACATCCCCAGCCTCATACGGGCAAGTGCATCTTCTTTGGTGGTGCTTTCGTGGCAGGAAGCTATTCCGGCGGCAGCATAAGCCGGTAGTCCGATCTCGAGGTCGGGAACGGAATAATGCCCGGTTATTGGTTTCCCTGCCTCCAGTGTAGCTTTCAGTTCCCCATGGGCATTTTTATCGCCGTAAATAATGCCGGGAAAGTTCATCATTTCCCCTAAACCGATAATGCGATCATCACCCATGGCTTCTCTAATTTCATCCGGACCAAATATTGCCCCGGCATCTTCAAAACCAGGCGCAGCAGGAACACAGGAAGGCATGGTTGCATAAATCTTCATGGGCATTTTCCTGCCCTCTTCCACCATCATCCAAACCCCCTTCATGCCCAAAACATTGGCAATCTCATGAGGATCCATAAATATGGCGGTGGTTCCGCGTGGTAACGCAGCCCGGGTAAATTCTCTAACCGACATCATACTGCTTTCAACATGCACATGCCCATCCAGAAACCCCGGGACCAGTGTATACCCGGTGGCATCGATTATTTGCGTATCTTCCCCGATGGTATGATCAACTTTCCCTACCGTAACGATCCGCCCGTATTTGATGGCAACGTCTTTATGTTCTTCAATCTCCCTGGTATTGACATTCAATATACGCGCGCCGCGTATTACCACATCTGCCTTTAAAATGCCCATCGCTGTCCGGGAAAGCTCCGCGGTAATTTCATTAAAACTCTTCTCGGTAAGACTGTAAGATACGTTCATTGCTCATCACCTTTCTAAATATTTTTATTGCCGGCAAGACGGTGACGGGGGAACGTTCCTGCCCAACAACGAACAAGAATATTCACAACCCACTCTCGAATGCTACTTTAAGCAAGCTGATCTAGTTATGTTCCCTCTTTTAGTGTTAATGCCCAAGCCTCATCCCATTCCCCAGAACACCTACCACCCCATGCAGCCAGTATACCCAAAAAGAATCCCCGTGAGAGAGCGCTTAATTGCTTGCTTTCCCACGAGGCTTCTTGGTTGTTAGATTATTCCATTTACACGGAACCAGAGACACTCCCAAACTCCCACTTAAATTGCACTCAATTCTTGAAAGTGAACCGGCTAATTCCAATCAATCTCCAAATGATTGATAGTCTCTTTATTGGCAATTTCTTTTTCAGCCTTTGTTAGCCTTTCTCTTTCGGCAGTCGTTAATTTGGTAAAATCACTGTCCCAGGCTAAAACCATTCTTTTGATTAATTCAAATGCCAGCTTTTGCTCCGATTCAGGTAGCATATCAATCATGTCTAAAATCTGTTTGGATATTACAGACATAATATTATCGTCTCCTTATTACTTGTATATGTCTCCACGGGATCCTATATCCTTTATCACTAACACTTGCTCTCCATCATTGTTAACAAATTCATAAAGTATGCGATATTTCCCTATTCTCAAACGATATGTTAAAGAATTAGAGCCACGGATATTTTTTATATCTCCACGGGGAGGTAATTCTAGCAATCCCTCTATTCCACTTTTTATTCTTAATTTGATTATCGGCCTCCTATAATGATGTCACACATTAGTGTGCCCTTTCATTATAGGGAGAATATATAGAAACAGGGTCGCTGGCCTACTTTGTCGTAGGACTGGCTTTATTTTACCAGAACGGTGGCCTTATTTTGTCGTATCCGTGGTCTTATCCGACCGTAATACACAATAAGTTGATAAGTTGGTGTCAGGCACCCGGGGTCATGCTGTCAGGTTAATGCTGCTGCAATATGGCCAACCAGGGGTCCCCCGACCGACTATGGTATCTTAATAAACTCGACCTTGCGCTTCTTATAGGCAGCCAGGTATTTGTATCCCAACCATCTAAGCGTCTCATAGGCCTGTTGGAATTCAAAACAAATATCCATAGGAAAATGCGCATCCGAGCCCACCGTGATGATTTCACCCCCCAATTGACGGTAGCGTTTCAGAATCTCCAATTGCGGGTGCAATTGCTGCAGACCATAACGGTAGCCGGAGGTGTTGATTTCGATGCCTTTACCCATATATATCAGGCGCCGCAGGATTTCATCCAGAATATCCGAGTAGTCTCGGTAATGCAATTCCTTTTGCGGGTAGTTTCCATAGCGCACAATGAAGTCCAGATGCCCGTAAACATCGAAATCATCTAACTCCTTAATCCCCGCCAGCACGTTCTGGAAGTAACGTTCATAAGCAGCATGGCAATCCTTGCCCTCAAAAAAGGCCCCGGTGTAAAAGTCGAGTTTATCCGCCATATGGGTTGAACAAATTACAAACTCAAAAGGATAGCTTTGCAATAAGGTTTTGATGCGGTCCGCAACGTGGTGCTGAAAGCCTACTTCAACCCCCATCAATAACTCAATCTGCCGATGATACTTTTTTTTAAGAGCGGTGAACTCCTGCAAATAGGTCTCAAAATCAATCTGTTCGAAGTTGGGATCTGCGTAATCATAATCTACATGATCGGTAAAAACCAATTGCTTCAAATTCATTTGCACAGCACGTTCTACCATATCCTGCATGGGCGCTTCACTGTCTCCCGAATAAGCGGTATGTGTATGGTAATCTGCAAAAAAGTGCATGTTAAATATCCCTTTCCAAAAGCCCGACTGTCGCCAAACACAAATAATATGTTTGGTGGCGCGGTCCTAAACCCTTTCATCCCGCCTGACCCATCCAGGAGGTATAATAGTCGACAATAATATCATATGCCTAAATCAGTCCGGCATCAACAATAGGCAAAAAACAAAAAGAGACGGGTACCAAGTGAGTCATACCACCTTCCTGACTACACTATACCCGTCCCTTTAACTTTTCTCAGAGGACTTGCACCGTATCGCCACATTTTACCCGGCCTGATTCCAGGACTTTGACAAAAATCCCTTCTGTCGGCATCACACAATGACCGGCCTGCTTTTTGATAGCACAACCTTGATTGTGACATGCCTTGCCGATTTGCGTAACCTCGGTTAAAGCCTCACCAATGCGCAGTCTGGTACCGATAGGCAAGGTGCATACCTCCAGCCCGGAAATAGTCAGGTTCTCGGCAAAGTCACCATAGTTTATTTCAATTCCCAGCTTGCGCATCTTTTCCACACTGGACAGGGATAACAGGCTAACCTGACGGTGCCATTCCCCGCGGTGAGCATCCTCGGTAATGCCCAACCCGGCTTGCAGATAGGCTTCACCAATGTCGTGTTTTTTTTCGCCCCGTTTATCTGAAATATTGACGGCCAGTACCCGGCCGGTATTTTCAATCATAACCTTCCCCATATCTTAACCCGTAAAGGTTTTAATTCTTCCCCAGGCGGCTGTTCAATGCTTTCAACATCGCCTCAACATCAATACCATGAGCCACAGCTCCCTGTTCCAGACTTTCAAATAAAGCCCCGCTGCAACCCAGTCAGCCCATACCGAACTGTCCAAAAACCGGCAGGGTCTGAGGGTACTTGTCCACAATATCCTTAATGATCATGTCCTTGGTAACCATATTGCCTTCACCTCCTAACACTAAATAACGCTGGGGACATTCTGCTGTAAGACCCAACAAGGGGACGTTCTTGGTCCCAAACCTGCGAATTATACCTTTTTGCAGTGGAATAAACACTTAATATATGATAATAAATCTTTTTGTGGAATGCAAAGCTTTTACCGACAGCACGGACTATGAAATTACTTCGTAGCCTGTTTCCTCAATCGCCTTGACCAATTCTTGCCGGTTTGCCTTCCCCTCGATAACGGCCTGCTTTTTCTCCAGGTCAACCTGCACCTTTTCAACGCCGGGAACCGCTTGCAGGGCTTTTTCCACTGCCATTTTACAGTGATTGCAGCTCATGCCCGCTATTTGAATAATAGTGCTCATGTTAGACTCCCTTTCCTAATATTTAAAGCTTATTGTTCTCTGCTTTCATTATAGCCGGAGCCGGGGAGGTTTACTTGCAGTTTTAAAATACTATCCATCAACATGCTTTTGGTCATTCAGGGGACCGGAGTCCCCCGGACCTTTACTGCATGGGCGGGGAGAAATTCTGTGCTTGCTGCTGCATGACTTTTTGCTGTCCCTGATCAAACATCTGCTGTTCATGCGGATTGAGCATGTGCAGCAATTGCTGTAATTCTCCGACATGGCGCCTTTCCTCATCAGCTATATGGGTGAGTATCTTTTTAACCCTCTCATCACCGCATGCCATAGCATGGGCTTCGTAGCCGATAATCGCCTCCAATTCACCCGCGATATCAGCCCGAAGGGCCTGCAAAAGCTCTGGCTGAGACAACTGCTTGGAGACATTGGCTACAAAAGGGTCTCCCAGTAAAGCCATTCGATTATCCCTCCTAATCTTTTTGTTAGTCTTTGTGAATCAAGGCCGCTTTTATGCAATCTTTGATATGATTATGGATCAATGATGCTAAGCTATGAAGCGGATGAAAAGGAGGGGGGTAAAGAATACCAGGATAACGGGTTGCCCTGGGGCAACCCGTTGTCCTTCTTCTATGGCTTTAGTGCTTCTTATCTACATTTAGAAGCAATTGATCCCCGCTGGCACTGAGGATTACATTGTCTCCCGGGGCAATGGCGCCGCTGATAATCTGCCGCGATAAGGCGGTTTCCACATCCTGTTGAATCAGCCGCTTTAGCGGCCTGGCCCCGTAAGAAGGATCATAGCCCCGTTTGGCCAGGTAGTCCAGAGCTGCCTTATCCCAGGTTAACATACCTTGCAGGTTTTCCCTGAAACGCAAAGCCAGTTTTTTAAGCAGCATAGCCGCGATCTTTCCAATCTGTGCTTCTTCCAGGGCATGGAATACGATGACTTCATCCACCCGATTCAAAAACTCCGGTCTAAAGTGCATTTTGAGCATATCCAGGACCCTGCCCTGCATATCTTCATATTTGCCCCCGCTTTGGGCAAAATTCAAGATTTCCTGGCTGCCGATGTTTGAGGTCATAATAATAATCGTGTTGCGAAAATCCACGGAACGCCCTTTGCCATCGGTTAAGCGGCCATCATCCAGGATCTGCAGCAGGATGTTGAAAACATCATGATGCGCTTTTTCAATCTCATCAAATAATAAGACTGAATAGGGCTTGCGCCTAACCGCCTCGGAGAGTTGCCCCCCCTCTTCATAACCGACATAACCGGGGGGAGCCCCAATTAGCCGGGCTACGCTGTGTTTCTCCATATACTCGGACATATCCAACCTGATCATGTTGCGTTCATCGTCAAACAGGGCTTCGGCCAGGGCTTTACTCAACTCGGTTTTACCCACCCCGGTGGGTCCTAAAAAGATAAAGCTGCCTACCGGACGGTGGGGATCTTTAAGCCCGCTGCGGGAGCGCAACACGGCATCCGCTACCGCTTCTACGGCTTCATCCTGACCTACCACCCGCTCATGCAGGATGTCATCCAGGTGCATCAGTTTTTCGCGTTCACCTTCCAGTAAACGGCTTACCTGAATGCCGGTCCAGCGGCTCACCACCCGGGCAATGTCCTCTTCGTCAACCTCCTCTTTCAGCAGACGATGCACCTGATTGTCAGCCAGGCGGGCTTCTTCTTCCTCAAGCTGCCTTTCCAACTGGTTTAGCCGGCCATATTTCAACTCCGCAATGCGGTTTAAATCATATTCCCGCTCCGCTTTTTCAATGTCGGTGCGGCATTCTTCAATATCCCGCTTGATTGTACGCAGGCGCGCGATGGCTTCCTTCTCGGTTTGCCACTGGCTCTTCATCACATCGGCTTCACTGCGCATATCCTGCAGCTGCTTAAGGATATTATTCAGCCTTTCTTTGGAAGCCGGGTCGGTTTCCTTTTCTAAAACCGCGGCTTCAATTTCAAGCTGCATGATGCGGCGGGTAATGTCGTCCAGCTCCGCGGGCATACTGTCAATCTCCGTACGCAAGCGAGCCGCCGCCTCATCCATCAAGTCAATAGCCTTGTCCGGCAGGAAGCGATCGGAGATGTAGCGGTCGGACAAAACCGCGGCCGCCACCAGGGCAGCATCCTGGATGCGCACCCCGTGATGCACTTCGTAGCGCTCCTTGAGCCCCCGAAGTATAGATATGCTGTCCTCCACTGAAGGGGGATTGACCATCACCGGTTGAAAGCGGCGTTCCAATGCAGCGTCCTTTTCTATATGTTTGCGATACTCATCCAGGGTAGTGGCGCCAATGGCGCGCAATTCTCCCCGGGCCAGCATGGGTTTTAAGAGATTGCTGGCATCCATGGCGCCTTCGGTGGCCCCTGCTCCGATAACCGTATGCAGCTCATCAATAAACAGGATCACAACGCCGCTGGAATCCTGCACCTCTTTTAAGACCGCTTTGAGCCGCTCTTCAAACTCGCCCCGGTATTTAGCGCCGGCCACCAGGGCGCCCATATCCAAAGAGATAATCTGCTTGCCTTTAAGGCCTTCAGGAACATCGCCGGCTACAATGCGCCGCGCCAGGCCTTCCGCTATGGCGGTTTTGCCTACCCCGGGCTCCCCAATCAAGATGGGATTGTTTTTGGTGCGTCGGGAAATGATTTCAATGACCCGGCGTATCTCTTCATCACGGCCAATCACCGGATCCAATTTGCCTTCACGGGCCAGACGGGTCAAATCCCTGCCATAACGGCTCAGGGCCTCATAGCTATCCTCCGGGTTCTCGCTGGTCACCCGCTGTGAACCGCGCACCGTGCGCAAAGCATTAAAGATCTGATCCCGGTTGAGCCTCATAGTCTGGAACAGGTTTTTGAGATCGCTTTCCCCTTCGGTGATTAATGCCAGCAGGATGTGCTCCACACTGACATAGTCATCTTTAAGCAGCTGCGCTTCCTTTTCGGCCTGATTTAAAACCCTGGCCAGGGAACCGCTCATATAGACGGAACCTTCATATCCATAAACGGCTGGAATCTTTTCCAGAAGCCGGTTTAATTGCTGTTCAAAAGCATTCAGGTTGATGCCGGCCTGCTCCAGCAAACGCGATGCAAGGCCTTCTTCCTGAGTGATTAAGGCTTTCAGAAGGTGTTTGCCATTAACCTCCTGATGATGTCTTTCTGCCGCCAATTGATGCGCCTCGGCCAAGGCTTGTCGTGATTTCTGGGTAAGACGTTCTACATTCATTTAATCACCTCATTTCTTTAAGCGTTCAATCTCTTCTTCCAGGCTTTCAATGCGCTCCAGGAGTTCTACAATAATAGCGGCAGCATGCATATTAACCCCCAGCCGCTGCCTGATGCGCATAATTCTGCGGGTTCGCCGCCAACCGGCACTATCAATATGGCGATTCCTGATCTCTATGATGCCAAGTTCTGCCAGTAACTGGAGAAATTCGGGATGGATGTCAAGCTGCGCCACCGGCACCTGCTCCCCCTCATCATGGTAGAAAACTCTTAAAATACTCATGGAAACACCTCTACCTCTTTCGAATCTCCCGTAATTGTCTATAAAGGTCGCGTTCTTCTTCACTCATCTGGCCTGGTATGTCAATTTTCAATCTGACATACTGATCGCCCCGCTGCCCGTCCTTTTTAGGCATGCCTTTGCCTCTGATGCGCATGCGCTGCCCGTTGTGACTTCCCGCAGGAATAGTCATGGTTACACTGCCTTCCAGGGTGGGCACCGGTATTTTATCTCCCAAAACGGCCTGTTCAGGTCGAATAATCAGTTCAGTCTCCACATCACTATCCAGTAATTTAAACACCGGGTGTGGCATGATGTTCACCTTTAAATGCAAGTCTCCGCGCGGGCCGCCATTGATTCCTTCTCCCCCCTGCCCTTTCAGGCGAATACGGCTGCCCGGGTATATGCCGGCAGGGATATTAACCTGCAACGTTTTGCGTTCCGGTACGGATCCGGTGCCGCCGCAGCGAGTACAGAAGCCCCGGTCCTTTAACCCCCGGCCACGGCATTCCGGGCAGGTGGTGGCAGTGGAAATGACAAACGACCTGCTGCCGCCATGCAAGGCCTCTTCCAGGCTGATATCCACCTGGCTTTCCACATCCTCGCCAGGCCGGGGCTGAGTATAATAATGGCCAAAATCGGTTTTTTGCTGCCGGCCCCGACGGGCTTCACCAAACAGCGCATCAAAGAAGCTGCTGAAGCCACCAAGGTCTGAAGGTTCGAAATCCGTAGCGGTATAAGTATAAAAGCCTTCACTGCCCGGCGGGGGGTAAAACTGCTCCCCCGCCCGCCAGTTGCTGCCGAGGTGGTCATATTTGGCCCTTTTATCGGCATCACTCAACACCTCATAGGCCTCGTTGATCTGTTTGAATTTTTCTTCGGCTTCCTCTTTCTTTTTCCCGCTGTGCAGGTCGGGATGCCATTTCCGGGCTAATTTGCGGTAGGCCGCTTTAATCTGTTTGGCATCAGCCTCGCGCTTAACCCCCAGAACCTGGTAATAATCCTGATATTGCACTGACATAATCGCCTGCCTCCATTAACTGGATTAATCTATCTTTCCTCAAATTCGGCATCAATGATATCATCTCCGTTGGTCCCTGCCGTACCTTGGGGTTCAGAAGCCGTGCGACCCGGACCTTCCATAGCCCTGGCAGCCTCAGTCAACTCAGTCATCAAGCTTTCCAGGGTGTCACTGGAGGCATTTTCCTTAATCGCTTTTTGGAGCTGCTCCAGTTTAGCTTCGATGGCCGCTTTATCCACAGGGGCCAACTGCTCGGCCACAGTACTCAGTTGCCGCTCCACCTGATAGGCCAGGGCATCAGCCTGATTGCGTTTTTCCGCCTCTTCACGACGCTTGCGGTCGTCGGCGCTGAAGGACTGTGCATCCTTAATCATCTTGTCAATCTCATCTTTTTCCAGATTGGATGAACCACTGATAGTAACCTGCTGCTCCTTGCCGCTGCTCTTGTCTTTGGCAGCAACCTTGAGTATGCCATTGGCATCGATGTCAAAGGTCACCTCAATCTGTGGGATTCCCCGCGGTGCGGCCGGAATTCCATCCAGTTTAAACTGCCCCAGGGAGCGGTTGTCGCGGGCCATTTCCCGTTCGCCCTGGAGAACATGTATATCAACCGCCGGTTGATTGTCTTCTGCGGTGGAAAATACTTCACTGCGGCGCACCGGAATGGTGGTATTGCGTTCAATAATACGCGTCATAATGCCGCCCATAGTCTCTACTCCCAGAGACAGCGGGGTCACATCCAAAAGCACCACATCTTTGACCTCGCCTGACAACACCCCGGCCTGAATGGCGGCGCCAACCGCTACCACTTCGTCGGGGTTGACGCTCATATTAGGTTTCTTGGCGGTGATTTCTTCCACCAGTCGTTGCACCGCCGGCACGCGGGTAGACCCCCCCACCAGGATAAC
This sequence comes from Syntrophomonadaceae bacterium, assembly GCA_050949825.1. Taxonomy (GTDB): domain Bacteria; phylum Bacillota; class Syntrophomonadia; order Syntrophomonadales; family Syntrophomonadaceae; genus DTU019. The sequence goes on along the minus strand of JBMNGL010000007.1, from coordinate 84,175 downwards.
CTCATCAATATCCGCCGCCGTCAGCCGTGCATCCTGCAGGGCCGAATTGATAGGCAGGCGCAGCCTTTCTATGTGCTCATGGATCAGATCCTCAAATTTGGCCCGGGTCAATTTAATATCCAGATGTTTGGGTCCATCAGCATCAGCGGTGATGAACGGCAAACTCACCTGCGTTTCCAATACGCTGGACAGTTCCACCTTGGCCTTTTCCGCAGCTTCCGTCAAACGCTGCAGGCTCTGTTTGTCCTGGCGCAGGTCAATGCCATAATCCTTTTTAAATTCCTGGGCCAGCCAATCAACAATAGCCTTGTCAAAATTGTCTCCCCCCAGATGGGTATCTCCATTGGTGGCTTTGACTTCAAACACCCCGTCGCCAACCTCCAGGATGGATACGTCAAAGGTGCCGCCGCCCAGATCAAAGACCAGAATGGTCTCATTGCTCTGCTTATCCAACCCATAGGCCAGGGCGGCAGCGGTCGGTTCATTGATAATCCTTAAGACATTCAAACCCGCAATCTTGCCGGCATCCTTGGTGGCCTGACGCTGAGCGTCATTAAAATAGGCCGGTATGGTGATGACGGCATCGACTACCTTTTCCCCCAGGTAATTGGAAGCATCCTCCACCAACTTGCTCAGAATCATAGCCGATATCTCTTCCGGAGCCAGGGATTTATCATCCACCCGGAAGCGAACCGCATCAGCCGGTCCTGCCACCACTTGATACGGCACCAGCTTGCGCTCTTCTTCAACTTCTTTAAAACGCCTTCCCATAAAACGTTTAACCGAATAAAAGGTCTTTTCAGGATTTAATGCCCCCTGGCGCTTGGCAATCTGTCCTACCAGGCGGCCTTTGCCTTCTTTAAATGCAACCACCGAAGGTGTTGTTCTTGATCCTTCGGCATTAATAATAACCGTGGGGCTGCCTCCTTCGATAACTGCAACAACAGAGTTGGTTGTGCCCAGGTCAATTCCAACTGCTTTGGCCATTGTACGACACCTCCTCAATTTTCATCATTAGCCAAATTTACGCTGAAATAAGGGTATGCCATTATGTTGCCGGCCTGCTGTCAAAACCTGTGCATGGCCAGCGGCTTTCCTATTTCTGTTATAATTATAATACGCTCTTTTCTAATAGTCAATAAAGGTCAAAGATGTTTTTGTACACCTTAACTGTCCTCTGTGGCGGGCATAGAATAGAGATTCATCATGCCCTTTACGATGTCACGAAACACCGGAGCAGCATCCTTGCTGCCGCTTTCCCCATCCTCAACCAGAACCACAACGGCAAAGCGCGGTTCCCCGGTGGGGAAGTATCCCCCGAACCAGACATTGAGTATTTCTCGAGCCGGGGTCTGCGAGGTATCCAGCCTGCCGGTCTGGCTGGTACCGGTTTTGCCGGCTATGCGAACTTCCGGTACTGCCGCGCTCTGACCGCTGCCTGCAGTCACTGTCTTCTCCATCATGCGGCGTACCAGGTCCGCACTTTCCGGGCTGATGGACTTTTCTTTGGGTATATCTGCAACCGCCGTTCTTTTGCCCTGCCGGTCCACCGTATAGCGCACCAGAACCGGCGCCTTCCAATAGCCCTGATCCGCAATGGTGGCGATCAATGAGGTCAACTGCAAAGGGGTGAGCATTACTCCCTTTTGCCCTACGCAGGCATTCCCCAGGGCAGCCGAACCCGCATCAATATCAACGTAACTATAATCACAATCGGCAACATATCCCAAGAGGGTCTCATCAGTGAGATGAAAGCGCTCTACATATTTCATCAGACCGGCTTTGCCCAATCGTTCCCCGATAGTGATAAAACTGGGGTTGCAAGAATGGGTAAAAGCCGTGGTCAGGTCAATATGACCATGCCCCTGTTTTTTCAAACAGGGAATCGACACCTGCGGATTAAAGGTATAAACACCATTGCAGTCAAAATAGTCGTTGGCAGTAATGACCCCCTCCTCCAAAGCTGCGGCGGCCACCAGGATTTTAAATATGGAGCCCGGATGGTATCTGCTCAAGGCCCGATTGGTAAGGGTGCTATAGGGATCATTGGCGATAATCATGCCGATATTATCATACGGATTGAAGGTGGGCCGGCTGGCCAGGGCCAATACCTCTCTGTTCTTAATGTCCATGACCACCACCGCGCCGCGGAGGACATGCCGGTTCATGGCATTTTCGACGATTTCTTGGATGCGTTTATCGATGGTAAGGACTACGGCGCCCCGTGATTTTTCCCGCTCCTGGCGCAGCTTGAACGTCAACCCCGGTATGATCGAATTGCGCGCATCCACGATCGAGACCAGTTCCGGCTCGGAAGCAGAATTGGCCAGGATTGAATCATAATTCTTCTCAATCCCGGACTGCCCGCTGTTGTCTTCCCTGGGGCCCACATAACCCAGCAGGTGGGCCATAAAGCCATCCTCACGGTATCTTTTTATAATTGGGGCCACCATCACCCCCTGCATATCCAAACCCATTAAAGCCTTAACCTCTTCATTATCGAGGTTGGAAGCAATCCTTACCAAATACTGGTTCTGGGTCATGACTTGATTGGCGCTGTTTTTGATTTCCTGCTTGCTGTCTTCTTTAAGATACGGCGCCAGCAGGGCTTGAACCTGTGCCAGGGCGGCCTCTCGGCTTTCGCCTGGTGCATAGCGGGTGCTGATTATATTGGGCATGATAAATAAGGCATAACCTTTGTTGATGTCTGTAAGGGGGATGCCGTTGCGGTCCAGGATGTCGCCGCGGGGATATTCTTTTAAAGCAATGGTCTGGCTTCTCATAATGACCGCGGCCTGGGCCAGTTTCCTGCCATTTATCAACTGTTCCCAGGCCAGTTTGCCGGCCAGGAAAACAAAAATGAACAGCAGCAGCGATGCCAGAATGGCAATGCGATAGCGCACTCAAGAAGCCCCCTTTAATGCCTTTTAATCTAGCATTAACTCCTCAGGGAAGGCTTATACAATGCTATCGGGATTGATGGTGACCTCAAATGGCAGGTTTGATAAGATGTGCAACAGATCCGGGCGGGTGTCTGCTGTGCCCCTGACCACCACCAGACCTTGTTGGCGGCCTATGGTGGAAACAACGCCCAGGTGCTCATAAGCTTCTACAATTTTTGTTAGAAGATCAATATGGGAGGGATGAGTTTGCAGCCAAATATTGGCGGATTCAATCTTCATGGCGTTCCCTTCGCTTAAGTCGGCGTAAAATGGAGTGAGGCGGAGTCAGGTCCGGGCAGGGAACCCACACCCGCTGCCGCGCGTGGCGGGCGCGGTCCAGGGGGATTCCATCCTGGTCATAGAGCACCTCAACGACAAGGGGACGATTTCCCTGTTGAGGTATCATCAACTGCAGATTGTCTCCAGGTCCAAAATTGGCACGTTGTTCAATTTCAAGCCAGCCCTTCTCTTCATCATAGCTTTTAACAATACCGCAAAATTCAAAATGGATCCCATCAGGAACAGTTTTTTCAGTATCCTGCAGCTCAGATTCATACCCGGTGATAAACCCGCTTGTATAGGGCCGGCTGGCAATGCCGTCCAATTCCCGGCGCCAATTCTCCAGCTCCAGGTCCGTATAAGGCTGTTCCAGCCCCACCCAGCTATCAATAGCCTGCCGATAAACCCGGGCTGTGACCCCGGTATAAAGGGGGCTTTTCATGCGTCCCTCCACCTTAAAGGCATCAACTCCGCTTTGAATCAACTGCGGTATATAATCCAACAGGCATAGATCTCGGGAGTTAAGGATATAAGTACCGTGCCGGTCTTCTTCAATAGGATAATATTGGCCGGGGCGCTTCTCCTCCTGCAGGGCATAACGATAGCGGCAGGGGTGCGCACAGGCACCCTGATTGGCGCTGCGGCCGGTCATATAATAGGACAGCAAGCAGCGACCGGAATAGGACACACACATGGCTCCATGGATAAACACCTCTATTTCGAGTCCGCTCTGCTTTTTGATGGCGGCAATCTCATCCAGGGATAACTCCCTGGCCAGGACGATGCGTTTAGCTCCCAGATCCCTAAATACCGCAGCGCTTTCATAGTTGCTCACATTTGCCTGGGTGCTGACGGTAAGTGCTACCTGGGGTGCATAACGCTGCGCCATTCTCATCACACCCGGATCTGAGACGATCAAGCCGTCTACAGCCAGCTCGGCCAGCTTCTCCAGGTAGGCAGGCAGCTTGTCAAGGTGGCGGTTGTGAGCCAGGATATTGACCGCTACATAAACCTTCTTGCCCAGGCTGCGGGCAAGCTGTAAACCCTGGACCAGCTCCGGGAAATCGAAGTTGCCGGCATAAGCGCGGAGACTGAATTCCCGGCCGCCCACATAGACCGCATCTCCGCCAAACAGCAGTGCAGTGTGCAGTTTTTCCAGGTCTCCGGCCGGCATGAGCAGCTCCGGCTTGCCCCACAGGTGGTCGGTTAAGAGTCGGTCAGGGGGGGCGGCTTTATTGTGCATAGCGGCGCTGAGCTGCCAGATGCTCAGCAAAGGTGGCGGTAAATTCGTGGCTGCCGTCACCACGGGCAACATAATAATAGTATTGATGGTTCTCCGGCGTCAAAGCAGCTTGAATAGCAGCCTGCCCCGGGCAGGCGATAGGACCGGGGGGCAGACCGGGGTACAGGTAGGTATTATAAGGCGAGTTCACCTTCAAATCGGCATAGGTTACCATGCTCTTGTTAGTCTCCAGACTATAGAGAACAGTCGCGTCGACCTGCAGCAACATGTTCCTGGCCAGACGGTTGTTAATCACCCCGGCAATCTGTGCTCTTTCTGAAGCCACCCGGGCTTCTTTCTCAATCAAAGAGGCAGTGGTGATGACCTCCATTACATCCCGGTTTTGGCTCTGAGCCAGTTTGGCAAATTCGTTGTTCCATACCTCTTCGAAACGGCCCAGCATGGTTTTGACGATTTCCTGTGCGGAGGTGGATTCCTCAATCACATAAGTATCAGGAAAAAGGAAACCCTCCAGGGGATATTTTACTGTTGCCGGACGCTGACCATTTAAAAATGCAAAATTATAGCTCTGGGAAGAGGCCTCTTGCCAGGTTTGAGCATTACATATGCCCCGGCTGACGAGCAGTTCGCCTATCTGGGCCACAGTATAGCCTTCCGGTATGGTAAAGGACTGCTTGACCACCTTGCCTTCGGCAATAGTACGGGCGATTTCCGCCAATCCCTGACTCCTGGAAAAGCGGTAATGGCCAGCCTTGAGTTGATTGTCCCAGCCCTGCTGGCGACAGTAGACCAGGAAGAATCTTTCATTGCGGATTAAACCCTGGGCTTTCAATAAGGCGGCGATACCCGTAGCATTGCTGGCGGCGGGAATGTTGAGGTCAATCTGGTTGTGGTCACTCGGATCCAAGGGTTGATACTGCTGGGATATGAGTTGTCCCCCTAGCAGACCCAGGCTCAGCAGTATGAGCACTGCGGCCAGCATTAATATGCTGCTCTTCTTAGGCATGATTTTTATTTCACTCATTTCAACCATCCATCTCTTATGTATTGTGATACGAAATTAAAACCCCAGTATTCTCATTGTTGATTATGCCCATGTACCTGTATGTGCTAACATCAACCCGTACATCCCCTATTTTCCTTGTTGGTTGCGCCCACTGCGGGCATGATGGGTTCCATATGTCATAGTATAAGTAAAGTGTGTCCCAGACAAGGTTGTCATCCTGAGCGGAGCGAAGGATCTTCCTCGAAGGGCTCTGTTAGGCTCATGATTCTTCGCTGCGCTCAGAATGACAGGAGTGCTGCGCTCAGAATGACAGGAGCGCTGCCCTTAAGGATCACAAAAACAGGGACTTTCATAGCAATGACAATTTTGTGCTGCAGATGCCTATGCGTCAACCTCCTCCTGGTCAGAGGGATCTTCAGAGCCTGCAGGCAGTTTGGGGCCATTGGGCTCTCCTGGTTCGTCAGTTGCATCCTGTGTTGTGCTATCTGCCGGCTCCCCTGGTTTGTCGTTTGGATCTTCAGGTTCGTTCTCTGCCGGCCCGGCAGAAGGTTCATCTCCCATCAGGATAAGTTTATTAAGGGGTCGATAGCGATCCCGCCCCAATTGTTCTGATGATATGACCTTTCCATTGGCATCCAAATAGCTCCGAAAAGAACGCACTACATAGCCCGGGACGCCATTATGGTCCACCCTGGTTTCGCCAGGGGCCAGATCAGGTCTTAATTCCCGCACTTCCTGGAAGGGAATAACCTCGTCAATCACATAACTTAATTTCACGCGTTTTTTATAGGCCAGGTTCCCGTAAATGCTAATGGTAAGCTTCCCTCCGCCGGCGGTCGCTCTAATATAAACCGGGCTGTCGGTATTATTCTTAAAACGGTAATCCTGCAGACCGTAGGCCACGGTAGCATCCAGTCCAGGTGGAATATAGGCCACCAGCAGGCCATGGTTATAGCGTTCCACGATTTCTAATCCGGCCAGGAGATTGGCATTATACAGTGTAGAAGATACCTGGCATATACCGCCCCCGGTGCCAGGTTCAAATTTGTCCCCGACAATAATCAAGGCATCCCGATATCCGGTCACACCGGTCCTGGGGCCCACAGTCTGATTAAAAGAAAATATCTGCCCGGGCTTAATCATAACTCCATTGATTATATTGGCTGCTTTGGTCAGATTATGGGTTCGATCAACTTCGGCCACTTTATACCAGGTGGTATAAGACGACAATTCGCCCATCCCGGCCAGATCCTTTTCAGTAACGGCAGGGTGTGTATTCTGCATTACAATGTTCACTTCCAGTGCAGAGGCTGCACCCCAGTCGGGGGACATCTGCGCCCAGGTGGCGTTATAGTCAATCTCCTTCCCAATCTTTTCGGGAACCACTATCAAACCACGCACTTTATCCATCTCCAAACGGGCATCCACGGAGGGGATTCCCAAAGACTCCTGCCACTCCTTGAGCAAGTTCTGCACAACATCAGCCCGGTACTCGATGGGCACTTGATATTCCACCGGCTTTTGGCCCATTATGCTTGCTGCTCGGGACATCCAGCCCCGCTGTTGCTCCTCCTTAAGCACCTCATTGACTACTTTGGGCACATCAACCGGAAAGGCCAGGGCCCCCAGGGTGGTCTCACGGCGATAGTCGCCATGGGTAAAAACCACTGGATTCAGATAGGCCAAATTAAGGCTCTGCTGCAAAACAGTGCTGGCCTGGTCAACATTGTATCCTTGTACATCGGTAGCGGCTATCACCACGCCGGGAAGGAAACTCTGTTTACTGGCATACACCTGCCAATAAAAAAGGCCTGCGGCTGATAATATCCCTAGCAAAACCATGGATACCCAAAATATGACTCTCTTCAACCTTGTATCAGGCAAAGTCCTTCCCCCAAAAACCCAGTTTTAACCCCAACTATTACGATTATATTACATTATTAAAGCAGTATGCTATCTAATCCCAGTGTACAAAAAAAGAAGCCCTTAAGGCTTCTTTTGGGGTTGGTTTAAATACCCTCATTATCCACCAGTTCCTGCCACGCATCTGCAACCAATTCCCACTCTTCTTCATCGTCAATGTCGCTTAAGAATTCATTGCCTTCCTCATCGTATACAACCTTGAGTATGACTACCTCACACTCCTCTTCATCCTCATCTTCCAGGGGAATGAGGATTCGGTATAAGTCCTCCTCAATTTCTAGCTCCGCCAATAGTTCAAATTGATGTTCCATACCTTCATCATCAACCAGGACCAGTACTGGAAAATCTTCATCCAAAAGGTCTCCATCGTGCATGAGAGTCACCTCTTTCTCCAAACTATCGACATTCTATAGTTTCATCCTCATTTTGTCAAATAACTTCTAACCATGCGCGCGGTTATCCAAATAACCCTGCAGTATAGTAACTGCGGCCAGTTTGTCGATGACCTGCTTGCGTTTGCGGCGTGAGACGTCTGCAGCCAAAAGGATCTGTTCAGCGCTCCTGGTCGATAGTCTTTCATCCCAGAACTCCACCACCAGACCGGTAGCCCGCGACAACTCAGCAGCGAAACCCTTCACCAGTTCCGCCCGGGGGCCGATGGAACCGTTCATATTGAGGGGCAGTCCAACCACGATCTTCTCCACCTGCCATTCAGTACATAATTGGCTCAAATAGTCAAAATCCCTGGAAGGGCTGCTGCGCTGCAGAACAGAATGCCCCTGTGCTGTCCAGCCCAGGGGGTCGCTCAATGCTACCCCAATACGCTTGTCACCCACATCTAATCCCATTATTCTCATGGTTATATCCTGTCATACCCTAAAGATTCATTTTGTCAAAAATGCCATCCGCCTGCATATATGTTACCGATAGCTATTTGCTGAGATAGTCTTTGATTAAGACCTCCATGATCTCATCACGATCCACTTTACAGATCAGACTGCGGGCTTCGTTATGGCTGGTTATGTAGGCTGGATCACCGGAGATCATATACCCTACCAGTTGGTTGATAGGATTGTAACCTTTTTCTTCCAGGGCCTGGTGAACTGCCTGCAGGATCGATTTGACCCTTTCCTCACCATCTTTTGTCAGGCTAAAACTGACCGTCTTGCCAGTTCCATTCGTCATGCCTTAATCCCTCCCCCCGGTAACTCTTTCGGCTTGTCCAACAGGTACTCCTTTACCTAGACTATAGAATTTTCCACCAGGATTCTTGCCGCATTCAAGGCTGCTTCAATCTTATCCTGTTCACGGCCGCCGGCCTGGGCCATGTCGGGCCTCCCGCCGCCGCCTCCGCCGGTAATGCGAGCTGCTTCTCCGACAATTTTACCCGCATGCAGGCCCTTTTCCACTAGATCCTTGCTGACAAAGCAGACTAGCGCTACTTTGTCATTATAAGCCGAGGCCAGGAGCACCACTGCGCTGCCCAACTTGTCTTTAAGCATCTCGGCATTCTGACGCAATGAATCGGGATCCTGCCCTGCCGTCCGGGCGATGAGTATATGGCTGGAATCCTTTTGATAGGCCTGGGTTAACAGATCCTGGCTGGCCTTTTGAGAGATCTTGGCCTTCAGGGTTTCAATTTCGCGTTCCTTTTCTTTGAGCAGACGGGTCACGGCTTCAACCCGTTTGCCCACCTCATGATCAGTGGTTTTTAATAGATGAGCCGCTTTTTTTATCTCAGTCTCCATTCCCTGCAGGTATTGCAGGGCTGCCTTGCCAGCTACCGCTTCAATCCTGCGCAGCCCGGAGCCGATACTGCCTTCACTCAGTATTTTAAATAGACCGATCTGACCGGTGTTGTTCACATGGGTCCCGCCACATAGTTCCAGACTGTAATCTTCGACCTGTACCATGCGCACCAGATCGCCGTATTTTTCGCCAAACAAAGCCATTGCCCCCATTTGGCGTGCTTCTTCCAGACTTTTTACAGCCGTCGTCACCGGATAGGTGCACCATATAGCTTCATTGACAAGATTTTCAATGGTTTCAATTTCCTGTTCCGTTAAGGCCGTCAGATGGGAAAAGTCAAAACGCAGACGCCCCGGCTCCACCAGGGAACCCTTCTGCTGGGCATGTTCACCGAGCACGGTTTGCAGGGCTTTATGCAACAGGTGTGTGGCCGTATGATGGCGGGCCGTATCCAACCTGGCTTCAGTCTGAACCTCCAGGCTTACCGTTTCTCCGCTGGTCAGGATGCCGCTCAAGCTGCCCAGATGAATAATCCAGGAACCCACCTTTTGTACATCTTCAACCATCATTCTTCCCGAATTCCCAGTGATGACACCCCGGTCAGCCACCTGCCCGCCGCTTTCAGCATAAAACGGAGTATTAGCCGTAACCACAATAATGGGGCCATCCTGGGCCGCGCTGACCAGTTCCCCATCCTTAATCAAGGCCACTAACGGCGAGCTATCCAACAGGGTGTCATAACCCTTAAACCCGGTCGGCCCAACCTCGATTTGGCTCAGCAATTCCGATATCATTATATCGCGCGCCATAGATTCCCCGCCTCTATTGGCCTGACGGGCTCTTTCGCGTTGTTCAGCCATCATGGCATTAAAGCCATCACGGTCTACGCTGACTCCATTTTCCTCAGCAACATCCTCGGTGGAATCCAGTGGGAAGCCGTAAGTGTCATACAACATAAAGGACTCGGCACCATGCATAACCTGGCGCCCTTCCTTTTTCATAGTCTTGATAATTTCCTCAACCTTTTTCAATCCCTCGTTCAGGGTCACCAGGAAGCGCTGTTCCTCTATTTTTATAACCTCTTTGACGAATTCCTTGCGGTTCATCAGATCAGGATAAGCGTCTTTCATCAATTCACATACTACATCGACATTCTTATGCAGGAAGGCGTCTTGAATGCCCAAAAGGCGGCCAAAACGAACCGCACGCCTCAATATGCGGCGCAGTACATAACCCCGCCCGTCGTTGCTGGGCAGCACCCCATCACTGATTAAAAAGGTGCAAGCCCTGCTATGGTCGGCAATCACGCGAAAAGGGAAACCCGCTTCGCCGCGGTCATAGGTTCTGCCGGTCATGTTCTCAATATGTTTAATAATGGGCGTAAAAAGGTCAGTGTCGAAATTACTGTTGACGCCCTGCAATAATGAACTGAGCCGTTCCAGTCCCATGCCGGTATCGATACTGGGTTTGGGTAGGGGGGTCATGGTTCCGCTTTCATCACGGTTAAACTGCATGAATACCAGATTCCAAATCTCCAAAAAGCGGTCACAATCACACTGACCGATCCCGCATATTTCCGCATTACAGGCGTACTCCGCACCGCGGTCATAATGAACCTCGCTGCAAGGACCGCAAGGACCGGTGTCACCCATAGCCCAGAAATTATCCTTCTCTCCCAGGCGGATAATACGCTCCGGACTGACACCCGCCACCTCCTGCCATAAGGCATGGGCCTCGTCATCATCGGTATAAATGGTGATCCACAGTTTTTCCCTGGGCAGGCTGGCCACCCGGGTCAGAAAATCCCAGGCATAATCGATGGCATCACGCTTGAAGTAATCGCCAAAAGAGAAATTTCCCAGCATCTCAAAAAAGGTATGATGCCGAGCGGTCCTCCCCACCGTGTCCAGGTCATTGTGTTTGCCGCCGGCGCGCACACACTTTTGGGCGGTTGTGGCCCGGGTATAGCTGCGCTTGTCCATACCCAAAAATACATCTTTAAACTGATTCATCCCCGCGTTGGTAAACAACAGGGTAGGGTCATCAATAGGCACCAGCGATGAACTCTCCACCACGGTGTGACCCTTATCTCTAAAGTATTCCAGAAAGGTCTGTCTAATCTCACTGCTTTTTTTCACTAGAGGCCTCCTCCATCCCGAAAAAATACTATCATATTCTATTTTCATGGAAACACCGCGGTGCTGTCAACTTATCCCCTATATTTTGCATTGAAACCAGCATCGCCCATTCTTCTAATCGGCAATCTTCAGATGAGCCCAGTGCAAAACCACCTTTAAAATGGCGGCCACCGGCACCCCCAGCAATAAGCCCCACAATCCGAATAGACTGCCCCCGGCCAAGAGAGCAAATATAACCAGCAAAGGGTGCATACCCAATCTTTGACCGATTATCCTGGGTGTAAACAGGTTGGCATCCAATTGTTGTATTATTATTATCCCCAGAGCCATATAGATAGCCAGACGCAGTGATACACTCCCGGCCAGGGCTACTATCGGTATCCCCCCCAGAAATGGCCCGAAATAAGGCACCAGATTGGTAAGGCCGGCCAATATTCCAATCAACAAAGGAAAAGGAACCCCCAAAAGAGCGGCCAGCACCCCGGTTAATAAGCCGACTATGAAGGCTACCAGGAAATATCCTTTGATGAATTGCACCAGCACATTATCAATCTGCTGGCACAGACGCTGGCATTGCAACCGAGCTCCAGGCGCAAGCAGGCCCAGAAATCCATCCTTGATTTTTTCCCAGTCATTGAGAATATAAAAGGCTAGAATGGGTGCAACTACCAGGGCTAATATACGGCTTAAGAAACGATACAGTGTATTTATAAATCCCTGCAAGGCATTGTATACAGCGGCCTCAATCTGAGTGAGATTGCTTTCAATCAAGGCCTGCATCCGTTCCGGTTTGGGGATGCCGTTCATCTGTGTTGCCAACTGTTGTACATCTTCAATATAGCGCGGGTAGAGAGTGGCAATACCTCTTAATTCAGATAAGGCAGCAGGCACAATCCAGTACAATAAAGCCCCCATGCTTGATATTACCAGGCTGTAAATCAGCAAAATTGCCCATCCCCGACCAAGGCCTCGCTTTTCCAGCACTTTGACCGGGCGATAGAGGATATAGGCTGTCAGCGCACCAAAGCCAAAGGCATAGAGAACCTCCCGCACCCGGTATAAAAAATAGAGGGTGGCGACTGCCACCAGGAAGAATAAAATATAACGCCATCCTCTAGTTTGGGGAAGGGACACTCTTATCCCTCACTCCTCATATCGAAATCGTCTTCATCAGCCATATTGGTCACCGCATCAACAGCACGCCTGGACTTATCCATTACTCGGTGTCGCACCCGAGACAGCTCTTCACCTTGATTGTAATACATCACCGTGGCTACAGCCCCCAGAACGGCGCCAAACATTATATAGCCCCAGGCATTTTGACTATGGTCTCTCACTGTTTCACCCCCATCTTAATCACAGTATTTCCGTAGAATTGTCCATGGCAATCAGACTGCCGTCCTCAGCTACCTCATAGAGGTTGACCTTGCCTTTTTGAAAGTTGAATTCCAAATAGCAATTCCAGCAGTAAAATTGATCACTGCCGACCTTTCCTACCTGCAGGCCACCACAAGCCGGACATCTTAATGTCATGAAGAAGCGCCCCTTTCCGGTTCTACGACTGCACTTGTTACGCTTTTCCAGGTCACCTGTTCCAGGGGAATCTCGCTGCGGCCGCTGAGTATGTCGCTTAAGGCGCCGCTGTAAACTTCAACCCCCCAGACCCGGTGGTCATGCATAGACACTACAAAGTCACTAACCGAACCGATTTCCCTACCCTCTCCATCATAGATTACATCGCCGAGCTTACGTTCATATATGGTTGATTCTTCCCTTAGAGGGCATGGTTTGATACTTGTCAGATCATTAATCAGCACAGCATTGCGGCTCAATACAAAACAAGGGCTGGGAATCATACGCTCTTCGTTCTCATTGGTCATAAAAACCACATAGCTGACACGGTAATCATCATCAAGCACCACCTGATGCACAGAGCCCAGTACGGTTGCGGTAGGTTCATAAAATACCGGCAGGCTTATAATATTGCGCAGCTTCAAATTTGGCCAGCCCCCCCTGTTGTACTAATAATAGATTGCCCGGCCTGCATAAAAAAATGCACCCGTGATGCCCCTGCAAAAATCCAAATTACGTTGTTTGAATGTATAAATATGTAGGAGCCCTTAGACGTAGCATGGCAGCAACACCCTGCGAAGGCGAACGGCGAAAGGGGGCGAGTCCCATGCAGGAAGCAGGGGACGTTCCTTCTATTCCCCTGGAAGCAAAAGGAACGTCCCCTGTCAGCCCTTCCTTATATTGGATCCCGACTAATCTAAATAGGTAATATTTTGCGGGGTGATACTCAAATATTCCGGTCCGTTTTCAGTCATTACGAAGCTATTTTCAGTGCCGATAGCGCCTTCGGGGAATACAAATTTGGGCTCCAATGCAAAGGTCATCCCGGGGAGCAGGGGAGTCTTAAGACCAGGCGCAAAAACCGGCAGTTCATCCAATTCCAACCCCAGGCCATGACCTATAAAACGCACCTGATGTTCTTTGTAACCCATAAAATTATCCTTATAGCCCATTTCCTCAGCCAGCTTAACTGCCAGGAAATATGCCTCTTCAGCCGGGGTGCCCGGTTTTAAGCACTTAAGCACCTCTTCATTGATAAACAGGGCGTCCTGATGCGCTTTCACCATTTTGGGCTCCAGTTCACCAATGCAGAAGATGCGGGTCTGATCACCGGTATAACCATTGACTACACAGGTATAGTCAATATAAACCACCTCATTACGCTGCACTACTCTCAAACCTGCGCCATGGGGATGCGCCGGGGATAATCCCGTTCCCCCTACCGGTCCGTCAAAACCACTGGGATATACTCCATTGCTGCCAATACAGGTATTGCCCAGGTAGAGATCCTGGTTAAAGGCCCGCATCTTGCAGCATCCTGACAATCCCCCGCGGCGCATGGCAGCCTCAAAAAGGCTGGCCAATTCTATTTCCAGCATTCCTTCGCGCAGCACCTCGGGAATAACCTTAAAGGCGCCGTCAATTACCCGCAAGGCTTCGCGAAGCAGATCTACTTCAAAGGGAGATTTGATCATACGGATCTTTTTGATCAGCGGACTGATATCTTCGATCCTGGCACCGGCAAAGATTTTTTGATATGAAGCCAGATTGTTAACCGGCAGGACATCGAGTTCCATCCCTATTTTAGAGAATGAATGGTATCCAAAGGAATCTAATATGCCGGGAAGATCCCGGGTGCTTTTCAGGGCAACAATATTTTTCAGGGGCGATTCTTGCATCCCCCGGCTTAAGCTTTTGCGAACCGCCAAAACCGGCTCCCCTTTAGCCGGTACAAAAAGATGTGCGTTCTGCACTGTTCCGGTCAGGTAATACATATCGCTGTTGAGCATGATAATCGCGCCGTCAAATTCTGCGGCAGCCATTTCCTTCTGAAGACTGTTGATCCTCGCGTCAATCTCCGTCTTTGGTGTCAGTATCATTAATATACTCCCTCCCTAACTCGCTATACGTTTTTTATCTAACCCCCAGTACTGTTAATAGCTCTCTGTTGGTGAGTTCTGTCTCTCTATATATCTGCCCCTCACATTTGACGGTAACATCCCTTTTTTATTTATATACCGGAATGTGCTTCTAACATGATAGAGCAAAAGCGTCAGCTATGGCACACAGCGGAAATAATACCACCTCCCAAAACTTCATCCTGTCGATAGAAAACCACTGATTGTCCTCTCGTTATGGCTCGCTGTGGCGTGGCAAATTCGACCTTCACCCCTGACTGCTGTGGATAAATAATGGCTTCACACAGCGGTGCCCGATAGCGGATTTTAGCTTTTACCGCCAGAGGCAAATCTGGTTCCTGTCCAGATATATAGTGAAGCTCGACCGCCCGCAGGGCCTGTTGATAAAGACTGCAATCGGGTCCGGCCATAATACGATTATTCTCAGGAACCATATCCACAATATAAAGCGGTTCAGGCGCACTGATACCAATGCCCCGGCGCTGCCCAATGGTATACAAGGGCAAACCCTGATGCCTTCCAATAACTTTTCCCTGTAGATCCACGATCTCCCCGGGGCGGCATGACACCCTGGTTTTAAGGAAATCGCGATAATCCCCGTCAATGAAACAGATTTCCTGGCTTTCGTGGCCCCTGGCGATGGGCAGTTTATATTTATAAGCCTGTTGCCAGACCTCATCCTTACACATTGCACCCAGGGGGAACATGATGCGGGCTAATTGCGATTGGTTTAAGCGGTAAAGAAAATAGCTTTGGTCTTTTGAATCATCCACCCCCCGGCGAAGGGAGTATAAATTGGTGGCGGCATTATAATCGGTCCGGGCATAATGCCCGGTGGCCATCTTCTCACAGCCCAAATCCATGGCATAATCTAAAAGCATGCCAAACTTGATAATAGAATTGCAGCGAACACAAGGATTGGGGGTAGCCCCCGTTTGATAAGTATGACAGAAGTAGTCAATAATCCCTCGTGCAAATTGTGTCCTTAAGTCCAGTACATAATGGGCGATTCCCAGAAAACTCGCCATTTGTGCAGCTTGGTGAGCTGTTGCCTGTTCCCAGTTGACCATGGTGATGGCCACGACCTCATAACCGGCCTGTTTTAATAATAGCGCCGTTACGGCACTATCCACACCTCCGCTGAGCAGCACCCCAATTTTCATGGTGTTAACTCCTGATCAGGTACGTTTTTTAACATACTTTTTAACGTCTTTACCCACATTATACTATAAAGTGGCTGCAGCCAAATTATCATTGCGGACTAGAGCCTTTCCGCCTAAGATGAAGAAAGAAGAAAACCTCTAAGGGGAAATTGGATATGGATTTATTTGATTATAACCCCCAATTACAGCAAGGCCAACAAGCACCGCTGGCCTTTCGCATGCGGCCCCATGATCTGGATGAATTGGAGGGTCAAGCCCATCTGTTGGCCCCGGGTTCAATATTGCGCAACCTGATTGAGCACGATGCCTTGACCTCAATGATTCTATATGGCCCCCCGGGAACCGGTAAGACCAGCCTGGCACGAATTATAGCAGACCGCACCCGGGCGCACTTTGTGCAATTGCAGGCAGTATCGGCCGGGGTGAGCGACATAAGAAAAATGGGCGCAGATGCCGCATCCCGCTTTAAATACTATCAGCAAAAGACCATCCTCTTTGTGGACGAGGTGCACCGTTTTAATAAAAGCCAGCAGGATGTACTGCTGCCCCTGGTTGAAGACGGCACCATCATCTTGATTGGAGCCACCACAGAAAATCCGCTCTATGAAATCAATAATGCGCTTTTATCCCGGGTCAAACTGTATGTGCTGAAGGCTCTGGATGATCAGGCCATCAGCAACATTATAAACCGGGCCTTAAGCGATGGCCAGAGAGGTCTGGGCCGGTATAGCATAACCCTGGCGGAAGATGCTCAAGCTCTAATCATTGAGCATGCCAAAGGAGATGCCCGAACCGCTCTCAATATCCTGGAAACCCTGGTTAATTCATCTCATCCCTTGAGCCGTCCCTGGCATATAAGGCAGGAAGATATTGCCCTGGTAGTTGACCGCCCCCGCCTGAAATATGATCAACGGGGGAACTGTCATTATGACAGCATCTCTGCTTTCATAAAAAGCATTCGCGGCTCTGACCCTGATGCTGCCATCTTTTGGCTGGCCAGCATGTTGGAGGGTGGCGAAGATCCGGTTTATATAGCCAGACGCCTGCTCATTCATGCCGCGGAGGATATCGGTCTGGCTGATCCCCATGCCTTGCCCCTGGTTCAGGCCGTCGCTGCAGCGGTTGAGTTTATAGGCATGCCCGAAGCCCGCATACCATTGGCTGAAGCCACCCTGTACCTGGCCACTGCACCCAAGAGTAATTCCAGCAAAGCGGCCATTGATGAGGCTATGGCAGCTGTCCGCAGCGGGCCTACGGTTACTGTCCCGGCCCATCTGGCTGACAGCTCCCATTCCAAAGCACGGAGCTTATTGGGCAAGGGGCGGGGCTACAAGTATCCTCATGATTATGGTGGTTATGTGCAACAGGAATATTTACCCCTGGAGTATCAAGGCAAAAAGTTTTATCACCCCAGTATGCAGGGTTATGAAGCAAACATAAATATGATGCTGAAGAAATTGAAAAACAGCCCCCCAGGCTCGCAATCTTAATAGCGGTCCTGTCTTCAGGTTCAAGTTGGACTGGTTTGAGTGCCGAGGAACATAGCAACACCCAGCAAACAAGGTTGTCATTGCTATTAAAGCCCCTGTTTTTGTTATCTTCAAGGGCTACGCTCCTGTCTTTGTTATGAAAGTCCCTGTTTTTGTCATCCTGAGGGCAGCGCCCGAAGGATCTTTCGAGAAGCGGACAACTCCCGGGTGAAGATCCTTCGCTCCGCTCAGGATGACACCAGAGGGGCTCAGGATGACACCAGAGGGGCTCAGGATGACACCAGAGGGGCTCAGGATGACACCAGGGGGCAACACCCGAAGGATTGTATATCAGGAGCAACGTTTTCATTTATCGTGGTGTGGGTAATACATGAGAATTCTGAGCGCAGCGAAGAATCTTATCCTGAATGAAACAAAGAATCTAAGCTCAGGATGACAGGGCTGCGCTTGAGGAAGGATGTGTACAATGTTGGATTTGCGTTATTTTAATTTTTGCCCCCTGCAGCAGGGGTCGGTATTGGGTTTAGTCTGTAGGGAGTGCCAGTACCTGACCGGGACTGAAGGGGAACACCAGTGTAGTTATGAGGTGACGGAGGAAACGAATGGCCATGCTATCAAGGACATTATCATCCGTCTCCTGCAATGCCTGGAAGAGGGGCAGCTTAGTATCAGCCAGGCTGACCTGCTGGCCTTGCTGGAAGAATAATAATACCGGAGCCGGCCTCTTTTTAAGAGACCGGCTCTGCATGCCATTGCTAACCGATGACCTCATCAATGGTCTTCTGTAGTTGTGCTTTGCCTTGCGCGCCGACAATACGCTTAACTTCCTGCCCATTTTTAAAAAGCACCAGGGTAGGGATGCTACGAACACTGAAGCGGTTGGCAAGGGTTTGATTCTCATCCACATTTAACTTGGAGACTTGCAGGCGGCCTTGATTTTCCCGGGCCAAATCCTCTACAATAGGTCCAACCATTCGGCAGGGTCCACACCAGGGTGCCCAGAAATCCACCAACACCGGCATGTTTGACTGCAATACTTCTTTTTCAAAATTGCCTTCGTTTAAATCAATTACCGTACTCATAAACCGATCCCTCCTATTTATTTCATTAGTCTGCCCATTAGGCTCACGATTTCATCGATGCTTTCCGTTTGACCCTGATCTACTGCCTTTAAAATACATTCCCGAGAATGATGCTGAAATATGATCATTCCCACCCGGTTCAGTGCTGATCGAACTGCAGCAACTTGATTCAGTATTTGGCTGCACTCATTTTCTTCCTCAATCATTCTCTGCAAGCCCCTTACCTGGCCTTCGATGCGCCGCAATCTCACCAGTAGATCCCGGCTGACCTCCTCTTTTTCTGCTGCCATCACTATACCCCCCTCGGGTATCTTTGAAGCCAGTATATGTTAAAAAGAAGCCACTGTCAATAACAAAATCTCCATTAAAAAAACGGGAGCATCAGATTGATCCTCCCGTCTATTTTGCCATAATGGTTTTACCAGAGCAGATAGTATACCGCCCCGGCAATTGAACATGAGATCAGCACCCAGACTATCGTGCGCAGCGTTTCCATTTTTACCTGTTTAATCATTTCCTCCATATATGGCATTCCTCCTATCACCATGTGCTATTTCTTATTGTATCACACCGCTGCACTACCGGGCTGCATTAAAACTATTGCCGGCGGTACAATGGCCCTGATTTTGATATTGAACCGTGATGCCCCTGCAAAAAAACTCAATTACGTTGTTTGAATGTATAAATATATAGGAGCCGTTATACGTAGCATGGTAGCAACACCCTGCGAAGGCAAACGGCGAAAGGGCGTTTGCGGTTCTTTAGATACACCGGGGGCCTCATCCATACTATTGTCAGTTCTTGCGTAAGAAACCCTTGATTAATATGCAGGGTGTTCCGGCATCAGCCGAGCCGCTTACCAGGTCGGCCAGGCTGGATAAAAGGTCTTCAGATTTTCTGGGGGTGGTGCCCTCAGCTTCAATGCTGGTGCGGTCAAAATGCTCATTTTTGAGGGCTTGAATATGCTGGGCAATGGTCTCTATGTCATGGCCTTCGTCCAACATCTTATCTACCACATATTTATATTTCAAGCCTTCACGATACTGGCCGCGCAGACCCTTGGTCATGCCAAAGGTGGGTTGAGGGTCTGCCAATTCATATATGCCGGTAGATGGATCACGATAGGCACCGTCCCCATATATGATGACTTCCACCTTCTTACCCAAATCCCGCTCCACCTGATCTTGAATCTGATCTGCCAGTGTATCACAGTCGCGTGGCGCCAGCTTAAGCTTATCCCCGGAGGAAAGATTGCTGCCTAACAGGCCCCACTCCGACCAGCTCTGTGCGCCACTGTTACAAAGGTCCTGCAGCGTAATACAATTAACACCTTTTTCGATCAGCTTCTCCCGGGTGCGGAGGCGGTTATGAACATTGGCCACCACCACCGCATCCAATCCATAATTGCATATTTGCAGAGGATCATTGCAGAGGATCAGTTGGCAGGCTGCTCCCTGCGCTGTGACGATTTGATTATATAATTCGATGTAATCGACCTGGGTGATGGGATGCAGAAAGCGTTCCTCACCAAGGTCCTCCAGCAGAATCAGTTCTCCTTCGCATTTGCCCAGGGTTTCGTGAAAATCATATGGCAAAAGCTGATTGCCCACCTCATCAGAGGGATAGGAAAGTTGAACCACCACTTCACCCTGAGGCACTGCCGCCGCCAGGCCCTTTAGTATCAAAGCAAAACGGTTACGGCTGAGGATGGGAAACAGCACCCCAATGCGTCCTGTCGGGCCAAGCTGCAGTTTTTTGCGAACTTCTTCAGCAATATCGGCGGTAGTTACGTAGTTGTTCTGTGCTCTGGCCACCACCGATTCCGTCACACACACCGTATCACCATCATCCAGCAAGCCGTCCCGGGCACATTTAGCCAGGGCTTCCCCTATCATTGCCACCACATCACTGCCCGGTACAATAATTCCCATTTTAAGGCCAAAAGCCGAAACGCCAATATAATCTGGTAGTATACTCATGCGCAACATCCCTTCCCCTTAATAAAAACAGCTATATTAACCCTCGATTAATATACCGTAAAATAGGCTTGATGACAACATACCCGCAGCTTTCCCACTATTTTTGTCCTGGCAAGCATAATTACCGGCCTGCTTATCAAAGCTATACATACATCAAATCAGGCTAAGGTGATGATTAATGAGAACACTCTGGAAAGGCGCAGTCAGTTTTGGACTGGTCAATATCCCCGTAAACATGTATGCCGCCACTGAACATAAGGATATAAAGTTTAATTATCTGCACAAAGAATGCCTGGGGCCGGTTGAATATCATAAATACTGTCCCCGTTGCCAGAAGGAAATCAGCAGCAGCGACATCGTGCGCGGTTATGAGTACCACAAGGGCACTTATGTGGTTATTCCCGATGAGGATTTGGAACGCATCCCTGCCGTGAATACCAAAACTATTGATATTCTGGACTTTGTGGAGTTGTCCGAGGTAGACCCGATCTACTATGATAAAAGTTATTACCTGCAAGCCAGTCCGGGTGGGGAAAAGGCATACGCCCTGCTGGTTAACGCCATGAAAACCACAGGCAAGATAGCCATCGCCAAGGTGGTGATCCGCAGTAAATCAGCCCTGGCAGTGATTCGTTGCAAAGGGCAACTGCTGGTCATGGAAACCATCTTTTACCCTGATGAAATCAGATCCGACGCTGTGCTGGCTTCTGGTATCAATGAAAACCTTTTGCATGAAAATGAGATCAAGATGGCGGTTAATTTAATAGAGAACCTGTCCACCAGCTTTGACCCCGATAAATACCAGGATGAATATCGCCAGGCCTTATGGGAGCTGATTACCGCCCGGGTCAATGATCAGGAGCTGGTGACCCCTGATCGTCCTGCACAGCCCAGCAACATTGTTGATTTAATGGAGGCTTTGCGTGAAAGCGTAAAACTGTCTGAACAAAGCCGCGGACAGGGCAAAAAAGAATCTGCCGCGGCCCGGCCGCGAAAAAGGAGCAGCAAAAAGACTGCCCCGGCCAGGACCTCATGAATCCCGGGCTGGACTTTCAACCCATGGAACCGCTCCCTGCCCGGGATATACCCTCTTCACCGGATTATCTCTATCAGGTTAAATGGGACGGGGTGCGCATGATCACTTTGGCGGGTGCAGATCGGGTTCGCTTGATCAACAAGCGCGGGCACGAGCGTACCGCCCAATACCCCGAGTTGCAGGCCTTACCAGGCTCCTTCCCGTCCCATTCATTTATTGTTGATGGCGAAGTGGTGGTCATGAAGGAGTCGGGACCCGATTTTCCCAGTGTGATGCAGCGAGATAATACGCGCGTGCAGTCGCGCATCGATTTCCTGAAAAGCTCTTTGCCGGTGGATTATGTGATATTCGACTTGCTGCAGATTGATGATGAAAGCCTGTTAAGTCTCCCCTTGCAGGAACGCCTGCACAGGCTGCGTCGGCTTTTCCTCCCACACCCGGAACACCGTTTCCATCTTATTGATGACTTTGACGATGGCCAGGCTTTATACGAGCGTGTCAGGCAGGCGGGTCTGGAGGGAATTGTGGCCAAAGCAATCCATAGTCCTTACCTGTCTGGCAAAAAGCACCATCACTGGTACAAAATTAAGTGTCAGCAGCAAATCCGCTGCCTGGTGGGCGGCTATATCTCCAGGCAGGGGCGGATTAAATCCCTGTTGCTGGGTGTACAGCAACAGGGGGAGCTGATTTATGTAGGCAAAGCCAGCAGCGGCTTAAGCGCAGCGGATTGGCAGCAACTGGGCCGTGAGTTGCCACACTGGCAGATTGGCAACAGCCCATTTTCCCGACGTGTTTCCGTATCCGCTCAGGAGGCGCTCCATTATGTTAAACCCATTCTGCAGGTCTTGGTCGAATACCGGGAATGGACCACACACCAGCAACTGCGCCATCCGGTTATCAAAGGCCTGGCTGTTGACGCCCTGTCTTGAATTTTTTCTGCAAAGAGGTTTGGCAATGACAACTGGCAATAATACCGTTGAAGTAGAGGGCCGCAGGCTGACCTTATCCAATCTGAATAAAATACTGTGGCCGCAAGCCGGCTTTAGCAAGGCCGACCTTGTTGCCTATTATCTGGCGGTCAGCCCGGTGCTCCTGCCGCATCTCAAGGAGCGCCCACTGGTAATAACCCGTTTCCCCAACGGTGTCGCAGAAAAATCTTTCTACCAGAAGAATGCCCCGGAGCATCTTCCTGATTGGATTCCCACCTGCACCGACTCCAATACCCGCTACATGATGGTATCCGAAGCGGCGGCTTTAGTCTGGCTGGCCAACCAGGCTGCCATCGAGCTGCACCCCTGGTTGTCAAGCCAGAACAGCCTGGACTGCCCTGATTTCCTGGTAATTGACCTGGATCCCAGCCCGGCCAACACCTATGCACAGGTGGTAGAGGTGGCCCTGGCTTTCAAAGCCCTGTTGGAGCAATTCCAACTGCATGGTTTTCCCAAAACCTCAGGCGGGGACGGCCTGCATATTTATGTGCCCTTGCGCCCTATATACAGCTATCAGGTGGTGCGGGAGCTGGGGCATATTATGGCGGCCATGGTGGCCACATTATTCCCGGACATTACCACCATCGAACGCTCCGTAAAAAAGCGGGGCGATAAGATCTACCTGGATTATATGCAGAACGTACGCGGCAAAACCCTGTGCGCACCGTACAGTGTCAGGCCCCGGCAGCAGGCCACAGTCTCCACTCCGCTGCGCTGGGAAGAAATCCATGCGGCCCAACCGGAACATTTTGACCTTTTAACCGTTCCCCGGCGCATCAAAACAACGGGGGATTTGTTTGCCGAAGTGCTCACCAGGCAACAATCCCTGGAGGAGGTATTGCTGCAATTGGGGAAAAAGGAGCTGCTTGAGGCCGGCACCTTAAAATGAGCACCGCGAATGTCGCACCAGCCAGACCGGTTATGATTAAACCAGGACTTTGACTCTTGCCGGCAGGCTTATACAAGGGAAGCATGGCCTGGCCCCTATCTGGGGACAAGGGTGTTCCCAATAGCGCTATAGGGAGGCTAAACAGAGGGTTCTATTCTATGAGCAAGCCCATAATCTGAGCTACGGTGGCTCCGGGGATAATGGCCGCGGGATCAATGGAGGTTAAAACCGCCTCAATGGTTTCCCCCTGCAATGGCTGACCTAACAGGGCCTTTTCCAGGGTGGATATATCGGCAATGGTAAAAAAATCGCCGCAAAGGCTGCATTGCACTATCTGTCCTTTTTTTACCAGCAACAACGCTTCCATGCTGCCCCACGGGAACTGCCTCTTGCGGCGCTGGCTGTATTGCGGTGAGCGGCCGTAGTTCCAGGCCCAGCTCCGATACTTGCTGTCGCTTAAATACTGCACTGCCTTTATCTCGGCTGGCGAAAGTACCCTTTGCCTTCGCAAGCCCCGGCAGCGGAAAACGTTCTTAACCAGCATCTCTTGAAAATCCTCTAATCCGACAGGTTCGCTCAGGTGCTCCATAATATTGGTCACCCGGCTGCGCACCGAAGCAATACCCCTGGCCACGGTTTTGCTTTCATCGACCTGTAATGCCCGGGCCATGTCATCCAGGTTGGAATCAAATAATATGGTGCCATGATGCATTAAGCGGTTTTTATAGCGGTATTGGGCATTGCCTGAAAACTTACGGCCGCGGATGAGGATATCGTTTCTTCCCGTGTGCTCAGCAGGTATGCCCAATTGCTGCAAGGTTTCTATCACCGGAACGGTAAACGCGGCGAAATCAAGAACTCTGCCGGTGGCTTCGGTAATTAAAGTGAAGTTGAGGTTACCTCTATCGTGATAAACCGCGCCTCCGCCTGACAAACGCCTTACCACGGCAATGCCCTTTTCGCGGATAAAGGGCAGATTGATCTCGGCCTCGCTGTTCTGATGCCTGCCCACTACCACTGCAGGCTGGTTTTGCCACAGTATTAAGAGATCGGCGCCTATATCGGGATTATGGACCAGGTAATCCTCCAGGGCCAGATTAAAATAGGGGTCCAGGGACGGATTAATAATCTGCAGCATGTATAGCCTTCCTTTCGCCAAGTGGGCCTTTATCTCCTGGCAGGTGCCAAATGGATGGCTTCCCCGCCGGCATCCAGGACAGCCTCCCGCAAGGCTTCGCCCAGGGTGGGGTGGGGATGGATCATATCAATGGCCTGGGACCGGGTAATCTGCCCCTGGACCAGAACCAGTCCTTCCAGGATAATGTCACTGGCATGCGGCCCCAGGATATGGACGCCGATAACAACATCCGCTTCATCAACCAATACCTTGACCAGGCCGTCAGTCGCTGCCATGGTCAGCGCTTTGCCGTTGGCGGCAAATTGAAACTTGCCCCGGCGATACTTCACACCACGCTCCCGGGCTTGCTGTTCACTGAGTCCCACAGTGGCAATTTCCGGAATGGTGAATATGCAGGATGGCACCACCGGGCTGGCACTTCGGCTTCTTAACCCGGCCATATCTTCAACTGCCGCCACCCCTTCTTCCGAGGCCACATGAGCCAGCATCTGCCCGCCAATCACATCCCCAATGGCATAGATGCTGTCCACCGCAGTTTTGTAAGTGGCATCAACTTCAACAAACCCCCTGGGTCCGGTTTTTACGCCGCTGCCATCCAGGTTGAGTCCCGCGGTGCAAGGCAGGCGTCCCGCCGCCACCAGGATTACATCGCTGTCAATTTCAAGCAGGCCTTTTTTGTTTTCCGCCTTGATTTGCAAGCCGCTGTTTAAGCCTTGAATGGATTGCACCGCGGTCGCAGTCATAACATTGATCCCCTGTCTCTTCAGGAAGACCCCCAGGCGTTTGCCCAGCTCTTCATCCAGACCATTAAGCAGTCCGGGAAGGTATTCGATTACCGTGACCTGACTGCCGAAGGCCTGGAAAATACAGGCGAATTCGAGGCCAATCACACCGCCCCCAATAATGGCCAGGCGTTGGGGAAGCTCTTTTATATCCAGGATGTCGTCACTATTGATTACCCCGGGCAGATCCATGCCTGAAAGTGCCAATGGAGCCGGAACTGAGCCGGTGGCCAGGAGTATAAAGCGGCTCTGATATTGCTCCCCGTTTACCAGCACGGTATGCCCATCAAGCAGACAAGCTTGTCCCTGCAAAACCTGCACGCCATTGGCCTGCAGGAGTCGCTCTACCCCGGATACCAGGGTTTGCACTATTTTTTGTTTGCTTTCCCAGGCCTGCGCCAGGTTGAATCGCCAGGAAGGCACTTCGACCCCAAACTGGCTGCTCCTGGCCAGCTCTTTTATGAAGTGCGCATCTTTATAATAAGCCTTGGTAGGGATGCAACCCCGGTTTAAACAGGTTCCCCCCAATTGCGCCTTCTCGATTAAAAGCACCTGCAGGCCCAATTGTCGGGCTCTGATAGCAGCTACATAACCTCCCGGTCCCCCGCCAATTATAATCACATCATACATCGTCTTCATCCCTTCTTCTTTCATCACCAATAACAGTTTTCCTGCGCCTGGCGGCCAAGATTGGCAAACGCATCAGTCCCGGATCAGAGCTTTATTTTGCAGATTTCGGGTGTGACCCGCTGCTCTTCAATAGTAAGCCAAATGTAAGTGCCCGATTTGGAAAGGCGAGGCCGCGAAGCGCTGCCCGGGTTCAATAACCATAACCCCTTAACCTTTTCGCAATAGGGTACATGGGTATGGCCAAAGACGGCGATGCCGGCGGCCATCTCCCGGGCTCGGTAGTAAAGGTTGTTGAGATCCCGCTTTACCCCGTATTGATGGCCATGAATCACATATATACGCTGGCCGGCCAACTCCAAGAGCAACTCGGCCGGCTGTCCTTTTTGGGCGTCACAATTACCGGTCACAGCATCAAAAGGGATATTGAGCGGCTCTGCAATCCTCCTGGCATCGGCATAGAAATCCCCGGCATGTATGATATGATCAGGCCGATTCTTCGCCAGTACCCTGCTGACGCCGGCGACGCGGGCATGAGTATCGCCGATGATAGCAATCCGCATGAGATGGCCTCCCTCTAATCGACCTGTTGTGTATCTACGATCAAACACCGGGCCTTTTTCAAGGCCAGGGCGCGGTGGCTGATTCGGTTTTTTTCTTCAGTCTGCAATTGCGCAAAGGTTCGGGTGTACCCGCTGGGGATAAAAAGGGGATCATAACCGAAACCCTCTTCGCCCGCTGCGGTAAAAGCAATATGGCCTGGGCATACTCCCCGCACTGTTTGGACTTCACCATCAGGATTGCTAATGGCCACTACACAGACAAAGCGGGCCTGGCGTTGTGCTGCCGGCAGATCCGCCATCATACCCAGCAGCTTGCGATTATTGGCCTTATCATCGCCCTGCTCGCCGGCAAAACGGGCTGAATAGATGCCGGGCTGCCCTCCCAGGGCCTCCACCTCCAGCCCGGAATCATCGGCCAAACAGGTCAGACCAGTGTGCATCGCAGTAAGTCGGGCTTTTTTAATGGCATTTTCTTCAAAGCTGCTGCCGTCTTCATCGATTTCAGGAAGGTCGGGTATATCCAGCAGGCTTTTGACCTCTATGTTGAAGGGCGCCAGAAGTTCTTCCAGTTCACGTTTTTTATGTTTATTGCGAGTGGCCAAAAGCAGCTTTTTCATAGCTTATGCCCCCAGTATATGCTTCTGTATAGTGATTAGTTCTTCAATGCCGGATGCGGCCAGTTTGAGCATATTGTCCAGGTCAACCCGGCTGTAGGGCTTGCCTTCTGCCGTACCCTGAACTTCCACAAAATCACCGCTGCCCGTCATCACCACATTCATATCCACCTCGGCCTGTGAATCCTCCACATATTCAAGATCTAAAAGCAGTTCATCACCAACAATGCCCACACTGACTGCGGCTACATGATCAATAATGGGCCACTCCTTAATAAGGCCCTGGTCAAGGTATTTCTGCAAGGCCAGGGCCAAAGCAATAAACCCGCCGGTAATCGAAGCTGTCCTGGTTCCACCATCAGCTTGAATCACATCACAGTCAATCCAGACGGTTCTCTCCCCCAGTTTGTTCAAATCCACTACCGCCCGCAATGCCCGGCCAATCAATCTTTGAATCTCCGAGGTGCGGCCGCCGATCTTGCCGCGAGCCGCTTCGCGCTGGGTACGGGTCAAAGTCGATCCCGGCAAGAGGGAGTATTCGGCCGTTACCCAGCCTTTGCCGCTGCCTTTTAGAAAAGGAGGCACCTTGTCCTCCACCATGGCTGAACAGATTACCCGCGTGTCTCCGGCAGATATTAAAACCGATCCATGGGGATATTTAATATATGAGGGAATCACTTCCACCGTTCTCAACTGCTCATTGCCCCGGTTACTTGGTCTATTCATCATTATCCTCCTTGTGATTTGTAAGATTTTCCTTTCCCATTACCTGCCGGTATATATTATTGCCCTGAGCGTCAATAGCGACCAGGCACGGGAATGATCGCACCTCCAATTTGAGCAGGGCTTACGGCCCCAGTTCAGGGTAGGCCACCGTCTCGACCGATACAATATGCACATCCTGACCCATTTCAATAATAACCGTAACCATTCCCGTATCCAGCACCCCATGTCCGCAGTCCGCCAGACACGTGGTTTGACCCTGGCGGATAAGATATCCGCTGCATGCCTGACCGGTTTTGGGATAAGGTGCCCAGCACCCCACTACCTGCATTTCCATAACTCTTCCCCGCTTTGTTTACACATGGACCAGCGTTACACTTTCCACCTTGTCGATAATATTTCCCAGCAGGCTTTTTCCTACCCGGTAGAAGGAAGCATCATTGCCACTGACCAGAAACTGGGGAGGGGATTGAGGGCCGTTACTATTCAGCAGATCATTGGCCTGCAAAATCGCCCGCAGCTCAGCAACCGCTTCCATGGCGGGATCTACCAATTGTATTTCCGGCCCGGCTAATTCATGAATGATCTCACTCAGAAAAGGATAATGGGTGCAGCCCAGGACCAGGGTATCAATATGCTGTTGTAATAAAGGCAAAAGGTAGTGCTGCACTGCAGCATAAGGCTTCTCTCCGCTAATGCAGCCCTCCTCCACCAGGGGAACCAAACCTGGGCAAGCTACTTCAAAGGTTTGGCAGTTGGGCTTAATGGCTTTTATGGCCCGGCTATAGGCACCGCTTGTCACGGTGGCCTGTGTGGCCAGGACACCTACCCGATTATTGCCGGTGCTACGGCAGGCTGCGCTGGCCCCGGCCTTGACCATTCCCACCATGGGAATGGGATAATCCGCCTTGATTTGGGGCAGGGTTACGGAGGAATGCGTACCACAGGCCACCAGCACCGCTTTAACCTCCCGGCTCGAGAAAAAAGCCATGATATCACGAGCATATTGCAGCAACTGGACTTCGCTCTTGTTTCCATATGGCACATGGGCTGTGTCCCCAAAATATATAAAGCCTTCCAGCGGAAGCTTTTCCAGGAAAGTCCTGACCACGGTCAACCCACCGATGCCGGAATCGAATATACCTATGGGATGGTTTTTCCCCACTGATTACACCTCTTTAAGTCAATATTGATTATATTTTTACTATGGCAAGCAAACTCATTAAATAATGTATCACTTTTATGTTAATGTATCACTTTTATGTACCTACTACCAATAGCATACAGTTTTTCTGCCCGCTTATTTCATGCCCGCTTTTATCTTAAAGCAGAAAAACCAAGGGCACAACCGCCAAAGGTTATGCCCGACAAGTCCATGCTAAAGGCCTAATAGTTTATTTATTTGGTCAAATAGTAATTTGGTGCCAGGGGTTTGGATAGATCAACAGAATTCAAAGAGGTCTCATAATCGCCGTTAATCATCAAGCTGACCTCTTTGACAGTGGGGTATTCTCCCAGGGTATTTACCAGTGAATACACCATCAAGTTGGTTTGCTCATTGGTAGGAGCATTGCGAATATGATTGCTTACATCAACGATACAAAGGCCGTCCGGTTTGATGTTAATATCCAGCAACTGTGTGCCCTCAGGGAATAAGCGGTTATGTCCCGCCTGAGCCGGCCCTTTGAACAGTTCCTGAATGGTTGCGCGCGCAATACCCGGAGTTTTTTCAACACTTCTCTTTTCAGCCACCAAACCCTGGTTGTTTTGATCACCATAATACAGTGTTACTTCAATTTGCTCCACGCTGCTGACAGGCGCTTCAGGAAGCAGATCCTGGATGCTAGTGGTGGACTGTTCAACAGGCTCCCGCGTTACCGATGTTTTTAATAAATCCTTGAGTTCCTGCACCCTGTCCGCACCCCTGTTCAAATTACAGCCTCCGCTGAGCAGACAGATGCCCAGGATAATCGCTGTTAAGGTTAAAATCATTTTCTTGCCCATAACCATGCCTCCCCCAAATAATTCCTTTTAATTAATACGAAACTAATCCGGGCATTATGAATATTATTTCTATCAGCAGGCATTGCACAAGATGGGCTGTATGTAGAAAGTCAATTGGTGCATTAGTTCCATGGCTCAGAACTGTTTACAGGAGCATTGGCATTAATTTCGGGGGGAAGAAAAAAAGCGAGCACCTTACGGTGCCCGTTATGAAGGAGGAGTTATTAAAAAGAAAATCTTAATTCAATAATAAACCAGGATACTATTGAAATAGTAGCAGAATACCACGATTAATGTCAAACCTCTCTGCAGTACTGGTGTGCTATTATGACAATTTTTTGCTGGCTTGCAGCTGTTTTTTCTCGCTGCGAACAATATTGATGAGGTTATCCTTATTGAGATCATCAACTACATACAGAATCCCGTTGCCTCGCTCCACCAGCTTTTCAAGATATTGACGGTAGGCTTCAATTCCAATACAAATAAAACGAATCTTGGCTTCAGCAATTTTCCCCGCCGCTTCCATTGCGTCAGCTTTGGCATCCATAGTCCAAAGCGGGGTATTGGGCAAGCCGTCGGTAATCATAACCAGCAAGGGGTTTCTCACCTGACTGTTACTGATTAAATCAACAGCAGTCATTATGCCACTTGCCATTGGCGTCAAGCCGGCCGGATTGATCATAGCCAATCCCTTCTTAAGTATATCCTGTTTGCGGGTAAACGGAACCACCACCTGGCTGGTTCGTTCCTGAAATATCACCACTGCCACCTTTTCCTTGCCGGAAAGCAGCAGATGTTCTGCCAGAAAGCAGGCCGCCTGCCTTTTATCACCTGCCATACTGCCGCTGGCATCAATTAAGAAACAGATATCTATAGGCACATAGGTCTTTTTATCATAATAGTGCAAATCATCTTTTTTAATGACCAGATGATCGTCACCACGCAAGAAGCTGTTTATCTTGGCCTGTATAACCGTCTCCGGAACCGCCAGATCCCCGGACCAATTTTTATCAGGGTTGTTAATGGTACGGTTGCGGTTGGTCAGCTCTATTGAGGACATTTTGCTTTCCGATTTACCCAGTTTTTTGTAGCGTCCTTTGCCTCCGGACGGCATTTTACGAATATTGCGTCGTATCTCGGTTTCCAGTTCACATTTATTGTTTAATACAAAATCCTTTAACGCCTGGCCTTGTTTGGTTAATACCTTGCCAAACATGGTGTCCTTTAATATCCCCAGTTCTTCTAACTGCTCAATATCGTTTTCGATATCTCCCCACTTTTTCTTTTGCTGTTCAATACCTTTGCGCTTTAATATGTTGGTGGAGTAGTTTTCCATGAACTCCTCTATTTCCTCTACCCCGCCAAATTTCTCAGCCAATTTGATGATGAGCTGGTTAACATTTTCTTTATCGGGGAGCTGCCGGGCGTTCTGGCCTTTGAGCTTTTTCCAGGGCAGGCGCATATATCCGGCATAGCTTTCTTCTTCCTTTTTCTGATTGCCATGGGTGATATTGCGTACCCGAACCAGTTTAAGCTCATTATTGAGAATGTATTCCTCCACCACCTCAGCGATTATATATACCAAATAGTATTCATCTTTTTGCAGCTGAGCCAGGATATGGACATGGTCATGACCTTCATCACTCTCACTATAAGGGCGAACCTTTTCCTGCATCAATTCATAGATGGTGCCTTTGCCCATCATGGTGGTGATAAAAATTCTGGTGGCGTATTCGGACACCATCTTAAAACGCTCATCCTCGGCATATTGAAGCTGTGGATCTTGGGCAATGAAATACTGGTTTAACCCCCAGAAAATTGCTCTGGCAAGCTCCACCGGATCCACTTCGCCAGGGCGATGAAATACATCCAGATGAACCACCTGGCCCTCATCGACAAAATCCAGAAATACTTTGCCCGCATCCCGGTTAGTGAATATCTTGATCTGCCCCTTGACCCTCTTTTCCGGCATACGACCGTGGCTGTGAGTGCTTACTACCGTACTCTCACCCAGGCGAATCCCCTGACCCTGCCCCAAATACAAGCCCAGATAGTTGCCTACAGAAGCGGCCTTATCGACTTTGGATTTCTCCATCCATGCCACTATAGACTACTCCTTTCTAGAAATCGGTGGGAGTCAGGTTCTTTTCCGTACTGATTAATTCACCCCGGCTCAGGTCTTTGAGAGATCTGGCATCATGCTGGAAGTATTCCGGCTCTTCCTCTTCCTTTTTCTTTTGTTTCCGGTTTTTGAAACTCAAGATGCCTTCTTTGGTGCCCCGGGTATCCAGGTCATTGATAATACGCACCAGGGTATCACCATCCACGCGGTGTTTTAAGACCAGGGGAATGGTTTCGGTTACATCCCCAATCTGCACCTTGTCCCGATTTTTTATCAAACAGCGCAAAACCGCGCCTTGCTGCATGGCTTCGATAGCGCGAATACTTTCCAAGTTGTGCTTAATGTACAGGCGGGCAATAAAGTTGCGCAAGAATTCGGGCAGCTCAGTTTTATCGTATTGCTCAGCCCAGCGTATAATCTGCTGCCGATAGTCCTCATTCTTGCTTTCATCCACCTGCACCACTTTTCGCTGCTTATAGAGGCGGACCTTTTTTTGATGAGCATTTTCAGCCAGCATATTGGCAAGAATGTCTACTGAATGCGGTCTTCCCATATAGCAAACCATGTCAAAACGGTCTGATAACTGACGACGGATTTCCTCCAGGGGACCCGGGTCCTCGTCGGGATTGGAAGCAGCCCACACCGATAAGTTTACAGTTATTTCCACAGCCGGCAAACCCGCTTCTTCGATCTGCAAATGTCCGGGTTTGTTCCCCATAACATCCAGCAGGATGTCGGTAATTTCCGGGGAAGTATCTGCCAGGCGATTGATTTCATCTATAAACAGGATGCCGCGATGGGCCTGAGGAATTAAACCCGGCAGCAACTGGGCTTCAGGTTTGCTGGGATCCGTCAACCGGGCCAGGTCGATACTGCCTGCAACTGTCCCCACCTTGGCAGAATGAGATATTTCCAAGAATGGCATGGGAATCATTTCTGTTCCAATGGCTTCGATTTGCTCCTGACTCAGGTAACGATGCTGTGGGCAATGGGGATCATAGGGATCACAATTGTAAATACAGCCCTTAATGCGTTCTATGGATGGCAAAATACCGCGCGCCGATCTCATGATGGTGGTTTTGCCGGTGCCGCGCAACCCCTCGGCATGGATATGCAGAGGTTCACCAGCATACGTGGAAACGATAGACATCATGACCAGATTAAATAAGGCCTCGTTACCCTCATACCTTTCTAAAACATAAAATGGTAACATACTATCACTCCAATCTCATTCCGCGCCAATGACCCCCCGGCTTTAAGCACGGCTAACCAACTAGTCGTATACCATAATATTAAAGGGAGTCTTCCGATGAATGATGTTCCGTTCCATCAATCATCCCCACCTGCTCCTCTATCTACCCTCCTCACTTTTTATCTACACGTACTACTACCCTAATTGTATATTAATAGATTTTGTGATTTATTTCCCTATGTTTGTTTTGCTTGGTCACTTTCACCGGATACTTTGACAGTGCAAATTGATTACTGCACCTAAACCGGGGTTTAGTGAAATCGTCATGTATAAACCGGTACAAAAATCCCTATTATCCCGCTTTTTTAAGTAATACCTGGCAACTATTAACCGAATAGTTGTCCTTAATCTGTAAGATATCAAGTATAGATGGTAAAATTACGTTCTTATATTACCTATTTATTAGTATACAGCTAAATGCCCAGCTTTTGTCGTAATAATTTTGCTTTGGATCGGCTTAAGATAATATCCCGCTCACTGTTATGCAGGCGAAGAATATATGAACCTTCACCAAAACTGAGAATCTCCTTAACATAATTAAGATTTACAATAAAAGCCGGGTGAGCACGGAAAAAGGTCTTTTCATTCAATTTTGCCGCAAGCTCACTGAGGGTAAAACTGCTCATATATAACTTATCCCTGGTGCAAATAGAAACCTTTTTAGCCTGGCTTTCGCAATATATGATGTCGCGCTGATCAAGCAGTGCTATTCTACCCCTGCTGCGCACCGGTAAGCGGTTAAAGATGCTTTCATCTTCACGGTATTTCTCCAGAACATACTCCAGTCTCTCCCTCAGCTTGACCTGCACCAGTTCTTTAATAACATCCTGGTGAAGAAGCCTTTCCCTGGCGCGTAGTATGGTCTTATCTATGCGGCCCGGCTCAATTGGCTTGACGATATAATCCAGGGCCCCCAGATCATAGGCCTGCACTGCCGACTCAGCATGAACGGTAACAAAGGCAAATAGCGGCGGGTCTTTCATGGCGCACAAACGGTTGGCCGTCTCTACCCCGCCCATTTCCGGCATGGTTATATCAAGAAATACCAGGTCCACTTTCTTCTCCTGGCAAAGCAACAGGGCTTCCAATCCATGCACGGCTTCTCCCACGATTTCCACATCTTTCATCTGCTCCAAAAGATAGCGCAGCACAATGCGTTCTCTCTCGTTGTCATCAGCAATTAAAACCCGCAGCGTCATGGGCAACTCCTATAAGCTGTATTCTTATTGTAAATATATCGGTTTGAAGCCCGGAAAACAACTGGGAATTAGGAGGGGCAACGTTATCAGAGCAGCCTTAGAGCAGCCTTTTAAATAGAATAACATTCTGCTATGGTTATATCAGGAGGCTGATGTGATGCGTTATGAAGGAATTGTCTACCGCCCGCCCAGTGAGGCCGGGAGTCTGTTAATACAAGCCACCATTGGCTGCCCCCATAACCGTTGTACCTTTTGCTCTCTATACAAAGAAAAGAAATTTCGTATCAGGCCGGTGGAGGAGATTAAAGCTGATATTAAAGCCGCCTGCGATTATTATGGAGCAGGGGTGCAGTCCATCTTCTTCCCCGATGGCAACACCATTGTCATGAAAACCGAGCAGTTGCTGGATATCATTCATTATGCCCGCAGCTGTTTCCCTTACCTGGAACGGATTACCGTATACGGGTCGGCACGCTTTGTGAACCGCAAGAGCCTGGAAGAGCTCCGCAGCCTGAAAGAAGCGGGTTTGGGCCGCATCCACATGGGCATGGAAAGCGGTGATGATGAGGTTTTAAGAGAGATTCAAAAAGGCACCACCGCTGCCGAAATCATTGCCGCCGGGACCAAGCTGAAACAGGCGGGTATTGAAGTGAGCGAGTATTACCTGGCCGGGGTGGGGGGGAAAAAATACAGTCAGCAGCATGCCGTTAACAGCGCCAGGGTCCTGAGTGCCTTCAGCCCGGAATACATTCGCTTGCGGACCTTTGTGCCCCAGCCTGGCACTCCCATATACGAAGCTTATCAGAAGGGTGAATTCGAACTGCTGAGCGCGCATGAAACCCTGCAAGAGGTCAGACTTTTGCTGGAGCATCTTGAATGTGAGGGCAGCATCTTTCTGAGTGATCACAGCATCAATTACTGCTATGTCAATGGCCTGCTGCCGCGTGACAAAGAAAAAATGATGGCCCAGATTGATGAACTGTTGACCTATGACGCCAGCTTCTTCAGGCCTCCTCATTTAGGTAATTTATAGCAAACAGGCTGAACAAACGTAGTGGACGTAATCATTGCTTGGTAGGTATTTCTGCGCTGAGAGAAATGCCATTCAAAATATCTGTTCCCGGTATGGTATATGCGGCCCACTCTCAACCGCAACCGAGAGGTCTTGAGTCGGAAGCGAATACTTGGTATCGATGCTTCATATCAGTTAACCTTTCGGGCGGCAAGGGTTATTGTTCAGGCTGCGAACGCAGGTCCCGACCATAAACGGCAAACACAATCATGCCGATTAATCCACAGGCAAAAGCGGTCAAAAAGTTGGTGCCCGGGGATATATGCCATAAGTAAGCGCTGCTCAGGGCTGCTATGGCTACAATGATGTCGCGGATCAGATAGTAGGTGCCAAAGGTAGCCGCTTTAAGATTCTCCGGGGCCAGATCCATAATCAGGGCTTTGCGGGTAGGTTCACCGAATTCCTTTAAACCTCTGATAACAAAGGCGAATACCAGAGCAACAAAGGTATGGGAAAAATACAGCACCAGGGGGAACAAGGTAAAAAATCCGAAGGTGATGAGCACAAACGGCTTCTTGCCATATTTATCAGCCATATAAGCCACCGGTATGTAGACCAAAACAGCAGTGATCATCTCCACCGTAGTCAGTATGCCAAAACGCAAAGCCGAGATCTGATTTACTTCCACCACCCACAAGACTACAAAGGCATACGGAATCTGTTCAGCAAAGCGGATGAGAATATCGGAGACCAGCAACCCCCTTAAACCCGGCGAGAAAGAACCATAAATCTTACTGGCGCGCAGGTGGGCTTCACCCGAACTGCCATTATCTTCAATAAAATAATACTGCACCAGCAGCGAGACGATGCCCAGGATGAAAGCCAGGGCAAATGCTATGCGAATGCCGTCAACCTTGCCATAAATGCCAATCAGCAGCCCGCCGATGACCGGTCCCAGTGCCATAGGAATGCGCCTCACCAGGGAGTGCAGGGTAACCCCCATGGTGCGCTGCTCTTTTTTCATGGTCTGGGCTACCAGGCTCATGATGGCCGGGAGGGAGATGGCGGTCCAGGCGATAAAAAACACCGCGCCTATTAAAACCGCCTGCCAGGAAGGGATCAATATCACCAGGGCATAACCGCACAGGGCGATCACCGTGAACAGCATCAGGGATTTTTTATAGCCGATTCTATCTGCCAGGTATCCCCCGGGGAAGGAATAGACCGCGCTCAAAAAATTGTCCATGGCATTCAAAAAACCGACCGCATAGATCGACCCGCCCAGGGCAATCAAGTACAAAGGCAGAAATCGTTCCGCCATTTTCTCCCCCATACCGATCAGAACCACCATCACCAGCATAGACGCCATACTGGTATTAATTCCGAAGAATCCGGCCAATCGCTGCTTCAGTTTCGCCATGCGGCACGCCTCGATTCATTAAATTATCCCGCCACCCAACAAGCTATACAATTTCAACCATAAGTGCAAGCATCATTTTTTCAATGAGGATGTTGATAAACATGAGTCAGAACAGCTCTACAACCGGGTTTGGAAATACGATAATGCCGGCCAATATCAGCATCCTGCCAAAGTCAAAGCCGGCATATTTGAGGACTTGGAGATTGATTTGGAATTGGTTTTTAAGAGGTGAGGTTTTCCTCTCATGGAGCGGAGTATGATTTATTTCAGCCAAGGGAAGGCAAAACAGCTTACTGTTCTTGCCATACCGGTGGAACAATATAAACCTGTTCATCACGAAACTGGAAATACTGGCTTAGCTTCCAGTACACACCGCGGCTCAAGCGGGTGTCGGCTTCCCAGCGAAACGATATATAGGGAACATCTCCCTTAAGGATAAGCATAATTTCTCCCTCCAGGAACATCTCCTGCAGATCATGAAAGGTCAATTTGATGCGCCCATCCTCTTCGGAGTATCCGGTGGCAAAAAAGGGAACATCTTCGACTGTGAGCGGATTAAAATCCTCGCCCAGGCGAATGCCGAAACTACCGTCCACACCTTTTTCAATGTGTTGGGCCAGGATATTTAAGATATTGCGGCGAAACATCTCTGCTGCTCCGAAATACCATTTGCCATCCTTTTTGATAATGATTTCTGTGAGGTCCACAAACCTACCCCCTTATGATAATTGGATGTCTGGCACAAGGCTTATTCCATCCCTATCATACCTTTTTCCCACCCAAAGCGCAAAACTCGATTGGAGCGGTGAGTCTACAGGCTGCCGACCCTTTTTAAACCGGTCAGAGAGTTCTCATAAATCTGAGCGATATCCTCTTCTTGAAGCTCATCGTTGCCCATTTTCAAGCCCGCCAGGCTAAAACCGTGCCGGGCCGCCAATTGGCGCAAATAGGTAATGGTGGATAAGCTTAAAATGTTGCCAATGCTGTAATCCTGATAATCACCCTCCAGGGCCAAGAGTATGGTCTCAGACAGGCAGGCCAGGGTTACGCCAGCCCGATAGCCCAGATTGGCTCCAAAGGCGATCTGATCGGGAAGTTGTACTAATCCTCCCTCCAAAATCAAGACGTCACGCCGGGATTTGATGGTTTCCGGAGCCACATCGGCCGGACGGGCCACATCACACACCACCGCACCCGAGCGCAGGTGATGGGGAAAGATCAGGTATTCCGGAGAATTACTGGCGGCTACCACCATATGGCATTCGGGAAGGGTAGCATCTATATCCAGGGAGATTTGCAGCGGACAGCGCAGACCTATTATTTCGCACCACTCTTGTAACATTTGGTAGGACATCGGCTGGCCCCGGAGCAGTTGATTCCTGAATTCGTGCACCATGGCGGCAGGCTTCCCGGCAGCTACTTGCAGAGCAGAGTCCAACCAGCCTGCCAGCCCGCTGAGCTTGCCTTCCTGACAACGCTGCCAACCCCGACTCAAGATGTCTGTCACCAGGGAATTCAAGCGATTGATGCTGCTCTTGACATGGGCGGGATTACCCAGCAAGGTAATATGGGCTATCTGCTCGGAGAGCATCACCGCGCAGGCGCGGCCAATGGAACCCGTAGCCCCAACTACCGCGCCGCAGGCTTGTTCCATATCCAGCTTCATCTTACCGGCCCCTGCTGCCAGAGCCTCCATAGCCATTAAAGTGGTAAAGCTATTACCGCTGGTAATGGCAACTCCCCGTCCCAGAACAGACCTGCCTCCTCTGGTTACAACCGATGTTAAGGCCCCCAGGCCGATGATTCCAGCCCCCAGCTCACGCCCCATATCAACCGCCTTGCGGATGGCTTCCACGGCTTCTTCGCGAGAAGCTCCCATGATCTCCCGGCCTCCGAATGGCACCCCGATCAACCATCCTTCCGCAACAGTCCCCTCCAGGGAGCGGATGGCTGGCATATGGCATACTATTCCGGGTTCGCCGCTGCGGCTTTCCCATTCCATGAAGCGGAATAATTCCTCGCGGGTATAGGTATCAAAGGAAGGATTATTCAACACTACATCTTCGGGGCCTGGATAGTGAATGATAAAGGCAAATTTGTTACGGGGGGCTTCGTCCGGTTTAAGCTGTGAAAACCGGGTTTTACGGTGCCTGGCCCGAAAATCCATGATTTTATCGGGAATTTCGGTATCCCCGATCAAATAGCGATACAACTTGCCATAATCCTGGTAAAACATGATTTGACAAATGCCCTCTATTGCTTTAATGACCTGGTCTATGGCTTCATCCTCGATGGTCAGGGTCGGCTCCAGCCGCAAGGTCATGGCATTGTTCAGATAAGGCGCCAGGCGAATCTGATAGCAATTCAGCAAAAACCCGGTCAGGAGTGCGGAGAAACCGCCTTGCTCAACCAGGAAGGCCATATCATAAGATCCGCAATCATCCAATTCATTAAACTCCACCCCGATCATAAGCCCCTGGCCGCGCACCGCTTTAATGACCCCCGGGTAGCGGCTGGCAATAACCTTAAGCCGGTCCAGCATATATTGGCCTTTGCGCTCCACATCCTTTATTAGAGCGCCCTCATCAGCCATCAAGCGTTCCAAAACCGCCTGCCCCACTGCGCAGGTTACATTGTTGTTGGCAAAAGTAGAACTGTGCAGCATGCCAAAGTCTTCATTCCATACCCGGGGTGAACTGATGCAAACCCCCAGAGGCAAGAGTCCGCCCCCCAGGGCCTTGGCCAGGAGGAGCACATCGGGTTCTAAGCCTTCATGCTGACAGGCAAACAAGCGCCCGGTTCGTCCCAATCCCGTCTGGATCTCATCAACAATGAACACCACCCCATACTCGCGGCACAAAGCCTGAGCAGCCGGCAGATATCCGGGTTGGGCCACAATAATGCCACCTTCGCCCTGTACCGGTTCCACGATAAAGGCGGCAATTTCGTCCCTATGGGTTTCAAATACCCTTTTCAATGCCTCAATATCATTGTAGGGCACCTGCATAAAGCCCGGTGCCGGAGCATAAAACGGCTTCTGATAGGAAGGCTTGCCGGTAGCCGATAAAGCCCCCAGGGTTTTGCCGTGAAAACTATTGGCGGTGGATATGATGAGCTCCCGTCTCGTCGAGGAACGGGCCAGTTTTATCGCCGCCTCGACCGCTTCCGTACCGCTCTGGCAAAAGGTTGAATAACAGAGATCACCCGGAGCTGCATCAGCCAGCATGTTAGCCAGTTTTATGGCTTCTTCAGGAAGGGAAGGCTGGCACAAACTGGGGATGCCCGAGCGGCGTACGCTTTCCAATCGATCCCAGATAAAATCAGGGTTATACCCGAATGGCACCGAGCCATACTGAGCGATAAAATCCAGATAGCGGATGCCATTTTCATCAATCAGATAGCTGCCCTGTCCAACAGTAAAAGTTTTATCCAAACAAAAGGTCTCCAGGACATCTTTGAGGGTCGGATTTAAAAGATCCTTGCGCAGGTTGATAACAATAACCGCCTCCAGAGTTGTGCACACAATTGTGCAAAAGTATTTGTTATATATATTGTAGTGATTAAAAGCCCTTTGTCAAATTTCATACTGCGCTGCTTTTTATCTAAACCTGACTCGTGGTTACATAAAAATACATTTATTCCAGCATATTAATAGCAGAATATCTAATACTGACTTAAAAAGGAGGATGTAAAATGACAGATGAGTTTAAGCAGGACACGAAAACTGCTGATGAAATTGAACTGGGAAGTTTCAGCTTCCTCAAGAGCGGATGGTGGGTTCTCCACATTATAGCTATTGCAGCCGTTTTCTATCTGGGGTGGGCCTTTGGGGGTGCTTTGTTTCGCTAGCTGAGTCATATTAAAATAAGGGGACGGGCGCAATTTACAATAGCAAAACAACGCCCGTCCTTCTATTTTTAACCTTGATGCCGTATTTATCCAGACCGCAAATTCCGAGACAACGGCGTATTACCACTCCTGGGGCAATTGCTTTAATTGCGCCAGGTCAAAGACCGGACCGTCCAGACAGATGTACTGACTGCCGATATTACAGCGGCCGCATTTGCCGATGCCGCATTTCATGCGCATTTCCAGGGTGGTGACAATCTGTTCATCCTGATAGCCTAATTTTTGCAGGGACTGCAGGGCAAACTTAATCATAATCGGCGGTCCACAGGTAACGGAAACCTTCCCGGCTGGAGCAGGAGCCAGCTCTTCTACATAGGCAGGCACAAATCCCACATGTCCCTTCCAGCCCTCCTCCGCATTGTCTATGGTGACATGCACCTCGGTATCTGCCTCTTGGGGCCATTCCTCGAATAATTCCTTTTTGAAACACAGGTCATCATAACTGCGCGCCCCATAGATAATAGTTATCTTGCCGTAATCGGCGCGGTTCTTAAAGCAGTATTTAATAAAAGAGCGCAAGGGTGCTAAACCAATGCCCCCGGCAATGAACAGCATATCCTGGCCCCGGCTGGCCTCCAGCGGAAAGCCATTGCCGTAAGGTCCTCTTAGCCCCAGCTTCTGGCCCACTTCAATCCGGTGCAATTCCTCAGTCAACAGTCCCACCCGTTTAATGGCATACTGCTGGTATTCCTGCCCTTCCTGCCAGGTGCAGGAGAACATGCCTTCACCCAGCGGCAGGGACAGCATTGAGCATTGGCCGGGTTGAACCTGGTAAGGCAGGCCGCCGGAGGGGCTTTTAACATAAAAGCTTTTAACATCAGGGGTTTCCTCAACAATATCAATTACTTCAACGATATGAGGCACCAGCGGTTGTTCGCAATTACAGTCCGACACGGCTGTCCACCTCCTTGATCTGCTTAATAATGTCGGTTATATTGACGCCGGTCGGGCAGACTACGGTACAACGCCCACAGCCGGTGCACAATGAGTAGCCATAGCGTTCATTGAAGAACTCCAGCTTATGCAAAAAGCGGTTGCGGAAGCGTTCCACACCGGTGGGACGCGGATTGCCCCCTCCGGCTTCAGCAGTATACTCGGCATACATGCAGGAGTCCCAGCAGCGGAAACGATAGCCTGCCTCGCCCCACATCTTGACCTGAATGTCAAAACAGTGGCAACTGGGGCAGATATAGGTGCAGGCCCCGCAGTTCACACAGGGCTCGGCCAGGCGTTTCCAGATAGGGTGTTCAAACATCCCGCGAAGCTTTTCGGCCACCCCTTCATAATCGACCTGAAGCGGGAAAGGCCTGGCTAAAGGAGCACTAAGCTCTTGATCGTGCAGGAATTCTGATACAGCGGTGGTCAGCTTTTCGCCTTTTTCACTGCGAGGTTCCCAGATATAACCTTGCTCACCCGTATCGCGGATAATGACATCCGTTTCCGGTTCAGTCATCTGAACACCCATAGCTTGACAAAAACAATTGTGTCCCGGATTGTAACAGGCATTGCCTATGATGGTCACATGGTCACGCCGGGCTTTATAAAAACTATCTACAAAACCCCGGGTGAGGAAAACATCATCCAGGCTGCGTATGGCCCTGGCATCACAGGCGCGCACCCCGAAAAGAATACGCTCGCTGCTGTCTTCATGCGTACCCGCCATGTTTAAGTCTTGCAGCTTCTGTTCCAGATCATACATCTTTTCGGTCTGTGGAAACAGCACATACTTGGGTGATACATATACATTAAGAGCATCCAGCAGCAAGCGCTGCCCGGCCTTGCTGTCTTCATTCCAGGGATAAAAGCCGCTGCCCTGTTCCAGGGTCATGGGTGCAAATACTTCTGCTTGCTGACTTAATTTGTCCAGCAATGCCTCCACCTTATCTTTCGCCAGTATTTTCATGCTGCTCCCCCCCTTTATATGAAGTCATCGGGATCATCTTCCCGGTAGACACTCAAGGCTGGTTTCTGGCCTTCAACATAGCTCATGCCCGCTTCATAAGGGCCAAAGAAATGGTTGGCATCCTTGGCCAGCTTATTGTTTATCAACATCAAAGGGATATTAACCGGGCAGACCCGCTCGCATTCTCCACACTCTATACAGCGCCCCGCCATATGCAAAGCCTTAACCATGTGGTACATCATGTTGTCGCTGGTGCTGGTTTCCCGGCCCACCCACTGCGGACGCATTTCATCATAAATGCAGGTGCGGCAGTCGCAGGCAATGCAGGCCTGGCGGCAGGCGTAACAGCGAATGCACCTGGAAAACTCCTTTTCGAAAAACTGATAACGTTCATCAACGGACATTTTTTCCAGGGCCAGCACCTGCTGAAAACGTTCGCCTTCCATATGAGGCGGCTGTTGTTCCCCTAATAGTTCATCATAAATGACCGGGTTGGGCACCAGGCAATTGCGGCACTTGGCCGCTAAGCCGGCCGGCTGCTCCGCCGGCAGTAAACCCGATTGGGCCTTTAAGACCGGCAGGGGATCTTTCATGCCCGGACAACACACCCCCACGATATACAAACGCTCCCTTTTAATCTGGTTGTCCTCTAAAAGACGGATAATGCCACGGGAGTCACAACCCTTGACCACAATGCCGATTTTTTCCTGGCCATCGCGCAGCTTGAGCAGATAGTTGCTGCTATTGTGAATAGCATACTGGTTAAAAACCATACGCTCCACATCCGCCTTATTCCTGGCCATGTAGGGGCGCACGGCATAATCAGGCCCCGCTCCTTCCCAGGCGATGAAGACATCAACCTGACCGGATTCCAGCAGCCTGGCGGCAATTTCTTTTATCTGATCGCTTATTGCTTTCATCGCGCATCCCTCAGCTTTCTGTTGGGCCCAAGTTTTTTAACCCCTTCCACAAAATTGGTCATGGTCTCCTGAAACTTGGGTCCTTCGGCGCCTGAAATCCATGCTGTCTGGTATCTTTCCGGTTCAATGCCGATATATTCCATCATGCTCTTCATCATGGTATGACGGCGGCGATTATAGTAATTGCCACTACCATAGTGGCATTCACCCGGGTGTCATCCCGAGAGCAAAACCCCATCCGCCCCCCGGTTAAAAGCCCTTAAGACCAGCAGCGGATCCATCCTTCCCGAACAGGGGGTCCTGATAATCCGCACCTGGGCGGGGTAATCCAGGTGATTCAGTCCGGCCAGGTCAGCAGCCGCATAACTGCACCAATTACAGGCAAAGACAATGAGTTTGGGCTGCCATGAGCCGACTTCTTTTATAGACACAGTGCATCCACCTCCGATACCAATTGTTCATCGGTAAACCCTTTCAGGTTTAAGGCCGCAGTGCGACAGGCAGGAACACAGGCTCCACATCCCTGGCACAGACTGCTGTTGACATCGGCTACCTGCCGGATGAAAGGTCCGTGGCCGTGTCCGCCGCGCTCCTGGATCTCCCTCATGGAGATAGCGTTGTAGGGGCAGATGGGCACACATAATTGACATCCCGAACACTTGCTGACATCAACCTCTGATGTCATGGGTTCAACCGCCATCCTGGTCTTGGAAAACAGACCGCACACCTTAACGGCGGCTGCGCTGGCCTGGGCTACGCTGTCGGGGATGTCCTTGGGCCCCTGACAGGCTCCGGCTAAAAACACCCCGGCAGCAAAGGTTTCCACCGGCTGCAGCTTGGGATGGGCTTCCTGGAACCAGCCGTCTTTGTCCACGGAAAATCCG
This sequence comes from Syntrophomonadaceae bacterium, assembly GCA_050949825.1. Taxonomy (GTDB): domain Bacteria; phylum Bacillota; class Syntrophomonadia; order Syntrophomonadales; family Syntrophomonadaceae; genus DTU019. The sequence goes on along the minus strand of JBMNGL010000007.1, from coordinate 39,704 downwards.
ATCATCTTGGCCATCTTGGCAGCGTCCGCAGTGGGCACCATAGCGGTAGCCAGCACCACCAGATCAGCTTCAATTTCCATGGGGCGGCACAGCAAGGTGTCTTCGGTCTTCAACACCAACTGCTCCCCACGGGGGTAAATCTTGCTCACCCGGCCGCGAATGTATTTGGCGCCGGCGTTTAAAGCCCGCTGGTAGAATTCTTCGTAATTCTTCCCGGCGGTGCGCACATCCATATAAAACACATAGGCCTCACTGCCGGGGATTTTATCTTTAACCTGGTAAGCGTGCTTGGCGGTAAACATACAGCAAGCCCGCGAGCAATAACTTTTGCCTTTGCTGTCATCACGGGAACCGACGCATTTGATAAAGGCCACCTTTTGCGGCTCTTTGCCGTCTGAAGGGCGCTTTATCTTGCCGCCGCTAGGACCGCCGGCGCTGACCAGCCTTTCAAATTGCAGGCTGGTGATGACATCAGGATACTTGCCGTAGCCATATTCGCCATAACGGTTTTCCCAGTCGATCAAGTCATATCCTGTGGCCATGACCAGGGCCCCCACTTCCAAATCCACCAGTTCATCCTTATCCTCAAAGCGAATCGCCTGGGTGGGGCAAAGCTTTTCACAGATGCCGCATTTGCCCGAGGTCAACTTGGTGCAATGGGCCGCATCAATCCTGGGCTTGCCCGGCACTGCCTGCGGGAACAGCTTGTGGATCGCGGTGCGGTTGGCCATATCCATTTCAAACTCATCTTTTATCTTCTTGCTGGGGCATTTTTCCCAGCAGGTACCGCAGCCGGTACAGAGGTCCCAATCCACATATTTAGCCTTTTTCTTAACAGTGGCGGTGAAATTGCCGATATACCCGGTAACCTTCACCACTTCACTATAGGTCATCAGTTCAATGTTAGGCTGCTGCGCCACAGCAACCATCTTGGGGGTGCCTATTCAAGCCGCGCAGTCCATTGTGGGGAAGGTTTTATCAATCTGGGTCATCTTCCCCCCGATGGAGGCCTCCTTTTCCACCAGAATCACCGGATAACCGGCTTCAGCGATATCCAGGGCAGCCTGCATTCCGGCAATGCCTCCTCCGATCACCAGGGCCTTTTTGGTAATAGGAATGGTGGTAATTTCCAGCGGTTTGTTCTTGAGCACTTTCATGACACCCATACGCACCAAATCCATGGCCTTGCGGGTAGCTTCGCCGCGGTCCTGGTGCACCCATGAATCCTGCTCGCGGATGTTGACCATCTCAAACATATAGCCATTAAGACCCCCGGCTTCCACTGCGCGCCGAAAGGTTTTTTCATGCATGCGCGGTGAGCAGGAGGCCACTACCACCTGTTGCAATTGCTGTTCCTGGACGGCATTCCTGATCATTTCCTGCCCTGGGTCCGAGCACATGTACTTATACGTAGTGGAGTAAACCACACCGGGCAGATTCCTGGCGTATTCGGCCACCTTTTCTGTATCCACACTGGCTTCGATATTGGTGCCGCACTGGCACACAAATACGCCTACTCGCTTTTTCATCCACTAACCCTCCTTGTAGAAATGAGGCCATCATTTCCCACGTTTCTTTAACTCCCCGGCGACAAAAGCATCTGCCACCTTGGCAGCCTTGTCTTTATTGGTAACCATTAATTCTGCTATTTTAAGGCTCTTCTTCTCATCTGAGCCCATTATTTCCGCCAGGACCCGGGCTTTCTCCTCATCTTCAATAATCCTGGCCGCCATTTTATCAGGATTCTTCAATATGGCTTTGAGTATGGCATCTATCTTCTTCTGTTGCGCCTCTTCATCAGGCGGTTGGACAGCAGCATCGTCAGCTCGGGCTTTTTGGGGTTTCCTGGCTTCTTCCGCTGCCGCCATAGCCGCGGCTTTGGCCGGCAGGCTGTCAAGGTAGCCCAGGGCTTCCACAAAATGACGATTAACCCCGATTTCCCAGGGGCTGTATCCACCGGCCAAGGCCACCATCTCGGTAATATAATAAATGGGCAGGGCTAATTTTACGCCCAGGTTTTTCTCGACCTTGGCCTGACGCATATCCAGGTTTAACATGCACAAAGGACAGGCGGTCACAATGCACTCCGCCCCCGCAGCCTGAGCATTGCGAATCACCTCATAGATCATCCTGTTGCCAATGTCGGGCCGGGAAGTAGCCAGAGCCGCTCCACAGCATTCCGTCTTATAGGGCCAATCCACCACGGTTGCTCCCAGGGTGGTCATGATCTGATCCATGGTTTGGGGATCTTCGGTATCATCAAATCCCGTATGGGATACCGGACGAACCAACAGGCAGCCATAATAACAGGCCGCTTTCATGCCCTTTAAGGGTTGGCTTACCTTGCTGCCAATGGCTTCAAGCCCCACCTGCTTGACCAGCCATTCCAGCACCGAAACAGTGGTAGTGGCAGCGTTAAATTCCATGCCAATAGCTGCTTTAATCTGTTCACGGGTAGCCGGATTTTCCCGCGCCTCTACTTCACAAGCGCGGTGGCGGTTGTAACAGGCCGCACAGGGGGCCAGCAAGGTGTCCAAATCCATCCTTTCCATAATAGCCAGATTTCGGGCCGGTAAAGCCAGGGACAAGAGCTTATTGGTGTTGTGTGCCGAGGTAGCCCCGCAACAGTTCCAATCTTCCAATTCTCTTAATTTGACGCCAAACATTTCCGCCGTCTTGAGGGTGGAAAGCTTGTACTCCACACCGCTGCCGGCACCGGAACAACCGGGGTAATAACCGATTTCCATGCTATTCACCCCCCATTTTTGCAACCCGGTCGAAGATCTGCTTTACTTCATCACTGCCCTTGATCTTATGGGGCAGCATCTCCACCTTGCCGCGCTTCATCATGGGCAGACCCAGTTCCATATCCTTGAACAACTGCCCGGTTTTAAGGTTATGATAGAGCAGTATCCCGGCCTCATAAGAGCGGCCGAAGTTTTTAACTCCACCCAGGAATCCTTCATTAAATGCCGCCACTTTCTTGTCGGTAACCTTACCGGCAGCCAGGGCTTCCCGACGCAATGCGTCCATCAAGGAAGCAATATCCACATTGCGAGGGCAGCGGGCAGAACAGGTTTCACATGACGCACAGATCCAAATGCTGTCTGCCTGCAAAGCCTCTTGAACCAGGTCCAGTTGCAGCAAACGGATGATTTGCCGCGGCGGATAGTCCATGGCAAAAGCAACCGGACAGCCCGCTGAGCATTTGCCGCATTGGTAGCATAGCTTGATGCTGGTATGGGCTTCATGTTCTATCTTCGCTATAATGGCCTGGTCTGAGCCGGCCATCGGGATAAGCGTTGCAGCCTCCTTCATAATCCTTCTCTCCTTCCCTGTAGCGTCTCTATAGCCAACCGCCCCGGGCGGCTCTATGATCTTGACATGCAAACTGTCATAGAACCTTATTAACCTAAAAAAGGGTACATTGATTCGACAGCCTATCATGATAAGTCAAATGAACAGCTATTTCATTATAATATAAATGTGCATCATATTAATGTTAAAAATTTGTTAAAAATGCAGCACGATTAGGAAAAGTGTCTACTATTTTCATTTTTTGCAGGAACAGGTGGGGTTGGTGAGGAGAGGAAAAATGACCGGAGTATGCTGTCTGCGCCGGGTGCCACGATTCACAAAGGTTTAATGAGCAGGTCCAGGGCATCATTAATATGCTTGACCACTATGTCAGCAGCCATGGTGGCCTCTAAGTCACAATCCTCAGTGCTGATTACAACAATGCCCGGGGCGGCTTCCTGGAGCAGGCACTGTATTTAATTAATCAGAACTGAAAGCGCATCGCGGTCTCGCCCTTGATCAGCCTGTCACCCAGTTCGTTGCGCAGTCTTACCAAAGCGTTAAAACCGGTGCAGTGACAGGCTATAATCTTCTGAACATCGAAATCCTTAAGGGCTGCTGCCGTCTTCGTCAGTCTTTGCTCAGATGCCATTATTAAATGGGTGCCGCCAATGAAAGCCAGCACTTTGTTTATTCCTGTTTTAAGGCAGGCATAGGCAATGGTGTTTATTATTCCCGCATGAGCACAACCACTGATGATAATCAAGCCCTGGGGATGGTTGATAATCATGGCCATATCATCGGCAATCATATCCGGGGACAATTTATCCTTATCACCGTCATCCATCCAGAAACTGCCGCCTACATCTTCGAAATCGCTGATTCGGGGAATCTCGCCGCTCACAAAAACCCGGGGATGAATGGCGGTGAAATCATGGGTAATAATGAATTCGGCTCCATGAGCCGTTATTTCCTGCGGTTTGAAGGAGACGCCGATCTCTTTTTTAATTCCGCCCCGCATCACGTATCGGGGTATGAAAAGGCTAGCATGGCCATATACCTTTTTAGGTCCGCCCATCTTGAGAAATGCCAGCAACCCACCGGTATGATCAAAATGGCCATGACTTATCACCACATCATTTACCTGCGCCAGATCTATCCCCTTGGCCTTTGCATTTGTAAAGACTGCATCTGCTGAACCGGTATCGAACAAGAAGCTCTTTTCGTCAACTTCGACCAGGGCGGCAAAGCCATATTCCCCTTGAAAACCCGGGGCCGGGGTGGTGTTTTCCACCAGAATAGTGATGCCAACTTTCATTTAATACTCCTCCTCGGTTAAATGCTCATAAAAAAGCAGCCACATTAATGGATTATTAATTACAGACGCATTTTTAATCGTTCAGCCCTGGCTTGAAGGTCAGAGATCATATTAAATAACTTTTGCAGCTGCAGTCTTTGCTGTTCGATAAAATACTCGTCAACCCCTGCTTTTTCATATTCTGCAATAGTTTGTAGTACTACCGGGATATGAAAGCCTTTTATGCCCTCTATTTTCTTTTGGGTATCCGTTAACGCCTGTAAAATGTATTCCTGGGAAATGATAGCCCACCCTTTCATTTAATCCCTGATAAACTGCTCTAATTATTCTCTCATCAAGATGATATCGTTCTGTTTAGCCCCCAGCCTGTCCATAAAAAGGCCGCATTTACACAGGAATATATAGTACAGATTCTCCCTGCCGCTTCCATATAGCGACTCAAAATTGCCCTGACCTTTGGATATGATGACATTAGCTTGATCGAAAATCTTCACAAAATCAGGTGAACAGTATGGCAAAACCGTCCCGGGTATATCGGTGCCGTTGTTGATAATTATGGCCAGTCTGTCCATTCCCACCAGGTATGCGTCTGCTTCGGTAACATCGTTTAGGATCGGCTTGCCCCGGGTGGCAAAGTATACCACCAGTTGAGGATAATGTTCTTTTATAGCAGCGATAAATATTTTATCAAACACGATTTCTCCCGCATTGTCTCCCAGGTAGAGAACTGTTGTGGCCTGCTCCAGATCAGCCTGCAATGAAATCAAAACCTCATCGCAATATTCCCTGGCCAGGGTTTCTCTTATGCTCTCTAAAACCATATTTCGGGACAGATCGTATCCCGGACCAAAGTCGATGATATTGCCGGCGGCAGCCAGTTTCAATCCCGCCACGAAAGGATCTGCGCAAGAGTCCCGCAATTGTATCAATTCATCCTCTAGCTTGAGCATTTCCCGGTTATAATAGTCTTTTTCTTCTTTAAACGGGTCGGGATTGTTCAGGTGTTTTTTCAAGGTTGTTTGAATTTTTTGGACGATATAAGGGACACTTTCATCTTCCTCCAACGTAGCCATGATAGCTATTACCGCTCTTGCCATCTCCATCTGGTCTTCTTCATGGGGAAGATGCCTTTTGGCTGTCCTGACTGCCTGCTGCAGCAAACAGGGTAAACAATCAACACTATGCTTCATTGATAGCCTCCATACTGCAAATACTCAAACCTGCCCATAGCGAGCAGATATTAGAATGGTCATATGCTCATTATCGATTATACTATAGACCCTCAACGTGTTACAGTGCACCTTCCCCCTGTAACATCGTAACAGAGATTTGCCTTTATTTTCCAGTATAAGGTTTCGCAAAGCGTACACAATATGATTAGAAACCAGCAGTTAAAACAGATTAATAAGCCCCTGAAAAATGGATAAGTCTTATTGGTATAACTGTTGGTTTCTTTTGAGACCGCTGGCAGATTTAATCAACACAGTCTTTGGCGCTGCCAAATATCCTGTGTTTGTAAGCTGCCAGCGGATTTATTTTGCTGCTAAAAACCCATATCCACAGGGAAAGTAAAAGCGGACTGATGATCAATCCATAATAATAAGAAGGATAGGCCAGGCCGCTGGGGGGAAGCAGGGCCAGCCAGGGCAAAACCGGTGTCAGCCAGAAGCCCAGTATGAATATGGCATAATCATAGGGCTGCATAGGGTTCCAGCCGGTTAATAGAATCAAGGCCATAAAAAAAGCGGGCAATTGCCAGGCCAGCGAAATCAAGAAACGTTCCCCAGCCTCGCGATCTCTCATTGCCCGTGCTTCACTGCCCAGCACCAATAGATATAATAGAGCCACCACATATTCCAGCCCGGCCCAGTAGCTGCTCAACCATACCGCCGCCCCGGCAAAGCCATGTATCCAAAGCAATCGTGCTGTTAAGACCATAGCCGCCCTCTTTCCCTAATTACCGTGACATGGCGGCTGTTATAAATACTATCGGGCGGCACCCACAGATCATTGTTTTCATCGAAATCAAGGCCCTGCAATTGATAGGCTTTCCACATGATTTTGGTGCAATTCCAAGTGTTTTGCCCGGATTTGAAAGCGACCGGGTAAAATAAATCGCCCAATTGCCGGGTGACATATGAGACTGCGGCCTGCTTGACTGCAGGTTCAGCCTCTACCCGCAACAGGCAGATCTGAGGGTATTCGCGGAAATGTTCTATAGACTGCCTTACAATACCGAGATCGGCATAGCCCTCAATAATCTGGCCGGCACCCAGGTATATGGCAGCATGGGAATAGTATCCATAGGCACAATCCGGATAGGCGCCCAGGATAATATCCCCTGGCTCCAGGCCTGCAAAAGAAATATCATTTTTGTAGTCAAGGGGAACGCCATATCCGAGGTTACCTGATACAGCACTGCGCAAATAGGTCTGCACCGCACCATCAGGATTAAGGAGAATGGCCTGGTGGCTTAAATAAATTGTCAAACCTGCAATAAGGACTAACAGAGGAAAGATCATTAGATTAAAATTCCGCTTCATAATAAATACCATCACCCCGAGAATCCAGGGTACACCCCCTTGCCCCCCTCTTAGGCCACATTGGGGATCAACTGGATTGCTTCTCATTTAACAATTCAATACACAGTATCAGGAGATCGGTTTCACTCAGTATGCCTACCATGACCCCATTTTCCAAAACCGGCAGCCCGCTGATCTTATGTTTTACCAGCAGATTGATGGCTTCGGTTAAATCAGCCTGGGCTGATACGGTGATGACCTTTTTGCTCATCACCCAATCCACCGGAGTATCCCATATAATTTCGGGGGAGCGCAAGGCCTTTTCAATATCATGCTGTACAATCATACCGATCAAGTTGCCTTGTGCCAACACCGGCAAGCGGCGGATATTGTTTTCCACCATTAATTCCAGGGCATTTTTAATGCTTTTGCGGCTTTCAATACTGATGACCTCGGTAATCATGATATCTTTAACCTTCATAACCATCACCTCTTGGTTCTATTCTATCACAGCGCTTGCAGATAGCGGCAGCAGCTCATATGTTTACCATATGGCAACCTATCCCTTGTCATCCTGAGCGAAGCGAAGGGTCTTTCCGGGGGTTATTCGCTTGGCGTAAGATCCTTCGGGCGTTGCCCTCAGGATGACATAAACGGGCGTTGCCCTTAAGGATGACATAAACGGCGTTGCCCTTAAGGATGACATAAACGGCGTTGTCCTTAAGGATGACATAAACGGGCGTTGCCCTTAAGGATGACATAAACGGCGCTGCCCTTAAGGATGACATAAACGGCGTTGCCCTTAAGGATGACATAAACGGCGCTGCCCTTAAGGATGACATAAACGGGCGTTGCCCTTAAGGATGACATAAACGGCGCTGCCCTTAAGGATGACGTAAACGGCGTTGCCCTTAAGGATGACAAAGGTTTTAATAGCAATGACCTGAGCATGCGCTCAGTGTGACCGGCGCAAGAGGATAAACATGTTCCTCGTTTAGACGATTATTATCGCTATGCGCCCTTAAATGCTGATGGAATGGCGGGCAAAGAGGCACACTATAATTGGCAAAGAGCCCGTGATCGGAATATTAAACAAAGGACTTCCAGCCAGCTTTGCGGTACAATGATAAAAAATACAGCAGAGGTCAGTATATGCGGGTTATCTTGAAGAAATTGGAGCGTCTTCAGGAATTGAGTGGGGACGAGTACACCACCTTGATGAAATATATTCAAAAGCTGCGCGCTGATTCCATACCATCTTATCAGCTCTTCTATCAGCGCTATGCACAGTTGCTTTACCAGCACTATGATACTTACCTGCCCGCATTTGACTACAATCTGGATGATGTCATAACTTTATTTGCTGAACATCCCGAACTGCTGTCCTGTATAGAGCGGCCGCTGCAATGGCAAGCCTTCCCGGTCCAGTATCAAAACGTTGTGCGGGCTTGTTTGGAACACCCCCTGGAAAGGCGCTGGTTTTTTGAGTTAGTGGACCATTTGGCCAACCGCCCGCAGTTGCTGGCGCAATTGCCTGCACCGCGCCAGAATGAGGTTTCCTTTATATATGAGGATAATAATCCCTATAAGGAACCGGGCTTAAAGGCACATTTTGACCGCTTAAGCCGCTTTGAGTTCATAACCCGTCTGCAAAGCATCCGTTATCTGAGCCGCAATAAGGCCAGACAGGATCGGCTGGAGGTCCTGGCCTCGGACCGCCTGGGCGGTATATTTACCAATAAATATAAATCCATCTATTATTATGTTTACCTTACCGAAGCAGTTGAAGGCAAGGCCCACGAAGCTTGTACGCTGTTAAATCTGGCCTGCTACGGGCTGCAAGGATCCTTTAGGAGGAATTATGAAGCCTGAATTAGAGTTTAGCATGGATACCGACCTGTTCCAAAGCTGGCAAGAAGAGCTAAGGCGACGTTGGGAAATGCGCTCCTTTAAACTCAACCCGGCTGATATGGTGTTAAATGTGGCCGATGAAGTGGAATTACTGTTCAGGGCCTGGTTTTTCTGCGGTCGCAGTTATGATTTTTTTGTGGCCTTATTCCACAATCTGCAGCGCATGCCGGTTTTAAAATGGCTTACCTCAGCACCGCGGCCTTTGCTGGAGGGTTTTTTTGAATTCGTCCCCTGGTATGTTATAATGTATCGCCCCCATCCGGTTGAGCTGCAATTCTTGATAAGCATGTATCGTGAAGACCTGGCCGCTTGGTACCCGGTTATTGTCAATAGCCTTGACCAGGAATGTTGTCAGCACTTAATGTCCCGCACCGCCAATGCGCAGTTGCGCCAGCTTCTCAGGACCGCCATCCAGGCTTTGCAGCAGGAAAAGCGTGAGGCCCGCTTTGGTTTAAGCGAGCACCGCTTGCAGGATAGTGCTTTAACCGGCTTATACGGCAATAAAAATCAACGCTTATTGGAAGCCCTCGATTTAATACAAAGCGGCGGCCGGGGCCGATTTCAGGATCCCTACGGTCCTGATTATTTCACCCATTCCCTGAGGGTGGCGGAGGCCGTTTTCGATAGTGGTCTGGTTGCAGATAGCCTGGCTATACTACTGGACAATTATGAAGACTACTTGGAAAAAAATCGTTTGGTTGACCTGTTTGAAGATACGCAGATTTTCAAACGCTTTGCATACCTGTTGCGCAAGGTGACCCCTGTATATGCAGTATTGGAACATGCTCCCGCCGCTGCGGCAGCTTATCAGGAAATCTATCGCCGCCATTTTATGCGTTTCTCGGCAGATGCCGCGGCCTATCATAGCCTGGCCATGATGGATCGTCTGTTATCGTTCGGTCTCCATTCCAAAGAAGCGGTCCGGGCGGCGCTAAAGTTATGGCAGTTTAATCTCCAGCAGGAGGGTGCGGATGAAAGTGCAGCGCTTTTTAACACTGCCGGCCAATTGGATTTCAGTGTTCTGCAAAGACTGGTTGATAATAGAAAACACGCCCAGCCACAGGAAGCCTTTATGCTGCTGCTGCTGGCCTTATGGCTGCATGAAAAGGGTGATTTCCGCCTTGACACAGGGCAAGCGGGCTGGCTCTTTTCCCTCTGCCAGGACTTCTGGACCTGGGTGCCCAGTCAGGTGTTTTTCAATACCCGCATCTGGGGACTGCTGGGTCCGCTGCTCAGCGCAGAAAACAGGCAGGCCGGTGATCGTCTTTTATCAGGTATTGAAGCCTTGCAGGAGACTACGCTACAATCTGACTTGAAGAATCGCCCCGACCTGTTCAGGAAAAAGAACCGGCTTACGGCACGACAAATCATGGCGGGCGCATTTTTGGGGGTGCATTAATGGTGGAGCCTAATGATATTGATATACAATCCTATCGCCTCATGCTGGAAGAATTGCTGGATAGGCTGAGGCAGGAAGTCAGTTTACAAAGCAGCATGGCATGGACCGGCCCCGATCTTGATCAGTACCTGTTGGAGGTCAATACCTTTTACTACCGGAGTTTTCAGCAGCATTACCTGCCTCGCTACGAACTCCGCTGGCGTGAGGAAGTAAGAAATCTACTCCAGCTCAGCCAGCAGCAAGAGGTGCTGGAAACCAATATTATATCAACCCTCAAGCGCTACACCCGCTTATACAACCTGTTGAAAACCCTGCTGACCAGTTTGGCTGAGTTCCGCCGGGCCACCGACCGGGAAGCTTGTCTTATCCAGGAAGAGATTACCCGCCAGGGGGTGGAACTGCATGCTGCCCTGACCGGCTTACAGCATCAACTGCATTCCTTACATCGCTTTTTAACAGAAGCTGGCCGATATTTAAACGATGACGAGTTGATGGCATTTCTCCGCGAGTATCCGGGATATGCTGTCGCCTTGTGTTTTAAGGGGACATCAAGCATAGAGCCTGCTATGATCGACCATCAGCTGGCCCGGCTAATCAGTGAAATAGCTTACCTGATCGGTGTAATAGGTAATCCCGACCATACCGATCAGGCTTATTGGGCCAGGATTGCTGAGGATATGGGCCAGCATATCGAGCATCTGCAAGATGCTGTGCGCAGCGGTGAACCTGGCCGCACCTGGATCAACCCCACATTTATTGATGAATTGATCTTATATAAGGCCGCCTTGAGTGAATGCCACAACATCGCAGATCTTGGCGCCCTGATAATACGCCGCTTAAAGGGCTGGCATAAGGTTTTGCAATTGCGAGCCGCAATACACCCCGAGCTCTCTGGGCTGCGCCCTGATTTCATTCCCTGCCTCATCCAGCTGACGGCGGAGGATGTTCAGGAGGCAGCCCGGGATGTGGATTCAGCCTGCCAACAATTGGATCAAATAGTTGCATCTCTATCCGATAATCCCGAACCCAGTTACCGGATTCTGGTTCAAGTCAGGGAGTGGCTCGGTTTTTGGTCACCTTTTTTACGCAGTATGAGTACGGAAGAGGATTTCCAGCAAGTACCGCCATTGAACGCCTTGCTGCATGAGGTTCGAGTGGGGATCGTGTTTCTAAGCAATCAAATGAGCCTGATTGAGACCGCGCGTCATCGCTCCGCCTATAGCCAGGATAAAGCGGAGCGTATGCGGCGCCTGGCTGATGAGCAGCTCAATTATCTAGGACAATTAAAGAATGATTTGGAACGCTTATTGGCTCCGCGTAATGTAACTCGCACCTGGAAAGACATGGGGGTGCGTTTGCTCAAGCTGCCCCTGCAAAAAGGCCGGGTTTTTCCTGAAGAATACCGCCATCTTCTCCAACAGGCTCGTATTGAAGTTCGTACCGATGCAAATCAGCCTGACTTCACCATTTTACATGAAGAAGGCGACCTTTTTCTGATACAGGTTCTGAACAGTGAACAGACTGAGATCCCCTATCTGGTTATTACCCGACAACCTGATAACAAAGGAGTGCAGACATGCAGCTCGGCATAGATTTTGGAACTTCATATACCAAGATGGCAGCCTGCATGGAGGGCAGACTGGCTTATGAAGCCCCGGCCTTTACAGAACCCATCCCCAGTATACTGGCCTATCTGCCGGCAACAGATCAGCTTTATTTCGGTGCTGAGGCCTTGCAGCTTCTTGAAGAGCAGGATGCTGTGGTTGTGCCATTTTTTAAATTAGCCTTGAAGCGAAATCCCGGACTATTACTGGGCAGCTATGATTTGGAGCGAATTCTGACCGCCTTTTTCACCTATTTGTATCAGCGGGTCGCAGCCTTTGCTGCCAGCCCTATTGATTCCGTAACCTTGTCAGTCCCCAATTATTTTGGCCTGAAAGCCAGACGCAGCCTGTATACAGCCCTGCAAACGGTGTTTGCAGGCGCTTTCATTTATTTATTGCCTGAACCGGTATCAGCATTGCTGGGCTATCAGGCCCTCCATCCTGAAGCTGCTCTGCAGGGGGAGATTCTTATTATTGATATCGGTGGCGGCACCACTGATTTCAGTTTCCTGACCATGGGGGGCTTCGATGAAAAGTTGGTATTGGAAACACAGTTGCAGATGGGCCATGATACCTTTTCCGGTGCAGAAGTTGACAAAGGGGTGATCCGCACCATCCTGGCCCCGCTTTTTCAAATGCAAACCGGGCGGGCTCTGCCCCTGGAACTGCTGGAAGAGAAAAACCTCTCCCCGTCAAACCGCCATTTACTGCTGGCGCTCTTAAGGCTGGCCGAAGCTGCCAAAATTGAGATCAGCGTCCATCACCATGCTGCGGTGAGCCTGGCGGAGATATTTCCTGAACTAACCCTGACTCTGCCGGTTGACCAGTCTCTTTTCACCACTGCCCTTAACCCCCTGTGGCAGCGCCTGGATTCCTACCTGCAGACCGTTTTGCAACCGCAAGCCCGCTCTCTGGGCTTGTTTGACCACCGCGGCTGGAAATTGGACCATATCCTGCTTTTGGGGGGCGCTTCCTTGACCCTGGGACTCTGTTCGCGGCTGGAAGATTTTTTTAAAGGGGTGCCAATTCACCTTAAGAATATTGACAAGCCTTATCAAGCGGTGGGAGACTGCTGCTGGGACGCAGACCGGGGGGAAAGTATCTATACCATCTATCCGTTCCATTTTTATATTGAGAAGCAAGCCGATCAGCCTGACAGCAGACATCAATTGGAGCTTATTCCCTTTGATACCGCCAACCTGGAATTGAATCTTACCCAGAGCTATCGTATTTTTTCTGTTTTGCCTCTGTCCCCTTACAATCTGGCCAGCGAACCGGACCATTTAGAAATAAAAATATATGAATTATCCAGTGAATCAGTTGATAAAACCCTGGAGAGATTCTCAGGCCAGGAAGTGATTCTACACTACCGGGGATCCAATTACAACAGCGATGAAGCGGTTCATATCGACCTGGACCTGAGCAGTTCTCAACTTATTGTGAACTACTCAGCAGCACCTGCCAACTGCTATCAGATCGACTTGTTTGCCGACTGGTCCACTCGCCAAATGGCCCAAGCCGAATGGCTGTCAGCCTACAAATATGTTGACGGTGAACTCATCAATTCTCTTCAGGCGCAGCTAAAAAGCAATCAAGCCTATGGCTTGACCCCATATAGCAATCAAGTGATGACCACCTATTACAAGCTGATCTGCCTGTTGCAGATACTTAATCCCTAGGCGCCTTTGCCGGGCGCCGGCATTACCGGAGAAGCCAACATTATTGCGGTTAACTCCACTGCAAAAACCCTTATTTGATTGCATATTAGTGAATACATGATTAAAAGAAAAGTGGTTTTTAATTTAGAAGTAATAATTAAATTGAGAATTGATGCCCCTGCAAAAAGGTATAATCCACAAGTTTGTTTTTTTGCAGAGGCATCATAATTATCCTTGAAATATTTGCAGTAGAATCACTTTTATAAAAGCCATAGAAGGGATGAAACTCCATGATCACAACCTTAGCGCTTCACCCTGCCGCCGCCAAAGTGCTCATCGGACAGGCTGTGGCAGCCCTACCCGAGGTCAAGCGGGCCTTTCAGGAGGGCAAGATTATTATTGCTGCCGGAACCACTAATGTCATGGTGGCTAAAGCCTTGCTGAACCTGGATGTTAAGGCTTTGGAGCCTTATACCGCAGGCCTTGTAACGGCGCGGGCGGCCTGTGTGACGGAGAGCAGTCAGCGGCTCGGTCCCTGGTGCCTGCATCGCGGTATTCCGGTTGATAGCAATTGGGTGGATTTTTTACACACCATGCAGGCAGGGGATGTATTTATTAAGGGAGCCAACGCCTTTGACGGCAACGGGCTGATTGGGGTGATGCTCGGGGATGACACCGGGGGTACGGTAGGCAAGGCGATTGGTATTATCAAAGCACGGGGGATTACCTGGGTTGCCCCCATGGGCTTGGAAAAATTGATTCCCAACTGTATTGAAGCTGAGAAATGGATGTTAAGCGCGGCACCGCACAACCTGCGCCTGGGATATCGCAGCGGCTATATTACGGTTGCCAATACACAGGTAATAACCGAAATCGACAGTCTGCGCATTTTGTCCGGGGCTGCGGCAGTTCAAGTGGCGGCCGGGGGTGTCGGCGGCATGGAAGGAGCAACTGTGCTGGCGGTCGAATGTCAGGATGAAACCCACTGCCGGGATGTGTTGAATATGGTCAAGAAAGCCAATCGAACCGCTCCTTTAAGAGTCAAAAAACAGAGTTGCGCCACCTGTCAGACCCCCTGTTTAATGTATAACCAGCAGCACAAATAAATGCTATTTGCCGCGCAGCCAGGACAGCCAGGAACGACCTTTGCCTTCCTGTTCGGCCTTCCAAAGGTTTAAGAACTCATCTATCTTTTTTTCCCGCTCCAGATTGCGTTCCTCAATCTTTTTCTCCAGGCGGGCCATTTTTTCTTCCAGTTTGCGATTTTGCTGCATCAGTTCATCATTTTGCTCCACTATTTTATGGGCCATCTTGACCATTTCCAGGAGGTTGTTTTCCACCGGATTGCTAACCACCAATCCGGTTTCCTGATTCTCCTGGCTCTCCTGCGCAGTTTCCAGGGCCAACTTGATGGCAGTGGTATTTAATCCTTTTTCCTTAAGTTGCAAGACCAGGCGCAAGGTATCGAGATCGGCTTCAGTATAAATACGATCGCCGCGCTCATCGCGCTTGATCTTGATTTTGAGACTACTTTCCAGGTAGCGCAGGGTATGCTGCTCAATGGACAGCATATCCGCGACCTCACCAATTTTATAAAATACTTCCATCATCCTGTCACCTTTCGTTATATCGCTTCATAAATTGTTATCAGGTGGAGCAATAAAGGGCCTTACCCGACAATCAGGCTTTCAAGACTTGACAAGATGTTATGAAGCAGGACTTCAGACCGCTAATTTATCAACCTGATTGTCAACTTATCAAGCTGATTTATTGTGAAGCTGTTACTTTCCCTACCCTTCTTAATTTAGTTCATATACTGCTTAATAAAGTATATGAGCAGCCGTCCACATTAGGACGGCTTTTTTATGGGCGGGAAGCGCCTCACCAATGCGGGCCATTTTTCAGCTTTGGTATCATTCCTGTCATTTAGGAGGATTTTCTGTCGCAGTGTGGAATATTCAAATGACGTAAGAACAATTTTTCACAAATATAGGGGGAAAGGAGGCCGGTTGGAGACGATTCTTTGCAGAATCAATTAATCGCAATATTTACAACACACGGGGGGTAATAGTAGAGATGTCAAATGAAATGAAAGTGACCGGTCACATTCAGGAGTTGGTAGCCAACCCGACTCCTCTGGGGTTAATGGGCCTGGCCATGGTTACACTGGTAGCATCTTCGCAAAAGTTGGGAATCACTCAAGGAACTGCATACATCATTCCCTGGGCTATTTTCCTGGGCGCTTCGGCACAATTTGTAGCAGGATTAATGGACTACAAACACAACAACACCTTTGGAGCCACGGCTTTCTGCGCTTACGGCTTTTTCTGGTTTGGCGTTGCCATGACCTGGATGATCGGTAATGGTACCATTGGTTTAAACTCAACTGCTATTATTGATCCTAAACAGCTGGGTTTTGCTTTCCTGGGCTACTTGATCTTTACCATGTTTATGACGGTAGGTGCGGCAGGGGCCAATAAGGTGCTTTTCATAATATTCTTCTGGATCGATATGCTTTTCCTGGGCTTGGCCCTCAGTACTTTAAATATCGGCAATGCTGAAATGTGGCACACTGTGGCCGCTTATTCGGAGCTCTTTGTCTCTATATTCTCATTCTATGGAGCCGGGGCTGCGGTGCTAAACAGCCACTATGGTTTTACCGTTTTGCCGATGGGTGCTCCTTTTGGTTCACTGCACCGCAGATCTTTGGCAAAATAGTTGTTTTAAAACAGCATGATAAGCAGGGGAAAAGCAGGGAATTAACCCTGCTTTTCTTATGGTCCATAAAATATCGGCGCCCATTGCGGAGCACTACCAGGCTTTGAGCTGGTTGATCTCCTGCTTGAGCAGCTGATTCTCCATTTCCAACTGTTTGATGCGCTCCTGAGTACTGAGGCCGGAATTGGCTGTATTGTTAAATGCTTTGTAATAATAATCAAGTAAAATGCTTTCCCCATAGCCTACCCCCGGTACCGCCCAGCGACCGTTTAAATCGCTCCACAGCGGTGCGATGCCGCGGGTAACCAGGATATAGCGCGGATCCACCAGGGACTTTCCAGCCGGCAGGGGTTCCCGGCAGGTATAAGCATAAAGATGCTGGATATGGGCTTCCACCCCCGCCTCAGGAGTCGTAAAAATGGCGCCATGAACACCGTTTTCAAAGCGCACCTGGCTCGGATCGGCACCCCGCAAGTCCTCTAAACCGGTTGCGGCCTGGCCGGTGGCAGAAAGACCGCAATAATTATTTTGATAAGGCTGTACCAACCCCCCATATTTCCACCAGCCTGTCTCTTTGGCAGCCTGGCAGAAGGCTATATCCCCTCTAATGCCGTATTCTGCTCCGATGCGCAAATACAAAGCAGGCAACTCCCGAGGTGCATCGGGGTTGTTTTTAAGCATCAAAGCCTGCAATTGAGCAGCGCTCAGGATCGATTGACCACGGATGCTTATATCGGTGGCTGCAGATGCTGAGTTTGTCCCACTCACCGGCGCAGCCGGACTGCTGATAATAACCTGATATTGGTCGTTATCCCAATCCACATCCAGTCCCAGGCCTTCACTGATGGCACGGATGGGCACCATGGTTCGTCCGTTTACAATGATCGGGTCAACATCAGAGTGTATCTGGCGGCCATCCAAAAATATGGTCACAACCCTTTGGGCCAGGGCCGACGGTTGCAATATGGCCATGCCCAATACACAGGTCAGCATAGCCGCTGCAGCGACGAGTATGTTTCTATGCATATTGAACCTCCCCAATAAAAAGATCTCTTATTGCTCTAACTACGCATTAATATTAAGACTATTTCACTAGCCTGCCTGGAATTCCTGCCAAAATGGTGTATAATCTGTTCCATTTCCTCATTTGGGGCAGAATACCAGGGTTGCTGTCGGGCCATTTAATGCGCTCCCTGTAATATTTTAACAATAAATGACCCAATTATACAAAGCTCGTCATCATCCCGTAAAAATAATGCTTTGGTCCACCCATAAGCAGACATTTTTTTCTGCTTTGATGTTGTATCTTATAATTACCTCTCTTTTTAGGAGATTTTGATTATTGCAATGGAGGACAGGCAGCATGTCAGGTGCAAAAAGCAAATGGCTGTTTATGATAACAATCTCGGTCATTCTCCTGGTGGCTATCAGGATGGTTTATGGCATCATCTATGCGGGAACGGTGCTGCTTTATCACCTCTACCTACCCCTGTTATTGATTATATCCGCGGTCTTAATATTGTACTATGCAGCACAAACTAGCGGCAATCATAAGCCAGATGAGCTGGAGGAAAAGCGCGCCTCAGTGGATATCAACGCCGAAGAATCGCTGTATACCAACTTGGGCCAGTTTCTAACCAATATCAGTCATGAGATAAAAACCCCCATGATAGGCATACTGGGCTCAGTGGATCTCCTGGAGCAAAGCCCATTCGAGCAGAACCAGCTTGAACACCTGCATACTATCAGAGAATGCAGCGAAGATTTGCTGGCTGTTTTTGACGAAATACTCAATGTGTCTAAAATTGAGATGGGCCGTGTGGATGTCAACCTTACCTGTTGCCGTATTCGGCCCCTTTTAACCAGGACTCTCAAAAATGTGGAGCCATCATTGCGGAGCAAGAGGCTGCAGGTGCAACTGCAGATTGATGAAGGCTTGCCCGATTCTATTATTCTTGATGAGGCCAAGCTACAGCAGATTCTGGGCAATGTTCTTTGCAATGCGGTTAAATTTACGCATCAGGGCTCCGTCATGATTAAAGCCATGCGCAACTGTACCCGGGATAGAGAGTACCTGCTAGTAACGATTGAGGATACCGGCATCGGCATCGCCTCTCAAGAATTGCCGAACATATTTGCCCCCTTCAAACAAGTGGATGGTTCCAATACCCGGGAATATGGAGGAACCGGGTTGGGGTTATATGTATGCCATAAATTGGTTAAGTTAATGGGTGGGTCTATCTGGGCAGAAAGCCGGTTGGGAATCGGCACCACAATTCATATAGAGATCCCCCTCATTGATGGGTCACCTGATGCAGAATTGGACCCCGGTCAGATGGTGTCAGAACCTGGTACGGCTGTTGACCATGCTTTTCTCTGCTTTGAACCTGCACGCATACTCCTGGCCGAGGATAATCCATTGAATCAGAAAATTGTCTTCCAGATGCTTCATAACTATGGTTTTAACTGCCGGGTAGTGAGCAACGGTTTAGAGTGCTTGACAGCTCTCCATCAGGAACCTTTTGACGTAGTATTATTGGACATGCAAATGCCGGTGATGGATGGCTATGAAACGGCCGCAGCGATTCGGCAGGATGCAGGCCTCAAGAACCTTGCAGTTATCGCCATGACGGCGCACTCTATGGTTGGTGATAGAGAAAAATGTGTAGCCAGCGGTTGTACAGACTATATTGCCAAGCCGTTTAAATCGCAGGAACTGGTTGAAATTATTACCCGGCACCTGCCGGTGAATAACAAAGAGATTTTGCCGCAGATTGACAACCTGCTCATAAGTGAATTGATGCCGGATCTGCTCGAAATGCTGTCTGAAATGATAGAATCTCTGCATATGGCCTGGCGCAAAAAAGACCTGGCCCAAATACAAAGCCTGGGGCATGATGTGAAAGGTACTGCCGGGATGTATGGCTTGACATCAATATCCGCTACCGCCAATCAACTGGAAACAGCCGCACGAGAACATGACTACCGGAACATCGCTGTTTTAATGCAGGTGCTGCAAGATCAATATCATCAGTCCCGTGACCATTTTATGGATAAGACCCGAGCCTTATCGTAAATAACCCGCACCACTCGTATGCGTTTCATTATTGACAGCAGGGAATAGTTCAAGTATATTTACCATCATATGAGGGTGGGGAGGGATTATTTAAAAATGGCCATCAGCATTATCACCGACAGTACAGCATACCTTTCTAAAACCCTGCTCGATCAGGAAAATATAGAAGTGGTTCCGCTTAACATCATAATGCAAGATAAGCAGTACCGGGAAGGCGAGCTGAGCAATCGAGAATGTTACCGGATCATGCGCCATCAGCCCGTGTTTCCGCAGACCTCACAACCATCAGTAGGCGATTTTCTGGAGGTCTACCAAAGATTGCTCCCTGGCGATGAAGCCCTGGTAATACTCATCTCTTCGTGCCTTTCCGGCACCTGTCATTCTGCGGTCATGGCCCAGGGGTTGCTGAACAGAAGCGATGTCTCAATCCATGTGGTCGATTCACTATCAACCTCCATAGGGTTGGCTCTGCAGATCGAGCAGGCTTGCGAAATGCGGCAAGCCGGCAGCAGTATGGAAGCCATCCTTGGGGAAATGAAGCGCATAATTCCCAAAACCAATGTATTTTTTATAGTAGATGATTTGGAATACCTGTCCCGCGGGGGCCGAATTGGCCCTGCGGCCAAATATATCGGCAATGCCCTGCAGATCAAACCCATTTTATACCTGCAAGAGGGAAGGATAGAGGTGTTTGATAAGATTCGCACCAAGCATAAAGCGGTAACGCGGATTGTCGATGCTTTTTCCCGGTTGTCGCCACAGGTAGAAAAACTGGCGGTCACCCATGTTGATGCCCCGGAGGAAGCCGAAGAACTGAGGCTGCGCTTAAGCCAAATATACTCCGGCCCCATCTGCGTAAGGGAAACCGGCCCTGTCATTGGCGCCCACGTAGGCCCGGGCACAGTAGGCTTAGCCTATTTCTAGTCTAAGCCTGTTAGGCTTTTTGGGGTGCAAGGCCAACGTTTTGGACGATTTTGGTGATCTGGGCGGGTTTGTTCATGGTATAAAGGTGAACCCCGGGCACCTTGTTCTTTAACAGGTCTTCAACCTGCCGGCTGGCGAATTCAATCCCGGCTTTTTCCATGTCGGCGGGATCACCACTGTAAAGATCCAGTAGCTTCACCAGCCGGCCGGGCAATGATGCCCCGGACAGGTACAACATGCGCTTGATCTGATTAGCGTTTAATACCGGCATAATACCGGGTACAATCGGACAATGAATGCCAATCTGTTCGGCCTTGTCAAGGAAATCATAGAATTTGCGATTATCAAAAAAGAACTGCGTTATTAAGACATCAACCCCGCTGTCTGCTTTTTCTTTTAAGTACAGCAGATCCTGATGGAGACGTTCGCATTCCGGATGTCCTTCTGGATAAGCTGCCGCCAGAATGCCGAAATCAGCCTTTTGCCGGGCATCCCTGATTAACTCGCTGGCATAATGATATTCACAGGTGCTCAGATCAAAATCGGGATCCCCTTCAGGGAGGTCGCCCCGCAAGGCCATAATGTTTCGAATACCCTCCTTGATAAGGCTGTCCATTATGGCCTCCAATTCTATCCGCCGATGGGAGACACAGGTCAGGTGCGCTACCACTTCAATGCCGTAAACCTTTTTAATCCGCGCGGCAATCTCCACGGTCCGGTCGCGGGTGCTGCCACCGGCTCCGTAAGTGACACTGATAAAACCCGGATCTAGTTTCTGCAAGGCTTCCACAGTAGTAAATATGCTATCCAGGGGATAATCCCGGCGTGGCGGGAATATCTCCAGGGATAAAACCGTTCTTCCCGGTTGATATAGATCAATTATCTTCATGATACTCCAAACCTTTCCCATCGGCACAAAGATAAGTGCCTTTTAAATGGGTGCTGCTTTCTTCCTTAAGCCATGTTGGCTATCAGCGCATCCGCAAATTGAGAGGTCTTAACTTCGATAGCGCCTTCCATCAAACGGGCAAAGTCATAGGTGACCACCTTGTCAGCAATGGTTTTTTCCACCGCGGCAACAATCAAATCAGCGGCTTCATGCCACTGCAGGTGGCGCAGCATCATCTCCCCGGAAAGGATCACTGAGGAAGGATTAACCTTATCCAGCCCGGCATACTTGGGCGCCGTGCCGTGGGTGGCTTCAAATATGGCATGTCCGGTTACATAATTGATGTTAGCCCCCGGGGCGATGCCGATGCCCCCTACCTGTGCCGCTAAAGCATCCGAAATATAATCCCCGTTAAGATTTAGCGTCGCCACCACATCAAACTCACGCGGCCGGGTCAGGATCTGTTGCAGGAAGATATCGGCAATAGCATCCTTGACTATGATTTTGCCGGCTCTTTCGGCCTCGGCCTGGGCTGCCTCGGCAGCAGCACTGCCGGACTGTTCTTTAATGCGATCGTACTGGTCCCAGGTAAACACCCGGGAGGCAAATTCACTTTCGGCCAGTTCATAACCCCAGTTTTTGAAAGCGCCTTCGGTATACTTCATGATATTGCCTTTGTGCACCAGGGTCACATTCTTGCGCCCGTTTTCCAGGGCATATTGCAAGGCTGCTCGAACCAATCGTTTGCTGCCCTGTTCTGAAACCGGTTTAATGCCTATCCCCGAACTTTCCGGGAAACGAATCTTTTTAACCCCCAATTCCTTTTGCAAAAACTCAATGAGCTTTTTGGCCTCAGCCGAATCCTTGTCATATTCAATACCGGCGTAAATATCTTCGGTATTCTCACGGAAGATCACCATATCAGTGTCCTGGGGTTTTTTCACCGGCGAGGGCACCCCGGGGAAATAGCGCACCGGGCGCAGGCATACATAGAGATCCAACTCCTGCCGCAGGGCTACATTCAGGGAGCGGATGCCTCCCCCAATGGGGGTGGTAAGCGGTCCTTTGATGGCTATGATGTATTCGCGGATAATATCCAGGGTTTCCTGCGGCAGCCACTCGCCGGTCAAATTAAATGCCTTCTCACCGGCCAGGACCTCCCGCCAGACAATCTTTTTCTTGCCTTGATAAGCATTCTTAACCGCCGCATCCAGCACCCTGGATGCTGCTGCCCATATATCGGGGCCGGTTCCGTCCCCAATGATAAAAGGAATAACCGGGTGGTCGGGAACCTGTAACATACCTGCTTGGACCGTAATTTTCTCGCCCGGGGTGAGATTCATTTACACATAACCTCCTCATGATAAATCCGGCTCAAGACCGGATTTAACTCCAATTTGTATTTATAATAGGATCCTAATCAAAATTGAAGGTGCCATATTTTTTAAAATGCTCCACCAATCCCCCATCAGAAAGAATCTTGAGCATAACGGCAGGCAGCGGGGTAGTTGGTATATCGATATTCTTAGTGATATTGTGCACCACGCCAGCCTGCAGATCTATTTCCAATTCATCACCGGCATCAATCTGGTCGGTGTCGCACTCCACCAGGGGAAGACCGGTATTAATACAATTACGATAGAATATACGGGCAAACGATTTGGCGATAACCACACTTATATCTGCATTAATTATAGCCAACGGAGCCTGTTCCCGGGATGAACCGCAGCCAAAATTGCGGCCGGCAACAATAAAATCACCTTTACTTACCTTGTTATAAAACTCGGGATCAAGGTCTTCCATCACGTATTTGGCTAACTCCTTCATATCCAGGGTTTTGAATTTATGCCGTCCGGAAATGATGTAGTCGGTGTTGACATCATCACCGAATTTATGGCTTTTGCCGCGCATGCTCACCTTTTAAGCCTCCTCTTATTTGATTAATTCCCGGGGATCGCTTATGACACCGGTCAATACTGAAGCCGCGACCGTTGCCGGGGATGCCAGGTATATAAATGCCTTATTGTTGCCCATACGGCCTTTGAAATTACGGTTGGCGGTTGAAATCACATTTTCTCCATCTGAGGGTACGCCATTGTGAGTGCCTACACAGGGACCGCAACCCGGTGTAACCACTGCTGCACCGGCTTCGACAAAGGTCTCTAAGAGCCCTTCGCGTATGGCCTGCAGCATCACCTGGCGGGAGGACGGCGCCACAATAAGGCGCACCCCGGAGGCAATCTTGCGGCCTTTAAGGATGGCAGCGGCAATGCGTAAATCCTCTATGCGGCCATTGGTACAGGTGCCGATGACACCCTGTTGAATTGGTGTGCCGGCGACCTCAGAAACCGGAGCCACATTATCAACCGTGTGCGGTTTGGCAACCTGTGGTTCTAAGGTTGATACATCATATTCCTTAACCCGTTGATAGACGGCATCCGCATCAGCTTTGACGGGGGCATAGGGGCGCCGGCTATGTTCTTCAACCCAGGCCCGGGTTTTATCATCGGCATTTATCAAGCCTGCCTTGGCGCCCATCTCAATGGCCATGTTGCTGATGGTGAAACGAGCCTCTATGGAAAGGGCGTCTATCGCCTCCCCCACATATTCGGCGGCCATATAAGTAGCCCCATCTGCGGTGACGTCTCCTATCAGATAAAGTATTAAATCCTTGGAATAGACTCCTTGGGGCAGGGTTCCATTGACAACAAATTTGAAGGTTTCGGGGACTTTGAACCAGAGTTTTCCTGAAATCAGACCAGCAGCCAGATCCGTAGAACCAACCCCGGTGGAAAAAGCATTGATGGCTCCATAGGTACAGGTGTGCGAATCCGCCCCGATGACCAGGTCGCCGGAAACCACATGGCCTTGCTCCGGGACCAGTTGGTGGCATACCCCATCACCAATATCATACAGGAAGATGCCTTGTTGATCAGCAAACTGGCGCATCTGATGATGAAGTGCCGACACCCCTTGCAGGGGGCTGGGGGAACTATGATCAATAACCATGGCAATCTTTCTCGGGTCAAAAACTGATTTGGCCTCCATTTCCTGAAAGGCTTGAATAGCCAGAGGAGAGGTGCCATCCTGTCCCATAACAAAATCCAGGTCGGCTACAACAATATCATTGGCCCTGGCATCCTGGCCACTCTTCAGCGATAAAATCTTTTCAGCAATTGTCTTTCCCAAACCGGTCCCCTCTTCCTTTGATATAGTCTTCGTAAATATACATTAATTCTTTGTCAAATAGCGATCTTTTTAGGTCAATGGCCATTTGGCGAACCTTTACCAGCAGTTCTTTGGCCTCCTGTTCACTGAGTTCAATGCCATACTCATTGTTAAATTTGGAGGCCACCGAGTTTGAGCCGGAATGCTTGCCAATCACTATCTGCCGCTCCAAACCGACTTCCTCAGGTGTAAACACCTCATAAGTAAGGGGGTTTTTAAGCACCCCGTCGCCATGAATACCGGATTCATGGAAAAAGATGTTTTGGCCTACTATAGGTTTATTCACCGGCACGGCACGTCCCGAAGCGCGGGCCACATACTCAGCTACTTCCCGAAAAATAAGGGTGTTATAGGGCAATTTCATGCCCAGCAGGTGTTTGAGCACCATAATCATTTCCTGCAAACAGGTATTGCCGGCCCGTTCGCCCAGGCCATTAATTGTAACGCCCACATAGTTGGCTCCCGCATAAACCCCGGCCAGGGCGTTGGCAGTAGCCATACCAAAATCATTGTGGGTATGCATTTCAATGTTGATGCCGACCGCATCGATCAAGGTTCTGATGTAGCGGTAGGTGGTGACCGGGGTTAATATGCCTACCGTATCACAAAATCTCAGCCGATTGGCGCCTGCATTTTTGGCTACCAGGGCAAATTCGGTTAAAAATGCAGGATCCGAGCGAGAGGCATCCTCGGCATTGACAGAGACATATAGGCCGCTGTCTTTGGCAAACTCTACCGCTTGTTGCATGCGGTTTAATACATCCTGCCGGGTGGTCTGTAATTTATGTTCGATGTG
Source organism: Syntrophomonadaceae bacterium (assembly GCA_050949825.1). GTDB lineage: Bacteria > Bacillota > Syntrophomonadia > Syntrophomonadales > Syntrophomonadaceae > DTU019. The sequence continues at coordinate 14,364 of JBMNGL010000007.1, read as the reverse complement.
GATATCAGACGTGGATATGGATATAGCAACGGCGTCAACCCCGCAGCAGATGGATTCTTTAATATCTGCAATCACCGCCCGGTTCCAGGCCATAATGCTGGCTCTTAACCCCAGAGCCACAATCTGTTTGATGCACTCTTTTTCAAAACCGCCCATAACCGGGATGCCGGCTTCAATCTGATCAATGCCTATATCGTCCAGATACTTGGCAATTCTAACCTTCTCTGCATTGGCAAAGACCACCCCCGCGGTCTGTTCCCCGTCCCGCAAGGTGGTGTCAACTATGTTTATCCTGGCATCTTCTTCCATAAACCAATCCCGGCCCCTGTCTAAATCCATGTCCGGTTCACTCCTCTCTCTAACCCAGGGTATTTTTATCTCCCCATGAACTTGATTCTCTATTCAAACAACCTTTATAACTTGTGCAGGATATGATGAAAAGGACTGTTCCTCCATCTATTGGGCTTTTAAACTGTCGGCGATCAATTGATTAACCAGGGCCGGATTGGCCTGTCCTTTGGTGGCCTTCATCACCTGCCCAACCAGGAACCCCGCCGCTTTTTGTTTACCACCCCGGTAGTCCTCCACCACCTTGGGGTTGGCTTTGAATACCTCTTCAATCACAGCCATCAAGGCATCTTGATCCGATATCTGGGCCAGACCTTTTTCCTTGACGATCCTCTTTGGTTCCATTCCGGTGGCAAACATTTCGGCGAAGATGTCTTTGGCCATCTTGCCGCTTATAGCGCCTTCGTCGATCATTTTCAACAAGGCCGCCAGTTGACCCGGTTTAATCAGGCATTCGGCAATCTCTATATTGCTTTGATTAAGATACTTATTCAACTCCCCCATCATCCAGTTGGCTACATTTTTGGGATCGTTATAAGCTGCCAAACACTGGTCAAAATAGGCCAGGTATTCCGGGGTAGAGGTGATAATGCCGACATCATACGGCGGCAAGCCATATTGATCCATCAAGCGTAGCCGGGCTTGTTGAGGCAGTTCCGGCATATCCCGGGCAATTTTTTGCACCCATTCTTTATCAATCACTAACGGCGGCAGATCCGGTTCAGGGAAATACCGGTAATCAACAGCTTCTTCCTTGCTGCGCATGGAGCGCGTGACCTGCTGTTGCTCATCCCAGGTGCGGGTTTCCTGTATAAGTTCCTCGCCATATTCCAGGGCATCTATATGCCGGGCAGCTTCATATTCAATAGCCTTTTCCAGAGTTCGGAAGGAGTTGAGGTTTTTTATCTCGGCACGTATGCCCAGTTCCTTTTGCCCCCGGGGGCGAACCGAAATGTTAGCATCGCAGCGCAGAGATCCTTCCTCCATCTTGCAATCTGAAATGCCCGCAAACAACATGGTAGAACGCAGCTTTTCCAGATAATCCCGGGCCTGGGCGGCACTTCTCATATCGGGATGGGAGACGATTTCCAATAAGGGTACCCCGGAGCGATTTAAGTCCACCAGAGAAAATTCAGTGCTGGTAATGCTGCCCTGATGAACCAGTTTGCCTGCATCCTCTTCCATGTGGGCGCGCATGATGCCGATACGCCTGGATTCGCCGTCAGCATAAATATCCAGATAACCATTAAGGCATATAGGCAGATCATACTGTGAGACCTGATAGGCGTTGGGCAAATCAGGATAGAAATAATTCTTGCGATCAAACTTACAGAAGGGAGCGATTTCGCAATTCAAAGCCAGTCCGGCGCGAACAGCCAATTCCACCACCCGCCGGTTCAAAACCGGAAGTGTGCCAGGGAAACCGGAACATCCCGGGCAAACATTGGTGTTGGGCTCATCCCCAAAAGCATTGGCACAAGAACAAAATATTTTGGTCTGGGTTTTCAGTTCCACATGAACTTCCAGGCCTATGACAACTTCATAATCCCGGTCTTTCATTATTTCACCCCCAAATCGGGTCTGTTCAGATGGAAGGCCGTAGCTTGTTCGAAAGCGTAAGCTGCTTTGATTATGACCGCCTCATCAAAAGGTTTGCCGATCAACTGCATGCCAACCGGCATATTATCCACAAAACCGCAGGGAATGGAAATTGCAGGCAGACCGGCCATATTAACGGGCGCGGTTAAGATGTTGTGCCTATACAATGTCAAGGGGTCCTTATGTGCTCCCAGCTTAAAAGCTATGCCCGGAGCAGTCGGCGTTGCGATAACATCGAAATCGGCCAGGACCTTGTCAAAGTCACTCTTGATTAAACGGCGCAGCTTCAAGGCCTTGAGATAATAGGCCTCATATTGACCTGAACTCAAGGCATACGTACCCAGCAAGATGCGGCGCTTGACCTCATCGCCAAAACCTTTGCCGCGAGTTTGGGAAAACATTTCCGTCACATTTTCCGCCTCATGATCGCGCAGCCCAAACCTGACCCCATCGTATTTTGCCAGATTGGTACTGACTTCAGCCGCCAGTACCAGCAGGTAGGCAGGCAAAGCGTATTCGCTATGGGGCAAGGATACTTCGGCAACCAGCGCCCCCATATCTTCGTAGGTTTTTAAGGCTTGCAATACGGTGGCTTTAACCTGCTCATCAACCCCTTGCTGGAAATATTCACGGGGATAAGCAATTTTCAAGCCTTTGATGTCGGGCTGCAGATTCTCCATATAATCGGGAACCGGCAGGTTGACGCTGTTAGAGTCCAGGGGATCATGTGCCGATATCAGGCTCATGATAAGCGCACAATCGGCCACATCACGAGTCAAAGTGCCCACCTGATCGAGGGATGAGGCACAGGCAACAACCCCCCAGCGGGAAACCCTGCCATAAGTCGGTTTCATTCCTACCAATCCACAAAAGGAGGCGGGTTGACGAATGGAACCACCGGTATCTGAGCCTAAGCTGAAGGGGATCTCGCCACTGGCAACAGCCGCAGCACATCCCCCTGATGACCCTCCCGGCACCCGGCTATAGTCCCAGGGGTTGCGGGTAGGGAAAAAGGCCGATTGCTCCGTGGAACACCCCAGGGCAAATTCATCCATATTCAATTTGCCCAATAGTATGCCTTTAGCATCAGCCAAACGACGAGCAGCGGTGGCATCATAAAATGGCACAAAATTCTCCAACATTTTGGAGGCACAGGTAGTGTGTACCCCGCGGGTGCAGAAGTTGTCTTTTAAAGCGTAGGGTATGCCTGCCAAGCCCTTATAATCACCCTGTTTATCAATTGCCCGGGCAGCCAGGCGGGCGCTGTCATCCAACCGGGTCAGAAAAGCCCGTACATCAGTCTCCACCTCAGCCATGCGCTTTAAACAGGAATCCAGTATTTCTTCAGCACTGGTTTCTTTTTTGGCCAAAAGAAGTTGCAATTCATGAACGGTTAAATCACAAAGCTGCATCTACATCACCCCCTATATTATCCTGGGCACCCGGTATTGCCCATCTTCTGTCAAAGGGGCGTTGGCAAGGATCTCGTCCCGGGCGGGGCTGGTTGTGACCACATCTTCGCGATATACATTGTAGATGGGCAGGATATGAATAAGTGGTTCAATATGCTCAGTATCAACCGCCTGCAAACAATCTGCGTGTTTTAAAATTGCCCCCAGTTGCCGGGCAAACTGTTCTTTTTCTGTTGCCTTCAAGCTGATACGCGCCAGAATAGCCAACTGTTCAACCTCTGCAATGGTAATAGTCATTTATATTCCTCACTTACAGCCAAAATTTTATCATCATATTATATCATTATATTAAGTTCAGGTACACTAAACATTAATAAGCGCCTTCCCGGCTCATGTTCCGAAGGGAATCATGGTCATCAGACCGATTATAATAGGGGCCAGCAACAGTGCGGGCAGTAAATTAGCAATACGAATCCTGGTGATGCCAATAATATTCAGACCCAGGGCGGCTATAAGCAGCCCCCCCAGCGAATTTATGGTGTTCATCATCAGCGGCGTCAAGATGGGTTTGAGCCACACCGCTGCCAGGCTGATAGTTCCCTGATATAAAAGCACCGGCAGAGCCGACAAAATAACCCCGGCCCCCAAATTGGCGCTAAAGACAACCGCAAAAATACCGTCCAGAAGCGCTTTAACCATTAATACATCGTAGTTACCGGTTAAACCGTCTTCGAGTGCTCCCACTATTGCCATGGCACCAACACAGAACAACAAGCTGGCGGAAACAAAACCCTGCACAAAACCACTGCCTTCAGCCTTGAGAGCATGCTGTACCTTATCCCCCATCAACTGCAGGCGCCGATCCCACTGCTGCCATTCACCAACCGCCGCCCCCAGGGCCAAACTTATTCCCAGCACCGCCCAATGTTCCGCCTGCACCGCATACTGAATGCCAATAGCCACTACCACAATGCCCAGGCCATCTTGAATAGTACGATTGAAATTTTCCGGGATACCACGGTGAAATAACAGCCCCAATAGGCCTCCCAGAACGATGGCTGCAGCATTGATCAGGGTCCCAGTCATCAGTATAAAGCCCCCCAAACTTTAATTGATCCCTACTACCACTGGTTTGATGCCATAATTCTGGCAATATAGTGTGCTTCACATCATTATCTGTTATCAAACTATGGTTAATGACACAAATAAAAAACTCCCTCTAATGAGGGAGAGTTTTTTCTTCCTCAAGACTCAAAAAATATGGCGCATGTGCCCGGGCCTACATGGGCACCGATGACCGGGCCGATTTCTCCAATGATTAACTCCCTTGGCCTAAAACGGGTTTGAATAGCATCACGCAAGTAATCAGCCGCTTCCGGTGAAGCCGCATGAGATAGTCCCACCGTCTGCAGGGCAAGATCTTGACCCTGGTTTTCCATGATAGCCAGCAGTTTGCGCATAGCCCCCTTATGGCCCCGCGCTTTGTCCAGGGGCATGATATAACCATCGCTGTCAAAATAAAGAATAGGTTTAATATCCAGTACATGGGCCAGGGTTCCCTTACTGCGGGATATGCGCCCGCCGCGAATAAGGTATTCCATTTTGCTTACAGTGAATAAGCATTGCAGGTGATCACGCATCTCCTCCAGACGCTGTAGTATGGCCTGCAAATCGAGTCCCTGTTGCGCCATGCGGGCCGCCTCCAGCACCATCAAACCACACCCTACTGAGGCTTTTTGAGAATCAAAAACGGTTAGCCTTTTATCCCCCAGCATTTTTTGGGCCAATTGCCCCCCCTGAAAGGTGCCTGATATGCCCGAAGAAAAATGAATGGCTAATACCTGTGAGCCATCGCTCAAGGCTTCACTGTAAACACGGGTCAACTCTTCCAGGGTGGGTTGGGTAGTGGATGGCAGCACCGGGGACGAATCCATCAGCTCGTAAAATTCAGCATTACTGATTTCCCCGGATTGGTAAACCCGGTCCCCAAAGCGCACCTCCATGTTTACTATCCTTATGTTATTGCTTTTTATGATCTCTGGGGGCAGATCGCAGCAGCTATCGGCTACAATTCGAATACTCATTATGAAAACTCTCCATCCCGCATCAGCCTTATGGATGCCCTTATTATACATTATATGGACCAGGTTCAGGCAATATTTCTAAGAATCAACCTGCCGATATGTGTCGATTAACTCCATAAACTGCTTTTCATTCAGCAAAGGGATTCCTAGTTGCAGGGCTTTGTCATACTTGCTGCCCGGTTCCTCGCCTGCCACCACATAATCAGTTTTCTTACTTATGCTGGAAGCAACCCGCCCCCCCAGATTTTCAATAATCCGGGCCGCTTCACTGCGGGTTAGATTAGGCAAAGATCCGGTCAGAACAAAGGTTTTTCCCGATAAGGGCAAGAGTCCTTGGGCGGGTTTATCTTCAGTTACATTCAGTCCAGCAGCCTTGAGCTTTTCTATGGTTTCGCGATTGCGCGGCTCGGCAAAGAAACGGGTTATACTCGCTGCTATCTTGGGGCCGATTTCCGGCAATTGGGTTAATTCTGCTTCGTTAAGATGATAATAGTTTTCCAGATGTCCATAATGCCTGCTCAGTATTCTAGCGCTCTTGGAGCCGATGTGGCGTATGCCCAGAGCGGTAAGCAAGCGGGACAAAGGCTGTTTTTTGCTGTTTTCAATGGCTTCCCGCAGCTTGGCGACTGATTTGGGCCCCATCCGTTCCAGGGCCAGCAATTGTTGGCTTTGCAGACTATAAATATCTTCCACCCGACGCACCAGGCCGCGTTCCACCAGTTGCTCAACCACCGCCGGTCCCATGCCTTCAATATCCATGGCATCACGCGAAGCAAAGAAGATCAGGCTTTCTTTTAGCCGGGCCGGGCAATTGATGTTTTCACAGCGGTAGGCGACTTCACCATCGGTACGCACTACCTGACTGTCACAAGCAGGGCAGTTGTGCGGGGGTTTAATTACGATTTCAGCACCGCTTCTCTTTTCGGGGAATGATCTGATAATTTCCGGTATAATATCGCCTGCTTTATGAACCAGAACTACATCGCCGATACGAATGTCCTTTTCCTCAAGCAGATCAAAATTGTGCATGCTGGCCCGGCTCACCGTGGTCCCTGCCAGGGAGACCGGCTCCAGTATGGCGGTGGGGGCAATTACCCCGGTGCGGCCCACATTGACAACCATATCTAATACCCGGGTTTCTTTTTCTTCTGGGGGAAACTTAAAAGCAATAGCCCAGCGCGGGCTTTTGGCAGTCTGTCCCATTTCCTCTCTGGCAGCCAAATTGTTTAGCTTGACCACTATCCCGTCGATTTCATAGGGTAGTTCATGCCTTTGCTGCTGATATTTCTCACAATAAGCGCAGACCTCTTTCATGTCATGACAAAGACGGTAGTCCGGGTTGACAGGAAGTCCTTGTGCTGCCATATAGGCCAGCATATCTTGCTGGGTGCTTAAGTCGATTCCTTCTGCATAGATGACATCATAAAAATAGGCTGCCAGGGAGCGAGACGCGGTTATATGCGCATTTAACTGGCGTAATGAACCGGCTGCAGCATTGCGGGGATTGGCAAAAACCCGTTCCCCTTTTTCCTCTTTATCCGCGTTCAGCCTGGCAAATTCCCTTTTGGGCATATAGACCTCTCCACGCACCTCCAGGCGCGGCAGGGGCGTGTTTAATTTCAGGGGAATGGTCTTAATAGTGCGGATATTGGCGCTAACATCCTCTCCCACCAGGCCATCTCCCCGGGTGGCTGCCTGAAGGAATACCCCATTCTCATAGACCACCACTACAGCAACACCATCGATTTTCAGTTCAGTCATATAGTCGGCACTGTATACCTGGCGCAGGATACGCTGATCAAATTGGGCCAGCTCAGGAAAAGAAAAGGCATTGTCCAGACTGAGAAGCGGGTAACGATGGGCAATGGTTCCAAAATTGTCGAGGATCTGTCCGCCGACCCGCTGGGTGGGCGAGTCTGGAGTAATCAAGGCGGGGTATTGTGATTCTATACTAATTAATTCAGCCATCAAGGCATCAAATTCAGAGTCACTGATTAAAGGCGCATCAAGCACATAGTAGTAATACTCATGCTTTCTTATCTCATTGCGCAGGGTTTGAATACGTGATACGGGATCATTCAATAACTACGCCCCCCAAGTGGGATTTATCCGATTTTCTCCAGTGGAGCCAGGTCCAGACGCAGCATACGCACTCCGGCCCTTTCAAAATCCACCACCGCAATCTCCTCGTCGTCAGTGGTGATGGCGGTAATAACACCCATGCCAAACTTGCGATGTATGACGGTGTCTCCGGTTGCCAGTTTCGAGGCTACCACTTCTTTTTGGTGAGGTGATACCATAAATTCCGGGGGTATTTCTTTTAAAAAGCGCGATGGCGGGTTGCTGCGCTCATAACCGTACAACAGGCGGCTTACCGCGTTGGTTAGATAAAGCCGTTCCATGGCTCTGGTTATGCCTACATAACACAACCGGCGTTCTTCCTGTATATCCTGCGGGGTTTCACTGCGGTAGGAGGGAAAAACCCCTTCCTCCATGCCCGTCATAAAAACTATCGGAAATTCAAGCCCTTTAGCGCCATGCAGGGTCATCATCAAAACCGTATCGGAACGATCCACCTCATCGGTATCCTGGACCAGGGCTAGCTGAGCCAGAAATTCTTCCAGGCCTTCGCCTCCCTGGGCCTCAAACTCCACCGCCAGGGAACGGAGTTCCTGCAGGTTTTCAATTCGTGCATCTGCGTCCGCAGTGCGGCTGTTCTTTAGTTCCTCTAGATAACCGCTCATTTCCAGAACCTGATCCAGGATATCTTTGACCGGCATAGATTCTTGGGTCAAGCCTGTGAAAAAGCGGATCATGCCATAAAATTCGGTCAACTTCTCGCAAACCTTGCCGCTGATACCGGGAATAACAGACACCTTGTCCAATACTTCCATTAAGGGCAAGCTGGTTTCCGCAGCCATCATCTGAATCTTTTCCAGGGTCTTCTCCCCAATCCCCCGCCTGGGTACATTGATAATTCGTTCCAGGCTCAAGCGATCATTATAGTTGCAGGTCAGCTTCAGGTAAGCGATGATATCTTTGATCTCTTTGCGCTCGTAAAAACGACGCGCCCCTACAATCTGATAGGGGATATACTTTTTAATGAGCGCCTCTTCTAGTATCCGTGACTGCGCATGGGTGCGATAAAATACGGCACAATCATTATAATGACGTCCTTCCCGATCTACCAAATCGGATATGGTATCGGCTACGAAGCGGGCTTCCTGAAAGCTGTCCCCGGCACAAAAATAAACCAATTTGCCCCCACCTCGGGCTTCGGTAAAGAGGCGTTTGGACTCGCGTTCCTCATTATTGACAATGACCGCATTGGCAGCATCCAGTATATACTGGCTGGAGCGGTAATTCTGTTCCAGTTTGATAACTTTGGCCTCTGGATAATCCACCAGGAAACGCTTGATATTAAATGGTTCCGCGCCTCGCCAGCTATAAATGGATTGGTCCGGGTCGCCCACCACAAAGAGATTGTGATGCCTTTGCGCCAATAACTTGGCCCACTTATACTGAGCAAAATTGGTGTCCTGGTATTCATCGATCATGATAAATTTAAACCAATGCTGATATTTCTCCAGAACTTCCGGATATTCTTCAAACAACTGCACACAAAGACCGATCAAATCCTCAAAATCCAGGGCATTAAGCTCTTTCAAACGTGCGCGGTAGATGCGATATACCCGCAGGTATTTTTCCCGCATGGGTTGGGGAGCATCCAGATCCATGAAAAACGGTTCTGGATCTTTCAAGCGGTTTTTAGCCATTTTTATCTGATAGAGAATGCTCTCCGGCTTGTTCTCATAATCGTTTTCCTCTTTTAATATGGTCTTAATGATCGATTTGCAATCACTTTCATCCATAATTACAAAATTAGGTTCAAAACCCAGATGATTAATATCCATGCGCAAAATACGGTAACAGGCAGCATGAAAGGTCTGAATCCACTGGCCATTATAATCGGGCATCATGGCAGACACCCGCGAACGCATCTCCTGTGCAGCCTTATTGGTAAAAGTTATGGCCATAATCGACTGTGGTGACAGCCCCTGGGAAATCAGGTTGGCAACACGATGGGTTAGAACCCTGGTTTTGCCGCTGCCTGCACCGGCCATGACCATGCATGGTCCCTGTTCATGCATGACCGCTTCACGTTGTTGTTCATTCAAATCGGAAATAATACCCTTTTTCAAAGAGAAAGCACCTCGGTTTCTGGGAAAAGTCCCCTATTGCAAGGCCTGCTAAGAAGAGAATGCATATCGGCAGCTAATGCTTATAACCTCTATATGATAACATAACTACAGGCATTTTTCATGGTCCCACCCCGCTGGAGATAAGGATATGGGTGGAGATTAAACCTTGAAGAATAGCGCAGTTATCATTACAATGCATATAAATGAAAATCCAGCCTTCTGTACGCATTTGAGGGGGATTATATTGAGACCGCGCGCAAACCATATCCTTATACTGACCGTGCTGCTCTTGAGCCTGGCCCTGTCATGGCATTTCCTGACCGGGCATTACCCGTCGGAACATGACCTGGTGCCTGCTGATTACCCCTGGACGCCTTCAGCGGTGGAAAGAATCCCGGTAGATCAACTGCAGACAGCAGACCTGATCCTTCTGGGAGCCCGAGCTGAAGCCAAAAACGCCACCAGTTACGATGCCTCCTATCAGGTCATGGCCTATCCCGGGGGAGATGTGGCACCTGACCGGGGGGCCTGCACTGATGTGGTGATACGCGCCTACCGCAAGGCTGGAATTGACCTGCAGGCCTTGATTCATCAAGATATGCTGCACCACTTCGGGGCTTACCCGCAGCGCTGGGGGTTAAAAGGCCCCGATCATAATATTGACCACCGCCGTGTACCCAACCAGATTACCTTCTTTCAACGCCATGGCCGCTCCTTAACGTTGGAGAATTATGGTGATCCCCAGCAATGGCAGTGGGGTGATGTGGTTTACTGGCGTTTTGCCAATGGTGACGAACATTGCGGTATTGTCAGCGACCGCAAAACCAGGGATAACATACCGCTGGTTATTCATAATGCCAGTATATGCCGGGAAGAAGATGCCTTATTAAGGTGGAAAATTATCGGGCATTATCGCTACCCTTAGATAATGCCTTAAGGGGGGAAAATGATAAGCAATGGAGACCCTTAACCTGCACGGCCTTAACCTTAATGAAGCCCTGGAAAAGGTGCAAAAAAGCCTGGATTGGTGCCTCAATCATGGTGTGGATATCCTTGATATAAATCACGGCAAAGGTCATCATAGTGATCGAAATTTTTCGGTTATCAAAACTGAAGTTCGTAAACTCTTGAAATCTTTACCGGAAATAAAGGATGCAGGTTACAAGGTGGTCTATGGTGAGGCTGATTTACCGGTATGCCTCACCTTTGATGCCGGACACACTCTGGTGGTACAGCGCGGAATGGAAAAACATTATATTGGCGGTCAGAAGCAGCAGGAGAAGAATAAACAGATCTTTTCTGAGCAAGCCCGTCAGGCGCGTAAAGCAGGCAAGGCAAGTCAGGCGCAAAAACGCAAAGGCAAAAGATAAACCTGCCAACCACATATTTTTCACAGTTGAGTAGATGCTCCGTTTTGGGCCCTCCCTCGCCTGACAGGCAAAGGTTGGCTACGCGAAGAAGATAGCGGCCATATTTCATGCCGCTAAACTGGATAGTTCGGTTGTCATAGCCATTTAGACTACCCTTGAGTTAACTTATGATCAAGGGAAATCATAATACCTAAATAGCAGCAGCCGAGAAAATAGCCCCCCATCACATCGCTGGCATAATGGACATTCAAATACACCCTGCTGATGCCAATCAAAAGCAGCAGCACACTGATTATTCCCCATATCACAATCTTGCCTTTTCTGGACAGGTTGCGGGTGAACAAGTAGGCGGCAAAACCGTAAAACACCACAGAGAGCATGGCATGGCCGCTGGGGAAGCTATGGCCGCCTGCATAAACCAGTTGTTCACCCGGAGGGCGGATGCGTCCAAACAGGTTTTTAAGCTCAGCCATGGTCAGCCAGGCGGATGTCAAACCCATGTCCAGGACCAAGGCTGAAGACCAGTTTTTTCGTGCTAAGAGCCATAGTGTGAGCAGGGCACAGAGCATAATAAGCGTGGTTGAATTCCCCAGGCGGGTAATCCCGACAAAGAATAGCACCGCTTCCGGCTGGCAACCTGCGATGACATATTGTTGGATGGCCTGGTCCCAAATAGCAACATGATTGATGATATTGTGCCAGGGATTCATATTTGACCCCATTTTTATCGCACCATCTGCGGAGAGATTATTGACTACAACCTGTCGCTGCCAAGCGGCTGTTATTTTGAGCAATAACTAATTTACAGGGCTTGTGTAAATCTCAGAAATGACTTGCTTCAATCTGCATATTCCAGATCTTTATTCTAGCCATCCTGGCCGTGTCCAACGTAGATTGGGTAATTTGTCACTAGTTCCTTCTGCGTTTCCATCCGGCAAGGAGTCCAAAACCATATTGATTAAAATGAGCACGGCCTTAAGGTAATCCCGATACTCTTCAATATTTTTGTCCTCCGGAAGCGCAGGCAAAACAATATTGCCGTAATAATTATCCTTGTTCAGCTTCATCACAATATCAAGATGTTCCCATGAACTCCCCGGTCTTCCAAAACGAATCACCGGATTGGTACCGTGCGTCTTAGAGTATTCAGTCGTTCCTTCCACAACAAAACGGTTATTGCTAAGAACCTCCGATACTGATCGCATCAAATCACTACTCAACCTTTTATGATGTATAAATTTTTCCTTATACATGTTATCATCAGCCTGTTTGAATATATCTTCCATAGTATCCCGGGTCAGTGTTCTAATCGAATAGCCCATGGAGATGCTAATAGGTATGTCCGGGGCAGCATCATTATAACGGGCGATGGCTTCACGAATCCTGAGACACGTGCTTTCAACCGCCGCAGAACCACTATTGGGCAGGATTATGGCAAACTCATCCCCGCCGATTCTGGCTACTATGTCCTGCTTGCGAAGTGATTTATGAAGAAGATTGGCCACTTCCATCAGTAGCAGGTCGCCACTGTTGTGGCCGTAGGTATCATTGACTATTTTTAAATTATCCACATCGCAAACAATAAATCCCAGGGGATTGCAGGAGAGAGTTTCCAGGCGTTGCATTTCGCGCTCGAAAAAGGCCCGGTTGTAAAGATTGGTCAGGGGATCAAACATAGTATAATAGATCAGCTGTTCTTCCGCCTGTTTCCTTTCTGTGATGTCACGGACAATAACAAAGATCTGATCGTCTTCCATGGGAACGAGACGGGATTCATAATGATAGGGGATCCCTTTACTGCTGACGACAAATTCCAGGTTGGTAATAGCATTGCGTTTATGAACATTCTTTAAAGCCTCTTTAAATTCGGCCGCATAACGTTCTCCTGCCACATTGCAAAAATCAGCCCCGACCAGATCCTCCGACCAGGGATGACGGTCACTGCATTCAGTCCGCTTGTATTTTATTATTTTGCCCTGGGAGGATAGCCGCAGGAAGATATCGGGAAATGCCTGAATTAATGCCATTAGCTCGGAGTTGGCTTGCAGAAGTTCTTGAGAACTGAGCTCCAGGGATCGCTCCAGCATACCCCGGTCAGCATCGAAATCAAAATAGGCTTGATTAACGGCTTGAATAAAGCCCTCCCATTCGCCAGGAACAGGATTGCCACCGAAAAAACGTCTCCATTGCCGTTGAAGTAAGCGATGCATACTCTTCACATTCAGTCCTCCGCAAGGGTGGTTATAGTCATGGTCTGGTTGTGAAGCGCAGGACCCATACCGTGTTGATGAGGGCAAATTTCCCCATAGGAATAGAACCCGGTCAAGACTACATTTTCACCCAGGGTTTGCTGAACTCCTTCTATTTCCTCCTCGGTGCGCTGCTTTAAAACCAGCTTGCGTCCTATACATGAAATTAAAATGCTCAGGGTGGGATTGGCAACAGCTTCACGGCTGGTCTCTGCAGCAGAAATGGCTCCACCAATCAAGCGGTCAATATTGGCCTTCATTAACCGCACATACGTGCCCTCAGGTATGTCTCCCGCATAAGTGAGACTTCTAGCTTCTTCATCCACTGACAATATGGTCCTAACTACTGTACTATCAGCATCCCGGCTGCGCAAACTCAACGGGAATAGCATACCGGTGGCCGGCAGACCCCGGGCATGCTCACCCAAATAATCCTTATAAAGATCTAGAGCGCAACGGCCATCCATCTCATAGAGAACATTTCCCCGTGAACGTGTTACCAATCGTTCCGGTCCAAAAGGATCCCACCCGCCTCGCGAGCCGTAACCAATTTTCAGCCTGTTGCCGTACAAACCTATAGCACCGATGAGGCCTGTTTGGGCAGGTCCATTCAGCATAATATAGGTTTCTTGAAAGCGGTCGCTGTCACCTGCCAACCCGCCTGTAATACCAATATCGTCCGGCAGTATGCTACTCAACCCGCGCACCAGATCGCTGCCGTTTACGCGCACCCCTTCGGAGAGCACAACAACATGCCGCAGACCCATCTTGGGCAACTTGCTGGCCAGTACAAACCCAGCCTCAAAACTATTATCCAATCGTTCACAGTGCACAGAGGCCCCCTGCACGGAGATGGAATCAAATTGAACCGCTGTTGCCACCAGCGAATTGTCTAAAATCTGCACCCCGCAGATCTCTCCTGCTGTGGAACAGCCAAATATTAAGGCATCAGGATATAAAGTCTGAATTTCATCGAAAATCCCAGACTGTTTTATTATGCCGGTTGCTCCAAACAAAAGCACTAAATGTGCATTTTTGCCGACATTAACTGCAGTTTTAAATGTCCAACCACTTTCTTTGGACCATATTCTCTGTTCTAT